>JAFDYF010000070.1 GCA_018267575.1 Bacteroidota bacterium
CGCCTCTTTTTGCTACATCAAAATATTTCTCTGACACAGTTTAATTTACAGACCCTTACTGATTTTATACTTCTTCGGAAATAGTTCAAAGAACTAGCAATTCTATAGTACATTCCATACTTCTTATCTTTCGAAAGCAGATAGTTTCTATATCCCTCATACAAAACGTCAATACAAGAAATCGCTCAGGTTTCCCATTGATAAACTGCTTTTTTCTTTGCCTTTAAATCAATTTTCATGTGCATATCCTCATAAAGCAAAGAATATTTATAATGAACAGGTATGCAATTAATTTGATTATTTACTCCAGTCCGAGATATTGTTAGGAAGTGATTAATATCAAGCGTTTCCCAATTATTTGAGCTTGTAGTAGAGAACAAAGAGCCAACGCTAACTTTTTCACTTCTAAGAATATAAAGAAAATATAGCTTGTTGGTGATAAAGCTCATTTTTTCAAGTACGAAAGCAACATTTTCATATCTTTCTACCTGACTAAACTTAAAATGAAAGAATATCAAAGGGTTTCTTTCAAACCATTTCAAATTTCTTGAAACGTAGTAGTGTTTAAATAAGTCTAAGTCAATTTTCTTTCTCCTAGGGAATTTTATTTGTTCAAGATAGTCAGTGATATTAGATACTGTTTTGTCAAATGAGTTAGATTGGGAATTAACTTGAAAGTTGTCATATCGTAAACTAACATGGTTGCGATTAATTAAGTTACCCAAACCTGCATATTGAAATCCAAAGTCATGAAGTGGAAAAATGACTATTGAATTTTTTGTCAGACCGCTTTTCTCTATTAGGTCTTCAACATCGCTTATAAAGTTTGCTATTTCAGAATTTTGCAAACAATAAAATATAATATCATCAACTGCTGCTGATGACAAGTAAATATCTTGTGCCTTGTATTTGTTGATTATAAAATTTTTAATGTGAGAAAAATATTCTCCCTCCCTTTCAACTACATCGTCATTTTCTTTTACAACCCAATCGTCAACGCTGTCGAACTTTTTGAAATAATCTTTTTGTCGACAAAGCCTTTGTATAGAATTGTTTCTTACCTTGATTAGTCGAGAAGATTTTCCCATTTAGAGGGTCTGTTTTTGGTGACGCCCAAGGGCCAGGGCTTGGTATGTTGTGGTGGCATTTAAAGCGTTAATCGTAATTAAGTATTTCCGTAAAATTTAATTAAAGCTCTCAGTTTGCCTTATTTTATTTGTAAAACCCGCTTTGCTCTATGTGTAATTAATCAGTAATTCAGAATATATAAGAAGTGTTTATAAGAATTCAGATAGAGAGGTATGCAACTTATTTCTTCCCCAACACCCTTTCCAGCGTTGCCATCATTTCATCTTTCTCTTTTAGCATTCGTTCATAAAGTGCAATCTTTTCTTCATGCAATTGAACAAGTTTTTCTAGTGGGTTAACATTAATGGTTGGAGTATGACCTGTATTCAGAAATGAACCTTCATTAAAAGTATTGGAGATAATATTAATTGCTTGTTCCTCATCAAAATTCTGGAAGGCATCAACAGGTATTTTTAAAGCTGAGGACACCTGTTGCAGTATAACAGGCTCAATGCTTTCTTTCTGTTCCAGCAAGGATATTTTCTTTTGGTTCCAATCGTCGCCAAGCTGTAGGGCCAATCCTTCCTGTTTGATGCCGAGCATCTCCCTAAAACGCTTAATGTTCCTTCCTTGGTGTATGGTCTTCTCCATCTTTGCTGGGTTTTATAGGACAAATATAGGAAAAGGACAAGGGATAAAATACCTGCTTTTGTGGTATAAAGTACCGCCCCAAAACTAGATTATCCTATTGGGGCGGCAGAACTTGGGGTCATTAAAAAAATGTCATGGGCATCAAAAAAAAGGAACCGGGCATCAGTAACCCATCGCTCCGCAATGCATCCGATTTTTATACCATCCCTCTTGAAGAGGATTATATACTAGCAGAGGAAACATTAGAATCCTCTATCGACATTAAAACATCCAAACAGCCTGGATGGTTTTACCCCGACCTCAAACTGCTTTCCTTTAAAGAGGACACTGCGGCGATTTTAAACAGCAATGATAAAACATCCTTTACCCTCCATCTAAAGGTAGAGCCGAGAAAATTGATGGTTTCCTGTACTTGTGGTTTGCAGGTCGAAATGCTCTGCATACATTCATTCAAGGCACTGTCCTTATTGCTTCACTTTGATGGGCCTGCCGATTTAAAAAAGTTTATGCCAGGCGGTGCCGCACAAACCGTTTTGGACAACAGTAAATATTTTGAGACAAAAACGGGCTTTCGAAATTTTTTCAACCCAAAAGCAGCCATGGGGGCGGTGTACGGTATATCAGAGCCATTGGAAGGGTTTAGCATTGAAGATGCGCTGGCCATGCCCGCACCGCTGCCCCCCAAAAAGCAAATCAAGGATATGGCCATGTGTTATATTATCATGGTTTCAGGAAGAAAGGGGCTTTTGCCTTTCCTGCTTCCCTGCTTGGGCAAATTGAACAAGGCAGGTGACCATATTAAAGGCTTCGGCAAATTTTTGAGCGGGATACAAAAGGAACATGATGCATGGCTCACCGAGGAGCAGCGGACATTAAACAGCCTATGCCTGCAAATTTGGAAACTGGTAGAGAAGCTGCCTAATGAACTGATCCATGAGGATATGCTTTACAACGGAACCGATGATTTGTCCAAGCTGTTGGATCTGTGGCATCAGGCATTTCCATTGCTGATGCGGCAACCTGTTTACAAACATTTTTATTATAAACCAAGGCAATTGAAAGGTAGGCCATCAAAGAGGTATATGCAAAAGATAAACCTAAAGGATGCGGCTCCCTTGATCCAGTTTAAATTAACGGATAAAGGGGCTTTCAAACAGTTGGAGCTACTGCCACTAATTAACGGAAAGGAAATCAGGAACCACAAAATATTTGATAAGTTCTTTATCTATGAAAATGACAATATATACTTATTATCTTCTTTGAGGGATGCAGCCATGGTGGAATGGATGAAAAAATCGGGGGGAAGAATAACCATTTTTAAAAACCAGTTCACCCAATTTGAGAACAGTTTTTTACAGCCACTGAAAAAATATTATGAGCTTAGGTAATAAGCAACAAAACAATGACTGATTCCTCCCTATTTCTATTTTGGAAAAAAAGCAAAACGAACTACTAAATAAACCCCATTGCTCATAAAAAAATAGGACTTATGAAAAAGGAAATAAAGACAAAAGACCCATTTGATACTGAAAGTTCCTTCTTTAAAATCATGGATGACCCCTATATGGTATTTTCAGAATTATTCACGGTTGCCGACATTTCCCACTTCAGAAAAACAATAAAAAAATTAGTTCTTTTTGCTGGGATAAATAAAGTATATAAGATTGAAGCTCCTCGTGATTTCTTGTACGACTTAAGATTGCTCAACTCTGTATTAAAGGCAGCGCATTACCTACGGGAAATCAAAAAAAGTCCCATTGAAGTTTTGGAATCGGATCTATTCAACAAAAAATATTATTGTCGTAATATGGAGCATTCAGAAGAGTGGGAAGAATTTCCCAGATACCTTTCAAAAAAGGAATATTGCAACCCCTATTTGGTTTTTAAAAGAATGTTCAAGTACCAAGACTTGGATCAATGGATTGTGGATCTCACTGAACTAGGCGAATATGCAATGTCCACAGATAGGGTGGAGCCTGGTTTGGATATGATCTCCATTCATTCCTATTTGAGCAAAATGGTGGAAGCCGCCCATATTATAGATGTGCGCGAAGTGACCCATGTAGACGGCCGTCTTAAGAACCGCTAATAATTTATTATTCTCAACTCCAAAACTTTCCAACATGAACATGACAAATTACATAGGCCAATTAAATGGCAAAGAACAGAACGCTTTTTATTGCATCCGGAAAATGATATTGGCTGATCTACAGCCCCTGATCATGTACTGCTATGGGTGCGAAACGTCTGTGCGTACCAAGCGGTCTTGTTTTATTTTTAAGCAGTTTGAGGAGGAAAGGCATTTTTCCTGCGACCTCTTACTGATCATGCCAGAAGGCAAAATGGTCGATGATGAAAAAAAGAAAGAAGTGCAAGAATCGGTTGCTCATTTAGGTAAGCTGAACCTGCTAGTAAACCCACTGGACTTTTTCAAGCAGCAACTAAAGGTGGGCAACCTGTTTTTTTCATGGGTGCAAAAAAATGCCACCGTGTTATTTGAAAAAGATGCGGCAGCACAAAGCCTTCCACCTGCTATCGGTAAAGAATATAAAAAACAGGCAGAGGCTTTTTATGCAAAAGACCCGGCAATGGTTACCTACTTGGAGACCAAGTTGGTTCCAATGGTAAAAGAAGAAGCTCCAAAAAGTAATAATCCTCAAACTCAGCCATTGGAAATCAAGATCACACTGAATGCTGGGAATGGGTGGTATGCAACCAATACAAACATTACCGCTGAAGGGTCAGGATCTATTGCTCATAATTAATAGTGGCTTCTTTCCAATGTTTCAAACTTTGGAAAAGGTTTGTTCCGAACACATGATAGAATGCGAAGAGTTTAAAAGCAAACTTTAGTATAAATATATTTTTATGAGGAAGGAAGAAAAAATGGATGAATTACCAAGATTCAATTTATTGGACAATGACATAGTTGGAAGGAATCTGTATAAGATCCGTAAGATCAGGGAGAAAAAAATTGGTGAAGTTGCCCAGTTTGTTGGTATGGGTGAAGCCGCATATACCAAATATGAAAGGGGAGAAACTAAGATAACTATTGACCTTATCCGAAAACTGGGGGAATTTTATAAAATTGATCCTTTGTTATTACTTTCTTCGGTAGCTTCTCATTTGTTTGAAAATAATAATGGAGCTTCCTTTGTTAGGACGAATATTGATCCCGATATGAATGTAGATTTAACCCAAAAGATTCTCCAACTAATGGAAACTGTATTGCGTCTCGATGAACGGATAATAACCATGAAAGAAAACAAAGAAATATAAGGTTTTAGAATTTGCCAAGTTCTCAGGCGAGTCTCCGCCACACGAACTCGCATTGCTAGGGATTATTGCGGGACTCGTCAAAGAAGCAACTTTTTAAAAGTCATTGTTTAATATAATAAAGACATTCACCTTCGGATAGTCATTGACCGCTAGCAATGCCCCCCGATTTTCCTAAGCTCAGATTGTACTGGGCTTTTTGGGGTTAAGTTCTCAGGCTCGGTGGCCTATCTGTAGCATGGAGAGCCCTTTTCACGATTCACCACTTTATTTCTACCAACTTGGTACCAGCTTGGTAACCCTTATCAAAAATCATTGCCAGTTTTGCATTTGTAATCGTTTCACTCGCATCCCTTACATATAAATTTTTGAAAATGCAAAACAACCATCACCGTAAACCCCGCAATGGTTACCCAAACTGCATTGTCCCCTATCTGATTAAAAAACCCCTTTTTGCCGTATGCCCGCCGTATCAGCGCCGTATCATTGCCGTATCGTTGCCGTATAAAGTCCGTATCAACTCCCCATCACACCCGTATCAAACACGTATCACACCCGTATCATCGCCGTATACGAAACCTCTGGCGAGATATGCGGCCTGAGTATGGAGGCTTGGCTCATCTGTGCAATGGTTGTTGGGCACAGATACCCATCTGCAACTAGCTCGGCCACATATCTTGGTCAGTGAGGGAACCATGCTGGGCTTTCCATGTTGTAGGGATCAAACAATTTAAATTTCATCCATATATGGCAGACCTAAACGGCCTCCTGCCTCTATCGTAAATACATGAATCATGTATTGTTTATGTATGATTCATGTATGAGTAGTGCATGAAAAGCTACCCATAGCTATCTTTAGCGTGACAGTTTGCCAAGAAATTTACTTTACCTAAAAAGAAAAGGGAACTAAACGAGTTTACATTTTGGAATGGCTGATGTCTCAAATTGGAGCAAATTGCTTTTTGCGATAACCATTTATTTACTCACAGGCATCCAATCACTTGCCGCTATAACTATTTGGGAAGAAGGGGTGGCCTCGCCAGGAATCGAACCTGGATCTGGAGCTTCGGAAACTCTTATACTATCCATTGTACTACGAGGCCGGGGGAAATGGCTGCAAATGTAATAAACAATACCTAATTGCTCTCATAGCACTATCTTTGCAATCCCGAAAAATACGGTTATGAAGTTTTACAGTCTGCTTATTAAATATCGCCTTCCCATAGCTATCACTTTTCTGGTCATTGCGATAGCCACCAATATCTATTCTGGTTTCTGGCCCGCCTTTCTGCCCTACTTGGTAGCGGCCGTGCTCATTTTTGGTTATTTCTTTTTTGGGCCCCTGCGGCTGATCCAGGAATACATGGAAAACGGCGATACCGAAGGCGCCGAGAAGGTTTTGAACACCATTAAATTCCCAAACCTTTTATATAAGCCCATCCGCTCGGTATATTTTACTTTGAAGGGTAATCTCGCCATGATGAAACAGGATTTCGATGGCGCAGAAAAAAACATGAAAAAAGGGCTTGACCTAGGTATGCCGATGAAAGAGGCCGAAGGTGCCAGCCTATTGCAAATGGGTTTGCTCCATATGCAGAAAAACGACCTGAAACAAGGTGAAAGCTATATCCGGCAAGCATTGAGAAAGGGCTTGCCCGATAAAGAAAACCAAGCGGCAGCCTATCTGCAATTATGTTCTATCATGATGACGAAAAGGGAATTCCGTGCTTCCAAAGATTTTTTTAGAAAGGCCAAGGCCCTAAAGCCAACCACCCCGCAGATTGTTGACCAGATCAAACAAATCGAGAAATATATATCGAGGATGCCGGGATAACTGGAATGGATTGTATTATGTAATAATCCTTGGGAAGTTTATTGCAGCTCCACTTGTAGTTGCTTCATGCAATCCGCAATCACCATTTCAATTTTCTGTATCAGAAAAGGCATTTCCTTCAACTCCTTATTTTGCTTTGCATTCTGTTCCACCGTGCGGATATCTTCATGAAGGGATTTAATGCCCATGGAGTCGATGGTGGATTTTAGTTTGTGTGCCACTTTGGCCACTTCGGCCCAATGCTCTATTTCCATATGCTTTCGCAGTTCCACCACATTTTGGGGCACCGTTTCCATAAACAACGAAACCATTTTCTTGATGAAGGCCTGGTCCCCACCTGAAACAGAAACCACCATCTTGAGGTCGTAGAGTTTTTCGCCTGATTCGATGCCACCCCCTTTTTGATCCTGATCGGTATCATCGGAACCAGGCATTGGGTCATTGCCAGAAATATGCTTATAAATAATGCTGAAAAGCATCGACTCTTCAAATGGCTTGCCGATGCAATCATTCATACCGGTGCTCAGATATTTTTCCTTATCACCTCTCAGCACATTGGAGGTTAATGCAATAATGGGCACATTGGATTTGATCGGGTCGGGCAATGCCCTGATCTGTCGGGTAGCCGCGAGCCCATCTAGTTCGGGCATTTGCACATCCATCAATACGCAATCAAAAAACTGCTGCTGGAGCAGATCCAGCACTTCCTTTCCATTATTGGCCACACTCACCTTACAGCCCCAGGTTTCCAGAATATGTTTGGCAATAAACTGGTTCAATGGTAAATCATCTGCCAATAGAATTTTCTTGTTACGAAGAATCGTAAAGTCAAGTTTATTGGCCAATTCATTTTCTGTCATATACAGTTTGTAACAGTAATTGTAAAATTTGATGCGTATCCCTTCTATTTCACTTTTAGCTCACCAGCCTGAATCATTCGGTATAAGGTCGATTTGCCCACATCCAGTTTTTTGGCAACCAGCAACACATCACGGTCATATTTGTCCAAATAATGCTGTATGATCTGTATCTCAAACTCTTTTAAGCTAAGCTCTTTGCTCAAAAGACTATTGATACTGGAAGTGGTGTTCATGGTAATATGCTCGGGCAATATCACTTCTTCATCTGCCATCACCACAGCGAGTTCCACAATGGATTTCAATTCCCGCACATTGCCCGGGAAAGAATAGCTAAGCAGTTTTTGCTGTGCTTCGGAAGACAAAGATTTTTTGGACAGTTTGTTTTCCTTGCAAAAAGCATCCACAAAACTCTTGGCGAGTATAATAATGTCATTGGCCCTTTCGCGCAGAGGCGGTAATTGTATGGGCAAACCGATGAGGCGGTAATAAAGGTCTTCCCTAAAGTTCTTCGCCTTCACTTCTTCCATTAAATTTTTATGGGTCGCTACGATGATGCGTACATTGATGGGGGTAACGGTATTACTACCCACTTTGGTGATCTCCCTTTCCTGCAACACACGCAACAATTTCGCCTGAAGATTGATATCCAGTTCGCCAATCTCATCCAAAAACAAAGTGCCTTTGTCGGCTTCCTCAAATTTTCCGATTCGTCTGGCAACGGCTCCTGTAAAGGAACCTTTTTCATGACCGAACAATTCGCTTTCCAACAAGTCGCGGGGAATAGCCGCCACGTTCACAGCCACAAAGGGCTGCTTGCTGCGATCGGAATTATAGTGGATGGCCTTGGCTACCATTTCTTTTCCCGAACCGGTTTCACCAATAATGGAAACAGTGATATTAGTCTTGGATGCTTTTTCGATCAGTGCAAACACTTTTTCAATGGCCTCACTTTTTCCCAAAATCATTTGGGAAAAATCATATTTGCGGCCCACCTGTGTCTTAAGGGTTTCCACCTCTTGCTTTAGACTGCTGATCTCGCGCAGGTTTTTGATACTGTTCCAAAGTCGGTCCTTGGTTTCCTCATCTTTCACTATATAATCGAAAGCTCCGTTCTTTAAAAGATTGATGGCCGTGGCCACATCTTCCTGACCGGAGATCACAATTACCCTCGCATCGGGATTATGTTGTTTTATTTTTTTAAGTACTTCACCACCATCGCAATCAGGCAGCGAGTAATCCAATGTTACCACATCAGGATTCTCGTGCAGATGGTCAAAAAAATCGGAGGGGGATTCAAACCTTTTAATCTCGTATTCAGGATTTAACGAAAGATAATGCTGTAGCATAGAGCCGTACCAGGTATCATCTTCCACAATAAATACCTTAAAAGCATGATTGTTCTTCATTGGCGGATTTTAACTGCCCTATAACGCAAAAAATGAAATAAAAATATTCCCAGTTCAAGAAAATTTCCAAATTAGGCGAGATTTTTCGCTGTCTGCGGCGGACGGGATGGCTTATCTTTGATTCATGTCAATAAACAGGCAAAGAACAAACCAAAAATTTACTGAAGCATACCAAAAACTCAATCAACAGCAAAGATTGGCTGTAGATACTATTGAAGGCCCAGTGATGGTGATTGCGGGCCCGGGCACAGGCAAAACACAGATCTTGGCTGCACGCATAGGAAAAATACTAATAGAGACGGATGCTTCCCCCGAAAATATACTATGCCTCACCTATACCGATGCCGGCGTGGTGGCCATGCGCAAAAGACTGCTTGGCTTTATTGGCCCCGATGCCTATAAAGTAAATATCTACACCTTCCATGCTTTTTGTAATGATATCATTCAGGAAAACCTATCGCTTTTCGAAAGAACGGTTTTAGATCCCATCTCCGAGTTGGAAAGGATTGAACTGTTCAAACAACTGATCGATGCGTTTCCCAAAAACCATCCATTGAAAAGATACCGTGGCGATGTGTATTATGAGATTGGCAACCTGAAAAATCTTTTTTCCGATATTAAAAAAGAAGGTTGGTCAACGGATACCATCAACCGAAAAATAGATGAATATATTGCTAGTCTGCCCACCCGCGATGAATACATTGCCAAAAGAGCAACCAAAGAATTTAAAAAAGGAGATCTAAGAACCGATAAGATAGAGGAAGAAAAAGAAAAAATGGAAAAGCTCCGTGCTGCGGTGAATGAGTTTGACCATTATCAGCAAATGATGCGTAAGCGAAACCGCTACGACTTTGATGATATGATCAATTGGGTACTCAAGGCTTTTCAGGAAAACAAGCAGTTGCTGGCCAATTACCAAGAACGCTACCTATATATATTGGTGGATGAATATCAGGATACCAGCGGAACGCAAAATAAGTTAGTGGAACTGCTGATCAGTTATTGGGACAAACCCAATGTATTTGTGGTAGGCGACGACGATCAGAGCATCTACCGTTTTCAGGGAGCCAATGTGGAGAATATGGAAGCCTTTATAAAAAAATATGCCAGCCTGCTTACCATTGTACTTGAAAACAATTACCGATCCACACAACCCATATTGGATATTTCAAAAACATTGATTGATAAGAACCAATCACGACTCATCAAAACCAATCCAGAATTAAAGCTTACCAAGAACCTGGTTTCTTCCAACCCGCTCCTCAACCAATCCACCACTGCACCCATCATCAAAGAATATGAAAGCCAGCGACAAGAAATGGCCGATATCGTGATGCAAGTGGAAGCACTGGTAAATAGCGGCGTTAATCCCGGAAAAATTGCCATCATTTATAAGGAGAACAAATACGGCGAAACACTTTCCAAATTTTTTTCCCTCAAAAAACTACCGATATACAGTAAACGAAATCTCAATCTCTTTGAAATCCCTTTTGCACAAAAGCTGATTGCCATACTACGCTATCTGGCTGCAGAGCATGATACTCCTTATGGTGGGGATGAAATGCTTTTTGAGATCCTGCATTTCGACTTTTATAAAATACCGCCAATTGAAATTGCCAAGTTATCCGTGGAAGTGGCCGATCGGCAATTCGGCCAAAACAAAACTTCCATCAGGCGCTTGCTCTATGAAAAAGCAAACAGCCCCGCAAAAGATCTATTTGATAATGGATTGCCCGAGCCTTTAAAAAAGGCAAGCATAATTTTTGAGCGACTGATAGGTGAGGTATCCAACGTTACCATCCAGACCTTGCTTGAAAATATAGTAAGGGTGGGTGGCATACTCAACTTTGTGATGCAGAGCCCCGAAAAAATTTGGCTGCTGCAGGTGCTGACTGCATTATTTGATTTTGTGGCTGAGGAAACACGCCGCAATCCCTTCATCAAACTGGAAGAATTGGTACAGATCATCGATCTGATGGAAGACAATGAGATTGCCATCCCACTGGTACAAAGCTCGGGTAGTGATAAAGGGGTGAACCTACTCACCACCCATGGTTCCAAAGGGCTGGAGTTTGAATATGTTTTTTTCGCTGGCTGCAATGCCAATTTCTGGGAGAAGAAAAGAAGCATGGGACGTGGTTATAAAATGCCCGATACCATTTTCTCCATCACTTCAAAAGCGACGGAGGAAGAAGAATTAAGAAGACTTTTTTATGTGGCACTTACCCGTGCCGAAAAATATTTGGCCATTTCCTATGCCCATTTCAAAAACGATGGCAAGGAAATGGAGCCTTCCATGTTTATTGAAGAAATACTCGACCAACATGCCATCCCGGTTGAAAAAATTCCTGCGGATACCCAAATGCTCATGGAATTTGAATCCTTGCAGTTCATGGAAACGGCACCAGAAATAGAGAAGGCGGAAGAAGATTTCATCACCCATATCATGGAGAAATTCGTGATGAGCGTAACCGCTTTGAACAACTATCTGAAATGCCCGTTGGAATTTTATTTTAAGAATCTCATACGCATCCCTTCACCCAAAAATGAAGCTTCGGAATTTGGCTCCTCCGTGCACTATGCCTTGCAGAAATTGTACGAGAAGATGAAAGCAGATCCCAAACAACAATTCCCTTCCAAGGACGAAATGTTGAAAGATTTTAACTGGTTCATGCACCGCCACCGCGAAAGCTTTACCAAGGAGGCTTTTGAAAGAAGGGTTGAATATGGCATTGAGGTATTGGGCAATTATTACGATAAATATGTGAATAGCTGGAACAAGATTGCCGTGGTGGAACTGAACATCAAAAATGTGGTTGTAAAAGAAGTGCCCATCAAAGGCAAATTGGATAAAATGGAATTCAATGGTAGGGAGGTAACCGTGGTAGATTACAAAACAGGCGATATAGAGAAAGCCGCCGACAAGCTAAAGCCACCCAATGAAAAACAGCCCAATGGTGGCGATTACTGGAGGCAGGCTGTGTTCTATAAAATTTTAGTGGATAATTACAAATCGAAGGATTGGAAAGTAAGTGCAACTGAATTTGATTTTGTGGAACCAACCAAAAAGAAAGAATACAAAAAAGAAAGAATCAATATCGGGGCCGAAGATATAACCACCGTTGAGCAGCAGATCGTGGATAGTTGGCAAAAAATTCAGAACCGTGAATTTTATACTGGTTGTGGTAAGGAAGATTGCCATTGGTGCAATTTTGTGAAAACAAACAATATGGCGGTGGCGCTGCATGAGCTGGATGAGGAAAACGAGCATGAGTTTTAATTCAATTGAAGAAATAGTTGAGAGGAATGAAATAGAATCTAATTGTAAACAACATCTAATATTTCAGTTGTTGACAGCCTATTTTTATCCTGATATTTAAACTATTATTAAGAGTCCTTTACACAGTTATCAGTCCAAACCTGTTAAGTTTGCAGATATTTTTTGCTAAGCATCGATATGAAATTCATAAAGAAACTCCCATTTGCACTGATTGGCTATTTGGTATTCATCAACCTGATTGGTAACGCTGGCTGTGCCGTAATGGTGCCGCCAACCGGTGGACCTAGGGATACCCTTCCCCCCGTATTGGTGAATGCAACACCGGCAAACCTGACCAAAGATTTTTCTGGCAACCGCATAGTCCTTAACTTCAATGAGTATGTGGATCTGGATAATGTGCAGCAAAACCTATTGATCTCACCCGTTCCAAAAATCACTCCCGTTGTGGATAGGAAACTCCGTACCGTATCCATCAAGCTGAAGGATACCTTGCTACAGAATACCACTTATTTCTTTGATTTTGGCAAATCCATCAAGGATGTGAATGAAGGCAATATCCTTAAAAATTTCAATTACACTTTTTCCACTGGCCCTTATATCGACTCACTGGAATTAGGGGGTAAGGTCATCTTGGCCGAAACGGGCGGAAAGGACAGTACCCTGATTGTTATTTTGCACAAAAATTTAGAGGATTCTGCTGTAGTGAACGACCGTCCCCGCTATGTAACCCATGTTGATAGCGCTGGTTCTTTTATGTTCCACCATCTTGCACCCGGCACCTACAATATTTTTGCGCTGAAGGATGAAGGCGGTACTAAAAGGTATTTGTCCCACTCGCAGCTTTTTGCATTCGACGACCATCCCATCCAGATAAAGCCTGTGAATGAACCAGTGACCCTATATGCTTATGCCGAAAAAGAACTAGTGAAGAAGCCAACTACCAAAACCACAAGCAGCGCACCCAAAAAAGAAGATAAGGAAAAAGATAAGCGGCTGGTAGTCGAGACCAATCTTTCCAATGGACAACTCGACCTATTGGATAGTTTTAAAATGCAGTTCAAAACCAAACTCACAAGTTTCGACTCCACCAAGGTACATTTCAAGGATGGGGCTTTCAATGATATCACCGCCTACCAACTTTTGGAAGATAGCACCAGCAAAAAATTTACACTGCTTACCAAATGGACACCCGACTCACCCTATCACCTGATTTTGGAAAAAGATTTTGGGGAAGATTCTGTCGGCAGGAAATTATTGAAAGCAGATACCATCAGTTTCCGCACCAAAAAAGAATCTGATTATGGGGAAGTTCGTATCCGTTTTAGGAATTTGGATATGAGCAAAAACCCCGTGCTCCAGTTTGTACAATCCGATGCCTTGAAATTTTCAGCGCCACTTACATCAAACGAATTCCGGAGAAAACTTTTTACCCCCGGCGAATACCAATTACGGATATTGTACGATGATAATAAAAACGGGGTTTGGGACCCGGGCGATTTTTTTGAAAAACATATCCAGCCCGAAAAAGTGGCCAAAGTGCCCATCAACAACAAGAAAAAATTGTTTACCGTAAAAGCAAACTGGGAAAACGATCTGGATATCACGCTATAGCTATTGGTTTCTGGTTATTTGCGAAAGCATTCAGCTTTGCAAATAACCAAGCCATAAATTTTCAAGTTTCGCCAATAGATCAATATCAGCAACACTGAACTTTGGTATCTTTGTCCCATGCAATTTTCTTCTTCCCTTTTGGAAAATGCCGTTAGTGAATTTGCCAAGCTCCCCGGCATTGGCAAGAAAACGGCCTTGCGCTTGGTGCTGCACTTATTAAAACAGGAAACACCTTCGGTTCTGGGGTTTTCCGAAACCATTCTTAAAATGCGGCAGGAAATTAAATTCTGCCAACGTTGCTACAACGTGGCCGATGCGGATATCTGTTCCATCTGCGCCAACTCCATGCGAAAGCAGGATCTGATTTGTGTGGTAGAAAATATTAGGGATGTGATTGCCATCGAAAGCACACAACAATACAATGGCATTTATCATGTTCTCGGTGGGGTAATTTCCCCTTTAGATGGCATTGGCCCCAACGAGCTGAATATTGAGGCCCTGGTGAACCGGGTACAAAAAGAAAATGTGGCTGAAATTATTTTTGCACTGAACCCCAATATACAAGGCGATACCACCATCTACTATATCCAAAAAAAGTTAAACGCCGTGCCTGTTAAAATAACGACCATCGCAAGGGGGATTGCTTTTGGTGGTGAACTGGAATACACTGATGAGATGACTTTGGCAAGGTCTATCAGTAACCGCCAGCCTATAGAAAGTTATATGGCAAAATAGTCAAAACAATTTTGAAGTTTCATCTATATCATCTTCTCAATAATAGGCTTTGATAAACTTGTACAAGTTGAAACCATCTTCTTTTACCGCTGCATCAATATTCGTTTTAAGCTCCTGCATATCGATATGCTTCATTTTTTGCTGCATGATCAACTCATAGGCTCTTTCTGCCAACAGACCGGTTTTTTTATTCCCATTAATATTAAGCTGCTCTTGAATGGCAGATACTAATTCTTCAATGCCTTTATTTTCTGTGGCAATGGTTTTGATAATAGCAGTGTTGTTAGTCCCTTTCATTGGCATTTGCTGCAAATTCATCACAAACTGGTCAGCACCTGTTCGATCGCATTTGTTCACTACAAAAATATCGGCAATTTCCATAAGTCCCGATTTGATTGCCTGGATATCATCCCCTGCTTCAGGCACCAATACCACAATGGTCACATCAGCAAGACCAGCAATCTCCACCTCGGTTTGACCAACACCAATCGTTTCAATAATGATATAGTCAAAAGGAGCAGCTTTTAGCACATCACTGATCTCAATCATTTTTGCGTTTAGGCCTCCCAGTGAACCGCGGGATGCAAATGAACGGATAAAAACATTTGGATCATTATACCATTTATTCATACGCACCCGGTCGCCAAGCAATGCACCCCGACTAAATGGAGAAGAAGGGTCCACACAAAGTACCGCTATCTTTTTTCCTTCATTCCTCAGCTGACCAATGAGCGCATCAGTCAATGTACTTTTTCCAGCACCCGGTGGTCCAGTGATACCGATAATCTTTTTGGAAGAAGGGGGCAGTGTCGCCAGAAAGCCAAGATAATCGCCCGTGCTATTCTCTATCAAGGAAATTGCCCGTGCCAGTGATTTTGGATTTCCTTTTTGTATGTCAGCCAGTGATATCACGAATCAGTATTTGCTTTTAAATTCTTACAAATATCCCTATTATTATTTCAAAAAATAGTTTTGTGTTTTATACTGCCAACACAGGCTTCTAAACTTAAGTCTCTTAACAAAGAATTTTTATATCAAAAATCAAAAGCCTATCAATTATATTTGGCAATGCAAAAGCACGACGAATTCCCACTGGTCTCTGTTGTACTTGCCACCTATAATGGCGAAAAATTTCTTGCCGAGCAATTGGATTCGGTGCTTCAACAAAGCTATCCCAATCTTGAAATCATCATTGTGGATGATGGGAGCAAGGACAAGACCCCTGAAATATTAAGAGACTATGCATCAAACCATCCCAATCTACAAGTTTATTTCAATGACAAAAATCTGGGCTATATCAAAAATTTTGAAAAAGGTTGCGGGCTGGCCAATGGGGAATTGATTTCCCTTTGCGACCAAGATGATTATTGGCATGTAGATAAAATCACGTTGATGGCCAAGGCAATGGGGGATGCTCCCATGGTTTACTGCGATTCTTTTATTTGCGATGAAAATTTGCAGAAAAAAGGACCTAGAATTTCTGATCTGGCAAACTACGCTCCTCTCGATAATTGTATTCAGTTGGCCGTTTTTTGTAGGATCTATGGGCATGCGACGCTTTTTAAAAAATCATTGTTCAAGGCGGCCAATCCCTTTGTTGAATTCATTCCGCACGATTGGTGGCTATCTTATACGGCTACGCTTCAGGGTGGTATCCGTTATTTGAATGAGCCCTTGGTTTTTTACAGGCAGCATGCTTCAAATGTATTTGGGGCAGTGGGCGGCAAAAAAAAGAAACAGGACAAAGTTTCTCGTCAGGAGCGAAAGGGAAAGGAAATCAACCATATCAGGATGAGGATACAATCTTTTTATGAGACCTGCCCAAATGATTTACAAAATGAAAAAAAAATATTGGCTTCGCTCATGAACAGTTATCAAAACTTTTCATTGGTAAACAATATCAAAAGGGTAGCCATATTTTACAAAAACATGGATTGTCTATTATTTGTAAAAAAACAATCCAAGTTGCATAAATTTCTTTTCTGCCTCAAAATGTTCGTTAAAATAAAATAAGGATTTAATCAACCTGCATAACTGGCATTGTGCATTTTTTCAATAGCCATTTTTATTTCCACTGGTTTAATAGAAAGCATACAAGTGCATGGCTTTTTATCCCCTCTGCAATCCTCACAAAATCGATCGAGTACAAACACCTGTGCTTTTTTACCGATCGGTGCCCACCTTCCGGGATGAATGGGCCTCATGGGAGGATAGATGCCATATGCATCTTTTCCAAGGGCGGCTGCTATATGTAAAGGACCAGTACTATTAGCAACCAGACCGCTGCACTGATTAATAAATGACATGAACTGTCCCAGGTCCATCAGGCCAGAAATATCAGTTACCTGATCCCCCAGCACATCGAACAAAGGTTTAAGCAATTCCTTTTCTTTGCTGGTACCGGAAACAAAAATCTGATACTGGTTTCTATCCAAGGATTTGGCAAGTTGTATAAAATGATCAAGTCCCCATTCCCTTGCACTCCCTTGGGATTTGGGGTGTAAGATGAGTCGATACTTTTTCCGATCCATCAGGTTGGCAAACCCCGGTTCTAAAGCCGGCAAATTCTCTAATCCGAAAAGATCTTGAATCTGAGCCAAGGAAAAATCACTTTCAATACCAAAAACACTCAATAGTTTCAAATTCAACTGTGCTTCATGCAGCAAAGAATTTTTTCTACTAAGCCTCACCAATTTGTTGCAAGTAAGCCAATGATATAATCGGTTGGTGGTACCAATACGAAATGGGATTTGAAGTTGCTTTGCCCGACTGGCAATGTTGGCAACAGGGAATACATGCAGTATCGCTTCCGCTTTTTCGCCATCTACCAATGAACCGCTTTCTTTGTTCAGAAAATCATTGACATCAATAAAAGAATCAACCCATTTACAAGCCTCAATCACCGGCTGGGTATAGGCTTTCCCCATGAACCCGATTTTCATATCAGGGAAATATTGCTTTAACACCGCCGCCACAGGGAGTGTCAACATCACATCACCAATACTGTCTGTACGGCTAATAATGATGTTATGGGGTATTGCTGTTTTCATTCACCGGTTTACAAGCTTTCCATCAAGCTCATTTTATTAATTTATAATTCCGATACTCACCAATCTTAAAGCCAATCAGGTCTTCTATCGGCTGCATAATAATGTCCTTTTTTTTCCAGACTGCTTTTTTAGGATTGAAAACATAGTCCCAATATTGTCCATTTACCTTGTGCATCATCACTGATGGATGGCTGCCCTTGAATTCAACCACCCTGTCAACACTGTCCCAATCGTATTTGCGTTCGTCCAAGGCTTTCTGTACTTCTTCCTCGGTATTATAATACGAACCGAATAGCTCTGCTTTTTTTCTGAAACTTTCCGGTGGCCGTATACCGTTATAATGATAAACCGGAGCATCGATTTTTTTAACCAGCAATTTTTCTCCTTTTTCACTATCACTAATGCCCGGTTCTGTGCTGCTATATTTCCGAAAACCTTGCGAATCCCTATAGGAACGTACGTTCAGTCCATTCCTGAATAGCCTTACCTCATAATTGTGTACCCTTCTGCTATTACGTACATAATTATAGCCGCCCCAAAAATGTAGAAAGGGAAGAATAAATCCGTCCACTTTTTTATTGTCTTGGTTCTCTTCAATCGCCTTTTTGATTTTGGGCAAATCCTTTTCGTGGATCACTTCATCTGCTTGCATGTGCAAGGCCCAATCACCGGTAATATGGTCTAGTGCCGTATTGGTTTGTTGGGCAAAAATTTTACCTCCCCGCCTTAGCCCCATATCCCAAACCGTATCGATGATCTTGATTTTATTGGAACCGAGATTTTGAATGGATTCACGGGTACCATCAACCGAATCCCCTACCGCTACAATCAACTCATCACAGATGGGCAAAATAGATTGTATGGATTCCAAAAAAGGAACCCCATAATCGAAACCATTTCTTACATATGTGAAACCGGATATTTTCAATTGATTTTTTTGTAGCACAAAGAAACGTAAAAAAAAGAAAGAAGAAGGAATGGCAAAACCCTTCATCCCAACACCCAAAGCAATTGCCTTTCTTCGATAATGCAAATACCTATAAATTTGTGGTTTTTATTATGACCAATTTTATTCCCATATTCCCACTTGGCATTGTGGTGTACCCCGGCGAAAGCCTTAACCTGCATATATTTGAGCCACGTTATAAACAGTTGATCCAGGAATGCAAGACTGAATCAAAACCCTTTGGTATACCTGCCGTGATCGATAACGAAGTGCAGGAATTTGGCACGCTGGTAGAATTGAAGGAGATCGTACATGTACAGAATAATGGCGAAATGGATATCAGCACCGTGGGCACCACGGTCTTCCGGGTGCTGGAGATTATTAAAACCGTACCAGATAAATTGTATAGTGGCGCTATTGTAAACTATCCACAAAACCATCTGCACACAGGCAAAGCGGAGCTGATGAACAAAGTGGTGATTGCAATCAGGGAATTGCATAAGCTGCTAAAAATTACCAAGGATTTTCACAAAGTCGATACAGAACTGAGCGCTTATGATATTGCCCACCACGCAGGACTTTCGCTGGATGAAGAATATGAACTGCTTAAGCTCTTGAGAGAAGAACAGCGGCAGGAGTATCTCAAACGCCACTTAAGCCGGGTGCTCCCCGTGATTGCCCAAATGGAAACATTAAAAGAAAGGGTGAAACTGAATGGCCATTTCAAAAACCTATCTTCGTTCCGTTTCGAAGAATGATGGATTGCACGAACAGTACTATCAAAAACCGCATATATGATGAAGAATGGATGCTTTACTTATTATGATTCACCATTGACTTTTCATGTTTAATTAAAATACCTTTTAAAAACATCCGGCAATGTCAACCAGTTTGTGTTTTGATTTTGGCAATACCCGAAAAAAATGTGCCGTGTTTGCTGGAAGGGAGTTTATAAAAGAAATCGTTTTGGAAAATGACGATGCCCAAAGCATTGAGCATATTGTGCAGGAAACACATCCGGATAAATCCATCCTCTCTTCTGTTATCAACCACAATCCTGAAATCGAGCATATCCTCAGCAAGAAAACAAAGTTTCATAAACTGAGCCACCTTTCCAAACTGCCCATCAACACTCCTGTTGGCAAGCCGGAAAGTATTGGCGCCGACAGATTGGCGTTGGTAGTAGCAGCGGTAGATCTTTTCCCACAGAAAAATAATCTGGTGATTGGCTTGGGTTCAGCCATCACATATAATTATATCAACAAATATCATGCATTCATGGGTGGCGGCATTTCACCGGGCATGGAAATGCGCTTCAAGTCGCTGCATGAATACACCGCATTGCTCCCATTGGTAAAAGCAGATTGGAATTTTCCTTTGGCTGGATATGATACCAGAACGAATATCCTGAGTGGGGTTATTATCGGCATGGCCAAAGAAATTGATGGTATGATAGATGCATACGCTGACAAGTACGATAACTTTAACGTGCTTTTAAGCGGAGGTGATGCTTCTTATTTTACCCGTTATATTAAAAACAAGATATTTGTAGACCCTCATTTAATCTACAGAGGCCTTTTAGCCATCAGTGAATTCAATCAATGAACCAAAGAAAAACATATCAAGCGTTACGGGTATTGGTCTGCGTGACTGGCATTTTTTTAACCGCCTGCACCAATAATATAAAAGATATTCCTGACTATGGGAAGAGGCAAGTAAGCATTGAGGAAGGTAGGCAAATCGAAAGCTATTATAGCATGGGTGCTAAAGTGAAGGCAAAGCTCACGGCGCCCTATATGCTGCGGCATATTCAGGACTCCACCTATATTGAGTTCCCCAAATCCCTGCACGTGGATTTTTATAACGATTCCATGAAGGTCGAGAGCAAACTGGACGCTATGTACGGTAAATACCGTGAATACGAACACAAGGTTTTTTTGAAGGACAGCGTAATCTCCATCAACATTTTAAAGGGAGATACCTTGCATTGCGATGAATTGTGGTGGGACCAGAGCACACAAAAATTCTATACCGATAAAAAAGTGCGCATCAACACAAAGGACAAAGTGATTTATGGTACCGGTCTGGAAGCCGCATCCAATTTTAGCTGGTATGTGATATTGCACCCAACGGGAGCATTGCTTGCACCAGATAATGGGCTGCCGAAGTAGACAGTAAGTCGGAAAGTCCGAAAGTCAGGAAGTCGGTAGTTGGGAGTCAGTAGTCAAGTCTGCCATCCACCATCGGCCATCGGCAGTTGTGAGTACTTAGTTCGTAGTTGAGAGTCTGAAGTCAAGTCGGCCATCTACCATCGACCAACGGTCATCCCCGCTCTGATTTACTTTCCCGGGCTATTATCTTTCCAATGCCAAAGGTGGATGCAGGCATAGGTTCTATAAGGCGCCCATTTTTTTGATATGCGGAGCATCTCTTCTTTTATTTTCTTTTTATCGCTTGCATCGAGTTTGTATAGTTTTATCATTGCATGCTGGATGCCCAGATCATCAACGGCAAATACATCTTCCCTGCCCAAACTGAACATGAGCAACATTTCAGCCGTCCAACGACCTACACCCTTTATTTCTGTCAGGTATTCGATTACGGCCTCATTGCTCATCTTGGCCAGATCTTTATGCTCCATTCCTTTTTCCATAGCAAACCGAGCGACATTGTGGACATATCTTGTTTTGGCATTGGAAAGCCCAATAGCCCTCAATGTTTCAAAGGGTGTTGCTAAAATTTCTTCAGGACTTGGGGAAACGGTATCAAACAATTTCAAAAAACGCTGGTGAATCACATCGGCCACTTTTGTAGAAAGCTGCTGGCTCATGATAGAGCCACATAAATGGATATGGATATTTTTCCTTTTTTTTAATTTGACTGGCTCCTGTTGATTGATCAGTTTTTTTAGCTTTTTATCTTTGGAGAGATGGGCAATATATTCCATTGTTTGATTGCTTATTGTTTTACAACTTGTGAGAAAGGAAACGTGAAATAATCAGGGTTTGGAAACAGCAAGTTCCATCATCCTTTTTTAACAACATGTGTTATGGCAACAGAAAGCGGTCGATTTTGTGTATCACCCCATTGGTCGCCACCCTGTTTGGTGTTACAATATTCGAAGCATTGGATGAATCTCCCTTACCCGTAACCGTTAGACCTGCCAAGGTGCTGAAATTGAGTGAGTCTGTGTTCGACAACATGGTAACCAAGGATCCGCTTTGAGGAAAGTCGGTACTGAAAACCCGCCCCGGCAGAATATGGTACATGAGTCTTCTGGCAAGCGTATCCACATTCAGCGAGTTGATCATCGCGATAGTGGAATCGCCCATGGCCTGAAATGCAGAATTGCTTGGCGCAAAAAAACTGAGCACACCCCCATTCGAAAGCAGGCTGTCGATATTTCCATATACCGTGCTTTGACTGGCCCTATCCAATGCGGCTACCAAAAAACTGAGGGTGGTATCCGAAGTTTGACTGATATTCTTTAGAAGCTGATAGATATTCCTTCCATAACTAGGTATCAATACTCCACCCAAGCCCTGGATGATGCCATTGCCTGCAAGTACATCGTTTTGAATAACCGGCACTCCATTCACATAAGCAATACCGCCACGTACGGTTACAAAAATACTGTCGCCCGTAATCGATATCATCCTTGCATTTGGGCCAACGGGCAATTGAGCAACCGTTTTTGCATAAGGCGAAAAAATATGATAGCCTACTAATTTAAGAAGTGAGTCTTTAGTGTATTTGCCGATAGTGGAATCAAAGATCCCTGCGCTTTGAAATGATACATCAAGGGGAGCAAAAAAGGTATAAGGCGCTGTAGAGGAAGCGGGGCTTACACTATCGAAAGTAGGTAGCAGTCCGGCTTTTGACATGGCACTGTCGAGGATGCTTAAATTATTGGCATTCTTGATATAACCAGTAATACTGGTTACCCCGGGAGTGATGACTGGCGTATTGCTGTTTTTGACACAGGCCGTGATCAGGACAGCCAATGAAAGAACAAACAAGACAATTTTTTTATCCCCGTTTATTTTTACCATAAACCCAGTTTCAATTGATGGTTTTAGATTCATATCCCGATCAGCATGTTAACGTAATAGTTTCAAAATTATTTACCCGGAAACTCATTTTTAACTATTCCAGCTGATAGCTCATCCTACCGTCCTTTTCATCTTTCAATAAAATGCCTAACTGCTGCAACTGGTTGCGAATCTTGTCGGAAGTGGCATAATCCTTTTTTGACTTCGCCTCCTTCCGAATGTCGATTAGCAGGTTCATCAGCCCATTCAAGCGGCTATGCTCCGATTCGTTCTCATCTTTCAGCCCTAAAATATCTTCGATATAAATCTTAAACCGGCTTTTTACATAAGCAAAGCAATCGGCAGACAAAGTCGTTTTTTCCAGTGTGCCGCTCTTGAATGAATTGATATGATTGACCAAGGAGAACAGGTTGGCCAATACTTTGGCGGTACTGAAATCATCATTCATAAAATCGTCCAGTTCGGCCCCAGAGGCATAGAACAGGGATTCCAATTTTTCATCCCTTTCCTTGGAAGGGTCATATTCCATCTTTTTCAGTTCCTGATAGGCTTCCATCAAACGTTTCAACCCCTTTTCCGCTGCAATCAATGCCTCATTGCTAAAATCGAGCGTACTGCGGTAATGCGTTTGCAGAATAAAAAACCGGATGGTCATGGGCGAATAGGCCTGTTGCAGCAAAGGGTGTTTGCCACTGAAAAGCTGGCTCAGCATGATCTGGTTGCCATAGCTTTTGCCCATTTTCTTACCATTGATAGTGATCATGTTATTGTGCAGCCAATAACGGGCAGGCAATTTATGGTTGCAGATATTGCTCTGCGCAATTTCACTTTCATGATGCGGGAACATCAGGTCCATCCCCCCTCCATGAATATCAAATTCATCGCCGAGATATTTGGTGCTCATTGCGGAGCATTCGATATGCCAGCCCGGGAAACCTTCGCCCCATGGGCTTTCCCAGCGCATGATGTGTTCGGCCGGGGCTGATTTCCACAAGGCAAAATCCTGCTTATTTTTTTTCTCTTCCTGATTTTCCAGATCTCTTGTGGTCTCCAGCAGGTCATCAATCACCCTACCGCTCAATTTTCCATAAGGATATTTTTCCGCATATTTTTTTACATCAAAATATACTGAACCATTTACCTCATAAGCGTAGCCATCCGCCATAATTTTTTTTATCATCTCGATCTGTTCCACAATATGTCCTGTAGCTGTGGGCTCAATACTCGGCTCTAGGTTATTGAACTGGTGCATCGCCCAATGAAAAAGGTTGGTATATTTCTGCACCAACTCCATGGGTTCCAGTTTTTCGATCACTGCTTTTTTGGATATCTTATCTTCTGCCTCGCGGCCCTCTTCTTCAAAATGGCCTGCATCGGTAATATTGCGCACATAGCGCACTTTATAACCCAGGTAGATCAGATAACGATAAATGACATCAAAAGTGATAAAGGGCCTGGCATGACCCAAATGGCTTTCGCCGCTCACCGTGGGGCCGCACACATACATGCCCACATGGCCTGGGGTAATGGACTTGAACTCTTCTTTTTGTCTACTATATGAATTATGGACTTTTAGCGAAGTCATTTTCTATTTGTTATAAAAAACTAATGATAATTATGGTTTGCAAGCGCATAAAACTGCGCAAAAATAGGTTATCCTACATGAACCTTGCAACAACAGCAATGCTGGCTAGAAAAACGTGGCAACAGAGAGGGATTCATTGGGCAAATATAAAATTATTTGGTAGAATCCTGCAGAGCAAAATCGGCCACAACTGGGTGATGGTCGGAATAGGGCGGTGTAAAACGCTTGCACTGCAGCACTTTCAGTTCAGGTGCCGCAAAAATATAGTCGATCCGCAAAGTAGGAGACAGATTTATATAGGTACGGCCAATGCCAAAACCCTTTTTTATAAAAGCATCCTGCTTATTGCCCAATATCCGAAAATAGGTATAGGAATTAGGCACATCATTGAAATCGCCACAAATGATCACCGGGCACGAACTGGTATCCGAAATTTCCCGAACCATATCTGCTTGGGAACAACGAAACCGATAGCCCCGCCTCAATTTTTTGACAATCGATTTAGATGCCTGCAACATACTGTCTTCTGCGTTCTCTATGATCTCGATACTCCTAAAATCCCTATGCTGGAACAATACCGATTGAAGATGGGTTGTGAAAATGCGGATGGTTTTCCCATTCACATCAATATCTGCGGCAATCAAACTTTCGATGGTGCGTTGGTTACTGCTCTTTTTGAATTTTTGTTGAAAGGTTTTGGTGATGGGGTATCTTGAAAAGATAGCCACTCCTGATTCGTACAACCCATCGGGCTGCTGATAATCGTGGGAAAAATAATAGTAAGGGTAATGCAACTGCTTTTGTATGTATGAGATGATGCCCGGTTGGTCTTTTGATTGGTGGGATTCATAAAATTCCTGAAAACACATCAGGTCTGCATTCTGTTGCTGGATGAACTGCATCATCTTTTGTCTATGCCCCGATGCTCCCGGTTTTGCGGTGGTGAACTCATCCCAGGATCGCAGGTTCCATGATAATATCCGCAGACTTCCCGCCGGTTTCTCCGTTTTAAATGTGGCATTAAGGTTCAGTGCCAATAGCGCATGGATATTTTGCCAACCGATTATCATGGCAACCAATGAAATTAACGCCCAGCGTCGCGCTGGAATGAATAACCAGAAAACAAAAAAACCAAAAACCAATAATAAAAGAAAAGGGAAGGCAAGGCCAAGCAAGGAAATGAACCACCATTTTTCTGGATACAGGAAGGCGTTGGCACAGGCAAATAAAAAAATAATGGCAACAACTATGTTGCAAATTATAACAACCCGTTTAGTAAGTTTTCGGAATGTGGGCATAACTGGTTGTAAGTTACAGATCCTCCTTGTCGGCAGCCCGCTTTAGGATCTCTTTTTCTTCATCCGTTAACAAACGGTAGCCTTGTTGATTGATTTTGTCCAGTATGTCATCGATCCGTTTCTGTGTGATATTGGGGATCTTTTTATAAGGCTCGGTGCCTGCTACTTTATAATAGAACTGGTCTTTGGGATGCTTCTTTTTTCTTTTGGTATCTGGATTGAACAAACCGCCGAACCAATCAAACATATTGTTCATCCATAAACTCCAGTCATTCCCCTTTTTCATTTGGTAAATAAACAGGAAGCCCAGCCCTGCAGCGGCAATATTGGCAATATAAGCACCTGCATCGCCATAGGGGATGGAAGAAAAATTGACCAAAACAAAAATCAGGGTTAGCACCCAAATGGGTATGCCCCCATTGATCATGGGGAATATGCGATAATCGGGAGCCACGGTAGTGGTAGCAATGGCCACAGCAATCACAGCAGGGTTGGCGCCAACCAAAATCGCCGTTGGGATGTTACCCACCAGCTTTGGGAAAATATGGTAGGAAAGAATATAAAAAGCAGCGCCTGCAATACCTCCATAAATATATATGGGAATCAGTTTGCGGTTACCCGCCATATCCTGCAACACATAGCCAAAACCCCATAGCCAGATAACATTTGCGATAAAGCGGGACACATGGTTATCGGAGAACATATAAGTGATCACAACCCAAGGCCTGGTTGACAGTTTATCAAGACTAGCAGGCAACACAAACCAGTTGAACACATTTTTATAATAGGCCTCCTGGTTGAGCTCGGAAAGCAAATAGATGGAAAAAATAAATTTAAGGATTACGAACAACACGGCATTCAATATAATGAGCCTTACCAAGGCATTCCCATTTTGCCCCAGCCCCATTTTTTTACGGTAACTATCTTCCATTACATCCATAAAATATAGATGGTAAAGTTACAAAATAGGGGGCTTAAATTCCTGATCATGATATATTAATATAAACTGATTAAATATCAGCTATGCCGGGCTTGTTAATAAAAGTTCCGGCGGTTGTTCCTATTCCAGTAAATAACCAAAATGATACCGACCAAGGCACCACCCAAATGCGCCCAGTGGGCCACATTGTCGCCTGCCGAATTGCGAACCCCTAAATAAAACTCCATACCCGCATATAGCAGCACAAACCATTTAGCCTTTATTGGCACAAAAAAGTAAAGGTAAATGAGGCTGTTGGGGAATAGATATCCAAAAGCTGCCAAACAACCAAAAATAGCACCTGATGCACCCAAAGTGGCTTCATTCACTCGGGCATTTACCCCGTCTGCGATTTGTTGCTGTTGATCGGGGCTCAAAATACTAAATGCATGAAGCAATTGCGCATTTTCATAATACAGTACCCCAAGGTAAAGAACCGCTGCACCCAGTCCACAAATCATATAATAAGTCAAAAAGCGTTTGCCGCCCCATACATTTTCCAAGATGCTGCCGAACATCCATAGGGCAAACATATTGAAGAAAAGATGGTCCCATCCGCCATGCATAAACATATGAGTTACCAGTTGGTATGGCCTAAAATAAACGGAATGGAGATCGTGTAAGGCAAAAGTATTGTCCACATTAAGATAAGGGTTGTTCGCAAAAACTTGCTGCGCAATGAAAACCAATACATTTACTATGATTAGATTCTTGATAACTGGGGGAATCATCTGAAACCCGCCGGGCCTAAATTCGGTCATAATCGTATTTCTTAGCGTGCAAAATACTATATAAGAAGGGAGTGCGAAAGAGCTTGCTCAAATTATTCTGTTAATTTCATTGGGGAAAGGCTCAAAACTGGAACCTAGACCTTAAAATATTGCTCCAATTCCTTCAACGTTTCTTCATTCTTTTGAAGATCCTTGATGATTTTTCCCTTTTCCATCAATAAGATCCTGGAGCACACATCGGTTACATGGTTCAGGTCGTGACTGCTGATAAAGATGGTCATCCGTTTTTGCTCCTGCATTTCCTTCAGCATTTTGATCAACCGCATCTGCGTACTTGGGTCCAGGTTGGCAAAGGGTTCATCCAGTATCAGTATCTCGGGGTTTTGCAGCAAACAGGCAGCAATGCCCACTTTGAATTGGTTTCCCTTGGAAAGGTCGCGGATATATTTTCCACTTTTTAAAATAGAACCATCAAAAAAAGCATCAAAGGTTTTTAGGAATTCATCCACATCTGCTTTTGATCGGTTGTTCAGTTTCCCTACAAAATAAAAATATTCCTCCGGGGTAAGATAGCCTATCAAAAAACCTTCATCCAAATAGGCAGCGGTATAGGATTTCCAATCCTCACTAGTCGCCACATTTTTTTCTTTGGATAAAATTTGCCCACGGTCGGCCTTGATAAGGTCCAGTAACAAACGGAACAAAGTGGTTTTACCCGCCCCATTGTTCCCTACCAAACCAACAGTTTCGCCCACATTAATCTGAAGTTGTTGAATATCCACCACAATTTCGCTACCATATGCCTTGCCAATATTGTCAACGATGATCATAAAATTTATTTTTCCCTAAACCCTTGTAATATCAAATATTTACGTTTAAAAAATTCCTTGGTCAAAATGCCAATCCACCAATCCTGCAACAAAAAACTGATAAGGCCCGCAATGCCCAAAGCAGCGATGCCTGCCCATTTGTTGATCAATAAAGAAAAGGGAAGATAGATGGCTGTTGGAACAATCATTACTGCCAACATATAGAACCATTGCGCCGCACTGGTTCCTTGGTAATTAAAAGCAGCCTTGCGATCAATATCAATTGCCTTATAACTGCGTGTGGCAAAATAAGCCACAATCAGCATATTGATACCGATATTATAAAGGAATGCTGCTATTTGGATCAGCACTATTTGCCAAGCCATAAAACCGTAGAGTGTGGATAGGAGGAAGATGATAGTGCTAACAGCTATGAGCAATAAAAATTTGCTCTTTATATAGGTACTCGCATGAAGGTTGGAGGACATCAAACCATCGAAATGACTGCTTTGCCACGCAAATAAAAATTGCCCATAGTTCATGATGAATAGACCTGTGATTATGATTGCCCCCATCAGAATAAAGCCCCAATCGCCATTGGTCAAGTATTGTGGTTTATAGAAAAGAAAGCCGTAGAAAAGAAATATAGTGGACAATATTAACATACTGCGTGGTCGTTTGTTCCTCAATAATAATTTTACATCCACTGCAATCAATTCGCCGATGGTTCCGAACCTGTCCAGAAATGTATAATCAGCTCCTTCTTTGCGTTTGCTCTTGCGTTCAATATCCTCTAGGTATAAATTTTTATATAAAAACCGATAGTTATTTAAATAGGATAATACCGCCATCGCTATTGGGACAATGCACAACCATGGATGGAACAAGAACTTGCTGAATACAATAGTGGATACATGCGACAGGGAAAACAGCTTGAAATAATCACAGAGCCCCAATACGGCTATTGCCACAAAAAAAATCACCAGCCACCAACTGTTCACAATGGTTTTCCGCTTGACAAAGAGTACGAGAAAATGATTAAAGAGAGTGAGTGCAAAAATGCTGATAAAAAAATTAGCAGATGCGGCTGCCCCATATTTTGCGGTTATGGTCACAATTGTAAATGGCAGAAACAGCAAGAGCGGGAGCAGGTTGAAAAAGTTGAAAATGGAACGGACATTGAGAAACTGGATTAGCTGGCTCCTGCGTATATTCTGTCCAAGATAAGGTTGAATGCTTAGTGTGGGTAGTTCTTGAACAAAAAAGCGGAACAGGATATCCACAAAAAAATAATAGAGGATAAATCCACAAAAAACCAATATGGTATCCTGTCCGGGAAAACCTTTTTCGATAAATGTTTTAAGGAAAATCCCAACGCTGATGGCGACCATCAGCAAATACAGCCCAATGAACCCTAGAAAAATTTGGACTGCTAAGCTTTTGCCCGCACTGCGGGAGCGCCAAAAAGATTTCCATTCATGGGATAAGAGTGTGAACAGCATAATTCAAACTTATGGATAAAGGTAGGGATTATCTCAGTTTCAACTGCACCACATTTTCAATATGATGTGTATGCGGGAACATATCCACGGGTTGAATTTTGGTCACAGTGTATTTTTCGTTTAACTAATTCAAATCCCTTGCTTGTGTTGCGGGATTGCAACTGACATATACGATCAATGGGGCTTCGATATCCAATAATTTTCTTACCAGTTTTTCGTGCATGCCGGCTCGTGGGGGATCGGTGATGATCACATCAGGTTTGCCATGCGCTGCAAAAAATTCATCATTGCAAATGTTCCTGCCTCTTCTTTAGGCAATCAGCAAACTGCTGGTAGGATTTTCTTTATAGCTCTTTTCACATCTTATTATTATGATGGATCACCCCACTGCCCCTAAGTTTGTAGAGCAATGGATAATGATGGATGAATGCTTTTGATTGGCTTTACGATAATGGTAAATTACAGTACTATTATGTTGTAGGAGAATTTTTAACTATTGACAAATCACATTTAACTTAGCACCAATTATATTTTCCAATCTATTAATAAATACACATGAGAAAGATTCTTGCTTTATGCATTGCAAATCTATTTGCAACCGTTTATTTGTATGCCCAGATTGATGCTGGGTTATTTCATTTTCCGGATGTATCAAAAAACGAAATCATTTTTTCCTATGCCAATGATTTGTGGATAGTGCCCAAAGAAGGGGGCACTGCTATTAAATTGGTATCCCCTCCCGGCGTGGAGACCTATCCCAAATTTTCTCCCGATGGCCGCCATGTGGCGTTCACTGGTAATTACGATGGCAATAAGGATGTTTATGTATTGCCCATTACGGGTGGCGTTCCCCTTCGCATTACCGAGCATGGTTATTACGACCGGGTGGTGGACTGGACCCCTGATGGCAAATCGGTTTTGTTTGCTTCTACCCGCGAAAGTGGCAAGATGAGGTTTAACCAATTCTACACCATCCCCGCAGCGGGCGGTGCTGCCACAAAATTGCCGCTTGCCTATGCGGAATATGGTTCCTATTCCCCCGATGGCAATCAGATTGCCCTCACTTTCCGCACACAGGTTGGCCGCAATTGGAAACGCTACCGCGGTGGCTGGAAAGCGGATATCTATATTTTCGATCTTAAGACGCTTAGCTCAACCAATATCTCATCGGGCGAAACAGCAGGCAATGAATTTCCCATGTGGCGTGGCAATCTCATCTATTTTATTTCCGACCGCGGCAGCGAAAAAAGGATGAACCTTTGGTGCTATCATACCACCGATAAATCCTTTGAGCAGCTCACCCATTTTACGGATTATGATGTCCATTTCCCCTCCATGGGACCCGATGATATTGTGTTTGAAAACGGCGGCAAGCTTTATTTGTTTGGCATGGATGCAAAGCAATTGAAAGAAGTGAAGGTAAATGTGGTGGAAGATGATATTTACCTAAAACCAAAATTGGTAAATGCAGAAAAATATATTGACCACGCAAACATTAGTCCCGATGGCAACCGTGTATTGATAGAGGCCAGGGGCGATCTGTTTTCCCTGCCTGCCGAAAATGGTTTTGTAAAAGATCTCACCCAAACTTCGGGTATTGCTGAACGTTACCCATCCTGGTCACCCGACGGAAAGACCATTGCTTTTTGGAGCGACCAATCGGGAGAATATGAATTATGGATGATGCAGCCCGACAATCCCAAATCCGCCAGAAAGCTTACGGATTATGGCGCAGGTTTTAGATATTCCTTGTACTGGTCTCCCGATAGTAAAAAGCTGGCTTTTATTGATAAGGCCATGCATATTCAGATCTATGACATCGAGACCAATCAAACCACCCAAGTGGACAAAGCGATGCGTTTCATGCAGGGCGGTTTGGAAAATTTCAGTTGCAGTTGGTCGCCCGACAGTCGCTGGGTAACTTATTTCCGCGATCTTTCGAACCAGCACAACGCCGTTTTTATTTACGATTATAAAAACAAAGCGCTCCATCAGGTCACCGATGGTTTTTACAGTGCAAGCAATCCCGTATTTGATACAGAAGGCAAATATCTTTACCTGCTTACCAGTCAGTCTTTCAACCCATCATATAGCGACCTCGACAATACGTTCATTTATGCCAATTCCACCCAGGTAGCAGCGATCAGCCTGCGGAAAGATGTTCCTTCCTTATTGTATCCCAAAAACGATACCGTAGCTGTCAAGGAAGAAAAGAATAAAACAGAAAAGCCAAAGGAAAAGGAGAAAAAAGGAAAGAAAGAAGGCGATAAAAAAGAGGAAGATAAAAAGCCCGACATAAAACCGGTTGACATCGATTTTGATGGTTTTGAATCTAGAATGGTTATCCTGCCAGCAAAAGCGGGTAACTATGGCACCTTGGCTGCCGTAAAGGGAAAGATTTTGTACATGAAATTGAGCAACACAGGTGAAACGGATGCACAGCCAACACTCAAATATTTCGATACAGAGAAAAGGGAGGAAAAAAATATCATCAGCAATATTGACGACTTTCTGGTTTCAGCAGATGGTTTAAAACTATTGGTAAGGCATGGCAATAGCTTTGCCGTGATCAAACCAGAGGAAGGGCAAAAAATGGATAAGCCTCTTCACCTAAATGAAATGACCATGATGGTAAACCCCAAAGAAGAGTGGCAGCAAATTTTTACAGATGCTTGGAGACTGGAGCGGGATTATTTTTACGACCCCAACATGCATGGCGTTGATTGGAATGCGGTGCGGGTTAAATATGCAGCCATGCTCAAAGGGGCCATGACAAGGGAAGATGTTGATTTTATTATTGGGGAAATGATTGGGGAGTTGAGCTCATCGCATACCTATCATGGTGGTGGCGACCTGGAAACGGAAAAACGTGCTTCCGTTGGCTACCTCGGTGTGAACTGGGAAGCCGATGGGAAATACTATCGGATAAAAGAGATTATCCATGGAGCTCCATGGGATGCGACCACCCGTTCGCCCTTATCTCAACCGGATACAAAGATCAAGGAAGGGGATTATATACTCGCTGTGAATGGGGTGCCTTTGACCACCGAGCAGGAACCCTTTGCCGCTTTTCAAGACCTCGCCAATAAAACCGTGGAACTCACTTACAATTCAGTAGCAAGTTGGACCGGGGCAAAAACAGCCATTGTACAAACGATGGCTGATGAATACCGATTGCGCAACCTCGCTTGGATAGAGAGCAATCGCAAACAAGTGGAGAAACAAACCAATGGGGAAGTGGGATATATTTATGTGCCAAGTACAGGTGTTGATGGACAGAATGAATTGATGCGACAGTTCAATGCGCAATGGGACAAGAAAGGATTGATCATCGACGAAAGATTTAATGATGGCGGGCAAATTCCCGACCGCTTTATTGAAATGCTCAATAGAAAACCCTATTCCTATTGGGCCACCCGGGATGGCGCTTCCTGGCCTTGGCCACCCTACGCACATTTTGGCCCAAAAGTGATGTTGATCAATGGCTGGAGTGGTTCGGGCGGCGATGCTTTCCCTTATTATTTTAGGGAAAGAAATCTGGGCCCACTGATTGGCGCCAGAACCTGGGGTGGTTTGATTGGTATCAGTGGTTATCCCAAACTGATTGATGGCGGTAGCATTACAGCACCTTCTTTCCGATTGTACAATCTGGATGGCACTTGGTTCAAGGAAGGGCATGGGGTAGATCCAGATATCGATGTGGAAGAAGACCTCGGTTCAATGGCCAAGGGAATTGATCCACAACTGGAACGGGCCATTACCGAAATTAAAAATCTGGTGATAAAGAAAGGCTTCACCGAACCCAAACAACCACCTTATGAAAAACGTTGATTGGGTTTATATAATAAGCTAATATGAATATTGGGATGGGTTTCAATTCTTTTGATTGGAACCCATTCTCATTACATAGGTATGAGCAACAGTTAGGATGATAAATTCTTCACTATGCCATGATTCGAGGAGAAAAAAACCAAGGCCTAGCGCGATGATTTTTCCATTCAACAAAACCAGATCGACCTTTTGCAAAAACTGATTATAGGGCATAGAAGAAATTAAAAGCCTCAAGCTAGGCTTGCAAACAGAGTATACAGCGCTACTCTGTATTTTTTTTCAAGGGTATGGTTACCAAAAGCGAAAAGCCATTTCCCACAGAACTCAGAAACTTTGCCTCCCCATTGAAAACACTTAGCCTAGCTTTGATATTGCGGATACCAATTCCTTCAACCACTTTTTCTGGATCCATCCCCACCCCATTGTCCTTGATAGAAAGTTGGAAATAATCATCTTCTGTGTCCAAAGCTATTTGCACCAAGCTGGCTTTTGAATGTTTGACTATATTACTGCACTGTTCTTGTAAAATTCTATAAATGGTCAATTTTTGCCCATCCGTAAGCAATGTTTCATCGAAATGATTTGCATCCAACTTTAAGTCCATTCCAATGGCTTGGATCATGTTTTTGCAGAGCAGATTCAATAATTCAATTAGCCCTGATGTTAAAAAATCCGGGCCGACCAATCTATGCGCAATCATCCTATTTTGTTCTATAGCAGATTGGATATTTTGCATAGAAACATGGATGCACTCAGCGGTTTTTTCTGGGTTGTTCTTGGCAATGGATAGAAAAAGGACCGTGCCTGCCAGTATCTGGTTCACATTATCGTGCAGTTCTTGGCCAATTACATTTCTTTCGATTTCCTGCGCCTCAATAGCTGTTGCGGTAATTTTTAATTGCTCTTCTTTTTGCCTTTTGATCAGCTCATCCTGCAGTTTTCTTTTTTCTGTGATATCCGCGATGGCCCCGAACGCCTTGATGGGCTTTCCGTTTTTATCCCTTACAAAAAAAGCTTGGTTCATCACAAATACAAAACTACCATGGCCATTGGAGGCACTATATTCTTCTTGCCATAATTTTACCAAAGGGTCATGGACGGCCTTGATAAAACTCGTTTTCACGCTTTCCCTATAAGTATCCGAAATTTCTTGGTCGCCCGGTCCAAATTCCCAATCGAAGGTTTTGCTTTGATTGAGAATAAAATCCTTGCTTTGGTACACCGTATAGATATTGGTGTCAAAATTCAGCTCCCAGATTACATCGGAGGTGGCTTCTGTTACATATTGAAAACGTTCATTGCTTTGCTCTAGTTCCTCCTCCTGTTTTTTTCTGCTGCTGATATCCAACATGGCACCCACCATACGGTATGGTTGGGATTCTCTATCATAAAGGATATTCCCATAGTCCAAAATAAAGGCTTCTGTACCATCGGCCTTGATAAAACGGTATTCATCCCTCCAGGAATTTCGCTTTTCTGCAAAACAGGCACGTATACCCGAAATAACCCTTTCTTTATCATCAGGATGCACATAATCCTGCCAAGAACTGATATCCTTTGCTGTTTGGCTTTCATTATACCCAAAATAGCTGTAGTAATTCGAATTCCACCAGAGATGGTTCGTCTTTATGTCCCAATCCCAGATCACATCATTGGTTGCACTGGTTACCAGCTCAAACCGTTCATTGGATATTTGGATCAGCTCCTCCGCTTTTTTTCTTTCACTGATATCTTGGACAAGAGAAAGTATGGTGGCCACATTTCCTTCGGCATCCCTTAATACCGAATTGTACCATTCGGTCCAGATCACCTTACCAGATTTTGTTTTACACCTGCATTGTATGCTATTCCTATCCATTTCCCCTTGCAACATACTGTCGGTAATATTTTTCACATATGCCAAGTCAGGTTCATCAACTATATCCAATCCAGAATGGAATGCTTTCTTAAATGCATTTTCTGTCCATCCAAAAATTTCCTCCGCGTGTTTTGACCAATATTTCAACTGGATTTGGGCATCCCATTCAATAAACCCCAGGGGAGCCTGCTCAATATGAAAACTGAGCCGGTCATGGGCCGTCCTCAATGCTTCTTCGATTTTCTTTTTTTCTGTAATGTCCGTTCTGATGGATAGGTATTGGTAGGGCTTGCCCATTTTGTTGAGAAATGGTATGATAAAAGTGTCCACCCAATAAATGCTCCCATCCTTTGCAAGGTTCCTAAACTCACCTCTCCAGATCTGGCCATTGGCAATAGTGGCCCAAAGGTTTTTTATAAATGCTGCTGGATGGTACCCGGAATTGATGATGCGATGGTCTTGCCCAATCAATTCGTTGGCATTATACATTGATATCTTGCAAAAATTTTGGTTGGCATATAGGATGATCCCTTTCTGATTTGTAATGGCTACTATGGCTGATTGGTCCAGGGCATATTTATAATCGGCAACCTCTTTGAGTGCTTTGCGGTTCTGCAGCGCTGAATGGATAGCCCCAGAAAGCCTTGTCATCCGATCTTTTAGGATATAGTCATCGGCACCTAGCTTGATCATTTTTGCGGCATACTCTTCCGATACGGTACCAGTGACTAAAATAAACGGAACATGCTGTTGCCATTGCCTCGTGATTTTTAGTGCCTCGGCCGAATCGAAACTCGGCAGGGAATGGTCGGAAAGCACCACATCGGGCACAAATTTTTCAAGGCTATCCAAGAAACTGCTTTTGTCCATGGCAATATGGAATTCCAATTGGGGGTTTTCCTTAAGCAGTAAACGTTTGATCAATTCTGCATCTGTAATGCTATCTTCCAGTATTAATATCTTCAAATGCGTTTCCATAATTAAAAGGGAGAATGGTTGAGCAATAGCCAGTAATAACCCAAGTTTTTAATGGCACTGGCAAAATTTATAAAGTTCACCGGTTTCACGATATAACTATTGGCGCCTAGTTTATAGCATCTTTGTATATCCGTATTCTCATTGGACGAGGTAAGGATGATGACAGGTATCTTGGCAGTACGTGGGTCGGTCTTGATGGCTTCCAGCACTTCAATCCCATTGACTTTGGGCATTTGTATATCCAGCAATATCAGTTTTGGAGGGAATTGGATTTTGCGGGTCCCCAGATAACTGCGGTTGGCAAAAATAAAATCCAATGCCTCCTCACCATCTTTAACATGATATAGCTGGTTGGCCATATTATGCTTTTTCAGTTCCCGGATGGTAAGTTCTGCATCGTCCATATTATCTTCCACGAGCAATACTTCCACCATATTGGGGTCATTGGGCATGTTGTTAGATTTTGTGGTTAAAATAAAATGGGGATCCATGAATCAAAAGGGCAATGAAAAATAAAAACAGGCACCTTCCTGTTCCTTTCCCTCCGCCCATACCTTTCCACCATGTTTTCCGATAATCCTTTCCACTATGGCCAGGCCTACCCCTGTGCCCTCAAATTCATCGGCAGCATGAAGTCTTTGGAAAACCTTAAATAGTTTTTGTTTATACCGATCGTCAAATCCAACCCCATTATCCTTCACAAAAAACACCTGTTGGTCCTTGGTCGGATAGGAACCTATTTTGATCAATGGTCTTTCGTTTTTCGAAGTATATTTTATGGCATTGGAAATGAGGTTTATCCAAACCTGACGGATTAAATGGTCATCCGCCTTTATATTCACAAGTGATTCTATTTCCCAATTTATCTTACCTTGTTCCTTACCCCGAGGGGTAAATGAAGCTATGATTTCCCTTACCATGGTATTGTTGTCCACGATGGTTTTTTGTATCTCTTTTTGGCCCATCCTTGAAAATGAAAGCAGGTCGTCGATCAACCGACCCATGTGTAGTGTGTTTTTGCGAATGATCCCTGCGATTCTTTTTGCTTCATCATCCAGTTTGCTGGCATAATCTTCCTCAAGCACGCTGGTAAACCCAATAATTCCCCGGAGGGGTGCCCGCAGGTCATGCGAAACAGAATAGGTAAAGGCCTCCAAATCTTCATTCGCTTTTTTTAATTGGAGCTCTAGGCTCTTCCTGATGCTGATATCCCTGACCACACTCACAAAGCCATCAATTTTTCCTTGGTCGTCTCTGGTGACCGTGTTTGAAATAAGCAGGTGTATCGCTGTACCATCCTTTTTTATATGTTTGGTTTCCCCCTTCCAATGGCCAAACTCATACAATTGGTTAAGGATTTCCTGCCTGCTATCATTGTCCAGTTGAGAGCCCACTGTTTCGGAAATGGGTTGACCAATGGCCTCCGAGTAGGGGATGCCATAAAGGTTTTCGGAAGCCTTGTTCCATGATCTGATCCTAAGAGTGGTGTCACATGAAAAAATAGCTTCGCAAGTATCCTCCATCATCCTTGCCATATAGGCAATCTGTTCCATCGCTTTTTTTTGTGTCGTGATGTCCCTTCCTTCTACGATGATATACTCCACCAAGTCCTTGCTGTTTTTGATGGGGATGAGGGAAATGTTTGCTGTTACCGGTCTTCCTGAGAATAGGGCTCTTGTCTCATAGTTGGTTGCAAAGCCCAAACAAGCTTGCTGCAATGCATTCCTTGCCATTTGATAGGAACTTTCATGATTGGCCCACCATGGGCCTCTTACAAAATGGGTGGCCATCAATTGCTCCCTCGTTAACCCCGATGTTTTGATGGCGGCTTTATTTACCAATAAAAATTTGCCTTCCCTATCCATTTTTGCGCAGAAGGTGGATAGGCTATCCATAAAATCTTGGATTTCCTGTTTTTGCCAACGGATCAATTCTTCGCTCTTTTTACGATCGCTGAGATCCCTGGTCACTTTGGTAAACCCAATAACCTGCCCTCCTTCGTCATGCAGGGCAGTAATCACGATGCTACCCCAAAACAGTGAGCCGTCCTTGCGCAAGCGCCAACCTTCATGCAGTGCTTTTCCATTTTTGATTGCATCCTGAATGAGTTTTTCTGGAAGACCCGCCTGCCTGTCTCCCTCGGTATAAAAAATACTGAAATTTTTCCCTATGATTTCCCTTTCAGAATATTGCTTGATTTTTTCCGCCCCCTTGTTCCAATTCCTGATAATCCCATCCCTGTCGAGTAGAATAATGGCATAGTCTTCCACTTCCTCGATCATCCGGTGGTATTGTTCCTCCAATTTATTATTGAAGGTTGTAATTGCTGTTGGCCCTGATTTTAAATTTGCCATTTAATGCTTGGTTGAATGTTAAACTGTTCTATGGTTGCGAAGAATCCATCAAAAGGCCTCTTCCCAGAAAGGCATTTCCTGGAATATTCGTTTGAGGGCAAGTAAAATGGGGTCGATTTACTTTGACAATGAATGTGCAGGGATAAGTGCATGCCAAGTAGGGTAGTACGAATACCTTGATGTAAAATGTCTCTTATCCCCCAATGAGGTGTTTTGATAGCTTATAAGTTGGTTCTTGAGGTATTGGCTTTGATTTTGATAAAAAATTAAACTGCCATGGCAGTGGATAAAAAAAATATTTTTAGAACGGGCTTATAAAAATGCCAATCATTTATTTTACAGAAAAGCAAATCCAAATACCCCATATCAAAGATTAAATGCTCCAGAAATACAAAGGTTGCTTTTTAATACAACAATATAAAATTTATTTTTTTAATGTATTAATGAGGCTTTTGCCAATATATAAGGGGGTGTACCCCTTCAAATTAACCAGATACCACCAATATTATGAGTTGTATTGAAAGACAACCATGGAGACAGAGAGCTTCACTAAATTTGGTTGACCAATATAAATATCCTGGATGACAGAACAGAAGTATCTAGCACGTTTAGGCAAAAGGATCAAACAGTATCGTGAACTCAAGGGCATGACACAAAACCAGCTTGCCATTCGCTGCAGTTTTGAAAAGGCCAACATGTCTAGGATAGAATCCGGTAAGGTAAATATCAGTTTATTGACACTTAGGAAAATTGGAATTGCTCTGGATGTGGAAGGGGCCGACCTTTTGAAGGATTGATTGGGCGTTTGAAACACTCTGCTTTGGTTTCCCTACCAAGCAATTAAAACAACTTAAAACTCATTCCTCAGATCCTTTACGAAGGAATATTAACTAATACCCTTTTCATAAAACTTTGCGGTGAAATAGGAATTTTTCTTTCCATAAAAGATTCCCCAATCTCCAAATATGATTTGCGCTTGTGCACAAATATGCTTTTATCCATAATCTCATTTAAATCAGAAGCAATTTTATGTTTCACGAATTAAGCGGTTGCATTTTGTGGTTCGTGGGGACAACAACTACGGCGTAGAGTTGCCAAAAATGAACCAAAAAATCCCGCCCTTCGGCGGGAAGTAAACAACGTTAGGCCTCCCGCAATTTGCCGGACAGGCTGTTTTCTGGGAGGAGGGTCGATTGATCTTTGACAATACTGTGGTGAACAACAGCGGTATCCTGATGGGTTCAATATCGGCAAATGCATTTCTTTAATAGCAAAACACGGTATATATAGTATCAATTTTTGGTTGCGGCCCAAGCATCCATTTTCTTTTCCAATATTTCCAATGGCATGGCGCCATCTTTCAATAGCTCGTCGTGAAATTCGGCGATATTAAATCTGTTGCCCAATTGCTGTTCATATTTATGACGCAGTTCCTGGATTTTCATTGCCCCGATCTTGTACCCCAGTGCCTGCCCGGGTATGGCCATGTATCTTTCAATCTCAGCTGTGGCGCCTTGCTCGCTGATGGCCTCATTGTCCATCATGTACTTGATCGCTTCTTCCCGGGTCATGGATCGGGTATGGATGGCTACATCTACTACCAACCTGATGGCGCGGTGCATTTCATCGCCCAAAGCGCCCATGTATTGATAGGGGTCCGTGTATAAGCCCAATTCTTTCCCCAAAGATTCGCAGTACAGCGCCCAACCTTCCACATAGGCATTATTACCCTGATCAAAACGTCTGAATTTTGGCAGTAGGGTATCTTCCTGCTGCAGGGAAATCTGATAATGGTGACCGGGGATGGCTTCATGAAGGAATAACGATTCCATGCCAGAGGTCGTGTTGAAAGTAGTGGCATCCAAAATGGGCACATAAAAAATGCCCGGTCGGGACCCATCAGCCGAACCTTGGATATATTCCGCACTGGCGGTAGCGGCGCGGAAAGCCTCTGTCTGCCTGATTTCAAAATGGGTTTTGGGCACATGGATGAACATTTTTTTCAGTTGGGGCTGCATTTTTTGGTAGATTGCTTCAAAAGCATCCAACACTTCTTGAGGGGTTTTATAGGGCATGAATTTTTTGTCCGTGCGCATATATTCAAAAAAGGCCTGCAAGTTTCCCTTAAAGCCTACCGCATCTTTTACGCTGTCCATAATAGCCCGAATGCGGGATACTTCAAACAGACCGGTTTGGTAGATTTCTTGGGCAGGGATATCGGCGGTAGTTTGGTCCCTTACCAAAAAATCATAGTAAGCCGCCCCATTGGGCAGGGCATTGATACCAGAGCTATTTCTGGCCTTGGGCAAATATTCGTTCTTTAAAAAATCAGCCAATTTTTGGTAGGCAGGGGCAATCCGGTTGCTGATCAGTACCCGATATGCTTCTTTGATTTTTTGTGCTTCGCCCGAATCGATGGTGGCCGGTATATTTTTTACGGGGCCATAAAAAACAGATTTTTCCGGGTCTGTGATCGCCATGGCTTCCATTTGGGGTATCATTTTTAATACCAAGGCACGGGGCAGCACCACACTGTCTGCCAACCCCTTTCTAAAATAAATAATGGCACTATCGGCCCAAGCACTAAAGGCAGAGGCACGGCGGCCCCAGTCCTCGTAATCTTTCGCCGTGCGGAATGGCTGGGCACTCTGGCCGCTGCCCCATTGCCCAAGCGTTAGGGGCACTCCATAAAACTGATTGAAGGGCATCTTATTTTCTGGGAATTTGATCCTTTCAAGCCCCATCGACAGCTCTCTTTTTAATATATCATAGCTGATCCCATCGTTTTTGCTCATTTGTTTTCTTGGGAAAAGGGATAAAGAATCGAGAAAATCCGAATAAAATTTTGTCAGCTTTTGACGATAGCCGTCGGTGAAATCGATGGGCAACTGGTCATTAAACCTATTATCGCCTACCAGTGTCGCTTCCATGGGGAAAAGCTTCATCCTTATTTCATAATAATGTGCCAAAAGATTATTAAATGTTTTATTATCTACCATTCCGGCATGCTTTTTATCCATCAGTTTACAAGAAAAAAGACCAAAAGACAGGGATATGACTAAAAAAACGAACCTTTTCATAAAAAAATATAATAGAAACTAAAGCTAAGCAATATTTTTTGTCATGATGGCTTATCTTTACTTCCGATAAGGTTAACTGATTAATAGATTTTATAAGCCCAATTTTTAAAACAATCCCATATGATGTTCAAACAGTTTTTTGCGGCAGCCAGTTGCGCCGTGCTTTTATTTTCCTGCGTTAGTAACAAAAAGTTTAAATCTGCACAAGCTTTGGCGCAGGCCAAATACGATTCCTTAAATGGGGTCTATTCAAAAATGCAAGGTGATTTACAAAATTGTAACGACCAAAACCAAAAGTTGAAGTCCAGTCAGCAAGCTGAAATTGATGCGCTGAACAAGCAGATTGCTTTTTTGAAGGATAACAATACCCAGGCTCTGAAACAGTTGCAGGATATGTCCGTAATCAGCAGCACCCAGGCTGAAAGTATAAAAAAATCAATGGAGAACATGGGTGCGAAAGATGCCTATATCCAAACCTTGCAACAGGCCATGGCTCATAAAGACTCACTAAATATGGCCTTGGTCATGAACCTGAAAGGAGCTGTTGGCAACCTAGACGATAAGGACATTAATATTAAAGTAGATAAAGGGGTAGTATATATCGATATATCAGACAAACTACTTTTCAAAAGCGGTCGCTACCAAGTAACGGACAAAGCCAAAGAGGTTTTGGGCAAGGTAGCTCAAGTTTTAAAGAACCAACCCGATATCGAGTTTATGGTTGAAGGTCATACGGATAATGTTCCTTTCAAGAGCGATGGCATATTGTTGGATAACTGGGACCTCAGCGTAAAACGTGCCACTTCGGTAATCCGCATCTTGCAGAACCAATATGGTATACCACCTGCCCACATGACTGCTGCCGGACGTAGCGAGTACATACCTGTAGCGAGCAATGATACTGCTGAAGGCCGTGCCGCTAACCGCCGCACCAGGATCGTGATACTGCCTCAGTTGGATCAGTTCTTTAAACTGATGGAACCAGGGAAATAATATTTTAACCCTTTCATAAAAAAAGCCATCGATAAGATGGCTTTTTTGTTTCCCCAAATTTATCCCTCGCTTACGGCAATTCGTTACCCGCATTTATATTTGCAAATGATGATGGCCCGTAAAAAATTAAAAAGTAGGACTTGGAAAGCTTTATTCTATATACTGGTTGCCTCTATATTTGGGATGACTGCCTTTGCGGGCTATGAATGGTGGTTGGAACGTAGGGCCCATTTTGTGCGCTATCCCGAATTTGGGATAGACATCCCCGTTAATTATTCCATCCATGGCATTGATGTATCCAAATACCAGAATATCATTGACTGGTCTTCAGTAAAAGAAATGAAGGTAAATAACGTGCAGATCGGTTTTGTTTTTATCAAAGCAACGGAAGGATTGGGCAATGAGGATGCCTTTTTTCAGCGCAATTGGAGAAGGGCGAAAAATGCAGGTATGGTAAGAGGCGCCTACCATTTTTTTCTGGCTACCAAAAGTGGTAAGGACCAAGCAGAAAATTTTATCAATTCAGTAGATCTGGAAAAGGGCGACCTGCCCCCTGTATTGGATGTGGAACAAGCCTATGGCGTGCCTGCTGATAAATTGCGGGAAAGGGTGCAGGAGTGGTTGGAGACGATCCAGAATTATTATGGTGTGCAGCCCATCATTTATACCAATGTGGAATTTTATAAACAATATTTAAAAGACGATTTTGATAAATATCCATTATGGGTGGCTCACTATTTACAAAAAGAGCGTCCACGGATTTATCGAGACTGGAATTTTTGGCAACACAATGAAGGAGGCCGGGTGAACGGTGTTTTTACAAAAGTGGATTTTAATGTATTCAATGGCGATTCCACTGCGTTCAAAAAAATGTTGGTGAATTAAATTTTATGAGCACTGAAAATTTATTTTAAAAAATAACCACAAAAAATTTGGCAACATCAAAAAATTATTTTCATCTTTGCAACGCAAAACAAATTTTAAAACAGCAAATGCGCCTACAGCAATTACATATTGAAACAGTGAATTGGTTTAGCCCCAAAGACGGCTACACTAATGGCGGGGCATGTTATGCTGCAGAATAAGTTGAAATAACAGATTCGATATAACACAGGCCCCGCAAGAGATTGCGGGGTTTTTTGTTGCACTTGTTTTCAAAAATAAAAATAGAAACTATTGCAGGAACTATTTAAACATACTCGATTTACTATGCGGAAAGGATTATTATCAAAAGCCGAATGCCATTGGTATGCACAAGCGCAAACCATCATGGGCAACAAAGGCAATGTGAGTGATCGTATCCACAAATGGCTGAATAATATTTACACTTAGGTAAAAATTCCTTGAGTGAATAGGACCCAGCCAAATAGAGGCTGGGTTTTTTTATGCAAAAAATATTGCAGAAAGGAGGGAAGCAAGCATTCCCCGTGAGATGCAGCGGGGATGCTTTTCCTAAAATCTTGTCTTAACCATGATTTTGACCTGATTTTTCTGATGACACTGAAAGTTGAATCAGATTAAAACCAATAAAACAAAAGTTATGGCACAAATGCAACAATGGAGAAAACTGAACGGTGAAAAAATCCACCGGTCAATCGAAGATGAAGTGAGAGCGGCAGTCGTTCGGGAAAAAGAAGCAGGCAACGAGTTGAAGGTTTGCATCGGTACGGATAGCCAGGTGAAAAACAAGAACACCGACTTTGCTACTGTCATTGTATTTATCCGAAAAGGGAAAGGTGGTTTTATGTATATACACAACGATAGCACACATCGGAAGATGAGCATCAAGGAAAGGATGTTGTTGGAAGTATCTAGAAGTATTGATGTGGCGTATGACCTGTGCAGGATTTTCACTTTGTACAATGTGGACATGGAAATCCATGCCGACATTAATACTAATCCCAACTTCAAGAGCAATGATGCGTTGAAGGAAGCCATGGGCTATATCATGGGAATGGGTTTCGCCTTCAAGGCCAAGCCCGATGCCTTTGCGAGCTCAAGCTGTGCAAACAAAATAGTACAATAGTCTGACCAGGATTTTGGCCTGATTGAATACTCGGTGGGAAAAAATCAGGTCGAAATCACGGTCAAGACATTCAAAAGCTTGCCCAACGGCAAGATGGGAATTGCCTGTTTTCATCAAACCAGATGCGTGTTTTCTAAAGCACCATAGTGCAGACGTATTAACTATCTGTATGCTTATGTTGTAACAGCACAATGCCCACCACAACCTGTAGGTCGGAGGTTCGAATCCTCCCCACATCTTCGATGTGGTAACTCAGTGGCCAGAGTAACAGTCAATGTGCAGGTTCGAATCCTGCTCCCACTTATAATGGGATCGCTCAATTGGTAGAGCATTACACTTAGGATGCAATGAAACACAGGAAGCACACCACTTCTAAAAAAATGGTGAAGGAATTAAAGTTGGTATAGAAACACGTTGGAGGACAGGCTTACCACCTGTGCCTTCCAACAATCAAGTAACACTTTGCAAGCAAGTGTATACATGATTTCTGTTAGTAGTACTTGCCCATATTTGTTTGTTGAAAATTTCAATAAAAAATCTTGGCCAACTATTGCATACAGAACCATTGAAGCCTGCTTCCGTGACTACTTGATGGCAACTATGCCAACTTTATTTAAACAAATTGAAAACTTTTTAAAATAGACAGAAATGAAAAATGTAAGAGTGAACGCCTACCAAGTAGGTTTAGTGTTCAAGAATGGGGTGTACCAGCGCATGGTTACTACTGGCAATTATTGGTTCTGGCTGAATGAAACGGTTTACATCTATGATGTTACCAAAGCATTTACCGCCCCAATCGAATTGAACATGTTGTTGGCAGATGCTGAATTGGCAAACATCCTGCATGTAGTGAATGTGAAGGACAACCAAATTGCACTTCACTACAAAAATGGATTGTTGGAACAAGTATTGACCGCAGGCCGTTACACTTTTTGGAAGAGTGTTGTTCAGCATGAATTTATTCTTGCCGATATCAGTAAGATTGAAATTACCGAAAACATCAACCGTGCAACCTTGCTGAGCAAACTGGTTGCGCCCTATGTTCGAGCATATAGTGTAGAGGCACATGAGAAAGCGGTACTGTTTGCCGATGGCAAATACGTTCAGGTTTTGAACAGTGGTGTTTACTACTGGTGGAAGAACAATATCGCAATCCATGTCGGCAAAGTGGATACACGTCAACAACAAATTGAGATCAATGGCCAGGAAATCTTGACCAAGGACAAAGCGGCCTTGCGTATCAACGGTTATGCACAGTACAAAGTGACCGACATTGAAAAAGCGTTGTTGAAGAACAAAGAATATGAACGTCAATTGTATGTTTCTTTTCAATTGGCTTTGCGTGAGTATATCGGTATGATGGTATTCGATGAATTGCTGGAGAAAAAAGAAATCATCGGTACATTTATTCTGCAAGCGGTAAAGGCAAATGCAGATAACTTGGGCGTGGAGGTTTCTGGCTTCGGCATCCGTGATATCATTTTGCCAGGCGATGTAAAGGAAATCATGAACCAAGTACTTGTAGCAGAAAATAAAGCACAAGCAAACAGCATTATGCGCCGGGAGGAAACTGCCAGCACACGTAGCTTGCTCAATACCGCTAAGCTGATGGAAGACAACCAAATGTTGTTCAAATTGAAGGAAATGGAATACGTGGAAAAGATTGCGGACAAAATCAACAGCATCAGTGTGAATGGAAATGGTATGCTCATTGACCAGTTGAAGCAGATTTTCGTTCCGACCAATAAAAGCAGCTAACCTTTAACATCCGGCATCGTTCCGGTGCTGGATGTTTTTTATTTTGAACTAAGCTGATTGCTACTATTGAGCATCGTTGTGTCACACACTTATACAGTAGTAATTCTATTGAACAACTAAAACAACCACCATATAGAAGTGAAGGGAAATTTCCTCTGTGAAAACCTCCCTTACCTCCGTGGTAAAAACAAAATGTATATGAGCAAGTTAAAATTAACAGGAAAAGAATTGAGGTCAATTGGCTATCCGGAAGCACCGGTAGTGAGCATTGCCATGAATGTGATGGAAAAAAATTACAAACATCACAAAAAGGAGGACGTTATGGAAATATTAAAAAGCATATTGGCATCACCGTTGGAATATCAAAATGATGCCATACTAGGATTGATAGCAGAACAACTATTGCCCAAAGCCCCTCCTTTGGAGGGGTTGGGGGAGGCCATTTCATTGAACCAACAAGGGGTGCAGTTCAATATTTTTGGGAGCGAGCATATTGAAGAAGGCGCTTTGCACCAGATGTACCAAGCGGCAAAACTTCCCATTGCGGTAGCGGGTGCTTTGATGCCCGATGCACACGCTGGTTATGGGTTACCGATTGGTGGGGTGTTGGCAACTGACAATGCAGTGATTCCATATGGGGTTGGTGTGGATATTGGTTGCAGAATGTGCCTGTCCATCTTTGATTTCGACCCAAAAGAACTGAACAACCGGGAAGCTTTTTTTACAAAAGAGCTTCATGAAGCTACTTTGTTTGGATCTGGAAGACAGTTTGATATTTCTACCCCACACGAGGTGATTGAGAGAAAAGAGTTTTCTGAAATTGCGATTTTGAAAAACTTGCAGGGAAGGGCTGCCAAGCAATTGGGATCTTCTGGTTCAGGAAACCATTTTGTGGAGTTTGGGATAATAGAAATTTTGGAAAAAGATGAGACCCTGAACATCGAAGCGGGCAAATACCTGGGTTTGCTTTCACATTCCGGTTCAAGGGCATTGGGTGCGAATATCGCCAACCACTATACGAAATTAGCAAAACAAAAAAGACGTCTTCCCGGTGAAGCGAACAACCTGGCGTGGCTGGGTCTTGATGAAGAAGCTGGTATGGAATATTGGTTGGCCATGAACTTGGCCGGTGATTATGCTTCCGCTTGTCATCATGTGATACATGCCAAGATTGCCAAGCAATTGGGAAGAAAGCCCATGAAGATGGTGGAGAACCATCACAATTTTGCATGGAAGGAAATGATAAACGGAAAGGAAGTCATTGTACACCGTAAAGGAGCCACACCCGCAGGGAAAAATGTGCTGGGTATTATTCCCGGGTCGATGACCGCCCCTGGATTCATCGTGAAAGGAAAAGGGGAATTGGCTTCCATTGATTCTGCATCGCACGGTGCGGGAAGAAAAATGAGCCGTTCCAAAGCAATGGCATCCATTTCAGAAAAAGATTGGAAGGACGAATTGAAAAAGCATGGAGTGAAATTGTTGGGTGGCGGCTTGGATGAAGCACCATTTGCCTACAAGGATATCGAGCTGGTAATGCAATCGCAAAAAGCCTTGGTGGATGTAGTAGGAAAATTTACCCCAAAAATCGTTAAGATGGATGGATCGGTCCCGAAGCAGTGGAAGAAAAAGAAAACGAATGAAAATGTTGGGGAATGATCCTTCGATTTTTATCATTGAACCATACAAGGCATATAAGGAATACAAGTACAAATCCTAGGTACTAAGTTTCTCTTATATGCCTTGTATTTCTGTATGGTTCAATTACGTTTGAAATTAATTTAACACCTTATTTCAAAAGAAAAATTGATTTTTGGGATAACTATGCTGCAGCTCACCGATATTAAAAAATCATTTGGTACCCACCTCATTTTTTCCATTGATCAGTTGACCATCCCCAAAGGGATCCATTGGCTAAAAGGCGCCAACGGTGCAGGCAAATCGACTTTATTAAAAATAATGGCGGGTGAACTGCCTTTTGAAGGTGAGATACTGATGAACAACTCTCTATCGATCCAAAAAAATCCAACGGCTTATCGGCTATTGCTGAACCATGCCGAAGCAGAACCCATTTACCCCAGCTTTTTAACGGGCATGGATATCCTTGCCTTTGTGAGTGATGTTAAAAAAGGCAATCCTGAACAAATCAAACAGGTCAGGGAAACCTTGTCAATCGATAACTATTTAGAAAACCCGATTGGGACTTATTCAAGCGGTATGCTCAAAAAACTCTCCTTGTTATTAGCTTTTACGGGTCAACCTGATTGGATTTTGCTGGATGAGCCGCTGACCACTTTGGATATCGATTCGCAGAAAAACCTTTGCCGATTGATCATGCAAAGACATGCTCAAGGCACTTCTTTTATTATAACCTCCCACCACGATATTGCGCATTCCGATATCGACTACAACAAAACCTATCTATTGGAAAAGCAGCAAATTCAAGAACTAACCTCTGTTTCTTGAAACCCGTTACCACCATATTGGCCCGTTCCGTTGCCTCGCCATTTTATCGACAGCATGCAGGTTTTTTTCTATTCCTTTTCTTTATACTGTTTGGGATTTATCCCAATATTTATCAGGTTGAGCAAGTCCATTATGGCATTATCTTGGGCATCCTGACCAAGGCATCCAATTTTTTACTCTTTGTATCCATTTGGTTTCTATATGCACTTAGGGTGTATACTTTTTTTCATAATTGTATCGGGAAAAATGATTATCTCTTTTTGCAAAACCTGAATGCCATAGCCCCCAAACAGCGGTTTTATTATTTGCTGCAATTGGTGCTGACACTTTATGCTCCGGCATTGGTTTACGGTCTGGCTGTGATGATAGTGGGTTTATATGAAAAGCATTTTTTGTCAGCGTCATTGGCTGTGCTGGTTCTAATATCATTCACATTACTTGTGACCCAAGCTTTCCTTTTTTCATTACAAAAAAATAGGGCATCTTTTTTTGACCTAAATAAATGGATTCCCAAAATCAATTTCCCAAAAAACCTGTTTGCATTTTTGATGCGTTATATTTTCCGTGAACAGTTTTTGGCAATGGCTGGATTAAAATTGGTTTCGTTTTGTTGTCTTTATTTTTTCATTTCCACCGATCCAGAGTCCTATAAAGACAGGATATTATGGTTGATTTTTATCACTTCCATGATTGGGCATAGCATTATTATCTACAAGAACCAGCATTTCATGGAAACAAAAATGGCTTTTTACCGAAATATGCCCATCCGACTTTTTAAAACAATCCTTGTTTTGTTTGCGGTCTATTTGATCATATTGATACCTGAGTTTTGGGCATTGAAGGGCGTGGCCATGGAGCATCAAGCTTTTAAGGATTATTTCATTATGGCCGCAACTGCACCCTGTATGTTATTGCTTATGCATGTTATGTTGTATACCGAAGATTACCAGATGGAAGATTATTTGAAAATGCTTTTTGGTATTTGGACTGTCTATTTTTTCTTTGGGCTATCCAATTTTCGTTGGCTCCTGCCCATCATTAGTTTGGTAGCTGCGTTTATTATTTTTTATACAACCTATTACAAGTATGAGAAAAACATGGAGGTGGAAGGAATCGAGTAAGAAGCTGAATGCTAAAGGCTAAACGCTAAACGCTTGACGCTGAACACAGGTCCCAAAAAACCAAAAAAAATCCTCCACTTATAGAACTCTTAATTTCCTGACTCCCGACTCACTCCCTCAACCCTACACCCTCAACCTTTCACCTCCCCTTTATGTAATCCTCAAACTTTCTGCATCTATCCTGCAAATGCTTTTTATGCAGGACAAACCATTTGTCATTGACCCACGTTATTTCCAGTTTTTATTCCAAGCGTTTTTTCTATGTTATGGTATCCTTTTCCTCGGATGGAATGGGAGTTGGGTCCATTACAGCATCACTATTTTAGGTTGCCTAATATTTTCCTATTTGGGGGAATCCTTTCGAAATAAAAAATGGGCCGATTTTATCGGCAATCGAGGTTTTATTCTTTGGGGCTTTAGTGCTTTGATCAGTGCGATGAGTTTATGTCTTTTGTTAAAGGCCAATCATTGGCATACCAGTCTTTTCGCTGCTTTGATGACCATCGCTTCAAAATATATTTTCCGTATTGGGGGGAAACATATTTTCAATCCTTCTGGTTTTGGGATAGTGGTCACCGTTCTTATGACTCAAGATGCTTGGTTATCCCCGGGGCAATGGGGCAATGGAATCGTACTCTTTTTTGCCGCTATCAGTTTTGGGACCATTGTGGTCACCAAGGTACAAAAGCTGGATAGCAGCATGGCATTCCTCATCAGTTTTATTGGGCTACTTTTTATAAGGCAATATTTAGTTCTTGGCTGGCCCATGGATTATTTTATCCATTCTATTACTACGGGTAGTTTGTTGCTCTTTGCATTTTTTATGATCAGTGACCCAAAAACTTCCCCCAACCATCCAATCGCTAGGATTATTTGGGCAACCCTGATTGCCATATGCTCCTTTTATTTAGCCGCATTTCATTGGGTAAACAATGCACCCATATTTGTATTGGTGGCGTCTGCGCCCTTGGTGCCCCTCCTGGATAAAATTTTTAAGGCTCCCATTTTCAATTGGGGTGCCTCATTTGGAACAAACACTATTTTTTCAAAATTTAAACATTCATTTATGAGACCTTTTATTAAAAAAACGGCAACGTTGTTAATACTGGTTGCCATGATCAGTCATGAAGCAAGTGCCTTTTGCGGGTTCTATGTTAGTAAGGCAGACGGCACACTCAAGAACAAAACCTCACAAGTAATTATTGTGCATGATGGTGACCGAAGCGTGGTCACAATGTACAATGATTTCAAGGGTAATACCAAGGATTTCGCCATGGTAGTGCCCGTGCCCGTAGTATTGAAGAAAAGCGATATCAAAGTGGTGGACCAATCTTTGTTCACTACTTTGAATGATTACAGCAAACCCAGATTGGTGGAGTATTACGATGAGAACCCTTGTATGATGCGGGAATATGAAGCAATGGATAAAGCCGCCCCATCATCCTTAAATGAAGTTGTTGTAACAGGGTTAGGTACACGTGCAAAAAAGCTAGGTGTAACCATTGAAGCCAAATACATTGTGGGGGAATACGATATTCTTATCCTTAGTGCCAAAGAATCCAGCGGTTTACGGACATGGCTAACCGGAAATGGATATAAAATACCAGAAGGAGCCAACGAAGTATTGCAACCCTATATCAATAGCAACCTCAAATTTTTTGTGGTAAAAGTAAATGAAGAAGAAAAGAAAAAGCTGCCCGGTAATTTTTTGAGGCCTATCCAGATTTCATATAACTCGCCCAAGTTCATGTTGCCCATTCGCTTGGGCATGGCCAATTCGGATGGTGATCAAGATATGATCGTATATGCTTTTACCAAAACGGGCAGGATGGAATGCACGAATTATCGCACGGTTTCTTTGCCCACAGGAAAAAATATCCCTTTGTTTGTGCAGAATAATTTTGGAAATTTTTATACCAATCTTTTTCAGCACCAATGGAAGATGGAAGGAAAATCCGTTGCCATGCTGGAATATGCTTGGGATGTGAGTCCTTCGAATTTTGTAAAATGCGATCCTTGTATCGCGGTAGCACCTTCCAAAAGGGATTTTGTACAATCAGGGGTATGGTGGGTCAATCAAACCGATGATGGGAATGAGGATGCCGATTATTCTCCCCGTGTCTATTTCACCAGGTTGCATGTACGCTACAACCGGAAAAGTTTCCCGCAGGATCTGATGTTCCAAGAAACAGCCAATACTGAAAATTTTCAGGCTAGATATATCATCACCCATCCTGCAACGGGTGAATTTAATTGTGAAGCGGGGAAAAAATACCTCCAGCAATTAAAGGAACGCAGAAGGGACGAACTGGAAATGCTCACTTATCTTACTGGGAAAACCTATAACGATTGGGACCTAGTGGCAAGTGCGGATGGAGACAAAGCTTTGCCGGCTGAAAGTTCCTATGCAAGGATTGAGTCATTGAATAATAAGTCAGGTAAAAATCATACTACTATTTTGTTTGCCGCTATAGGGGCGATTGGTTTGGTTTCCTTGGTAAGGCTCGGGAGGAAAAGGAAGGAATGATATTAGGCTTTAACCCAGTATACAAAAGGTTTTCGCAAAGTACCATGACGGATATTGTTTTAATTTTTTGGGCTGATTTTGAAGATGCACAAAGAACATCTTTGTGCATCTTTTTAAAATCAAAAAAATTTTTGTCCTGTTTGTTTCATTTTACTCTTTGTGTGATAGAAACGATTCCTAGTAAAATTACTTGCGTAAAATCAGATTCTGTTGGGCCGGATAAATTTTGGGAGGATTGCTAATGAACGATTTCAGACTGATTACCTTATAAATAATCCAAAGCAAGCTGTCTCAACATAATAAAACCTGTATTTTTTCGCTTGCGGCTTGGCATACTACCCATATTTGGCTTAAAAATTGCAATTACAGGTCAATTCCTTATCCTCCCAAAAATCGCTCTTTAATGAAAAACACCTTTTTAATACTGACTGTATTGATTTCAGTTTCCATTTTCTATTCCTGTAGCAAAAACAGTGGGACGATGAGCCCACAAAGCAATTTTGCTTCTCTTAGTTTTACTGCCAACGATAGCTCAATCCATTTTCCCATTAGTACTGCCAGCATCCAAGAAGTGTTGACCCTGCAAACCACGGTGATCATAGGGAAATTTGCTGATACCTCGAGCCACCAAGGCAGTATAAGTATTCGTGTGATTGGAGACACAACGGGACGATATTCCAGAGATAGCTTACTGGTCACTTACACCAATAGTCGAGGGGTTGTTTTTAATAATGTCGCTGATAGCGCTAACTATGTGCAAATTGATAAATACCCTAAAAATGCAAACGGGATAGTGAGCGGCAGTTTCAATATAATAGTGATGCAAGGGAAGGATACCATCAAGCTATCAAAAGGAGTTTTTACTGCATTGTATCAGGAATAACAGCAATTGACTTTGTAGATCCAGAAATATAAAACCGAAATCTGAAGGCCCATGGAACCATTGACCAGTATAGCTGGCTTAACAGCTAACACTAATGCATTTGATGAACTGCTGCCCCCAAGCCCATTGGGACTTAGCGAATATGCAGGTACTTGGGATTTGCCACAAGTAACGCATTTGCTCAAGCGGACACTGTTTGGGGCAACCGTGGCGGACATCAATTATTTCAAGAGTTTGACGATGTCACAGGCGGTAGACCTTTTGCTCCAACCAACGGCAATGCCTACCTCATTACCATTGAATAATTATGGAACAGATCCAACAGGCGTAGCAGCTTGGCAACCTTGGTTGAATGTGGGGCTTTTATACAATGACCCCAAAATGAATGAAAATCGGCTTAACTCCCTTCAATGTTGGTGGATAGGACAGATGCTGAACCCAGGACGCTCCATCCATGAAAAAATGACCCTCTTCTGGCATAACCATTTTGCGATGGATGCAACGGCACATTTTAATGATATCCCAGCACAACTTTGGTACAACCAGTATATAACCCTACGGCAACATGCGCTTGGAAATTTCAAGGACTTGGTAAAAGCCATTACTCTTGACCCAGCCATGCTTATTTTTTTGAATGGAAATACCAATGTGATGACCTCGCCCAACGAAAATTATGGTAGGGAATTACAGGAATTGTACACGGAAGGAAAAGGCAGCGGCTCACAATATACTCAGGGTGATGTGCATGAAGCTGCTAGGGTATTGACAGGACATACCACCGACCTTAATTATAATTATATCTTCCAGCCAGGTAACCATGATGACTTGGATAAAACTTTTTCAGGCTTCTATTCAAACCATGTGGTTACAGGTTACTCTGGTTCCACTGGTGCGGGGGAGTTGGATGATATGTTGTCTATGATTTTTGCAACCCAGGAGTCAGCTAAATTTATTTGCAGAAAGCTGTACAATTTTTTTGTGTATTACGTCATAGACAGTAGAGTAGAAGCAAATGTAATTACACCCCTCGCCAATGTCTTTAGGCAAAGTGGCTATAATATCACAGCCGCATTATCCGCTTTATTGAAGAGTCAGCATTTTTACGACTTGGCTAATTCCGGTGCATGTATCATCAAAAGCCCATTGGATTTATTAATTGGGCTTTGCCGTGAATATGATTTGCCAATACCAACGGCAGCCAACCCGTCTAATCAATATGCGGTATGGAACATGCTTTTACAAAGGGCATCCATCCTGCAGCAAGAAGTGATGGCTATTGCATTGGTGGCAGGATGGCCTGCCTATTATCAGTCCCCACAGTTTCACGAGCTGTGGATCAATTCCGTCACCTATTCCGGCAGGAATTTTTATACCGATCTGCTTATTGACACAGGCGATATGATGAATGGAACGAATTTGAAAATAGATGCCATCCATTTTGCTAGCCTCTTGTCGAATCCTAGCGACCCCAACCAACTCATCAATGACTCATTGAATGTATTGTTACGTCCACCTTTATCAGCTAGTTCGATAACATTGCTCAAACAGACGATTTTATTGAGTGGTCAAACCAACGACTATTATTGGACCCAGGCCTGGCAAAATTATCAGGCCAATCCAACGGATATGAATGCTTTTACTGCTGTGGATAGCCGTTTGAGAGCATTGTACAAATACTTGATGGACCTTCCCGAATATCAATTATCCTAGCTAAAAACCACTACATGCAAAGAAGAGACTTTATCAAAAATGTGGCACCGGTCGCCTTTCTTGGGGGATTTAAAATCAGTGCGCTTTCCAATATGCCGTTCCTGAACGCGTTGGCTGGTGCATCGGATAATGACCATGTACTGGTGCTGATCCAGTTGGTGGGTGGGAACGATTCCCTCAACACGGTAATCCCCATTGATGTGTATGGGAAATATGCGGCATTGAGACCCAATATTGCTATCCCTGAATCATCCATACTTCCACTCGGTAATTTTAAGAGTGGCCTCCATCCAGCGATGACCGGCATGCAGTCATTATACAATGATGGCCAATTGGCCGTGATACAAGGAGTGGGCTATCCATCACCAGATACTTCCCATTTTCGATCCACAGATATCTGGCTCACGGGTTCTAACAGTGACCAATACCTGAATACAGGATGGACGGGTCGTTTTCTTGGTCAGTCTTATAGCAATTATCCGGTTGGTTATCCCAATGCATCCATGCCCGATCCATTGGCCATACAGATAGGTTCAGTGATTTCTCCTATGTTCATGTCCGCAGGTGGCACTACGGCTATGGCGGTTCCTACGGATGCTTCCTTTTATAACCTGATCAATGGCATTACGGAGCCTGCGCCAAATACAGCCATGGGAACTGAGTTGACCTATTTAAGAGCAATTGCGAGGCAAACCAATAAATACGCCAGTGCCATTGAAGCAGCAGCAAAAAAAGTAACCAATCAGTATACAGGATATCCAGCCAATAATGAATTGGCCGACCAACTGAAAACAGTAGCCATGCTCGTTGGTGGTGGGTTAAAAACAAAAGTGTATCTCGTAGAAATGGGCGGTTTCGATACGCATGGTGGTCAGGTAAATGGTGGCGATACCACAACCGGTGCACACGCCAACCTGCTCACAAAGATATCTGAAGCTATCAGCGCATTTATGACCGATCTCCAAATGCAGGGAATCGATAAGAGAGTATTGGGGATGACTTTCTCTGAATTTAGCAGAAGGGTTATGTCGAATGGTAGTATGGGTACCGACCATGGCGCCGCACAATCCATTTTTATTTTTGGGGATGCAGCCAATGCGGGCGTATTGGGGCAAAGCCCCGATTTTAGTGCCATCACGAACGAGAGCAATCTTCCCATGCAATATGATTTCCGCTCTGTTTATTCCTCCATTTTGAGAGATTGGTTTTGCGTTGCACCAACCGATGTGAGCTCGATATTGATGAAAGATTATCAATACCTGCCATTTATCAAGTCCACGGCATGCAATATGAATTATGATAACCTGAACAACTTGGGTAATAACCTCATCTCCAATTCGCCCAATCCTTTTAACAACAGTACAAGCATCAGTTTTAAAACCAGCGGTGGTTATACATTGGTTCAGATTTTTGACGCCAGCGGCAGATTGGTGATGATTCCTGTTCAACAAGATTATCCCCAGGGCACTTATACAGTTTCGGTAGATACAGGAGCTCTAGCTTCTGGCGTTTATTATGCACGACTTCAAAATCAATCTGTTTCACAAGTTAGGACCATGCTTAAAGTGACTGAAAAATGAGCCCCATTATAATCAGGACAAATTTGTTTATTCTTTTGTTGCTGGCATGTCTGCAACCAATGGCCAATCCAAATAGTTTTGTTTTTGCAAAAGACAGCATCACTTACAGTTCTACATGCGTGAACAGTACCATACAGTTCGGGTCAAATATTTTTGATATCCTGCCATTTCCACAATCGATCAGTTGGGATTTTGGAGACCCCTCATCTGGTATTTATAACCATGCTGCGTCCCAACAAGCTTTGCATAGTTATCTCTCTACTGGCACATATACCGTAAACTTAACCGTGGTGAATGTTCCTGGTGATACGGTTAAACTAAGCAGTACTATCAATATCATTAGTCCGCTTGCTTATAATTTTGGCCCAGATATTTATTTATGTGGCAAACAGGATACCTTATTGGCCGCTCCTAGTATTGCCGGCGCAGTATATACCTGGAACAATCCAGATACAGTGCATACTGATACACTTCGTGTTACTAAATCTGGTGTATACACAGTGAGCATCAATGGTTGTGGGGTAAACGACAGCATTGGGGTTTATATCAGTACTAAACCGGCAATCGATTTGGGTGCCGATCATATTATGTGCGATAGTTCCAACCTCACGCTTGATGCATCCACACAGAATGGGTATTACACATGGATGCTCAATGGAAATATTCTTCCAACCAATAAAGGGCAAATAGTGACCGAATATCCTGGTGGCACTTATGTTGCCATTGATTCCGTGCCGGGATGTGGTATTTTCAAGGACAGCGTAAACATTACCTACTCCTTACCCATAGCATCTTATTTTAGTATTGGCCCCGATACTTTGTTATGTCCCAAACAGCTTTTTAGCCTGAACGCTATATTTACTGGTGCTACGGCCTTCGACTGGAGCAATGGATCCACAGCTAGTCAAATTCAAATAACAGAACCCGGACGCTATTGGGTGTTTGTTACCTATAATGGTCAATGTCAGGTAACCGATACTGTTAATATTACCTATATCGGCGACTTGAAGCTCGATTTTCATGACACTTCTATTTGTCAGGGGAATGGGCTGGTACTAAATGCCAATTTTGGACAAGGCACGTATAACTGGACAGCAATACCACCACAACGTGATGACCAGAATCAAACAGGTCAATCCGTTTATTATGTATACAAATCCGGCACCTATGCAGTGACTGCAACCGTTGGCCAGTGCGTTTATAAGGATACAGTAAAAGTAAATATTGATGACAGCCTGCATGTGACGATGACCAAGGATACCCTACTTTGTAATGGCGAAGATTTCATGCTGGAGGTTACCGGAAATTTTGATTCGTTGTTTTGGCAGAATGGGCTGACAACAAATATTTTCCCCGTTACGGATAGTGGCACCTATCAGGTAATTGCCAAAAATGGTTGTGGCTCAGATACACTGTCGGCAAAAATCAGTTATTATTCCTGCGCCTGTTCCTTGCTATTGCCAAATGCATTTACCCCCAATGGGGATGGGCTAAATGAAAGTTTCAGACCGCTGCATCCCTGTCAGATTGCTAATTTCCACATGGCCATATTCAATCGGTATGGACAAAAAGTCTTTGAAAGTTCAGATCCAGAAAGGGGATGGGATGGCAGGTTGGGTGGATTGGCCTCCCCACCGGGTAATTATGTTTGGATGGCGAGTTATATCAACACAACCACCAACAAAAGGGTTAACCGAAAAGGGTCGGTATTGTTGATCAGGTAATAGATCTATTCTGCATCTTTAAAAATCAAACTTCTTATTTTATTAACCCGATAAGGGAATTGGTCTTTGTTGATATCCTGACTCCTAAAGATGGGTAGGATGAGGACTTGCTATCTTTATATTTTATTTACATGAAAAGTACATTCGTCATCGGGGATATTCATGGAGGGTTGAAAGCCTTATTGCAAATATTGGATAGGGCATCCGTGAAAGCAGAAGACCGATTGATTTTTCTGGGCGACTATGTGGACGGATGGAGTGAATCTGCACAACTCATCGATTATCTTATTCAGTTATCACTAAAACAAGAATGCATTTTCTTAAGAGGCAATCACGATGAATGGTGCGAAGAATGGCTGCGGTCAGGAAATGCAGATAGTGAATGGCTTATTCATGGCGGCACGGCAACTGTTCAGAGTTACGAAGGGTTTAGCATAAATGCTAAACAAAAGCATCTGGAGTTTTTTGAAAAAATGATACCTTATTTTATCGACCATCATAACCGGCTCTATGTTCATGCTGGCTTTACTTCCATGAATGGACCAGCAAAGGAATTTCATATTTCCAATTTTAGCAGGGACCGTAGCTTGTGGGAAATGGCACTGATCGCCGATAAAACAATCGCTAAGGATTCGCTCACATATCCTAAAAGGCTGAAACTTTTTAATGAAATATTCATTGGCCATACACCCACTTTGAACTATGAGGAACAAACACCCATGCATGCCTGCAATGTATGGGATATCGATACGGGTGCTGCTTTTACTGGTAGCCTCAGCATCATGGATGTAGATAGCAAAAACTATTGGCAGAGTGAGCCCGTTAAGAATTTATACCCGGGAGAAAAAGGAAGGAATAAAAACTAACCAGTCGACCCATCAAAAATGTATTTTAGATTTCTAATAATAGAAAGTTGTAATAAAAATTAAAGAGTAGTAATAACGTGTTGTGCTATTAAAAAATACTTTAGCCGATGTTGAACCTATCAAGGAA
>JAFDYF010000071.1 GCA_018267575.1 Bacteroidota bacterium
TGGCAAAAGCGTAACCGCAGAGACAGAGAGGCGGGGAGGGTTGATAAGTTGCTAATTCTGCTACTTGCGTTCTGCTTTAAGCGTTCAGCATTCCGCATTCTTAGTGCTTCTTTGTGCCTTAGTGTCTTGGTGGCAAAAAAATCAACCGCAGAGACAGGGAGACGGAGAGAGTTGATTGGTTGCAAAGTTGATAAGTTGCTGGCTTACGTTCAGCGTTCATCATTGACCATTCACTATTCACCCATCACCGCTCACTTTCAATCCCAGATTTTTTCCCTCAGGTTTTCTTTCACTTTCCCGAACCATTCCTTTTTTAGAATAGAGAGAATGATGCTATCCCTCCGGCCACCTATGTCGATAATACTATTGCTGCGCAAAATACCTTCTACTGTGCAGCCGATAGCCTTCATGGCATTGATTGACTTTTCATTTCTGCTATCAGCCCTAAACTCCACTCTTTCCATTTCCCAGTTTTCAAAAGCATAGGTCAGCATTAATAATTTGCAATGCCGGTTCAAGCCAGTTCGCCTGAATGCTTGCCCATACCAAGTATAACCGAGTTGTATGGTCAGATTATTTAATTGTATATCGTAAAACCGTGTGCTACCTGCATATTTTTTGGATGCTTTGTCAAACACGATAAAAGGGAATTCCTTTTTCTCCTTTTTTCCATGAAGAGCGTGTTGTACATAGGAATCCATACCAACTTTTCCTGCTGCACTGATCAAAGAGTATTTCCAGGTGTCTGGCTCATTTAATGCAAAAGGGATCAGATGTACCAAATCCTTGGCTTCCAAAGGGCGGAGCAGGACCCGTTCATCTTCCAAAATAATATTTTCAGGAAATGCTATCATAATAAGTTCGTGAAAATAAATTCAATGCGTATTGACAAACGACTATATCCCCTTCCACCGCATTTACTCAATTAAAAATTCTTAATTGCGCTGGCACAATATTAAAACTTTTGCGGTGATATTCACAAAGACCGAATTCAGCTATGGCTTTCCGATGATCGGCTGTGCCATAACCTTTATTGCTATCCCACTTGTATTGGGGAAATTGCAGGTGTAGTTTTTTCATATAGGCATCACGGTGGGTTTTGGCCAAAATGCTCGCCGCCGCGATGGAAGCATAAATGCCATCGCCTTTAACCACACAGAGATGGGGGATTTGCCCATATGGCTTAAAACGGTTCCCATCAATCAACAATAGTCCTGGCTTGGTTTTCAATTGGTCGATAGCCAGATGCATCGCTTTGAAAGAAGCATTTAGGATATTGATCTGGTCAATCTCCTCATGGTTCAAGCTTGCCACAGCAAAATCCACTGCGTTTTTCTCTATGAAATCACGCAATAGCTCACGGTTGGATTCTTTTACCTGTTTGGAATCGTTCAACAATGGGTGGTAAAAATCTTCGGGCAGGATCACCGCGGCTGCAAATACAGGACCTGCATAACAACCTCTGCCTGCTTCATCGCAGCCTGCTTCCTTCCTTTTTTTTTGGTGCTGGATCTTCAGCATGCTAAAATCTTTGCCCAAAATTAAGGAATGCATATGGCATAGATAGGAAAGCTTAAATAAACCCTTTTCCGTTTTGTTGTTTGTGATTTAATTGTACTTTTAACATCCAAAAATTAGTCTATGAGTTTAGTAGGATATTTAAGTAGACCCTGGCCTTGGTATATTGCGGGCCCTTTAATAGGGCTCACAGTTCCGTTGTTATTAGTCATGGGGAATAAACGGTTGGGGGTTTCCTCATCTTTAAGGCATATTTGCGCTGCTTGTCTTCCTGCCAATATTTCTTTTTTTAAATACGATTGGAAAAAAGAAGCATGGAACCTGTTTTTTGTAGCAGGCATTTTTTGCGGTGGGTTGATTGCGGTTACCTTATTCAATAACCCCAACCCTGTACAGATCAACCCGAAACTCGTAAATGAACTACAGCACTATGGTATATATCAGGATGCTTCGATGATGCCCATCACATTGTTCAACTGGAGTGCTTTGTTTAGTTTAAAAGGAGTGATTTTTATGGTGGTCGGTGGGTTTTTGGTGGGCTTTGGTACGCGTTATGCGGGCGGCTGTACTTCTGGTCATGCCATCATGGGGCTATCCACACTGCAATGGCCTTCCTTGGTCGCAACCATTTGTTTTATGGCAGGTGGTTTCATTATGGCCAATCTTATTCTCCCCATTATTTTAAAACTTTGACATGGAAACAGCAACTGTTGAAAAACCGGTTAGTATAGAAACCAATAATGATTTTGAAGTGCGTTCACTAGATGCATTGTGCATTAATGAATCGGAGCTACAACATCCTTGGTATTATAATCTCAAATATTTTTTTACCGGCATCCTGTTCGGGATTATTTTGGTAAAAGCTGAAATCGTTTCCTGGTATCGAATTCAGGAAATGTTCCGCTTACAAAGTTTTCATATGTATGGGGTGATTGGTTCTGCCGTTGTGGTCGGGATGATTTCGGTAGCCCTGATTAAAAAATTTAAGGTAAAAACGATTTATGGAGAGCCCATTGTTTTTCACACGAGGAAATTCAATAAGGGCCAGATTATTGGCGGACTTCTTTTTGGCTTTGGTTGGGCCATTACCGGGGCATGCCCAGGACCTTTGTTTGCCCAGATTGGGGCTGGCTTTACAGTTGTGGCTGTTACTTTGTTCAGTGCCATCGCGGGTACTTGGGTTTATGGTCTCCTGCGCGACAAACTGCCTCATTGATGTGGCTTTGAGCATTGGGTGATTTTTTTTGTGAAAACCATTCCAATTTTTTTTATTTCTTATTCCTTCATTTGTGTCCCTGCGCTACCTTTGCGGGCATTATGCAAAAATCATTAAGCTCTAATGATTCCAAGGCGGTTGCCAATTGGGTGTTGATAGGTGTGTTCATGTTATTGGTGCAGGTAGTGTTGGGGGGCATCACTAGACTCACAGGTTCGGGTCTTTCCATAACGGAGTGGGATGTGGTTACCGGGCTACTCCCCCCTTTGAACACAGCGCAGTGGCTAACTGAATTTGATAAGTACAAGCAGACCCCACAATTCCATCTCTTGCATTCCGATTTTACATTGCGCGATTTCAAGTTTATTTTTTTCTGGGAATGGTTTCATCGTTTTTGGGCCAGAATGGTAGCTGTTGTTTTTGTTGTTGGCTTTGTATATCTGGTATGGAAAAGAAAAATGAAACAGGAAATGATAAAACCATTGATGATCCTGTTTTTGATGGGTGCATTACAGGGGGCTGTAGGTTGGATAATGGTGGCTAGTGGCTTAACTGGTGATGCGATTTATGTGAAACCTACTAAACTGGCCATACATTTTGTGTTGGCACTTGGTCTGATCAGCTACGCATTTTGGTTTGCACTGCAGCTATTGGTGCCAGTAAAGGAAATCATCCGCAATAGCTCCTTACAGAGATGGGGGTTGGCCATCCTCAGCATTTTGTTTTTTCAATTATTGTTTGGTGCTTTGATGGCGGGGAACAAAGCGGCCAATGCGGCGCCAACCTGGCCAAGCATCAATGGTGATTGGGTGCCGGTTAATCTATGGAAACATTCACCATGGATGCCAAATTTTATTGACAACCATATAACCATCCAATTTGTACATAGAGGCCTGGCCTATCTGCTTTTTTTATTGATGCTGATTTGGGGCATACAAGTTTACCGTTCTGAATCAGTAAGCCCATTGCTCCGCAAAACAAGATGGCTTCCCTTTTTCCTGATAACCCTTCAGATTTTCTTGGGCATTTTTACGGTATTGAACAGCCCAAAAATAGTGGCGGGCCATTGGGGTGTTTTTGAGTGGCTGGCCCAGTTCCACCAGATTGTGGGCCTACTGTTTTTGCTTTGCATGGTTTATATGCTTTATATCATTAGGCCCTACCGATATCGCTCATTGTTATAAATTTTGCAAACACTGCCCATATTCAAAAAATGTATTTATAATAAGGTTACATATTTGTGTTTTTATTAAAACCCTGTTCATGCAATTTTACGATTGGATAAATTACACTAAGCAGCCCATTGGATCGTTATCATAGCAGCGTTTTGAATTAAATTCGCATAGCATTTAGAAACCACTAGATGAAATATCTAAGACCTTTTTACTATTCTTTCCCAGTACAACTAGTATTGCTGCATTTTAAAAAATTTCAGGTGCTACTGGTATTCTGGATTATACTGTTCAGCACCCTCAATGGCGGTTTCATGAGTTCATTTGGGGCCGATGCTTTGTTCTTTTCACCAGAATATCTTGGTAAGGTAAATGCAATCAGCGCTGCTATTGTGGGGGTGGGCACGGGGGTATTCATTATGAGTTGGGATATTACCACCTTTATTTTGTTCAGTCGGCATTTTCGGTTTTTGGCCACTACTTCCAGGCCTTTTTTAAAATATTGTATCAATAATTCCATCATTCCAATAGGTTTTCTGTTGTTTTATTTTGTGAAAGCCTTGCGCTTTGATATTACCAAAGAACTGATTAGTGGGGTGGATATGTTTTTTCTGATAATGGGTTTCTTGCTTGGGTTGGCATTGGTCATCATCTTTTCATTGCTTTATTTTTTTGGGGCAGATAAAACCATCATCCGACAAATTGCACCGGTTATTGGGGATCCCAAGCTGTTCAAATCGCAATTCAGGCATAATGAGGTAAAACTGAATGAGAGTAGGGTGATTAAAGTACAATGGTATTTGAATACCCCTTTTTCCTTTAAGAAGGTGAGGGATGTATCTCATTATAGCCTTGAATTTATTGAAAGCATATTTAACCGTCACCATTTTGCAGCAATCCTTTCCATCTTTGCAGCATTTGTTTTTTTAGTAGTGGTGGGGTTTTTTATGGACAACCCTATTTTTCAGATCCCTGCGGCTTCCAGCACTTTGATTTTTTTTGCCATCCTCATTTCTTTGTCTGGTGCATTTTCTTATTTTTTGCAAAGCTGGAGCATACCTGTTATGGTGGTTCTTTTTTTTGTGCTCAACCTCTTGTACAAATATGATGTGATTGACCCAACCAATAAGGCCTATGGGCTTAACTATACTAATCGCGACGATCGGCCTGCCTATAATGAACAGAGCCTGCTTAACCTATGTTCGGACGATCATGTGAAAAGGGATAAAGAGAATATGATTGGCATTTTGGAAAAATGGAGGAAAAAGCAAAAGGAAGAGAAGCCCGTTCTTTATATTATCAATACCAGCGGGGGAGGTAACCGGAGCGCCACTTTTACCATGAATGTACTTCAGCGATTGGATAGCATGGTGGGCGGTCAATTAATGGACAAGGTTTTTTTGATCACCGGCGCATCCGGAGGCATGTTTGGGACTACTTATTTTAGAGAGTTGGCAAGATTGAAAAAAGAAGGTGATCACTCGATCAACCTTTCCGATCCCAAGTATGTGGATGCGATATCAGGCGATTTGCTAAACCCATTGTTCTCATCCTTTGTTGCGAGGGATCTTGCTTCGCCTGCTCAGAAATTCAGCGTTGGCAAATATGAGTATATAAAGGACCGCGGTTATGCATTTGAACAGAAGCTGGCAGAAAATACCAAGGGGGTATTGGATAGGCGGATGAAAGATTTGTATGAAGATGAAAAAAATGCCGTTATTCCATTGATGCTTTTTAATTCGGTGATCACGAGGGATAGCCGTTCCATGATCATCAGTACGCAGCCCATCAGCTTTTTGATGCGGCCGCTGTACGACAGTACCCGCATGCCTCCGATTACTCCCGACGCGATTGATTTTGGAGCTTTTTTTCACAAGCAGGACCCAATGAACCTGCGGCTGCTCACAGCACTACGCATGAACGCCACTTTTCCCTATGTACTCCCCAATGTATGGCTGCCCACTAAACCGGTGATTGATGTGATGGATGCGGGTTTCCGTGATAATTTTGGAGAGGAAACGGCCATTCGGTTTATCAATGTGTTTAAGAATTGGCTAAATGAAAATACCAGCGGCATTGTTTTTTTACAAATCCGAGACCGAAAGACGGGTGGCTGGCAAAACCCCTATGAGTCTAAAGATATCACTGAAATTGTGACCAAGCCATTATTGTTGTTACAATATAATTGGTACAAAATGCAGGAATATAACCAGAACGATTTGGTTAGTCTTTTAAATAACGAGATAGGCACCCCATTTTACAAACTCATATTTCAATATGTGCCGAAAAGTGAATCCGAAGCGGCCACACTTAATTTTCATTTGACCAAGGAAGAAAAAGTGGATATAGCTAATGCCGTAACGGGGCCGGGCAACCGACAAAGTTTTAGACTGGCACAACAATATATGAAGGAGGGGCTTCCCGGGATTAAGGCTGGATTAACTTTAAAGCCTTAGATGCGATTTTTATTACAAAATGTTCGTCAGTCTTTTTGGGATCCCCATCAATATGGAGGGGAGCACTTTGGTGGTTGTGGATGGTTAACGCATCGGTCTGGAAATAGACGATATTCTTTTTGGAAGCATATTCGTGAATGTTTTGAATGCCGTTGATGCCGCTAACCTGATTGAGCACAGATAAAGGGAGCAGGAATTTGTTCATTTTTTTTACTATCACCACATCAAGCAATCCATCGTTCAAGCTGGCTTTTGGCGCAATGGTAAAATTATTCCCAAACTGGTTGCCATTGGCGATGCTAATAAAAAAAGCATCTATAGAAAGTGATTTGTTCTTGAGTTTGATACTAAAAGGATAAGGGTTTGTTTTGAAGAAATTAACGGCTGCTACTTTAATGTAGGTTTGCAAACCTCGCTTTTTTTGTTTGGCAAATTCATGTGCTACTTGTGCATCGAACCCCATACCGCAAAGCATACAGGAGAATTCTTTGTTGATATAAAACCCATCAATAAAGGAGGCTTTGCCGTTAAAAATTATTTCTAATGCCTTTGATGGTTGCTTGGGAATTTTTGCAGCCAGTGCCAAGCCATTTCCAGACCCCATGGGGATGATACCGATATTTACGGGAAAGCCCATCAGCGATGCGCCCACGGCGCTTACCGTACCATCCCCGCCACAAATCACTATATCGGTGATTTGTTCGTTTTTTATTTTTTGTTTAAGGAAATCATAGTTCCCTTCTGGATTGGTAGGGATAATTTCATAACCTATTTGGCGTTCCTTCGATTTTTTTGAAATCAATTCCAACAAAGCGGTTTTACCCTTTGTACCGGAAATAGGATTGATGAGATAGATTATTTTTCGTTGCACTCGATAATATTTTTCGTTATCCCAATTACAGTTGGATATGGGGTTGCTATTTTGGTTTTAGTTTGCGTTCTCTGGCTCAGGTTTTTCTTTATTAAAAATCTCGAACAAGCATAAACCTTGATCAAATTTGAGCAGCTTGATTGTATAGTACATTCTTATCCTTGCATCTTATATCAAACAGCGTTTACCACCTGATCAATGCGCTGGCCCAGGTAAACCCACTCCCAAAAGCGGCCAAGCAAACCAAATCTCCTTTTTTTATTCTGTTCTCTTCCCATGCTTCGCACAATGCGATTGGGATGGAAGCTGCCGTGGTGTTCCCATATTTCTGGATATTGTTATAAATTTTTTCTTTTCCCAATCCCAGATGTTGTTGAATAAACTGCGAAATGCGCAGGTTGGCTTGGTGTGGTACCAGCAAATCGATATCGGAAGGTTTGAGCCCATGCTGATTGAGTGCTTCCATCACTACTTCGGGGAATTTTACCACCGCCGTTTTAAAAACCGCAGGCCCATCCATATAAGGAAAGTTTTGTCCTTTTTCAATCATGGAATGACTCATAAACATATCCGAAATTTCTGCCTCATTAAAATCAGCTAATTTTTTTTCAGTCCAATGGTTGCCATGGGTGCCTGGATTGTACATGGCTAAAATCTCGGCATGGTTGCCATCGCTATGAAGATGTGTACTTAGAATGCCCTGTTCCTCTTCGATGGTGGGTTGCAGCACTACTGCCCCAGCGCCATCGCCAAAGATTACAGAAATATTGCGCCCACGAGTGCTCATGTCTAGCCCGAAAGAATGTTTTTCGCTACCGATCACCAATATGTTTCTGTACATCCCAGTTTTTATAAACTGGTCGGCCACACTGAGTGCATACAAAAAACCACTACATTGATTGCGCACATCCAGTGCCCCAATCTCCTTCATTTTTAAAGCTCTTTGCACCAATACACCACAGCCAGGAAAATAATAGTCAGGGCTTAGGGTCGCAAAAACAATGAAATCGATCTCTGCTGCGGTGGTGCCTGCCCGTTCAATCGCAATCTTGGCCGCTTCAACGCCCATGGTCGTGGTGGTTTCACCAACTCTGTCTGCAAATCGGCGCTGTTGGATGCCCGTTCTTTCCTGGATCCATTCGTCGTTGGTATCCATATATTTTTGCAGGTCATGATTGGTAACAACATTCTTTGGCACATATTTTCCAATGCCAGCAATCTTGGAGTGGAACATAAATGAATATTGATTGAAAGGGCAATTTACGAAAGACCGTTCAACCATGCTTTCGAAGTCTTTTCTTTGCTTTTAGAATTTGCACAATCTTATATAACTATTTTTCAGCTTGGGTTGAGAGAATGAGCGTTCTCTGAAGCTTGGCTTACCGATTCGCTCACTGGCTTTAGATGTAGCACTTCCTTCATGAATTTTTCGATTTCGGTTTGTACACCAGCCACATCGTGGGATTTGATATAGGAGCCGATAACATGGGTGCCTGTATTCGGCATGGCCATTTTTCTTTTTAAGCTATCAGCAGTGCCCAGTTCATCAAACATTTTTAGCATGGCAGAAACTTTCACGGTGCTATCTTGGTGGATCTCGTCCTTATAATAATAGAGTAGTTCAACCGGTTGGGTTATTTTTTGGAAGGTCTCTTTGTTCATGACTGTTTCCAGCATTTCTTCCAAAGCGGCCACAGCCTCAGCCCGGTAATGGGTATACCAATATTGTTTATTGATGGGGCGCAAGTCTTTCGAATCAATATAATCCGAGCCGATAACGGCATGGGCTATCTGAAGACCCCAATGATTATTGGCCAGCCAGGCAAATGGGTCATTGATAGCAATACAAGGGGATAATAATACCATCGCTTGCACATCATCAGGGAAATCGGATGCCAGTTTTAAAGCTAGGGCGCCTCCTGCCGAAGTGGCCATCAATATCACTTTTTTCCCAAGCTGTCTGCCAATGGCCAAGGCTTGCTTGGCGGATTCCCAATATTCATCCACGGTCAAATGGATCATCGCATCTGGGGTATCGATACCATGCTCGGCCAATCTGGATAGATACAAATTGCAACCAAACTCTTTTGCTATATCCTTATGGATAGGATCGCCTTCCGCTTGTGAAGCGGAAAATCCGTGGAGGTACACGATGGCATATGCAGTTTTTGCTTTTGAGGAATCATTGGCCCAGATGATCCTGGCCTCATTATCAGGTTTCAACTTGTGCATAGCCTCGTTTCTCTTGACATATTGCTCCAATTGGGCGGGGTCCGAAGGAATGTTGGGCATTTGTTTGCTATAATCAGAGGCTGCTGGGCTTGGCCCCAACAAATAAATAATTACCAATACTGCGGGAATTGCCCAAAGCCATTTTTTACGCATGGTTTAGTTTTGATCCTGAATTTATTGAATATTATTGAATGGATGGTACTTCAATGTGAAAGGTAGCGAAGAATTAAAAATAGAACTTGGTAGCGGTACTTGCAATTATACTCCAAATACTAAGACCCGCCATACTTACATTTTTCGGATAAATTTGATGATAAGATTATTTATTTTGTGATGAGTGAATAGGATAAAGAGAAAATCGCGATATTCATTTGTTTTTTCTATACCAAATTATAATACATGCTTCCAGTCAAACAGGAAAGGTTTTTAGCACTTGATGTCTTTCGGGGGATGACCATCTGCTTTATGATTATTGTGAACACGCCGGGCAATGGCCATTATGCCTATGCGCCGCTCAACCATGCAGCATGGAATGGTTTTACCCCTACCGATCTGGTCTTTCCTTCTTTTTTGTTTGCCGTGGGCAATGCCATGAGTTTTGTGATGGCCAAATGGGTGGATATGAGCCAATCCCAAGTGTTGGGGAAAATATTCAAACGCACTTTTCTTATTTTTTTATTGGGCTACTTGCTCTATTGGTTTCCTTTTATAGGGTTGGATAAAAGCGGGAATGTGGGTTTGCTTCCGATCTCCCATACAAGGATATTGGGCGTGCTCCAACGGATAGCTCTTTGTTATGGTATCGGTTCGTTGATGATCTATTATCTCAAACCCAAAACTTCCCTGATCATTTGTATTATTATATTGATTGCGTATTGGCCCATCATGTATATGTTTGGGAATCCTGCTGATCCATTGAGCCTCACCGGTAATGCTGGGCTGCGTTTCGATAAATGGTTGATGGGGGAAGACCACATGTACCATGGCGAGGGTATTGCTTTTGATCCCGAAGGTTGGCTGAGCACACTGCCTGCTGTGGGCAATGTAATTGCTGGTTATCTGGCGGGCAAGTTTATACAAGAAAAAGGGAAGACCTATGAAACCCTTGCCAAACTGATGTTGGTGGGTTTTGGTTTGTTGGTGATCGCTTATTTCTGGGACTTGGGTTTCCCCATTAATAAAAAACTTTGGACCAGTTCTTTTGTGCTGTACACCGTGGGGCTTGATTGCATCATCATTTCGGCAGTCATGTATGTGATCGATTTTTTGCAGATCACCCGCTGGACTTATTTTTTTCAGGTATTTGGGAAAAACCCCTTGTTTATTTATCTGCTCTCGGAAGTGGGTGCTACTATTTTATTTGTGTTGCATGCCCAGCCCAAGGTTTCCGTTTTTGCTTGGCTGTACAATAATATTTTCCGTCATGCCGGATTGTATTTTGGCTCCTTCCTTTTTGCGGTCAGCTTCATGCTGTTCTGTTGGGTCATTGGCTACTTCTTGGACAAGAAGAAAATTTATGTGCGGGTATAGAGGTAAACTCTCTATTATAATAGAGAATATTTTACCACAGAGGGACAGGGAGGTTTTTTCATAGAGGAAAGGAGGTCTGGTAAACTCTTTGTGATAAAAGAGGACATCTTACATAGAGGAAAGGAGGGGATAAAGAAAATAAATAACTCTCAGTGCCTACCTCATTTACCTCCGTGGTAAAAAAACTTCGCTCAATAGTAGCACTACCGTTGAACGGAGCGCCGCAAGGATGTTGATAAGCGATTATATGCCCGTTCAATAAAAAATTCATTTTACTCAGGGATGCTAAAAATTTGTAGGGTCTAACGCCTATACCTTTTGCCTTACGCCCAACACCTTACACCCTTCATCCTCTGCGCCTACCTCCTTTCCCTCTGTGGTTAGGCCCTCTAAAATCAACAGAAAATTAAGTTTCTCGAACTTCTTTGCTCTCCCGTTGTTTTGATGTACCTTTGCGGACTCAATTTTGCAGCTCAAGGGTTTTGTATTAGCCAAGGCTTTTTAACTATTGCACACCTAACGATGCGCTTTGACTAAGAGAATTACATAATTATGGAAATCAGGAATATCGCGATTATCGCACACGTTGACCACGGTAAGACTACCTTGGTTGACAAAATTTTGCACGCAACCAAAGTGTTCCGTGACAACCAAGAAACAGGGGAACTGATCATGGATAGCAACGACCTCGAAAGAGAAAGGGGCATTACCATTTTCAGTAAGAACGCCGCTGTGGAATACAAAGGGGTAAAAATCAATGTGATCGATACTCCAGGCCACTCCGATTTTGGCGGGGAGGTTGAGCGTGTGCTTAAAATGGCCGACGGTGTGCTTTTGTTGGTGGATGCCTTTGAAGGCCCCATGCCACAGACCCGTTTCGTGCTTCAAAAAGCATTGCACCTGCATTTGAAACCGATCGTGGTGATCAATAAAGTGGACAAGCCGAACTGCCGTCCCGATGAAGTGCATGATGCCGTGTTCGAGCTTTTCTTCAACTTGGATGCAACTGAGGAGCAACTGAATTTCCCTACTTTCTATGGTTCAGGGAAAAATGGTTGGTTCAATAGCAAGAACGAACAGTGTGAGGATATCACCCCATTATTAGATGGGATATTGGAATATGTACCTGCCCCCAAAGTGTCTGAAGGACCTACGCAAATGCAGATCACTTCCTTGGATTATTCTTCCTTTTTGGGGCGGATAGCCGTGGGCAAAGTGGCTCGGGGTTCTGTAAAAGAAGGCCAGAACATTGCTTTGATGCAGGTAGATGGTGTGAAAAAGATGAAGGTAAAAGAACTTTATACTTTCATGGGGATGGGCAAGAAAAAAGCGGAAGAAGTGTTTGCAGGAGATATCTGTGCCGTGGTTGGTTTGGAGAACTTTAATATTGGGGATACGATTTCAGATGTGGAAACACAGGAAGCCCTGCCCATCATTAGTGTGGATGAACCTACGATGAGCATGTTGTTCAGTATCAATACATCACCTTTCTTTGGTCGTGATGGTAAATTTGTTACCAGTCGCCAATTGCGTGACCGGTTGATGAAAGAAACAGAAAAGAACCTTGCCCTTCGGGTAGAAGATACAGACAGTGCCGATAGCTTTTTGGTATTTGGCCGTGGTATCCTGCACTTGGGCATTTTGATAGAAACCATGCGCCGTGAAGGTTTTGAACTTACTATTGGTCAGCCGACTGTATTGGTAAAAGAAATAGATGGCAAGAAGAACGAACCTTATGAGATATTGGTGGTGGATGTCCCAGGGGACTATAGTGGAAAAGTAATTGACCTGGTTACACAACGCAAGGGCGAAATGCTGGTGATGGAAAGCAAGGGTGAAATGCAACATCTTGAATTCGAAATCCCATCTAGAGGTTTGATTGGTCTGCGTAGCAATATGCTGACCAATACTGCTGGTGAAGCCGTGATGGCCCACCGCTTTTTGGAATACAAACCTTGGAAAGGGCCTATCCCCGGAAGGAACAATGGGGTATTGCTTTCTAAAAACCAAGAACGTACGACCGGTTATTCCATCGATAAATTACAAGATCGTGGGGTATTTTTTGTAGAACCCGGTGAGGAAGTATATACCGGTCAGATCATTGCCGAGCATATCAAGCCGGGCGATTTGATCGTGAATGCAACAGAGCCAAAAAAACTCACCAACCACCGTGCGAGCGGTAGTGATGATGCTTCGAAAATTGCACCCAAGACCCTGATGACTTTGGAAGAATGTATGGAATACATCCAACAGGATGAGTGCATTGAGGTAACGCCAAAAAATATCCGTATGCGCAAAGTGATCCTGAACGAGGATGAAAGGAAGAAGCAAAGCAAGCGGATGGAAACGGCATAGTTTTAGAATACAAATATTTATAAAGCCCCTGGTAATTGTTGCCGGGGGCTTTTGATTTTGAAGGGATGCCACTGATTCACTGATTTGTGGTTGAAATTGAGGGATAGCCACTGATTCACTGACTTTTGATTGAAATTGTTTGGTTGCCACTGATTCACTGATTTTTTTAGTTGAACCTTTCATTTTTTCCTTAATCAGTGAATCAGTGGCAATCTATTTCTGTGAATCAGTGGCTTTTTTAATTGTCTCAGTGGCTTCATTTTCCGCAAATCACCTTAACTTTGCACAAAGTCTTTGAGATGAAAAAGTGTGGACTGATATTGGTTTTCTTCCTTTCTCTTTCTCTGTTCAGCGTTGGCGATACCCAGGCCCAATGCTCCATCTGCACCCGTACGGCCCAACAACAAGGGGAACGCCCCGCCAAAGCATTGAATGGCGGAATCCTTTATCTTGCCTTTATTCCATTTACTGTGGTAGGTGTTATTGGTTATCGTTGGTGGAAAAGCAATCAGCAAGCATAGCGCCGGTACCCTTTCTTCGGTTTTGCCTTTAAAAGGTTTATCCATATCCTGAACTTGTAAACTAGCCACAGGTTGTAGGCAATAGTCCAACATGAAACAAGGATTTACCAAAAGAATTTTCACGGCAAGCTTATTCTTCCAAGACTTGGGCTTTTTGATATGGAACCTCCCCAAAATAATAATGGCATTTACGAATAAGCAAAAGCCAAAGCAGTTATTTGAAAAAATAGTGATCGTTACGGATGCGGTATACGGCTGTATTTATTGTTCCTGGTTAGATGCCAAGCTGGCGATTAAAAGTGGGATCAGTGAAGCGGAGATCATCAATATGTTTCAGCTCCAGTTTCACAGCAATGCCACCGAATTTGAATTGCCGGCCCTTTTGTATGCGCAACATTATGCGGAGACCAATCGAAAGCCCGATCTTGAAATGACCAAGGGTTTGTTTAATTTTTATGGCGAAAAAACGGCCAAACAGATCATCCTCATGATACGAACCGTAACTTTTGGAAACCTGTACTTTAATACCTGGGGGGCAGTTATTAGTCGATTTAGGGGCAATCCGGCCCCAAAAAGTAGCGTAATTTTTGAATTTTTATATTTTTTGTTTAATTCCTGGATCATTCTCCCTTTTGTGATTTTACGAAAACTTGATAAAAAATTAATTGAACCGGTTTAAAAAATGGTCGCTCCAATTATTATATGGAGATATTAAAAAGAAATTTAGATACAGCGCAAACACAAAAAAACTACCGACAGGTGGCTTGGTTTTATAATATTTGGAGTGGACTGACCGAATCAAAAGCCGCAAAAAAAGTAATCCAACTGGCCGATATTCAAAACGGGGAGCATATCATTGAAATTGGTTGCGGAACAGGAGTGGTTTTCAATGAAATCCTGAAAAAGAACCCCCAAGGGATTAATTTAGGCATTGATTTGTCCCCAAATATGCTTTCAAGAGCAAGAAAACTATTGGCGAAAGGCGCCACCCGAAATTATGAACTGCGGCAAGGGGATCTTTTTAACCTGAATATCGAGGAACAGGGATATGATAAATTGATCAATAACTTTATGATCGACCTAATGCCGGAAGAGAAATTCGATGATATTTTAGCGATATTTTATAACCTGTTAAAACCAAACGGGGTAGCCATTATTTCAACTTTTTCTGTTGGTAAAGGAAAAATCAACCGATTTTGGGGTTGGTTGGCCAAACATTTCCCAAAATTATTGACCGATTGCAGGCCTGTTGATATACAAAACAATATTAAAAGAACCGGTTTTGAGATTGAGCAGGAAATTGACATCAGTCAAAATAGCTTCCCTTCCAAAGTGTATAAATTGAAAAAAGGATAAATTCTATCTGTTGTAATATTGTCCTGAATAGTTAGATTGGTGGCAAATAAGGATCAGCTTTGGATAAGTCTTGTAATTTCATGAATTCCAGAAAATCTGCATACAGCGACAATTCTATATAACCAGAAAATGTAATATTTCTTGGTTTTCCCTTTGACAGAACTGCTGCCGCTCGCATTAGTTTAGTATATTGTAGTACCAAAACGACTAACATGAGATATTTTCTTTCACTCCTTTTTTTGTGTAATTCCCTCGCTTTTGCCCAAAAATTGCCCACCATTGAGGAAAAAACCAAGGATTTTAAGAAAAATGAAGGTTTCCTGAATTTTTACTGGGATGAAAATGCGGGCAAGATTTGGTTGGAAATCAGTAAGCTCGATAGCGAATTTTTGTACCAAACTTCTTTGCCCGCCGGACTTGGTTCCAATGATATTGGACTGGATCGTGGATTGTTGGGCAATACCAGTATTGTAAAGTTCACCCGAACAGGAAGAAAGATATTGATGACCGAAACCAATTACCAGTACCGAGCGATCACCAACGATCAGGCAGAAAAACGGGCCGTTGAACAGTCTTTTGCTCAATCCACCCTTTGGGGTTTTTCAGTAGAGGCGGAAAGCAATGGAAAGGTATTGGTAGATGCTACCGACTTTTTATTGAGGGATGCCATGCAAATTGCAAATCGGCTAAAAAAGGCAAAACAGGGCAATTTTAGCTTAGAAAAGACCCGTTCTGCCATTTTTTTACCCAAAACCAAGGATTTTCCGCTCAATACCGAAATAGAAGGAACCATCAGTTTTGTATGCAATGATGGGACTGCGGGCAACTGGGTGCAGTCGGTTACGCCATCCCCCGAGGCCATCACTCTTCGAATTCACCATTCTTTTGTTCAATTGCCGAATGGCAACTATAAGCCTCGGGCTTTTGATGCCCGATCCAGTTTTATCCCCATTTCTTACTTTGATTATAGTACCCCCGTGTCGGAACCTATCGAGAAATATTATATCATCCGACACCGATTGGAAAAAAAGGACCCGACGGCGGCAATGAGCGAACCCGTGAAACCGATTATCTACTATTTGGATAATGGCACACCCGAACCCATCCGCAGCGCTTTGATGGAAGGGGCAAGTTGGTGGAACCAGGCTTTTGAGGCGGCGGGATATAAAAATGCATTTCAGGTGCGGCTATTGCCCGACAGTGCAGACCCCATGGATATTCGTTATAATATGATCAATTGGGTTCATCGTTCTACCCGGGGATGGAGCTATGGATACGCTGTGGTTGACCCAAGAACGGGGGAAATCATAAAAGGAAATGTAAGCCTTGGCTCCTTGCGGGTCCGTCAGGATTTTTTGATAGCACAGGGACTATTGGCACCCTATACTTCGGATTCGCCTTCGGCAAGCAACGGTATGATGCAGATGGCATTAGCAAGGATTCGCCAACTGGCCGCCCATGAAGTAGGTCATACCCTGGGGCTGATGCACAATTATGCTTCCAGTGTAAATGACCGTGCCAGTGTGATGGATTATCCCCACCCCTTGGTCCGGCTGAATGCCACAGGGAATATCGACCTTTCCAATGCTTACGATAATAAAATTGGGGAATGGGACAAAATTTCCATTGCTTGGGGCTATCAGGATTTTCCCAAAAACACCGATGAGCCCAAGGCCTTGAACAATATCATGACCGAAGCCAGCAAAAAGGGCTTTCAATTTATCAGCGACCGAGATGCAAGGGCAGCCGGTGGTCTTCATCCGCAAGCGCATCTTTGGGATAATGGTTCTGATGCCGTTACAGAGCTGAAAGAGGTATTGAAAGTGCGAGAAAAAGCCTTGAACCAATTTGGCGAAAAAGATATACGTTCTGGAACCCCCATGGCCATGTTGGAAGATGTGTTGGTGCCGGTTTATTTATTCCATCGATATCAGTTGGAAGCCGTTACCAAAATGGTGGGGGGCATGTATTATACCTATGCCCTCCGTGGAGATGGACAGGTGGTAACCAAGCCTTTATCAAAAGAAGAACAGCTTCGGGCCTTGAACGCTGTCTTGGACTGCATTGACCCAAAAGTATTGTCGATCCCTGAGTCGATCATCAAGCTGATACCTCCCAGGCCCGCTGGTTATGAATACCATCGGGAGCTTTTCAATAGAAGGACGGGGCTTGCTTTTGACCCCTTGGCGGCAGCGGAAACAGCCGCTGATTTTCCGCTTTCCTTCCTTTTTAATAATGAAAGACTGGATAGGATGGTTCAATACAAAACCCAAACCAATGGGCTTGGTGCAGATGATATGATCAACCTGGTGATCAATAAAACATGGAAAGCGCCCCGCATGAAGGGTTTTGACGAACTCATACAATTGCAAAATGAGCAATTGATCCTCACCTACTTATTAGCTACTTCCATTAATGATAATGCATCTTTTGCTGTGAAGGGATTTGCCCAAAAAGCATTAAATGAAATCAAGATTTTTGCCGAATCACAGCAAAAACTGACCAAGGATGAGACTTATAAGGCACATTTGGCCCTTGTTTTGGAAAGGTTGAAGTCACCCGAAAAAGCAAAGCCATCAACCCTTCATGAAGAAATACCCCCCGGTTCACCGATTGGTTGCGATTGGGATGAGTGAGATTAAAAATCCCGGAAATGAGCCATTCCTATTTGCTCCTATTGTATGGACATGCGAAATGATTGATATTCATATTGGAGGAAAACAATATGCGCAAGCATTATAAACAGGTGTTGTGGGGTTAAAATACTAAACCTTGTTCAATTGCGTTTATTCAAGTGGTGAAACCTGTTTTTTTGATTGTATAAATTCAACCAGACATGGTTTGCTAGTGGTCTTGCTTATTATTCATCTATCCATTGAATACATGGAATGAATTTTAACAAGTCGTTATACATAAAATTAATACCTAAAATCCAAAAATAATGAGGTATCCATTTCTTTTGGAATCATCTCAATTTATATCCATGCTTGCATCAGGGCAAAAGAATGTTCGGCCCAATCACATTTTTAAAGTCACTCCTGGGTCTGATCTCCAATCTTGCAAGCGATTCTCCAATCATTAAAATCTATTTGTATGAAAAAATCCTGCTCCTATTTGAAAACGACCATTCTATTGGCATTGGTTCTTTTCTCAAACTTTATGACCAGAGCAAATGTCGGTAAGGTCGAGTATTATTATGAGGCTGAAAAGCTCTTTAATGATGGTGCTTATCACGAGGCCGCCTTAGCCTATGAAAAATATATTTCCAGTGAAAGAGAAATCGCTGTAGGCAACTCCCTCTCCCATTTTGTGAAGGAAAAAAAGATGAAGCGCAAAGTTAGACAGGCCATTTATCAGGATGCGGTCTATCATTTAGCGGAGAGCTATCGCTTATCGCACGATTATATCAATGCGGAAAAATATTATCAGGAGACCCTGGGCTTCAAATCTGCCGACTTGGATTTCCCTGAATTGGGTTATTGGTATGCCGTTACATTGCGGGCCAACCAAAAATACGATGCATCTATTAAGGCTTTTACCGACTTTATTGCATCCAATCAGGGTAAACAGACCAATAAAGAAAAGGCAAAAAAACAGCTTGCCGATCTTCAGTTTGTGAAAACCCAGTTGAATAAGTCCAAGGATAATGAAATTGTGGTTCGCCCCAATACCATCCCCGGCCAGGCATCCAGTTTTGCTTTGGCCATTGAGCATGGCGATACCGTGGCATTTACTTCTATCAATGCAGAAAGTAAAACGGATAAGAATGGCAAAACTATTTACACGTATCATCATCGTCTATACGAATCGGTTGTTGGCACTAATTTGTTGGAGAACAAAAAAGCTTTTCCATTTCAGGAAGATGGCATGGAAAATGGAATGGCCTGCTTTTCAAAAGATGGGAAAAAAATGTTTTTTACAAAATGGGGGATGCAGGGTAATAAAAAAAGATCCGCTATCTATCAGTCCTTCAAAACAGAAAATGGTTGGTCTGCCCCTGTAAAAATGGGTGAACCTGTGAACGCCGAGGGCTACGATAGCGAGCAACCATCCATTACACCAGATTCTAAATACCTATTGTTTTCATCCAATAGGCCTGGTGGACAAGGAGGTTATGATATTTGGTATGTTGACCTGTTGAACAATAGCCGCGTTATTGCCGCCCACAATATGGGCAAAAAAATCAACACAGCTGGCGATGAGTGTTCTCCTTTTTACAATGCGGCCAACCAAACACTGATTTTTGCCAGCAATGGTTTAGTAGGTATGGGTGGCTTTGATATTTATGCAGCAAAGGGCAGTACTGATTTTAAAGACTGGGAAAAGCCGATGAACCCAGGAGCCCCAATCAATTCTGTAAAGGATGATATGTATTATATCAGCACCAATGATGAACATATTTGGGAAAGAGGCTGGCTGAGTTCTGACCGGAATTCAGATTGTGGCCTGGCATTATTCTCCATCGGAAAAAACATAACCAAAATGGTTTATGGTACTATTGTAGATGCGGCCACACAAAAACCTTTGGCGGGCGCACTGATTGTTGTTTCGGATGAACGCCAACCTCGGAAAGTCTTGCTTGGTAAAACTACCGATAACCAAGGTCGTTATGAATTTGAGTTGCAGAACGTGTCTAAGTTTATCCTACATGTAGAAAAAGAGGGTTTTGTGGAAATCGATCATACCTATGCTTCACGTTTGGAATCTGCCAATGACAGTATCCAAAACGAAACGATTTTACTGGAAAGGACGAAAGACAAGCAAACAGAAGAATTGCTGGCCAGCTTAAAATCATTGAAACGCAAATCTCAAATTGGCAATTTCAAATTTGAAAAAGCCAGTTTGAATGAAACAGCGAGGAAAAATCTGGATTCGTTGGCATCGATTATGGAAAAATTCCCGACCATTAAAGTACAGTTGAATGGCTATACAGATAAAGTGGGCAATGCACAATACAACCTGAAACTGTCACAAGAGCGTGTGAACGCTTGTATTGAATACCTCACTAAACTGGGTATCGACAAGGACCGTTTGATTGGAAAAGGATATGGCGAGGCATCTCCGATCGCATCCGAAAAGATCAATGGAAGGGACAATCCAAGTGGGCGTGCGAAGAACAGAAGGGTGGAGTATGTATTAATGCTGGATAATCTCTTGAACGAATAATGAATATTTAATGGATTAATTTTCAAAAGCCGCATTAGGTCAATGCGGCTTTTGATTTATTGGGATTCTAAAAACAAGAGCGATATACTAAAAAGTGGCAAATGTTTAACGCGAATGGATATTCGTCTTTAAAATAGAGAAGCTCTTCGCATTTTGCATTATATTGGTGGGCAACTTTAAAAAATCATGTTTTCACATTTCCATCCCCTCATCATTCATTTTCCTGTTGGGATCTTGCTATTTGCGGCTTTCATGATGCTGTGGCAGTGGATTACAAAAAAAGACCTATCGTCCGCGATTGAACTGGCCTTTGTTTTGGGGGCTATTTCAGCAGTGCTCGGATGTATTTCAGGCTGGTTATTATCCAAATCTGGCGATTATGATGCAGCTTTGGTTTCCAAACACCAGTGGACGGCCATTGCTACGGCCATTATTAGTTTGCTCCTGGTCTTTTTTAAAAAAATGAGGTTGCTGCTGGTGATACTGATGATGTTTTTGTTGACCATTGCCGGACATTATGGTGCTACGTTGACCCATGGTGAAAACTATCTCTTCGAAAACAAAAGCGAAGCAAAACTGGATTCGGTTAGTGAAAATCCTAGCACGGATAGTATTAAAACCATTAATGCTTTAAAAAAGGATAGCGCGGTTGCACAGGTTTACAACCCATACCGAGAAGATATCGCCCCAATTTTAAAAACCTATTGTTATAATTGCCATTCGGCCATAAAAATGAAAAATGGGTTGAGATTGGATAAGCCCAGTTTTATTTTGAAGGGAGGTAAAAATGGAAAAATCCTATTGCCCCATGACCCAACCCATAGTAAGCTCTATGCCCATTTGCTTTTGCCATTGGATGATGACAAGCACATGCCACCCAAAGGCAAGAAACAATTATCGAGCAAGCAAATCAAAACAATCGGGGATTGGATATTGAAAGGGGCAAATTTTGAAGATGTTGTCATTGCCCCGACCAAAAAAACCGAAGAAAAATTGGAGGCTGAACCCATACTGGCGCAGGAAGACATCCCCCAAAAAGTTCCTGATTTGATAAAGGACGCTGCAATGCCTGCGAAGAAACTGGAAGCCGATTTTTCCAATACCAAGGAATTTTCGATCAGCCTTCTACAGGCTTTGCCAAAAAATGAACTCACCAGTTTAAAGTTGAGCAACCAACCCATTACCGATCAGCAATTATCAGTGATTGCCGGTTTTAATAAAATAGAAGTATTAAATTTATATGGAACAAAAATCACGGATAGTGGTTTAAGGTTGTTATCGAATTCTAAATCTTTAAAAAAACTATACCTATATAATACCCAGGTAAGCAAAGAGGCTGTTGACCAATTGAAAAAGCAATTGCCCGAACTGGAGGTTGAGTCGGGTAATTTTAAATTTGATAAACCGGATAGTGTAAAAAAACTGAAGCCATGAAACGGTATTTGATTTTGTTGATTCCCGTTGTGTGCATTTTGGCTATGAAGCCCTTGCCCAATCTGCCAAAGGAAGTTGCGGATGAATATAAAAAGCTGCCTGATTCCATTGACTACAATCAGGATGTAAAGCCAATATTGTCCGACAAATGTTTTGAATGCCATGGCCCGGATAAAGCCAAGCAAAAAGCAGGGCTGAGATTGGACATGCCTGAATCTGCATTTGCACCCTTGCCAGAAAGTCCCGGTAAATTTGCTATTGTCCCCAAAAATTTGCAAAAAAGCGAGCTGTATAAAAGGATCTTATCAAAAGACCCAGACATGATCATGCCCAGCCCAAAATCAAACCTGCAATTAACGGCCAGGGAAAAAGCAGTATTGATTAAATGGATTGAGCAGGGAGCGATTTACCAACCGCATTGGGCATTTGTAAAACCAGTCAGTCGACCTGTCCCCGATGTGAAGGGAGCCGTGCTGAATAATCCCATCGATCATTTTATTGTGAGCCGCATTCAAAAAGAAGGATGGCAACAATCGCCCATGGCCAATAAGGAACTATTATTAAGAAGATTATCCCTCGACCTAGTTGGATTGCCACCTAGCATAGAAGAGATAGACCGTTTTGTAAATGATCACAGTCCCAATGCCTATGAAAAACAGGTGGATCGCTTATTGAATTCCCCTCATTATGGGGAACGTATGGCAAGTCCTTGGCTTGATCTGGCACGTTTCGCAGATTCACATGGGTATACGGTGGACCGGTTGAGGGATATGTCGCCTTATCGGGATTGGGTGATCAATGCTTTCAATAGCAATATGTCGTACAAAGATTTTATCCATTATCAACTGGCTGGCGACTTGATGCCTTCACCCACGAAGGATATGTTGATTGCGACCGCTTTTAACCGCAACCATCAACAAAACATGGAAGGGGGTATTATTGAAAAAGAATTCCAAACAGAATATGTAGTCGATCGTACCAATACTTTTGGGGATGCTTTTATGGCCATCTCGGTTGGTTGTGCACGTTGCCATGACCATAAATACGACCCTTTTTCCCAAGAAAATTATTATCAGTTATTTAGTTTTTTTAATAATGTAAGAGAGGCTGGCCAAATTTCCTGGAATGATGATATGCCCACTCCAACCATACTTTTAACTCCACCCGAAAAAGAAAAAACAATTGCTTATCTGAATTCCTTGGTACAAGAAAAAGAAAAAAGCTTGGCGCAAGCGGAGCAAACGGCCGATGAGGGATTTCAAAAATGGCTGGGGGCGGAACAATATAAAAAACTGATAGACCAAAAAATCCCAAGGGATGGATTGCAGGGTTATTACAATTTTGAGGATTCTTTGAAAGATGTCATTCATCCCGAACGGTCAGGGGTAATGAAACAGGATGGGAACCTGATTACCGAAGGCCCGAAATTGGAAAAATATGAAAAGGGTCAATATCTATCCTTGGATGGCGACAAATATCTGGACCTGAAAACAGTGGGTGTTTTTAGAAAAGGGGAGGCTTTTAGTGTAGGCATGTGGGTGAATATTCCCGCTTCCATGAAGGATGGTGTGATTTTTCATAAAAGCAATGCGGAAAGATTATATAATTACAAGGGCTATAATCTGTCCATGGTAGATGGTAAATTAGAATTCACCTTGGCGCATACCGCGCCATCGAATGCCATCACCAAAAGATTGACGACTGATATACCCACCAATCAATGGATCCAAGTAACGATGACTTATGACGGATCTTCAAAAGCGGCGGGGCTTAATTTATATGTTAATGGTTCTTTAGCAGAAACCGAAACCGTCATCGACCAACTCTATAAGGACATTATTTTTTTCAACAAAGATGAACCTGCCCTCCAAATTGGGGCCTGGTATAGAGGTATTGGTTTTAAAGGAGGAAAAGTGGATGATATTGTTATCTATAACCGGGTATTGACCAACTATGAATTGGAAATTTTGGCAAACCATAATAGTTGGCAAAGCATCTACAATAAAAAACCGGCCGAATTAAATGCCTCGGAGCTATCGGCGCTCAAGAACTATTATCTTTCCTGTATTGACCCCAACATACTGGAAGCTCAATCGCAATTGACCAAACAGAGGGATGTTTTATCCGACTCCACAGAAAAAATCCCGGAGCTCATGGTGATGCAGGAAATGCCAATACCCAAAAAGACATATCTCTTAAAGCGAGGTCAATATGATGCACCCGGTAAAGAAGTATTTCCCGGAACGCCAGAAAAAATCTTTCCCTTTTCAGACCGCCTGCCAAAAAACAGGTATGGATTGGCCTTATGGCTTACGGATGAAAACAATCCATTAACGGCCAGGGTTGCTGTAAACCATTTATGGCAAAATATATTCGGTACCGGATTGGTAAAAACTTCAGAAAATTTCGGCAACCAGGGTGAAATGCCTAGTCATCCGGCATTGTTGGACTGGTTGGCGATCGAGTTCATGCACTCGGGATGGGATGTGAAAAAGATGGTGAAACTGATGGTCATGTCTGCTACCTATCAACAAGACTCCAAACCTACTGAGGAAATGAAAGAGCGAGACCCAGAAAACAGGTTGTTGGCCAGGGGCCCTTCCAATCGGTTAACAGCGGAAATGATTCGTGACAATGCACTTTTTGCGAGCGGTTTGCTGAATCCAAAAATCGGTGGCAAAAGTATATTCCCCTATCAGCCCGATGGTTTATGGGATATCAATGGGATGGATTATGTAGCTGATAGTAGCAAGCAAGTATATCGTCGGAGTTTGTACGTGGTGGTCAAGCGTTCAGTACCCAATCCTACCCTTGCCTATTTTGATGCTTCTTCCAGAAGTTCCTGCATTGTACGACGACAAATAACAAATACCCCATTGCAGGCCTTGGTTACCTTAAACGATCCAACTTTTATCGAGGCCTCCAAAGTGTTGGGTGAACAGATGGCTGCAAATGCAGATCTGGCGCAAGCAATACAAACCACTTTTAGAAAACTGACCGGTCGAACAGCCGCAGCAAAGGAAATAGATTTATTGATGGAGCTTCAAAAAACCGAATATATCAAGTTTAAAGAAAATCCAACACATGCAAAAGGCTGGTTGAAAGCGGGGCTATATGAATTGGATAAAACCAAGGACTTGCCGATGATTGCCGCCAACGCGGTAGTGGCCAATACCATTTTAAATTCAGATGCAACACTCAATAAAAGATAATGTCAAACAACCATCATAACCATCAAGAAAGTTTTTTATTGAATAGCCCAGCATTTGCTGACTTGAACAGAAAACTGGCTCGTCGTGATTTTTTAAAGAAAACCGCAGGTGGCTTGGGGGCGGTGGCCTTGGGCAGTTTGCTCAGCAGTTATCGTACCGGTAATCTGGAGCAGCAAATTATGGATGCATTGCCTCGCATTGCGCCGAAGGCAAAACGGGCGGTATATCTGTTTATGAGTGGCGGCCCTTCGCAGTTCGAAACTTTTGATTACAAACCCAAATTGAAATCGCTCTATGGCCAGGGCTTGCCTGATTCTGTTCGGAAGGGCCAGCGCTTGACGGGCATGAGTGCCAACCAAGCCATTCTTCCTGTCATCCCTTCTCTGTACGATTTTAAACAACATGGCCAAAGCCAGACATGGGTGAGTGAATTACTACCTTATACCGCACAGGTGATTGATGAGCTTTGTCTCATCAAATCCGTTTTTACGGAGCAGATCAATCACGATCCCGCTATTACTTTTTTCCAGACCGGTCATCAATTGCCTGGCCGGCCTGCAATCGGTGCGTGGCTGAGCTATGGCTTGGGTTCAGAGAATAAAAACCTGCCTGCATTTATTGTACTGGTTTCGAAAAATGCAAATAAGGACCAACCCTTATATGCCAGGCTATGGGGAAATGGTTTTTTACCTTCCCAACATCAGGGTGTTCAGTTTCGTTCGGGAAAAGACCCTGTTCTTTTTTTGAACAACCCAGAAGGATATGATGCAGAGGACAGAAATAATATGTTGGGTTATTTGAAAAAACTCAATGAACTACAGAATGAAACCTGGGGCGATCCAGAAGTGGAAGCCAGGATGGCCCAGTATGAACTCGCATTTCGGATGCAGACATCTGTCCCGGAAGTGATGGATACTTCCAATGAACCCGACGAAGTTTTTCAGTTGTATGGACCAGATAGTAGGGATAAGGGTACTTATGCAGCCAACTGTATCTTAGCCAGAAAACTGCTTGAAAAAGATGTTCGTTTTGTTCAGCTCTATCATCAAGGATGGGATCATCATGGTTCTTTGCCCAGGGGTATGGAACACCAGTGCAAACAAACCGATCAGGCTACGGCAGCTTTTATTGTTGATTTGAAACGGCGCGGTATGCTCGAGGATACTCTAGTGATTTGGGGTGGTGAATTTGGTCGTACCGTATATTCCCAAGGGAAAATTTCGGTGGATGATTATGGTAGGGACCATCACCCCCGATGCTTTTCTATGTGGATGGCCGGTGCTGGTGTAAAACCGGGTATTACCTATGGCGAAACAGATGACTTCAGCTATAATATTGTAAAGGACCCCGTGCATGTGCACGATTTTCAAGCAACGCTCTTGCATATCATGGGCATCGATCATGAGCAGCTCACCTATAAATATCAAGGCAGGCGTTTTAGGTTGACCGATGTGGAAGGAAAATTGGTGCAGGGTATTTTGAGTTAGGAAAGATTTGGCAAAGGGTTTATTAATAATACAACTTGTTGTGCTATTATTTGATTAGTAAATAAGCATTGATTTAAGATATTATTCAAAATATTGTTTGTTCTTTTTTGCTTCGCCAAAAAAGAACCCAAAAAGGCGACCCGAAAACGATTACATCCCGTTTTCGGGTTGGTTCCTTGATTTTTCTTTATTACTACTGTGAACTGAGCCAATGAACTCTATTGTGCACATCCTATTCATACTTGCTGTGAATTGGTAAATGCGGTTTCATGGTTTTTCAAAGGTCTCAATAGTGTTCCATGCAGTTACAGCGGCGAATTTTTTTCTTAATTATGTCACTGTTAAGACCTTCAAAAATAAACGAGCAGTTCAGCCCAGCCTATATTATTCTATTTTCACTAAAAATGAAATTGATATGAATGGCCAGCAGTAGTAGGCAGATCATATTCATATACTTTCTTCAATACCGGGTTTTCGGGAGATGCTTTTTCTGATATTACAGGCTGCTTAACCGTTAATACTTCATAAAATGGATTGGGGTTTGTTTTGTGATGTTCTGGATTTACTGCAAACGCTCCTTTCATAGCTAAAGGCTCATAAGACCTGATGCGGCAATTGCCACCGAGGGTAGATTGAATGGCAAGTTTTTTTATTTTACCATTTTCCCAATCGAGGTCTACCACAAAACCACCCCTTGCTTTTAGTCCATGCACCTTACCATTTTGCCATTGGTCGGGCAGTGCGGGTAAAATATGTATGGCGCCATCATGCGATTGCAAAATCATTTCAGCGATACCGGCCGTGCAACCAAAATTGCCATCAATCTGGAAGGGGGGATGCGCATCGAACAAATTGGGATAAGTGCCACCGCCTTCCTTGTTCACACCGGTGGGGGTGAGTTGGTTGATGATCAATTTATAAGCATGGTTGCCATCCAATAATCGGGCCCATACATTCACTTTCCAACCCATGGACCAGCCAGTGGAAATATCACCCCGATGGATGAGAGAAGTTTTGGCTGCCTCAAAAATTTTCGGACTACGATAGGGAGAAATCAAACTGCCGGGATACAATCCCCATAGATGCGAAATATGCCGATGATGGTCGTCGGGATTATCCCAATCCTGGATCCATTCCTGCAATTGGTTGAACCTTCCAATCTGCATCGGTGCCATCCCGTCTATTTTTGATTGCATCTCGTTGATGAATGAGCCATCGACCTGTAAAATTTTAGCAGCTCTGATGGTATTACTGAGCAAGGAAAAAACCATCTGGTTATCCATGGTAGTACCTGCGGAAAGACTAAAACCATCATGTGCGTTTTCAGGCGAAGCTGAAGGCGATACTACGAGCCAACCCGTATGTGGGTCTTTATACAATACATCCACAAAAAATTGACTGGCACCCCGCATGGCCGGGTAAATTGATTTTAAAAATGCCCGATCGCCATTGAATAAATACTTTTCCCACATATGCTGGCATAGCCAAGCGCCGCCCGTTGGCCAAAGTCCCCAAGGTCCATCGATTGCTCCTGTCATCCTAAAAATATCAGTATTGTGGTGGAGCACCCAGCCTCTCGCACCATACATGATTTTGGCTGTGGCTTGCCCACTCACCGACAGATCCTTCACCATCGATACCAAGGGTTCATGCATCTCCGTTAAGTTGGTGACCTCGGCAGGCCAATAATTCATTTCCAGATTAATATTGTCAGTATACTTCGATCCCCAGGGTGGATCGGTATGCGGGTTCCAAAGACCCTGCAGGTTGGCCGCCTGGCCACCGGGTTGTGAACAACTAATAAGTAGGTAGCGACCAAACTGAAAATACAAACTCAACAATTGCGGGTCATTACCTTCTTTAAATTTTTCCAGCCGGATATTTGTTGGTAGCTGCGTAGCATCTGTTTCTCCGATATCAAAATACACCCGATTAAAATATTTCTGGTAGGCGTGAATGTGATTTTTCAATAGAGTAGTGTAAGGTATTTTCTGGATCTGATTGTTCCACTGCGCTGCTTTTTGGTGAATGATTTTGACAGACTCCAGTGAATCCGCAATCATACTGTGATAATTTTTGAAATTAGTCTGCATCGACAAATAGATGGTGGCGCTGTTGGCAGCCTTGATATGGATGCTATTATCTATTGCTTCTGCGCTACCACCATCATTTTTTACCTGCACGTTTACGGCTACCTGTATTAGGCCGGGCAGCCCGCTATGTTCTGGTCCAATAGCCGATAAGGTCAATGTGTGGTTGCCAATGGTAGCCACAGTTCCTTTTTGGGGTGTTTTCAAACTAGCTGAAAAACTTATTTTACCCGGTTGGTCTGCTGTTAGCTGAACAATAATCACATGGTCGCTGAAAGAGGCAAAAGCGGTTCTAGTATAATGTATCCCATCAACTTCATAGGCAGTGGTGGAAACAGCTTTTGAAATATCCAGCTCGCGCCTTAGGTCTTTAAAACCTTGATGCCCTTCAAAATCCAGATAGAGATCTCCCACTGGCTGATAATTGACTCCATGTACTTTTTCGGCTATAAAGTTGGCCGCATATTTATCTGCCTGCCCATACTCCCCCTCATCGATCATTTTTCTGATGTTATCCAATGCTTTTGGACCGGCGTGTGTGTTGTAATTGGTATAAGGGCTTCCAGACCAAAACTCATCATGGTTCAACTGCAGGTGCTCCTGAGCGGGGATACCATAAACCATGCAGCCCATATGACCATTTCCAATAGGCAGGGCTTCTTCCCAAACCTTGGCGGGCTGATCATACCAAAGCTTCATGGGGTTTTTATCTGTCAGTTGTCCATAACCGTTAATATATACAAAAACGTTGCAGATCAAGATAAAGAATAGTCCCTTTTTCATGGCAGTTGTTTATTTTGAATGAGTGAACTAATATATGCCAGTAAGTTGGATTTTGAACAGGGGTTTTTCTGGGCGGTTCAATGCTTATCTGACTCTTATAGCATAAAATCTACAAAATTTTTAAGCCAAATTCTACTTTATGGTAGGCAAAAATTGACTAAAATTATGTATCCTAATCTTCAATTTTTCCAAAGTGTGGCGAGAGTGGAAGATTTTCTTATTTATGCCAGCTTCTGTTTTTCCAAATTAAACCTTTCAAAACCTATACTTGGAAAGTAAAATCTTTCTTCACTTTGATCTGTAGAAAGTCAAAGAGCGAATGGCGTATTGTATAAAAAATTAGCATAAATTGTAATATGCCTTTTAGAAAACTAAGTTTAAAAGCTGTTAAATATAGTAGATAATGATAATCAATAAAATCATGGTCTTTTAATAGTCAATAATATGCTTATTCAAAAAGGCTACCATCTATTTCAAAAATGGATAAAATTTGAATCGATACCTGATGTATCGCTCGAAGAAGCACAGAAGAATTATGTCTACAATATTTTCTCTGTGGTAGGTCTCTTGATTCATTCCTTTTTCCTTTTCGTAAACCTGTTTTTGCGAAATTATGGGTTGCTGCTATTTAATAGTATCCAAATTATCATTGCAGTTTTGATTATTTCGAGCACTATCCAAAAAAAAGCGCTTCGGCTAAGGCTTTGGCTGGTTTTACTTTCAACCTTGGTATTGATTTCTGGTGCATTGTTTTTTAACAACGGCAACGAGTATATGTTTTTGTGCTACATGATTGCCGCTGTTGTTATTTTTGATCAAGACTGGAAATATCTGCTCTATGCTTTTTCTGTGGGGGCTTCATTCATCTATATCAAGATAGGGCAAAATGGGTCTTTAAAAATGAATGACATTGAAAGCATTCGTTCGCTGGCCAATATGGTTATTGCCCTGCTCATGCTGGTCTGGACGGTGTATTTTTTAAAGCTATTTTATAAAAAATTCAGAACAAAACTAGAGGACGCCAAAGAAGAACTCCGCAAATCGGCAAGGCTTTATGAGTTTTTGAGCTATACAAACGACCTTATCATCAATTCCAAAAACCAGGACGAGATCTATTCAAAAATTTGTAAAATGGCCATCGATACGGGAGGCTTTCGATTTTCCTTTATTGCTACCATTGATGAACAGGACCGAAGTTTAAACCCTGTGGTTTGGGCTGGGTTTGAGGATGGGTATCTGGAGATGTATAAAAAGGGTACAAAACAGCAATATCTTTCTGGTGGGTTCAGCACCTCATACAAGGTGATGGAAAGCGGTCAATACTATTATTCAAATGATATCAGTACCGATCCCCTCACCACTTCATGGAAGGACGAAGCATTAAAACGTGGATACCGTTCTTTTATAACCCTGCCGATAAAAGTGGCAGGTAAAATATCTTCCCTTTTTATTCTTTATTCATATAGGGTTGATTTTTTTACCGAGTCAGAATTGAAAATGTTGATTAGGGTAGTAGAAAATATCGGGCTGGCGTTGACCGCTTTTCGATCCGAAAAAATACGACGTTCCACCGAGATGCAGCTCTTCAAAGTAACGCAGGCTGTTGAACAAAGTTCCGCTTCCGTTGTAATTACCGACACACTGGGAAATATTGAATATGTGAACCCTGCGTTTACAAAAGTGACGGGCTATAGTTTGATAGAAGCGATAGGGCAAAACCCCAAAATGTTGAAAACAGGATATACCAAGGAAGATGAGTATAAGTTGATGTGGGATAATTTAACGCATAAGGAGGGTTGGCAGGGCATTTTTAAAAATAAAAAAAAGAATGGTGATACCTATTGGGAAAATGCAACAATTTCGCCAGTTATTGATAAGAAAGGAATAATTACCAATTATGTTGCAGTAAAAGAAGACATCACAGAAAAAAGAAAAGCTGAGGAGGCATTACGACTCAGTTTTGAAGAAAAGCAAATATTGGCAGAAAGGCTTTCCACTATATTGAACACACTCCCGGCAAATATTGCATTGCTGGATGAGCATGGCTACATTTTGGATGCTAACGATGCTTGGAAAAAATTTGCCATTGAAACCAGTTACCAAGACGTGCATTTCGATATTCAGCGAAGTTATTTGAAAGTGACCGAACACATGCTTGGCATTTCTGATAGCGATCGAAAAAGGATTATCGACGGGGTAGAAGAATTATTGAGCCAAGGAACGCAAGAGTTTATACTGGAGTATTTATACGACCGAGGTAATGCCAAGCAATGGTACCGATTGATAGTTACCCCAATAAAAGCCCACTCTTATATTGGTGCCGTGGTGATGCATATCGATATATCAGAATTGAGAAGGCTGGAATATGAACGCAGTAAAACCAAAAGGGAAGAACAGAAAAAGATTGCTCAGGCCATGTTAGCAGGTCAGGAACAAGAAAAAAGAGCGATTGCCCAGGAACTACATGACAACGTAAACCAGATTTTGGTAAGTACTAATCTATTCCTGTCACTTGCTCTCAAGCAGCCAGAAAGATATATTGAGCGAGTGAAGTATTCGATGGAAAACATCCAATTGGCCATTGGGGAAAACAGGAAACTGTCGCACCAACTCGTTGCACCTGATTTTAAATCCATGGATTTAAGAAGTGTACTGGAAAGACTTACAGATACCATGTTGAAAATGGCAGGAATAGAAGTGGAGATTGAAGATTCCACCTTCAATGGAAAATCATTGGGCGATGAACAAAAATTGGCCATTTACCGAATTGCCCAGGAGCAATGTTCCAATATCTTAAAATATGCCGAGGCGAAAAAAGTGAGCATTAGTTTGAAAGAAGAAAACAATATATTCATCATGGTCATCAGCGATGATGGGAAAGGGATGGAGCCACAAAAAAAGACAAATGGTATTGGTCTGAAAAATATCAAAGGACGGCTTGATGTGATGAATGGGGAAGCAAAAATCCAATCTGCCGAAGGAAAGGGCTTTGAACTGGAAGTCAAAATACCGATTTCAACAGATGAGAGCAACTCTATCGGCGAGTCTGAATAACAATAAAGTACTAAACAATCACTTTATTTTATTTCAAATCATGCAGCGGAATCTCAAGTAGGCAGTTGAATTCCCTTGCAAAATCCACGGATACTCTTGCATGAACTGCTCCTTGACGATCGAGAAAACGTTGTTGGCCATGGATGGCAAACACGCCTTCGTGCCAGATATTTGCATGGATATATAAACCTTGATTGCCCTTGCAAAAAAAGCAGATGAATTTTCCAGGAGAGATATCATCACCGGCGAGCGCCACGGGTACTAGGAATGGTCGGTTATCGAGTGGAAAGAAAAGCTGCCCGCCATCGGGATGGTAGTTGGCATGCCATAACAATATGCGTTCGGGTTTTGCTTCATGTTCGGTGGAGCAGAGCGCAGGCTCCTTGCCAAAACCCAAAATATAATGGCCACCTACCGCTTCATTTTGGCCATATAAAATATCCCCCTTCCATTCGCTCGAAAAAATGCCTTCGGTAACACCGCCTTCATCGCCTGAATCGGTATCTACAGGCCGCCACCCCTTGGCCGGCCAGCGGGTAATTTCCACTTTGGTATCTGCAGGGTTGTCCACCAACCAACCATAGCCCTTCACGGTTTCGGGATTGGCCTCGATGATGGGTATACGAAATCGGGATAGACCTACAGGTAAATCTGGGTTTAGATAGTCAGGTGGGTTCATAATTATGTAAAAGCAATTTCAAAACAAGATAGGAGATATTTTTCAGGATCAGCTTTTAAAAGGCGAGGGCTATGTAAAATCTTCTTTAAATTATTTTCACTTGTTGAGCCATCTATGGGAATCGAACCCACGACCTGTTGATTACGAATCAACCGCTCTAGCCAACTGAGCTAAGATGGCAAATTTTTTATGCTATTGGTTTATATGGAATCTTGGATGCTTTTCAAAAAATAGATTTACATACATTTTGATTTTTAAGCCCCAACCAACCCCTCAAAATTATGCATAATTCGCAATCGGATAATATCATTTGGCCTACTTTTATACAATGCAAAAAACCTACCCAGCAAAGCCCGCCTAACACGAAAGACATTTGTAATTCTCCGCCGCTGTCGGTGAATCTATCAGCAAGGCTTTGCAAAAGGCCAACAGCGGCGGGAGCTTTATTAGAAGCGTGGGATAGACTAGGGTACTAAAAGAGATGCGTTTTAATGCTGGGCATAGATTCTTTATGGAATCGATCAGTTATCGCATCTTCAAGGATAGTTCAACCTATCCAAATTATATTTAGTGACAAAAACTAACTTAAGATTAATTACAGACGGTTCCTTATTTTTTGCCATTGCCATACTGAATGCACCCTTGCTGACTGGGCTGCCATGGCACGAAACCATTGGCTTTTTATTTATGCTGCCTCCGCCGTTGGTGTTGTGCATGGCAATGTGCGCTGGCATCACCAACAACATATTTGAGGTAAATTGCCAAGGTGGAAACATTTTTACCATCCACAATTTTTCACGGCCACCATACTTGAGTGGAAGCATCTTTTGAAGCCT
>JAFDYF010000072.1 GCA_018267575.1 Bacteroidota bacterium
AATCAGAGGAATCAGAAAAATCAGGTCGAAATCATGGTCAAAAATGCCACCCCATAATTGCCACCACCGTCATCAACAATAAATTGAACATGCTGATGGGCAACAAATATTTCCATTCCAAATTCAACAATTGGTCGATACGCAATCTCGGGAAAGTCCATCTGAACCACATAATCAAAAATATCAGTCCAATCGTTTTTCCAAAAAACCAAATAGAACTTGGGATATAGTCCATAATATGGTTGAATGTTTCCCAATGTCCTATATGGAATGGCATCCATCCACCAAAGAATAAGGTGGCACCAATCGCACACACGATAAATATGTTGATGTATTCTGCTAAAAAGAACAAAGCAAAGCGCATCCCGGAATATTCGGTATGGAACCCGGCAGTCAACTCGCTTTCGGCCTCGGCCATATCAAATGGGGCGCGGTTGGTTTCGGCGGTCACTGCAATGATGAAAATGACGAATGAAATAATCGCTGGGATATGCCCTTTGAAAATCCACCATCCATCTTCCTGCGATAGGATGATGTCGTTCATGCTCAAACTTCCCGTAAGTACAACAATAGAAAGTACAGAAAGACCAGCCGATAATTCATAGCTCACTATCTGCGCACCGCTCCGCATGGCGCCCAATAAAGAATATTTATTATTACTAGCCCATCCGGCCATTAATACACCTATTACGGAAAGAGAAGAAATGGCAGTAAGATATAATACCCCAATATTGATATCCCAGATTTGAAAGTTTTTTGCAAAGGCGATGGGAGCGAGGATCAGCATGGCCACAATCATCACCACAAAAGGAGCGAGGTTGAACAAAAATTTATCAGCCCCATCCGGTACCAATGCTTCTTTCATAATTAATTTTAGTGTGTCAGCCGAAGTCTGGAAGATGCCCTTTGGCCCCAAACGGTTTGGGCCTAAGCGTATTTGCATGACAGCAGCCACTTTCCGTTCCATCCATACCAGGCTTAGTCCCAATAAAGCGAACAGTGCAATGGCAGAAACCCCTACCAGCACAAATTCGGTGAGCAGTGCCAGTGTTGGGTTGAAATGATTGCCCAACCATTCATGAATAAAATTTGTGAGGCCTTCTAAACTTAACATATTTTCCGAATTACAAATGCACCATGCTAAACGCTTAAAGCAAAATGCCTAAAGCCTAACGCAAGTATCTCAATAATAAACCCCAATTACAAATTCCTATTTCCTAATCTCTACCTATCAATATCCGGTATTACCAAATCCAAAGTACCCATGGCTGCCACCAGATCCCCAATCTTCAAACCCCTGACCATATGATCCAACGCAGAGAGGTTGGAAAATCCGGGCGACCGAAACTTTATGCGATAAGGAGTGGTTCCACCTTCGCTTACAATATAAACCCCCAGTTCGCCACGAGCGGTTTCAACACGTTGATAAAATTCACCTTTTGGTAGTTTCAGCACGGCTTTTGTCTTGGCTTGAAAATCGCCTTCAGGGATATTATCGATCAATTGTTCTACAATATGTATACTTTCCTGCATTTCCTGAAGCCGAACCATATAGCGGGCAAAAGAATCACCGGCTGTTTCAATGATTTCTTTGAATTCAACCTTATCGTAAATATCATAGGGGTAGAGTTTCCTGATATCACAATGCACGCCACTAGCACGTGCCACCGGACCACTGCAACCAAAAGAAATGGCATCTTCTTTTGATAACACGCCAACATTCTTCATCCGATTCTGGAAAATAATATTCCCGGTAACCAATTCCCCGTACTCGTGAAATTTTCTTTTATATAATTCAATAAAACTTTTTACATCTTTCTGGAAATCGGGATGTAGGTCAACCATCACACCACCAGGCACCATATAGTTCATGGTGAGCCGGGCACCACAGGTTTTTTCCATGATATCCGTAATGGTCTCTCTTTCCCGAAAGGCATGGAAAAAGGGGGTAAAAGCACCGAGATCCATGGCCATCGCTCCCCACCAAAGTTCATGTGAGGCAATGCGGGTAAGTTCGTCCATGATCACCCGTATATATTGTGCCCTTTGTGGCACTTCAATCTGCATCGCTTTTTCCACCACCAATGCGCAAGCATGGTTGTTGATATGGGAAGAGAGATAATCCATCCTACTGGTCACATAAATAAATTGACGGTAGCTTAGGCTCTCGCACATTTTTTCCATGGAGCGGTGGATATAACCCAAGTGCGGCTCCACTTTCTTAATGGTTTCACCATTCAAAGTGAGTACGAGATGCAGTACGCCATGTGTGGCCGGATGTTGGGGCCCCACATTGATGATCAGGTCGCCCCCTTCCTCAGCTCCTCCGGTAGAGGGGCTTTGGGTACTATCACTTATTATTTTTGTTTCCCTATACATTTTTTGCTTTTCCAACCCCTCAATGAAGGGGACCTATTAATCGCTGATTATTTTTTATCGAATGCCAAAAAACAATTTTATAAACCCATTTTTTTTCGCTTTTTTAGCTGTAGGCTTTATAGTTTAATCATATTCACTTCGTCTACATAATCTTTTCTAAGGGGCCATCCTTCCCAATCGTCGGGCATGATGAGCCTCCGCAGATCAGGATGCTGCAGGAATTTCACACCGAACAGGTCATATACTTCTCTTTCCAACAACTCGGCCGTTTTCCAGATATCCGATACCGTTTCTATCTCTGGTTGGTTTCTATCCAATTTTGATTTCACAACGATGGTATGTCGGTGAAGAGTCGACGAAAGATGATAAACCATTGTAAAATGCGTTTTCCAATCCACGCAGGTAAGGCAAAAAAGATAATCAAAATCGAGTCCAGTTCCAGTACGAAGGCTTTGCATAAAGGATTTAAATTTTTCCACCGGCACAAACAGATTCAGCCATTCGCCTCCTTCTTCAGAACTGGTTTCTGGAACCATCTCAAGGAATTTTATTTTTAAGTCTTCGTTATTCATGATTTTTAAAGGTTTGAGGTTTAGGGTAAAGGGCTTAAGGCCTAAAGAAAGTCATACCTTCCACCTTATACCTTTTGCCTTCTACCCCAAGCCTTCCTTTATTTGTTCTCTCGTTAATCCAGCTTTTATTTTTCCCTGCAAAGTGATCAATGCATGCAATAATGCTTCTGGCCGCGGAGGGCATCCCGGTATATAAACATCTACAGGGATCACATGATCTGCACCCTTGACCACAGAATAGGTATTATAAAAAAAAGGGCCTCCGCTGATTGCACAAGCCCCCATGGCAATTACATATTTGGGATCGGCCATTTGGTCGTACAACCTTTTCAGTACGGGCGCCATTTTATTTACAATGGTGCCGGCAATGATAATCACATCAGCCTGTCTGGGCGTGGCCCTGGCTACTTCAAAACCAAATCTGGAAAAATCATATTTCGCAGAAGCTACTGACATCATCTCAATACCGCAGCAACTCGTGGCAAAAGTGAGTGGCCACAATGAATTGGCACGGGCCCAGTTGATGACCTCATCCAGTTTGCTCAGTACAACCCCTCCACCTGGGGTTTCATGTATCTCCCCCGGAAAATTTTTCTGTTCAAGACTATTTTCCTTTAGATCCATTTCAATGCTCCTTTTTTATGTGCATACAAAAATCCCATAAATAATATGAAAAGGAATATCACGATTTCGATTAAAGCAGGTAAGCCTACCCGTTTGACTACGACTGCCCACGGGTACATAAAAACCAGTTCCACGTCAAAAATGAGGAAGATGAGCGCAAATAAATAATAGCCTACATTGAACTGGTTCCAAGGAGATCCGGATGCGGGGATTCCACATTCATAAGCCTGACCCTTTTGTGGGTTCTTTGAGCCCTTGACAAAAATTTTGGAGATAGATATTCCGCCAACCGAAAAAGCGATGGCAGCAAAAATGAGTATGATTAAGAAAGAAGCACCCATATCGCAATCTTATAAATGCTAATGTAAGGAGTTAATTCTAAACACGAAATGATTTTTATCACCAATTTCACACAAGGATATTTCATTTTTTAAATCTTATATTATGCGCTTTTCTTTTTAGTTTTTCTTGAAGACTGAATTTTATTTTCAATCTACAATTATGACTTATCTCAAATATTGGTCACCAAAATATCCGTGTAATGAATTTGTTACTGAAGCCCCATATAACGTGGTTTTCAGGTTTTATGATTTTTAAAAAATGATATCCTGATTGAAACTTGCCATTAAATTAACCCTAGCTTGAAAGTGAATCGTTGTTCTTGAAAGCAAGAAATTTTTTATAACTGTAAAAAAAATGTTTTTGGACTATTGAGATAATGCCTAAAAAAAATTACTTTTAATGGTTGCAGGAAATTATATTTTGTAAAACTTTTTAGTTTCTGGGATTAGCTATTTAGATAAAGGCTATCACCTCTAATAGATTTTATGGGTTCAATGAAAAGAATGTTCTAAATAAGCCTTGTTACCATGAAAAAAATAATTACAGTATTAGTAATCTTGATTGCAGTGGGGGCATGCTCCAAAAATCAACAGGACCCAAATCAACCCCCCGACCAGATATTTGCACAGGACTTCCCTGGGGCTGGGACGCCAATCGCAGGGATTATTTTTAATTTAAATGGGCATCAAGTTGAGGAAGACCTATTGCAGGACTCTTGGATGGGCTATATGAACACGGGCACTCCCTTTGTGGGCAATGTGAACAATACGACCTATTATATCCGCTGGAACGCTTATTGGGGCCGTGAATATGGAAGTGTGATGACTCCTGCTGATCTGGTAATCCAATCAGCCGAATTAAATCATCTCCCCATGTTGGCCAGTTTGGTCAAGTTTATCAAAGTCTTATCCATGTCAAAATTGACTGCCGTATATGGACCTGTTATTTATTCCAATTATGGCAACAATTCCACCACGACTCTCTATGATAAAGAATCCGACTTGTACTCCCTTTTCTTTAAGCAATTGGATACTATTCAGGCAAGTTTTGCGTCTAATACCAGCTATGATGGGTTCAAGAAATATGACCCAACAGCCTATGGGGGCAGCCTTCCTCAATGGATGAAACTGGTGAACTCCCTGAGACTAAGGCTGGCAATGCGTTTGTCAAAGGTGGATCCGGCCACGGCAAAAATACAAGGCGAGAAAGCTCTGAGCGACCCCGCTGGACTCATTACAACCAATGCCGATAATTTCACCAATTCTTTGATGGGCAATATCATGCCCATGGCACAGATCTGCTATCAGTGGGACGATACCCGCATGGGCGCCGTGATGGAATCTTTTCTGGTAGGACTAAAAGATGGGAGGATATCTACTTACTTTTTCCCTGTATCTGATACAAGTTTGGTAGCCGATCACCCATCTATGCCGTATAAGGGAATTCGCAATGGGGCCTATATCAATCTAAAAGAAGACCATCTCCCTTTTTCCAAAGTGAACCCCAATTTTAACAATCCACCCAATGGGGGCACAACGACAACTAGAAGGAATTTTACGGCTGCAGAAGTTGCGTTCCTGAAAGCAGAGGCTGGGCTTAGGGGTTGGGCCGGAGCAGGTGATCCCCAAACCAATTACGAGAACGGGGTAAGGCTGTCCTTTGCCGATTGGGGTGCAAGTGGCGTGGACGCTTATCTTGCAGACAATACCAGCTCGCCTATTAATTATGTGGATCCCATTGACTCCCGCAATAATTTCACTTCTCTTTCCAATATTACTGTTGCCTGGAACAATGCCGACAACAACGAACTGAAACTGGAAAAAATCATTACCCAAAAATGGATCAATAATTTTACCAATACTTTGGAATCATGGGTGGATTTCAGAAGGACTGGTTATCCTAAAATTCCTCATGTAGCTTATAATGCGAGCAGTCCGGACTGGGGAGTAATTCCAGCCGACCAATGGATCAAAAGGATGCCCTTCCCAGACAGTGAAAGGAGCGGGAATAGCGCTGGTGTAGCGGATGCAGTTACCAAAATGGGCGCTGGTGCTGCTGATGATATTGCCACCCGCTTATATTTTGATACCGGTAATCCTTCCAATTTTTAATAAAAAAATTGATTTTAAAAAAGAAGCTGCTTAAAAAAGCAGCTTCAGAAAAAACTTTAGAGGGGGATTAGTCTTTCGCAGAATTGGACGTTTCTTTGGGTTTGGACTTGTCTGGACTAAAGTATTTTTGGTTTTGCTATAACTATGATTCAATTACGGCACAAAATTCCCTAAAGCAGAGATTTGATTTTGTAGTGTAATGTCGAAACTGGGTTAGAATTAGTTCTACTTTTTGGATTGATTTGAATCAATAATAAGAATGCCTGCAAATACTATTTATTTTTCAATCGCTTATTAAAGAACGCACTACTTGCATGATAGGCTTTTAACCAATTACGGTGCAACAAAAAACTGTGGACTTCATCAGGAAATATCAATTGTTCCAGATAAACATTTTGCCGCCTCAATTTTTCCACCAAGTTCACCGTTTGGCTGAATGGTACATTCCGGTCATCATCACCATGTATAAATAATACCGGTGATTTCCATCCCGATAAATAATGGACTGGGGATGATTCTAATGCTGTTTTAGCAAAAGCAGATTGTGTTGCGGGATCATAATCCGATACCCAATTTTTCATTTCCTCACTCCAATCATGCACCCCATGAATATCCACACCACATGAAAATAGGTCAGAGCTTCTTGCCAGTCCCATCGCGGTGAGATAACCGCCATAGGAGCCGCCCCATAATCCGATTCTTTTTGGATCTACATCTGCCCGCCTTTTCATATAGAGCCCTGCTGCCTTTACATCCATGTACTCGCTACCTCCATTGGCTCCATAATGCAAGGCCTCACGAAAATTCAACCCATAACCAATCCCGCTACGATAATTGACCGACAAAACGATATAACCGTTATTGGCATTGAACTGGTTCATGGAATAATCATTGGAGTAATAATCCATATAATGGTAGCCCAAGAGCATTTGTCTTTTTGAACCTCCATGGAAAAAAAGCAATGCGGGATATTTTTTGCCAGGCTGGTAACCTCTCGGTAAGAACAATTGGCCATGAATCAGCAGTCCATCTTCTGAGCGAAAACTGATATCCGTAGGTATCACCAATTTGTCTGATGGGAAATTCTTAGGGAACAAATCCAATCCTATGGGATGGATGCTTCCATCCAAATTTACCATTGCAGGCCAAGCCGGAGTAATGGCGGTTGAATGGAGTATCACTAAACCGGATTGGGTAATCACAGGTGACCATTCAATGCCATCTCCTTTAGTGATTGAAATTATTTTACCATCGTTCAGATCTACTTGCATAATATGCCTGTGGTGACTATCGCCAATATTTGTATTAAAGATTACGGCCGTTTTATCCGAATTCAATAACATATTTTCCACTTCCCCTTCACCGGGTGTAAGCAGCTTTACTGTTCCATTCCGCAGATCCAGTTTGTAGAGGTGCTGCCAGCCATCTTTTTCCCAAGGGAATATAATTTGATCCTTCGCTGCCCATAAAAGCAGGTTTTCGGCCACAGGGAGCTGTTCAAAAAGGATGCTTCCGGGGCCTTTGTCAGCTTTCCAGATTTCAGTTGCTTTTCCTGTGGCAATATTTAAAAGCCTTATCGACCAAGGATTTCCTTCCCTTGCTTCGGTAAATGGCAATCGATCTTTGCTATGGGGGCTCCGAATAAAGGCAATCTCGGTTCCATCTGGTGACCATACTGGCGCATCGTCTATATCAACGGAAGGGTCGGGATAGCTGAGTGTTTTTTCATCTATATTGTAGAGACCAAGAAATGCATGGTCGCCCCGGTTACTGATAAACGTTAGATATTTACCATTGGGGGAGAAACGCAATTGGTTGATATGCCCCCTTGCCGTGACCCATTTTTTTGGAGCTTTGGTTGAATCCAGATTCATGAACCATATTTGACCGGCTTTATTAAAAAGTAGGGTCTTATTATCGGGTGAAACAACAGGACTATTGCCCTCTGCAAGCCTTCTTAAATTTTTTCCATCCACATCTACAATCCAGATCGTTTTTTCGGTATTGGTTTGGAGCTGGGCTGGATTTGCTGCTTCCCCATTTCCGTTATTTGGATTGCCCTCAACGAATAAAATCTTGTTGCCATCGGGGGTAAATCGGAGCTCGCTGATTTCAATCCCATCATCCGAATTGTGTTTGGTCAGTGGTCTTACCGTAAATGTGGCTGCATCTGCGATATATACATTTCTTACTCCTTGGTTATTGAAAACCCAGGCAAATTGTCGACCATCCTTCGTGCTATTCAGTTCAGTAGGGAAGGGCACCGAAAGCAGATCTTCCATTTTTACCTGAGCGACAAGACTAGAAATGAATAAAAAAGAGCAGATAAAAACGAAAGACTTTCTCATGTTATTTGTTTTGGATAGCCCATTAAATTAGTGAATAAGCGTTGGATTTTTATTTTATTTTCATTCTTATAGAAATAGGATGAATAATTGATAATAAAAACCACCCTTGTTATTGATGACCTGTTTGGTGAAATCCAACTTTATTTGTAATTTTTTAAAAATTAACCATTAAAAACACCTTATTATGGCAGAACAACAAGACCTTTTAAACGAGTTCTTAGAACCTACTTATCAATATGCCTCCATCGGACAGCGTTTTGCTAACTATTTGATTGATGTGATCGCCTTTTATGCCATCCTTTTTGTTATTATATTTCTACTGCGCGACTCCGGTTTGGTAGGCTCGGAAGGATTTCAGTTATTTTTGATTTTTATTGTATTTATTGGATATTATACTTTGTTAGAAGGTGGCACTGGGAAATCTGTGGGCAAAATGGTAAGCAAAACCAAAGTTGTTCAGGTAGATGGAACATCCATTAATTTTAGGAAGGCATTTATGCGCAGTTTATGCAGGTTGGTCCCTTTTGAATTTCTTTCTGCATTTGGTGGGGGCTCCATGTTGCACGATAAATGGACGGATACTATGGTTGTGCAGGATTCGAATTGATATTCTTCAAGTATTCTTTATAAAAAAGCCACGCAATGCGTGGCTTTCGACTATGTAAAACTTTTGTTTAGGCGGCATCCTTGCCGTGACAGTTTTTATATTTTTTTCCGCTACCGCAAGGGCAGGGGTCATTCCGCCCAATCTTGGGGCCAACTTTTATTGGTTCTTGTTTCACGGGTTCTGAGGGATCATAATAATCAGGTCCTTCATTCACCATTTCACGTCCATGGCTATCTGTTGAGGTGACCAGTTCATCCTTCCTCACCTTCATCTTGCTCATATCTGTTTTTTGTTCCCGGCCTTCTTTGAGTGGGGCATTGGCTTGTTCAATCGGGATGGCGCTATGGCAAAGGAAGCTCACGATATCTTTGTTCACTTCACTGTCCATATGACGGAACAGGTCGAAGGCTTCCATTTTGTAAATGACCAATGGATCTTTCTGTTCCAGATAGGCCGTTTGTACACTCTGCTTCAGGTCGTCCATGGAGCGGAGATGTTCTTTCCAGGCATCATCAATAATAGCAAGTGTGATTTGTCTTTCCACCGCATTCATCAATTCGCGGCCTTCTGTGCTGATGGTTTTTTGTAGGTTCGCCAGTACATTGATCGATTTCTTTCCATCAGTGAATGGTACCACCACATTTTCAATATGTCGGCCCTGTGTCAGTAGGATATTTTTGAACACGGGCAAAGATTGTTTCCGCAACTCTTCCTGTTTGCGCTCATAATTCTGTGTGGCTTCTGTATATAACCTTTCACTGAGTGCCGGTTCTGCATCTTTCAAAAAATCATCTTTGTCGATGCTGGTATCAATACCAAAATTAACGATGGAAGCCAATCGGAAACCTTCATAATCATCCATCCCTTTAAATGAGTTCACAAGTCCTTCGGCCACAATATAAAAGGCATTGTCGAGATCCAATGCCAACCTTTCGCCAAATAAGGCATGGCTACGTTTTTTGTAAACCACATTACGCTGTTTGTTCATCACATCATCATATTCCAACAAGCGCTTACGTATGCCAAAATTGTTTTCTTCCACTTTCTTTTGGGCTCTTTCAATGCTTTTGGTCACCATGCTATGCTGGATCACCTCACCATCCTTATAGCCCATTTTGTCCATCAACGAAGCAATGCGTTCACTTCCAAACATACGCATCAGATCATCTTCCAACGAAACGTAAAACTGCGTGGTACCGGGGTCGCCTTGACGTGCAGAACGGCCTCGCAACTGCCTGTCCACCCTTCTGGATTCATGGCGTTCCGTACCGATTATGGCCAAGCCTCCAGCTTCCTTTACACCAGGTCCCAACTTGATATCCGTACCACGACCGGCCATATTGGTAGCAATGGTTACCGCACCAGCAAAACCGGCTTCAGCCACCACCTGCGCTTCCTTGGCATGCTGTTTTGCATTCAGTACATTATGCGGAATTTTTTTAACCGTAAGCATCTTGCCCAATAGTTCACTTACTTCTACTGAAGTAGTACCCACCAAGGAAGGTCGGCCTTCACTGCGCAACTTTTCAATCTCGTCAATAACCGATTTGTATTTTTCTCGTTTGGTCTTATATACTAAATCTTGATGGTCTTTTCGGATTGCGGGCCTATTAGTAGGGACCGTCACCACATCCAATTTGTAGATGTCCCAAAGCTCGGCAGCCTCTGTTTCCGCAGTACCCGTCATGCCACAAAGCTTATGATACATACGGAAATAGTTTTGCAGGGTTACTGTCGCGTAGGTTTGGGTAGCCGCTTCAATTTTTACATTTTCTTTTGCTTCGATGGCTTGGTGCAAACCATCGCTATATCTTCGTCCATCGAGGATACGGCCAGTTTGCTCATCCACAATTTTTACCTGACCATCCATCACCACATACTCTACATCCTTATCAAATAAAGTATAGGCTTTTAATAATTGTTGTACTGTATGAATACGGTCTGCTTTTACTGCATAATCGTTTAGCAGCACTTCTTTTTGTTGCAATTTATCTTCTGGACTCAAATTGCTTTTTTCGATATCGGCCAGCTTTACGCCAATATCTGGGATGATAAAAAATTCCGGGTCTTCCCCTTCGCGGGTAATCATTTGGATGCCTTTATCGGTCAGGTCAACCGAATTATTTTTTTCATCAATTTGGAAAAACAACTCCTCATCCACTATGGGCATTTGTTTCTGCTGGTCGGCCAAATAATAGTTCTCCGACTTCTGCAATTTTACACGGATGCCCGGCTCACTGAGGTATTTAATCAAAGGACCTGATTTAGGCAAACCACGGTAGGCCCGCATCAAAGCCAATCCACCATCTTTCGGGTCATCGTTCCCTTCTGCAATTTTTTTCTTTGCTTCGTTTAAAAAATGGTTGGTCACTTTTTTCTGGGCATCAATCAGTTTTTCTACCCTTGATTTTAAAATATGGTATTGCTGGTCATCGCCCTTGGGCACGGGCCCCGATATGATCAAAGGCGTTCTCGCATCATCGATCAATACACTATCCACCTCATCCACCATCGCATAATGGTGTTTACGCTGCACCATTTCATCTGGGCTATGCACCATATTGTCACGCAGATAATCAAAACCAAATTCGTTATTGGTACCATAAGTGATATCCGCAGAATAAGCCTTGCGCCGGGCCTCGCTATTGGGTTCATGTTTATCAATACAATCCACACTGATACCAAGCCATTCAAATATAGGACCGTTCCATTCGGAGTCACGACGTGCCAGGTAATCATTCACGGTTACAATGTGCACGCCCTCGCCAGCCAATGCATTTAAATAAGCAGGAAGGGTAGAGACCAAGGTTTTACCCTCACCAGTTGCCATTTCGGCAATCTTTCCCTCATGCAGCACGATACCACCAATCAACTGCACATCATAGTGCACCATGTTCCAGGTAATCTGGCCACCAGCCGCCATCCAAGTATTTTTATGGATAACACGATCCCCATCAATCTTAACATGGTCGCGTTTGATACTGAGGTCCCGATCAAATTGGGTTGCGGTGGAAACCATTTCTGTGTTTTCCATAAAGCGACGGGCCGTTTCTTTCACCACGGCAAAGGCTTCGGGCAGCAATTGCTTCAATATAGCCTCAATTTCCTTATCACGGTCTTTTTTCAGTTCATCTATCTGGTTGTATATAACATCTTTCCCGCTGATATCACTAAAGGGAAGTTCTTCCGCCTTTTTGTTCAGTTCGGCAATTTCAGTATCGATTTTGCTCAGGTGGTCGGCAATCCTTTTTTTGAACTCAACCGTTTTGCCCCTCAATTCATCGTTGCTGAGTGATTCGTAGCTTGCAAAATGGTTGTTGATTTCTCCAACAAGGGGTTGGATGATCTTAATATCCTTTTGCGATTTATTGCCTCCAAATAGTTTCGAAAAAATGCTCATAGTATCTTTAGTTGATGAAAATTGCTGCTCAATGGCTGATCATGTCAAAAAAAATGCTACAATGCATTGTAAGCCAAATTGGCAGGGTTGCAAAGGTAAGAAAAAGGGATATTGGGTGGGAATGATATTGCAAGTTTTCCGTTTCTTGTTTCTGGTAACCAACTCCTGATACAAATGCAGCTTGCACGACTTGTTTAATAGTAATTATACATTTGACCTCAAGTATAATAAAAGAAATCTTAAAAATTCCGAAAACGTATATTTTCGGTTGTGCCATATGCTTTTGTATCCATTGATAAAATGAGTCACTGAAATGTTGACTGCCTTGTATTCCACATCGGAATGTACAGCCGTTACAAATTACTAATTCCTCAATTTGTTAATTATTCGCAACGTTTTTGTAGTTTTGGTCTTTCTACTATCATATGCAACATTACTCGATGAACCTCACACTAAAAGTGTGGCGCCAGAAAAACAAGGATACCAAAGGAAATTTTGAGACCTATACCGTAAACAATATATCCTCCGAGATGTCTTTTCTCGAAATGATCGATGTGCTGAACGAGCAAATGATCCGCGATGGCAAGGATCCCATTGCTTTTGATCATGACTGTCGCGAAGGGATCTGCGGTATGTGTTCGCTGTATATAAATGGTAAGCCGCATGGCCCTTGGGCCGGCACTACCACTTGCCAACTCCATATGCGTGCTTTCAAGGATGGCGATACCATTGTCATCGAACCTTGGAGAGCTGGCCCATTCCCGGTAATCAAAGATTTGATTGTGGACCGGTCTTCCTTTGACCGTATCATACAAGCTGGAGGTTTTATTTCGGTGAACACCGGTAATGCCGTTGATGCGAATGCTACATTGATTGAAAAAGATCTTGCCGATGCCTCTTTTGCAGCAGCGGCCTGTATTGGCTGTGGTGCCTGCGTGGCTGCATGTAAAAATAGTTCTGCAATGTTGTTTGTTTCTGCCAAAGTTTCCCATTTGGCTCTCTTGCCACAAGGTGCACCCGAGCGCAGGAACAGGGCATTGGATATGGTGGCTCAAATGGATAAGGAGGGTTTTGGCTCCTGTACGTCTACAGGTGCATGTGAGGCTGTTTGCCCCAAAGAAATCCCCATTACCTATATTGCACGCCTCAACAATGAATACTTGGGTGCAGGGTTGTTGTCGGAGTAATAAAAAGATTTTTTTGTACTTAGCATAGAAACACTATTCAACATTGTTGCAGCCTGTCCCGACGATTGGCGGGATCGCACACTTGTGCAGTTATATTTCTATTGGACAGCCCAGCCATTAATTTTTTTAGTGGATACGATGAATGTGAACCTTCTTCACATATAAAACAATCCACATCAGCTAGTTTTTATCCAGTTTCACGCATCTTTGTTTATGGAATTCATATCAGGCTATCTGCTTGTTTTTTCATGCTCAACCATTAGTCATGCAAAAAAAAATCTTTTATTTAGTTGTAGTTTTTCTTAGCATTTGTGTAATACCCGTTTCTGCCCAAAACAAAAATGGCAATATAAAATCGGATACCACTACCATCCGACATCCGCTCTGGAGCTATCAATCAAATATGTATGAAGTGAACCTTCGCCAATATACCAGTGCTGGTACATTTAAAGCATTTGCGAAATCTTTGCCCCGCTTAAAAAAAATGGGTGTTGAAATATTATGGTTCATGCCCATAACACCCATTGGTTTGGAAGGTAGAAAAAGCAGTCCTGCAGATTTGGGATCCTACTATGCCGTAAAAGATTATTATGCGGTGAATCCCGATTATGGTACACTCGATGATTTTAAAGCACTCGTGATACAGGCTCATGCCATGGGGTTTAAAGTGATTACGGATTGGGTTCCCAATCATACATCACCGGACAATCCCTGGATCAAAAACCACCCTGATTTTTATAAGAAAGATAGCTTGGGCCAGCCTGCCATCCCTTTTGATTGGAGCGATACACGACAATTGGACTATAATAACCCTGAATTGAGGGACAGTATGACAGCCGCCATGAAATGGTGGTTGACCAATACGGATATTGATGGCTTCCGTTGTGATGTGGCTTGGAACGTGCCAGACGATTATTGGAAAGTGGCCATTGCCCAACTACATAAAATCAAAAATGTTTTTATGTTGGCAGAAGGGGAGAAACCGGGCCTACATTTGGCTGGTTTTGACGAAACCTATCCTTGGAGCGTGATGAATGTGGCTTATGGCATTTATTCGGGCAAAACAAATATCCATCAACTGGATTCCATAATTGATTATAACGCTCATATATATCCCAAAAACGTTTTTCGGCTTTATTTTACTACCAACCATGATGAGAATAGTTGGAACGGTACTGAATTTGAACGTTTCGGGGAAGGCTATAAAACTTTTGCTGTTTGGGCATTTACCATGAGAAATAGTGTGCCATTGATTTATAGCGGACAGGAAGAACCCAACAAAAAACGCTTACAGTTTTTTGTAAAAGACACCATCGAATGGAAACATTATGCATTGGCTTCCTTTTATCGCACCCTCAATAAACTACGCAGAGCAAATCCGGCATTGGCTGCCAATGCCGATTACAAAAGGATTAAGGTCGGTGACGAAAACTCCGTATTCGCCTATCTAAGACAAAAAGGAAACCATAAAGTATTGGTGATACTCAATTTCTCTGGTGCAGAACAAACAGTCAAATTGAAGGAAGCTTTTTTAAAAGGGTCTCCCTTAAATGTTTTTTCAGAAAAGCATGAAAAATTGGGTCCATCGGTTCCTTTGCATGTAGAACCTTGGGGGTATCTGCTTTATGATTATAATGCGAAATAGTGAGAGGGTGAAAGGCATAAGGTATAGGGTTTAAGGTATGGGGCATATGGTTTTAATAATTTTACTTTCTGTTTGATGCTGACACCAATCCATCCAACATTTTATCAAAACACGAACCATGCAAGCCATCATTGGGGTAGATATAGGCACTACAAATAGCAAGGCCCTTGTTTTTACAAAGCAAGGCATGGCCATAGCAACGGCGAATGCGAATTACCCACGCATTTCACCAAAAGCTGGTCAGGATGAGATCGATCCGCAATTGATTTTGGATGCAGTTATTACTGTAATCAAAACGGTAATGGAAAAAGCTGGAACCAAAGTTGAAATAGCGGGTATTGGTTTTAGCTCGGCCATGCATAGTCTGATGGTCGTTGACCAAGAAGGTAAACCGCTTACTAATCTAATTACTTGGGCTGATTTGAGAGCTGCACAAAAAGCAGATGAAATAAAAAATACCGAGCTTGGAAATCATATTTATGAGCAAACAGGAACGCCAATCCATGCCATGTCCCCTCTTTGTAAAATAGGATGGATGAAAGAACAGCAGCCTGACATTTTTTTGAAGGCGGATAAATTTATAGGCATCAAGGAGTATATCTGGTTTCAGTTTTTTGGTAAATACCAGATTGATTATTCCATTGCCGCGGCAACTGGGCTATTCAATATTTATGGGTTTCATTGGCATGATGAATCTTTGAAGTTGGCGGGGATTGATGCTGAAAAACTTTCTGTACCAGTGCCGCCCACCCATTCAGAAACAAGACTATCAAAAAAATATAAAGACCTATTGCAACTGAAACAGGATATTCCCTTTATTATAGGTGGGAGTGATGGTTGTTTGGCAAACCTCGGTAGTAATGCTATTCAAGAAGGCGTGGCATCCTTGACTATCGGCACGAGTGGCGCCATCCGGATGGCTACCTCAAAACCGAGGCATGATCCACAGCAAAGGGTTTTTAATTATATTCTCACTGAGGACATTTACATCTCCGGTGGTGCAACCAATAATGGCGGCGCCGTATTGCAATGGTATATCAAAAATTTTATGGGTACGGCGATGGATAATGAGAAAGATTTCTCGAATGCCATTGAATCGATCAATCAAGTGCCTACAGGATCGGATGGACTTATTTTTCTGCCCTATCTTTTTGGGGAGAGAGCGCCTATTTGGGACGCACATGCAAAAGCGGTTTTCTTTGGCATCAGTCCCCAACATAGCCAAACGCATTTTTTGCGAGCCGTTATCGAAGGGATTTCATTGGCGCTTTATCAAATCGCCATTTCCTTGGAAGAAACCAATGGGGAGATTAAAATAGTATATGCTAGTGGTGGCTTCATTCGCTCTGGGGCTTGGTTACAAATTTTGGCTGATGTTTTTAATAAAGAAATCATTGTTTCCGAAATTGCAGATGCCTCTGCAATTGGGGCAGCCATCATGGGCTTTTATGCCTTGGGACTGATTGATAGCATTGATGTATTTAAACCCGACATGCAAGATGCACAGAAATATATCCCGGATTCGGATAGGCATAAAGTGTATATGAAAAGCCTCGACCAATTTTCAAGGCTTTATAATAAATTGAAGGACGAATTCTAAAATTATTGTGATGAATAAGGATAGCCGTTTGCAGATCAATTTTGCATTTTCAAAAAATGAGGACAATGCTGGTAAGGAAATGACCGTGTTGGCTGCTGATGTGGGCGGCACCAAAACCAATCTGGCCTTATACAAAATGGCTGGTGAAAATTTTCAACTGCAGCTTGAAAAAACCTATCATTCCGCTCAATACTCCGGCTTTACCGAAATCATCAGCACATTTCTTTCGGAAAACCAATTGGCCTTATCGGACCGGTTCTGTGCAGGTGTGGCTGGCCCCATTATGAATGGGAAGGTACAGATCACCAATCTGGATTGGGCAATCGATACGGAAGAAATAAAATCCAAAACATCGATAAAGTCAGTTAGTCTGATCAATGATCTGGAGGCAACGGCTTACGGTCTTGCTGGGCTGACTCAAAATGATATTATCACCCTACATGCCGGCGATGAAAGCATTAAAGGAAATATCGCCATTATTGCACCGGGCACGGGACTCGGCGAAGCGGGAATGTATTGGGATGGCAATGTCTATCATCCGTTTCCTACAGAAGGAGGGCACTCGGAATTTAGTCCACGTACTGATTTGGATATTGACCTATTCCGTTTCCTGCAAAAGAAATATGGTATTGTCAGTTGGGAAAAAACGGTAGCTGGGCCAGGCATACATGATATGTATCTCTTTCTTCGAGAAAAAAGAAATATCGCTGAACCCAATTGGCTGAGTGATGCGTTGAATACGGATGACCCTTCAGCCGTGATTAGTCATGCTGCGCTGGAAGAAAAGGATATCGTTTGCATGGAAACCTTGGATCTTTTTGTCCGTTATCTGGCGAGGGAATCGGCCAGTCTGGTATTGAAGATGAAAGCCACGGGCGGTCTTTATTTGGGAGGCGGTATTCCACCGAAAATTGCAAAACTGCTGTTGAAAGAAACATTTTATAAAGAATATATCGACTGCGATCGCATGCAACATTTGCTTGAACCAGTACCTATCCATATTATCAGCAATGAAAAAACGGCCTTGATAGGTGCGGCTTGGTATGGAGGGATGAGCTGACTGTTTTGGGGAATTGGGAATTGGGGATTGGGTTGAAAAGTTGATTAGTCGAAAGGTTGAAGTTTGCTTTTACCGGTTTTAAATTCAAACTTTCACCACATAGGCACAATAGGGTCATAGGATGCATAGCTATGTGAAGCTATGTTTCTATGATCCTATGTGGTGAATTTTTTAAAAGATTCAAAATTGTAAAGGATAAACAATTACTAATTCCAAAACCCCAATTCCCAATCCCCACAACCTCGGTACTTTATCTCCTTTGCGCTCTTTGCGTGAAACAAAAAGCATTGCTCCCCAACCACTTGCCGCTAATAAACCCATGGCTGAATAGCATTCAACCGTACAAGAGTGCGACGCAAGAGTGCTTGATCGGAGTTACTGCTGCCGGTACCATAAAACCCCTTGAAAATCTGGTAGAAAACGATAATTTTCTTATCTTTGCAGCCCGAATTTTAAAACCTTCGGTTATATCATGTCAGATAACAATATTGTTAACCCAAACGCTGAGGCACAGGAACCTACTGCGGTTGCAGAGGTTACAGCGGTAACAAAAACACCTGAGCAAACCATTGCGGAGAAGTATCCAGCTACCCCGCATGACGATTTCGACTGGAGCATTGACAAACGTAACGTGGCTGCCTACACCAAAGAAGAAAAAGAAAAGTACGACCACGTGTACGAAAACACATTTGTTCAGATCACGGACAATGAGTTGGTAAAAGGCTTGGTGGTTGCATTGACCAAGACCGATGTAGTGATCAATATCGGCTTTAAAAGTGATGGTTTGATATCACTGAACGAATTCCGCGACACTCCCGGTTTGAAAACGGGTGATGAAGTGGAAGTGATGGTAGTGGAGAAAGAAGACCGCGAAGGCCATCTTCACCTGAGCCGTAAGCAAGCCCGCATCACACGTGCTTGGCAGCGCATTGTGGAAGTTCACAAAACTGGCGAAGTGGTTACTGGTACTGTTACCAGCAAAACCAAAGGCGGTTTGATCGTGGATGTGTTTGGAATGGAAACGTTCTTGCCAGGTTCACAGATCGACGTGAAGCCGGTGACCGATTACGATCAGTTCGTAAACAAGACCATGGAGTTCAAAGTGGTGAAGATCAACGAAACCATCAAGAACGCTGTGGTATCACATAAAGCGCTTATCGAAAGCGATATCGAAGCACAACGTGCAGAGATCATGAGCAAACTGGAAAAAGGCCAGGTGCTCGAAGGAACGATCAAGAACATTACCGATTTCGGTGCGTTCATGGATCTGGGCGGATTGGATGGCTTGTTGTACATCACCGATATCAGTTGGGGACGTATTTCGCACCCAAGCGAAGTGCTTAAACTAGATCAGAAACTGCAAGTGGTGGTTCTTGATTTTGATGATGGCAAAAAACGTATCAGTCTTGGCTTGAAACAATTGACGCCTCATCCTTGGGATGTGCTTCCTGAAAATGTGAAGGAAGGTGAGATCGTGAAAGGTAAAGTAGTGAACATAGAAGATTACGGCGCTTTCTTGGAAGTAATGCCGGGTGTGGAAGGATTGGTACACGTGAGCGAGATCACTTGGGCAAATACGCCAATCAACGCCAAAGAATTCTTCAAACTAGGCGACGAGCATCAAGCGAAAGTGGTAACACTGGATAAAGAAGCCCGCAAAATGAGCCTTTCTATCAAGCAATTGAGCGAAGACCCATGGAGCACGATCGAAACCAAATTCCCTCAGGGATCGAAGCATACGGGTCTGGTGAAAAACATCACTCCTTATGGTGTGTTTGTGGAACTGGCTCCCGGCATCGGTGGTATGATCCATATCAGCGACCTGAGCTGGTTGAAGCGTTTCAACCATCCTTCCGAATACACAAAAGTGGGACAGAACATCGAAGTAGCCATCCTTGGCATCGACAAGGAAAACCGCAAGCTGCAACTGGGCCACAAACAATTGGAAGAAGATCCTTGGAATGCATTGGAGCAAACTTTTGCAGTGGGCACCGTGCATGAAGGAACTGTTACCCGTAAAGACGATAAGGGCGCATTGGTCCAATTGTCCTATGGTCTGGAAGGATTTGCCCCCAACCGTCATCTCTTCAAAGAAGATGGCAAGCAGGTGCAGGCAGATGAGACCGCTCAATTTATGGTGATTGAATTTGACCGTAATGAAAAGCGTATCGTTCTTTCGCACACTCGTCTTTGGGAACAAGCTAAGGTGGAGGAGAAAGAAGTTGCTAGAAAAGAGGCCAACCGTGAGGCTGACCAAGCCCGCAAGGCAGTTAAGAGTATCCAGAGCAAGGTTGAAAAACCAACACTCGGTGATCTTGGTGCATTGGCAGGTATCAAAGAAAAATTGCAACAGGAAGAGAAAGGTGGTGCGGCAGAAGAGCCTAAACCATAAATCTCCCGAAATAAGTATAGAAAGAAAGCGCCCCAGAAATGGGGCGTTTTTTATTACTAAACTTTTTGTATCAAACAAAAGAAGCCAATCGTAGGAATGGCTTCTTTTAAATTGTTGGTAGGTAAACTAAGAGAGCGATTGTTTTCTTTGGATACTGGATTCGCTTTCTTGGATAATGGATTAAAACGGGATTTTTGTTTTCTGATATTGGATGTTTAACGAGGTAAAATTGCAACTAATTTCATTTTTTGTATGTAGAATTAGGTTTGTATTTATATCGAAGAATTTTATTTTTTATGTAGCGAATCCTCTACAGCCTTGGTTGCATGAAATAAAAAAACCACTTGAAAAAGTGGTTTCTTACTGGACATTGGGACTTGTTTTCTACAGGAATGGATTGGTTTTTCTTAGGGTTTGAATTGCTGGTTTTCTAGTTTATTGGATTTGTTGGGCTATTGTTATCTACTTTTTAATTACAATGTAAAATTGCAAAGAAACCCGGATTCAAAATGTAGAGTTCGCCTTAAATCCAGGTAGAATTTATTTGAGTTGCTTGCGGTATTATCCATCATTCGGTGCAGGTGTCCCGCTATAACTCCTGAGCCGCCCATGTTTCTTGATTAACTTGCATAATAAACAAGCTCATTATGAATGCAAAACAGTTTGCTGCTGCCAAAGCTGTATCCTTTGTTGAAAATGATATGGTGGTTGGTCTTGGTACAGGGTCAACAGCTTATTGGGCAATTGAAATGATTGGTGATAAGGTTAAAAAAGGAGAATTGAAGATAAAAGCGATTGCCACCTCAAAAAGATCAGAGGATCAGGCAATGTCGTTGGGGATTCCCATCCTTTCATTTTCAGAGATTGATCAGATTGATATCACCATTGATGGAGCGGATGAAGTGGATGATCAAATGAACTTGATCAAAGGTGGGGGAGGTGCATTATTGAGGGAAAAGATCGTGGCATCCAATTCAAAGGAATTGATCATAATTGTGGATGAAAAAAAGATGGTGAAGCATTTGGGTAAATTTGGATTGCCAGTTGAGATTGTAATATTTGGTTGGGAGAAAACTTTTGAAAAATTGAAATCATTGGGTTGCATCCCAACATTGCGAATGGAAAATATTCAACCCTTTATGACTGATAACAACAATTATATTGTTGATTGTGCCTTTGGGGAAATTGAGAACCCTACTTCTTTACATGAGAGCATTAATTCAATAGTGGGTGTGGTGGAAAATGGATTGTTCATAAGAATGGCTTCGAAAGTGATTGTTGGATTTGAGAATGGGGAGGTGAGGGAGGAGTCGAGAGTCGAGAGTCTTTAGTCGGGAGTATTTTTGGACACTGATGCACTGATTATTGAAGGAAAGCTGAACGCTAGTACCAAAATATTACGTATCTCTTTCCATAGCAACTTGTTTGAAAGAATTTCAGCCACTGATGAACTGATTTTTTCATGAAGATAGGAAAATGAAAGTCGGTCGACCCCTCTGCGGACCCTGCGCCTCTGCGTGAAATAAAATTTAGCCACTGATGCACTGATTTTTTTGCCACGAAGGCACAAAGACTGGAAGAAGCACGAAGAAAAATTAATCCTGAAATCAATTTATCATCGTGCGTCCCAACCCTCCCATCACATGGAGAGGGGTGGGAGCTGAGGTTTCTCTACATGATTTTTGCCACTTATCAACACCCTGACCAATTTTCCTTCCCAACCATTAACTTTAGTCGACCAAACCGATGTTTATTATGAGACGCCTATTGCCCCTTCTGATTATTTTAGTGTTAGCAAAATCTATTCAAGCCCAACAAACACAGAAACCAACTTTATATGGCAAAAATTGGATGGCCATTACCGGTAGGCCCCTGGGTGCCGAATCGGGGGCACAAATTTTTCAAAAAGGAGGCAATGCCGTAGATGCGGCTTGTGCCATGTTAGCCTCGGTCTGTACACAGTGGGCCGTGCTCAGTTGGGGTGGCGAAACACAGGCTTTGATCTATAATCCCCATACCGGGAAAGTGATTGCCATCAATGCGCTGGGATTTGCGCCCACAGGAGCAACAGTGGATTTTTTTAAGAATAAAGGGATGAATTTCCCACCTGAATATGGACCTCTTGCTGCGGTAACTCCAGGCACACCCGGAGGGCTTTGTTACATGCTAGCTGAGTATGGTACCATGAGTTTGAAGGAAGTTTTGGCACCTGCTATGCAGTTGGCAGCCGGCTTTGCTATCGATGCGCCTACTGCCAATAGCATGGAAAGAGGGAAAAAATACATCAAGCAATGGCCTTATAGCAAGGCCGTTTTTCTGACCCATTTGGGTGAGAAGAGGGAAGCTCCAGAAGCCGGGGAAATATTTGTACAAAAAGATCTTTTGGGGACGCTCACCAAAATGGTGGAGGCAGAGCAAGATGCTTTAAAGCATCATAAGACCCGAAAAGAAGCCATCTATGCAGCTTATGACCGTTTCTACAAAGGGGATATTGCCAAGGAATTTGTGCGTGGTTGTCAGGAACAGGGTGGATTGATCACTATGGAAGACTTGGCTGAATGGAAACCAACCGAAGAAGAGCCCTTGCACACAAACTATAAAGGGATTGAAGTGTACAAATTGCAACAGTGGTCGCAAGGCCCCATGTTGTTGCAGGCGTTAAACATACTTGAGAATTTTGACCTCAAGAGTATGGGTTATAATAGCACCCGCTATATCAATACCATTTACCAAACCTTGAGCCTTGCTTTTGCCGATCGGGATTTTTATTATGGCGACCCCCATTTTCCACCTGAAGAACCAATGAAAGGTTTACTGAGCAAGGAATATGCAAAGGAAAGGGCAAATCTAATTTTGCAAGACAAGAACAATGCGGATATCGTTCCCGGTGACCCCTATCCGTACGAGGGCAAAACCAATCCCTATTTAAACCTTCTGCAAAAAAGAGGGATTGGTTTTGCAACTGCGGCTATTGATAATAACTATATGGATCGTCTTTGGCGTGGCACCACTTCTATCCAAGCCACAGATAAGGATGGATGGGTGGTTTGTGTGGTACCTAGCGGGGGATGGGTGCCTGCCTGCATCGCCGGACATACCGGTGTGGGCATGAGCGAACGGATGCAGAGTTTTGTTTTGGATTCCCTATTGGATCCCTTTAATGTAGTGGAGCCGCACAAAAGACCGCGGGTCACATTAACCCCTTCGATGGCACTCAAAGATGGAAAACCTTTTTTGTCGTTTGGGGTTCAGGGGGGCGATACCCAAGATCAAAATCTATTGCAGTTTTTCTTGAACATGGTGGAGTTTGGCATGACTGTGCAAGAAGCTGCCGAGGCCCAGAATATAAATAGCGACCAATTATGGCTATCCTTGGGTGGTGAAAAGATAGATGACCGGAAACCACATCCAGGACAAATATTGTTGAATAGTGGTACTCCAGAATATGTGCGCAAGGAACTTCAAAAAATGGGATATCGATTGACGTTCAAAGACCGAACCAGTGGTCCCATCAACGCCATTTATTTTGATGTGAAGCATGGAAGCTTTTGGGGTGGCAGTAGTAATTATGGTCAGGATTATGGGATTGGTTGGTAGATGAGTATAATGATAGTGATATTACTCTACTCATTGAAAGTTTGATGTAATGGTTACCATGGTATTTTTTAGTAAACAATTTCTTGTTATATACAATCAAAAAAAATGAAGACCATAAAACTATTTTGCTGCATTGTTTTTTTTGCCAACATCCATTTTTGTCTTGCACAAAGCTCGAGGTTTAGTGTCAACAAATTCGGCAATGGCAAGGGTGATAGCTTGAATTATCGATTACTGTACCCAGACTATGATACTTTGAGAAAATATCCTTTGGTAATATTCCTGCATGGTTCAGGTGAAAGAGGATCCGATAACGAGGCCCAGTTGAAATGGGGGGTAATGAATTTTGCAAGCGACCAGATGATGATAGCACATCCGGCTTTTGTGGTTGCACCACAGTGCCCAAGCGGTGAATCTTGGGGGAATTATGGTAAAAGGGAAAATATTAGAAACCTGCATTTAGCCAGCGACCCAACCAAAGCGATGAGTTTGGTGATTGGGCTGATTCATGATCTGGTCAAGAAAATGCCCATTGATACAAATCGGATTTATATTACTGGTCTTTCCATGGGAGGCTTAGGAACTTTTGATGCGATTGAGCGCTACCCCCATTTATTTGCGGCGGCCGTGCCTGTCTGCGGGGCTGGCGATCTATCCAAAGCTGCTTCCATTGCACATATCCCCATTTGGATTTTTCATGGGGCTGAAGATGCGGCCGTAAACCCGCTTTGCTCCTCCGATATGCATGAGGCTCTCACAAAACTAGGGGCACATCCAGGTTTGACGATTTATCCAGAGACTGGTCATTTTTCTTGGTTAGCAGCCTATAGTGACCCCAAAATGTTTGAATGGCTATTTCGACAACACAGATAAATTGAGAAAAATACGGTAATTACCTAGCGATTAACGGTTAGGCATAAGTCATTTTCAATGTTTATTTAAGGGATTTTGAAATTCGAGTATGTATGGACGCTGCTTTTGTTTCATCAATATGGAATGAACTTGGCAAGAAATTTGCAAAACTTAATTAAACCAATTCCTTAAACAACTAATCGCCATGAAAAAATCCTGTTTTTTCTTTGCTTGCTCTTTCATAGTTTTTCATTCTTTTGCCCAGGGTTATGGCAAGCCCGTTGCTTTTAAAATTATTGAAACGGTTGATAGCTCCATCAAAAAAGAGATTCTTTATATAAATGCCTTAGAGTGGCTTAGCAAGCATTTTAGTAATGCCAATAAAGTGATACAGATAGCAGATAAAGAGGCCGGTATTATATTGGCCAGGGGTAATTTTAGTTATGATCCCCCCTCCACCATTCTTACAGGTGGGGTAGAACACCATACCGTTTCTTTTTTAATTAAATTTTCAATGAAGGATGGAAAGTATAAACTGGAGCTAAATGATTTTCTCGAAGACCAATTGGGGCTAATCACCATCGGCGATTATGAAGATCATAGCCTCAATAAAAAGAATGTTCAAAAAGAGTGGCGGGCCGCTCAGGATGAAACCCAGCAGAACATCCACAATATGTATGTTTCCATTAAAGAGTTTATGCGCCAAAATGAGGACTGGTAATCATTTTATTCCCAAAGGGCTAATCCACATTTTAGAACAGAATAGGTTATTACCTATTCTGCGTTCCTGTTTTTACCTTTGCCTTTTATTTAAACCATATGCCCCTATTAGTTTGTGTACGACATGGCCAGTCTGAATGGAACCTGCAAAACCGCTTCACAGGCGATGTGGATGTGGAGTTGACCGATCAAGGACGAGCGGAGGCCTTACAAGCTGGCAAGAACCTCACGGGAATTATTTTCAACTATGGTTTTACTTCATTATTGAAAAGGGCCAATGAAACTTTGGAGATTATCCTTAATGAAATCCACCAGGAAACCATTCCCGTTATAAAAGACATGGCACTCAATGAACGGAATTATGGAAGCTTGCAAGGTTTGAACAAAGCCGATATGGCTAAAAAATATGGTACCGAGCAAGTGGAAATTTGGAGAAGGTCCTTTGACATAAGACCGCCAGGAGGCGAAAGCCTAGCCGATACCGCCGCCAGGGTAATTCCGTATTATCAAAAAGAAATTGCGCCCCTATTAAGGAAGGGCGCTAATGTATTGATAGTGGCACATGGCAATAGCCTTCGTGCTTTAATGATGGGTGTGGAAGGTCTGAGTAAGGAAGAGATTGAAAAAATGAACCTGCCTACCGGGCAACCACGCATTTATCATTTAGACGGTAATCTGAAAATCCTAAATATCACGGTTGCCTCTTAAAGACTCTTATCTTCCTGCAAAATGGTCAAAGCTTCTTTATCCCCGTATTGATCAATCAATTCTTTCAATCTTTTTCTCAAAAGAGCAATTTTGGGTTCGTATTCTTTTTTGCCGTATACATTATGCATTTCGTGTGGGTCGGTTTTCAAATCATAAAACTCCCAACTATTTACTTTTTCATAAAAGCAGATGAGTTTATATTGTTTTGTGCGAACGCCAAAATGGGGTGAAACGGAATGCGTTCCATTTTCATAATAATGATAATAGAGCGCATCATGTATGGGCATATTTTTTTTCAATAAGGGAAGAAAGGATTTGCCTTGCATATCCTTGGGTATTTGCACTCCGGCTGCATCCAAAAGGGTGGGGGCAATATCCAAATTCATTACCAATCCTGAACAGGTAGATCCCGGCTTTACTACACCCGGATAGCGCATAACCATCGGCGTTCTAAACGACTCTTCATACATCCACCTTTTATCAAACCATCCATGCTCGCCCATATAGAAACCCTGATCGGACATATAAATGACAATGGTGTTTTTGCTGAGACCATGTGTATCTAGATAATCCAACACCCTTCCGATATTTCTTTCCAGTCCAATGGCGGTACTCAAATAATCACGCATATAGCGTTCATATTTCCATTCGGTTAACGCTTTACCCGACAGTTTCCGAGCATCAAAGTCATCCGCTATTTTTTTGTAATAATCATCGTAACGTTTTCTTTGTGCGGGGTTCATTCTTTTTAATCCAATGTCTGCCTTATCGTTTGTGCCTATTTTAAGGTCATAATCCATGGTCAATGTTTTCGCAATGGTCATATCCTGCATACTGGCCGCTTTTCTTCCCGTGTAATCATCAAAAAAGTCATGTGGCAAGGGAAAGGATTGATGGTCGAACTTTCCCAGGTCGGCGGTATCGGGCAACCAATTTCGGTGTGTGGCTTTATGCCCGATAACCAGACAAAAAGGTTTTCTCGTATCTCGATGGTCGAGCCAGTTCTCGGAAATATCCTCAATGATATTGCTCACGTATCCATCTATTCTTTTTTTACTGCCATCCATCATCAGGAAATCAGGATTATAATAACTACCCTGTCCGGGAAGTACCTGCCAGAAATCGAAACCCTGTGGCGTGGTTTCCAAATGCCATTTTCCAATCCAGGAAGTTTGATAGCCGTTTTTTTGTAACTCCTTTATAAAGGAATCCTGACTGCCATCAAAACGAGAATGGTCATTATCCTTGAACCCATTCACATGACTGTATTTTCCTGTGAGGATCACCGCCCGACTGGGGCCGCAAAGCGAGTTGGTAACAAAAGCATTTTTAAATATAACACCCCCATGTGCAATCCGGTCGATATTGCGGGTCTGCATCAATTTGGAGCCATAGGCACTGATGGCCTGGTAAGCATGGTCATCGGAAACGATAAGCAATATATTTGGTCTTTTCTGTGCTGATATTGCTCCGGAGCAAAACAATAATAATAACCAAAAAAATATTTTTTGCATGTTTTAAAAATTATCTCAAAGACGTGGAATGGTGGAAATTTCACCATTCGCTTTTCACCATAATTGTATTCGCAACAATCCTCAATATTGTTTTGCCGCAGGCCTTACTTCAGAGCCATCTTGATGGGTAAGACCATCGCCCAATTCTTTTCTGTATTTGTCAGCAATCAAGCTGAGTCGTTGAACAATATCAGGGTGCATATCTTTAACATCCCTTGCTTCACCAGGATCTGTCCTTAGATCATATAAGGCGAGTGAAACCGAATCCTCAAAATATTTGCCCGGGTAGCCATCTGCCCCGATTGCTCCAGGCCTATTATAAGTTCGGGAAGTACATGGGAAAACAAGTTTCCATTGACCACTTCTTACGGCCTTTAGATTTTTTTCATCGTAGTAATAAACAAAATCAGTTCTTGGGTCTATCTCTGTTTTTTGCTCCAATAGTGGTAAAATATTCACACCATCAATTTTTTTGACGGGGAGTTTTGCATGGCAGATGGAGACCAATGTTGGCATCAGGTCCATGGTGGCGGTTAGGTCATTGCAAATAGAACCTGCGGCTATCTTGCCCGGCCATTTCATAATGCAAGGCACCCGCAAACCTCCTTCCCATGCTGTGCCTTTTCCTTCCCGGAAGCCACCCGTACTGCCAGCATGATTGCCGAAAGTGAGCCAAGGACCATTATCACTGGTAAAAACAACGAGGGTATTTTTGCTGATTCCATTTTTATCCAAGGCTTTTAAAACCTCGCCCACCGACCAGTCCAGTTCTTCCATCACATCGCCATAAAGACCTGCACCGCTTTTCCCCTTATATTTTGAAGAAGCAGCAATGGGCACATGCGGCATTGAATGGGCCAAGTAAAGAAAAAAAGGATGGTTTTTGTTTTTATTTATAAAACTAATAGCTCGTTCGGTATAAAGAGTGGTAAGTTCAGCCTGATCATCGAGGGTTCTAATGAACCGGATTGGCTTATTGCCATCAATTAAAGGTAATGGTGGATATTTCCCTCTAAAGGTTGAAGTATCCAGCGGCTTGCCATTATAATCGACCGGCCACATATCGTTTGAATAAGGCAGGCCAAGATATTCGTCAAAGCCTTGCTGCAAGGGCAAGAAGGGTTCCCTGCTTCCCAAATGCCATTTGCCGATCATGCCTGTTTTATATCCGGCCGCTTTGAGTACTTCAGCAATGGTTTCCTCTTTTGGGTTCAAGGCGATTTTACTGTGGGGCATCAAGGCGCCACTTATGCCAAGTCTGGTGGGGTAACAGCCAGTAAGCAAGGCACATCGGGAGGCACTACATACTGCCTGCCCTACATAAAAATTGGTAAAACGCATACCATCAGCAGCAAGCTTATTGATGTGTGGGGTATGATAGGGGAAGCCGCCATAACATTCCATGTCACCAAAACCCATATCATCCATCAGTATGATCACTACATTTGGCGGCGTATTGGCTGTGCTCAGTTTTTCCTTTACGCTATCTTTCCCATGTTGAGGTACTTTGTTGAAACTAGTAAATAATAGCGCAAGCAGTAATAGCATCATCCTGTTTGCATAACCGATTGTTTTTTTCATATACTATTTGTTTAGGTCATTTAGCAATTCATTCTATAATATTTTTCAATCCCGATGGTTTTCGGTAATACGCTCCATATGTAATTACATTGTATCAAAAATTTTCACAATCAAAATAGCTACCACTAACCTTTTTTGAAAGGGCTTATTTTTTTACATTGCTAATCTTTATGACATAAGCCTGTCCTGTTTTCAATTTATTCGGATCGAAAGGAGGCAATTTGATTTCTGTATCCTTACCTCTTATGACCCAACTCAACGCTTCCATACTGGGTAATAGGGAAAGCTTATTGGCAGGTGTCAATATTAAATTTTTAATCAGTACTTTTTGATTGGATGGGTATTTGGGAAAAATGGCATACAGTATTTTTGTATGATTGTTGTAGGTAAAAAAGAGTTCTTTTACGGCATATCCTGGATCGGGATTCAGAGTCAGCTTCAATAATAAATCACCACTGCCATCTTTCGGTTTATAGTCTGTTCTTCCCGCACTCCATTGCGAAGGCGTTTTCCAAGTTTCGGTATTGTAAATGGCTTCTCCATTGGTTTTTAGCCAATCCCCAATCTGCAATAAGCGCTCCTGCATAATAGGTGGTATTTTGCCATGTCCATCGGGGCCAATATCCAACAGAAAGTTTCCACCTCGACTCACCTTGTCAATAAGCTGCAAGACCAACGATTGTGCAGAATTATAATCCCAAGCGTCCTCCGCACGGTTATAGCCATAGCTAAAGCCCATGCCGCGGCTTTCCTCCCAAGCATGATCTTTGAATGACAATTCCGGCTGGTACTCGGGTGTGTATACCATACCATGTTTGAAGCGGGTGGTTCTTCCCCAACGATCATTGGTAACAACGGTGTTTCTAACAGGGCTTTCATTATAGAGCCATGCTAAAAAAGAAGTACTTCTCCAAAGCGTATCCGACTCGTCCCACTCGCCATCTGTCCAAAACACATCCGGTTTATATCTGTTGATCAGATCTTTCATCTGCGGCATGGTATGGGTATCTGAAAACCGTTTCCGGTCTTTGAGCCAAATGGGATTATACCATTCATACAAAGAATAATACATGCCCGGATGCACCGAGGTTTTTCGCACTGCGGCAAAAAGTTCCCCGATCAGATCGCGATGCGGACCAATATCCACGGCGTTCCATTTAAAACCCCAATCCCTGTTTGCCTCTTCACTGGGCCAAAGACAAAATCCATCATGGTGTTTGGATGTGAGCACGATGTATTTGGCACCGCTTTCTTCAAAAAGTTTGGCCCATTCATCGGGGTTGAACAGTTCGGCTTTGAAATCATCGGCCAATTGATAATAGGTTCTGCTGCCAAATTTTTCCTTGTGATATTTGGTGATGGCACTATCCCCATTCACCAAACCATGTTGGTACCATTCTGCATAATTCCCTTTTTTGCAGTATCCTGGAACAGAATAAACACCCCAGTGTATAAAAATTCCAAACTTTCCATTCGTAAACCAAGCTGGAACTGGTTTTTTGTCAATACTTTCCCAATTGGCCTTATAAGTTTGTGCCTGCAGTTTTACCATCAAAAAAAGGAAGATGATAGCAATCGATTTTTTCATTTAATGCAATTAAAGTTTTGGTTTATTTGCTTTGTACCGGAACCTTTTCCATGTCCCCATCCATTTCCAATACAATCACGGAGCAATTTTCATTGGGCATAATCTCTGGTAAACTGATTAGGATATTTTGCTTGGATTGTTGTATGTTCAAATCTTTACCTGTCAAAAAATAGGTCCGCTGTATTTTTCGATCGGGTATTGCTGGAAGGGTCAACGATTTCATTCCTGTTTTAAAAAGAAGTAAATACATTTTATTTCCTTTTCTGGTGAAGGCCATTGTCGAATCTGGTGCAAATGGACCGCCCTTGGTGCCATAAATAGCGTCACCATAGATTTTCAGCCAATCGCCTATTTCTTTTAACCGTTGTACTTGCCTGTTTTCCATACGACCATCCAACATCGGTCCCACATTCAGCAAAAGATTACCATTGCCACCAGCCGTGCTGCATAATGTTTGGATGCATTCCTTCAACGATTTCATTTTGTCGTTGGGTTTCCATGCCCATTGATGGCAAATGGTAATGCACGATTCCCAAGGATAGTCCATGGCCAATTTCCCAATCTTTTGTTCAGGGGTTGCATAGTCACCAACGGATCCTTCCACCATTTCCTCATGGCTTTGCTTGCCCAAGCGGTTATTGATGATCAGTGCTGGTTCCAGCTTTTTTAAATATCCATACATGTCCACCGCCATGGCCTGTGTCCAAGGGGTTTCCCAGTTGCCATCAAACCATAGCATATAAGGGTGATAGTGAGTGATCAGTTCTTTCAACTGGTTTTTCATATACTGCACAAAGCGGGGCATATTAGCATTCGGGTCGGGATCCTTCCTGCCATCATTATGCAGGGGATAATCGGGCGAATACCAATCGAGGATGGTATAATAAATACAAAATTTGATTCCATATTTTTTACAGGCATTTGCTAATTCACCAACCACATCTCTTTTGAACGGGGTGTTCATAATATTATACGTGCTGTAGGCGGTGGGCCAAAGGCAAAATCCATCGTGGTGCTTAGCGGTAATGGTAATATATTTCATCCCGGCATCATGGGCTGTTTTCACCCATGCCTCCGCATTGAACAATACAGGGTCAAACTCTTTGTACAGACTATCATAGTCTGCCTGTCCCACTTCATGGTTACGCGACCAGCCAATTTCGGTGCCACGCAAAGTAACGGGCCCCCAATGGATAAACATGCCGAAGCGCTTATCCATAAAACCCTTTAGTATCTTCTTGTTTGTTTTGATATTTTCCGGAACCAGGACCGTTGGTTGTGATTTCAACAAGGGAATGTAACCAAGTATCGAAATAAAGAGTAAGCAAACCGTTTTCATAGGACTAAAATACGGTTGATTTTAGGATTATCGCTTACAATATATTAATAATATAAAGTTTTACGCAAACGGTTGTTCTAATTTTTTATCCGTGGTATTTGACCATAACTATTGAACTTAGAATTTTTAATGGGTTGTCTAAACAAAATTGAAAATGAAAAATAGATTGTCATTGGTTATTAATTCCAACTCGTAATATTTGAGATTGTTTTATGGTATTTTATAACTTTTCCCATTCATCCAAAGTCGTCACATCCGCTTGTCTTGGAAAAATTTTGGTCATGAGTATACGATGTACTTCCTCATCTTGGTCGGCACAACAATCCGAAAGCACAGTGATCCGAAAATCTTTGTCGGCCGCTTCACGGATGGTCGATAGCAGTACACCGCTGGTGGAAATGCCTGTAAGGATCAAATGCTGAATGTCTTTTGCCCTTAACAGCATTTCGAGGTCGCTGCCCGAAAATGCACTTAAACGTTTTTTGACAACAGTAATTTCATCTGGATGTTTTGAAAGATCTGGATGGATAGTCATGAACTCATCCATATTGATCTTGGCGTATTGTTCTTTGGCTGCAGCAAAACTTTTATTGTTATCACTCAACTCCGGCAAACCTGGCCTAAAACCGACCACGACATATAACACAGGTATTTGTTTTTTCCGGGCCAGGGCGATGGCCTTCGCTGCCCGATTGATAAAACTTTTGCTATCGGTCAACCGCTTAACAATCCCTATCTGAATATCCATTACTAAAAATACCGTGTGCTGATTTTTTGCTTCCATTTTAATTTAGATTGAAATTATTTATATTACTATTCTTTAAAACTGGTGGCTTCCACTTCACCATGCCTATCAATTCCTTTTTGTTTAGATAATCTCCCAACTTAATAAAACATTGATATAGCCAAATTTGACAACCTCTACCACAAATATAAGTTTGGCGAAATGGATTGCAACAGGTTTATGGCAAACCAGCGGACCCATCAAGCTGGCCTGGATAAAATCAACCCAAAAGCTGGGAGGAAATAAGATATTCATAAACTCCCTTTAGTTCTATGACAATCTTTGTTTGCGCTAATAATAAAACGAGGTAAAATTATTTACCACTAAAATTGTGATTATCAGTCTACTGATTTGATGTAAACGTAATTTTTGAAGAGAAGGGTTGTTCTGTCTTTGCTGAAAATGGAAGGAAGGGGTTCTACCGACTTGGCAGTAGCAAAAAGACCATATTTGCTACCGCCAAAAGCATCTTGGATAAGGAAAGGTTTAACAGGTGTATAATTCGGTTACTTTCAAAATGCCGAACGATTATGTTTCGCCATTTTGCCATTTTAAAAACCCATTTAATTGTCAGATTGTCAATCTTTAAAACAGATGTTTCTATTGTTTTTCAAAGCCTTGCAATAAAAAAACCTCTTGATTTAAATATTAAATAAAATTAAAAGCTAATTGCTTGTCTAAAAAAAATATTACGTGAAACAGCATTTGCTGCATGTGAAATCTTTTGAACAGCTTTTTTGGTATAGCGCCCTTATTTTGGAGGCATTGGCTGAAGAATAGCTAGTGCGGTAAACAAATGCGATTATCGGCAAGGCATTGTAAAAGCTGTATTGAAATTCATGCTCAAAGTCCCCAATGGCCACATAAAACAATTTTGCTGGATAATCAGGATCGATTTTTGGGTTGTTTTTTTGGATAAAAAACTTACTTGATCGAAGTAATATATTGATTGCTGATATAAGTTAAGATTATGGAAAAACCAACCGATGCGATTATAAAATTGAATGTTTTATATAAGCGTTTTTTATTTCGTTGTGGTCAAAAAGAATAAAAGAATCAGAACTTGATTTTGCAAGCAATCAAATCCTAATTGGTACATATACCAATACTATATTACTTTTGACCCCTAATATTTAAAATATGTTTCCTAAAATATCGCCCCAAAAAACCAAAGCTTGGCAACAATTAAAAGACCATTACGATTCAGAGATGAAAGATGTGCAGATGCGCAAGTTATTTCATGATGATCCAGAAAGGTTTAGTAAATTATCACTGGTGCTGGATGATATTCTCTTCGACTACTCCAAAAATATCATCACGGATAAAACGATGGGTTTATTGATTGGGCTCGCAGCGGAAAGCCAGCTAAAAGAAGCGATTGAAGCCATGTTTACCGGGGAAAAAATTAATTTGACAGAAAACCGTTCGGTGCTTCATATTGCCTTACGAAACCTTCCGGGCAGTCCCATTTTTTCTGAAGGGAAAGATGTGATGCCTGATGTGCTGCGGGTTCAAGCGCACATGAAAAATTTTTGTACCAAAATACATACTGGCGAATGGAAGGGGTATACGGGAAAGAAAATAAAATACATTGTAAATATCGGTATCGGAGGGAGTGATTTGGGACCGGTAATGGTGACCGAGGCTTTAAAACCTTATTGGGTAAATGGCATTCAAGCTTATTTTGTATCGAATGTGGATGGCACCCATATCGTGGAAACGCTTAAAAAAGTGACTCCCGATGAAACGCTTTTCTTGATTGCATCCAAAACCTTTACCACCCAGGAAACCATGACCAATGCCCATTCAGCCAGGGATTGGTTCTTGCAATCGGCCATGGATTCGGCTCATATTGCAAAGCATTTTGTGGCTTTGTCGACCAATGAAAAGGATGTCGTCAGCTTTGGGATCGATAAAGAGAATATGTTTGAGTTCTGGGATTGGGTAGGGGGCAGGTATTCGCTTTGGAGTGCTATTGGTTTATCCATTGCCTTGACCATCGGCTACGATCATTTTGAGCAGCTATTGAAGGGGGCTCATGAAACGGATATACATTTCCGTGAAACGTCATTTGAAAAAAACATCCCCGTAGTTATGGCATTGGTGGGCTTATGGTATACGGATTTTTTTGGTAGCCAAACCGAAGCCATACTGCCTTACGATCAGTACATGCACCGCTTTGCTGCTTATTTTCAACAAGGGAATATGGAAAGCAATGGCAAAAGCACCGACCGTAATGGGAAGCCCGTTGATTATCCAACTGGTCCCGTGGTTTGGGGCGAGCCGGGCACCAATGGCCAACATGCATTTTATCAGCTTATCCATCAGGGCAAGGTTTTGATCCCCTGCGATTTTATTGCGCCAGCCATAAGCCATAACCCAATAGGCGACCATCATACCAAACTGCTGTCTAATTTTTTTGCACAAACAGAGGCACTGATGAATGGAAAAACAAAAGAGGAGTTGCTTGCTGAGCATGTGAAGCCCGAACTTATTCCTTTCAAATCCTTTAGCGGCAACCGTCCAACCAATTCGTTTTTGCTTAAAGAAATTACTCCCTTTAGTTTGGGCAGGCTCATTGCATTCTATGAGCACAAAATTTTTGTACAAGGGGTTATCTGGAATATTTTTTCATTTGACCAATGGGGCGTGGAACTTGGCAAGCAACTGGCTGGAAAAATTCTCCCTGAGTTACAGAATGAGCAAGAGATTAGTTCGCATGATTCTTCCACTAATGGACTTATTAATGCGTTTAAAAAAATGCGTTAATAGTGCGCTAGTTTTTTTCCTAACTTTAGAAACATTGTTTGATTAAATCTTTTGTTATGAAAAAAGTTTTATTTGCCTGTCTTTTCTTTTCACAAGGGGGTATGGCACAGTGGAAGTCATCTGACCCATTATTCAAATCAGATCGGTTTGAAGTTCCTAAGCCGATGAATACACCTTTTGGCTTCTCTGAGACGACTACTTTGCCTCAATCCCATTTTTATTATTTTAAGGATACGGCAATAAAAATAAACCCAGATGATTTTCCGAACGAATTATTGTTGAATCGGCAATCATCCACTCCTCGATCATTTTTAGGAAAAACAGATCTGGGCACCGTCTATACAATGTCTCCTGATAATATGCCATGTCTGCTCCCTGAACTATCCAATATGGAAAGGATGCCAGTTCGCGGATACAAAATGTATATGCAAGATGATATTGATCGGATGCCCAATCCCTTAGCACAGAAAAAGCTCCAGCCTAAAAATCAGAAGAGGTCAAATCATAAATAATCAGTTAAATTTTTGAAGGAATTCTTTTTTCTTTTCATTATCGTTTGCGACAAACTAACTTCGTGGCAAGAATGCTTTTAAGCACTTGAATCAAAACTTTTTAAAACTAAAATAAATCTGGTTTCCTTGCGTTTTAGCAAAAATCGAGGCTTTTCCGCAAAATCCGATTCTATGACTTTTCTTATGCAAATCGCTGACCGTTCAAATCATATTTTTAGTCATTCATTTCATCCCAGATTTAGAAATCTGCTGTTCTTCATTTTTTGCAGTTGCTTTTTCGGCTCCCTATTAAGTTGTGATAGCCTGCATTCGGAACAGGATGGAAAAAAAGGTAAACAAGATACCACTATACACAAGGATTCAATCATTGATGGGAATCTGACAAAGTTGGACACGGCGCAGTATAACCGCCAACTGATCAAAATTACCAACGGCGATACTTCAGGCAGATGGCCTGTAAAAACGGCTTATCCACTAGCGGGTGCCATACTTCCTTTTAAAAGGATTGTGGCTTATTATGGCAATCTCTATTCCAAAAAGATGGGCGTGTTGGGCGAATATCCTGAAAAAGAGATGTTGCAAAAATTGCAGGCAGAAATTAAGAAATGGGAGTTGGCAGATAGTACCATGCCTGTACAGCCAGCCTTGCATTATATAGCGGTTACCGCACAGGGAAGTCCGGGCAAGGGTGAGAAATATCGTGCAAGGATGCCTTTTAAACAAATTGATAGCGTCCTAAAAATGGCTGCGAAAATAAATGCCATTGTATTTTTGGATATACAGGTTGGGAAAAGCAACGTGGAATCGGAAGTGCCTTTGCTTGTAGACTATCTTAAAATGCCCAATGTGCATTTGGGTATCGATCCAGAGTTTTCAATGAAAACTGGAAAAAAACCGGGCACGGTAATCGGCACGATGGACGCCGCAGATGTTAATTTTACTAGCAACTATCTGGCTAAATTGGTAAAGGATTACAAACTCCCTCCAAAAATATTGGTGGTGCACCGCTTTACCCGTCCCATGATTACCAATTACAAAAAAATTGAAACTAGGCCCGAAGTTCAAATTGTGATGGACATGGATGGATGGGGCGCTCAGGCCAGAAAAATTTCCACTTATCAATCCTTCATTTATAAGGAACCCGTTGAATTCACTGGCTTTAAACTTTTTTACAAAAACGATTTCCGGGAAAAGGGTAGCCGCATCATGACGCCACAGGAAGTGCTGAAACTAAAACCACAACCAGTGTATATCCAATATCAATAAAGCTATTGAATGAAAGGAATGGGGTCTACCATTGGTGAAGGTATTTTCTGATTACAATATACCCCAAAACACATAGGGATAGTATGAGGATGATGGCGATATAGGTCCATGGATATTCCTTGATACGCTTTTTTAGACGCAGGTTTTGTTTTTTTTCTAATTGGATCTGAAGCTGGTTGTTCAACTGTTCAAGATATTGCTGCAGGCTTTTTTTGTCCTTAATTTTTTCCAAGCCTTCCATTGCGTCTGAAGCAATTTCATTGTCTGCCATCCATTTTTCCACTTCATGCTTTGCTTCGCCGGTGAGCTTGCCATTCAGGTAATCCAGTAGCTTCTGGTCGTCCATTCCATTATTGTTGTTATCGGGCAATATGTTCAGCAGATCTTGATTCATTTTTATTGCGAAGCTTGATTCCGTTTTTTATCAACCAACAGTTTTAGGTTTCTTTTTCCATTCTGAATATAACTTTTTACCTGCATCAGGCTATATCCGGTTTGGTCGGCTACTTCCTGATAGGATTTTTTTTCAAGGTAAAACAAAGTTACACACTCTTTCTGCTCTTTGTTCAGTTCCTGCAGCGAATCGCTCATGTCCTGCAACAGTTTCTCGTTTTCCAAATGGTTGTTGGTCCGGATATCATCTTTTGATTCCATCAACTTTTCATTGATTTCCACCGTCCGTTTATTCTGATTTCGCAGGCGCATCAAACAATGGTTGCGGGCAACCATATAGATCCAGGATTTAAAATAAGCTACTTCGTATTTGTGCAGTTCGGTGATCGATTTTAAAAAAACCTGTTGAACGGAGTCCTTGGCTTCTTCCTCATTCTTTAAATATTTCATACAGACCCCGAACAACAAAAGGGTATAACGAGGTAAAAGGATGCCCAGCCATTTATTGTCATGGCTTTTGTAGAAGTTATCCAGCAGTTCCTGATCGGTAATATGGCTGAATGCCTTGTTTTGCACTAAGGAAATTTAGGGAATTTATGCTAGTAAGATGCAATCGCTTTAAAATTTCACAAATCCTTTTGCGATTAATTTTAAAAGCCAAAACCATCACCACATGTAAACTGAGTTGGATTGCCGTAAAATAACCGAGAGTTTTTTATTTTTCGAAGAAGAGCATCTTGCCAGCAATCAGCACCAACACTACAGCGAAGATTTTTTTAACAGCCGTATCTGAAAGACTTAATGAAATCTTGCTCCCAAAATAACCGCCAATCACAAATCCAATGAACAGGATGAGCACCACTTTTAGATCGATAAACCCTTGTTTGTAATAATTGATCGCCGCAAAAATTCCAGCAGGTAATAGCAAAATGCCAAGCGAAGTGCCTTGTGCCTGATGCTGGCTAAATCCCAAAATAAAAACCAGTGCAGGTACAATGATGATGCCACCACCTACTCCCACCAGACCACTTAATATTCCGGCAGCCAAGCCTACCATTACGACCAATAAAATAGTTTGTATTGACATAGTTTGAATTTAAAATTAATTAGTACTTGCTTTCCCTATCGGATAGGTTTTCTTGTACTTAAATGGTTTTGGGAACTTCATTCATTTTTGGGGCCAACACTAACAAGATCTTATTTTTTTGTCCCAAAACTTTCCTTATAAAAATTAATAGCATCTTGTATAATTTTGATGGCGGTAGTTTTGTCACCAAATTCTTCCACGACCACTGTTTTGTTTTCAAGGGTCTTGTACTCCTCAAAAAAATGCCTCATTTCGTCGAAAAAATGCTTGGGCAGTTCTTCAATGTTATTATAGTAGTTGATGCCAGGATCATTGGCTGCAACGGCAATGATCTTATCGTCAGCATCGCCACCGTCCACCATCTGCATCACCCCAATTACTTTTGCTTCCACCAAGCACAGTGGTTGAATGCTGATAGTGGAAAGCACTAAGATATCCAGTGGGTCTTTATCGTCGCCATAAGTTTGAGGTATAAATCCATAATTGGCTGGGTAATAAAAAGAGGAATAGATAACGCGGTCAAGTTTGAGTAGGCCAGATGGCTTATCAATCTCATATTTGGCTCTCGAGCCCTGCGGTATTTCGATGATGGCATTTACGGTGCGGGGTGCATGGTCTCCAAATGATACGCCGTGCCAGGGATGTGATACAGTAAGCATATTAAAAATTTGCACAAACCTACTCGAAAACCTTGATTAGTCAAAGAAAAGGGAATATTAAGGAATGGCGTTCAACCTGTCGGCTACCTGTTTTTATGACCATAAAAAATAACAGTCAGGTTTTCCACAGTCATCAGCCCGCCCCGCCCACATTGGTCAATGAGGGCTTGCACCATGGGAACCAGTTGATTGATTTTTTCTTCCTCATCCACAATTTCCACTACTATCGGTAAGTCTTCCGAAATATCGATGAGCTTTGCCGTGTGTAAAATGCTGCTAGCCCCATAACCCATGATGCCACGAAGCACCGTAGCACCTGCTGTACCTTGTTTGCGGGCTGTTTGTACAATGGCCTCATATAATAGCTGGTGACCTATTTTGTCAATTTCCCCAACAAAAACCCTCAATAGTTTTGCTTGGCCTGGTTGCATGTCAAATTATTTTTAATAATGCGATGCCGATAAAAGTGGCTGCAATGCCCAGTACAACACTCAATGTAACGTATAATGAAAAATACAAAAAGTCGCCCGACTTTAATAATGCCACCCCTTCATTCGCAAAAGATGAAAAAGTAGTAAAGCCACCACATATACCGGTAATGAGAAAAATGCGCATTTCCGGGCTCAGGATATTTCCTTTTTCTGCAATTCCAAAAAACACCCCAATCAAAAAACAGCCAACAATATTTACAACAAAAGTGGGAAAGGGGAAAGGATGGGGATACCACTCGTATAGATATTTCTGGCACAGAAAACGAGCAATGCTGCCCAATCCGCCCCCAAGCCCCACAACCAGTATATTCTTAATCATCATTTTTGGGTATTCATGAACTCTTTTAGGTCAACGACCCATTGACCATTTATACGCAACACCTTGACGGAAGTAGTGTCCTTTTTATAACTATTGAAATATTTATAGTCCGTGAGGGAATCGTTTTCCGGCTTCACTTCCAGCACAATGATATCCGCATTTTTATATTTTGCTTTTTCCTCTGGCGAAAGCTGGTCGTAGCCTGTTTTCCATTTTTGTAGTAAAAAATTATTGGTCGAGTCGGGCAGCATATAAAAACTGGCTTTATCATAGTTGCCGTCCAAGGAGGCCCTGATAAATTCTCTTCCTGCATCCTGTGCATCTTCTGCTTTTTTGTATGAGCTACTGTTGCATGCAGCCAACAAACAGAGTAGTGAAATAGCTATATTGATTTTTTTCATAACCCCACAAATATAAAACAAAAAAGCCTGTGGGAAATTCCACAGGCGCCGGACAGTGTCTTGTCAAAGGGAAATAGATCATTTCTCAATAGCTCCGGATTCAATGACTTTGTCTTTTTCGTAAGCCCTGATGATGGCTTTTACCAATCGGTGTCGTACTACATCTTCCTCGTCCAGTTCGATATGAGCAATACCATCAATGTTTTTTAAAATGTTAACTGCTTTGTATAAACCACTTCTTTGGTTTTTCGGAAGATCGATCTGTGTAAGATCACCGGTAATAATGGCCTTGGCGTTGGCCCCGATACGGGTCAGGAACATCTTTAGCTGTAGATCGGTTGAATTCTGCGCTTCATCCAAAATGATAAATGCATTGTCCAAAGTTCGTCCACGCATATAAGCCAGTGGCGCAATTTCAATCACACGGGTCGTCATATAATAACCCAGCTTATCGGCAGGTATCATATCATCCAATGCATCGTATAAAGGGCGCAGATAGGGATCGATTTTCTCCTTTAGGTCTCCAGGCAAAAATCCCAAACTCTCACCGGCTTCCACCGCAGGTCGGGTAAGAATGATTTTCTTGACCAACTTATTTTTGAGTGCCCTTACGGCCAATGCCACCGCTGTATAGGTTTTACCCGTACCAGCAGGCCCTACCGCAAACAGGATATCATTTTTATCCGTAGCGCTGACCATCTTTTTTTGGTTGGCCGTCCTCGCTCTTACCGTTTTTCCATTCGGGCCAAAAACCAATATATCATTGGGGTGCTTATCAACAAAATGATCAACGGTTTCAGTATCATCCCCGCCCAAAATCTGGTCGAAATAGTTTTCGCTCACGTGTCCGGTCCGTTCAAGATATTGGATCAGCAAATCGATTTTCTCTTTTGCGGATTCAATCTGTTCAGGAGCACCACTTAATTTTATCTGTGTGCCACGCGAAAGGATTTTAAGGAGCGGAAATTTCTTTTTTAAAATATCTAATTTGCCATTGTTAACACCGAAGAATTCAATTGGGTTAACGGTTTCAAGGTTGATGATGGTTTCAGTCAATTCAATCTATTTAAGGTTCAAAATGATGGTACCGATTGTTTTTCTGTTTTGCCCGTGCTTTCTCAAATTTAATGATTTATGATTGGAATCCTTGCTTTTTACTTATCAACAGATGTGGATATTCATGTATTAATAACATTATAATAATAGGAATTGTTTGACTATTACAAAATAACAAAAACGGTTTGTGTGTCGCGTATGAATACATCGGAGAGCTTGATTATGAACACTAAGTTTTGAAGTAAAAAGAATCAAGTTATTGTTAGTAGCAAATTATTCTAGCTAATGATAAAATGGCTTTTGATATAGCTAGCATGCCATTGGTAAGAACTGAAAATATGTTGTTTTGGAAAAATATCGAATGCTTCTATTATAAAACGAGTTTTGCAACGCGGCCATTAGTGCCTGCTAAATAGACACTCTTTCCTTTTTTTGCCTTTCTGCAAACATGAAAACTTTGTTTTGAAATAGACTGCCAATGCATTCCTCCATCCTCGCTTATATCCACACCACTGGTGCCAGCACAAATCAGTTTGTTTTTATTGATAAACTCTACGCAGGAACGATAACCCTGTGGCGGGTCAATGGGAGTTTGCCAATGCAGACCGCCATCCACAGTGATGGCGCAATTCTGTAAGCTAGAAGTATCATTGCTAAAATCCCCACCCACAACTACTATATGTTTTCCGCCCTTTAGTTTTTTATTATCGCTGATGGCTACCGAATTGGCGCCGGTAGTTTCCCGACCACTTACAATAGGTAAATCAATTGCCTTATCGCGGATAAAAATGCGGGAGCGAAGACCCCCACTTACAAAACAAGCTTCATCCCGATCTAGTTTTTTTACATTGGTTCCACTGGATGCAAAACAAGCTTCCCCCTTATCGGCAGCAGGCAGTTTGTCAAATGGTATTTTTTGCCAATGGTTACCCGCATCAAATGTGCGGGCGATAAAAAATTTTCCATCGATAGGGTCGCCCAACACGATGCCACTATCCCGGTTCCAAAAATCCATGGCATCCAAAAACATGCCTTGTGTTGAATCTTCAAAAACCGTTTTCCAAGTATTTCCACTATCGATGGTTTTTAAAATATAGGCAGGTCTATCTACGGCCATAATGATGGCGGTCTTGGCATCAAAGGCTTCAATATCCCTGAAATCTGCTTTCTCAAAATTCTTGACAATGATCCATTGCCAAGTTTTTCCACCATCCACCGTTTTTCCTACCGTGCCATGGCTACCACTTACCCAAAATACTTTATCGCTCACCACACTCAAGCCTCGGATAGAAATATGGGTGCCGCTGGTCAGCAGTTCTAATTTTTGCGCTTTCAAAATAGAAGCACAAAAAATGACGATGACGGAAAAAATGATTTTGAGTTTCATGTGCAGAGAGCAAGTGATTTTGCTTGATCTATTTTTTATTAGCTTCCACTATCCATGCCTGCATGGATGCTTTTAATGGACGATCTCCAAATTGAGAACCGATCTGTTTTTCAACATCGTTCCTGATTGTATCAAAAAGCGAAGGATTTTTTTCAAGTATGAAACGTTGCATAGGGTTCCCTTCCACCATACCGATGGCCGCATCTTTGGCAGAAGGACTAACAGCTTCCTTTTTTAGCAACTCGATTTTGATATCAGAAAAACCAGCACTCCTTACTAAAGCATCCAATTCTTTAGTATCAAATAATGAAAATGGGATATGATAAAAAATAGGTGGAGTTTCAGGAAAATAACCTGAAACAATATTGTTAGCCATATCAAAAAGATGATTATTTGCTAGACTGTCCCAAGTACTAAAAATAATGGTTCCACCTTTTTTAAGAACACGAAAGGCCTCCGCAAAAGCTTTTGCTTTATCGGGCACAAACATAAAACCAAACTGACAGACCACGACATCGAAGTTCCCGTCCTGAAAAGGCAGATCTTGCGCATCGGCCAGGCCCCATTCTATTTTTTGTCCATGATTTTTGTTCTTGGCCACATCCAGCATATCGGCATTGAAGTCAGTTGCAAAAACTTGTACTGATGAAGGAAGTGAACTTCGCAAATGTTTGGTTACCCTTCCCGTGCCACAGGCAAGCTCCAATATGGATGCTTGCTTGTAGCCTATATGTATCCGTGAAGCTATATCCACTGCATAAGGCTCAAAAAGCATCGGGCCTAGATAGGTATCATATTTTTCAGGGATATTTCCGCTGAAAGCGATGGCTGTGTTATTCATTAAGTATATGTTGGTTTATATCTCAGCCTAAAACTTGCTCACTGATCTTGCCTGTTTTCTTATTCTTCAATATCAGTTTTTTTGCACCAAAATGGGTCATTTCTTCTTTTATCAAATAGTGGTCTTTATCAAATTCTACCAAATGGCTTTCTTTACTCAATCCTTCCTGACCTCTCCAGATGTCGAGTTTAACGGGCTCCCAAAGTTTTGATTTGGCCGAACGATAGGCTGCATCCAACACCGCGTTCACCACATAGCCATCATAAAAAGTTTCTTTGGGTGCAATCCCTTTTTCCATTGCATTGAACATATCGGTAAACATATGGTTGTAGCCAAGATCGTTCACCTCATCGCCTACCGGGAAAAGCCAACCCGTATTGCTTTCTGCTTTTTCGGAAACATAATCTGCACCCTTTCCTGTCGTAAACATTTCCAGACCCGTGCGCAAAAAATTATTGATCCAGATGGTGCCTTCGGTACCCATCACTTCATCCCGAAGGTCTAAACCGCCACGGAAAGTCCAACTGACTTCAAACTGACCGATGGCTCCATTTTCATATTTCACCAAACCGATTGCATGATCTTCCGCATCAATGGGTTTTACTTGCGTATCGGCCCAGCACATCACTTCCATGGGTTTGATATCTTTTCCAATAAAACTCCGGCCAATCTCTACACAATGGCAACCCAGATCCAATATACAGCCACCACCCGCTTGCTCTAAATCCCAGAACCAATCACTATGTGGGCCGGGATGTGTTTCCCTTGATTTTGACCAGAGGATCCTGCCCAACGCACCGCTTTTCACACTCTCATAGGCCTTCAGAAATTTGGGGGTATATACCAGGTCTTCCAGATAGCCATTGAAAATTCCAGCAGCTTCCACGGCTTGCAACATACGCTTTGCTTCCTCTGCATTCCTGCCCAAGGGTTTGGTGGTGATCACTGCTTTTTTGTGTTTGCAGCAGAGCATGACGGCGGCTTCGTGCAAGTTGTTGGGGAGCGAGATGCAGACCACATCCACTTTTGGATGGGCGATGGCTTCCTCCATATTGGTGGTCCAATGTTCGCAACCATAATCGGCGGCAAATTTTTTGGCACTTTCCTCTCGGCGAGAATAGATACTAATGACTTTGTCCTTGCTCCTTTGTCCATGTAAGGCGTCAGCATAAAATCTTCCGATAAATCCTGACCCGAGCATTGCAATATTTTTCATGAGCTTTATTTTTTGTCAATTTATTTTTATTGGTCAACATTTGTTCGCTCTTCATCATCCTTGTAGCTTGTCCCGATAATTAGCGGGATCGCACTCTTCAACGGTTGAATTACTATTGTCCTTTAGTTTTATTATTTATTTTGCCAAATAATCCTGCGTTTTTTTTCAATTTACAAAAAAATCAATTATTGTAGCCTGTAAGCAAAGGCCATTATGTGGCTTGGGGTATCTCTTTTTTCTCCCTAAAGAATAAAATGAAATAGACAAGCACCGCTGCAGCAATCATGGCAGGAACAAACCAAATGCTTTTCCAGTCATGGCCATTCGCTATAATGTGCTGGTCTACGATAAAACCGCTAAACCAAGTTCCAATAAACATGCCCACGCCATAGGTAGCAAACGTGAATAGCCCTTGAGCCGCATTCTTTATTTTTTCACCCGCTTTTTTCTCGGTGTACATATAGCCTGTTACAAAAAAGAAATCATAACATACACCATGCAGTATAATGCCCGCATAAAGCATCCAGGTATTAATGTCAGTATTGCCATAGGCAAAACAGATATAGCGGAGTATCCATGCCGTCATGCCGAGCAGCAACATATTTTTTACACCGATGTTGGTAAATAAAAAAGGAATGGCCAAAATAAAAACGGCTTCCGAAACTTGCCCAAGGATCATTTTCCCTGCTGCATTGTGCAACCCGATCTCGTTCAAAAACGGATTGGCGAAACCATAATAAAAGGAGAGGGGGATGCAAACCAAGATGGCTGCAATGAGGAATATCAAGTAAGGTTTGTCCTTGAACAGTACAAAGGCATCGGTACCCAATGCTTTTGACGCCGATGCATCCGCACTATTGCCTTTGGGCGGCGTGTCAGGAAGTACGAAACTATAAAGACCCAATACGGCTGAAATTGCAGCCGCAATATAAAAAGTATTGTAGGTTTTTTCCCATTCAAGAAATCCAATCAATAATCCCGCAATAATCCAACCCAATGTGCCGAATACCCTAATCCAGGGAAATTGCTTGCCCGGTTCATCCATTTGATGGAAGGCCACACTGTTTGAAAGTGCAATAGTTGGCATGTACAGTAAAGAATACAACAAAATTACCCAGTAGAAAGCCGTATTGTCGTTGATTTTGGTTGCCATGAATAAAAGTCCTGCCCCAACCAAATGGAGTAGGCCCATAATTTTTTGTGCCGCAAAATATCGGTCGGCAATCAGTCCTACAAAAAATGGGGAAATGATGGTAGCAATGGCCAATGCGCTATAAGCCGCACCAATCTGTAGGCCAGATGAATGTAGGTGTTCGCCCATATAAGTGCCCATGGTCACATACCAAGCGCCCCAGATAAAATACTCGAGCAACATCATAATGGAAAGCTGTATCCCAGTCTTTGTCTTCATAATTTAGTTAGTTGGTTTTATTTCGTCTGATAAATATAAAAGCGAAAATTTACAAAAGAAAAATGGGTTGCGTAAATATTTCTCAAAGCAATTATCTTGCAGCGTTTATGAGAATATTTGAAGATAACTATCGGCATAAGGGGATGCGCAAGCAATTGGTGGATGGCATTCGGCAAAAAGGTATTTCCGATGATCGGGTATTGCAGGCCATCCTTCATATCCCTCGGCATTTTTTTATGGATTCGGCTTTTGATAAAATCGCCTATGAGGACCGGGCTTTCCCGATCGCTGAGGGACAAACGATTTCACAGCCTTATACGGTGGCCTATCAAACCCAGTTGTTGGAACTGAAACCCTTCGAAAAAGTGTTGGAGATTGGCACCGGTAGTGCCTATCAGGCCTGTGTTCTGGCCGAAATGGGGGTTCAGGTATTTACCATCGAAAGGCAGCGGAATTTGTTTGACCAAAACAAAAATTTTCCATTTCTAAAAAAATATACCAATATCAAGTTCTTTTATGGTGATGGCTATGAAGGTCTGCCTACCTATGCTCCTTTTGATAAAATAATCATTACGGCGGCTGCCCCTTTAGTGCCACCCAAATTGATTGAACAGCTCAAAATAGAAGGCAAAATGGTTATACCCCTGGGCGATGGCAAAGTGCAACGTATGCTCCGCATCACCAAACAGGAGGGCGGGATATTAAAAGAAGAAGAGTTTGACAATTTTTCTTTTGTACCCATGCTGCAAGGACGGAAGGGTAGTTGAAGTCGGTAATGGATCATGAAAATCGATCAGCTTCTAGCAAGCATTTTACGGCTTTCCTACATAGCTTTTAAAATAATCACATTCCTTGATTACTTCTTCGTAAAATTTCGTTTTGGGATATCGCTTCAAATCCTTGAACCCGTTCATAGCAGAAAAATCAATCATCTTGCTGTCTGCATATTCGTTTTTTGCATTATTATACACATGCAGGTTATACCACTGGTTGCGCTCACATTTGGCAAGCATATAATGGGCCTTTGCTTTCTGTTCGTCATTTTGGGCATTCTTGAGTGCTAGGTTATAATATTTGAAAGGCAAGCTCATATTGATGAGCATATCCCGGTAGGCATCACTGATATAAAACGGATTGGACATGCCCTGTCCCAAAATCTTGCACTCATAAAATGGCCGGTCATTACCATAATGAGTGATATTGTAATAAGAATTTGCTAGGAGATTGGCATTAATATTTACGTCGGTGCCAGCGGCAATCTTATCTTTCAGTTCCTTGATTTTATTGAGGAAGGTCAGTTTGCTATACTTGATTTTTTGAGGGTTTTGCTGGTCACAGTCATGACAATCAGTGATCCTGCCATTGAAGGGATTGGCTGGCAACACAAACCGACCCAATGAGTCAGCCTTCGACATCAATAGAATCGCATTTTCAATACTGTCTTTAAAAACCTGTTGAATGGCTTGGAACTCGTAGATATCGGCCAGCTTTACGGAGGACAGGTTGGTACATAGTTTTTCAAAATCGGTTTTAGTGGGATTGCCTAAAAATGACTTCATCTTCTCTGTATAATTTCGGTCGGCATAAGCATCTGTATTACTATAAAAGCATTCAGCCTTGGCCAATTCATGTTGCGCTCTGTATTTGGCAGCCACGGTTTGCTTCAGCCATTCCAGTGCATCTGCATATCGGATTTTAGGACTTACCTTATTTTTAAAACCATCCAACCATTTAAAGTCAACCAACAATTCGTTTTCTAGCTTGCTATCAATTTTTTTTGCCTCGCCAATCGTATTGATGATTTCTACCAATTTAAGTTGAGCCAGCGCCAACTCATTTCCCGAAATTTCTTTATTTGCTTTTGCATAAAAGGTTTTGGCCGTTTGGTATTGGGCATTCAAGCTGTTCAAATAACCTGCTGCTATATCCCAAATCCAGGGCTTGCCTGTATTGCCAGCTTCCGCGATTTTGGAGATCAGTTGGCGCACAGCAGTTTTTGTGGGGCTGCTGTCCTCATTCTCTCCAATGGGAGTACTACCTTTATAACTGAATTTTTGTTCGTATTTGTTTACCGCTCTCGCTAGTAACAAATCTAGTTTATTGCTTTTGGGATCCAACTGATAAATCTGGGTGATGGCTTCTTTTTCATCGGCATAAAAAACTCCCAGCATTTGCCAAAGCGTAGCTTGTTCGGCATTGTTGCTGCACATGGCCAATGTTGCTTTCCAGTCTAATTGCTCTTGTGGATGAAAACTAAAATGGGCCGTTGTCTTGAGTTCATCGCAGCCATCATATACTTTGCTGAAATAATAGTTCGACTTACTAAAGTTTTTCATTTTGTTGTAAGCCCCTGCCATATAGGAGAGTGAACGGTAATAGAGTGTATTGTGGGGCATTTCCTTTTCATGATTGTTAAAATGGGCAATCGCATCAGTTGGTGGAAAATTGAAAAAAGCGTTCCTTACCATTTGAAACCAGTACCGCTCTTTTAAGAAAAGTTCATTTGTGCCGTTATAGCCAGCTTCTAATTTTTTCATTAACTCTGAGGCTTCTGGGTCTTTGCTATTCCTTTTTGATGAATCGTAGTTCCATTCATATTGTATTTCCCTAACCGCAAATTCCTCGCATCTTTTAGCCAAAGAGAGATAATGAAGAAATGCCAATGTCCGCTCGTCATTTTTTTGTTTCAAAAAAACAAAAGATGCTAAGGAATCGGGAAGCGATGAAAATTGCCCGGATTGAAACCTGATAGCACTGTCAACTGCTCCTTGGGTAGCGCTTTCCAATAAATAACGCAGTTCACGTGGCTGCACCTTACTGTTGAAATAACCGAACCAATCGGCTAGGTTATGACTGTTGAAACGTGAGTTTTGGTTCTCATCATATCCCATCTGGTAATAAAACTGGTAGGAATAAAAAAAGGGGCTATAGGAACTATCAACAAAAACCTCTGGTGCGAAATTAGATGTGCCATATTCTTCACCCCAGCCGTCTGCACAGGCGTACACGATGCCCGCGCCCACACAACAACTAATCGAGATGAGCCACCATTTTTTTGAAAATATCTTTCTCATATAATTGGAGATTTGCTTTGTCAAGATCATAAAATATCAATCGCTGGATGGGCTTAGATGCATGTCTGTTGAGTTGTTCAATGATATCTATCAGATCCTTTTCAGGTACCTGCTCTATTTTCACCTGGTCATTTTCTTTAAAATAGTAACCATCATGAAAACAACTACGCCTGACCGAAAACCAGCCCTTTTTTAATGTAGTGAAATTAGAGTCATTTTCAAAATCCATGAAATTCATTTTATTCAATAGTTTCATCACTTTCCCCTCACTCACGAGCAGGCTCCAAGAGAAAATGGGCAAAGCTGCATCCAATCTTAGAGGATAATTTTTTATGTAGGCATTGTACTTTTCTGCAATCGATTTTTCATAGATCGAAGAATTTTCCCCTGCATTGATCTCGCCCATATTATAATACATCAAAACCCCATGATCCACCGGTGGGATGCCTGTGACTGCTGGATATTTCACTTGGTGCAGCCGGATGGTGGCAGAAAGCTTCAGTCTCGATATTGCTTTATATCTGAGCAGGAAAAGGAAATACTTATCCTTCGTGTACTCAGTCCAGTCACAATCAAATTGTATTTCACTAGGGTTTTGTCTGATTGATTGATTGATTTCATTGGTTAGCTTGGAGATGTTTTGACAGAGCAAAATGATGCCTGCGCTATCCAATTTTTCGAAAACCCTATTCTTGATGTAAATGACCGGGATAATTTGCGAAAAAAGAGTGCTCGTATCAAATTGGATGGGACTGATTGGTTTTGGTCCAGCGTCGCCGGGTGTAAAATCAATATCAAAATAGCGTGTATAGATTGTGTTGACCTGATTGTATTTTATGGCTTCCACCTCTTCTGGATTCAGGTGAAAATTGGTTTTCCAATAATAAAAAGAGATGGTCTTGCTTTTATGTTGGCAGGAATTCAAAAATACGATGGCCAGTAGAAATGGAACTACAAAAAATTTTGCTAGACGATGATCCAATCAATGAAATTTTGACAAATTTATTATTTACTAGTCAATTACCCGAAAGGGTATTGAAAGGCTAAGGATGGATGATCGCTATTGCCATATTTTCTAAACTTGTATAAATTTAAAACTATACCACAAAGAGATGGTTATAAAATAGGAAACTTGTAAAAGGTATTTCTACTTATATCAGCGCATACATAAATTGCATAGATTTGTTTTTTATCATCACATGGATATTTTCATTCGGGCAACTGGCAATATTTCTCCTCAAAATACATTTGGTCATCAACTGGGGCAATCCTTATTTCAGGAACAGAAAGGCAATCGACTTCGTTGTATGGAGCCCGATTATAAAGAGTTTATCGATCCCAAACTGATTCGACGGATGAGCCGGGTCATCAAAATGGGTGTGACTGCGGCTTCTGCCTGTTTAAAAGAAGCGGGTATTGAAATGCCGGATGCCATTATTACGGGCACAGCTTATGGTTGCTTGGAAGATACGGGTCTTTTTCTTTCAAGGATGGTTGACCAAAAGGAGGAACTATTGACACCAACCGCCTTTATCCAATCCACGCATAACACGGTGGGGGCCCAGATTGCATTGATGCTGCACTGCCATCAATATAATAATACCATTGTACACCGTGGGTTCTCTTTTGAGAATGCCTTGTTGGATGCTATCCTGTTGCTGGAGGAGCATCCCGGTTTTTTTGTGATGGTGGGTGGGGTAGATGAGATTACCGATACGAGCCATCAGATACTGAGCAGATTTGGTTTGTACAAACCTGAAAAAAGTCTGAATAGCCTCTTGATGGGTTCAGGAACAAAAGGAACCATAGCTGGCGAAGGGGCCAGTTTCTTTTTATTGACCGATCAAGAGTCCGAAAAAAATTGGGCAAAGTTGGATGGTATGTCAACCTATTATAAACCTGCCAATTTTGATGAAATAAAAAATGAAATCTTTTCCTTTTTGGGACAACAACAAATCGGGATGGATGAAATCGATCTAATAATCCTTGGCCGTAATGGGGATGAGGTGTATGATGAAGTTTACGACCAGCTTGAAGCATCCATTTTCAATAAGAGCGCCTGTGTGAACTACAAACATTTGTGTGGCGAATACCCCACAGCCAACGCATTTGCATTGTGGTTGGCTGCCAGGATCGTCAAGACAAACCAATTGCCTGAAATGCTTTCTGGAAATAAGCCAAGTAACAATAAATTCAAAAAAGTATTGGTCTATAACCATTATCAAAATATCCATCATTCCTTATTGCTGGTATCCGCATGCTGAATTTTAGAAACACGAATATTTTTTTTGCAGTACTAGTACTAGCTATTTTGACATGGGGTTTTTTTCATCATGTGTCATTCTATATCCATATCCTGATTTTATTTTTATATTCATTGGCCCTTTTTTGCGGTTCCTATTTTATACAGGCTGGTTTTTATTTTAAATCGGTTTGTGCCTTGCCCACGGATAAAAAGCAGGTTGCTTTTAGCTTTGATGACGGCCCATCTCAAAACTATACAGTTGAAATACTGGATTTACTCAAAGCGCATGATATCAAGGCCGCTTTTTTTTGTATCGGCAACCGCATACCCAACAATGAACCGATTTTAAAAAGAATACATGAGGATGGGCATATCATCGGTAACCACAGCTATTCGCACCATTTTTGGTTCGACCTGTTTTCCTCAAAAAAGATGTTAAGTGATATGGTACAGATGGACGAAACGGTTGAGAAAACCATTGGGGTAAGACCAAGGTTTTTTAGACCGCCCTATGGGGTTACCAACCCAAACCTTCGAAAAGCAATTATTGAGGGCAAGTATATTTCGGTGGGGTGGAATATCCGTTCGATGGATACCATGATCAAAGACCCCAACCGATTATTTGAAAAAATAAAAAAAGCAGTAAAACCGGGGGCTATTATATTATTTCATGATACGAGTAAGGCAACCGTTTGGGTATTGCCGGAATTGATTAGATGGATACGAAAAAATGGTTACGAAATAGTTGGTTTGGATAACATATGTGATGCTGTTCCTTACAAATAACAATATTTATATCCATTCTTTAAAAAACCATTTTTTATATGATTGGAAAAAAATCAATCTTGCTGTTTGAAGATTTTATTCAATAAAAAATTCCAAATTTGACTTCTAATTAAACCTTATTAAAAATGTTACAAGGAAATTTTTACAACATCAAATCGATTGAGGTGGAAACCGGCTCGGGCAAAGCATCGATTGGACTCAACCATGAACACGAAATATTCAAGGGCCATTTTCCCGAAACCCCAGTTGTTCCCGGCGTTTGTATGATGCAGATGATCAAGGAAGTTTTGGAGGACCTGCTTGCAAAAAAAACAAACCTGGTTCGGGCCGACCACATGAAGTTCCTATCCGTCATTAATCCAGAATTGACCAACTCCATCCAAATGCAGTTACAATATACGATTGCAGATGACGGTGATGTGTTTACGACCGCTTCTCTTTTTAATGAGGGTGTGATTTATTTTAAATTCAAAGGAATGCTTCGCCCAGAATAAGTTTGCTGATAATAATAAAATGGTCAAGAGTGGGAAGATAGACTACCAATGTTTCACTATTCCCCATTCACCATTCACTTCCATAATCGGCTATTCATCCAGTTTCAACACGGCCAAAAAGGCTTCCTGTGGAATTTCCACATTGCCTATTTGGCGCATCCGTTTTTTTCCTTCTTTTTGTTTTTCAAGGAGTTTTCGTTTACGGCTGATATCACCTCCATAACATTTTGCCGTAACATCCTTACGCATGGCGCTGATCGTTTCTCTTGCCACAACCTTGGCGCCAATCGCAGCTTGGATGGCAATCTGGAACTGTTGCCGCGGCACTAGTTCTTTCAATTTTTCGCAAAGCTTTCTTCCAAAATCATTGGCACGCATCCGATGGATCAATGCACTGAGTGCATCCACTTTATCCCCATTCAACAGAATATCCATTTTTACAATATCGCTCTCGCGGTTGCCGATGGGGTGATAGTCGAATGAAGCATAACCGCGTGTCTGGCTTTTCAGTTTATCGTAAAAATCAAATACGATTTCAGTAAGAGGCATTTCAAAACTCAGCTCTACACGGGTAGGGGTGAGATAACTTTGGTTGACCAAGTTACCACGCTTGCCCAAGCAGAGAGTCATGATATTTCCAATATAATCGGGCTTGGTAATAATCTGGGCCTTGATGAAAGGCTCCTCAATGGTTTCAATGCGAACAGGATCGGGCATCTCGGTCGGATTGTTCACGATTATTTTTTCACCCTTGGTTGTGTATGCTATAAAGCTAACGTTGGGTACGGTAGTGATTACCGTTTGATTGAATTCCCTTTCCAATCTTTCCTGAATGATTTCCATATGCAGCATACCCAAAAAACCGCAACGGAAACCAAAACCCAGCGCCTGACTCGTTTCCAGTTCAAAAGTGAGGGAGGCATCATTCAGTTGCAATTTGTCCATACAGTCGCGCAATTCCTCAAAATCTTCCGTTACAACGGGAAATATACCAGCAAACACCATCGGCTTCACTTCCTGAAAACCACGGATACCTTCTGTACAGGGATTATCCACCTTGGTAATCGTATCGCCCACTTTTACTTCTTTGGCATTTTTGATACCAGTAATAATATAACCCACATCACCACAAGTCACTTCCGATTTTTCCGTCATCTTGAGTTTCAGAATGCCGACTTCATCGGCTTCATATTCCTGTTCGGTACTTACGAATTTGATTTTATCTCCCTTCTTGATAGAGCCTTGCAAAATGCGGTAGTAAACAATAATGCCACGGAATGAATTGAAAACACTGTCGAAAATCAAGGCCTGGAGTGGGGCATGGGGATCTCCTTTGGGAGAAGGGATTCTTTTTACAATCGCTTCCAGCACGGCTTCCACACCCAGACCGGTTCTTCCGCTGGCATGCAGGATATCCTCCCGTTTGCAGCCGATCAGTTCCACAATCTGGTCTTCCACTTCCTCAATCATGGCGCCATCCATATCAATCTTATTGATCACGGGTATAATTTCAAGATTGTTATCGATTGCTAGATACAGGTTCGAAATGGTTTGGGCTTGTATACCCTGAGTGGCGTCTACCAATAATAGAGCGCCTTCACAGGCAGCCAAAGCACGGCTCACTTCATAGCTAAAATCCACATGCCCGGGGGTATCGATGAGGTTCAGGATATATTCTTCGTTACCCAGTTTATAGTTGATCTGTATTGCATGACTTTTGATGGTGATCCCTTTTTCCCGCTCCAAATCCATATCATCCAACACCTGGTCCATCATGTCCCGGTCGCTGATGGTATTGGTGATTTGAAGAAGACGGTCGGCCAAAGTGCTTTTACCATGGTCAATATGGGCAATGATGCAAAAATTCCTGATGTTCTTCATTCCGTCTTTATGTTTTTAAAATAGGCTGCAAAAGTAGTGAAAAGCTATGAGCATTTTGCTTTGAGAAGGGGTTATATGGTAACGGGTTTTCAAAGGTGCAGGACACTGGTGTTATGGTTTCTGATTCAATAGTTACAAGCCCAATATCGTGGACATATCCGATGAAATGGGGAATTTTTTACAATCCAAGAGGGGATGGCTTGCCGAATGCTCAACCCAAACGGTGATAGATAAAATCGGGCATCCATTTGAGCGCTTGCGCCACCAACCACCAGCGTTGGGTAATATAGACCCTCCATTTTCTTTTGTCGATTGCTTGGTAAATCTGTTTTGCCGCTTTTTCTGGTGGCGATACCCAAAACCTTGCATTGCCCTTGGACATATTGGTATCCACATGGCCTGGCTGTATATCGGTTATATAGATTTCCGCTTCCAGTTTTTTTGACCGCATATGCAATCCTTCCAGATAAATACTTTGAAATGCCTTGCTTGCGCTATAGGCTGGTGCATAGCTATTGCCGCGAATAGATGCTAATGATGAAGTGGTGGCTAGCTGGCCATACCCCTGATGATGAAAATAGTTAAAGGTGAAATTGACGATTTCGATAAAGCCGTTCACATTGGTATCGACCGTTGTGCGGTCCAATTTGATATCCAATACCTCGCTCACATCGCCATAGCCCGAGTTATAGATGAGTAAGTCTAATCCATTGAGTTTTTCAATCAGCAATTTAATATGGGAAATGCTTGTGCTACTGGTAACATCAAAACATTCGGTGATGATATTGTTTGGATATTCAAGCTGTAGCGAATACAGCAAATCTTGGCGCCGGCCGGTAGCCCCCACCAGCCATCCTGAGTTAGCATATAGCTTGGCAAGCTCTCTTCCAATGCCGGAGGTAGCGCCTACAATTATGGCCTTTTTCATTTTTAGTGGTTTCTGGTAAGCAAAAGCAATCAAGGTTTCCGATTTCTGATGTTAGCAATTATCAGTCCAATTATTACTAACACTAAACTGATCACATGTACAATGGTTATAGATTCATTCAATAAATAAGCGGCTTCGATACTGGCAAAAATAGGTATCAGGTTTCCAAATAAGGCTGTTCGGGCAGCGCCTAGTCTGGCGATGGCCGCATTCCAGCATAGGTAACTGATTACCGAATTGCCCAAACCCAAATAGAGCACAATCCAGAACAGGTGCAGGTTCCATTGGATGGCGGGACTATGTTTTTGTTCCAAAATAAAAAAGGGAAGCAACATCAAAGTACCCAAACTGAAGATGTAGGTGAGAAAGGTAAGTGGTGAAATGCCTGATGGCTTTTTTCTGGCCAATACATTATAAATGGCAAAGAAAAATGCTCCCAATAATACCCAGAGATCACCAAGCGAAAATTTTAATAGCAGGATATGCCTCAGGTCCCCTTTACCCATTAAATACAGGATGCCAAACACGCAGAGTGACAGACCCAGAATGCGCAGGGGTGTAACCCTTTCTTTTAAAAAAATGCTTGCCAGCACTACTGCCATGATCGGTGAAGAACTAGTGCCCACCAGCGCGAGGTTGATGGCAGTAGTATAATGGCCAGCTATATAAATGCAGGTGTTGAAAAGGGTGATGCCCGTCAAGGCACAATAGAACAAATATTTTTTGTTTTCTAGCAGTATTCTTTTTTCTGCCCTTAATGCCCTCAAACCAAAAGGCAGAATGATGATGGTCGCTGTCAGCCATCGGAAAAAAGCCATTGAAACCGGGGGCAATAATTTGTATGCCGCCCTGGCTACTATAAAATTGCCTGACCAGATGAGTGCTGCAAGGGTAGCCAACGATATGCCTATGAGAACCTGTTTCTCAGATCGGGGGTTCATGCAAGGAAGATAGGAAATATTAATATACGATTTCAGTTCTTCTGATCATAAAATTCGGTTATTCATGGTCGTTAAAGGAAAAAAGAATAAATGAGCGCAAATGATTTCAAGATTATCCATGAGCAAAATCCATTTCAAAATTTCCATGAATACGTTCAATGGGTGGGTTGAAATACCCAAACTTCAGCTTGGGAAACTCTTCGTGGATAAGTTCCATGAGTTGCTTAATGCCCAAAAACTCGCCAGTATCGCTGACCCCAATCTTGCCGAGATACCAATCTGGATCAATATTGAAATTGCGCCATTGGATCATGGACATATCTGTTTCAATAATCAATTTACGCAAGGCTTCATATTCTTCCACACTATCGCTCATACCGGGAAACACAAAATAATTGATAGATGCCCAGCCCCCAAAAGACCTGACCACTTTCAGACTTTCAACAATATCCTCAAATTGATAGTTGTTGGGACGGTAATAGGCTTCATAAATATGCTTGCGGGCTGAATTGGTACTCACACGGATGCTATCCAATCCCGATTCGCATAAAATTTTTACTGCATCTGGCTTAGAGCCATTGGTATTGATATTGATACTGCCATTACTCGTGTGTTTACGCATTTCGATAATGGAATCACGGATGGTTTCCCACATGAGCAATGGCTCGCCTTCGCAACCTTGTCCAAAACTGACAATGGGATAAGGCGCAGTTTGCAAATGCGGCACCGTGAACTCCACAATTTCTTCTGCGGTAGGTTTGAACACGAGCCGATCCTGTGTGGAAGGAATAGTTTCCTCCTGTGGTTGAAATGAAATACAACCAATACAATTGGCATTGCATGCAGGCGATGAGGGCACCGGGCATTCCCATCTGCCCAATGAAAAATTTCGAGCAGCCGGACATTGGTAAGTGAGGCAGCAGTTTTCCATCAAATGCTTCACCAATCGGTTATGTGGATATGATTTCAAAAGATAGTCGCTACCCGATTTTATTTTTTCGCTATCATAACCAGCACATTCCTGACGGATATCCTGTTCGATGCGAACGGCCGGCACATAAAATTTTTCATTGTGCCAACCCACGGCTGTATAGCAAAACAAGGGCAGGGTAGGGGCCTCTTTTTCCGTTTCGTAAGCGGATAGATAAAGACCCGTATGTGCTGGTGGGATAAATGCCGCCACGGCAAACCCTTTATCGCATAGCCGCATCTCGCCCGTTTTTACATCGATGCCAATACCACGACGGCCAGGCAGTTCATATAAAGATCCCCCTTCAGGAAGTTCGATCCAATCTTCTTCGGGAATGGGGACTGCGTCCCAACCACTACGGCCAGTTACGTATAAGGAAGTATCCTCGAAAATATTTCCCTTGCCATCGGAATAGAGTATATAGGGGGAATGTTTCAATGATTCCATGCGTTTTTCTTTGTTTTTTGGGATTTGATTTTAAAGTCGGTCAGCCGTTATCCCAATTTCGGCGGATTTGTTTTCTGTCACTGCTCCCTGTAATTGTACTCTGCAAAAATCATTGAACTCATCTTCTTCTGCATCTGGCTCATCATCGTCCAAGGCCTCTTTTTGGAAAAGGGTATTGTTCTTAAAGTCCAGGGTGAGCAAGCCATCTTTCAATATAATATTATTGAATGCCGACCATGGGTATTTTTTTTTGATCAAACTGTTAATGACCACCATGTTCTTTGTAAAACCAACTTCCAAAGGATGTTTAGCCTGATACTCCAGAAATGCCAGAAAAAAAAGCACAAAGGCCACCCATTGTAGATAGGGCATCATGAACCAATACAGCCCCGCAATAACAAGTAAATACCGATACCTTGGCTGCTTTTCTTTTTCGACCAAAAAAATATTGTAGAAAACCCCAACCGCGATTGCCAAAGAAAATAAGGTAGCCGGATAAGTGAACTTTCCCGACAACCACTGGGCATACGTAAAAGCTAGTATGGAGAGTAGGCATAGCAAAATGCTGATGCGGTCTACCTGTTTCTCGCTGCTTTTCTTTAAAATGACGACATAGTCGTATTTCATTCAACAAAATTTAGGCAAAAATAGTTAATGGGAATGGGAATAAGTTGATTGGTTGAAAAGTTGAAAGGTTGAATATATCCTTCGTGGTTCTTTGTGCCTTCGTGTCTTAGTGGCGATAAAATTGAATTGCCTACATTCCACTTGTTTTTTAAACCACGGAGGATGCAGAGGCATGCACAGAGTGAGGCCTCTGCTCCCTCTGTGAAAAAACTCCTTGACCTCTGTGGTAAAACAATCAGGGATTAGAAATTGGTTGGTTAGTTAGTTAATAATATGGAAACAACTTTTTTTTATGCTTTTAGCGTTCAGAAATCAGTGAATCAGTGGCAATCAAATTTACAAGTAACCGCAGGTACGGAGAGGCGGGGAGAGAAGTTGATTATTGAAGGGTTGATACCTTACCTATTTC
>JAFDYF010000073.1 GCA_018267575.1 Bacteroidota bacterium
GTTCCTTGATAGGTTCAACATCGGCTAAAGTATTTTTTAATAGCACAACACGTTACTATATTACTTTAGGTTCAATATAATGGATTGTACCTGCTGGTTGCGTTTAACTTTTACCTCCATCTTGCCCTTCCAGTTTACGGACTGATATTCACTGATCAGGTCAAAAATATTTTTTACTGGTTTTCCCTCGGCTTCCAGAATCACATCTTTCGGTTGAAGCCCTGAATTGATTTTGCTGGGGTTTTGAACCGAAACCACAATCACTCCTTGTTCATTATCCAAACCAAAGGCTGACCGATCACCAAGCCCAGATACATTCCGGATAGTTGCATCTAACCATTCAATAAGAGCATCGTTTTTATTATTTGCGGTTGGCGGCATCACCAATTCTGGAATGGGAATTTTTTCGGCTATTGCTTTTAGTTTAGGATTGACAACACCAAAATGTGCTTCATCAAAATTTTTGAAGCCCAGTTTTAAAGCAGGGCTTGTCGTTGCAACCATATAATCCCCTTTGGCTGCGTCCTCAAACTTGGGGTTGCCGAATAAGCTATGCATATCGGTATGGTTTTGTCTGGCTTTGGCCAAGGACAAAGAATCGGGGAATAAATTATAATCCACTTCCTTGCCCCATTGAACAATCCCGATGGGATAATAATTGCGGGTAACAATATTTTTCCGAAACACATCCCCACTGTTTTTGAACCATACATGTGGGTGAAAAGAATTATTGATGATGATATTGTTCTCAACCACCCGATAAAATCCTTCACGCAATTTGAGCCCACCATTCAAACAGATATTGTCATAAATATGATAGTTGCTGGAACCATCATCCAGATCGATATCCCATCCATGATCGCAACGGAAACGGTTATGATGGATCTGTATTGTTTTTACGGCATCCAATAAAATGGTTTCAGGATGAAGTGCTGCCATGCTGACCATATAATTTCGATTGGGGTTCCAATACCTGTCGCGCCCCCAAGAATTGAAAGACCCATGGTCCCCGGTTTCCTGTACCGTATTAAAAACCTCATTGTATTCGATATCATGCCCGCCCCAACAGCCATCGCCGATATTGATTCCAGCACGGGGCGTATTGTAAATAGTATTGTTCTTCACCGTGATGCTTTGCGACATGGAAATCTCTACACCCGTAGCCTGTTTTTCCATCCTTCCGATATCGTGAATCAGATTATCGTACACCAAACAATCGGATGGGTAGAGATCATTTTTTGGACCAGACGTTTTGTCGATGTTTTCATAAGGCAATGACTGGTCATAATTGAAGGCGGGAGAACGAACTGCGGAAATATCACCCACAAAGCAAATGGCACTGGAACCAATTTGACGGATATAATTACTGCTAATGGAAACATTTTTATTGTAGCCAGTGACCATGATGGCATTTGCCCCCAATTGAAAAAAATCACAATCCGTTATTTTGCAATCCTTGGTTCCATCCATCGTGATAGCACCTTCCCGATGGATCATCCAATCGCTTCGGAGCAAGGGTTCATATTTTTCAAAGAGTACCCTTTTTGTACCGGTGAAATTGATGTTGCTTATGCTAACATTTTTGAGCGGTTCTGTTTCGGTTCCTTTTAAAAGAAGGATAGACCTTAACCTTGATAATTCAACAACCCCTGACTTTAGCTCCAAGTTATTTCTGGGATAATAAAAAAGCGTCTGCTTTTTTTTGTTGTAATACCATTCGCCCGGTGCATCCAATTCCTCAAAAATATTTTCCACAAACCTGAATTCTTTGTTAGGGGCTGATGGCCGGTTGTTTTGCCAGCCGCCAATCATGGATAATTTTCCCGTGGAATCCTTTCCGGTGATCAGGTAATGAAAACTTCCCCATTCGCCGCTATGCAAGGCATGGAAAAAACCGCCCGTGGGATCGGCCCATTTTTTTACACGCTCCTCGCTGATGGCATCTGCAGCCGTGCCATTGAAAACACGGGCATTGCTATCATAATTTGGATAACGAGCCAGTATCGCCGGTTTCCCATCGATGAGCATGGCGTCGGTTTCAAAGGGAACGGAAAGGGATGCTGAATAGATATGCTCGTTGTATTTTTTCCAAACCACCTGAAATTTTTCAGCCCCGCTAAATATGACTTTCTCGTTTTGATGGCCTTCTATCTTCAATTCCTTTCCTTTAAAATCATCTGAATTGATTTCGATGGTATTGGCTGGATAGTAGGTTCCTTTTCGAAAATAAATATTGATTTCTTTTGAATTGCTTTTTCTGGCCACAATCAAAGCTTGTTCAATGCTGGCAAATGGGTGCCTAAGGTTTCCAGATGATTTATCATCCCCCTTCACCGAAACAAATATTTTCAACTGCCCATTACTAGGGAATATCATCGATAAAAAAACGATAGCAAGCAATAATATCTTTTTCATTGTTGTCATTGATTCATTTAAACCATCAAGCAAAAAACAATAGGGATTGAAGCCTACTAATGTTTTGGAACCACATCATAAAACTACCCGTTTCATCTTGGGTACCAAAAAATGCATGATGACCCATGCAATCAAATAAGCAGAACCACAAATCAGGAATATCAAATTATAACCCGCATTTTTATCACCCGCTTCCTTGAAGTGTTCCAAAATATTTCCGACCAACAAAGGGAAAAGAATTCCACCCACAGAACCTGCCATGCCCCCAATCCCCACCACCGAGCTGATTGCTTTTTTGGGAAAGAGGTCGGATGCTACTGTATAAATATTGGCGCTCCATGCTTGGTGGGCCGCAGCAGCCAAACTGATCAATGCCACAGCCACCCACATATTGGTGGCACCACGGGCGGTCATGATCGGCACCACGCATAATGCAAAAAACAGCATGGCGACTTTTCGCGATTTATAAGCGCTCCATCCTCTTTTGATAAAATAGGAAGAAAGATAGCCCCCACCAATACTACCAATGGTGGTAGCAGTATATACAATCACTAATGCCCATCCCGGTTTTTTAAGATCTAAATGAAATGTGCTGCTAAAATAATCGGGCAACCAAAATAAAAAGAACCACCATACAGGGTCTGTCATAAATTTGCCGACCACGAAGGCCCAAGTCTGACGAATAGAAAAAAGCTTTCCCCAAGATAGCTTCTTGCCATCATTGGCTTCCTCCTCCTTTTCATCAAGGTCGCTATGGATATAATCGAATTCAGCTTTGCTAACCCTTTTTTGCTTGGATGGAATTTCATAAAAGATGATCCAAAAAACTAACCATATCAAACCCAGCGCACCTGTGATCCAAAAAGCTTCTTGCCAACCATAGGCACCCAATATCCATGGCACCAAGATAGGTGCGACCACCGCCCCGATATTTGCACCAGAATTAAAGATTCCCGTCGCCAATGCCCTTTCTTTTTTGGGAAACCATTCCGTGACCGATTTGATGGCCGCAGGAAAATTGCCAGATTCACCCAGCCCGAGCCCTACCCTAGCCATGGTAAACCCAAGAGTGGATTTGGCAAGCGCATGCCCCATCGCCGCAATGCTCCAAGCAATAATAGAAATGATATAACCGAGTTTGGTACCAATCTTATCGATCAATCGGCCAAAGATCAGCAGACCTACCGCATACGATGCCTGAAAAGCCATCACGATATAGCCATAATCTTTTTCATCCCAATTGAAGGCTTTGTCCAATGTGGGCTTCAACAAACCAATCACCTGCCGATCGAGATAATTGATAGAAGTGGCGAAGAACAATAAAGCAACAACAACCCATCTATATTTTCCAATTTGTGAAGTCGGCATCGTTAGTGATTTTATATAATGATCGATTCAATAAATATTTTTTCCTCCTGAGTTTTGCCACGAAGACACTAAGACAGAAAGAAGCATAAAGAAAACCATGCATCTTTTATGTTTTAGAGATATCTCACTGTTTCTCCACGGTTTCTCTGTGTTTGACCTCCTTTACCTCTGTGGTAAATACTAACCGCAGAGACGGAGAGGCACAGAGAAAAATACATCAATACTATCTCCCCATCCAACCGCCATCCACGGTAATTATGGTTCCATGAATATAGTCAGATGCGTTGGAAGAGAGAAAAACAATGGGGCCCTTCATATCATCGGGTGTTCCCCACCGACCTGCTGGGATGCGTTCTAAAATAGATTTACTCCTTTGCTCATCGGCGCGCAGGGCTTCGGTATTATCGGTTTCAATATAGCCGGGCGCAATGCCATTTACATTCACCCCCTTGGATGCCCACTCATTGGCAAAAGCTTTTACCAAGGAGGCGATAGCCGCCTTACTGGCCGCATACCCCGGCACATTGATGCCACCCTGAAAACTCAAGAGGGATGCTGTGAAAATAATTTTTCCGTTCCCTCTCTTAATCATCTCCTTGCCAATTTCTCTTGTTAGGATAAATGGGGCTGTCTGGTTTACCGCAATCACTTCATCCCAATATGCATCGCTATGTACTGCAGCGGGGTTTCGTTTGATTGTCCCCGCATTGTTCACGAGTATATCAATGATGGGATGATCAGTTTTTAGTTTTTCAATAAATGAATATAATGCTTCCCGATTTCCAAAATCGCATTGATACCCATAAAATTTTCTCCCAATCGTTTTCACCGCTTTTTCGACCTCACTATTTTTTCCCAGGCTTGCGGAAACGCCAAGGATATCCGCACCCGCTTCCGCCAAGGCTTCTGCCATGGCTTTGCCAATTCCCCTTTTGCAACCGGTAACCAAAGCTGTCTTTCCGGATAGATCTAATGTTATACTCATACACTAATATTATTTCAATTCGATTTTTAATGGGTTTTGCAATTCTTTTCTAAATTTTTCCACATAGGCTTTCCATTCATTTGCATTGGTAATAATACCTGCCTTATCCCAACAAGCTCCGGTATAATATTCAAAACCTTGATTGGATGTATCTGACAAAGCCAATAATTGTCTCTCGTTCATCATCATTCTTTTTATCGGTTCTAATAAAATACTGGCCACGCCAGTGGTGCCATTATTCCCTTGGCTTGGTTGCCAATAAACCATGGTCCCATTTTCTTCGTTAAAGAATTCCACCCCCGGTTTATTTCTTTTTGCCTGACCTACCACCACAGGCAATGGGTTTGCATGATCATAGGAAAACGCAACCCGAAAATGGTTTAATTGTGATCCCGCATCCAATGAAATGGTTTTGGTGACTTTTACTTTTTCCCCTGCCACATCCCATGCATCATATATGAGTTGAAAACTAGAGCGGATGGGACCATTATCCAAGATTTTATAAGCGTGGTAGTTTTTGGGATAATAAATGGAATCATTTTTATAAGGTGCAATATCACCGGCACCCAAGGTAAAGCCAACAGAATAGCAATCCAACCCGTCACCATGATCCACATGATAGTCATTTCTTTTGTAGCGTTCATTGATGACCAATTTATCTGTACGCTTTACCCACACATCTAAGCCATACGCATTTTCATTGGTGGTTTCCAAGGCTTTCCCATACATTCGGTAAGCAATCCGGTCGTTTTCCCAAGCAAAATCATCCTTTCGTTCTGGAACATAGCGGCAATAGGTTTTTGCCACAAAAGGCATGTGCTTTCCTTTTTGCAAATTCATTTTTACCGAAGCATGAGAACCAACGGTTACCTGTACCAACAGTTGTTGGATATTTTCCTTTCCTTGGTACTCCAATTGATACACTAATTCCTTTTTGGTTTTCACATCAACCACTTTAAAATTTGCAGTGTCAATAGCCCCCCATTTGGCAATGATATCGGTCCAAGAAATACCTACCACCTGATCAGTGAAGGCAATAGAAGAATTGTTGCTAATAACAATTGTTCTTTCTTGTGCTTGCAAAAAATTGTTTAGAAAAAAGCTTAGTACGAGTGTGAATACTATTTTCATTGATTCTTGATTTAGGTTTTTAACCACATAAGACACATAAGGCACATAAGGTTTGTTCGATACTGCGATTTCCCTCATGTGTCTTATGTGCCTCATGTGGTTCAAATAAAAAATCATTTATTTTAAAGAACCGATTGTACAGTGATCCATATCCCCATAGTCCAGGTTTTCGCCTGCCATGCCCCAAATAAAAGTATAATTTGAAGTGCCCGCCCCTGCATGGATAGACCAGTTTGGGGAAATAACGGCCTGCTCATTCTGCATCCAGATATGCCTCGTTTCTTGTGGCTGCCCCATAAAATGACAAACACTTTGTCCCGCTTGCAAATCAAAATAAAAATAGGCTTCCATACGCCGATCATGTGTATGTGGGGGCATCGTGTTCCAAACACTTCCTGTTTTTAACTCGGTCATGCCCATCTGCACTTGGCAGACTTCCAACACTTCACTTACAATCAGTTTGTTGATTGTACGGTGGTTGGCATTTTCCATTGACCCCATTTCTACTTTTATTGTTTTTTCGCCGCCAATTTTTTTTGCAGGAAATGGTTGGTGGGCCGGTGCTGAATTGATATAAAACTTAGCTGGCTTGTTTACCTCTATTGAATCGAACAGCACTTGCCGGGAGCCTTTACCAATATACAATGCTTCTTTGTGCTGAAGCTGGAACACAATGCCATCCAGTGTAACCTTGCCGGCACCACCCACATTGATGATGCCCATCTCCCTTCGCTCCAAAAAATAATTAGCTTTAAGTTCCTCGGGGCATGGCATAGTAATGGTTTCTTTCAAGGGCATAATACCACCCACCATATATCGGTCGTAATAAGAAAGTACCAGATGCACTTCATCTTCCCCAAATAATTTTTCTATCAGAAAATTTTGCCTTAACTGAGCGGTATTCATTTTCTCCACCTCCGCCGGGCTACAAGCATACCTGCTTTCAAAAAATAGTTGCATAAAAAATATTTAGGGTTGACAATTTAATTTGCAGATTAATAATCCACCGCATAATCTTTCTTGAATGGCTTACCACTCCATGCTCTTACGGATGTCCATTCTGTGAAGGGCCCGGTCCAAAAAACATGATCGGTTGGGAGCCCAAGCGATAAAAAACCGAGAGAGGTCAAATACATACTTCCCGAATTAGAATAATAATCTGCGATATTTGGTTGATGGCCAGCGAAACCAAGTTGAAGCCAGCCATCTTTTGTAAAAATACCTTCCTGACCAAACATCCTTTTCATGACAGCGGTCATCGCACACCTCACTTGCGGTTGTGAAATTTCCTCTGGTAATTTATCCATCCACGATAATTTCACCAAGGGCTGAAAAGCGCCAATACGATAAGTAGCGGAACGACCAAACACGGGATACGTGCCTTCGGGAGAGATAAACCTTTCCAAAAATTCAGCATAACGCTGCATCCTTTTTAAAGCAAGGTCATATTTAGCTTGGTCTACTTTGCCTTTCCCTACCAGCACATGCAGTATATCCAATAGCATTGGCTGGATCACATAGCCATTGTAGTAGTCGAAATGGAAATGGGGACCATCGCTATACCAGCCATCACCCACATACCATTGTTCCACTTTTTGTACCGCGGTATCAATGGTTTCAGATTTGTATTCTTCACCAATAGACAATAAAAAGGTTTCCACCATGGCCGCAAAGAGCAGCCAATTGTTGTTGGGCGGTTTTATTCTGCGCAATTGTTTGAACTCTTCAACATAACGCTGCTTGGTATTTGCATCAAGTGGTTGCCAAAAAACCAAGGGGGATTGAATAAATGATTGTGCGATATAAGCCGCATCCACCAAAGGTTGAGAGGCCTTTCGCCAATTCAAATAATCAGGACTATTGGGGTCAACGGCATGGGCATGTGATAACAATATCTGTTTGGTGAGCAGGTTTCTTTTTTTCCCCTCCATCGTATCGTCGATGGGCAAGGAAAGCCAGGGGGTAAGACCGATGATCAATCTGCCAAAAGCTTCCATATAAGCAACAGAACGGTCACGGTTATCCCAAGCGGGGCTATATTCAACAGGCATATTTTTTCGAAGTTCGCCCTTGCTCATGTTGCTCAATACCGGCGTGGCTATCTTGCCCAGTAAGTCGGCCCAATAAACCCGATCGCTTTTTTCTGGTGGAGCATCCAACAAATTTTCCCTGCCCGATGCTTTAACAGTAATGCCCGGCAAAATTCCCGAAAGGCTCAATAGCGATGATCTTTTGATAAAATCTTTTCTTTTCATGAGTCAATAATTAGAAGATTTAAAAACTTTATTTGAACACAAAGTTCAGTGATCCTTTTAGAGATTTATTTTTAATAACAAAATTAGTATGATACAAACCATCTTTCCAACTCGATTTCAAACGAGCATCATCCATCTCTTTCTTTTCAATCCTAATCTCAAAAATATTCTTTGGGTATTGAAGATTTAAAACGGTTTTACCATGCTCATCTTCAAATGCGATGCTTCCATCTTCCTTTACCACAGGCTTCGCAAGAGATAGAAAATTGATTCTGGAGCTATCCACCCATTTGTCCAGTTTATATTGTTCTGTCAATCGCAGTTCTTGCTTTTCCCTATCGAATACAAAATTTCTTTTCCAAAATTTTACCGCTGCATTAGAAGGATAGGCTTCAGACAGGTTCATGGACAGGCTAGTCTGGTCGGGACTGTTTGAGAATTCAATAGCGGAAGCTTTGTATTGTCTTCCATCCATTTGTTGAACGCCATTGATCATAGGGCAATTATGCCACTGCGATTGCATGTTCCATAATGTATACCGCTGGCTGCTGAAGGTTTTGGCCGTATAAGTGCCCACACCCGCATCGACGATCACAGGGTTCCCATTTATGTATAAAATAAAATTACCGACATCATTGTGGTTATGGCTTTCGCCATTGTTCCCACCTTGCACGGCAAGGAAAATTTCTCTGTCCGGTTTTATAGATTGGGCAGTCATCACTTGCAGTTGTGGCAACCAAGCGGTTTGTAAGGCTGGGATTTTTGTATCCGTTTTACTGATAGCACCAAACAAATCAATGGCTTCCAAAAAATTGTTCACACTGCCTTCTGCCAGTTTTTTATTTTGTAGTGAAAATAAAAAGGCGGCAAAATGCCTTAGTGTATCGTCGTTGAAATAGGTGCCATATTGATAAACACTTTGTGGGTTTGGGATGGTTTTGGGCAATGCGTCCGCAAAATTTACAAAATAGGACCCCGCAATATGCATCTTAAAAATATAAGAACCCATATTGTGTAGCAAGGGTTCGTTTGCCCATGTTAATTTATCGTTGGAAACCGATTGGAGCAAGCATAAAAAACGGATCAATTTTCCCCCCGCCTCACTCCAATAAGTGGGACCTTCATCACAACCACCGTCTTCGCCATATCCGTTTATAAAAAAATCCACGCTCTTGCCTAATTTTTGGATCATGAGGTTGAGCGTATCCTCATTTTGTTCTGTATATAAAACACTATTAAGAATATTGCAGTTGATCCAAGGGTTCCAATTGTTCACTTCCCTTTTACCGTAGCCCATCCACCAGAAATCGGTTCTTTCCAGATAAGGGACAATGATTCTTTTGTTCAGCTCAAATTCAATGCGCTTATTAATGCCGGGTGAATATTGCTGCAATGGGTCATTCAGCATAAATTGAATGGCTGAAATATCCGCAGATGTTTCACCCGCTACCAGATCAATGATTTCCTCAGCAGGGTCGGGCAAGCCACTCCCCATTTTTTGCATAACAATATGGGCGGGCAAAACCCAAGTGCTTTCTTCCAGTGTAGCCCAAAGCCCATTGGCTATTTGTGGAATGAATTGTTCATCATGACTTACTAGCCAACCGATTACCAATGCATTCAGTTTCCCTCTTCGTTCATTCAATTTATTCTCAAAATTAGATCGATTGCCATTCTGTTTGTATTGCAGATAAAAACTCGCTGGTAATGCGGGCCAATTATAGTCCAATGCTTTTTTTGCATTTTCAATCAGAACCGTTTTAACAGAATCAGGGAGTTCGTCAATCTTTTGTAAAAGCATTTTTTTTTGCTCTTGCCTCCACTGGTTTAAATCATTTATACTTAAATGAAAACCCGTTGCTTCCATTTTTTTGGAAATATAGTCCCGCTGGGTTTGTGCTGATGCAGGTTTACAAAAGATGAATAGACAAATAAATATCGTAGCTGTAATTTTCATCAATATATTTTTTCGAACCATACAAGACATTTAAGACATACAAGGCTTACCACAAATCAAATACCTTGTAAGATCTATATGGTTAATCAAATTTATTTTATACTCAATTTAAAACAATAGACTGGTTTTAATGTAATGCTCTTGATACTTGCATTCAACCATTCCTTATTTTTTTTCTCCAGCATTTTATCTTCCACATAAATATCCTCACCATTATCAAGTGGCAAAACCTGAATCAACAAGTCGCCTTTGGTTTTATTTGACATATATCCCAACTTGATTTTGCAAGTGTCATTGTTATTGAACAAATCATATTTAAGTGTATCGTTCCGATAGATTGCCATCACATCACCAGAGAAAACAATATTGGCTATCCAATCCTTTATCAATGGATCGGTAGGGGCATCGTACCTTACTTGATAGGTAGCTTCTTTGGGCAGGTCGTGGAAAATAATTTGGTATAGAGGTCCCGGCTGGTATTTATTGAAATTCTTTTTGGTAGCTCTTTCTGCTAGCAAGGAATCTTTAAAATGAATGGCTGCTGTTTCACTGGATGCCATTGGTTTCTTTTTCAAATCCAAGCTGGCGGTCAGCGCTTTTTTTGCATTTAGTTCATACTCCGCAAACAATCCGTTTTTTTTGGTTTGTTTGGTGGAAAACAATTCTGTGTTACCAATCAATTCCGCAGAAGGATAGACCGAGCACTTTACCTTTTCTGTAAAATCTTCCAACAGAAGATTTTTTTCATCAAAAAACAGATTTGCCTTGCTGATCACCAATAACTCCTTTTCTCCCAAATGAACCTTTACCGCATCCAATGCAATGGTTCTTGGCAAAAACAAAACAGATACCCGACCACTTTCTGTTGTTAAAATATCAAATGCAGCCGTCTTATCGCCCATGCACTTTACCCGGATATTATTTCCCTCATGGGTGATTTGCGAATTAGTTTTATTCACACATGATTGAACCCCCTTGCCATCAAAAACAAATTCCGCATCCGCATCAGAGAAAAAAACATAAGTCTGCTTTCCTTCATTTTTTAAAATACAATAAGGTTGGGCCGTGGCATATTTTAGCACCGTATTTCCCATGGGTAAATTATAAGGCCAGATGATATAACTATTTGCCTTAAAATCCATCGGCTTTTCTGGAACCTGTACCGTTCCATTTTTTGTGTGCAATTCCATTTGAAAATTTTTGACCGTGGGCAAGTCTACGAAGCGCTGATAATTGGAAAAAAACAAAAACCCTCGGCCATCATGAATCCTAGCAGAACATTGAACCGTATCATAAGAAAAGGGGGACGCTACTTGCACTTTGGGGAAATACGGTTTTTCGGTGACCAGCATTTCCCCAAAATCTTTGGCGAATGTGTTCAACAACCGAAGCTCATTATAACTTGGGTGAATAATATTCATGGCACCAATGGGCGCCTGAAAATCATAACTGATCAAAGGGACATCATTGGGATAACCCGTTTCCCTTGATTCCTGAAAACTGGTTTTGCCAAACTGGTTCATGCCGCCATGGAACATATAATAACCAAGACCGTTCATCCCCGAGGCAATTCTTGTAAAAGGAACGGCCGCTACATCTTTGGGGCTCATCTCCACTCGACGATGATAGGTATCCTGCAAACCACCACCAATCTCTGCGGAAATTTTGGGGAAGGTATTGCGCACTTTGCCATCTACTTTTCCGAAAAGATCGGCACCGATATCCGTGTCGCCTTCTAATGGTTTGATATAGTAAACCGGCTTGAACATTTTATGGGTGTGTTGCGCCCACGGGCTATCGCCATAGCCACCCAAGGTGTACAAAAATTCATCCTGATCATCGGGGCCTTGACCAAAGGCGGAATAATAAGGAAGATCAAGCCCTGCTTGGATGATCAGTTGCTTCAAGGTCTTCATGTGCGCATAGGCTTCCGGTTTTTTAAACTGCAATTCATTTTCCAACTGTGTTGCGATAATCGGGCCACCATCCTTGAACAACATGCCTTTGCATTGCTTTCCCAATTCATCGAAATATATTTTCACATAATGTAGGTAGCTGCTATCGTTTTTTCGGAGGCCGATATGTTTTTCAAGAAGCCAATCGGGAAATCCGCCGTTCCTTGCTTCCGCATGGGCCCAAGGGCCGGGGCGCAGCCAAACATACATTCCGTGCTTTTGGCATAGCGAAAGAAATTTTCGGATATTATTATCTCCCTTCCAATTGAATTTTCCTTCTATTTCTTCGTGATAAATCCACAACACATAAGTGGAAATAATTTCGATGCCCGCCGATTTCATTTTGATGATGGAGCTTTCCCAATCCTTTTCAGCACAGCGGGAAAAATGCATCTCACCCATGGTGGGGAACCAAGGTTTATTATTTTTGGTCAGGTAGTGATCGGTATAGGAAAGCACATCACCGGTTGGGGAAATATCGGTACCCATTTTCAAAAAACCAGTCCGCTCGGTAGTTGTTTCATCGGGAATATTGATTGAATAAATAGATTGGCCCATTGAATTATATGAGGATAAAATCCCGATAAAAAAAATAAAAACATGCACGAGCTTTTTAAAAAAAATCATAGCTGAATATTTACAATCTCTCAAATCATTTGAGGAATTTTTTTAACCACATCAGGCAGACCAATCAAAGACGAATTTCCAATCTGTTCCCCTGTAGTGAACAATTAACCGCAGAGACGGGAAGGCGCAGAGTAGAAAACACTATCAGTAAAAAAATTTAACCTATCATAAATAGGTAATAAAAAAACAAATACATTTAAAACAGTTATCGCTTTCTCCCACCTTCTACCTTCTAGCTTCTACCCTCCACCTTTTACCCTATGCCTACTCCCCCACCACCGGTTTTCCTTCCAACAAACGATTAAACCTTGTCAATGCCTCCAAAAAATAATAATCGGCATAAACCAGCGGCACATCCACTTCGGAACCATGTGCCAAACTCCCCACACAATGCATGATCATAAAATCCCCATTGGTGCCCAAGGGTGCACGATATGCAGGGGAAGAGAGCGATTTTAATATTTGGACTGCCGCCTGATAATATTTTTTTGAATTATTGGAAGAATAAGTGCTGAGTTCAAAAAAAGCCGATGCTGCTATGGCTGCCGCAGAGGCATCCCTATATTTTATAGTGATCCCATTTGCATGGGATTTGACCCCTGGTTCATACCCTGATTGTCCTGCGTTCATATCCCAATAAGGAACTTTATCTTTTGGCAGGTTTTTATTATCCAAATAATAATCGGCCATTCCTTCAGCCGTTTTCAAAAAACGCTCGTCTTTTGTTTCACGATAGCACATCGTAAACCCATAAATCCCCCAAGCCTGACCTCGCGACCAAGTGGAATTATCAGAAAGGCCTTGCGCCGTTTCCCGACCAATCACCTGCCCGGTAGTTGAATCATAGCAAACCACATGGAAAGAACTATAATTTTTTCTTATCTGGTTGTCCATGGTATGTACTGCATGGCTGATTGCAATATGCCTAAAACTCGTGTCGCCCGTGGTTTTAGACGCATAGAAGAGAAGTTCCAGGTTCATCATGTTGTCTATGATGACAGGGAAATAGTAAGTTTTGTTCCCGTGCCAGGAAGGGAATTGATTCCAGGATTTTATACAACCTACTATTGGGTTATATCTTGTGCAAAGTGATTTGGCCGACTGTATCAGGATATCACGGTAAGCACTATTCGCAGTTGCTTTCAACCCATTCCCATAACTGCAATACATCATAAATCCCAAGTCGTGATTACCAGTATAGTATTGTAATGGAGCCAGCTTTTCTGTCCATTCTATAGCGGCGGTTTTAAGCGTTTCCTCTTTGGTTTGATCATAACAAAGCCATAAACTGCCGGGGAAAAAACCAGAGGTCCAATCATACATATTAGTAGTGGCAAGCTTTCCAGATTTATTGATGGTTCGGGGAAATCGCAAACCAATATCCTTCGTTTCCTTCAGCATATTTTTCAACTGGGCATCTGCATACTTAAAATCCTGCTTTATCAAATTCTTGTTCTTTGCATTTTGCCCATAGGAAAAAAGAAAAAAAGAAAATGCAATGGTTATTAATAATATTTTTTTCATGTATGGTATTTAAACTAGGGGTGAATTTCGGAAACTATGCCTATTAAACAATCATATTACCCTTCAAAAAATACCTGTCCCCAATAAAGGGGACAGGTAACTTAAACCAAACTATACTACTTGCTAAAAAACATTTCAACGTTTATTTATCAAATCAAAAATCACCAGTTAGGGTTTTGTGTAAGGTTACTATTCAATGCCAGTTCTTTAGTAGGCAGTGGCCACAAATAATCACGGGTTGGGTTGAAAACGCGGCTGGATGAACTTTCAAGGACTACAAAACCATTGGGGTCCAGAACTGGTTTAGCCACTCCAATCATTTCTGCTGGGAAATATTTGGGTCCCAATACAGACTGTGGTAATTCGGTTTCTGCTGTTTTCCATCTAAGCTCATCCCAATAATGAAATCCTTCAAATGCCAGTTCCACGCTTCTTTCCCTTCTTATCTCCGTTTCCATATTCAATCCATTGGTTGTTACGAACGCATTGGTAAGCAAGGGTAATCTTGAAGGATTATTATTGCTGGCACGGTTGCGTAGCGCATTGATGGTCAGGTTCAGATCGGCATCACTGATAGATCCATTCAGTTCAAATTGAGCCTCCGCATAGTTCAAAAGCACTTCCGCATAACGTAATACATTAAAGTTGAGGAAGCTGGTTTGGTTGGTCCAATCACTGACCGAAAAATATTTCCTGATATTAAACTTGATACCGGGATTGTACAAATTGATACCTCCCAAACTTGGATAGTACAGGGTCTTGTTCCAGATGGTCATCCCAATCCGTGGATCCCTATTTCTGAAAATGGTCAAGGTGCTGGTTTGGTTATTGGTAGAATCATACATCGAAGAACCTGCCGGCAAACCATCCGTAAACAAATAGCTATCCACGAAAGCTTTGGTGGCCGTAATGTTTCCTTGTTCCAAGGAACCTCTCTCATAACTATGAGACGCAACTACATTGGTGAGATTGATACCATACAAACGCACAATAATATTTTCTTTATTGGTAGTATAGGTATAGTTCACCTGAGGTCCATAAGTAGTCTGTATGGGGTTGCCGGAAAGCGCCCCATTGTATTGAAATTCGTAAAAATAGCTGCTGTCGCCTGCAGCCGTATATAAACTATGTTTACCTCCGGTGATCACCGCGTTTGCTGCAGTAACCGCAACTTGCAGGTGCTTGTTTGCATCACCTTGTGCATGGAACTTATCCCAAGTACCTTCAAACAAAGCTACCCTTGATTTGAAAGCCAGTGCTGCCGTAGCCCCAATCCGACCATACTGATTGCTGCTTTGCAAAATGTCTGGTTGGGGACAGTTGGTGGCGGCAAAATCAAGGTCGGCATAAATACTGTCCACCACGGTTTCCCGATTGGTGCGGGAAGAGTACAAAAGAGAATCGCCCAATGCCAGGGTATGGCTAATATAAGGTACATCACCAAACCTTTTAACCAATTCAAAATAACCCCATGCCCTAAAAAACTTTGCCTCTCCGATATATTGATTAATTAATGCCTGACTACCAGTTACACTAGCAGATTTTTCTATGATGTTGTTGGAAGCCCGAATCAATCTATAATAATTGGTCCATTCATTGGAGTTTGCAGGTGCAGACCTTGAACCATCGCCCACTCCAATTGTTCCTGAACCAAATCCATCATTGGAGAAATTATCCTGATAGGGTGTTGGGCTACCCGCCGGATCTGATGATAAGGAAGGTAGGTAGGTATATAAATAATTACAAGCCGCATTCAAATCGGAGGTGGTATGCCAGAAGGCCGCATCCGATAACTGTGCTTGAGGGCTTTGGCTCAATTGCTTATTGCAACCGGCTATGAGCAAAACAAGCAAGGGCAGCACGATGAAAAAATTTTTATTTATTTTATGTGTCATGATAATTAGGTTTTATTTTATGATGCTAACAGATCAATTGATTTTAATAGTATTCTTGTTTTCTAGTTCAATTAAAATGTCAGGTTTATCCCAAATGCATAGGATGAAAAGAATGGGTAATTAAATGCCACATTATTGGGACTTTCGGGGTCGAAATATTGGTACCACATTTTTGTTTTGGTCCAAATATCCTGTCCAGTAAAGAATATCCTAAGACTTTGAATTTTTGCCTTATTGGTAATAAATGCAGGAATCGTGTACCCTATCTGCAGGTTTTTCAACCGTATATAAGCGGCATTTTGTACAAATTGGCTATTGATATGTCCGTTTGTTCCGCCGCCAGCAATGGGCCTTGGGAATTGTGCATGGGTATTGGTGGGGGTCCAATAATTGTTATAATAATTGGCCATGGGGTTGCGCCAGCTATCAATCCAAGGAATAGCTTCTGAAGGATAGAGGATTATATTTCTTTTACCCACACCTTGGAAAAAGAACGAAACATCAATTCCCTTCCACGAAGCCCCTCCAGAAATACCAAAAGAATATCTTGGGGATGTGTTTCCCAGATATACTAAGTCCCCATGGTCTGCCGCCGTGCCCACACCGCCATTGATTTTTCCATCACCATTCACATCCTGGTATTTGAGGTCGCCAGGGCCTTGTCTTGTGGTGTTGAACTGAACAGCGCTTTTGTTCACATCATCCTGCGTTTGAAAATATCCCAATGTCTTATACCCATAAATCGAATTGATGGGCATGCCCAAGATTGCTGTGTTCAAGCCTTCACTATACACCACATTGCCCAGATATTTGGTGATCCTGTTTTGATTGTCGCCCAAATTCAGGTTCACATAATAATTAATTTTCCCAACCTTATCTTTCCAGCCGATACTGGTTTCCCAGCCCCAGGTTTTCATGGCTGCCGCATTGGTAGTACTTGGGCTTACCCCCAATAAAGCAGGTTGGTTCAGGGTAATCAACATGTTGTTGTTGATACGCTCGAAATAATCAAAGCTGAAATTCAGTCGGTTCCTCCACAAAGCCAGATCCAAACCTCCATCTGTGGTGGAAATGGTTTCCCAGCCCAACCCAGGGGAGGGCAAACTTCCTTGATATACATAAGGAGTGGCAGAGTTGTTAAATGGATAGGTACCATTGTTCAACATGGTGACCGAATTGTAATTCTGTTGCCAAGGGTATTGGCCTAATTGCGCATTCCCCAATTGCCCCCATGAACCCCTTATTTTTAGTTCATTGACAAAAGGAACTGCATTCTGGAACCAATCTTCCTGACTGATCCTCCAGTTGGCAGAAACAGAAGGGAACATTTGAGTTTGATGACCAGGAGCTAGTTTGGAACTTGCATCACTGCGCAAAGTTGCTTCAAAATAATATTTCTGTTTGTAATCATAATTGAACCTTCCGAAATACGAAACCCATACATTGGTCTGCAAATTGTCACCAACATAGCCCGGTGGCAAAGTGGCATTGGTGGTATAGTTGAGCGTGGGCAGGTCATTGTTTACCAAGGATGAATTTTTGGCATACAAATAATTGTAATTATAGTATTGGTATTGGAAGCCACCCAATAAATGAAAATGATGGTTTTCGGAAACTTTCAGATCATAATCAGCCAATAGATTGGTATTGGTGGAGGTTTGTGTGGTCCTTGTTTTTGTTACAGAATTGACTGTATTAAAAAAAGTTTTCTGCACAAAAGAATTGGTAGGCAGGTTAAAGGACCAAGTTGGGATGGTCTTCGATAAATTGTCATAATTGTCCTGTTCCAAATGTGGGCTGAAAACCATTCTTAAAGAGAGACCCTTCACAAAATTTTCTGCCTTTAATGTAAACACCCCATCCAGCAAATTTTGCAGGGTATTAGAATAACCTCCATCCTTTAAGGTAGCATAGGTAGCCGAAGTATTGCCAGCAGCATATTTGGTATTGTCGCCCGGCACAAACACAGGGTACATTTCTCTGATGGAATACAAATTATACAATAACCCATAATCCCCTTGAACAGTTGCTGATGGCGCTTGAATTTTATTTTGGGTAAAAGCCACCCTAGAATCGAGGCTAAAATACTTATTGAATTTGGTAGCATAGTTCAGCCTAGCATTATATCGTTGGTTACCATCCGGGCCAAATTTGAATATCCCTGTACCTGAATAATAACCCAGCCCAATAAAATATTGCGATTTGCTATCGCCCCCACTGATATCCAAATTTTGTTGTTGGCTCGGGCTGCTCGTTCTCAATACCATGGGGCCCGGGTTCAGGTCATAATAATAAAAACCTTTGGTAGGGTCGGTAGGCACAAAATTGGAATCGGCACTCTGCATCCAACTCAACTGCTGTGCACTAAAGGGAGCAGCACCGCCATTATTGATATTGGCGAGGTTCTGCATTTCTGCATCCTGCCAGGAATGGTTACGCTGAGGCACTTCCATCGGCTTTTTTATCGTGTACAGGGAAGTATAGCTCAGTGTCATTTTTCCCGCAGCACCTTTTTTGGTAGTGACCAATATCACCCCATTCGCTGCTTTTGCACCATAGATAGCAGCAGCGGCCGCATCTTTCAGCACCGAGATATTATCAATATCATTGGGGTTTATTTTGGTAAGGTCTGGATATTCTAACCCATCCACAATCACCAAGGGCTGATTGATCCCGTTCAAGGAAGCAAAACCACGTATATTCAAATTCCAGCTTTCTTGACCGGGCTGTCCGCTAGTACGGGTAACCACCAAGCCTGGGGCCGTGCCCTGCAAGGCATCCACCGAATTGGTCACTGGCCGGTTTTCCAACATTTTTTTATCGATGACCGATATGGCACCAGTCACATCTTTTCTTTTCTGTGTTCCGTAACCGATCACCACCACCTCATTCAAAGAACCTTCTTTTTGTTTGAGGGTGATCGAATAGCTTGATGCGGTGCCCACGGTAATATTGGTACCCACATGATTTATGGAGGAAATTTGTAATACATCTCCTTTGCTGGCACTGATACTAAATTTTCCTTGTGCATCCGTTTGAGTACCCTCGGCTTTGCCTTTAATTTTAACGGAAACGCTCTCCAAGGGCTTTCCTGTTTCGTCCTTAATGGTTCCGGTGATCGTTCTTATTTGAGCAAATAAGAATAAGGGGGCAAAAACCAAAACCGAAAACGCTAGTTTAAGCCAAGCCCCTGGCAAGGCTTTTTGTTGAGTTACTGTTTTACTTTTCATAAGCAATTTTTGTTAGACAATAAATGAGCATATAGGTAAGAATGACAAACAATCAGGGCAACATTCTTACAATATATTATTTGTCCAAATTTGAGATTGTATTAAAAAAAACAGGGGTAAGATTGTAAATGAATAGGGGTAAAATCGTAACGATTTTAGCTTAGAGGCTTAAAAAATTTTAAACTACATCATTCAGTATCACTCGATTTAGCTTTAAGAGTATATATCCTTTGAAAAAAAATGCTGTCGCAATAAAGCTTTGTATAATTTTGGTCTGTCAATTTTTCTTCAAACTCCTAGAAAATGACTGGCCTTATTTCAGTGTACCATCCTCATAGAAAAATGAGGGTATTATTTTTTTTATTCTTTTTTTCCGTTGGGCTTTCTTCAAATGGGGATTGCCAAAGCCCCGTATTTGAAAACTTGAACGTGGAGGATGGGCTTTCTCAAAACTCGGTCCTTTCCATCGCACAGGACAGTATGGGCTTTATTTGGATGGGCACCCGTTACGGGCTGAACAGGTACGATGGGCATAACATCAAAGTTTTCCAACATGTCAATACAGATAAAAACAGTTTGCCAGACAACTATGTCACTTCGCTTTATTTGGATAGAAGCAAAACACTTTGGGTTGGTAACATCAAAAACCTAAGCAGGTATCACCCTGAAACAAATTCATTTGACCCATACATTATTGGCGGCGGGGACAGCATTGAAATTAAAGGACCGATACGATCCATCATTGAGGACAAGAAAGGAAATATTTGGGTAGCTGGCAGTAATGGGCTTTATTTATTGGAAGGGAGATCAAATAATAGATTTAATAAATATGTGCGATTCACATCCAAAGACGGTCTTGCCTCGAACAAAATCAATTGTATTGCCATTGACAAAGAAGATCAGGTATGGATCGGAACGGATAATGGGCTCAATATTATGTCATTTGATCAAGGGAAACCAAAAATCCAAACAGTACAACCTGATACCCAAAACCTAAACAGTCTTAGCAGCAATAAAATCACGGCCATTTTTCAGGATCAACAGCTTAATATGTGGGTGGGCACCCTCAATAATGGCATCAATATATTAGACCATGCCTATTTATATGGGCAAAAAAATACAGCATTCAAGTTCGCAAAATATGCGCATATCAATAGCGATCCCCACTCACTCATTAATAATAATATCAGAAAAATAGTGAGGGGCAATGATGGCAAGATATGGATCGGCACACAGGAAGGATTGAGCATTTTTGACCCCAGCACAAAAAAATTCAACTCCTATCAACATGAGGCCGAAAACAATAAAAGTTTGAGCCAGAATTCCATTTACAGCATTTTCAAAGATGCCAATGGTTCCATGTGGGTGGGCACCTATTTTGGTGGCGTGAATTTTTCCACCAACTATAAAACCGATTTTGTAGATTATCAAAACACGAATGGACCAGGGGGGATAAATAATAATGTGGTCAGTTCCTTTTCGGAAGATGCCAATCATAACCTCTGGATTGGCACCGAAGGCGGGGGATTGAATTTCTATGACCGCAGCAGTGGAAAGTTTATTTTTTATAAAAATAAAATCGGTGACCCGAATAGCATTGCGTCCAATTTGGTGAAAACGGTCCTTTGCGATAAAACGGGCCAGGTATGGGCAGGCACGCATGGGGGTGGGCTCAATTTGTTTTCGCCAAAAACAAAAACATTCAAAAGGTTCTTGTTCAAGGAAAATGACATTGAAACATTAAACAGCGAAATAGTAGCCTTGTTGGAAGATAGCAAGGGTAATATATGGGTCGGGTCGCCCAATAGTGGCTTGCACGTATTGTATAAAAACAGCAAAGAATTCACATCCTACACAATTACTACAACTGAAGGACATACCATCGCAAACCCTTCTGTAAGAATATTGATGGAAGATGCCGCACAGAATATATGGATCGGCACCAATGCGGGCATATATGTGCTCCCAAACAATCATGGGCCTTGCGAGGAATTCGCCACTAACCAAAACAAGAAAGATGGCCTGCTTGCCAATTCGGTCAATTGCATACAACAAGATAGTAAGGGCCATATATGGGTGGGCACTTATTATGGCGGGCTAAGCCTGTTTGACCCCATCAAAAAATCCTTTACCGGTTTTACCAAGAATGAAGGTTTGCCCAACAACAATGTATTGGGCATCCTGGAAGACAAAAAAGGTTTTTTATGGATCAGTACCAGCAATGGTCTTTCAAAATTTGACCCCCAAAAAAATAGTTTTAAAAACTATACCAGTAGTGATGGGCTTGCCAGCAACGAATTCAACAATAATGCTTTTTATAAAACAGCTTCGGGCCAAATGTTTTTTGGAGGCTTTAAAGGGTTTACCAGTTTTTTCCCGGCCGATATACAAACAAACGATTGGAAAGCGCCCCTGATATTCACTTCGCTTAATTTATCAAACCAGTTTATAGAGCCGAATGGCAAGGATGGGATCCTAAACAAAGATATCAGCCTTACGCAAGCAATCGGCTTAAAGCACGATCAAAACGTATTTACCATCGGCTTTGCCTTATTGAACTATATTAAAAGCGATAAAAACAGATATGCCTACAAGCTGGAGGGATTCGATAAAGATTGGAACATGACCAATTCGCCTTTCGCCACGTATACCAATCTGCCACCCGGTGATTACCGCTTTATGGTTAGAGGGGCAAACAATGATGGCGTTTGGAGCGATACCCGTTCCTTGAAAATAGTAGTTTCGCCTCCCTTCTGGCTCACTTGGTGGGCTTATTGTGTTTATGCCCTCATGCTCAGTGCCCTGATTTTCTTTATTGCACGATACTTCTTTTTGAATGCGCTTTTTAAAAAGGAAAACGAACTGCACCAAATGAAATTGGATTTCTTCACCAATATCTCGCATGAAATACGCACCCATCTCTCCCTCATATCCGCCCCGGTGGAACAACTTGTCCTCAGCACCCAAGAAGATAAACCGGTGAACAAACAGGTATTGATACTACAAAAAAACAGTGATAGCTTATTGAAGCTTGTTACCGAACTCATGGATTTCCGGAAGGCAGAAACGGGAAACCTGCATCTCTATGTATCCAAAGAAAATATGATTCCCGTGCTTCAGGATATTTATTCCTCCTTTCAAAATATGGCGCTTTCGAGAAACATCAAAAGCAGCCTCATCAGCGATACGGACCATATTGACCTGTATTTCGACAAAGAGCAATTGCAAAAAGTATTTTCCAACCTCTTGTGCAATGCCTTCAAATTTACCCATGATGGGGGCCAAGTGAATATGATGGTGAAGGAATATAAAAATACCGTGGAAATAAATATTGTGGATAACGGAATTGGCATTGCACCCGAAAATTTGGATAAACTTTTTAAAAACTATTATCAGGAAAACGACCATGGTGCACAAAACACAGGTTATGGCATTGGGTTGGCCTTGGCCAAAAGTATTGTGCTATTGCACAAAGGGAATATCACTGTGGAAAGCATCGCCGCAGGACCGGAGCGAAAAGAAAATAGGACCATATTTACGATCACACTCCTAAAGGGTCATGAACATTTTGCCCCATCGCAAATCGCTCCAAACCTCAACAAAGAGACTAGTAATGAAAACGCCTTGCCATTGAGCATGAACTTAAGCAAAGCGGAGCCTTCATCAAATGGGAAAATAGTTTTGCCCGAAAAAAAATATTCGGTTTTAATAGTAGAAGACAATCAGGATGTATTGGATTTCGTCAAAAGCGCATTGAACGACCAATATATCATCTTGGATGCCAATAATGGTTTAAAGGGTTGGGAAAAAGCCATCGAACAAATCCCCGACATTATCATCAGCGATATCATGATGCCCGAAATGGATGGACTGACCCTGTGCAAGCAACTAAAAACAGATGAGCGCACCAGTCATATCCCTGTCATCCTGCTAACGGCCAAATCAGCCACCGACAACTATATAAGTGGTTTGGAGATGGGGGCGGATATTTATCTTACCAAGCCTTTCAGTTTGAAAGTGCTAAGCTTGCACATCCACAACCAATTGGCATCATTGGAAAGGATGAGGCAGAGTATCGCCCGGCAGATTTTGGGAGAAAATGTAAACAAAGAAGATATCAATGTTGAAGCTCTTCCACAACTGAGCGAAATAGACAAAGAGTTCTTGAATAAGATCACACAAATCATAGACGAATATATGGACGACCCCGCATTTGGGGTTGACATGATTTGTCATAAAATTGCCATGAGTAAACCGGTGCTCTATAAAAAACTGAAAGCGGTCTCCGATATGTCGGTGAACGACCTGATCCGATCGCTGCGAATGAAAAAAGCGGCCGAACTACTTAAACAGAAAAACCTGGTCGTGTACGAGGTAGCGTATATGGTTGGTTACAGCGACCGAAAATATTTTAGTAAAGAGTTCAAAAAATACTTTGGGAAAACGCCCAGTGAATTCATTGAATCCGAGAAGTTTCATGAGCAGAAATCCATCATGTAAATTTCTTTGAAATATGGTATTAGACTATTCATCTTGGTTTATTTTTTTCACTGATGATCTTGGCACTGTTAATAGATATTGCTTTACCGAAGCATTCGCTAGCCCCATCACTGTATTTTGAAACTGAAAAATCCCACTAGGCTTCCAGCATTTTATCCAATCCTTCCCTCTCGAATAAGATGCGGCCCAGCTTTAGATCCGACCAGCCTTCTTTGATTTTATAGGTAAATGCAGGGCTATTGCCAGTGAGTACACATTCGATATAGCAGGTAGCTACTTTATGGGATTTGATTTCTTCCATCTCCTTTAATTGGTGCAGGTGGGTGGATATAAAGAAAAAGGAATTGGGAAAATGAGCCAATCCTTTGATGGTGGCGGTACTGATCTCCAGCGCATCTTCGATATTGGTGCCCCTGAACAACTCATCAAAAACGGCAAAACATTTTGCATTGGCCCCCGCTTCGGCAAGCACATTTTTCAACGTCATGATCTCCGACATAAAATGACTATAGCCACTTACAATACTATCGGTAAGATTGATGGCGACGGCAATGGTGCTAAAAAAAGGCATGGTTGCCTTTGCTGCCGCAACGGCCAGACCAATATGACCAAGATAAACACAAAGACTCAATGCTTTCAGCAAAGTAGATTTGCCCGACATATTGGGCCCCGTTAATAAAACCACATTGTTCTTTACATCTAAATTATTCTTAACAGGCTTTTTTAATACCGGATGATAAAACCCTTCCAAAACAAAATGTGCCTGATCAAATACTGGAAACTCATAGCCATGCATAATAATACCCCTGCCTATTGAAAGATAAGCCTCGAACCGAAACCAGCGATCCCAAAAGGCAGCCATTTGACCATTACCTGTTTTTTCTGTAATCAACAGCATCAATTCTACGATGTGCTTGATTTTAAATTTATTTTTACGGAATGCAGTTTCGTATCGCTCCAAATTGAAATCCGAAAAAAACTTTTTTATCTGTTCCAGTTCATCCGCATATGCTACTGGGAAAACGGATGTATCCAGCTTGCATAAATAATCACTGTTTATTTTATGAAAAAGCCGCACCATCAAAATGAGCTTTCCTCTTTTCTGTTGCCTTTCCTTATCGGAAAACATCAGTTTCCAACGCATGGATCTACCAGAAACAGAACCAACAAAAAATGTTTCCAGAAAATCGTGAACCTCTGATAAATTAAAACGTGAAAAAGAATAGTCTTGGAATAAATCCCTGTTAGCCAAAAATCCTTTCAACAATTGCTGTCTAGCCAGTATTTCTTCCACGGAATCGAGCTTTTTTAAAAACAGCTCCTTCAATGCCACTGCTGCATGGATGTTAAAAGTAAAATCAAACAATGGCACAATCTCCTCTTCAATATTCAGGTCGCTGATATTTGTCATTAAACAAGGTATAATGGATGATGAATAATTTCCCTAGTTTTCACCAATAATAAAGTATGGAAAGTTAAGGTTTCTTATTCATAGCCCCCACCAGCACCCTATTTACAAGATCAGAATTTAAGAGATCCATGCTTAAGAATTTCGGAAAAAAACCATGAGCGGTCCACAACAAAATTAAAAGGACAAAGGGTTTGAAAATATTTTATGCGCGAAAAATGATCTCAAATAAAGCAAAGCCCCGGCTAAGACTAGCCGAGGCTTTAATTCTTAACTACAATAGATCTGAAAAAGTCAATCAAACCTATCAGCGTATTTAAAAGGAAACATTTTTATAGCGTCACAATCCTAGTTTTGATTTTATAAGGTAAAAACAAAGAGCCTTGTTAGGACAAGGCCCTTTGAGTATTCAGGAGGTTAGCACTACCTTCTTTTAAATATGTATTTTAAAGACTACTGATTTTATATCCATTGCCAAACGTTCATGTGAAGGCAATGGCTACACAGCTATCTGGGTTGTGCAAATAGAACAGTCCGTACATTTCTTAAAACCCAAAAAAATCAAATACCCCTATCCGTTGGAAAAAAATAATTCTTCCCCTAAGAGTTAGGGACTTTAAATCAATACCATTTGCGTAAAACAAAGCCCCAACTAAGACTAGCCGGGGCGTGATTTGAAATCTAAACTAAAGTGTTGAAATATTACATCTTTACAAAAGGGATTGTTTTTGCAGAATGGCCTTGCACAATCTGAACGAAATACTGACCAACAGGAAGGTTGCTGCAGGAAATTTCCATGGCTCCAGAACCAGTTCCAATCCATGTTTGAGCTACTACCCTGCCAGCAATATTAAATACCATTGCCTGACCGGCTTCTTTTGAAAGACCAATTATTTTAAGTGCATTGCTTACCGGGTTACCCAATATCTTTAACGCTGTATTGTTAGAAGAAAAATCGACCATGGCGATGGGGCTATAGGTAGACACTGCATCTAGGTTATTCAGGCGCAGCCTATAATAACTCATACCTGATAATGGAGTTTCATCGGTGTAGGAAGCAGCACCCAACATGGTTGCCTGGTTATTTATTTCTATAGTACCAATGGTTGAAAAATTCACGCCGTCTGATGAACGTAATACTTCAATATTTTTGCCATTCTGCACCGATTCAATATCCCAGCTCAATAACACGTTTGCATTTTGGATACTGGCCGTGAAATCTCTTACCAAAATGGGCAATGTGTTATTAACTGTAAATGTTTTGTTGGTGCTTATTCCACCATAACCAGCAACACTATTAACGGTTAAGGTGCCAGCAGTTGTGCTGCTGATGTTCACTACCAACTGGCCACTAGCATTGGTGGTACCAGAATAAGTTGATAAAGTACCCGTACCCGATAGAATGCTCAAGGTGATAGGTTGGTTCGCCAACACGGTTCCACCCGCATCGGTAAGTGTAATGGTAACAGGTACTGACGTTCCATTATTGGAAAGGTTGTTGGTACTGCTGCTCATCGCAATGCCCATTGCATTCTGCGCATACGTATTGGTGGCAGGATTGATTGGTTGGTATTTATTGATAGCATAGAAAGAAGTAATAGAATGTCTTTCCCACGCACCACCGGTTGCTGCACTAAAGCCCATATAAACTGAACTGCCTGTAAAATAATTAGAGAGGTTATAACTGGTAGTGGAGATAGTAGCGGTCGAAGGTCTAGTGTTTGACTTGCTGATCCTTACTTCAAATAGGTTGGTTGCGCCATTATAATCGATCCATACATATTTCAGCTTGGCATCAGCCAGATCCAATGTAGAGGCATTGAGACTGGCCACTACGCCCCCATTCGTGCTATGATCGGTATTCCCGTTGAAGTCAAGCCCAATATGGTTATTGTTTGGGTCGCCGCCATTTTGATAAGTATCAAATTCCACTGCAATAGATTTACCGGGGAAACCACTGTATCCTAGTCCACCACCCGTTGCTGCAGTAGTGGTGGAGGATTGTTGTTGTAAAATAAATGCAAGCCCGTCAGCCCTAGAATTATTCTGGTCAATCTGGAAAGTGAAGAACACGCTGAATGAAGCATTGTTGGAAAGGGAAATCTGCTTTTTCCAAAAAGCAGTACCCATTTGGTTACCAGTGCTTGGGTTTAGAATAAGGGCAGTGGTGCTATTAATAGTGCCAAAACTAGCATTGCCGTTCACTGACCATCCCGCTTGTTGACCGCTAAAACTGGGCTGATAAATATTAAGACCAGTTGCTTGTGCAAAAATCGTTGTTGAAATAAATGTTGAGAGAATTGTGGTAATGATGTAAAGTTTAGATTTCATGATTCAAGTTTTTATTGAACTCATTAATCCAATGCACATACCAAAAAATTATTACCTGATAACCAATCGTTTAAAAATATTCATATCAAGAAATCCTCTATCAAATGTAATTTTTTCTAAAAAATAGAAGATAGGGTTGCTTTAGACCGATTTTAGCCTGCATTGCAGATTAAGATCAGTGATTGTAGTTCTTTAAATGATGAGGGAAATATTTTTTAAAACTCAGCCAAACTTTTTCTGTCGAGCGCATTAAGCGAAATCAATTTATACAACATAAACCATCGCTTTTAGACAGCTCTCTCATTTGACTATACATTTATATGAGTGATAAACATTGCCCAATTGTTCCGACCTAATGGGCCTGTTATGAGGTTATCAATCAGATAAATTTGCCCTTTTCACATCTTTCCAAACATTTGCTTAAGTTGTGTGCCAAATCATTGTTTATCCAATATGGCACTTAGCAGGTTCTGGCTCTCCATCATACTGGTTTCAGTTTTGTATATATTGGTCATGCTGGCCTTTGGGAGATCCTACTCGATCGACAATATCGTAAATGGAAAAAAGGATGATCCCGTTTTGGTTCGTGAAACCTATCTAAACCAGTTGCCCGCTTCCATAGGGGATAGTTTGACCAACTCAAAAACACATAGCTATTCCTCTGTCCATAAGGATACGGTTTATACACTTGAAAATAATATCGTAAAAATTACTACAGGCAAACTTGCCACCGATGGCATACTGCCTACCTGTAAAAACACCATTCTGGACCTGCTGATCCCTTTGATTGCCTATCTATCTTTTTTCTGCGGCATCCTGCAACTATTGATCGACTCTGGCGCTTCCGAAAAACTGGCCCGCTTTCTAAGCCCCATCTTTATTAAAGTGTTTCCGGAGGTGCCTGCCAACCATCCTTCCATTTCCTATATGATGCTGAATTTTGCGGCCAATTTTTTAGGGCTGGATTCGGCGGCAACCCCCTTTGGTTTAAAGGCGATGCAAAGTTTACAGGAGATCAATCCCGACAAAGAAAAAGCCAGTAACCCGCAGATTATGTTCATGTGCCTGCATGCAGCGGGCCTCACGTTGATACCTACCTCTATTATTGGTTATCGAGCTGCACAAAATGCACAAAACCCTGCCGATGTGATGCTGCCTTGCATCATCACGTCATTTGTGGGCACGGTGGCTGCACTGCTGATCGTGGGTATCCGGCAGCGGATCAATTTCAAAAGTGCTACCTTATTGCTTTCCCTGACAGGGATCATGGGTGTGATTACTGGATTGCTCATCTATATTGCCCGATTGGATATCATCCAGAAAAACCATTTTACCAATAATATCTCCAATGTGCTTTTACTGTTGATCATCCTATCAATACTTATATATGCTTTTACAAAAGAGAAAAAATTTGCGGCCAACGACAAAAATATCTTTTCCTCTTTTACAGAGGGTGCTATGAGTGGTTTGGAAACCGGAAGGATTATTTTCCCTTATATCCTAGGCATGTTGGTGGCCATTTCACTTTTTAGAAACAGCGGGGTTTTTGAAATGATTTCCGACTTCATTTCAAAAATATTTATGGCTTTGGGCATCCAGAAGAAAGTAGTGGATGCTTTTCCGGTAGCCATATTGCGCCCCTTTAATGCGGCAGGCTCCCGCGGTTTTATGATCGATGCCATGCGCACTTATGGGGTTGACTCTTTTACGGGTAGGCTTTCCTGTGTATTCCAATGCGCTGCCGAAACCACCTTTTATGTTATTGCGGTATATTTCGGCAGCGTGAAAATCAAAAACACCCGATACGCACTTCCCACCATGCTATTGGTTGATTTGGTTTGCGTGATAGCCGCTATCGGGGTTTCGCTATTGTTCTTTTAATCTGCCTTCACTCCTATTTAACCGATTATTATTTCCATGAATAAATAGCGACCATCGCTATTGCTCCAGTAGCTTGTACAACTCATCGAGTTTGGGCGAAAGGATGATATCCGTTCTTCTGTTCTTTGCCCGACCTTCAGGAGTATCATTGCTATCAACCGGATCATACTTACTATGGCCAGAGGATTCCACCCGCTTAGGATCTACTTTATAATTCTCGGTCAGGATACGCACAATGGCATTGGCCCTTGCTGTACTCAAATCCCAATTGTCCAGATATTTTCCATGGATAGGGATACTATCTGTATGGCCTTCGATGTTCACCGAAATATCGGGGTTTTGATTCAGCACACTGGCCAGTTTGGATAAGGCTTCCTTTCCTCTTGGGTTTACCACAGCACTGCCTGATGGAAAAAGCAGTCCTTCCGATAAACTCACATATACCTTTCCGTTCTTTTGTGTTACGCTCAGTTCATTGGAATTAAAACTATTCAAAGCATCAATCATTTTTGCTTTGAGTTGCTTTGATTGCTGTTTCTGTTGATCCAATAATTTTTCCAATTGCTGAAGGCGAAGGCGCTGCTGTAATAATTCCTGCTGGCTTTTGCTCAACATATTTTTTTGAGAACTTGCTTCTTCGCCTAACAGATTGTTTTTTTCCGTTAAGTCAGCATTTTTCTTATTGAGATCCGAAATATCATTTTGCAAACCACCCATCTCGGTATTCAGATTGTTGATTTTATCATTGAGACCATTGGCCTCACTGGTTTTTTGTGACAATTCATGTTGAAGGTTTGAATTTTTTTGGGCAAGATCGGCACTATCCTTCCTCAATATGGATGTTTCCAGTTGCGATTGTTTCAATAACTTTTTGGGGACACAACTCTGTGCAAGTGCTGCTAATGAAACCAATAAAATTAGAATAGCATTTTTCATTTTGACCTATTTTGGATGATGAGAATATTTCCTAAAATTAATAACAAAAGAATGATCACCCATAGAGTTAAAAAACAATCACGGTTTTTAATATTTAATTAACGAGCACGAACATGGGCAGTTCTTCTAAAATCACCTAACATTTATCAAAGAGTACATGCCACATTAAAATGGGATTAGAAACATTTTGTAAAATCGGATAATGATGAACGTTAAAAATGGGCACAATAAAAAACATCAACTATAAAACATGATCCTTACAAATGGATATACTATTCCATTTTACCTGCATGCTCTAAAAAAAACATTTTCATCATTGCGACGGTTGTCAATGGGTTAGGGAAAAAGCAGCCTGTTCAATAGTGAGTGCTATTTTGTTATAATCGGAATCAGATTCCCAAGTTGGGCAAAAAATCATGCATCAAAAAAGTAAAAGACATTGATATTCAACATAATTCAATATTGGCATCTAGTTGGGATATATACTTGCATCCAATCGTACCCTATAAAATATTCCAGATCCCTTGAAAACCAACCTTTAAAACTGAAAATCCAATACTCGGAAAAGCCAAGGAATCCAACAATGAAAACCAAGAATCTTATACCTTGAAAAACCCTAGAAACCAATCCTAAGAAAACCAATCCAATACTTGAAAAGCCAAGGAAATCATGCTTTAGAAACCTTCGAGGTCCATCATCCTGAAAAACTAAATATCCTATCAATAACTGTTTTAAAAAGCATTTATTCTAACCTAAATCAAGCATATTAGTGTTTTTAGCAGTAAACAAAAAGACCTCCTATGTGGAGGTTTTTTTGCTGATGGTTATTTCAACATATTTTCTTTGATAGAAAGAGGCGCTAAAAATGGCAATGCATTTTTTATTTTGTGGTGGCTAGCAAAAAAAATCACATACTCATGGACGTTGTTTTGACTTGCCCAAGAAACGGGCAAGCTCAGGAATATGGTCAGTATTTAACCAGTCAACCCGAGCTTTTATCAGTTGGACCCATGCGTTGGGGAAATCAGGCGAATCCCAGAACCTGATTTTTTTGCCCATGGCATGTGCTTTATGGATCGTTTCTGCAAGTACTGCAGAGTCGGAGGTGTTGATGTTACCATTGCCATCCCATTTAATCACATCTGCAAGGTCGCCACTGATCATTGCAATTTTAGGAAGCAAGCGAGTGGGATAGGTTTCGTTGTAGTTGCCATCGAAATAAATATAGGAAGGGTAGCTTGCCCAAGTATCCACAGGAGGTCTATTACCTGTGATCACAATGCTAAGGGCTTTGCAATGCGTTAGCTCGGGGTATGATTTCAAGAGTTTGATCAGCGCAGCCAAAGTAGGTATTCCCTCCGTCTTCAAATCCACCAACAATTGAAGTTGCCTCGATTTGTTCTTATACGGGAAGCCCCCATTTTTTTTGATATAGTATTTCAAAGAATCGAGATAAAGTGCGGTAAGCATGCGGTGACGCAGGATATCTTCTGGTTCATGACCAACAAAAATACTGTCTCGTACAAAAAAGACATCTGCCTCCATGGAACCAAACTGAGCAGCATAGGCCGCGGTAAAAGGGAGGCTTTGCTGATAATCGTTATGACTATGCGCATTGGCTACCGACCAATCGGAAAACCGATGTTTGGGATGATAGGCATCGGGGCTGCTTTGTTCCTGTAAACGGAGGTTCTGGCAAACAATAGAAGCAAGCAGGATGGCTAAAAATGATACCACTTTCATAACTGCAATTTAAGAAAATCGTGATGGATGAAAAATGCAAATTATCTTCTTCATAATTTGGTAATCTTTAAATATTTTTCAGAATTAAAAAGAAGTTAATTTCTTTCGAAAAAAATGTTCGTTTATAGTTATGGCTAACCTATGTTTGCTTTTTAACCCTTTTGCATGATTTATGAAAAAAAATTTACTACTCACGTCTCTCATTTTCTGCATTTTTTTGTTGATCAGTTATTTCATCCCGGTAAATGTCAACCGTGATCTGACCATTACCAATACCTACCAAAATGTGATCGCCGCCATTTATGAAGGTAAACATTGGACAAAATGGGAACCAAACATAAAAAGCGATTGGCAACATGACTCTGTTAGTTGCCAGTTTGTGCATGATAGCATACATCATACTTTAAGCATCGAAACTTCTTCTGAAAAAATAAAAATCAACCGTGTTGACAATTGGAAATTCCATATTGAAAGCAATAACCATTTTGTAGGGAATGAACTAGTATTGGTGGTTGGCCCCTATATCGGTGATCAGCCGCTCAATCCCGACCAAAATTCAAAACTAGCTTATGCTTATCGCTCCAATCTCTTTTTCAAGCTCTTCCCTTTTTTGAGGGGTCACTCTTTTGCCGAGAAAACCATTTCGGCACTCGGTTCTTTTTTGAATGACCCTATTCGTTTCTATGGTTTTAGAATTGATCTGAACCAAGGTTCCGATTCGCTTTTTATTACCCGAAAACTGATAATCCGCAAACAAGAGCTGTATTCAAAACTGCCTTTGCTCTTTGATAGTTTGAATAGTTATGCCCGAAAAAACCAATTGGAGGCCTTCAACCAAAATGTTGCTTATCATTTTTTGGGCAATGACTCGCTGGAAATAATGGCAGGGGTCAATATCAATAAAACCACAGAAGGGGATACCCCATTTCAATTTATGGAAATGCCCGGGAAGCAGCCCGTTGCCATCGCCTATTATGAAGGCCGGTTCGGGGAGCGGTTGCCAATATATGAGGTCATGATAAAATTTTTAGCCGACCATCAGTTGTCGAGAATGGGTGTGGGCTTTGAAAAATATGTTTCGCCCTTACCAACTTCGGATAGTTCTATGGTTAAAATGCAATTGATTTATCCACTAAGGCCTTATTGATATTGCCAATCTTATCAAACAACTAAAGTAGTTTACAAGCTAAGAATAGTTAACGTGTTGTGCTATTAAAGAAAAGCTTTTGCCGATGTTGAAGCCATCAAGGCACCGCTGTTGTTCACCACAGTAGTGCCAAAGCTCAATCGAAGCTCCTCCCAGAAAACAGCTTGTCCCGACGAGCGAAGCGGATCTCGGGAGGCCGTACATCGTTTTCTGGTGCCCTTTTTTGGTTCTTTTTTGGGCAAGCAAAAA
>JAFDYF010000074.1 GCA_018267575.1 Bacteroidota bacterium
GGTCCGGGCGGGACGTTTTTCAAATACCGCCACAGCATGCCAAGCCCTGGCCGTTGGGCGTAAGCTTTCCAAACTACATATGACAACTTCAAAATTTAAAGCATACGGAATTTTTGCATTAATCCTAAGCGGACTTTTATTTGCTGCGATTTGTTTTTTTATTTACACTTTAATTTCTGTTGTCTTTTTAAGCGGACAAATTATACCAAGAGGAACACTTCCACCTTTTGGGGCAATAATTTTTATTCTTTTTTTTACATTTTTACTTGTTGCTGTTTTTAATTCGTGGACACATTATGCCTTCAATATAAAAATTAACAACGACGACAAGACAATCTTTTTCCAAAATATTATTACACGACAGACAAAACTTTACAACCTTACCGACTTTGACAGTTATTTTGACACTTATCCTGTTACAGGAAAAGGCGGTTCCTATAAAGTTCTTTATTTAATCAAAGACAAAAAGGCTGAAAAAATAATTACGGGATTTTATTACGAGAATATTGACGAATTACAAGAAGCAATTTCTTCTATAAAGTATCTTGGGTTTCAAAAAAATTTTTCATCAATTGCTCGTAAAGCACTTTTTAACAAACCAATCATTGACGACTAAGCCTACGCCCAACATGGGGTTTTGTGCAAGCAGGGCTTGACGTTGAAACTTCGGCTATTTGCATCGCTGTACTTTGGTTCGGGCTGGACGGAATTCTGTTGGGCTTTTAGTTGTTAACTTGTACTTTTATTTCTTTATTGGGCTTCAGTTCCGGGCTTGACAAACAACAATGCCCTGCCTGCACAAAGCCCTGTTCGTTGGGCGGCATTTGCAACAAACTTTATATTGTAACATATGAAATACATTATACTAATCAGTTTTGTCTTTTTGACACTTTCTGCTGTTGCTCAAGATATACTTCCAGATGCAAATACAATTGTTGTAAAGAAAATATCTTTTATAGAAATCTGCAATGCATTGTTAGATGCCAAATATTCTATCGCACAAAAAGACAATGATCTGCAAACTTTAAAAACGGAACTCCGTGAGTATCCTACACTGTGGAACGCGACATATATTCTAAATATTAGGGTAAAAGATTCAGTTGCTTACATTACAGGGACAGTTACAGCTCCGCCTAATGGTGGACTATTTAGGAACGAGCCAATATATTATCATACCAATAAAAAAGGAGTTCCTCACCCAAAAAGCCTTTTTACCGTTGGCTTTAATATAATGAGAGACTTTGCCAAAACATTAAACAAAGACACAGAATACATAAAACGCTAATAGAACGCCGCCCAACATAGGGCTTGGCGTTATGTCGGCGGACAGAACACGCAACCCAACTTCAGTTATCTAGCAGCATCGGTCTCGGGGGACGGATAGGCCCGATCGTTAGTTCATATTTTCAACTTTTGTAACTTTAACCACCAGCGGCCCAGGCGGGACGTTTTCCAAATGCCGCCACAACATGCCAAGCCCTGGCCGTTGTGCGT
>JAFDYF010000075.1 GCA_018267575.1 Bacteroidota bacterium
TGAAATTAGCAGAAATAGCTTAAAGGAAGGGGTTTGGGATCATGAAACTTTTTTGATAGCCCTTCTAGGCCTTGGTGGTTCAAAACTGAGTACTAAATATGCTGCGACGACGACGCCATACCATTGCGGGACTACAGCTTTGGCACAGATACCAATCTACACAATGGCTCGGCCGCAAATCCGCGCCAGATGGAGCTGATACCCAATCGCTCAAAAGCTCGGCTGCATATCCGCACCAGTGGGTATTAACATACCCCATTAAGCTCTGCATGCTTTAACCAAATGGTACTTATATCTATATTTTTAGGCGTACCTATCCCATAATAGTAACAACGACCTACTTCGTAAAGAGCTTGCTTATCGCCACTAAGAGCAGCGTTTATATAACACTTAAACGCTGCTCTATAATTTTTCTTTATCCCAATACCTTTTTCATAACAGACTGCCAAATCATAATATGCGCTGCTATTGTTTCCTTCGATTGATTTTAAAAAATAACGAACGGCTTCAACTGGTTTTTTTTTTACAAACCTACCATGCAAATACCAAGTGCCAAGCGCATAAAGGGCTTCCGGGTTTTGCGCTTTTGCAGACGCACTTAAAAATTCAAAAGCAATTTTCATATTCGGCTCTTCTTTCTCCATTTCAGCTAAAGCCTTCTTCAGTAAAATACCTCCATTTCCCATTTTGCTATTTTTATTTTTAAATATACATAATCAAACACAATGCCATTAACTATTTGGCGGGTTTTGAGAAGGAGGTGGTGGTGGGGGCGGATTTGGTGGTGGGGGCGGGTCAGGTTTTTTAGGAGGCCATGGCCCATTATGACCATGCGGCCGTTTTCTTGGTGGGTTTCTCATTCCCTTTGAACCTTGTCTATCTTGTTGTTTCCTAGATAAACCATCTTGATGATCCTGTCTAGTGCTTGCTCTTGCCCCTGCGGTGTGTTCAGCGCCTCCCGATTTACCATAGTCTTTTTTCCCTTTTGCTTGAAGAATATTACCAGGAGGTATTGTTTGTGGCTTTATTTTTTGGAGTATCCTATTAACAAAATCATGTGCACTTTCTTTAGGCGCAGCGACTCCTAATCCTGACGTATTAAGTGCAGGCGCAGTCTGGGATACGTCATAAAGAAACGCCCCAACAGTAGCGATCGTCCCAACTGCCTCGATAAGTTCCCTACCTACTTCAGGGTCGGCACCCTCGGCTGCCTGTTGTGTAGCCTGCCAAACAGCAGAGGCTGTTTCACAGCAAGGCAAGTCCCCCTTTGGATCGTTGTGCTTTATCGGGTCATTGCCCATCGAAGTATAAGGGGAGAGGCTTTCAA
>JAFDYF010000076.1 GCA_018267575.1 Bacteroidota bacterium
TGAAATTGTCCCTGCGCATTGCCACCAACGGTCGGGGCTTGGCTTGTTGTGGCGGTATTTGAAATACCTCCCGCCCGGACCGGTGCTGGGTAAAGTTACAAAAGTTGAAAATATATTTTAAAGCTAGGGCCTATCCGTCCCCCGAGACCGATGCTGCAGGATAATTGAAGCTGGGTTATGTGTTCCGTCTGCCGACATAACGCCAAGCCCCATGTTGGTGGCAGCTATTTTCCTACAACTTTAAGTGAGTCGATAACGCATGCAAAATTACCAATGTTAAAATTGTATATGTCGTTATAAATTACATTCGCTGTAATTTCTGGACGTGGGCTATAATAAATTTGGTTAACAATTAGAAATGTTTCTTCCTTTGTCAGGCGATTAAATTTGCTTCCAAAAACAAAATATTTTTTCGTATCAATAAGTTTGGATGCTTTGTCTTCATCCATGAAACCAATTATGTCGAATCCTAGTCTGTCTGAAAGAGTTTGTCTATCACTTGAGTAATTGTCTGCGTAAAGATGAATTAATGCCCCCTTGCCATGAGGGTTTTTAGAAATTCTCCAGACTTTTAGAGGAATATCATTCAAGTAGTTTAAAGGTAAGAGGCTGTCAACTTTTTGAACTAACTCTTTCAATGCCTTTCCTCTTACGATTTCGTTTTTTGTATAAGTAGGATATTCGTCGACAAATATTTTATCTAGGATTTTGTCTATTTTTCTTTTCTGAAGGTTTGCAATTTCGGTTTCCGTTTTTTCATTATAATCATTGCATGAAATAAGTCCAAATGCTAAGATAAATGTCAAACACAAAATATTTTTCATGTAACCGATAAAATTAGCGAGTTAAAAAAATAGTTGCCACCAACGGCCAGGGCTTGGCATGTTGTGGCGGCATTTGAAATCCTTCCGCCCGGGCCGGTGCTTAATAAAGGTACAAAAGTTGAAAACATGTTCTAACGCTTGGGCCTATCCGTCCTCCGAGACCGATGCTGATGGATAGTTGTAGTTGGGGTATGTGTTCCGTCGGCCGACATAACGCCAAGCCCCATGTTGTGCGTTCGTTTTTGTCACATGTCAAATGAGAAATAATAAGCTTTTTGTTGTGGTCGGTCATACCATAAGTACCAATAAGTATCGTGTTCACCTTTCTTGGAAAAAGGTTTTAATGTTTGCACTTTGGCACTGTCCCACCACGGAAAAATGTGCCAAAATCCATTTCCATTGTTGTTGTCAATGACATCATTATTTGTCAAATGTAAATTAGATACAATTCTATCAATCGTCATTGTGTCGCAATTGAAAGAAAATTGATAGTCATGGTCAATCCCCATTTCGTCTGCATAGCAATAAATATTTTTTACGTCTGGCGTTGGGTCAAACATGAAAAATTCTGAAAATCTCTTTTTATTAAATTTCGTGTCTGGATGATAAGGGTCGTAGTGATTAATTAGCTTATCACTCAATTCTGATTTCTTATCTGCAATTGTCTCTTTTGCTTTAGCGACTACTTTATGAGTATCATTTTTTACTCTGTCACATGAAAAAAGTGTCAAAGTAAAAATGAATGTCAAAAAATATGTCTTTTTTAGGTTGAACATGTCGCAATTAAAATGACGCACAACGGTCGGGGCTTGGCTTGTTGTGGCGGCATTTGGAATACTTCCAGCCCGGACTGGTGCTTGATAAAGTTACAAAAGTTGAGAATATATTTTAAAGCTGAGGCTTATCTATCTCGCCGAGACCGATGTTCCTAGATAATTGAAGTTGGGTTATGTGTTCCGTCCGCCGGCATAACGCCAAGCCCCATGTTGTGCGTTCGTTTTATTTGCTTGGGTACTGTTCAAAATGAGTATGTCCTCTAAGTTTATTGAAAATAGTTATCAATATTAAGTTGCCTAAAATGAAACTTTCAATTTCTACAAAAAACCTGAAAAAAGTTATTATTACATCTATGAAATTTGGTTTGTCCAAATAATAATGCAGAAACCCCAAAAGCAAACTGAATAAAAAACCTAATAATGCCGTCAGGAGTATTGTTTTTCTTGTCGATTTGTATGTCCTTGGAACTATAACTTTATATTGGAATGTAAAGACAATTATTATCCATATAATTAGAAAAACAAATTCAAGCAAGGAAACCATCCCTGGCGTTGAAGATTCGTTTGATGAACTAGCCGGAAAATATTTTTCATAAACCCTGTCGCATAAAAAATAAGTTAGGTATCCGAATAATGGTGGAAATATAGTTCTAGTCGTCTTGCTAAATGTCATCTTGCTTATAAGGTTGAAGCGGGGAGTAAATGACGCACAACGGCCAGGGCTTGGCATGTTGTGGCGGCATTTGAAATTCGTCCCG
>JAFDYF010000077.1 GCA_018267575.1 Bacteroidota bacterium
ATAAACGCCTTAATCAATGCCTATTTTTTTGATAAGCTAATAGCACAACACGTTATTTTACAGTAAAAGATGATCTCATAATCTGGTGGCCCATTCCGCAAAACTCTAAGCAGAAGATGGTATAATTTCCCGGTTCTGTGAATTTCCATCGCAGACGGTTTACATATCCGGGCATAGCTTGGGTTTGGGCAATCAGTTTGTTCGATTGATCATAAATAGCAAACCCATGGTTCACATCAAAACTGGTGACCCTAAACTCGACCACTTTGTTTACTGGTAGTTCAATGGAAGATTCTGCTACCATGGTCTTTGGGTCGATGGCATTGTGTGATAACAAGAAGGAGAACTGCAGGGCTGCTACATGTATTACCTGGGAGGGGTTTTCCTTTTCAAAAAGAAAATAGGGTGACTTTGGGATTGTTACAGAGGCAAAAATGCCCAATACCACCAATAAGATGAGTAAGAACCAAAACCTTTTTTTTAATGGGTTGGCTACCCCATGGTCATCGTCGGTGGCCTTTTTCGAAGAAAAATAAATATAGGTAAAGACAAAAGCACTGAGGCCAGCTAAAATCAGGAATAGCCATAATATGGAGTGTTGCATGGATCGATTGGTTTCGATGAAAAATGTTAGGCAAAGTAAGCGCTTATTTAAATAGAAGTATTTAAATACTTTTATTAATTACGATTTAGTAGTTTTTAAATTGGAGTTTGTGGGATGCCAATGCCTAAACCAGCGGGATATACATTGGTTGCGTACGTTTTTGATGCGCTAGATCGGTAAGCAAATGGTAAACCAGATTTTGCAAAGAAGAAATGGAAGTTTGAAACGCTGGAAAGTTTTCATTTGGCGTAATAACCATGCCATTTTGAGTGAAGGCAATAATGGCAAAATGAGAACGAAAAAGCGGCATCATGTTCAAGCCATACTATTCCTCTTTTTTGATATGAACCTGAAAGGGAGGGGCCTGATAATCTTTTCCCAGATAGCTTGCGGGGACCGTGCTGGCATTTCCATCGCGTGCCGCATGGTAATGCGGTGACATGATTTCGATGCCGGCCTCATTGCAGCAATCTTGGATATGGCTGTGCAGGTCCGAATAAATATTAGCCTGTTGATTGGGTTGCTTGGTATAAGCATTGATCTGGTAGGAAACATAAAAATCGTCCAGACTGGTTTGCAGCACAAAGGGCTTGGGATCCTTGAGGAGCAGTGACGTCCGGTCGGCTGCGCTGAGCAAGGCTTGGTGCATGTCTTTCCAAGGTACATCATAGCCAATGGTAACGGTAGTATGCAATATCAAACCCTTATCCACCGCTTCACTGCTATAATTAATGGTGTGGCTGTTCATCACCGTGGAATTGGGAATGGTGATGATCTCGTTTTTAATGGTCCGTATCCGGGTTACCAATAAGGATTTTTCGATCACATCTCCTGTTACATCCCCAATCTTTACCCGGTCCCCAATTTTAAACAAACGCATATAGGTTAACACCAATCCCGATACGATATTGGAGAGCGAGCCAGAAGAACCGAACGTAAAAAGAAAACCCAGAAACACGGACACCCCTTGAAACACCGGGGAACTACTTCCGGGTAGATATGGGAACACCACCACCAGTAAAAAGGCAAAAATGATGACCTTGATAATTTGGTAGGTAGGGTTGGCCCAATCGGCATAAAAACCGGGGATCTTCAAATTGCCCCGCTCGATTTCTGATTTTAAAAAATAAATGCCTTTCAAAACATACCTAAAAACAACCAGGATGACCAAAATAGTGATGAGGTTGGGCAGATAATCCCAAAAGCCATGAGCCATTTTGGTTACTGGATGGATAATATATCCGATAAGGGTACTGGCGAATCCTGCCGTCCAAGGAAATATCCCAAACAAAATGGGCAGGGCAAAATAAGCCACTAATAGAATGCAGAGCCATTTTAAAAATCCGAGCACATTCAATACTGCCTTCACTTGGCTTTTGGCATCGAATAAGGTATAGTTCCTGATTTTGATGCCCTTGATGGATTTACCTTCTTGTTGTTTGAGTTTTAAAGCAAACCACTTGAAAGCTTTGCTCAGGTAATAAATCAGGCCCCCCGTAACAATGGCTACTAGTAAGGCAAGCATGCACTCCTTGACGAGAGTGGGAATGCTGGTAGCCGTTTTGTATTTTTTTACTTCATTACCAATAATGGATCTGTACTTTTCCGCCAATTCCGTTTGCGTGGTATTGTTCCAAATGGCATCATCTTCTGAAATACTGGTGATGATCTGGTCATGCAGCATCAGGTCAATAGTGGATTCCGAATGCACCAGCGCAATGGAATCGGTATTGAAGGCGAAAATCTTTTTTAATTTTTCGATGCGCTGGGTAATCGCATCGGCCCGGTCTTGTGCTGAAAAGCTTCCGGATCTACTATAGATTAAAAATAAAGTGTCATTAAAATATCCCATCACCGGATAGGCCTTGGCTATTTTTCGTAAGGAATCGATCCTCGCTTTGTTTTCGCTCGATTGCCTATTTTCTTTATTGTTCAGGTCCTGCAATTGTTGCTCCAATTGCACTCTTTTGGTACTATCCGCTTTTTTCAAAATGGAGATTTGGTTCTCCAACTCAATCTTTTTTAATGAGTCAAGCGTTCTTTGTTGTTCCGTTTCTTGGATTTTCTGGTTGTAAATGTCCAAGAGCTTTGTGTTCAGTGAGTCGTTGGGCTTGGGAAGGCTATCTACTTGCGAAAAGCATTGGGCCCAGCTTAGCAGTATAATGACAGGGAGCAGTACAACGTATTTCTTCATGGATTGTCCTGTTTGCAAAACGGTTGGTTTCGGAACAAAAATAAACAATAATATAAGAAGGGGGATGTCAATAAATTAGGGCATGAAATCAAAGGGCTTTGGTTCGGCCTTGTGATTTGCTTTCAAAATGTATTGTAACGAACACTGGCGCGGATATGCAGCCATGCTCTTTGCGGATGGGTATCCGTGCCAAGGTGAAGGAACATTTTTACCTTCCACCGTTTTTCACGGCCATCATATTTGAGTGGAAGTAAATAAACGCTGCAAACTTTTCCAAAGTTCAAAGCAGCGGGATAAAATTTATCAGGTAGTTGCAGCTTTGGAAAAGTTGGCAGCATTGTAAGTCTGAAACACGGATTGTACGGATCAATGGATTTCACTGATTTTTCTTCTCGAGCGAGTCCCGCAATAATCCCTAACGATGCAAGTTCGAGCAGCGGAGGCTCGACTGGGAACTAAAGATGTCTGAACGGGATTTTGGGGGATTATAAGATTAGTAGGATGTTGGAGTATGGGTTCTTGCATCAGGAACCTCGGTAATCTGATTAAAAAACCCCTTTTTGCCGTATGCTTGCCGTATGCCCGCCGTATCATTGCCGTATCAACTCCGTATCAAGTCCGTATCAACTCCCCATCTCACCCGTATCAAACACGTATCACACCCGTATCATCGCCGTATAGAAAACCTCTGGCGAGATATGCGGCGTGGGTAATGAGCGTTGGCTCATCTGTGCATAGGCTTTTCGGCACAGATACCCATCCGCACCTGCCTCGGCGTTGTATTTGCGCCAGTGAGACTAAAATATTTCCTTCACAATCCCACCCATCCCATCAATCAAATAATTCCCAGTTCAGACTTATTTATACTGGGTCGGCTGCGCCAGACCCCGCTGGGACTTAATGATGAAACCAATACCGAAAGTCTGGTTGAAAAATATGCCAAAGCCACTAAAACAGCTTTCTGGTTTTACTCCGCTATCTTTTTTGCGATCCTGATAGCCATCGTTTGGTTGTTTTGGCACCAAACCACTCAAAAGCGTAACCGGGAGTATATGGCCCATCCGCTGACTGGCGATGTCTACACGGTTATAGAAGAAAAAAATACAGGAGCTACTTATTATTTTTTGAGAGTGATAGAGGGAAAGCAAGATTCGATCACCGCCTTACATAGCCATTTGGAATATGGTTATGGCAATGATCATTTAGATGCAGATGATTTTTTTGTAAAAAGCGATACCCTTCATTTTGGTAAATCGGAATTGAGAGATATGTTTGACAAAGGGCAAATCTATGCTGTAAGTCGGGGTGCGGGCAATAACGAAAATTTCAATAGAATAAAATGAGTTTGTCCAAACAGCGACTGAATTGCTGACCCCGTGTAAGAAAAGGAGATCATGCTGATGGTAAATGGGCTCGGCCCAAAAATGATAGAAATGCAATCGGCTTTGATTGGGATAGATACCCATTCGCTCTTGGCATGCTGCATATCCGAGCCAATTGGGGTTTATATACTAATCAATAAATGAAAACAGCGTATTAGCAGATAGTTTATTGGTTGGTGTAAGGAAACAGATTCCCATTCGTCTTTATAAATGCTGAAAGCATATTGGCATTATATTCCACAAACTCTTGGCTATTGAAAGTCATGGTTGGGAATATTTCGTGATGGACAAAAAAATACATTGAACTCGGTCATGCTATGGTTTGTATTATGGTTTTACAAATGACGGATTCATTTCAATGCTTATCTAATTCAGCAGACGGGAACAGTTTCAAACCCTTAACTTGGGATGGATTTTTAAACTGATCCCAAAACTTAAACAAAATGGACAATCATTATTACAATGCCGCAGACCTCAACAAATTTGGAAATATTGCCGATTTTCAAAAAAACCTCGGCAAGAAATTCTTTGATTATTATGGAGAGGTTTTTAAGGACAGCGAGTTGACCGCCCGAGAAAAATCATTGATTGCACTGGCCGTTGCCCATGCAGTGCAATGTCCCTACTGCATTGATGCCTACAGCAGCGATGCGTTTGAAAAAGGATGGAGCGAGGGGCAGATGATGGAAGCGGTTCACGTGGCCGCGGCCATCCGTGGCGGCGCTTCCTTGGTACATGGGGTACAGATGATGAACAAGGTAAAAGAAATAGCGATGTGATTATGAAGACACTTTTGGCGGAACATAACAAATTGTCCCATGCTGATGAACAGATAGAGATCCTAGAGCATGGGCAGTCCGATGATTTTGCATTGGTCCCCTTTCAGCAGAGGCTGGAAGAAAACAATTTATATCCCTTAAGGCCAACCGGGGTGGAAATTTTTCAGGTGAACCTGGGAAAGATGTGCAACCAGGTCTGCAAACATTGCCATGTGGATGCTGGCCCCGACCGCAAGGAGATAATGGATAAGCAAACCATGAAACAATGTCTGGAAGCCTTGAAAAAAAATCCCCAATTAAAAACGGTTGACCTTACTGGCGGTGCGCCAGAAATGAACTCGGGCTTCAGATGGTTTGTGGAAGAAATAAGAAGACTCGACAGGCACCTGATCGTAAGGTCTAACCTCACGATCATTCTTGCCAATAAAAAATATCATGACCTTCCCGATTTTTACAAGCAGCATGGGATCGAAGTGGTTTCTTCCCTGCCTTTTTATACGCAGGACAGGACCGACCGTCAAAGGGGCAATGGTGTATTTGAAGATAGCATCAAGGCCCTGCAGATGCTGAACGAAGTGGGTTATGGCGAGCAAGGAAATGGTTTGACCTTGAACCTTGTGTATAACCCAGCGGGTGCTTTTTTGCCCCCTTCCCAAACCGCCTTGGAAAAGGAATACAAACTTGTGCTGAAAGAGAAATACCAAATTATTTTTAATAACCTGTTTACCATAACGAACCTTCCCATTAGCCGGTTCTTGGATTTTCTTTTGCAAACGGGCAATTATGAAAAATACATGGAGAAATTGGTGAACGCTTACAATCCCCATGCGGCATCGAATGTAATGTGTAGGAACACGGTTTCCATTGGATGGGATGGCTACCTATATGACTGCGATTTTAACCAAATGCTGGAATTGAAATTAGCATGCCCCTCCAACCATATTTCACAATTCGATCTTAAAAATTTGAACGGTAGGGAAATTGTTGTAGGGCAACATTGTTATGGATGTACCGCAGGTGCTGGTTCCAGTTGTGGGGGAGCTACCACCTAAGCTACAATTATGAAAGCGGGTTATTTTTTCATCATTGATTTACTCAAAAATTAGGGATATGTCAACAATCTATTTGGAAACAACAAAAAAACTGTACAAGGAAGCGGCCGAAAAACCAGAGATTGGGCTATGCTGTACCACCACACCTGTTTGGAAACTGCCCGGTCTTGATATCCCGGTGATCATGCAACAAATGAACTATGGTTGCGGCAGTACCGTTCACCCAAGGGATTTGACAAACAATCCCAGGATTTTGTATGTGGGTGTTGGTGGAGGGATGGAATTATTGCAGTTTGCCTATTTCAGCAGGCAAAAGCGTGGAGTAATCGGGGTGGATGTGGTGGATGAGATGTTGGCGGCCAGTGAACGGAATTTCGTGGAAGCAGAAAAAATAAACCCTTGGTTCCACAAGGAATTTGTACTGTTAAAAAAAGGGAATGCGCTGAACTTGCTAGTGGAAGATAGCAGCATCGATTGTGCCGCACAAAACTGTCTGTTCAATATCTTCAAAAAAACAGAATTGGAACAGGCGCTGAAGGAAATGTACCGTGTACTAAAACCAAGGGGAAGATTGATCATGAGCGATCCTATTTGTGAAACCGAAATACCCGAAACATTGAGAAACGATGAAAGGCTCCGGGCTTTATGTTTGAGTGGTTCCATGCCATTGAAGCAATATATCAAAATGATAACTGATGTTGGTTTTGGGACCATTGAAATCAGGGCTAAAAGACCCTACCGGGTTTTAGATCCCATTAACTATGACACCCATAAATTGATTTATCTGGAAAGTGTGGAAATATGTGCCATCAAAGATCCCATGCCAACCGATGGGCCTTGTGTGTTTACTGGTAGGTCGGCACTCTATTATGGAACTGATATTTTCTTTGATGATGGCAAAGGACATGTATTGATGGCGAACCAACCATTGGCTGTTTGTGATAAAACCGCAGACGCCCTAAAAGCATTGAATAGAAACGACCTCTTTATTTCAGAAAGCACTTGGTTTTATGATGGGGGAGGCTGTTGTTAATATGACTGATATGAACGAACTAAAAAAAGCAAGGGATTTTTTGATCTCGGAGGGAATCGATAAGCCAACAGTGGGGGTAGTATTGGGCACGGGTCTGCATCAACTGATCGAGCGAATGGAAATCACGCATACAGTGCCGTATTCCAGCATCCCTCATTTTCCCATTGCTACGGTGGAGTTCCACAAAGGCAATCTCCAGTATGGGAATATCGGGGAGAACAAAGTACTCGTGATGCAAGGACGCTTTCATTCCTATGAAGGTTATTCGATGCAGCAAATCGTTTTTCCGATCAGGGTAATGAAAATGCTGGGCATACAATATCTGTTCCTATCCAATGCGGCAGGTGGCATCAACCCTGCATTCAAAAAGGGGGACTTGGTACTGATCGATGACCATATCAATCTGCAATCGGGCAACCCATTGACCGGAAAAAATTTTGACGAATTGGGTGACCGTTTTCCAGATATGAGTGAACCATACAGCCGATCGCTCTCTGAAAAATTATTTTCGAAATCAAAAGAGATGGGCCTACGATTAAAGCAGGGGGTGTATGCAGCAGTGAATGGACCCAATCTGGAAACCCGGGCAGAGTACCGTTATCTAAGGGTTATTGGCGCAGACCTCGTTGGGATGTCCACCGTGCCAGAGGTAATAGCCGCCAACCAAATGCATCTGCCTTGTGCCGCCATATCGGTGATCACCGATGAATGTGACCCAGACCATTTGCGTCCGGTGAACATCGCAGAGATCATAGCAGTGGCCCATAAAGCGGACGAAAAACTATCAGGGTTGCTTTATGAAACCATCAATGCATTAAGGTGAAAGATACGCTTTTGATTTTTGCGAAGAACCTCATCCCCGGGCAGGTCAAAACCAGGCTGGCTGCCAGTATTGGGCATGATGGGGCTCTTGCTGTTTATCAAAAGCTCCTTCAACACACGGAAATGGTTACCCGAAATATTGATGTCGACAAAACGGTGTTCTATTCAAGTTTTATAGAAGAACAAGATCTGTGGGACAATGAAATTTACAAAAAGCAGTTACAGTCAGGGACTGATCTGGGTGAAAGGATGCAGGACGCATTTCTCGAGACCTTTGCAAAAGGGCATGGGAAAGTGGTCATCATCGGCACCGATTGTTTGGAGATGGAGCGAGTTATTATTATGGATGCTTTTGCCCAACTTAATGAGCATGACATCGTGATTGGGCCGGCAAAGGATGGCGGGTATTATCTGTTGGGTATGAAAAAAATGGTTCCCTCCATTTTTTATAACATCAGTTGGGGTACGGATAAAGTGCTGGAAGAAACCTTGCATGCTTGTTATCAACTAAAAATTTCTGTTGGGCTATTGCCCATATTGTCTGATATTGATACAGTAAAGGATCTGGAATCGCAAAGGGAACAACTATTACGATAATAAAATCAAGCTGCTTAATTTATCAATACCCAATAATCAACTTTAAAATATTCACTATTCACTATTAACCCTCTCTAAAGCATCTATAAAAAAATGGCATGATAAGCATCATCATCCCTACTTATAATGAGGCCGTAAATATTCGGGCAACGATTGAACGGATAAGACATGCTGAAAAAAATGGGCTGATAAAAGAAATCATTATTTCAGATGGGGAAAGTACGGATGGCACGGCTTTAATAGCCAATAGGATTGGGGCAAGGACTATCATCTCCCCCAAAAAAGGAAGGGCGGCACAGATGAATTTTGGTGCATCCATGGCATCGGGGGAAATCCTATATTTTTTGCATGCTGACACTATACCCCCCGATGGTTTTACAAATGATATCCATGCAGCATTGCAAAAAGGCTATGGCATTGGATCGTACAGGCTTTCATTTGACCTTAGACATTGGTTCTTGAAATTCAATTGTTGGTTTACCCGTTTTGATGTGAATGCCGTCAGGTTTGGGGACCAAAGTCTCTTTGTCAAAAAGGAACTGTTCCAAAAAGCAGGCGGTTTTAGGGAAGACCTGATCCTCATGGAAGACCAGGAAATTATCCACCGGTTAAAGCAGCATGGAAAATTCATCGTGATGAAAGGGCAGGTGGTCACTTCTGCCAGAAAATATCTGGACAACGGTATTTTTAGGATGCAGGCCATCTTCTATTGGATATGGTTGCTTTATTACTTGGGTTTTTCGCAAGAATACTTGGTAGGGTTGCATCGCAGGTTGATCAGAAAAAAGTGAATTAGGGATAGGTTCCGTCCATTCCGTGAAACCCATTATCTACTATTTTTTTTTTAGGATTAGGTAGATAGAGCGCAAACCTTTTAACAGAGGTTCGTCATTTCGAATCCCCGCTTTAGAGGTCCATGCTCTAAGGAAAGATAGCGCGGGGTGAGAAATCCCCAGCCAATAATTGTGTAGGAGATTTCTCATCCCGCAACGGCATTCATTAAGTCATAAATCCCGAAAGCGGGAATAAATAATGACGCTATTGCTATTGTTTTTGCGGTCAATCTATCTAATTCTATATTTTTTTTTATACAACAGATTTATAAAACGAAATCGGAAAAATGATCCATCATATTTTAGACCTAAGGGGAGCCCCCGTTCTGACTGCCCTGTTTCTTTTATTGTTTTGGCTTGAATCCAAATTTGAGTTGCGCAAGAGGGCCCAATCCAAATGGCCAAGGCTGTTTGTGAATTTTTCGGTGGCCATTCCCTCCTTTGTGCTTTTGCGGTTCATGTTCTTGCCCATCATGCTGTGGCTGGCAAATGCCAACGAACATGTAAGATTTGGGTTTCTTTATTTGTTCGATTTCTCTTCTTGGCAAAAAGCAATTATTGGTTTTTTGTTGTTGGACTATGGCAATTATCTCTGGCATTGGCTCAACCACAAGATCCCTTTTCTATGGCGTTTCCATTTGGTACATCATTCCGACCCTGATCTGGATATCAGTACGGCCTTTCGTTTTCATTATGGTGAATTGATTGGATCGGTTTTCTCCCGCGGGGCTTTTGTATTTTTCAGTGGCGTATCCCCATTGATGGTATTGATTTACGAGATCATTTTCGAATCAGCGACCCAGTTCCATCATAGCAATATGAAAATCCCAATAAAATGGGAAAGGCTTTTGAACTTACTAATTGTTACACCAAGAATGCATGGCATCCATCATTCCATTATAAAAGAAGAAACCGACAGTAACTATTCGGTCATTTTTTCCTTTTGGGATCGGTTGCACCATACCGTAAAATTGAATGTGCCCCAAAAAAATATCATTATTGGGGCAGCCTCCTGCAGAAACCTGGAGGAACTGACCGCTTCCCATTTACTTAAATTGCCTTTTTCCAAAACTGTTTTGGAAATTCCATCGATGCCGCCTGAAGAACAGCGGCCTGTTCAGGGGACAAATAAAAATAGACTTGCAAAATAGCGGCACCTCATTTCTCCTCTTCCCGTTTCGATCAAAATTTAAATGCGTGATTTTATTACTTGTGTTCCGCCCTCGTATCCTTCCTTATTTTTTGGGCTGTTGAATAGATGCTGTATGTAATCATGGCTGCGATGAAGACATATACCCAGACAGGGATGTTTTTCCCAACCACAATTAAGTAAAGATATGCAGAGATAAAACAGAAGCCCGTGAGCAGGAGTGGCAATAAGAATGGCTTTCTATTTTTAATGTTCTTGATTGTCCAACGGAGACAAATAAAAAAGAATGGGATGGCACCGATATAGATAGCCCCAAAAATATAAGGGTTCACATGGTATTTGCCCCCCAAACTTAAAAACCATTCTTTAAATATGTCCCAGTATTCCATTAGCTGAATATTTTATATAGGGGTTTTAAAAGTGATTTTATCGAAGCAGTCAGTGCGGCTGATTTATATTTGACGATGGCTTGTTGGTTGATCCTGGAGGCCGTTGGGTAGGGATAAATTTTATTGAAAAGGGCATTGATAGAAAGTTTGGCCCCATTTGCGAGAATCAATTCCTGGATGAGCTCACCTGCGCCTGGTGCAACCATGGACCCACCTAAAATTCTTTGTTTTCCCAAAAAACTTTTTTTGCTTATGAACAAGATGGACTTGCCGTATTGGTAGTTGTCCGTTACCGCACGGTCATCCTCCTTAAAATCGGTGACCAATTTCTCATACCCGATGCCTCTCTCTATCAGTTGTTTTTCGCTCAAGCCAAAACTGGCCAGCTCTGGGTCGGTAAAGGTGACCCATGAAATAAAATCATTGTTGAGTTTCTTTTTGATGGGCGAAAAGAAATTGTTCAATAGCAGGCGTGCGTTTGCTTCGGCTGTATGCGAAAATTGCAGGTCACCCGCAATGTCACCACATACAAATATATTTTTGTTAGAAGTCCGCAGATATTTGTCGACCACTATTTTTCCATTGCTCAACTCCACACCCGCAAGCTGTGGTTGCAATGTGTTAACGTTTAAATCCCTGCCAATGCCCACAAACACGGCATCAAATGAAATGTTCTTCTTGCTCCCATCTTTAAAATTGATAAGGGCTTCTGTTGAAGAAATGAAATGATCTACTGATGCGTTAAAATATAATTCAATCCCTTCTTTCTGCAATTGTAACAGCAAGACCGATGAGGTTTCCTTTTCATCATTTGGCAAGATCCGATCCCCTTTTTGCACAATGGTTACCTTAGATCCCAATCGGCTTAATGCTTGCGCTATTTCAATGCCGATCGGACCGCCCCCAATCACCAATAAATTTTTGGGCAGTTCATTTAAATGAAAAATGCTTTCATTGTCATAGTACCTTATTTTTTCCACACCGGGCACCAACAGTTTTTTAGGCTTGGAGCCGGTTGCTATCACTATTTTTTTTCCTTGGTATTTTTTTCCGCTCACTTCAATCTCGTTCTTATTGGTAAAATGGGCTTCGCCCAAGGCCAGGTCCACCCCCTGCTTTTTTAGCCAGTCTGCATTTTCATGCTCCCTGATCAACTCTTGCCGCTGGTAAACATAGCCAATCGCTTTTTGGATGTCGATGTTGCCACTTAATTCTAACCCAAAGTTTGCTGCCTCCTTAGCTTGGTGCGCTATTTTCGCCACATGTATAAAGGACTTGCTTGGCACACAGCCATCATTGAGGCAATCACCGCCAATGGAATGCTCCGACTTGGATACCATCAAAACCTTGAAACCCGCCAAACCCATGAAGAGCCCAACACTGAGCCCGCCCGAGCCGCAACCGATCACTATCAAATCGTATTTTTCTTCTGGCATTATTTTTATTTTTTGTTTTATAAATTTAATTACCCAAGATAGTGCGCAAAAGGTTTCTTGCATAACTTTTTAGCACAGACATCTCTGATGGGGAGAAAGCGCGAGCTAAGATGGTGTGCCTGCCCAGCTTTGTACAATCAATTTCATTTCTTTAATCCCCAAAGTTTTAATGAGCAAATCCTTAATTGTTTTGACTTTGAAAAATGGTATTCCTTACAAGGGAGATGAATTTTCTAGAATTGATGACAAATCCTAAACTCAACTTGAAGGATTGATGTTGTTGAAAAATAAAACAAGTCAGTCCCGATGATTGAGACCGATCAATACCATAAAGTAGTTCTATATTTCGGGTGACTGATTAGTTGGTAGTTATGCCTGAAAAGTTTTTGGCATCATCCCATTCGACGCCTTCAAAAACGAATCATTGGATTGAACAAATATCTTTTCCCGATTAATTTTCCTAAACTGTTTTCCAAATTCTTCCTTTCGCATTCAGTGAGCTTGCTTCAATGCATTGACTATTCAATATTTCGAATCACCTATTTCCTTGAAGTTTTTTGAGAAGATTTTACAAAGGCTTGCTTTTTTTAAAACGCATTCGATTAAACTGTCATCTTCCCAATGCCATTTATTAGAGGGCTATCTTCAGTTATACTCATCTCTTAACATTTAATATAAAAATGATTATCTATCTAAAGAGCATATTTTTTTGTAAGGAAACATCCATGGTTGCGTCTACAAGCCAAAGTGGGATGCATGTAGGATGGTTTAGGATACCATATAGGCAATATTTTTAAAGCACAAGCTATCAATATTTTTAAAATGCTGACAAAAGATGTTTTGAGCCTGAACAGTGCTGGGGTTTGCAGGAAAATCGGGGAAAAAACGATTATCCAAATCAGCGGGATTTCCTCTTGCCCTGTCTATTTCTTAAGCAAGGGTTTGGTAAAGATTTCCTATATCACTAAACAGGGAAATGAAATTATCAAATACATTGTAAAACCGGGTAACATATTTGGTGAGCTAACCCTTTTTGGACAGGAGGAGGACAGAAACGAAATCGCCACAGCACTTGCGGATTCAGAATTGGTCATTGTTCCTGCAGCCACTGTTAAAAAGTTAATGGCCACCCATCCAGAAATAGAAAATATGGTCAACCACTCGATCAATAAGCGCATCAAGCTGATGGAGAAGCGCATGTTGTCTCATTCCTTTAAAAATGTGAAGGAAAGGGTAATGGATTTTTTACATGATTTTTCTATTGAATTTGGTAACCCGGTGAACGGGGGACTTCAGTTTAGGAATTTTTTGACCCATGAAGATATCGCCAAAATAGCGACTACTTCCCGGCAATCGGTAACTAGTGCATTGGTATATTTTAAAAAGCAGGGCTGGATTGACTATGACTCAAAAAACACAAACGTTTATAAATTTTCAGACTTGACACAATCGTAATCAAAATCAAAAAAAAAATGAAAAAAAAGACCCTCAAAAAAATTGGCATCCTTTTTCTAGCAGGTATTGTTGTAGCAATCGGCATAGTTGCTTATCTCTTTTTTATGCCCCACCGTAATGTTCAGGCAACCGAGGCATTTGCTGAACTCAAAGTGGCTGACCTTACCAAGGAATTTTCGACCAACGTATCAGCCGCTAATGCCAAATACCTCTCCAGTGATGGGAACTCAAAAGTATTGGTGGTGGATGGTAGGGTAAATAAAATTTCTGTTAACCAAGCTGGTCAGAAAGTAATCGAGCTTAAGGATGAAGGTTCAAAAATGGGAGTCAGTTGTACGTTTACCAAAGAATCCAGTAGTCATGTCAATGATATTCAGGTAGGGGCGACCGTTAAAATAAAAGGGGCAATCACTGCTGGAAACAGTTATGACGCTGACCTTGATTTATATAACGATGCCGTATTGATCCAATGCGATAAAGTTAAATGACGGATTGTTGGTGTGTGATGAAGTACTGTTTATTTTCAGATAAACTATACTCAGTAAACAAGTTCGATTTGTCAATTTGAACAACAACTGAGTTCCTTGATATCCTTGGCAAAAGCGATGGCCGCCAATTTTACCCCCTCACTCATGGTGAGATAAGGATAAAGGCTTTCAGCCAGTTCTTTTACGGTTATACCATGTGTGATGGCCATACTCAAATGTTGTATCAATTCACCGCCATCTGGCGCTATAATCCTTGCGCCGATCAATCGGTCGGTTCCCTTGTTTCGGATGAGCTTGATAAAGCCTCTGGTATCATAGGCAGCTATCGCACGAGGTACATTATCCAATGTAATTTTGGATATTTCATAAGGGATATTTAGGGATGCGGCCTGCGATTCATCCAAACCGGTACCTGCTACTTGCGGATCGGTGAACACCACCCAAGGTAATGAAGTGTAATGCGTTTTGTTTTCGCTTCCGGTAAAGGCATTTTCCACCGCGATCTTTCCCTCGTAAGCTGCCGTGTACACAAATGATGGGGGATTTATAACATCACCAACAGCATAAATATTTTTCAGGTTGGTTTCCATTGATTTATTTACCTGTATATGCCCACTCTTGGTCAATTGCAGGCCTATATGATCCAATCCCATTTTTTTTGTATTGGGTTTTGTGCCGGTAGCAACCACTATTTTGCCTGGTTCAATTATTTGGGTAAAGGAACCATCGGGGCATTTGCAATGGATAACAATGCCGTTGCCTGACTTTTCAAATTTCACTGCACGGAAATTGGGAAGAATCTCAATGCCTTCATTTCTCATGTGCATTTCCAGTTCTTCGCTGATATCGGGTGTTTGGCTCCGCAGTACACGGTCTGTAAATTCTATGATGCGGACTTTTGTCCCCAAACGGTTATAGGCCATGGCAATTTCCAACCCAATATACCCTGCACCCATAATAGTAATACTGGTGGGCTGTTCTTCCAGATCAAATAAAGATGAATTGGTTTGGTAAGCAATATCTTTCAGCCCTTCAATATCCGGTATATTGGTGGTTGCACCTGTTGCAATAATGAATTTTATCGCCGTGTATTTATCCTTACCATTTACTAAAATAGTGTGGTCATCCAAAAAAGCTGCCCAACCGTCGATTAATTGAAGGTTTTCAAAATCACGCACCACATCCATGTACTTTTTTTGTTGCAGGGTTTTCACCAAATGCTTTTTGTCTTTTATTACCTTACTAAAATCAATACCAACTCCTTTGGGTTTTATACCAGCGAAATTAGAATGTGACGCATGGTAAGCAGTTTCCGCAGCTCGGATAATTGTTTTGGAAGGTACACAACCTACATTCACACAGGTGCCGCCAAAATCTAAACCTGCATTTACCATCAGCGTGGCCAAGCCCAGTTCATGAGCCTTGATGGCAGCCGAAAAAGCAGCAGAACCCCCACCTACAATGATTAGATCGAACTGTTGGGCATCCCCATTATTATTGTTGCCTTTCTGCTTCTGTAGCATGGTAATTGGCTGTTTGATTGATGGATTGGATAATTTCCTCCTTGGAAATTTGCTTGGGGTCATAAGTGATTTCACCCTTTCGGTTTGGGAAGCTTACCATCGTGGAAAGGATGCCCTTCTTTTTTTCAAGCAAGTGTTCAATAGTGGAGGCACAATGGTCGCAACTCATACCGGAAATCTCCAGTGATATTTTTTCTTCTGCTTCACGCCCCCCATTATGCTGGCTTGGGTTTGTCCCCAGTATCTTTTTAAAAAAGTTCATTTTTATATTTTTTTAGGGTTGTTGAACATTTTTTACATCGATTACTTTAAAGCCGGTTTTATTTACGGCATTAATAATAGCCTGCTCTACGGTCTTGGAATTATCAAATTTTATCGTGCTGCTCCCATTGGCAAATTCAGTTTTGTATTCCAATACGCCAGGGACTTTTGACAGTGCAAGGTTGATGGTTTCCGAGCAGGCTTCGCAGGTCATCCCTTTAATATTCAGTTTCACTTGTTGAATATTGCTTTTGTCAATGATAACAATTTCTTTCTTTTCAGTCTTGGGATAAAAAATGTGTGCATATTTGGGGAAAGCCATCAGTAGAAAAGCCAAAACGGTTACGATGCCGAGGAAGGTCTTGGTTTGCCAGAAAGAAGGTTTGTCTTCTTCACATGCACAATCCATTGCTGTTTTTTGGGGTTTTAATTTCTGGTACCAAGCGAAGGCAAGCGCTGCAATGCTAAGGCTAATAAGGCATGAGCGATACGGCTCAAGCCATGAAAATGTGGAAGCAAAGCCTGTTGCACCGCTGAACAAAGCTATGACGGGTGTAATGCAGCATAAAGAAGCTACACTAGCAGTAAGCAAACCTGCCATCCAGGTTTTACCACCAGATTTTATGGTACTCATGCTAATTCCAATTTTGTGTTTAACTCGTTAATATATTTAAATAAAGACCGCAACATTTTAAGATGTTCTGGCTTTAGGGAATAAAAAATGGTTTGACCCTCTTTACGGAACTGGATGATACCACCGTCCTTCATTTTACGTAAGTGCTGCGAAATGGCGGGGATGCTCATGCCAAGTATATCGCTCAGATCACATGGGCAGAGTTCCTTTTCTTCTTCCAGCAGATAAAGGATCTTAAGCCGTACATCATTGGCAGCCAGGGACAGTACCGCCGACATCCGATCGAAAGCAATGGCCGCGCTCTCAATCTTTTCTTTGCAGGTCTTGATCTGAACGGGGTCGGCATATAAACGGATACAACTGGTCATAGTCATCAAGTTTTCACAAATTTAATACTAATTATATTATTTAAGCAAATACTTAAATACTAATTTTGTTAAATCACCTATATCTAAAAAAAATGGTATACGGTAATCTGGATTAAAAACTAAAAACCCCATGCGAGTATTCTGGGCATGGGGCTATAAAATAGTGGGCTCTTAGGATATCGAATAATGGTTTTGATTCTTGGCTTAGGGAATGATGGTCGACAAAGTGAAATAATTTTTGTTTATGATTAACCTCGCGATCCATTTACCCTATTTATCAATTCCGCGACCAAACCCGACCATCCTGTCTGGTGTGAGGCACCCAGCCCGCGACAGGTATCGCCATGAAAATATTCATAGAACAGGACAAGGTCTGAGAAATGAGGGTCGCTGCAATAAATTTCCTCATTACCATGAACAGGCCGCTTTCCATTGTCCTCCTTTTTAAACAATGCGATGAAGCGTTTTGCTAGCTCGATGCCCACTTGGCTGAGCGGGATCAGATTTTCTGATCCAGCGGGAAAGGGCACTAAACATTTGCCACGGTAATAATCACAGTATTTTTTCAATGATAAGATCAATAAATAATTCATAGGTGCCCATATAGGGCCACGCCAGTTGGAGTTGCCACCAAATAGAAAGGAATTGGATTCGCCCGGTTGGTAATTGATATCAAAAATTTCCCCGCCAATATGAAGCTCATAAGGTTTCTCGTGAATTTTAGAAAGCGAACGGATGCCACCGGGGGAAAGAAATTCCTTTTCGTCAAGCAAGGCGGTCATCAGCTTTTCAATCCGTTTTCTGGGTACCAATGACAATAGGATATCATCATTCTCCTTGAGGTCTTCAATTACATTATAATAATTGTTTTCTTCCCTGTACTTTCTGAACCATTTTAGTCTCCGGTAAAAGTCCGGCACTTTATCAAGCTGTTCCTTTTTAATGACAAGAACAGCAAACAAGGTAGTAAGCCCTACCAATGACCTTACTTTAATCGGTATATTGGTCCCGTCTGGCATTGACATCAGGTCATAAAAGAATCCCTGCTCCTCATCCCAAGCACCAGTGAAATCATCTGCGATACGGTTAAGCGAATCGGCGATATACACGAAGTGCTCAAAAAATTTGGTGGCCACATCTTCATAGGCATCGTTGAACTGGCATAGCTCCAGTGCTATCTCCAACATATTGAGACAATACATGGCCATCCAAGCAGTGCCATCGGCCTGTTGCAGATGCCCACCCCCAGGTATATCGCGGCTTCTGTCAAATACCCCAATATTATCCAGTCCCAAAAAACCGCCCTCGAACACATTGTTCCCTTTATGGTCTTTTCGGTTGACCCACCACGTAAAATTCAATAACAGCTTTTGGAACACACGCTCTAAAAATTTATGGTCGCCGATTCCTGTTTTTTCTTTGTCGATTTTATAAACCTCCATACAGCTCCAGGCATGCACGGGAGGGTTCACTTCGTCAAATCCCCATTCGTATGCGGGGATTTGCCCGTTGGGGTGCATGTACCATTCCCTTAAAAAAAGGATAAGCTGTTCCTTGGCAAATTGGGCATCCAACATGGCCAGCGGCACACAATGAAAAGCGAGGTCCCAGGCTGCATACCAAGGGTATTCCCATTTGTCTGGCATGGATACAATGTCTTCATTGTTCAATGTCATCCATTGGCGGTTGCGCCCCAATATTCTTTTTTCAGGTGGTGATGGTTGGCCGGGGTCCCCGTTTAGCCATCTTGGGATATCTATATTATAGTACTGTTTGCTCCAGAGCATTCCCGCAAAAGCTTGCCTTTGGATATTTTTTTCATCCCCATTTTTTGTATTGGTCAACTGCTCATAAAATTCATCCGTTTCTTTTATCCGTTGCGTAAATATTTCATCGAACTCTTTCCCCAACGGGTCAATCATTTCATGTTGGCTAAGCCTGAGTTTTATAATGGCATGGGCGTTTGCTTCCAGTTGTATCTCATATAAGGGAGAAAATTTGGTTCCTTCTTTTTTGTCGGTAAAAATTTCATACCCATCCCTCGTTAATGCGGTATGAAATGCATCTTTTACAAATGGGTTCTTGTTCGGTATCCTGTACAACTTTTCAAGATTGGATTCATTTTCAGTAAAGAGCGACTTATCAGTGTTCTGATAATAAAAATGATAATCCCCCGTCATAGGATGATGCACATCCACCGATTCAAAACCCACCCCGGAATTTGCATATTTAATATAAGGTTTCTCTTGGTCGATACCGACCTCCCAAAGATTGCGCATCCATAATGTGGGCAGTAAGCTAATAAAAGCGGGTTCGGCAGCCCGATTGTGGATCGTGATTTTTATCAACAGGTCTTCGTCATCCGCCTTCGCATATTCCGTAAAGACATCAAAATATTTGCCTTCTTGAAATATTCCCGTGTCCAGTAATTCGTATTCCCCTTCATATTTTGAGCGGTTACGGTTGGAGCGCAATAGGTCTTCATAAGGAAAAGCAGCCTGTGGATATTTGTATAGGTGCTTCATGTAGGAGTGGCTGGGGTTGTTGTCCAAATAATAATAGAGCTCTTTCACGTCTTCGCCATGGTTGCCCTCGCTTCCTGTGAGGCCAAAGAGCCGCTCTTTCAAGATAGGGTCCTTCCCGTTCCATAGCGTTACCGCGAAGCAAATCCTTTGAAGGGAATCCGAGATGCCAGCGATACCATCTTCACCCCATCGGTACACTCTTGAACGGGCTTGGTCATGCGTAAAATAATCCCAAGCATCACCGTTTTCGCTATAGTCCTCTCGTACTGTGCCCCACTGTCTTTCGCTAAGATAGGGTCCCCATTTATGCCATTTCTTTTGCCCATTGTATTGTTCAAGTAGGCGGTTTTCTTCAGCAGTTGACTTTTTAGACATGATTTAATTTTTTGACTGTTAAATAATCCCAACTTGGTATGAGGTGTTTGCTAGATTGGAAAGTTTTATTATTAGGATACCAATCGACCCAGTATTGCGAAGGCAATAGGTCTTTATCCCTTTTTATCCGAGTTTATCAATGAAGATGGGTCAAAGGAATGCCCCAACTTGAAAAACTCAAAATATCCCAGTATATAATTAAATAGGGTGGAACAGTTCAACAGATTGTTTGTTGAGACGATGGCATGGGAAACTCCTTACAACGTAACTTTAACAACTTGCCTTTTGCATATGCAATCTGGTTGATCGGGTTTCCCTTTGCATTGATTGCTGTCATTTGGCTATAACTCATTTAGGGGATCCTTAAAACCATTTTTTTAACTTGAGATAATCTGCGAGCATGAGGTTAAATTGCTAATGAGTGAACCGCTTTTTTCAAAAATGACATTTAGAAATACCGAAATTATTTTTTTAAACAAAGATGTTTATCAAAAAATAATCCATCATTAGCCTATAATCGTCCATGCCCGTTGATTTATTATAAAGTATTTTTGGCATTAGGGAAAAAAACAATATGGTTAAATGAATGGATTGGAAAAGAGGTCAAGGTGCGACCCTTAATTTTTATTCCCGTGGTTAGCCAATCTGACGTTTTGTAAGGTATTTTCCTATTTTGAAATGAATTGCAAATTGATCAAGAAGACGATAATCCAAAGGCAAGCCAGAATCAATAAGGATGGATAAACATTAGTTTCAACTTGTAATTTTAATAGCAGATATTTTAATTCAATGCCATGGCTGCAATAATCCCAACACAAGATATGGACGGTTCGGATACGTCAAAAAACCGGTTTAATATTTTTTATATTTTAGGCATCTCGCTTATTTCGGCCTTGGGTGGTTATCTTTTCGGTTTTGATTTTGCAGTGATATCGGGAGCTTTGCCCTTTTTACAAAAACAGTTTGCATTGGATGCCTATTGGGAAGGTTTTGCAACAGGCAGTCTGGCATTGGGGGCCATTGTTGGATGCCTGATAGCTGGCAGGGTATCGAATAGGTATGGTCGCAAACCGGGCTTATTGCTATCCGCTGCCATCTTTGCCATTTCGTCCTTGGCGATGGCCTTTTCCCCATCTAGAGATCTTTTTATTGTATCCCGTTTTTGTGCAGGGGTAGGTGTGGGCATGGCCTCGATGTTGTCGCCCATGTACATCGCCGAAATATCACCGGCTCATCTCAGGGGGCGAATGGTGGCAGTGAACCAACTCACCATTGTATTGGGAATTTTGATCACTAATTTGGTGAACTATTCATTGCGGAATCATGGTGAAGGTGCTTGGAGATGGATGTTTGGCTTGGGATTTATACCCTCGGCATTATTTTTTCTGGGTGCGATGTCCCTGCCGGAAAGCCCGAGATGGCTGGTAAAGGCAGGCAGGAAAGATGATGCCCAATCGGTTCTAAAAAAAATTGGGGATGATGATTTTTCCGCTTCCTCACTGCAGGATATAGAGCGATCTGTACAAGGGAGTGGCAAAACAAAATTCTCGGATGTTTTTGGGAAAGCGGTTTTACCTGCGGTGCTGATAGGGATTGGGCTTGCCGTGTTCCAGCAGTTATGCGGAATCAATACTGTTTTCAATTACGCACCCAAGATATTCGAAAGCATTGGTGCATCTCAGGATGACCAGTTATTGCAGACTGTTTTTATTGGTGGGGTCAATCTTGTTTTTACGATTGCGGCTATGTTGTTGGTTGATCGCTTGGGAAGAAAACCATTGATGTTGATCGGTTCGGCAGGGCTTGCTTTGCTATATGTAGCGGTGGCGCTCATGTTGGCCACACATTCTCCCAGTGTATCATGGTTTCTGTTGGCGGCCATCGGTATCTATGCGCTTTCATTGGCGCCTGTTACCTGGGTATTGATCTCGGAAATTTTTCCAAATAAAATAAGGGGCGAGGCCACTTCTATTTCAGTGCTGAGCTTATGGGCTGCCTATTTTGTTTTGGTATTTACATTCCCGCCATTGTTCGAAAAATTACAGGACAGATCTTTTTATATCTATGCGGTCATATGTGTGATTGGCTTTCTCTTTATTTTATTAAAGGTAAAAGAAACAAAAGGCAAAACACTGGAGGAGTTAGAAAACATCATGTTGAAAAATTAACTCAGAGAGTGGTTTTGGGTGAGCGATTCGTTTCTTTGACTGAGGTTAAAGCCTGTTTTAACTGAAAGAGCATTGAATTTTGTTCCGCCAGTTTTATATGTTTGCAGGGGTTGTAGAAATTGAGATTTGATATTACACAACGCTGAGAAGAAAAACAGTTCAAGTAAGCTCAACGTGTAAATAGAAAAATAACATGAAAAAGAGTATCATTGGGTTCATTCTTTTTGTAGCAGTTCTTAAGGGGTTTGCACAAAATACCATCCATCCCGTTTCCCTGGAATATGAATATCCAACAGATAAAGCGGTTACGCAAAAATTGGAAAAATGGCGGGACCTGAAATTCGGCGTGTTGCTCACTTGGGGTATTTACACTGTGCCCGGCATTGTCGAGAGCTGGAGTATATGCAATGAAGACTGGATTGGCAGGGACACCAGCATTTCGTATTGCGATTATAAAAAATGGTATTTCGGTCTGAGCAATCAATTGAACCCAACAAAATTTGACCCCGACCAGTGGGCCACTGCCTGTAAAGCGGCGGGTATGAAATATGCATTGTACATGACCAAGCACCATGATGGGTTTAATATGTACGATACCAAATTTTCAGACTTTAAAATAACCAACGGTCCATTTAAAAACAATCCAAAAGCAGATTTGGCAAAATTTGCTTTTGATGCTTTTCGCAAACAGGATTTTATGGTGGGCGCTTATTTTTCCAAACCCGATTGGCATTGCCCTGATTTCTGGTGGCCTTATTATGCAACCCCAGACAGGAATGTAAACTATGATATCCGCAAGTACCCACAACGTTGGAAAAGGTATGTGGACTTTACACACAACCAGTTGAATGAAATTACCAGCAACTATGGTCCGATGGATATCCTTTGGTTGGATGGCGGGTGGGTACGCCCTGCCAATACTGTCACCAAGGAGGTGTTGAGTTGGGGGATGCCCATCCCCCCCTTTGCACAGGATATTGAAATGGATACCGTAAGTAGCATTGTTAGAAAAAACCAACCAGGCATTTTGATTGTTGACAGAACAGTTCATGGCAAATATGAAAATTATAAAACCCCTGAACAAACGATTCCAGAAAATCAGTCAAATGATCCTTGGGAAAGTTGTATCACTTTAGCTGGTAGTTGGGGCTATGTGCCGAATGAAAAGCTGAAATCAACAGAAAAAATAGTTCATCTCCTCGTAGAAATCGTTGCGAAGGGCGGTAATTTGTTATTGGGCCTTGGCCCTGACAAAGAAGGTTTATTGGATCAATCACAAATTGACCGATTAAAAGAAATAGGAGATTGGCTTGGAAAAAATGGAGAAGCCATCTACAACACACGTAGCATAAAAAACTTCCGATCTGGACTGGTATATTTTACAGTTGCCAAAGAAAAATACATGTATGCGATTGATTTGATCTCAAAAGAGCACCCACTTGGAAAAATTATTTCATGGACTGGCAATACACCTAAAAAGGGAAGCAAAATATTTTTGATTGGTGGAAATAAGCGCCCCTTAAAATGGGAAACTAAAAATGATGTTACTGTTGTTAAGTTATCAGAAAGCGAAGTGAAATCCTTACAAAATCAACCAGCTATTTCGTTGAAGTTTGAAAGACAGTAGGAAAATATTTTATAGATTTAGCTTTATTCAAACAAACATTTGGACAATAGAAAGATATACATCTAAGTTTTGTTTCCGGATGACAAACAAGAATGTGTTTTTTCACAAGGAGGGTTCAATAACTCAAACGAATAAATTTAATGGCCTCTCTTTTCCCTATAATCTTTTGGGGATATACCCATAACTTTTGAGAAAATCCTAGAGAAATAATAGGGGTCATCAATGCCCAGCTCAAGCGAAATTTCCTTTACCCGAAGTTTGGTGAACAAGAGGTACTGACAGGCCTTTTGCACTTTCAAGTGACTGAAATATTCAATCGGGGAGAAGCCAGTTTTCTTTTTGAACAGGCTGCAAAAATGGGTAGCGGATAAATTGACTGACCTTGCGATCTCTTCAAGTGTCAGTGCCTCATCCAAATGTCTCTTCAAAAAATCGATGGCCAGATCGGTCACATCTTTTTTTGCGAGTTTTCCGTTAGGCTCGAATTTGTCATTATAGATAAAGCTTGTCAGCAGATGGGAAAGGCACATGTTGGCATAGATCAAATGGTCAATGCCATAGCCCCGTTGCACCTCTCTATAAATATCATTAAACAGTGAGATGTTCGTGCTGTCGAACTGCAGGAAACCCTTAAGCCCCTTCATTCTTTTTTCTATCAGGGATATGATCGAACCTGATAGAATACCTTTAAAATGTATCCAATAAATTGTCCAAGGGTTTTCTTCATTGGCCGCATATACATGGGCTGTTTTGGCGGGTATAATAAAAAAATCACCAGCGTTGATGTACATTTTTTCCTTTTTTATCAAGACGGTTCCGCTGCCTTCCTTACAATAGATGAGTATGTGCTGGTCCGAGCCGTTTGGCCGTTCCCTATAATGAAACCTAGCCTTTGGGTAATACCCTATATCTGTTAGATAAAGGGAACTGATGATTGGGTTTTTGGCACAATATCTCTGCAATATTTTTCTGGGTATGATAACAGCTTTTTGTCCCTGGAATCCATCCCTTTTTTTATTGTTCTCCTTTTGCATAGTCAGGAATTGGTCACAATAATAAAAAAATCCAGCAAATCAATTGCAAACTCCATTAAAAATGACCAATGATTGCGTTGCTTTGTGCACATTCAATAGCTTCAAAAATAATATTAAATGATGAGTGAGACGGTAAAGATCTGGGAAGAGAAAATAAAGATCCCTACCTATGGGATAGGAAAACCTGAAAAGAACCCCATGTTTTTTGAAAAGCGGGTCTACCAAGGGAGCAGTGGTGTGGTGTACCCCAATGCCATCATTGAGAAAATCGAGGACACTAAGGAAAACAAGGAATACCATGCGGTTTTCGCTGAGAACGAATATATCAAGATCATGGTGCTGCCAGAACTGGGCGGAAGGATCCAAATGGCATTTGACAAAATCAGGCAAAGGCATTTTGTGTATTATAACAGTGTGATCAAACCGGCGCTGGTCGGTCTCACCGGTCCCTGGATCTCGGGAGGAATCGAGTTCAACTGGCCACAACACCACCGGCCATCCACATTTGAAAAAGTGGATCATTTTATTGAAGAGAACAAAGATGGTAGCAAAACCATTTGGGTAAATGAAGTGGAAAGAATGACGAGAACGAAGGGCATGGCGGGTTTCACGCTTTATCCGGGCAAAGCATATATCGAGATAAAGGGACGGCTTTTCAATAGGACACCCTTCCCACAGACTTTTCTCTGGTGGGCCAACCCAGCGGTCAGTGTGGATGAAAATTACCAATCCGTTTTTCCGCCCGATGTGAATGCCGTGTTCGACCATGGCAGAAGGGATGTTTCTTCATTTCCGATCGCGACGGGTGTTTATTACAAAGTGGACTATGCACCTGGTACCGATATCTCCCGTTATAGCAATATACCTGTCCCAACATCTTTTATGGCTGTTGAGTCGAGTTATGATTTTATCGGTGGCTATGAGCATGATACCAAAGCAGGTTTGCTGCATGTGGCCGATCATCATATTGCGCCGGGAAAAAAGCAATGGACCTGGGGCAATGGCGAATTTGGCCAGGCTTGGGACCGCAACTTGACCGATGAAGATGGTCCCTATATCGAGCTGATGACAGGGGTGTTCACCGATAACCAACCAGATTTTTCCTGGCTGATGCCCAACGAGGAAAAAACATTTACCCAATATTTTATGCCCTACAGCGAAGTGGGCATGGTAAAGAACGCTACCAAAGAAGCGGTCGTTAATATCGAATGGAAAGGGGATGCTGCAGAAATAAGATTGTATGTGACTTCGAAATTTGAAAAATTGAAGATTGCTTTGTTTGAAAATGAAACAGAGATTTTTGATGATCATATCAGTTGCTCCCCCGATCAGCCTTATCTGAAAAATATTTCTTTCCCAAATGCGATTGATGAAAAAAATTGCAAATTGTTGGTGGAGGATTTGGGTTCGCAACGGGTTCTGGTTGCTTATCAACCATTGAAAAAAGAAGAGAAGGAACCGCCTACACCTGCTGTGTCAGCAAAAGAACCTAGTGAAATCACATCGATAGAGGAACTATATCTTACTGGTCTTCATATTGAACAGTACCGGCATGCTACCAGAAGCGCTGCTGACTATTACGAAGAGGCCCTACACAGGAAACCCACTGATAGCAGGAACAACAATGCGTTGGGCTTATGGTATTTGCGGAGGGGCCAGTTTGACAAGGCAGAGACTTATTTAAGAATAGCCGTCAAAACACTGATCGATAAAAACCCCAATCCCTATAACGGCGAACCTTATTATAATTTGGGTTGGTCCCTGATCTTGCAGAATAAAATGGAAGAAGCTTTTGATATGTTTTATAAATCGGTATGGAACGATGGTTGCCAGCATTCAGGTTATCTGAACCTTGCCAGAATTGCAGTTGGAAAAAATGATTTTGAAACTGCATTAGATTTCGTTAAAAAATCTTTGGTTAAAAATTACCATAGCCATACAGCAAGGCATTTGAAAACAGTCCTGCTCAGGAAGTTGAATAGGAGGGATGAAGCGATGTTGTTTTTAGGGGAATCACTGAAAATAGATCCCTTCAATTTTGGTTGCCTCTTTGAAAAATGGTTGATGGAAAAAGAGCAGGACTCTGCGAGCGCCGACCGGACTTCCAAGGTGCTTCGAGAACGGTCCCATGACTGGGTGCACAATTTTATTGAGTATGCCTTCGATTATGCGCATGCTGGTTTGTATGGAGAAGCTGAAAAACTGCTTGTTTTCTATGGGGAAGCAAACGGCTTCGGGTATCCCATGCTTTGTTATTATCTGGGGTGGTTTGCTTATATGGGCAACAGAAGCTCGGAAGCCAACATGTATTTTGAGCAGGCTGCTTTGGCCAACCCCGATTATTGTTTTCCCAATAGGATCGAGGATGTAAATGTTTTAAGGAAAGCGACCGAACTGAACCCTGCTGATGCAAAGGCTTATTATTATCTGGGCAATTTTTGGTATGATAAGCGGCAATACAATGAAGCCATTGAATGTTGGGAAAAATCAGTGCTATTGGAAAGCGGTTTTCCAACGGTACACCGCAACCTTTCGTTGGCTTATTTTAATAAACTGAAGGACCAACAAAAAGCGTTGCAGTCACTAGAAAAAGCTTTTGAGTTGGATATTGCCGATGGCCGCGTTTTGATGGAGCTTGACCAACTGCGCAAAATATTGAACCATCCATCTGATCAGCGTCTTGCTATTCTTGAGCAATATCTCAACCTGACCCTTTCACGGGATGATCTTTATCTGGAAAGGATCACCCTGTACAACCAGCTTGGGAATTATGAAAAGGCCAAAGCGTTGATTCATTCTCGTAAGTTCCATCCATGGGAGGGGGGCGAGGGCAAGGCGGTGGCTCAATACCTGATCTGTTATATCGAGCTTGCTAAAAAAGCCATAAGGGTTGGGGACTATCAGGAAGCCTTGCAATTATTGTCACAAGCAAGCAAATATCCGCCAAACCTCGGGGAAGGGAAATTGATCAATGCCCAAGAAAACGATATCCATTATTTATCGGGCATCGCGCATGAATTGCTAGGCAATAAAACGGAGGCAAACAAATTTTATCGAATGGCCTCAGCAGGCGAACCTATACTGCAGCAGGCCATTTTTTATAATGACCCACAGCCCGATAAAATTTTATATCAGGGACTCGCATGGTTAAAAATGGGGGAGAAGGAAAAAGCGATGGACATTTTTAAAAAGCTAATTGATTTTGGGAACCAGCATTTAAATGACAACATTAAAATAGATTATTTCGCTGTTTCCCTTCCTGATCTGTTGGTATTTGATGTAGATCTTAACCTTCGTAATAAAATCCATTGTATGTATATGATGGGACTTGGTCATTTAGGGATGGGCGGGAAGGATCCGGTTTTGGCAAAGGGCTATTTTGACAAAGTGCTTGAATTGGACATCAACCATCAGGGAGCAAGTACTCATAACTATGAGGAAAATTATTTTTTATATACTGATGGTAAATAGGAAAATCATGAGTAAAATAATTCATTGAAAGTTCAAAGGGCAAAAATTAAATTCATGATTATGATAATGGCTAATAAATCAATCCTAACAATTTTTTCTTTTCTTCTTGCTTCATTCGTAATGGGACAGAACAAAATTGATCTTTCTGGTAAGTGGTCATTTCAAATCGATTCGTCTGATTTAGGGATAAAAGAAAAATGGAACAACTCAAAATTGAATGATATTGTTGAATTGCCCGGGTCGATGGCTACCAACAATAAAGGTTTTGATATTTCGGTAAAAACCCCTTGGACAGGCTCTATCGAGGATTCTTCCTGGTTCTATAAACCCGAATATGCAAAGTACCGGGTTCCTGGAAATGTGAAAATCCCATTTTGGTTACAGCCAAACAAATACTATAAATGCTCTGCCTGGTACCAAAAGCTGGTGGTTATCCCCGCATCCTGGAAAAATAGTTTTATTGAACTTTCTTTGGAGCGAGTGCACTGGCAATCGATGGTTTGGGTGGATGGCGTTTTGGTTGGCAAAGAAAACAGCCTGGCAACGCCCCATATCTACCATCTCTCCCATTATCTGACTCCCGGTACTCATCGCATCAGCATCCGTGTTGACAACCGGATTTTGGATGTGAACGTGGGCGAAAACTCTCATAGCATTACCGACCATACCCAAACCAACTGGAACGGGATGGTGGGTGCTTTGGAACTTCTCCGAAAGCCATTAGTGAATATTGCACTGGTGAAATTGTTTCCCGATGTCAACAAAAAACAAGTGCGTGTACACATCAAGGTTAATAATGAGAGCGGTGACCAGGTCAAAACAAATCTGGTGCTGCAGGCTTATACCGTTAAAGGAAATGCAACCAAGCCCGGCATCATAAAAAGGGAAATCACGATCAATGGGGAAACAGATTCTTTTGATATCATTTACCCCATGGGCAAACAGGTGTTGTTATGGGACGAGTTCCATCCCAATCTTTACCAGATGGATATTAAGTTGGTCAATCATAATAAAATGGTTGATCAAAAGAAAGAAATATTTGGAATGCGTGATTTCCGGAGCAGCGGCACGCAATTCACCATCAATGGTCGGTTGACTTTTTTAAGGGGCACGCTGGATTGCGCCGCTTTTCCTAAAACGGGTTATCCACCCACCGATACCGCTGCATGGATGCGCATATTCAGGATCGCTAAATCTTATGGGCTTAACCATTTTCGTTTTCATTCCTGGTGCCCGCCGGAAGCTGCATTTGAAGCGGCCGACCGGATGGGTTTTTATTTGCAGATTGAAATCGATTCTTGGGCAAACCAAGGCGCCACTGTGGGTGACGGCAAGCCGCTCGACCAATATTTGTACGATGAAAGCAACCGGATTGTGAACGTATATGGCAACCATCCTTCATTCTGTATGCTGACTTATGGCAATGAACCTGCAGGTGAACATTTGAAACAATTCCTCACAGGTTTTGTAAACTATTGGAAACAAAAAGATGCAAGGAGATTGTACACATCAGCGGGAGGTTGGCCCATTATCCCTGAAGCTGATTACAATTCCTCTCCCGACCCACGTATACAGGCATGGGGGCAGGGGCTTGAAAGTATCATCAACAAACAAAACCCATCGACCGATTATGATTGGAGAAAAATAATTGCCCCATGGAAGCACCCAACCGTGAGCCATGAAATAGGGCAATGGTGCGTTTATCCCGATTTCAATGAGATAAAAAAATATACGGGTATATTGAAACCAAAAAATTTTGAAATCTTTAGGGACAAACTGAATGAAAATAAATTGGGCAATCTTGCGGATCGTTTTTTAAATGCTTCCGGCAAATTGCAATCCTTATGTTATAAAGCGGATATTGAAGCGGCATTGAGAACACCCGGTTTTGGCGGCTTTCAATTATTGGGTCTCTATGATTTTCCAGGGCAGGGCACGGCGCTTGTCGGTGTGCTGAATGCATTTTGGGAGGATAAAGGTTATATGCATGCCAAGCAGTTCAGTGCGTTTTGCAATCGGGTAGTGCCATTGGCAAGGTTCCCTAAAATGGTTTACAACAATAACGAAATATTGGATGTACCTGTGGAGATTGCCAATTTCGGTGAGCATGTATTGAAAAATGCAGATGCAAAATGGGAAATAAAAAATGCCATAGGAACGGTTTTGTTCAAAGGGAAATTTTCATCCAATTTTATCCAGATTGGTAATGGAATAAAGTTGGGCGATATCCATGCTAAATTAAACTCCATACAAGGGTCAGAAGAATTGACGGTATCGGTTTCCGTTAACGAGTTTCAAAACAGCTGGCAGATATTTGTATATCCGTCTACGGTTGCTGATGTTGAAAATATGTATGTAACTCAGACAATGGGTGAAAAGGCGTTGGGTGTTTTGAAGCAGGGCGGTAGTGTATTGCTCACATTAAAGAAAGGTACATTGAAAGCTGATAAAGGAGGGGATATCAAGATTGGTTTCTCCAGCATTTTTTGGAACACCGCCTGGACGCATGGTCAGCCGCCATTTTCCCTTGGCATCCTCTGTGACCCCAAACATCCCGCATTAAAAAATTTCCCAACTGAATATTATAGTAACTACCAATGGTGGGATGCCATGAGCCATTCCAATGCAATTTTGTTGGATTCGGTTGTCCAGAGGTTATCGCCCATTGTAAGGGTGATCGATGATTGGGTAACTGCGAGGTCATTGGGTTTGTTGTTCGAATGTAAGGTTGGGAAAGGGAAATTGCTCGTATCTGGGATTGATTTGTTAACCGATGCGGATAAAAGACCAGAAGCAAGGCAATTATTGTACAGTCTCAAAAAATATATGTCGGGTAATTCATTCAACCCACAAAGAGCGATTGATATCAATAAAATCAAGGCGTTGATGAATTGATTGGAAAAGTTTAAATACTATTGATCAGATAAATAATCAGGAATATGCTTATCAAAAAAATAAAAATGGTAAGTAGAGCGGCAAAAATGGAAGATGAAGTAAAAACCCCTTCATTGATTTGCTTTTGCGTTCGTTTATACTGAACAAAGGAAATGATCAGTGAAATGCTCCCCGCGGCCACCAGCAAAATGCCGATGATATTGGAGTGGCCATGCTGTTGCAATACAATTTGTTTTCCCAAAACAATACTTATTTGTTTTACAAATAAAGAAAACTTGACCACCACAAAGCCAAAAGCCATAATCCCGATACTAGTGCGGACCCATGCCAAAAAAGTGCGCTCATTGGCAAGATGTTCATTGGTGTTGCTATTCATTTTTTGTTCTTTAATTTCTGCCATAATTGCTCTGTACAATCTTTTGCATCCATTTACAGAAAAGGCAAGTTAACCCAACGCTTTATTTAAAAATCTAAGTAAAAACTATTCACCAATTTTTTTGGATAATACAGCCTTATTTAGAAATGAAAGACAAAGGACATCAGTAAACCAAGCACTATCAACATACCAAAACTAACAATCAACTGCCATCGGATCGACTTATCAGAAAGTGAAATGCCATATACCATTTTAAGCAAATTATTGCTGGTAACGGCATTCAGCACGGCCATCACAATCACTGAATTTTCAATATTCCACTTGCTCTGAAAAAGGTTCAATATAAAAGGGTCAATGTCTGTTACTCCCACCACAAAGGAAAGCACATTGATTCCACCAGTTCCATATTTTTTTGTTATTGATCCGGTAGCAATGGCAAAGAATATAAAGAGGGCCGAAAAAAGCAAAGCGGTTTTAAATTCTAGTGGGTTGTTGTGCGGTTGAAAGGTTTTGGCATCCCCTAGTTGTTTTTCTTTGTGTTGGAAATATAAAAAATAGAGCGCTATCATGGACGAGACCACCACGAAAATGGCAAAGGAAGGTGCCAATTGCAAGGCAATACTTTTATTAAAAAATAATGCCAGCAAAAACAATCTTACATACATCATGGTGGTAGCTAGTACAATGGCTGCAACCACTTTGTTATTTTCGGGAAGTTCTTTACTTTTCCTTGCGAGTATGATTGTGGTGGCTGTGCTACTATACATGCCCCCCAAAATCCCAGTAAGAATAATTCCCGAGTTGGGGAAAACAAATTTTTTTAGCAGATAACTGAAATAGGAAATGCCCGAAACCGCCACTATGGCAAGCCAGAATTTATAGGGGGAAAAATTAAAATCAGGAGAAATCGCTTTGTCAGGTAGCAAGGGCAGTATTACTCCGGCAAGGACCAGAAATTTTGCAAGTGTGATGAACTCATTGCTATCAAATTTTTCTGAGAATTGGAAAAGGGTTTCTTTGATTTCGGTCAATACCAGTACACACACCACAATCAATAAAACCAGCCAATTGGGTTGTGTGTACACCAATGGTGCAAGGCAATAGGTAATCAAGGCAATGACCAAGGACGTAGCACCAAATTTTTTTTCAATGGCAATTTTTTGAAAATAATAAATGGCCAACAAAAGCGTAATGGCAAACCCTCCGGCCAGAAATGGTATCAAGGTTTGCGGACTGATTATATACAGGATAAAACCGAAGATGCCAATCAGGGTAAAGGTCCTGTCGGTGCCATAACGGCTTTCAAACTCCTCTTTGATATAATGACGCCGTTGCTCCAGTCCGATGAGTAAAGAAAACAAAGCAACAAGTAGGAACTTGATAATGCTTGGTGGGATGAGTTGTAAAATTTCTTCGCCCATTTTCTTTAATATTTAGAAAGCTTTTTTGAAAATAAATTTCATGCCATCCCGACTCTTTGCTTCCATCTATAGATCGTCTTTAAGGTTAAGAAACCAGCCTTACAATAAATTGCGAAAACCTTTTTCCAAAAATAAGTATTAAATGTGTTGGAGACTGCGTGCCAGTCTATAGGGTTCAATTTTTAGGACAATCTGTTTTGGTTTTTGGAAATGGATAGGGTCATTTTGCCTTGTGCTGGGTAAAAAGATGTTTCAAAATATATGATGGGGTAAATATTTTGGGATGCAATTTGTCCATTTGCCCAATCTTTGAAAACCGCAATCATTTAAGGCTTTTATACAGTCGCCAATTCCAAGAGGTAGCGTTTATAATAGAGCCTTCAATTGCTCCATAAAAGATTCCGTATCGTAACTAGCCATGCCAACATGTTTCAAAACAATCTCCCCTTCTTTATTGAGCACGACGGTTGTGGGCAAACTCCCTTCGAAAATATTGGTAGGAACATTCCCGAAGCTTGTAAAAACGGGTAGGCTATAATTATTCTCTTCAAGAAATCTTTTAGCTTTTGATTGATCGTCATCTTCATTGATAAACACAAAAACAAAGCGCTGATCGCTTTTTAGTGTATGGTACAAGTTTTCCAAAGAAGGCATTTCGGCACGACAAGGCGGACACCAAGATGCCCAGAAATTAATAAAAACAATTTTTCCTTTAAGGTCATTCGTAGAAGCAATTTTACCAGTCGAATCTTTAAAGCTAAAAAATGCTTTAACTGTAGAATCATTACTATTCGCCTTCTTAATTTCAGCTTTGAGCAAACCTGTTGAAACGATTTGTTTCATTATCCAAGTCTTGGCATTGGGGCTAACAATAATGAACAAAGGTAGGCCCACCAGTAGGATGTCCCAAACCCGTTTACGATTTACAAGCCAAGTTTTTTTTATATCCATCTTTACGGAACGTTGAATCCATATTTTTTATACACTTCTTTTGCTGTAGTACTGTTCAAGAAACTCATAAAGTCTTTTGCAGCTTTTGGATGGGGCGATGCTTTCAAAAGCCCCGCCATATAAATAGCATTGATATTTTCATTATCTGGAATTTCAACCATCTCAATGGGGTGGTTGATCATTTTTTGGTAATAGGCTTCTGAGTACCAAACGGGGCCTGCATCACTAATTTGGTACAGGATGCGCATGGGTGTTTCCCGGTGATGGATATGTGTTAAATAAGTAGAGCTGTCATTAACCTTTGTTTTCATAATCAAAGTTTGCAGTTCCTTGCCTCCTGCCTTTACATAGGCCTCCTCAATACGCTTGCCAATTCCCTCCCATTGTGGGTTGGGCATGCTGACTTTCACATCCCTTCGCCCTAAATCTGTTAATCCCATGATTTTTTTGGGATTGCCTTTCCCCACCATAATGGTCAGTTTGTTATAGGCATAGCTAAGCGTATCGCTGAAAAAATTTTTCATCTGGTTGATCTTGCCTCTTTCCGCAGTGTAAATATCTGGCTTCAGGGTAATGCGCAAGTTCCCAATAGTGAGCGAACCTCCAACTATTTGATCGGCCAGGATGCCGGGCGGAAGGGTTTCCGCAAAAACCCTTAGATATTGTGGGTATGCTTTTTTGAACTTGCTGATCAATTCATCAATACACATAAACTGGTTGCCCCCAAAGAATATCACGAGTTGTGGATCGTTGATATCGCCATATAGGTCGGGCACATTGTCAACACCCGGAACGGTGAACATCACCTTGCTTTGCGGGGGCCTGTTCCAAGGTGGGTCATAACGATGGTCCTGAGCATGAATGCCCACGGAAATAAAAATTAAAAGGGCAAAAAGCAAATACTGTTTCATGATTTTTTTTATTGTTCCCATAGTCAAAAGCGGATACACAAAAATGGCTTAGGGCTTAACAACTGCCCAACCCTCTGCCTGCCGGATGATCAATTCCCCATTACCGCTGGGTACCACGGCGATGAAATCATAAATTTGTTCGATTGAGATTTTTCTTTCTCTAAGGGTATTAGCACATTGCGCAACGATGACTCCTTTTTCAACCAGGGCCTTCAAATCATTTTCAAATGGGCTTCCCTTCAAATACGCATCAGTGCCTCCAGCAAATGCGATGAGTTCGATTTCTACCTTTCCAGCAAGCCTTGGGTCCGATAACGCATTGTTGATATTGCGGATGGCTTTGCCGATAACCTTCGGATCATTGTTGTCCAGCTGGTAAATGGCACGGTATAATTTCAGGGTAGCGGTGGCGCCGGTAAACGCTTTGTTTTTTGATAGGGCCTTATCTAGTTGCTGTGCATGTGTGGAACCTGCGATAAAAAGAGTACATAAAATTCCGAGAGCTAATTTTTTCATGACTTCATTTTAGGTTGTTAATTTTTAATTTGGTATCAATCATCGAACAGTGATATTATTGCAATAATAGTAATCTTATTGGTGAAAGCCATGTCATATTCCCGAGTGCATAAAACATGGCCTTCGGTTTAGGTTTATTCATCAATACCATTTCCGGCAAGTATTTCTTTGGCAACCAATATGCTTTCATAGTAAGGATGGGGTATTAAAAATGCAAGGAAAGTAAAAATAGAGCAAGGCGGTTGGATGATGGGTAACAAAAGTTGCTAACCGTTTTTTTGCCCCATTATATCTTTGCTTAAAATAATTTTGGAATCATGGCAACTATTAAACTGAATACGGAGGGTTTTAAAGAAAAGGTGTTCAATTATGAAATAGAGAAGGACTGGAAATACCAAGGCAATTTGCCAGCCATCATCGACTTTTATGCTGATTGGTGCGGTCCCTGTAAAATGGTAGCCCCCATTTTGGAGGAGCTTTCCAAGGAATATGAAGGCCGGTTATTGATTTATAAGGTGAACACCGACATGGAACAGGAATTGGCTGCCGTATTTGGGATACAAAGCATCCCCACGTTACTCTTTATTGATGCCAACGGTGAACCGATGCTCCAACCGGGGGCTTTCCCAAAGCATGTTTTTAAGAAAGTGATTGAAGAAAAATTGCTCCTGCCAGCGAAAATGGGTGATAACTGATTGTTGCGTTTTCTGGACAGATGTTTTTGATAGGGATGGATAATGAGTAGATAGGGCTGGCATTGATTCAAACAGTCTTTAAATGTTTTTACAAAATAAATATTACGCCATGATTAGTCATCAACTTTATGTGGAAAATATAAAATGCGAGGGTTGTGTCAATAGCATCAAATCTAACCTGCTTAAAGTTAGAGGCGTTACCCAAGTTGAAGTTTATAAGGAGGAAGAAAAGGTTTGTGTATCAGGTATCGCGATCGACAGACAAGAAATGGCAGATCGGCTCTCGGCCATCGGTTATCCGGAAAAGGGCAATAACAGTATGGGGAGCAAGGTCAAATCATTGGTAAGCTGTGCCATTGGGAAAGTATCCTAAAAATGGGTGATTGGACAGCGAAATGTAAAATACAGTTTAGGACCTGATTCATACCCGCATTTACTTTGCAAACAAAAACCAGTGAGCTATCGGTTCCGCCGAGCAATAAATATACATTCCTCCAAAATTTATGCCGTTAATAAAATAAACGCTGGATAGCTATAATCAAATGCAGTTGATTTGATTGGAATAATCGAGCCTTGTTGGGATAGGGAGGGCTGGTTTTTGGGAGCTTATGTAAACAATACGTTATTAAGCCAGTAAGCCATTCGTAGTTTCAACCGCATTCTATAACTTCCCTCGATGAAATCATCTTATCATCCATTTAGGCATGTTCCTTATCTGCTTTTGCCATTGTTTTTCTTGGCAATCACCGCATACCATCCTCCCAAACCCCAAAATCAGGGTTGGCATTATTTGTTCAACGGAAAAAATATGGATGGGTGGGATACCTATATCGGGCCTGTTTATGATTCCGTTCTGGGTAAGCCAACCGGGGAAGCCTTAGGATTGAACGTGGATCCCCATCGGGTTTTCTCTCTGGTAAAAGATGGGGATAACCAAAACCTGATTAGGATTTCCGGGCAGGATTTTGGTGCTATAACATCAAAACAGTCTTTTAGCGATTATCATTTGCACCTCCAATTTAAATGGGGCAAAATCATCTGGCCTCAAAAGAAAGGGAAAAAAAGGGATAGTGGCTTGCTTTACCATAGTGTGGGCAGACAGGGGGCGGATTATGGCAATTGGATGCGCTCGCAAGAGTTTCAGATTGAGGAAGGGAACTGCGGCGATTACTGGGGCGTGGCTGGGGGCTTTGAGGAAATACCTTCCGATCAGATCAGCGATTCCCAATATGTATATAACCCTTTAGGCAAAATGCGTGTATTTGGCGCACAAACCAAGACAGGCAGGCACTGTATTAAAAAAGGGGATGCAGAAAATCCCACGGGGGAATGGAACAGTGTTGACCTGTATTGCCATGGGGATACCAGTGTGCAGGTGATGAATGGCAAAATAATGATGGTGCTCTATCATTCGCAACAATATGATGATGGGAATACATCCAAGCTGGTGGAGGGTAAAATCCAGATACAATCCGAAGGCGCGGAAGTGTTTTATAAGGATATCAAGATTAGGCCCATTAAAAACCTAAATGAAGTGTTACATTGATTTTGCTTCGCAAAAAAATTGGCGCAATACTATTCCCAACTCAAACCAGACACCCCTATGAGGCAGCCTTGATTCCTTTGGATTGCAGGGGGAATATTTTTTATCATTCTATGCCTAATTGAACCTCTTTTTTTAAAACTGTTTTTGCTGCTGGGCTCTATTATAATGTTGGTCCTGTATGGAAATGAAAGACATAAAGCGGCAGAGGAGCATTTGAGAACAATCGAAAAATTTTATTCAAAACGATGAGCAAAACAACATTTTCCAGGATTATTGCAGGAACGATGACCTGGGGGGCTTGGGGAAAAAGATGCAACACGGCACAGATGGTGGAACTACTGCATTGCTGTTTGGAAAACGGCATCACCTCATTTGACCATGCTGATATTTATGGAGACTACAGCACTGAAGCGGATTTTGGTAGGGCCTTTGCCGAAAGCAATTTGGATAGAAGTAAAATGCAATTCATTTCCAAATGTGGTATCCAGATGCAAAATGAAAATCGGAAAACTAAAATTAAGCATTACGATTATACCAAGGAATATATCATCTGGTCTGTAGAACAATCCTTACGGAATTTACAAACAGATTATTTGGATTTACTCCTGTTGCATCGGCCAAGCCCATTGATGCAAGCGGAACAGATTGGGGAAGCGGTTGAAAAACTAAAACAGGAAGGTAAAATTATAGACTTTGGGGTTTCGAATTTTACGCCCTCGCAGTCGGACCTCATTGAAAAGAAAACCAAAATCGGGTTTAACCAAATCGAGTTTTCGATCACCCATGTTGAGCCCATGCTCAATGGCAGTTTAGATCATATGCTAACCCATAATATTGTGCCCATGAGTTGGTCGCCATTGGGGACGGTATTTAAAAGCTATGCTGAACAATCCCAACGGGTGAGACAAATAGCGGAAAATTTTTCGATAAAATATAATGTTCCTATTGATGTGATCCTGATTGCGTGGATCCTAAAACATCCAGCAGGGATCCTGCCTGTTTGTGGTAGCGCTAATCCGAGCAGGCTCGCCAACTTAACAAAAGCAACCACGGTGGACATGGAGCTACAGGATTGGTTTGCCCTTTGGTCAGAAAGTGCTGGGGTTCCTGTGCCTTAGGTTTTGGTCGTCAATTATCCAGGCATTGAGTTGAATGCGTGTTTTGTATTTATATCCCCTTGAGGAAGAAACAAATTATTCAATGGCATTTAAAAACTCGTTGAGGCCCTGTTCCGGAGGTATCTGAATTTTTTTTCTAATCCGATAGCGGCTCATTTCTACCCCGCGTACCGAAATGTTCATGAGCTGTGCAATTTCTTTGGACGAAAGGTTCAACTGCAAATAGGCACACACTTTCAAATCGGCATTGGTGAGGTTGGGAAATCTTGATTTCATCTTTTTTAGAAAGTCATTGCTTATCTCGTTAAAATGGGCTGCAAATTGGTCCCAATTGGAACTATTCTTTTCAATACCATTCATGAGTTGGAGAGCAATTTTTACATCGTGGTTATTGCCGGTTTTTTTGTATAGCTTTTGCAATTCCTCCTTTACCCTTGCCAATGCATCTTCCCTTTCGATCAGGTGCATGCTGGTGTCGGCCAGCTCCTTCTTTTTGAGCAATATCTCACTGGCTAGTTTTTCATTTTGAAGTTTAATGATTTCCTTTTCACTTTTTTCAATTTCAAGGTTGTGTAGCGCGATGATCTGCTTTTGTTTTTCTTCATATTCTAACTGTTGTATTTTCAGTCGGTGGTCCTGCCATTTTTTTAAAAAATAAATGAGGGTGACCAGTACAAAAAAGTAAAACAGATAAGCCCAAATGGTTTTGTAGAATGGGGGGGCAATTACAAACTGGTAACTGACCGCAGCTGACTCATTGCCCAGATTATCCCGCGATTTTACCCAGAAGGTATAATTCCCATCCCCGAGGTTAGTATAATCTTTTTCTGTTTTTGGGGCCCAGCTACTCCAGTCATTATCGAACCCTTCCAATTTATAACTATACGTGATGCTTTTCTGTATGCTGTAATTGGGCGAACTAAATTCAAAATGGTATGCACTAAAGCTGCTGGGCAAGTGCAGCACTTGATTTTGGGCATGTTCGGTTTGTCCTTCGCCCTCGGTTTTTTCCATATATCCACCAAAAACGGCACTATCGATATTTCCAACGGTTCTTACATTCCCGATTATAGTCGATAAGGTCGTTTTCGTACTTGCGTATTTTTTGTAATTGAGATGGATAATCCCTTTTTCGGACCCAATAAAAATATTCTCACTGTTATAGGGATAAATATTTTCAAAGCCTGAAAGTATTTGCCCTGTTAGTTCAGGGAAATAAGTCAATTGAAAATTCTTGTTGGAGGATAAGGTTGTAAAATGGACCACCCCAATTTTTTTCCCACTACAAAACCAAATATTGCCATCCGCGTCTTCCGTCAGATACCTCAGTTCGATATTGCCAAAAATGGGCCATAGGAATGCTGAAGGAATAAATTTTTTGGAAGCATCATCAAATTCATAGGCTCCCTTTTCGGTGGCAAAAACCACCCGGTTCTTTATTTTGAATACATGGTTGTTTAAGGAAGAAGGTAGGCCATCCTTGTCGGTGAACAATTTTGAACTATATTTCTTTTTGTCTGCCGACAGTTCTATTTTATAAATCCCCCTATAAGGATGCGAAGACCATATCGAACCGTTATTGTCTGTGACCAAGAACCTAAACGATTCATAAGTGCCATACAGATTACCATCATCCACAAACCGGTTGCCAGTATATTCCAATAATTTGAGTCCTTTATAGGTGCCGGCCAAAACATATCGGGAAGGTTGAACAGTGCTGATAGGCAAAAATAGCCAGGAGGCATCTGAGCTTAATTGGGTAGCCTTATCATTTTCTATTTCGTAGGTCCCTGAATTATGGGCCATCAATAAATGTTGGTTCACTTCATCCAACCTCCATACCTGACCATCGCTGTTTCCGATTGGTTGAAAATTGCCTTTCGAAAAGCCAATATCCCCTTGGTCTGTCGAAAATGTGGTGAAATACCCGCCATCCGAAGTACCTATATATAAGTGGTTATTTAAAATTCTTGATGAAAAGCCGGCAGCCTCATTTACTTTATCCGGCATAATATATTTAATGGCCGCATTATAAGCGATCATGCTGATTCCATTGCTCAGCCCAACCCATAAATTACTGTCCTTATCCATGAACACACATAATACATTGTTGTTTTGTAAGCCCTCCGATCTGGAAATATTTTGCTTTATGGTTCCATCGAGGTTGATTATTGTACAACCTTCCGATGTAGTGGCAACCGCCAATTCATTGCTGTTGACCATTAAGGTCTTGAAAATGGCAGTATTATGTCCCTTTAAATCTGCATGTATATTGCTGATGGAAAGGCTATCCTTATTGAGCAGGAAAAAGCCCCTATCGATTGTGGTTACCAGTAACTTATCCTTGTTAAAGCTGGTAATTCCAGAAACAATATGGTTATCCAAAATTTGGTTATTGCGCAAAGGCAGCCATTCATGGTTTTTATATTCCAGTAGTCCAAATTTCTTGTCCTGAGCAATCAATCTGCCCCCTACCTTGGTCAAAAACTGCCATTCCGATTTGGGATAATAGATCTCTATCTTGTTGTTATTCAGTTCGAAGATTCGGTCGGTAGCTCTAAAAAAAACAGATCCACCCAATATTTCGATATCCCAGATGTCCGCAAATTTGTTCTGTGATTTTGGCAATAGGTCCACCAATGAAGAATACTTTAGAAATCCATGGGAGTCTGGGGCAAAATAGCCCATCTCCCCCTGGCCTCCCGCATAAATCCTGTCATTTTCAATGGCGATCGACCTCAAAATTGTTCTGTTGGGTAATGGATATACCTTCCAAAAAGAGCCATCAAACGAAATAAGGCCCTCGTTATTAGCAAAATACATCAAGCCATTTTTGTCCTGGGCAATAGACCAGGTTTGTGCGCCAGCATGGTAGTCGGATTTGCTATAATTGATGATCAGGGGCAGGGCAATGGTGTTCTGTGCCCAAGCAATGTTGCCCATGAAGAACAGGATAAAAAAAAAATAAATCTGTCTCATATTATCCAATTGGATCACAAAGATAGCGAGTAGTAGAGTTGTAGTAGTGGTTTTAGCCTTAAAATTAGCTTTTACCGGATGTTGTAGTAGTAGAAGTGAGGTGGTTTTTATTGAATGATTCGTCCTTGACCCTAGTTTTGAGGGGTATTAAGACAATTCATTTTACCAAAAACGTTTGCATATGAAGAAACTCTCTAAGAGGTTTTTAGCCTTGGTTTTGCTTTTGTCCATTTTCACATCTTCCTGGGCACAGCAACAGAAAATTACTGGAAAAGTATTGGACGAAAAAGGTGCCCCCATCCCCAATGTCTCCATTATTGTTAATGGCACCAACTTGGGCACTACTACTAATAATATGGGGGAGTTTTCCATAAATGCACCAAAATCTAGTAAGTCGTTAGTTTTCACATGTTTAAATTATGAACGGCAAGTAATCCCCATCGCTGGAAACATTTTGAATGTTTCCATGAGCCTTTCCAAAGGAAAATTGGATGAAGTGATTGTGATTGGTTATGGAACCCAGAAAGTTGCAAACGTATCTGGTGCAATTTCGACTATTAAAACCGCCGATATTGAAAAGGCTAGTCCGGTTAGGGTTGAAGAAGCCATCCAAGGAAGGGCTTCTGGGGTAACTGTTATCCAAAGCGGTTCTCCCGGGGTGAAGCCTACCCTTTTTGTTAGGGGCATCCCTTCTTTTAGTGGATCCGACCCCTTGGTAGTGGTGGATGGGTCAATCCAAACTTTAGACGATTTTAACTCTATTAACCCCGCCGATGTAGAAAGTATCAATATATTGAAAGATGCTGCATCCACAGCAATTTATGGAGTGAGCGGTGGAAATGGGGTAATTGTGGTTACTACAAAAAATGGCAAAAAGAACCAAAAAACGCAGTTTGGGGTATCGAGCAGTTATGGCAACCAGCAGCTTGCAAAAGAAATAGGGGTATTGAATGCAACAGAATATGCGGCTATTTTGAATGAAGGAAGCACCACGTCGGGCGGGCCGGTACTCTTCCCTAACCTGAGTGCCATGGGCGTGGGCACGAATTGGCAGGATCAGGTTTTTCAGTCTGCACCCATTCAAAGCCATGCCATTTCTGCAAGTGGTGGTAGCGAGAAAACGACCTACTTTTTATCCGCAGGGTTTACCGACCAGGTTGGTATCCTCGGTGGCACTACCTTTTCAAAATCCGATTATCAGAGAGGGAATTTTACCGCCAACCTTAATTTTCAATTAGCGCCGAAATTAAAATTTATTGTGAATGCTACCGAGGTCCTTTTAAGTTCCAAGGGCGTGCAGGAGGGCAATTGGAACGGCATCATCGGGGAAGCACTAAACTTCGACCCCACTGTACCTGTTTATAATAAGGTGCCCAATACCATTGGAACCTACGGGTTTAGTAACCTGATCCTTCAAGAGGTTCATAACCCGCTGACCGAAATGCAGAATACCTATAATAAGAATATTGGCAATAAGCAATATGGCAAATTTGAATTGCAATACGATGTGCTCAAGAACCTAAAACTCACCTCCAGGTTTGGTTATACCAATTATATAGACAATGTCAAGTCATTCTCCCCATTGATTTTTTATGGGCTGAACAATATTGATAATTCGCTCAATGCAGATGGCACGACGGTTTCGGGCCGGCATAATTCCGTTAGCTCAACGAGGAACAACTATTTTAATTTTAACTGGGAAAGTTTTGCAAACTACGATTTCAAGATTAAGGAAGACCACCATATAGAGACGGTGATTGGGGTAGCGCTGGGCAAAAATGCCCAAAACCATTTGGGTGCTTCCAAACAGGATGTCCCTTTCAATTCTTGGACTTTTGCTAGCATACAATCGGCCACTGGGGTAAACACGGCAGCCAACACCCAGGCCAATAGCGGTTATTATTGGGAATCTTTCACCAAATCCCTATCCTATTTTGCCCGGGCCAATTATGATTTTCAAAGTAAGTATTTGGCTTCCTTTAGTGTACGGAGAGATGGCTCGTCTGAATTCACTGATGCAAAAAAATTCGGGAATTTTTATGCAGGCTCCTTGGGTTGGGTAGTATCCAGGGAAAACTTCTTTCATTCCAACTTGATCGATTTCCTGAAATTGAGGGCTAGTTATGGCTCCGTGGGAAGTAGCAATGGTGCCTCGCTCCAATCCACATCCATCATCACGGGCGGCACTTACAATAATATCGGTAACAGCAATGGCTATTATTTCAATGGGGTTTTTTATCCAGGGTCTTCCGTTGGCTCGCAATTGAACCCCAACCAACTGGGCTGGGAAACCGATGCCCAGTTTAATGGAGGCTTTGAGATCACGCTACTGAAAAATAAAATATCACTGACAGCCGATTATTACCAAAAGAACGTCAGCAATTTATTGTTCACGGGTACGCAAGCCCTGTTCGTTGGTACTGTGCCAGCCCCACTTGCCAATATTGGTTCCACCAGAACCACTGGATTAGATGCGATGATCAGTCTTAATGAAACCCTTGGAAGCAACTTTAAGTTGCATACCTCGCTTACCTTTACTTCATCCAATAGTTTGGTAACGGCCACTAATTTTGACAACTCAGCAAAAATCACCGGTGGGGCTTATTTCAATGGACAATCCCAAACCGTGACGGTTTTCCAGAAAGGCCAAGCACCAGGCTATTTTTATGGGTACAAAACAAACGGATTGTTTCAGTCTGCCGATCAAATCAGCAAGTCCCCCATACAAAATGGTGCTCAACCCGGTGATATCAAATACATGGACCTCAACGGGGATGGCGTTATTGATAGCAGGGACCAAACCAAAATCGGCAATCCTTTTCCCAAGTTTGTGATGGGTTGGAACCTCGGCCTTGATTATAAAAATTTTGATTTTACCGCCTTTATTTATGCATCCTACGGCAATAATATTTATAGGGCCTATGAAAGAAACTCCAACTACACGAATAAGTTCAGAAGCATTTTAGCTAGATGGACTGGCCCAGGCACAACCAACGATGCCCGCTATCCTCGCTATTCGTTTACCGATCCCAATGATAATGCTCGGGTTTCTGATCGTTACGTGGAAGATGGCTCTTTCATCAAGATCAAAAACCTGCAATTGGGTTATACTTTCCCTCAAAGCCTGGCCAACAACCTGTTTACCAGACTTCGGGTTTATATATCCATAAAGAATGCATACACATTCACCAAGTATAGTGGCTTCGATCCAGAAATATCAGGTGGTATTTTGGGTTCAGGAGTGGATCTGGGAACCTATCCACAGGCAAGGGTATATACATTTGGTTTGGACCTCAAATTTTAAGGACAATAAATCATTATAAAAATGAAAAAATATTCGATAATAGTTGGACTCGCCGGCCTAATGACCATGGCCTTGTCTTGCAAAAAATATCTTGACAAAACCCCAGCGGATAATTATCAGATCACGGCTGCAAATTATTTGAACACGGGGACTGATTACCAGACCATGGAAGTCAGTGTGTACACGCCCTTACAATGGTTGAACCAAGTGGTGCCCATTGGGGATATTGCTTCTGACAATTCCGTTTCCGGTGGTGAAAGTGCCTCCGATGTTTTGGACCTTCAGCAGATTGATGATTATACCCTGACCCCCGTGAATGGGACTTTGGCTAATATTTGGCAATATGCTTATGAGGGCATCAACCGCGCAAACTATTTAACAGAATACAAATTGAATAATCCCTCGGGGCATGCGGTAAGCTTCACGGGCAAGGAAGCTATGTATGGGGAAATATATTTCCTCAGGGCTTATTATTATTTTACATTGGTCAAAATGTTCGGTGACGTTCCATTGTTTACCGACAGGCGCTTGGATATCTCCGCTACTGGTACCATTAAAAGAACACCCAAGGCAACGGTTTATCTTGCCATAGAGAATGACCTCAATGCGGCCATCAATGTGCTGCCTACTACACAGCTTCAGGCAGGACGTGCCACCAAGTATGCCGCACAATCCCTTTTGGGGAAAGTGTATTTGTATCAACAAAAATATGATTCAGCGGCAACCGTGCTACAAAGTGTGATCAATTCCAATGCGTTTTCCTTGGTGAGCAATTTTGCTTCCATATTCTTACTCTCGGGGGAAAATGGCCCAGAATCCGTTTTTGAAATCCAATATTCCAGTAATGGTGCGAACTCTTATGATGGGTCCAGCCCTGTGCAAGGGCCGGGCAATTATGCGGTGCAGCAATGCGGGATTAGGCAATTAAGCGCATCCTCTCCTTTGATGCCCTATGCCCCAGGCTGGAGCACCAATTTGCCCACACAAGATTTGGCGAATGCATATACTGCCGGCGACCAAAGAAAAGCAGCCACTTGTTTGGATATTGCAGCCTATGCCGCCGCCAATCCTACATGGAACATAAAGTATGAAGTGGCGCCCTACAAAAACACAGGCTTGTACAATCAAAAATACCAACCCTATATTGGACAAAATGCCACCAGTGGTGGCGACCCTGGTTTGAATTGGCCCAATAATTTCCGAACTATCCGCTATGCTGATGTTTTATTGATGGCCGCAGAAGCATTGAATAAAAGCAGTTCACCCAACGATGTATTGGCTCAGACTTATTTGAACATGGTTCGCAGAAGGGCATTTCAGGTATCCGATGCCAGCCATGATATTACGGCAACCGGTGCAGCCCTGTACTCAGCCATTTTAAATGAAAGAAGATTGGAGCTGGCCATGGAAGGCGAACGTTTCTTTGATTTGGTAAGAACAGGCCAGGCCGCATCGGTGATTAAAGGGTTTAAAACAGGGAAAAACGAATTGTTCCCGATACCAGATCAGGAAATAACGGTGGCAGGCCTCACCCAAAACCCAGGTTATTAATAGTAATTAAACTCAATCAAAATGAAACAACTGAAATATATTTTGTTTACGGCATTATTGCTGGGCACTCTTTTTGCCTGCCAAAAACAACTGTTTAATGATACTTCATTCGCTTCAACAGCCTCTTCGGCAAGCACTTTGTCTATGATGTTCAATATTACCCAGGACAATACGGGATTGGTAACCATAACACCCAATGGCGTGGGGGCTATTTCATACGATGTATATTACGGCGATGCCACTGCAAACCCAGTTTCGATCATGGCTGGCAAAAGTATACAACATATTTATCCAGAAGGTACTTACACGGTCAAAATCGTGGCGCATGATATCAAAGGCGGAACTACTTCCTACACCCAGCAATTGACGGTGTCGTTCAGGGCTCCTGCCGACCTAAAAGTAATCTTGGTAGCGAATGGTTTAAAAATCAGTGTTTCTGCAACTGCATTGTATGAAACTTATTTTCAGGTTTACTATGGGGATTCCAACAATGTTTCGCCCGTGCCATATACTTCCTTGCTTGAAGGACAGAATGCGACGCATACCTATGCCAATGCTGGTACTTATGTCGTGAAAGTGGTTGCCTTGAGTGGAGGTGCTGAAACCACCACTTATTTGGATACCATCCATGTGGCCAACCAGATCAACCTGCCTGTTACTTTTGATGATGCCAATACGGATTATACGATGTCGGATTTTGGAGGCGAATCTTCCAGTATTGCTTTGGATCCAACAAATAGTAGCAATCATGTAATGAAATCCATTAAAACACCGGGTGCCCAAACTTGGGCCGGCGTTACCATTGGTACTTCATTGGGCTTTTCCTCACCGATACCATTGACGGCCACCTCAACCAAAATGAGTGTAATGGTTTATTCCCCTGCGGTTGGGTTGGATGTGAAGCTGAAAGTGGACAATCATCAAAACCCGAACGCTGGTCTTTCTGTAGAAACAGATGTGAAGACCACGGTGGCCAACCAATGGGAAACCTTGACTTTTGATTTCAGTCATCCCGCTCCCGGTACTCCAGCATGGAGCGCTTCGAATACCTACGATTTGGCTTCCATTTTCTTTGATTTTGGTAACCAAGGTACGGGCAGTGTTTTTTATTTCGATAATGTAAAAATATTACCTCCACCATTGGCACAATTGAACCTGCCGGTTACATTTGAAAATCCAAGTGTGGACTATACGGTAACCGATTTTGGCGGGAATTCCTCCATGCTAAAACTTGATCCCACCAACAGTAGCAATCATGTGATGATGTCCACAAAAACTGCTGGGGCCCAAGTTTGGGCCGGCACCACCATCGGCACTACTAGTGGTTTTGCAAGCCCGATACCCTTGACTACGATTGCCCAAAAGATGAGTGTGAAAATATATTCACCTGCAGCGGGGCTTGACATCAAATTAAAACTCGACGACCATACCAGACCCAACAGCGGCTATTCCGTCGAGACCGATGTGAAGACCACAGTGGCCAACCAATGGGAAACTCTGATTTTTGATTTTAGCCAACCTGCCAGTGGTACCCCAGCATGGAGCGCATCCAACACTTATGATTTAGCTTCCATTTTCTTTGATTTCGGAAATGCGGGCACTGGCTCGGTGTTCTATTGGGATGAACTCCACTTTTTATCACAGATGAATTTGCCAGTTACATTCGACAATCCTGATATGGATAACACAGTAACTGATTTTGGAAATAATAGTTCTCTCTTATCCATCGATCCCACCAATGCTGCCAACCAGGTAATGAAAACCGTGAAGTCCTCGGGGGCCCAAACTTGGGCCGGCACTACAATGGGAACGGCAAGCGGTTTTGCTGCTCCCATAGCATTGAGCGCAACGAGGACTAAAATGAACGTGATGGTTTATTCCCCTGCCGCGGGTATCCCCATACTTTTGAAGGTAGAAGATCATACCAACGCAAATAACTATGTGCAGGTGCTCGTGAATACAACCTTAGCCAACCAGTGGGAAACATTGACATTTGATTTCAGCCAACCTCAGACTGGAACACAGCCATGGAGTGCTTCAAATACTTATGATAAATGTTCCATTTTCTTCGATTTCAATAACCCCGGCTCGGGCAAAGTATTTTACTGGGATAATGTAACGCTTCAATAACAATCAAATTAATCTTAGATGAAAAATAATATCAAGTATGCTTCACTGATTGTGCTGTTTGCAATGGCCGTACTCTTTGCGTGCAATAAAACAGACTACTCCTTTGGCAATATCAAGACGCCAAGCAATCTTTCCATCACTGCGGTGCTGCAAGGTTATGATACTAGTCATTTATATGGGGATGGTTCTGGCAAAGTAACCATCACAGCCAATGCCAGCAATGCGATTACCTATAAATTTTATTTTGGCAATGGCGATTCTCTTTTGTCTGCAACAGGATCGGTCACTTATACCTATAGCAAATTGGACACCAACCAATATATCATTACAGTGAATGCGATTGGAACAGGAGGTGCCATTTCTACATTCAGCAAGCAAATCACGGTGTACTATCTATTCCCGATTGCAGCATCAATCGATAGCGCCTTGACCAGCGGTACTTCAAAAAAATGGTCTATCGCTCATGACAGCGTGGGGCATTTCGGTGTTGGCCCCAGTACTTCATTTAGCCCTGACTATTATACTGCCCAGCCCAACGAAAAACCGGCTTGCGCCTACGATGGGGTAATTACATTTACCCATGTTGGCACCAATAATATTTCGATCAATGTAAATAACCAAGGGTCCTCATTCCTGATTGGTGCAGCAACCTCTTTTTATGGACAGACTGGCGGTGATGGTTGTTATCCGGTTACCACAGGGGGAACCCAAACATTGACGTTTGGTACTGACCTGTTTGCTGGTTCTAATTCATCCAATTCCACAGGGGTGCAGATAACGGTACCAGGAAATGGATTGATTAATTTTGGCACAGGCGCAAACACGTACGAGATCTTGTATGTTTCATCAACGGTTATGGTACTACGAAATATTGGTATTGATGGCAATGCATGGTATCAGATCTTTAAGGCAAATTAAAGCTGTGCTTGTTTTCCCCTAAATGGGTGCCAAAATGAATTGAAAATCTAAGACATGAAAATAATATCATTATGTACGCTTTTGGCATTGATTCTTAGTTCTTGTAGTAAGAACAGTTCCAATTCAGCCACCGATATGTTGGGGGACCTCAGCTTGAGTGCCATGGTGAGCACGGATAGCAGCGGCAATGTTTCCTTTACCGCCAACGCCGCCAACGCCACCAGTTATGATTTTGATTTTGGCAACGGGGTGATCCAGACAGTTGCTTCTGGGGTCATTGTGTATAAGTATCCCGCATCTGGCAATTTTACTGTCAATGTAATCGCCTCTGGTAGTAATGGGCAAACAAAATCCAAAAGCATTCCGGTTAGTGTGGTGATTAAACTTTCATTGGTATGGTTTGATGAGTTTAATACTCCCGGAAGTCCAGACCCAACCAAATGGACCTTTGATATTGGTACAGGATCGGGCGGCTGGGGTAACAATGAATTGGAATACTATACTTCCAGGACCAACAATGCCATCGTTTCAAACGGAACATTGAAGATCATTGCAGTGAAGGAACCTTATAATGGAAGTGCCTATACTTCCGCCAGGATGCTTACCAATGGGCTGTATTCCTTTAAATATGGAAAAATTGAAGTAATGGCAAAACTACCCGCAAGCATCGGTACTTGGCCTGCCATCTGGATGTTAGGGAACAATATTTCCTCGGTAGGCTGGCCTGCCTGTGGGGAGATGGATATTATGGAACAAAATGGTAGTCAGAAAAGTACCATATTTGGAACATTGCATTATCCCACAGAAGTAAACCAATATGGCGATGGCGGAAATACAATGCTGTCAACTGCTAGTTCAGCATTTCATAAATATGCGGCCATATGGTCACCCAGCACCATCCAGTTGTTGGTAGATGACAGCGTTTATTATACATTGCCAAACCAAAGTGGTTTGCCATTTAACCAAAACTTTTTTATCATACTCAACTTGGCCATGGGTGGTAATTTCGGCGGAACCGTTGACCCTGCTTTTACAACCGATCAAATGGAAATTGATTATGTAAGGGTGTATCAATAACTGTTTCATAAAACAAGCTGCTCTCAAAATAAATGTAGTTCCTGTATAGACGGTTGAATCATTTTTGGAGATTCAGGTCATACAGGAAAATATACAAGCAAAGTTTTAACATTATGCAAAATAGAATGGGTCTCGGTTTTTTAATAGGGATATTGTTTATTTCATTTCCTTTTCAATCGCAATCACAATCCGTAAAGGGAGATGCTGGTCAAAGCAAAAAGGGCAAGCTGGTTTTTTTTGATGATTTCTCCGGTGTCCAATTAGATCGTAGTAAATGGAATGTGGAAACAACGGGGATGCATGTAAATAATGAACTGCAGGCATATGTCGATTCTGGTCGAACCATTTATCTGGAAAATAATCATTTGGTCATACAGCCCCGTTATGACTCCGGCTATGTTACCAAAGATGGGCAGCGGTTTGATTTTATTTCGGGGAGGATCAATACCAAGAACAAGTTTGACTTTAAATATGGCACTGCAGAAGCCCGGATTAAACTGGTGGATGGGGCGGGGCTCTGGCCTGCATGGTGGATGTTGGGCAATGGCGAATGGCCACAAACTGGTGAGATTGATATCATGGAATATATTGGGGAGAAGGATTGGGCAAGTGCGGCTGTTCACGGCCTGGGATACAGTGGGGAGACTCCCTTTGTAAATCGTTTGTATTTTAACAAAGCCAATGATGTAACACAATGGCATGTGTATGCGGTGGACTGGACCCCCGATGCGCTGGTTTTCAAATATGATGGAATTCAGATGTTTAGGGTAACCAAGACAATGACTTCAAATTATGGTACTTGGTCTTTTGACAATAATAAATACCTGATATTGAACTTTGCTTTGGGAGGGGCATATCCTGTAAAAATCAATGGCGTTAAAAATCCCTATTACGGATTGCCTTCATCCACACTCGAACTGATCAAAAAAAATAAAGCAAAGATGTATGTGGATTGGGTAAAAGTGGTCCAGTACTAAAATGAAAACAGTTTGATTGGTCTTGTCTGAAACGAAAATTTATCCAAATTGTGTTCTGTATATGTGAAGGGTTGGATTATGCGAACGAGACTTGGCATCCACGATTCAGCGTAATGAGTTGGGTCGAGATATTGCCACAACCACGCAATGTTTGTATGCGAAACCAAATTATGGGGGTATTGGTTGATCATTATTCTTTCTTATGTTTTTAATTTATTCATTGGACCAAGTCCCTATGGATGAATTGCTTGCGAATAAGGTTTGTCAAAACACACTATTTTGCTGACTGCTAAAATAAATCAGTGATCACTATGGGACTCGGCTGAGCCCCTCAGCATTTATTGTACCACCAAACTCTCGGATATTAAAAGTTTGATCAATCAACTAACAGAAATTATTTTTTGCAAGGTTAATTTGATTAAATGAGTGTGAAATTTTTACAGAGCATGGTCGCTACATTATAGTGAAATAATTATATATAACATACTTTTGCGAAGAATGGATTAAGTGCAACCCTTTTTTAACTAAAAACTAGTTAGTCTCATGTTTATGTCAGCCAAAACCTTTTCGCTAACTTTTTTTATCCTTACCTGCCTCTTTATCTCACCTATATTTTTATTCTCACAAGCAGGAAAGGATGGTGCGGCCATTATCTCTACAACAGGAGTGATATTCAATCGGTATTCAGCAGTCACGGCCAGTGCCGTCGCTGGGACCAATACCATTACAGTAAATAATATTTCGGATCTTGCGGCATCCAAAATTGCAGGTGCATCCAATAATCCTTATGCTACGAGCGCATTGGGTTATGGAGACCTCATCATGATCATCAAAATGCAGGGCGCCACAATTGATATCACCAATACCACTAGTTATGGCACAATCAGTGCTTACAATAATGCGGGCAAATTTGAGCTACAAGTGGTGAAAGGGGTTACCGGGAACGTTATCACATTCTGTAATAATCTCGCCAATACTTATAATATCAGTGCCACCACGGAAAGGGTTCAAGTTGTTAGGATACCAAGGCTAAATTCTTTGACGATAAATTCGGGCTCATCGCTCACCGCATCTGCATGGGCATCTTCTGGGTATACCGGTGGCATTGTAGCAGTAGAGGTTACGGGTAATGCATCGATTGCAGGTTCCATTAATGCAGATGGTATTGGGTTTCGTGGTGGTGTGGTGGATAACCTGACCACTGGCCCTCCCGGTGTTTCCAACTATGTGAACACAAGTGCTTCGGATGGGGGTGAAAAGGGGGAGGGTATCGCTGGTTTTGAAGCAGACTATGATGCTCTGAACGGTCGTTACGATCGGGGTGCTCCTGCTAATGGCGGCGGCGGGGGCGTAGCGCACAATTCAGCAGGAGGGGGTGGGGCCAATGGCGGTGTGCCAGCGAGCTGGAATGGTATGGGCAACCCCGACAATTCTGGTACAAACTACTCAACGGCTTGGGATTTGGAAGGTGGCAGTTTTCATTCAAATACTTCATCGGGAGGGGGAAGGGGCGGATATTCTTATGGAGCCAATTCCCCGGGCCCCATTACTACTGCGCCAGGAAATACAGCCTGGGGCGGAGACAATCGAAGGAATATTGGAGGATTGGGAGGTAGGCCTTTGTCCTATACGGTCGGTAGTACTTTATTTTTAGGCGGTGGCGGTGGTGCAGGCGATGCAAATAACAATGCGGCCCAAAATGGGGCCAATGGTGGAGGGATTATTTACCTCCTTGTTACGGGCAACCTGAGTGGGGCAGGTACGATTACTGCAAATGGGGCAACCGCCGGCAATACCATTTCAGGGAACAATGATGCTCCGGGTGGCGGCGGCGGCGGCGGTGCTATCCACCTGAATGTTCAGGGATCCATAACCGGTGTCACCTTAAATGCTAATGGCGGTGCGGGTGGCAACCAGCTTATCACCAGTGCTGAAAGCGAAGGCCCCGGTGGTGGTGGCGGTGGTGGTTTTGTGGCAGTGACGGGAACTCCCAGTATTACCGTGAATGTAGCGGGAGGCGCAAATGGGACTACCACTTCAACATCCCAAACCGCATTCAAGCCAAATGGTGCCACCAAGGGTGGGGCAGGAACCAGTTCCAATTCCAATACTTTTGTAGCAGCCCCAGCACTGAGTTGTTTTGCACTGCCGCTTAGTTTAATTTCTTTTGATGCACAATTGAGTGGACAAGGCGATGTCAAATTGCTGTGGGTCACAGAAAATGAGTCAAACATGAAGGACTTTGACGTACTGGAAAGCAATGATGCGACCAACTGGCAGTCGGCCGCTATGGTTGCTGCTACCAATAACGGCAATACGCAAAACTATTCTTTCGACGTAGGGACTATCTCACAAAAAACTTGGTTCAGGCTGAAGATGCTGAACCTAGATGATACGTATGTGTATAGCAATATCCTATTTGTTCAACCCAACAGCAGAGAAATCATTTATTTAAATGGGAATAGTCTTTGGCTAAAAAACCTTCCCACGCAAACAAAAGAAGTCCGTATTTACAATATCCTAGGGATATTGGTAAGGAGTCAAGCGATCGGTAACCAAACCAATAGTGCACAGATCGATATCAGCAACCTGCCAAAGGGCATGTATTATGCCATTTGGGATAATGGTTCAAGCAGAACAGGTTCTGCTAGGTTTACGAGATTATAATTCAGTTTGTAATGCTTCCCTATCGGCTGACTATTGTACCGAAGCGAACACTAAGCAAATAGTATATATTCTACTATTGTACCTTTGACATTGCATGGGCAGTATGGACTTTTTTCTCCTTACTACACTTGAAACTTGGGCTCATTTTTCACAGACATATAATTGAATGAAAAAGACATTTTTGCAAGCAGAATGGAGAATGTTGGCGATGGCCAATTATGCTATTGATAAAAAAATATTGAATAAATATTTGCCTGCTAAAACAGAGATTGATTTATGGAACAATACCTGCTATGTCAGTTTGATCGGTTTTATGTTCATGGAAACAAAACTGAAAGGTCTAAAAATCCCGTTTCATACCAATTTTGAGGAGGTAAACCTTCGGTTCTACGTTCGCTTTAAGGATAAGAGCGAATGGAAAAGGGGGGTTGTTTTCATCAAGGAAATTGTGCCCAAGCCAGCCCTGACATTGGTAGCCAATTCGCTGTACAAAGAAAAATATGAAACCATGCCCATGCGGCATTCTTGGGAAATTTCCGATGAACAGGTGACAGTGGAATATCAATGGAAAAAAAAGAAATGGAATTCACTGAGGGTTATAACCAGAAATACTTCATCTCTGATTCTGCAAAAAAGTGAAGAGGAGTTTATCACAGAACATTATTGGGGATATACCAAGATTTCAGACACAAAGACTTCGGAATATGGGGTAGAGCATCCCAAATGGGAGGTGTATGATACCAAGGAATATCTGATAGATGTGGACTTCGAGGATATTTATGGTGCTGATTTTAGTTTCTTGCAAGCGGAAAAACCGCAATCGGTATTTTTGGCCGTGGGTTCGGAAATAAAAGTGAAGGAAGGCCGGATTATTCAATGATTTTTTTTTTGTTTAGTCAATAGGCTGTTGCGATTTTCTATCTATTTAGTACAGCAAAAATTTCTTCCATGGAACCTTTAGGCAGCTTTCAGATGCTGCCGTTTGCAAAACCTAGAATGGTTGCGGCATCAGAAATCTATATACAGCAAGGCAAGGTATTCAAGAAAATATTCTTTATAAAAAAGGGTATTTTACGAAGTTATTATATAACAGAATCCGGAGAAGAAAAAACCATTTTCTTTCGTTGGGAAGGACAAATGGCTGCTGTGCCCGAATGTATTTTTGACCAAGAACCCACTCGCCAAATTTGGCAAGCCTTGGAAGACTGCGAGTTGTTGGAAATAGATTTTGACTTGGTTGAAAAAATGAGTGAAAACAATTTTACCTTGGTAAGAACAAGAATGGGCTTTGCCCAAAAAATGCTCTTGGAGTCTTTGAAAAGAGTAGAAAGTTTTGTGCTCGACAAGCCTGAAATGCGTTACCAAAAACTCATTGCCCAAAAACCCGAAATCATAAAGCGGGTTGCGGATAAACATATTGCTTCTTTTATAGGCGTTACGCCTGTTTCCCTTAGCCGCATCCGCAAACGGTTGGCTTCGCAGAAGAAATAATGAAATTAGCTTTTGTTAATTTTTAATGGACTTTTTCTTTTCATTTTTGCACTGTCATTTAAATAAATCAACGATGCAAAAAATATCCCTTTTGGTATTTTGCTTTTTTCTGTGGTCGAAATCATTTGCCCAAGACATAAGGATGTTGGACAAGGTACGTGGTTCGCGCTATTGCGAGCTCTTGGTGGTAAAAGGCCATATCGGCAATCTAACGGCCACCGTGCATAATACATTGGGCTGTAACAACTGTCCTGATGCAGCTTGGCGAAAATTAAGTGCTACAAAACTCAAAAAGGAACTTGCTGCCAAAAGGGTACTGATGAACGGTCCCCGATATTTTATGATGGATAAGATTGGGCAAAGCAATGCTCCAAAACCAAAGCAGGATTTTGATGGGCTTGATATGGTGGAACGGGCCAGCTTGAAAGTTTCCTTATCGATGATGAGGGGAAAAAACCATCCCTATACAGAAAAGACAATCCACCGCAGTACTGAATATGTTTTCAACAAGGGAAGCGAGGTTTACGAGCTGGTAAGCCCCTCCCACACTTATGTCATGCAGAGCTATGCTCAAATTGTGGACAGCGCACTTACCGAAAGCGAGTTGCCCAATTTGGCTGCCAAATTGAAATTGCCCGTAGGTTGGCAATACCGGGTCTTGAAATTGAGTGATGATTTGATATTAAAAACCTTGGAGTCTGCTGAAGCCTTTGTAATACAAGATGAATTGGACAATACCTATCAACGCATCCACTAAATCATTTAAATAAAAATCTAGATAACATGGAGTTTGAATTTGGGAATTACAAATTATATGCACTCCTTTTTATATTCCTTTTGATAACGGCCGAAATTATTTGGAGTTGGCGTTTGGATAAAAAGGCTTACGATATTAAGGATACTTTTGCTAACCTCAGCATTTTTGTCGGTTTCCAATTGTCGAAATATCTTTTTGCGGGCTATCAATTGGCGGTGTTTGGCTTTTTTTATACTTATCGTTTTTTTACCTTTCAGAAATCTGCCTTCATTTTCTTTATTAGCTTTTTGGGTGTTGACTTTTGTTATTATTGGTTCCATTGCTGCTCGCACAAGATCAAATTTTTTTGGGCCTTTCATTTGGTGCACCATTCTAGTCAGCACTACAACCTCACTGTTTCCTATCGCTTGAACTGGCTGGGTGTGCTCATCAGTCCCTTATTTTTTATCCCACTGGCAGTGATTGGGTTGCCGCTCGATTATATCGTCATTTGCTATTCACTCAACTTGCGTTACCAATTTTTCCTGCACACAGAAGTGATTGGCAAAATGGGCTTTCTTGAAAACATTATCGATACCCCTTCAAACCATCGTGTACATCATGGTTCCAATGATGCCTATATCGATAAGAATTTCGGCGGCATCTTGATTATTTGGGACAAGCTTTTTAAAACCTATGAACCGGAAAAAGAAAAAGTGAAATATGGGATTACCACGGGTTTTGCAGGGTATAATCCTTTTGTACTGGTCTTTACCGGGTTTATTGATTTTGTAAGAAACAAGATGAATTACAAAGGCTAGTTTTATATTCCCGTCAAAGAGGACTTTTATTTTGCTCTATTTCAGGAATTTCTTAGGGTTACGGAACTTATACTGCTCAAGAAACAGGTTCCGTTAATCTGTGACCGAGGCTATTATCCATAGATTCATAAAATTCAGGAAGGCTGTCAAGTTTCATATGACTGGTTATATGCGCAATCGTAATAGGCTTGATGGAATATACACGCAATTAGGGTTAGCATACACGGCCTCCTTTGATTTCTATTACTTAAAAGATAATAGAGCGCTCTTGATATAGTGAAGAGTACAGCGGTTCTGATGTTGATCAGTAAATGCAAATTAAAGCCATTGGCAAGGAGAAAGAGGTAGATAATTGGTCCAACCACCTACCTTTTTTTGCTAATTTAAATACTCTTCCACCACTTTTCTAAATTCATCTTCTTTAAACGGCTTAGTGAGAATTTTATTGATGCCGGATTTGATATAATTGTCAAAATCGTCGTTGATGATGGCGGCAGTCAATGCCACGATTTTTGTTTTGCTTTTTTGTATATCGCTATCCTTCCTGATCCGTTCTGCCAGTTGCACACCAGTGAGCTTGGGTACATTGATATCAGTGAGTATGAGGTTGTATTTCTTTTGTTGATAAAGGTCCAATGCCTTTTCCCCATCGTTTGCGATATCAAAATGGCAATGCATCCGCTGGAGCAGAACGCTTATCAACATTACGTTCAGCTCATTGTCCTCGACCACTAAAATATTCTTATTGCCATTGTTGGACGAGATATTGTTTGTGACCAAAGCCTTTTCAGTATCCTCGGCTGGAACTGTGTCTGGGCTAGCGATTTCATAAGGTATTTTCACGGTAAACATAGAGCCTTTGCCGGGCATGCTCTCTACCGATATTTTACCATTTTGAAGTTCAGTAAGCATTTTGGTAATGGGCAACCCGAGCCCTGTACCTTTGATGGCACGCACATGCTCATTATGATTGCCAGAAGTGGCTTGCGCAAATTCCTGGAATATCATATCAAACTGTGAAGGGTTGATGCCGATGCCAGAATCTTTTATTGAGATGGCGGCCAGTATGCTTTTCTCGTTCACCTTTTTGGAGGAGGCATTGATCAGAATTTCTCCTTGGTCGGTGAATTTCACTGCATTGCTAACCAAATTATACAAAATCTGTTTAAAACGGTGCACATCACCGTTAACGGTCATCCGTTCATCAAAGTCGGATTTTACATTAATGCTAATTCCCTTCTTGCTAGCCTCCAAACTAAAAGCAAAAGCTACTTCGTCAATCGCTTTTTTCAGGTTGAACGGTTTTTTATTCAATACCAGTTTGCCGGCATCGAGTTTTGAAAAGTCCAAAATATCGTTAACGGTGTTGAGTAAATGGTCCGAGGATACTTTTATTGCATCGAGGTATTTTTTGTCCTGCCCGTTGGTTTGGTCATGGGCAATTTGTTCCGTAAAGCCCATGATGGCAGTGAGTGGCGAGCGGATCTCGTGGCTCATATTACTTAGGAATCGGCTCTTGAGGGTGGCCAGTTTTTCTGCGCTGGTTTTAGCTGCAATAATGGCCTCTTCATATTTATTGGTTCTGTAAATATTATAAATCAACAAGCCTATCAATACCAGAATACTCAGGAAAGAATAGAAGGTGATATGCCCAATAGAGGCTTTTGCACTAGCTGCCCTGGCCAATGATTCTTCTTTTTTACGTTGATGGTCAGCTTCTTTCCGGCCCAACAGTTCATTGATGGAAGAATCGATTTCAGCGATCATCGATAAATTGCTTTGAGCCAGGCTCGTTTCCTTAGCATTTAACTGCTGCCTGATCGAAAGTTCCTTATTGACCGATTTTTGATAAAAATTCCTAACCTGTGACGACATGCTGTTGATGGTGGAATCGGTAGAATGCTGGATGCTATCGATATAATTTTTTTCACTGGCACTTCCTTTGATCAATTCCCTTTTTAGTTGCACATCTTCTTTATTGGAAAACAAGTTGCCTAGCTTTTTGAAAAAACCAGCTTTTTTTCGGTCTGCAGATAGTTTGATGGTATCGGTAGTGCTGGAGAAATAACTTTTGAAAAAAGACCTTTCCATCAGATTCAACTTGATGGGTTCGTTGATGGTTACAACGGTAAGTTTTTCGCTAGGAGCATTACTCACTGAGTCCGCCAACACTTTCAATCTTTTGATGGCATCATAAATGATTAGTTTGTCTCCTATATCCTGCTGGATTTTTTTGGAGAGACTAGTATCCAAATCGTTCAAACCGTTGCAGTCACTGATTACGCTATCTATTTCAGCTAAAAAAGCTTTTCGATGGTTGCCATCGGAGGAGTTGATATAAATGCGGTAGTGGTTTTCTGCTTTTACCAGTTCCTCATTGCATTTCCGCAATAGTACCACCCCAGTATCTTCCTTTGAAAGCTCATCCAAACTGTTTTGGATGGTCGAAACGTGTTTGAGATTGAGATGACTGAGAAAGAAAATGGCCAACAGCACAATCACGCACATTACAATAACGATCATGCTGGAACGAGATAGGCGAAGCTTTCTGTTAAACATTGCACAGAATTAAGTGAGCAATAAAATTGTTTTTAATTTTAGTTTTGGAAGGAGAGGATAATCGGGTTTCAAAAATAATGTGTTTAGCCCACATATTACAAATCGAAAAATGAGTCACGACTTGCATCTGTGGTATTATTTAATACCCCTTTTTTAATTTAGATTCCTGAAACTAAAAAGGCATCCTGGATGAATGCCTAATAAATCATATACAGATAAAACTTACTTAGCTAAGGCGTTTGCTCTTTTTGCAAGCTTACTTTTTAAATTGGCTGCTTTGTTCTTGTGGATGATGCCACGTTTTGCCAATTTATCGATCTGTGAAGCAACATCAGGAAGTTGGTCGTTGGCTTCTTTGTTAGATTTCAGCGCCCTGAAATCACGAACAGTATTACGGGTGGTTTTTCCGTAATAACGGTTTCTATCCCTACGCTTCTCAGCCTGACGCACATCTTTTTTGGTTGCTTTATGATTTGCCATGTATTCCTGAATTTTGGACGGCAAAGGTAGGTCTGAAGCATGTAAATTCCAAATTTTATGGAAAGCTATTATTTTATCGGATTTCCGTACCCATTTTCCCTTTTGGACCATAAGCTGTTTTTGCAAATAATTTCATCATTTTGTGCGCTAATTGGTCTATAATAGCGTTCTGTGGTGACTAATTTTCACCGATATTTGCATTCCCTTTAAAGTTGTTGTCTTCATGAAAGATTTTCAGTTCATTACCAATTCCTCTCCAGCTTACATTGAAAGTTTGTACCAAGACTTCAGAAATAACCCAGATTTGGTAGACCCTGAGTACAAAAAATTCTTTGAGGGCTTTGATTTTGCCATTTCACAAGGTATAAATGGGAGTGCGGCTTCTGCCCTGAACGGGAAAACGGCTGGGCCTGCTGTTAAAGATGCCGCCTTGATGACGGCAGATGGGGTGGATTGGAAAAAAGAATTAGGAGCTTACCGCCTAATCCTAGGATATCGAAACAAGGGGCATCTGCTGGCCAAAACAAACCCCATTCGCGAACGAAAGGATCGGGGAGCGAATCTGGGGCTATCTTTTTTTGGCTTTACCGAGCAAGATCTGGATAAAAATTTTTTTGCAGGCAACCTGATTGGGTTGGGTACAACCAATCTTAGGAACATTCTAAAGCACTTACAGGGCTGTTATGCTGATCATGTAGGTATTGAGTTTAAATATATCAGCGACCAAGTAAAGATTGATTGGCTTACCAATGAAATGGAAAAGAAATTCCTGACCCCGCTTTCGCTTGAGAAAAAAAAGCGGATTCTGGAGAAACTGAATGAGGGTGTGATGTTTGAAAAATTTCTTCATACCAAATACATCGGTCAAAAGCGTTTTTCATTAGAAGGTGGAGAAACCACCATTGCCGCATTGGATAGCATTATCAATACTGCAGCGGAATATGATGTGCATGAAGCGGTGATCGGGATGGCGCATCGCGGCAGGCTCAATGTGCTGGCCAATATCATGGGTAAGACCTATGAACAGATTTTCAGTGAGTTTGAGGGTACTGCCAAATTGGACCAGACCATGGGCAGCGGAGATGTAAAATACCATCTGGGTTTTGGTAGCGAACTAAAAACACCCAGCGGTAAAACCATCCATTTAAAATTGATACCCAACCCCTCCCATTTGGAAGCAGTGGATCCTGTTGTGGAAGGCTTTTCAAGAGCAAAGGCGGATGTGATGTACAAAAGCGATTTCGATAAAATATTGCCGATACTGATTCATGGCGATGCTTCCGTAGCCGGTCAGGGAATTGTATACGAAGTGATGCAGATGAGTGGTCTGGATGGCTATTATACTGGTGGCACCATCCATTTTGTGATCAATAACCAGATTGGGTTCACCACTAATTTTGAGGATGCACGAAGTTCGGATTATTGCACTTCTCTTGCTGCGGCGATCCATGCACCGGTATTGCACGTGAATGGCGACGATGCCGAGGCCGTGGTAAAATGTGCGGAAATTGCAACCCGCTATCGTCAGGAATTTAATTGCGATGTATTTATTGATATGGTATGTTATCGCCGGCACGGGCATAATGAGGGCGATGATCCTAAGTTCACCCAGCCACATCTGTATGCACTGATCGATAAGCATCCCAACCCAAGGGAAGTATATACCCAATTTTTGATAGAGAATGGGGAAGGGGATGCAAAAGTGCTTGCCAAAGAAATGGAGAAAAAATTCTGGCAGGACTTACAGGAACGGTTGGATGAAGTAAAACAAAAACCCTTGCCCTATTCCTATCAACAACCGGAGTTGTGGTGGAAAAGCCTGCGCAGGGCAACATTGGAAGACTTCAACCAATCCCCAGTCACTGCTATTTCCGAGACCGATTTTAGAAAAATATTCGGTGCTCTGATGGAATGGCCGACAGATTTTAAACCACTGAAAAAGGTGGAGAAAATCCTGCAGGAAAAAATCAAATTGTTTCACGAAGAAGGGAAAGCCGATTGGGCGACGGCAGAATTGTTGGCTTATGGTTCACTGATTCTGGATGGAAAAGATGTGCGCATGAGCGGTCAGGATGTGAAACGTGGCACATTCTCCCATCGTCATGCCGTGTTAAGGGATGAAGATACTGACCAAGAATATAGCCGTCTGAGCCGGGTTCCAGATGCCAAGGGTCAGTTTAGGATCTACAATTCTTTTTTAAGTGAATATGGGGTACTCGGCTTCGAATATGGGTATGCGTTAGCAAACCCAAATGCACTGGTTATTTGGGAAGCCCAATTTGGTGATTTTGCCAATGGCGGCCAAACGATAACAGATCAGTTCATTACGGCCGGGGAACAAAAATGGCAACGTATGAATGGTCTCGTTATGTTGCTGCCTCATGGATATGAGGGGCAGGGTCCCGAACATAGCAGTGCAAGAATTGAGCGTTTCTTGCAAATGTGTGCCGAACTGAATATCGTGGTCACCAATATCACCACCTCATCTAATCTGTTCCATGCTTTTAGGAGGCAGTTAGCATGGCCTTTCCGTAAACCATTGATCAATTTTTCGCCCAAAGCGAATTTGAGATTACCAGCCAGCTATTCAAAAATGGAGGAGTTTACTAATGGTTCTTTCCGCGAAGTGATAGACGATAGTTTTGTGGAAAATGCTCAAGTTGTAAAGAAAGTGTTGTTCTGCAGTGGTAAAATCTATTTCGATCTGGCCGAAAAGCAACAAAAAGATAATAGAAAAGAGGTAGCGATTATTCGGGTGGAGCAGTTATACCCGCTCCCAATTACACAGTTGGAATCGCTCAACGAGAAATACAAAAATGCTACCTGGTTCTGGGTGCAGGAGGAGCCGCTGAATATGGGTGCTGCTTCTTTCTTACAAATGAACCTGAAGAATATCGATTACGGCATTATTAGCCGCCATCCGAGTGCAGCAACTGCTACCGGATATAATAAAGTGCACAAACAGGAACAAGAAGAAATTGTAGATACTGCATTTTCAATTTAAAGATTGAATGCAATCTTGTCTTAAAGGGTTTTGACCGATGGATGCGATAAGTTCAATTTAAAAGTCGGAATATAAATCCAGAATGGAAGAAATTGTACATCAAACATTATAAATCGTAAATCCACATGATTGATATCAAAGTCCCGACGGTAGGCGAGTCTATCAGCGAAGTGACATTAATAAAATGGCTGAAAAAAGAAGGCGAGTATGTAGACCGGGATGAAGTGATTGCGGAATTAGAGAGCGAAAAAGCAACCTTTGAGGTAAATGCTGAAAAGGCAGGTGTCTTAAAAATGGTTGGGAAAGAAGGGGATACGTTGAAGATAGGGGATGTGGTTGCACAAATTGATGAAACCGCTCCAAAACCAGCAGGGCAGCCAGAAGCTAAAATAGAAGAACCAGTTGCAAAACCACAAACAGAAAAATCAGTTCCCATCGCGATCCCAGTTGCAAGCGATAGCGGGATCAAAGCAACACCAGTGGCCTCGGCAATGATTGCTGATAAAAAAATCGCCCCGTCTACCATTTCACCTACCGGTGTAGGTGGTAAAATATTGAAGCATGATGTGCTCGATGCATTGAGCAATCCCGGAAGGATACCCGGTAAGACTATGTTCAGTCGTGAGGGTAAAAGGGAGAAGATGAGCAATCTTCGCAAAACAGTTTCAAGGAGGTTGGTAGAAGCGAAGAACACCACCGCCATGCTCACCACTTTCAATGAAGTGGATATGAGTGCCATCATGTCGCTCCGTGCTCAATATAAGGACAAGTTCAAGGAAAAGCATGGCGTCAATCTTGGCTTCATGAGCTTTTTTACCAAGGCCTGTTGTTATGCTTTGCAGGAATGGCCTGCGGTAAATGCCTATATTGATGGTGATGAAATTATCTACCACGAATATTGTGATATTTCAATTGCGGTTTCTGCTCCCAAAGGGCTGGTAGTACCTGTCATCCGAAATGCAGAAAGCCTGAGTATGGCCGAAATAGAAAAGAAAGTGGTAGAACTGGCCACCAAAGCGAGAGATAATAAATTGAGTATGGAAGAGATGCAGGGTGGTACTTTCACTATTACGAATGGCGGCGTGTTTGGTTCTCTTATGTCAACTCCTATTATTAATATACCCCAATCCGCAATCCTCGGTATGCACAAGATTGAAGAAAGGGCAGTAGTAGTTGCTGGTCAAATTGTGATCCGCCCCATGATGTATTTGGCGGTGAGCTATGACCACCGGATCATCGACGGTCGTGAATCCGTAAGCTTCTTGGTAAGGGTGAAGGAACTGCTGGAAAACCCATCCCTACTGCTTTTTGGAAAGGACCCCGTAAAAGCATTGCTGGAATTATAGGCTTCGCTAAGCAATATTAAGTTTGCCAATTCTTCCCAAAACTGGCTTGGTTATTTTTGAAAGGAGCCCGTCTGCAATATTTTATTATTTTAATGTAGGCGATTGGCCTAATTTTAAAGAATTGCTTATCGCTTATATTCAGCTAAAACCTTTGCCATGCAGCATTTAAAGATCTACAATAAGGAAGACCTGCTTTCAGTTACCCATCTTCGGAGATTTGAAACAAAATTAGGCGAGCGTTTACTTGTGGCTAGCAACCCCGGCGATATAGAACAATCATTAAAGGAAACCACTGCGGAATATATATTGCTTGGTATACCAGAGGATATTGGGGCAAAGGCCAATGAATCCATTGGAGGTGCTGATAGCTCGTGGGTGCCTTTTTTGCAATCATTTTTGAATATACAGAGCAACGATTTTTTGAACGGGGAAAATATTATGCTGCTGGGGCATTTTGATTTTGGTGACCTGCAGTACCTGATTGAAACCAATGCGCATGACCGTGAAGAAAAAATAGAGGCCTATCGGCATGCGGTTTCCAAAATTGATGAGGAAGTGGAGCAACTAATCAAGACGATATGCTCCTATCAAAAAATACCCATTGTGATTGGCGGTGGTCACAATAACGCTTACCCATTGATCAAAGGCGCGGCCAAAGGCCTGAATAAAGCGGGACTGATTCCCCTGGCGCAGATTAATGCCGTGAATTTAGATGCACATGCTGATTTTAGGCCTATTGAGGGAAGACATAGCGGTAATGCTTTCCGTTATGCGGATGAAGACGGGTATCTACAAAAATATTGCGTGATTGGACTGCACGAAAACTATCTTCAACAAAATGTTTGGCTCGATATTGCCAATGACCCCTTCATCGATTTCATTACGTACGAAGACATCTTCATACTCGAGAAAAAAAATTTCATACAGGCAGTGGCTCATGCCACGGGATTTACCGAGGATAATTATATCGGGCTTGAACTGGATCTGGATTGTATAGAAAAAACATTATCGTGTGCTATTACTCCCTCTGGTATCAGCCCATTGCATGCAAGGCAATATGTGACTTTTGCCGCAACCGATTCAAAAATTGCTTACTTGCATATCTGCGAAGGAGCTACACAATTGAATGATGGCAGAAAAGATGAAACCACTGGTAAGTTGATCAGTTATATCGTGAGCGATTTTGTGAAAGCAAGAGAATAGGGAAAGCCACTGATGCACTGATTATACTTTCTTGAGTTTATTGCCACTAATGCACTGAATTGGTTTCATTGTTGATAAATGATAATTATTTTTAGGACATAATCAGTGAATCAGTGGCAAAAAAATTGAATCAGTGGCATCAAACCCTAACCTAAAATGGAATGCCAATATTCACATATCCCATTACCTTTCTGGATTGGTCGCAATACATGGCACTGATTTCAAGTGGGCCCAATGCAAAATTATAAGAGAAGGTTAGGGAATAACCGGAGAGAAAATCGGGGTTCTTGAAATAACTACTGGTGCTGATGAAATTATCAAAAAGCACATTTGCCTTCCCTGTCAAAAAAGTATTGTTGAACATTTCATAGCGCAGACCTACCTGCATGGCCGCTACTGTTGGCGAATAAATACTGCCTTCCCGAAGTCCGGCAAATGTGATCTGGTTGTGAAATTGGTTGGTAAGACCGCCGATGGAAAACTCATTCATCACATTGTTCTGATAATTGAAACTGATTCCTGTTTGCAGGTTCCATAAAAAAACACTGCGCTTCCCTAACTGATCATAGTTCTCAATATTAAATGTTGTTCTGGCATAAGGACTGATGGAAAAATTGGAATCTGTAATATTCTGCAAATTGTGTACTACTACTTCGGGTGATTGTGTATACACCCATCCAAACTCCCCATCTATTTTAACCCCATGTTTTGGATATACCACTCGGTCCAATGAGTTTTGTTTTAGGAATACATAGCTGGTCAGGAAGCGGTTGCTACCCTGAAATTCGATAGAGGAATTGATGGATGGGTTATAGTTTACCCATTCAAAGCGGGTGCCTGCCCCTACATTGATATCCCTTCTGGAAGAATAGCCAATCCGGGCATCGCCCTTAAAATAGTTTTGTGCATACAGCCCGGATCCCTTGAAATTATTATAGGTGGTTACACTGAACTGATCGAACTGTGCCCCCAACGTGAATGCTAGATTGCTTGTTCGGCCAAAATATTGCAGGTGTTCAGCCCTTGCCCTAAAATTTTCACCAATGTTCAGGGTAATCAGGCTTCGGGAGTTAGGCGTAAGGAAATCGCGGGTAGTTAAGTTTAGTATTGCACTAATACCACTGAACTGGTTATAGTTGAGTCCAATTTTTGCAAAAGTGAGTGGGCTTTCTGTTACATCAAAAACGATTTTGCTCACACTATCATTTTCTGGTTGTAAGGAGTAAGCCACCCTGCTATAATAACGGGTGCCGGATGCATGCCTGACCATCCGTGCCAGATTATCCGATGTGTAATATCGATTATCGTCAAAATCGAGGGATGCTCTAAAAAAATCTTTGGAAGTATGTTTCAGCCCATTCACTTCCAAGGTAGAGATTTTGATGATGTTTTCATCGGGGAATTTTTTTACTACCCGGATTTCTGGACCATAAAGTGCATTGAGTGAATCGGCAATCTTTTTAAATATTGGGTAGTAGGAACGCCCTTTTTCAATGCCGGCATTGATAATATCATCTGAACTACTGAAGCTTCCCATAGTGTATTTGTCGAGCGGCATATGGATATAGATATTGCAATAAGGAACCTGCTTGCGGGTGTCTTCCGACTCCCGAAAAAAGGCAACCTGGAGCAAAATCTGAATCGCGTTCAGTTGTTTCTCTGAACTCATGAGCCCATTGGATACATTGCTACCAATTACAAAATCGGCTCCCATCTCCCTCACATCCTTCACTGGAAAATTCCGTACTACACCACCATCAATCAGTTTTTTCCCTTCATACTCCATGGAGGTAAAAACAGAAGGGATGGCCATGCTACTACGAATGGCGGAGATTACCTCTCCCGAATCGAGTACTACCGCCTCGCCGGTGGATACATCGGTAGCAATACATTCGAAAGGGATGGGGAATTTTTTAAAGTTTTTAATTCTGTTCACCCGAAAAAAAAGTTCAGAAAATTTTAGCCAAAGTTCTTGGCCTTCCAGCACTCCCGATGGTAGACGGAACCAGTTGTTCACCCAAGGAAGTTCCAAATCGTATTTCGAATATTCGCTTTTTTCTTCCATGGTAATGGCTCGTAGAGAAGACTGGTTGGAAAGCAATAGGTCCCAATCTATTTTGCGGGCAATTTTTTCGATGGAATCGGCCGAATAGCCCACCGCATATAATGCGCCAATAATACTTCCCATACTGGTGCCTGTGATATAATCTACTTTCAGCCCCGCGGAGTCCAATGCCTTTAAAATACCGATATGAGCAAGCCCCTTGGCGCCTCCGCCGCTAAGGGTAAGACCGATTTTTGGGCGATGATGTATAGCAGAATCCTGTGCGCTGATGCTTGGTGAAATCAAGATAAGTGATACGAAGAATAGAAAATATTTCATGGAATGCAGGGAGCAGGGATGACTCAATTTTATGCTAAGTTAAGTTTTTAGTTGATGGGTGTGGAGAGGAATACCGTATTTGTGTTTTTTTAATAAAAACTTTTTGTTGAATATCAAAAAAGGAAAAGGCTGTGAAATTTCACAACCTTTTCCTTTTTTCAAGAAGGACGATAGAAAATCCTTCCATTAGTTTGTTTTACCTATAAATTGGTTAAGCTTTTGGAGTGATGTATTGCGCATATGCGTAACCTTCCACCCCAGCATCTGTTTTCACCAGCCACCATTGATCGTTTGTTTTGCTTATCAGGGTAACGGTTGACAAATGCCCGGCCTTACCTACGATTGGTTGGTCAGTACCTGGGCCTTTTCGGATATTCAGGTCAGTACTCTCAGTGGTTACGGTTGCCTTGGTGCCGGCTGCGGCTGCGGCAACATCCACATTCATAATGAGATCGCCTGCTTTAAAGTTTGGGTCTATTTTCCCATACAGGTCCCAAAGTTTATCTTTTATTGCGCCAGAAGGTGCTTCCCCGTCGATATGAAGCACACCGTCGGTTTCTGCCACTTGCAGGTTGGTAACACCTGAAGCATTGGCTGTATCTATTAACTCTTTGTATTTGTCTTGCAATGCCATAAAGATCCCTCCTTTTATTTAACGGTAAGTTGATTGTCGATTTTTGTTGGTTTCAGCGAGTTGAGTGTCTGCATCAGTTTGGGCAGGCTGCTTTTTTTGATTTCGCCAGTTAAAGTAATCACTCCATCCTTCACTGCTGCTTTTACTGAAGGGAAATCTTTGGTGGCATCAGTAACGCCCTTGCCGAGTGCCTCATCGACTGCACTTACTACGGGTGTTGCTGGGGGAGGGGGCGGTGGTGGCGTAACAGTAATATTGTTTTCAACTGATTTAACACCTTTAATAGCTTTGATGGCAGCTTCGCTGGCAGCTTTTGCTGCATCATCTTTAACTTCCCCTGTCAAGGTAACCACTCCGTCCTTAACGGTTGAGGTGATATTGCTTAACTCAGGAGTGTTTTTGGCGGCTTCGGTAATTTTTTCCTGGATGGTCGAGTCTTTTACTCCACAGGAAGAAAGGGCTATACTCAGTATCATCGTGCTTAGTACAAGCGCGGCCCATTGCAAAGGTTTTCTTTTCATAAAAAAATTTTATTTGGTTAAAAATGAGGTCGAAAAGGTAGGGCAAAAAATTGTAAGCCTTAGTGTTGCCCTAAAAAAATTATCCACAGCAAGCTGGATCCTATTTTTCAAGCTGCATTATTTTTTCGAAAACTTCTTCATATTCCTTATTCAACGGGGCAAGGTCTTGAATGGTTTTGCTGTGCTTTTTTTCTGTTTCAAGATATTTGTTCTTGTCAGAATACACAGCGCTATCGGTCAATAAGGCCTCCAACTCAGCTTTTTGTTTGTTTAGCGCTGCGATTTTTTCTTCCAATTGTTGAAAAATGCGTTGCTGTTTTTGCAGTTCCCTTTTGGCTTCCTTATTATTGGGTAAGTGGGTAGTTTGTTTTTCAGCGACCACGGTTGCAGGTGCTTCGTTGGTTGTTTTTGCTTTGGGTCTATTTTCTTTTTTCTCGATGGCAGAATTTCTGTCATCGGTCACCGTTTTTTCAGCCAATGCTCTTTCAGCCATCCTTTCTTTCCATGCTACCCATTCTTCATAACCACCTTTAAACTCTTTGATTTGATGATCTTCGATCTCCCAGATTTTATTGGCGGTTTTTGAAATGAAATACCGGTCGTGACTTACCAAGATAAAACTGCCTTCATATTTGTTCAGGGCATCGATCAATAAGTCACAGGAATGCATATCCAAGTGGTTGGTTGGTTCATCCAGCATTAGAAAGTTGGCCTTGCTCACAATGGTTTTAGCCAGTGCCACTCTTGCTTTTTCTCCCCCGCTCAATACTTTTACCTTTTTGTCCACGTCATCGCCACTAAATAAAAAGCAGCCCAATAGTATCCTCAACTCCAGTTCGTTTTTTTGGCTACCGCAAAGTTTCATCTCATCCAATACAGTATTGTTGAGGTCCAATGCTTCCATCTGGTGCTGGGCATAAAAACTTTCTTCCACATTATGTCCCCAGGTACGGTCGCCCTCAAAATTTTCTACCCCGGCAATGATTCTGAGCAAGGTCGATTTCCCCTTGCCGTTTGCGCCAATCAGGGCAATTTTATCGCCACGCTCAATTTCTGCTGAAGCTTTTTCAACAATATGGATTTTACCGAAATGCTTGCTCACATTCTTTAAAGTGGCCAATACACGTCCGGGTGTTTTGTCAACACGAAAATTGATTTTGATATTGGGCCTCTCTATTTCCACATCTTCAATACGGTCCAGTTTATCCAATCTTTTCATGGCACTTTGCGCCGCCGCGGCTTTGCTGGCCTTGGCTTTGAACCTTTCTATGAAACGCTCCTGCTGGCGTATATAGTCTTTCTGGTTTTCGTAGGCTCGTTGTTGCAATTCTACCCGCATCTCTTTTTCCTTTTCATAATAATCATAATTACCATTGTATACGTGCAGCTCTTTTTGGTATACCTCCACAATTTTGGTAACCATCCGGTTCAGGAAATATTTATCATGGCTAACGATGATTACGGAACCTTGGTAGTGGATTAAATATTTTTCCAACCATTCAATAGAGGGTAGGTCCATGTGGTTGGTCGGTTCATCCAGCAATAACAGATCTGGTTTTTGCAGGATCATTTTGGCAAGCAGGACACGCATGCGCCAGCCACCACTAAATTCCCGAAAGGGCCTTTGAAGGTCGGCGTTGGCAAAGCCCAGTCCTTGCAGCACTTCTTCAGTTTGGTGGTGGATATTATAGCCGCCCAACACATCCATTTCGTGGAGGCTGTCGGTATATTGGTGCAGCAATTCCTCGTTTTCGGGATTTTTTTCCAGTTCATGGCCAAGCCGCTCGATATCTTTTTCCAGCTGTAACACTTTTTCAAAAGCACCCATCGCCACTTCCAGAATAGACCCATTGGTATCAAAGCTTAACAGGTCCTGGTGCAGGTAACCGATGGTTGTGCTGCGGCTTCGCTCCAATGTGCCTTCAGAAGGCATATACTCACCCACCAATAGTTTCAACAGGGTAGATTTGCCCGTACCATTATAGCCAATCAAGCCAATCCTTTCATTGGGTTGTATGTGCCAGGTCGCATCTCTCAGAATGGTTCTTGCCCCAAATTCAAACGTAACATTTTGCAGTCCTGCCAGCATAATCTTTTAAAAGTTTTTTATATCAATTTGCAAAAATAATGTAAACAATGGGTATAAATTTATCGTTTAACTTTGCAAAAATTTTTATCGATGAAGAAACTGTTATTACTGATTGTGTTGGTTGCCATTGCAGGATTGGTCGTGTGGAAATTGTTTTCTGGAAAAGAGGCCAAATCTATTGAAGAACCAAAGGATCAGCCCTTGGCTCTTAGCAGCAAGTCGAGTGCTTTTGATATATCCTTATCAAAACTACTCGCTGATTATTATGGCGTGAGGGATGCGCTTGTTGACTGGGACTCGGCAAAAGCAGATATTTCAGCGAAAGCATTAGGGGTAAAAGCCGATAGCCTTTCTTTCAAAGGGCTAAAAGGGGATTCTGCCATTATACTTACTGCCGAAAACCTAGCAAGTAGTTTGAGCAATGAGATAAAAGGTTTTTTAGGGGAAAATAGCCTTGAGCAGAAAAGGAGGTCCTTTAATATGATGACCGAATACCTATATAATCTTGTTCGTACCGTACAATATGGTGGGAGTATTGTTTATCATTTTAAATGCCCCATGGCTTTCAATGATACGGAAGAGGCTTATTGGCTGAGCAATGATAATAAGATTGTAAACCCCTATCTTGGCACTAAGCACCCAAAATATAAAAACAAAATGCTGGATTGCGGCTCCGTGGTGGACTCATTATATTTTGAGAAGAAATAGATGACAAGATTCGATAGTTCATATTTGGTTAATCATCAAGGCAATTTTTAATCAGCTACTGAAATAGGTGCTATCAATTTTCCTTATCAGCCCAAAAACTTTAAAAGAATATTTTCATTTTTCGTTAAATTGAAGGATGAAATATTTTCTTTTCTGCTTTCTGCATATCCCTTTCTTTTCTTTTAGCCAGTATTTTACTAAAGAAGAAATCGCTAACTGGCATCAAAGGGCACAAAGGGTGAACGTTATCCGCGATGATTGGGGCATCCCACATATTTTTGGTAAGACCGATGCAGATGTAGTATTTGGCCTCATGTATACACAATGCGAAGATGATTTCGAAAGAGTAGAAAGAAACTATCTGGAAGTGATGGGTAGGCTTGCCGAAGTGGATGGCATAGCAAAAGTTTATGATGATTTGCAGATGAAGTTGATCTATGATTCCACGGCTGCCAAAAATGATTATGCTCTTGCCCCGCTTTGGTTTCGCAAATTACTCGATGCTTTTTCAGATGGCGTGAACTATTATCTGGCAACACATCCAAAAGTGCAGCCCCATGTGTTGAAACGGTTTGAGCCATGGTTTCCGTTGATGTACACAGATGGTAGTATTTCTGCCACACAAATGGGTGGGTTGACGATGGAGGATACCAAAAATTTATATAAACTAAAGGATATTCCGGCAACTTCCATGTTGTATAGGGAGAAAAACCCTGACAAAGAAAGCCTGACCGGATCAAATGGGTTTGCGTTTGGCCCATCCAGAACGGAGTCGGGCAATACGATTTTATATATCAATCCCCATGTTAGTTTTTACTTCCGGACAGAAGTACAAATTTCCAGTGAAGAAGGACTAAACGCATATGGAGCGGTGACCTGGGGTCAGTTTTTTGTGTACCAAGGGTTCAATGCGCATTGCGGTTGGATGCATACTTCAAGCTATGCGGATGTGGCGGATTTATACAAAGAGAAGATCAAAAAAATGGGGGATTCCTATTATTATGAATATGACCATCAGTTAAGACCGGTAAAGAGCAAACAATTTATACTTCGTTATCAAAAGGAAGATGGCATGGCTAGGATACCCATTACCGTTTATTATACCCATCATGGACCAGTTATGGGCAAACGCGATAACCAATGGCTTAGTTTGAAAGAGCATAACCGTTCCTATGCTTCGCTATTACAATCTTGGTTGCGGACCAAGGCCAATGGCTTCGAAGAGTTTAAAAAAGCTATGGACCTGCGGGCCAATAATAGTAACAATACCGTGTTTGCAGATGATAAAGGCAATATCGCTTATTGGCACGGTAATTTTATGCCAATCAGGGATCGTCAATTTGATTGGTCATTGCCAGTGGATGGCAGCATCTCGTCTACCGAATGGAAAGGGCTGCACACGGTGGATGAAACCATACATATTTATAACCCGAGAACTGGTTTTATAGAAAACTGCAATTCCACCCCTTTCACTGCATCGGGGACAAGCAGCCCTAAAAAAAGTGATTATCCTTCCTATATGGCACCCGAGGGTCAAAATGCTCGAGCCTTGAATGCAATCCGAATTTTTGATAACGATAAAAAATTTTCCTTCGACCAAGTGATTGCCGCTGGTTACGACCATTATCTTTCTGCATTTGCTATTCTATTGCCAAACTTATTGCAGGCTTACAAAAATTTGGATGCCCATGATTCGCTGAAAGCAAAATTAGCAGCACCGATGCAAGTATTGCAGGGTTGGAACGACTATGCATCCGAAAATTCGGTTGCCACCACCTTGGCTGTGTTTTGGGGAAATCAGATGGCTTTAAAAATTCCCAAGATCAGTTTGGAAGAAAAGGAAAACGATCAGGTGGTTCTTTATAAACTACTTTCGGCCCGAACACCTGCGCGGGAGCAATTGGCATTGTTTGACTCGATTATTGATCAGTTGCAGAACCGCTATGGAACATGGCAAGTAGCTTGGGGCGATATCAATCGTTTTCAACGTGTATCCGGGGATATCAAACAGGCATTTAGTGATGATTTGCCAAGTCTTCCTGTTGGGATGGCATCTTCCCGTTGGGGCTGCCTGCCTGCATTTGAGAGCAGACCTTATGAGCATTCAAAAAAACTATATGGCACTCGCGGCAATAGCTTTATTGCCGCGGTGGAGTTTGGGAAAAAGGTAAAAGCCAGAACCATTGTTACGGGAGGTGAGTCCAGCGACCCCTCCTCCAAACATTTCAACGACCAGGCTTCCCGGTTTATAAACGGCCAGCTCAAAGAAATCTATTTCTATAAGGAAGATCTGATGAAGCATGTGGAAAAGCAATACCATCCTGGGGAAGAATAATAAGGTTGAGTACTCAAAATCAAAATCATCATCAAGATCCTGAGCACTCAACACAAATAGAATCAACTATGGTTTCCAAACATTATTGGTTTCATCCGCATCCATAAAGATGCCTCCATCCAATTCAATTGAGGTTATCTTCTTTTTCGATTTGATATCCACTACTGCCCGCTTCTGGTTTTTTTCCCAAAGTCGGGGTGTTTGATGCAGGGTATCGCTGCTACCATCGGAATAATGCAATTGCAGGTCTACCGGTGCTGCATAACCGCCAATATTTTTGATGGTAATGGCATAGCCGCTTGTGGTTTTTGAAACTTTCTCGATAGCCAGATCAATATAATAATTGGAGAAAAACCAATTGTTCCAAAACCAGTTTAGGTTTTCTCCAGACGCATCATTAAAGGTATAGAAGAAATCCCAGGGTATAGGGTGTTTGCCATGCCAACGGTACATATATTCCTGAAGGCATTTCTTGAACATAGGATCACCGAGCAAATCTTTCATGGCAAGGTATCCCAGCGAAGGCTTTCCATATTCATTATTACCAAGTCCTCTTCCTGTAAGCATACTGCCCGGGGTGATGATGGGTACATCCTCTTCGGCAGAAGCATCCTTGATCCATCCATTTACCCTAAACTGTTTGTAAAAATTTTCTGCTCTTTCCTTGCCGAGGTCTTCCCTTCCGATCAACAATTCAAAAGTGGTAGCCCAACCTTCGTCCATGAACCCATAACGTGTTTCATTGATGCCCATATAAAAAGGGAACCAAGAATGGGCAATTTCATGCTCCACAACAAATCTGGAGAACAGAGGGTCTTCGTTTGTTCCATCGTTTACCATCATGGGATATTCCATATCGGCATACCCTTGTACAATGGTTGTTTTAGGGAAGGGATAAGGAACACCGGGCCAATTTTTGGATAACCAAGAAAGGGCATGCCTCCCGAACTCAACCATTTGATGGAAATCTTTTGCCGTGTCATTGTAAGCAGACTGAACACTGGCACGTCTTTGTGTGGCATCATCCACTACCACGCTAGAAGCATCCCACACATAATGGTCGCTGATAGCACAGGCCATATCAGTAATATTGCTGGCGGCCCATTGCCAAGTATTGACATTGTTTTGTGCCGTAACATTTTTTGAAGCAAGGTCTGCAGGTGTAGCAATGTGCATGACCTCATCCGTTTTCATGGAAGCGTTCAGCTTGTCTACATAGGTCGGTTGCAATACCGCATTGGGGTTTTGTAAAGTGCCTGTGGACCATACAATATAATTTTTCGGAACAGTCACTTTTAAGGTATAGTCATTGAAATCGTTATAAAATTCTTGAAAATCGGTGAAGTTCATTCGGTCCCAACCATCGATATCATCGAACACGGCCACCCTTGGATAGAAATAAGCCAAGTAATAGGTAGTGGAGTCGATCATGCCCTCGCGGCCACTTTTAAGTGAGATATTATAGTTCCATTCGATATGGAGTTGCACAGAATCTTTTGGGTATAATGGTTTGGGCAAATGAATGCTTTGCCAAGTATCATGATATTCAGGGTCCTTCCATTTGATGTTGATACCATCTGAACTAATCTTGTCAATATGTACACCCGATGTAAGATAATCTGGAGAAGCATCGGTTTCCCTAATAGCACCCGGTTTATGTATATTGAGTATAAGTTTGATCACAGGGTTGTTGATGGTATCGGGGCTGTTATTAATATAGGTAATTTCTTCAGTGCCCTTGATATTCCGATTCGGGGGTATGGCAGTAACCTGGATATCATAAATACCATGGTTTTGCCAATATTTGGGCCCGGGTTGACCGTCGCGGGATCGGGTTTCTTTTTTATAGGCGTTCATTACACTTCTAGGCTCGTACAATTGTTGTCCTTTGGTAATGGAAAAACAAAAAAAGCAAAGAACAATTAAGGAGATAATTTTGCTCATAATGTCAAATTGTTTTTTAAAATTAATGGATCTGTTCCATAATGCGATCTGGCTGGTCGCTGACGTCTATATAGTGTTAGCAATGTTCATAAAGTACATCAAGGATAATGCTTTGGTTGTATTATTCCTTTTTGGGGTTATAAATAAATTTTACCCCTGCACTTTTTTGCTCGTTTGAAGTTAGGTAAACCTCCATTTTCTGGCTGCCTGCCCGCACCGTCATAAGTGCTGTATTAGGGGGAATGCTGCCCAAATTATCGGCGTACATTAGCAATTCATATTCCGTACCCGGAAAAGCATTAAAGAAGAGGGTCAATGGTTTTTCTGTCAAGCATTGACGATAGAGTAGTAGTTTATTATTCACGAATACGGTGATGGTATCATTGTCGATGATGCCATCATCAAAAAAATCCAGTTGCACTTTGGGGGAATCGATTTCTATGGTCTCTTTCAGTTCAATGGACCTTGGTTGTAGATGGATGGTTTGCTGGATAGCTTCCAATTGCTCGCTTTGGTCAATATCCACTGGGAAATCAGCCATTTTCGCTTTTTTTAAAACGATTTTTCCTGGGGGGCAGGCTTTTTGTTTTTCAGCCGTGTAGCCTTTCATTTCTCCTTCCAATATTTCTTCCCCATCTTTTTTGGAATAAGTAAGAAAATAGGTTTTGATGCATGGCACACAATCTATTGGTATCTGTGTTTGTAATGCTTTTTGTTCTATCAATACCAATCGATGTGTTAATGGGTTGTATTTCCCGGTAAAGCTGAGTTTCACAAACTTGGAAGTGTCGTAATAATCATACACTTTCCCAGAAATATTGTTGTCGGAAAAATTCATCTGGATTTCCAAAAAATAGGTTGGGTAGCAACCTCCAGGACCTTGGGTCAACACTCCTTTCCAAATGCCGCTCAAGTCTTCTGCCAAAAGAAAAATGGGTGACAATAAAAACAATATGACATGAAAAAAGCGCATTGGGCAATTTAATGGAAGTTAGCAGTTCGTATGAAAAATGCGGTACAAATTATTTGAGCGGTTTAGATGATGTTCCCCGCATCCATTGTTTCCAAGTACTAAAAATGGATTTATTTCGGCTTTTCATATTTGAAAACGACAATCGCGTTTTTCTGCTCTGTCGATACAATTCTTACTTCATATTCTTTATCACCTGCTTTTACAATCATCAAAGAAGTATTGGGTGGAATCTCACCTTCATTTTCCGCAACCATTACCACTTCATGATAATCATCATCCACATCCATATGGAGTTTTAGGATAATGGGCCTATCTGTAAGCATGGCATGCGAAATGACCATCTTCTTGTCAACAAATACTGATACGGTGTCATGATCGATAGCCCCATCATCATAAATGCGCAATTCCAGTTCGTTGGTATTGACCGTGATGGTTTTTTCCAGTTCGTTTTTTCTGTTGGAAAGCACTTCTGGTGTTATGAGCAAGGAGGGCCATTTTTTATGTGGCTTCAGGATAGAATCCGGTTTAACTGGTTCAATCTGTTTCTGCGACAGGTCAAGTTTTGCAATCGGTGGGGCTGTAGTAGGGGTGGGTTTAACCTTATTCTTTTTGGGGCTTGTATTTTTTGAAATGGGTGCTGATTTTTTAATGCTGTTTTTCTTTTTTGCGGTTGGGGGTGCTGTGGTCGGTTTTTTGGCGATCGCTGGTTTTTTGCTTTCAGTTTTAGGCTTGGTTGCGGGTGGTTTCGGGCTTGCTGTCACTTTGCTTTTTTCCCTTTCTATCTCTTTTTCACGCTTTTCCACAAAAGGTTCCTTGCTGAAATCCGATTCAGTCACTTTTCTCAAAAACACCGTACCGCCTGCTCCTTTGGATGAATCTTTTATGTTCATACTGGTATAAGTGCCTTGCAAATATTCCTCGCCTCCTAATTTAGAATAACGCAAAAAATAAGTCATGGAATTCACATCGCCGGGATAAGTCATCCGCACATCCACCAGTTTTAGTTCGCGTAACAATGCTTTTTTCGAGACTGGGTTAAAAGTGCCATCCGCATCTGCTTTGCCATAAAAAACGGTAGTGAGATAGGAATAGGTTACGGCCTGAAAAGAATTTCCCCGCTGTGCAATCTGCACTTCTATTTTGTATCTGTCATCCATTCCCTTTTGCCTGCCAAATGAATTGCTTGAGCTGAAATGCCCTCTCCATATACCTGTCAGGTCCTGCGCATGGGCAAACAAAAAAATGAAAAATAGAAATAGAAAACTGTAAATTTTTTTCATGTCAACGCATTTGGTAAGGGCAAATTAGCCAAATATTTTTTTCTAAGAATTATTTCGTAAATGTTATCTGGCAAGAGTTTGTTAAATTTGCGGGCTTTGAAAAACGAGCATGTCCGAGGATGATATCCGATGGACTTAATTAGAATACGGTTCAATAGATTTAAACCATAAAAATAAAATGATAAAAATAACTTTCCCTGATGGTGCCGTGCGTGAATATGCGGAAGGGGTTACAGCATTGGATATTGCTAAATCGATCAGTGAAGGGCTGGCAAGAAAAATCTTGGCCGCCAGCGTGAATGGGCAGGTGCAGGATGCGACAAAACCTATCTATCACGATGCTTCTTTGAAATTGCTTGCATGGAATGATGAAGGTGGCAAATCCACTTTCTGGCATTCTTCTGCACACCTGATGGCGGAAGCGGTAGAATCGCTGTTCCCCGGAACTAAGTTTTGGGTGGGGCCGCCGGTGGATAATGGGTTTTATTATGATATGGATTTAGGTGGCAAACAGATTACCGAAGATGACCTCCGCAAGCTGGAATCAAAAATGGCTGAACTGGCCAAGAAGAATGAAGTGTATGTGCGGAAAGAAGTGCCCAAGGCCGAGGCGGTAAAATATTTTCAGGACAAAGGCGATGAATACAAACTCGACCTGCTACAAAACTTAAATGATGGGGAAATCACTTTTTATACTCAAGGTGGTTTTACCGATCTCTGCCGTGGACCACATATTCCCAATACCAGTTTTATCAAAGCCATTAAACTTACCAATATTGCGGGTGCTTATTGGAAGGGAAATGAAAAAAACAAGATGCTTACCCGTATTTACGGTGTCACTTTCCCTTCGCAAAAAGAATTGGATGAATACCTGGCCATGCTGGAGGAAGCAAAAAAACGCGACCACCGAAAATTGGGAAAAGAATTGAGCATCTACACTATGAATGATGATATTGGTGCTGGTCTTATTTTGTGGATGCCCAATGGTACAGTGATTATTGAAGAACTGGAAAAATTGGCGAAGGAAACCGAGCAGGCTGGCGGTTATAAAAGAGTGGTAACACCACATATTGCTAAGGAAAATCTATACCATACCAGCGGGCATTTGCCTTATTATGCGGATAGCATGTTTCCCCCCATGGAAATGGATGGGGAGAAATATTATCTAAAGGCAATGAACTGCCCCCATCATCATAAAATTTTTGATGCAGAGCCCAAAAGTTATCGCGATATGCCTTATCGCCTAGCTGAATACGGTACTTGTTATCGCTATGAGCAAAGTGGTGAGCTTTTTGGTCTGATGCGAGTGCGTTGTCTCCACATGAATGATGCCCATATTTATTGCACCAAGGAACAGTTTGCACAGGAATTCAAGGCGGTAAACGATATGTACCTGAAATATTTTAAAATATTTGGGATAGACAAATACGTGATGCGCCTCAGTCTGCACGACCCTGAAAAGTTGGGGCAGAAATACGTGAACGAACCTGAGCTTTGGCTGGAAACAGAGGAGTTGGTACGAAACGTGCTGAAAGAGACTGGTGTGCCTTATGTGGAAGTAAAGGGCGAAGGGGCTTTTTATGGGCCAAAAATCGATGTGCAGATTTGGAGTGCTATAGGTCGTGAATTTACTTTGGCGACCAACCAGGTAGATTTTGCACAGCCACGTAGCTTCAAACTATCTTTTACCAATAAGGATAATGAAGCAGAGACCCCACTGATTATCCATCGGGCGCCATTGGGTACGCATGAGCGTTTTATCGGTTTCTTGCTGGAGCATTATGCCGGTAAGTTTCCTGTATGGCTGGCTCCCTTGCAGGTAAAAGTGCTGCCCATCAGTGATAAATTTATGGATTATGCACAAACTGTTTTGCAATCTCTGAAAAATGCGGATATTCGTTGTGAACTTGATGACCGAAACGAGAAAATTGGCAAAAAAATCAGGGATACTGAACTGGCAAAAGTGCCTTATATGTTGGTGATTGGGGAGAAAGAGATGAATGAAAATCGAATCTCAATCCGTCGTCAGGGCAAGGGTGATGCAGGTTCCAAATCACTGGATGAGTTTATTGGCGAGATAACAGCAGAAATTAAATCTAGAAAGAGCGAATAGCACTTTTTACCCTAAAAAGTGTTTGCAAAGAAAAACAAGGCCCTTATAGGGAAGGGCTTCACTTAAAAATTGTAAATGGCATTTCCACCGAGGCCTCCAAGAGGCAGTTTTAATCCACGGTTTAAAAAAGAACAACAACAGGAACACCGCACCAACCACATGATCCGCGTACCACAGGTGAGGCTTGTGGGCGATAATATCGAAGTAGGTGTTTATTCTATCCAAGATGCATTGAAGTTTGCACAGGAGCAGGCGCTTGACTTGGTTGAGATTTCTCCCAATGCAGACCCGCCCGTTTGTAAGATCATCGACTATAATAAATTTTTATACGAGAAGAAGAAGAAGGAAAAGGAAATGAAGGCCAAGAGCAAGGCCTCAGAAGTGAAGGAGATACGCTTTACCCCCAATACCGATGACCATGATTTTGATTTCAAAGCAAAACATGCTGAGAAATTCTTGAAAGATGGCAATAAAGTAAAAGCCTATGTGCAGTTTAAAGGACGGGCCATCCAATTCAAGGAAAGGGGTGAGCTCTTGTTGCTGAAGTTTGCTGAGCGCCTCAATGAAACGGGGGTGTTGGAAGGGATGCCCAAAATGGAAGGCAAGCGAATGCTGGCCATCTGGGCCCCCAAACCGCAGAAGAAAAAACAATAGAGTAAGCGAAAAGTTTCAATTAACAAGATAAAGGTCGCCGCATCGTTATGATGCGGCTTTTTTGTGCGCCGCCTGCCAAAGTAACTTGTTCTTCCTTAAACCCTAAACCCTTCACCTCATGACTTCCTGCCTAAAATGAAAGAAACAATGCAAAACCCTCATCCCTCGATAAACCGGAATCAGATTTCCTATGGATTTAAATAAAAAAAACCTAACTTTGCGCTCCTTTTAGGAAAATTGCTTTAGCCCAGCTAAAAGCAATATTGCCCAAATGGCTCCATAAGTCCCCGCCTGTGTGGGGCGCCAGTAGGGTCTAATGAATAAAGCATATTTAAAATGCCAAAGGTAAAAACGAATTCCAGTGCCAAAAAGCGGTTTAAAGTTACCGGCACAGGAAAAATCACTTTCCAAAAAGCTTTCAAGCGACACATTCTTACCAAAAAATCAAAAAAGCGCAAGCGCCTGATGAACAAGAAAGGGGTGGTGAGCGCACCTAACACTGATTTTGTAAAACGCTTGTTACGTTTGAAATAAAATGAAGTTGGTTTCAGATAGTACCAATTCACAATTCCCAATTACTATAAACTAATTAAATATGCCACGTTCAGTAAATGCAGTCGCTTCCAAGGCACGCCGGAAGCGGATTTTAAAAGATGCAAAAGGTTTTTACGGAAAACGTAAAAACGTATTGACGGTTGCCAAAAACGTTTTGGAAAAAGGTCTTACCTATCGTTATGTAGGGCGTAAACTGAAAAAAAGAGAGTACCGCACTTTATGGATCGCACGTATCAATGCAGCTGTGAGGGCGGAAGGGCTTACCTATTCCCAGTTCATACACAAGTTGAATGAGAAAGGGATTGGTCTGGACAGGAAGGTTTTGGCTGACCTTGCCATGAACGAGCCGGAGACTTTCAAACAACTCGTTGCTTCTGTAAAATAGGGCCTCTGCGAAAGCTTACAATATAGAACCGGAAGTAGTACGACTTTCGGTTTTTTTATTTTGTGGCATCTTCCAAAAAATTACATTTGTACCACATTTATAACCACAAAACAAATTTTATTCAACTGGAAAATTCAATGAATAATACCTATACCGACCTGGTAAAGCAAACCTTTAACTTTCCCCAGGAAGATTTTAACGTTGTTGACAATTATCTTGAATATAATGGAGTGGACCTAAAGGCGATGATCGATAAATATGGAACGCCGTTAAAATTGACCTATCTGCCCAAAATTGGAAACCAGATCCGTAAGGCCAAAAAAATGTTTGCAACAGCGTTCAAGCGCCACCGTTACGAAGGGAAATACAATTATTGTTATTGTACTAAAAGCTCCCACTTTTCATTTATCGTGGAAGAGGCATTGAACAACGATATTCATCTGGAAACCTCCTATGCGTATGATATCGACATCATCAAAAAGCTGTATGCCCGAAAAAAACTGACTAAGGAAACTTTTATCATATGCAATGGATTTAAGCAAAAGCCTTATATCAGCCGTATTGCTTCCTTGCTTAATACAGGGTTTAAGAATGTGATTCCAGTTCTCGACAATAAAGAAGAGCTTCAGCAATATAAAAAATCAGTGAAAGTGCCCTTTAAGTTGGGTATTCGTGTGGCTGCGGAGGAAGAACCCACTTTCCCTTTTTATACCAGTCGGCTTGGCTTTAGGCCCCGGGACGTGTTGGAGTTTTATGTGGACAAGATTGAAGGTAATGAAGATCGGTTCCAGTTAAAAATGCTCCATATATTTTTGAACAAAGGTATCAAGGATGATATCTATTATTGGAGCGAGCTGAACAAAGTGATCAACCTCTATTGTCAGCTCAAAAAGATTTGCCCCGAATTGGATTCCATCAATATTGGTGGTGGATTCCCCATCAAGCACTCCCTTGGTTTTGAATATGATTATCAGTTCATGATCAATGAAATTGTGGGCAATATTAAAAAGGCTTGCAAGAAAAGTAATGTGCCCGTGCCCAATATTTTTACTGAATTTGGCAGCTATACTGTGGGCGAAAGTATGGCGCATATTTACAGCGTGATCGGTCAGAAGATGCAGAACGACCGCGAGATTTGGTATATGATCGATTCTTCCTTCATCACTACTTTGCCCGATACTTGGGGCATTGGGGAGCGTTTTCTCATGTTGCCCATCAACAAATGGGATGTGGAGTACCAGCGTGTGGTACTGGGTGGCATCACTTGCGATAGCCACGACTATTATGATTCCGAAGAACATATCAATGAAGTGTTCCTGCCTAAATTGAACAATGGCGAGCCGCTTTATCTTGGTTTTTTTCATACAGGTGCTTATCAAGACCAGATCAGTGGCTATGGCGGTATCAAACACTGCTTAATACCTTCTCCCAAGCACGTAATTGTGGGATATGATAAGAATGGAAAATTGGTGGATTGGTTATATGCCAAAGAGCAAACGGCGCAGAGCATGCTCAAGATACTGGGGTACAAGTAAGTTAAATAGTTGATAGGTTGATTGGTTGAGATATTGGCATACAAACATCCTCCATGCGATATTTGATTTTTCCCTTTTTTCTTTTTGTTGGTTACCGAGGCATTGCCCAAGATCAAGAGGCTTTGGTTAAAGCAACAGTAAACCAGTTGTTCTTGGCAATGAAAAATTCAGACTCAGCGCTGCTTGTTTCTTGTTTTGCCCAAAATGCCATTCTCCAAACCATTGAAGAAAAGAAAGACGCTGGTTCTTTTATAAAAAATGAAAAAGTGAGAGACTTTGCTTCGGTTATCGGAAAATTGCCAAAAACAGATGCAGATGAGCAGATCGTTTTTGATATTGTGAAAGTGGATGGTCCTTTAGCCGTAGTATGGGCTCCTTACAAATTTTATTATAAAGGAAAATTGAGCCATTGTGGTGTGGACTCCTTCCAACTACTATACGAGAATGGCTTTTGGAAAATACAGTACCTGATAGATACAAGAAGAAAGCAGGGCTGCGAATAAATATTATTTGGCTTTCAGCTTGTACTTTTTGTTTACTTTGGGACTATTGAAATAGGCATCAAGTTGCTCCGCGGTCATATTATTGTTGAAATCAATCGGAATATCGATAAGCTGTAATTGGGTTTGTTTTAACTCGTTCCTGAGGTTAGCCGTTTTTTTCACCACATCCATATCTTTTTCGCCCACCAAGCTGTTTTCCGATAGCATATAGTCAAGTCGTTTGATTGAAGAACGGACCAATGTTGCCGAATTTTGTTGCGAGTTCATGGGCGAGGCAGGGGAAACGGTTTCTTTTACCGGTACCAAAGCAACCCCGGCACTGGGCAGGATTTTTCCGGCAGTTTGCGCTCCCGGTGTAGCCGCGGATGAAAAAACAGTTCCACCAAGGGCGGTGCCTGCGGTGGTAAGATCAAATGAAGTACGTGTATTTTTTGCCTTCTTTACACGACGGTCCAATTGCACAAATGCATATTTAAGTTGCAGGATGTACAGTTGAAATCGATTGGCAACTTTTTCGTATTCTGCAAGTGCTACAGGGTAGTTCAGGGCATCTTTTACATAAATTTTTACTGTGCAGGTATCTTTGTTGAAGAATTTATCTGCACCAATAAAATTTAAAATAACCAATTTTGTTTTGGAAGAATCTGTTTCTTTCACAAAATCAAAACCCGGAGACCATTTAAATTCGTCATCACATTTTTTTACATCCGTGTTTCCCTTTAAAGGGATGTTGGAATAGTAAGTGATGTTCTCAATAGGGAAGGAACCCGTTTCACATTCGATCCTGAAGTTTACCGTGTCGCCTTCTTCAATAAACAAAATACTGTTAACCGTTGGTTTTATTTTTGAATGATTGATCTCTGTTGTAAAAAAAAGGATGGTGAAGGAAGTGTCAATCTTTTCTGCAGGGTTATTGAGGTTTTGAACGCCAATGGTGACTTTATAATCATAATCATATTTTAATTTGCCAGAAAGAAAATATGATTTGTCGGCTTTGAATGAGAGTGTGCCGTTGTCCTTATTAATTTTTAACCCGACAGGCGAATTTTTCAGGTACCAGAAATATTGTGAAGGGTCTTTATTTATTTCAAGATGATAAGACAGTGTAGAGTCCACATGCAAAGTAAAGTATGGGTTCAAATTTCGAATACGAAGTACGGTGTCCTCTGGTTTATGTATGGCAACAGCGGTATCTGGCGTAGAGGGAAGCGGGTAAAAGGGGACTTGGGCGTAACAATAGTTAGATGATGCTATTGAAATAATTATTAACGCAATACATGTAAAGGGTCTTTTTACTTTAATCATCTTCCTAGAGCTAAGGGCGTTTTATGAAATGCGAATTTAACGTAATGAAGGTGAAAATTGTCATAAAAAAAATCCCCCTTGTGAATAAAGGAGGATTTTTAGAGGATGGTCTAGTTAATTAAAAAAATTAGTTTTTATACTTCTCTGATTATTCAATGGTTATTTGTTTGCTGCTTGGCTTTTCCTGTTCTTTTTTGGGCAACAACAATTTTAATAGACCATTTTCGTATTTGGCTTGCACTTGGCTTGCATCCACATTTTCATCTAAGCTAAAGCTGCGTTTGAAGCTGCGGAAACCAAATTCACGCCTGATAGTTTTATAGCCTTCTTTTTTTTCTTCTTCCTTTTTTTCGAAGCTGATATTGAGTAGTCCGTTCTCCACATTTACTTTCAGATCTTCTTTGCCAAGACCTGGCACATTCATCTCAACATGATAGGCATCGGCTGTTTCGTGAATATTCACTGGAGGAAAATTCAAGTTGCTTGCCCATTCCCTGCTTCCAAAAACGGGAAACTCGTTTAAAAAATCTTCAAAAACATTGCTAATGCTTTTTTGAACTGGGTTGGTTACTTTTAAGACTTGCATATACTTTAATTTTTAAATTTGGATAATTTGTTTACACGAGATCGAACAAAGCGTATGCCACCCCCGAAAGCGACTTTGTTTTATGAAAATTCGGCAAATGGTAGTTTGCTAAATCAGACAGTTTGTCTGGTTTAGCAAAAGCATAGTGACATAATTACATTACAGATAGCTTGGTTCTGTTTTGAAGAGATGTTTGATCATACAAAGCCAACTATTTACTTAATTTTGCGTTTTAATATTTCAAAAAAATATCAAAATGTATCCAGTAGAAATAGTTTTACCGATGAAAGAAGAGCTGACCGAAAATGGCTTCAAAGAATTGCTTACGGCGGCCGAAGTGGACGATCAGTTAAAGGAAAAAGGCACTACCTTGGTAATGGTGAATTCGGTTTGTGGTTGTTCCGCAGGAAGTGCCAGGCCAGGTGTGCTGATGGCTGTGGCCAATAGCCAGAAAGTGCCCACACACTTGACCACCACATTTGCGGGTTATGATCTGGAAGCGGTAAATAAAGTGCGTGAACATTTAATGCCTTACCCACCTTCTTCCCCATCGATTGCATTGTTCAAAGATGGACAGTTGGTGCATATGATTGAAAGGCATATGATCGAAGGCAGGCCAGCTCAAATGATTGCACATAATCTCATTGCAGCTTTCAACCAATATTGTTAATTCTTTTATACTATTGAATTGCAACAAAGCTTCTTTGTGTACAAAGAAGCTTTTTATTTGATAATAATCGAAGGCTTGACTTGCGAAACCAGTTTTTTAAACTAAAATTGCAAATCTCAAAATTGAATTTTCAGTTTAGCAATCCGGAAATCATCCATTATGTATCCTAATCTTTATTACGCTTTCAAAGATCTGTTCGGCGTGAATTGGAAGTTTTTGCATTTTGTAAATTCTTTCGGTTTTTTTGTGGCCATTGCTTTTTTGTGCGCTGCCTATACACTTTCGCTTGAACTGAAACGTAAAGAAAGACAGGGGCTGCTACAGCCTGAGGAACAGAAAATGGTGGTAGGCAAACCTGCATCCTTATCGGCATTGTTCACGAATTTCTTTTTTGGTTTTCTGTTAGGTTATAAATTTATTGGCCTGTTTTTATCAAATAGCCCTACCTCATCGAGCCCACAGGATTTTATTTTTTCCACTGAAGGTTCATGGACTGCTGGTTTATTGCTTGGCTTTTTATTCGCCGGTTTGAACTGGTGGGAAAAAAACAAACAAAAGCTTCCTGAACCCGAAGAAAGAAAAATCAGGATTTGGCCTCACGATCGTGTTGGGGACCTTACCATTTTCGCAGCCATATTTGGTTTTATCGGAGCTAAAGTTTTCAATAGCTTGGAAACCTGGAGCGATTTTGTAAAGAATCCCATTGCATCCTTGATATCGTTTAGCGGGCTTACTTTTTACGGCGGACTTATTTGTGCAGCACTGGCGATTTGGTACTATGCAAAAAAGCATAAGATTGGTTTTTGGCATTTGAACGATGCAGCCGCACCTGGATTGATGCTGGCTTATGGCGTGGGTAGGGTCGGTTGCCAAGTGGCGGGTGACGGGGATTGGGGCATTGTGAACAGCGCCTATTACACTTTGCCAGACAGCAAGGTAGCATTGGCTTCAGCAGGCCAATTCCAACAGACCTTGAGCGCCGATAGCAGTTTTTATATAAATCAGTTTGGGTCCTTGGATAAAGTGCCCCATCTCAGTGTAAAAGCACCCAGCTTTCTGCCCGACTGGCTCTTTGCCTATTCTTTTCCACATAATACCATTAATGAAGGGGTCCCCATTCCCGGTTGCACTGACCAGTTTTGCAGTCACCTCCCATTGCCCGCATTCCCCACCCCATTTTATGAGATTGTGGCTTGTGTGTCATTGTTCTTTTTGATATGGTCTTTGCGCAAACGTTTTACAGTGCCAGGCAAGCTTTTTGGTTTCTACTTATTGCTGAATGGCATTGAGCGTTTTTTTATTGAAAAGATAAGGGTCAATACCAAGTATGATATCTTCGGGTTTCACCCAACACAAGCAGAACTTATTTCTTTCGGTCTTATCGTTGCAGGTATAGTTTTGCTCAGTACCCTAAAAAAGAAGCCTATTACTGAAATAAATGGATCTTAAAAAAATCAAGGCCTTTTTGTTTGACCCATTTGTATGATGCAGTGGTCTGCTGAATATTTCAAATCCTCCATACATATATTAAGCCTGTTACTAACACGGTTGTAAGGGTTATTTTGGTATAGCGTCAAACACTCCTTTGCCGAAGACCAAGACTATTTTCCGTTCATCCAATCCAATGGTTTTGCTGTAACCATCTTTTCCCCAGCTCGTCTTATCAATAATAAAAGTTTTAAGCCAATTATCATGCATTGCTGCCTACTATCATAAAACTATGTATTATGTAATACAAAGTACTCAATTTTGAATTGTAATTAGCTAAAAATAGTACCAAAGAATAAAATAATTGTTATGAAAAAGTTTATTAAATTATTGATTGTCTGCTTCTTATTATCCTTTTCGTTTTTTGTGAATGCGCAGGACCAACTAGGAAGCATTAAAGGAACCATTAATGATGGCTCCAAAAAAGTGATTGAATCGGCCAGCGTTTCTCTACAGTTGGCTAAAGATGGATCGGTGATTCAACAAGTCTTGTCTGATAAGTCTGGCAAGTTCGAGATTAACCATATCGCCGAAGGTCGTTATGTTGTTTCGGTCTCGGCGGTTGGTCATGAAAAATACAGTTCAGATACCTTAAAAATGGGGCCAAGCTCACAGTTGTCATTGAACAATATCGTGCTGCCCAACACGGTTACCGAACTAACGGCAGTAGCTGTTGTGGGCAAAAAATCTTTTATCGAGCAGAAAGCCGATAAAATGGTTGTGAATGTAGATGCCTCGCCCAGCAGTGCTGGTTCTTCGGCAATGGATATTTTGGAAAAATCGCCAGGGGTAACGGTTGATAAGGATGGCAATATCAGTCTTAAAGGAAAACAAGGCGTTACCGTGATGATTGATGATAAGCCAACTTATCTGAACCCCACCCAATTGGCCAATTACCTGAAAAGCCTTCCCTCAACTGCTATTGATCAATTGGAGATCATGACCAACCCTTCTGCCAAATATGATGCGGCAGGCAATTCTGGTATCATCAATATCAAAACCAAAAAGAACAAAGTGAAAGGCTTTAATGGCAGCGGTACACTTACTCATACCCAAGGAGTATATGCAAAACCAGGAGGAAGTTTGAACCTTAATTATCGCAATGGCAAGTTCAATGTATTCATGAACGGAGGCTATACCCATTGGGAAGGTTTTCAAAACTTGGATATCAACCGCAACTATTTCGACCCATCGGGCAAGAACCTTACTTCCATTTTCTCACAGCATACTTTTATGAAGTTCAATAACCCTTCTTTGAACCTTAAATTTGGGGTAGACTATTATCTTTCCAATAAAACAACCATTGGTTTTGTAGCTAGGGGTTTTAAGAACAATGAAAACGACCGTTCACAAAGCACCATATTTTTAAAGAACCCCAATAATCTGGTTGATTCCATTGTGTACTCGCCCAGCACGAACAATAGTGTTTGGAAAAACAAAGCCATTAACCTGAACTTCAGGCACCAGTTTGATTCGTTGGGAACAGAGCTTACGGCAGACGCAGATTATATCAGATACCAATCAAGCTCCAACCAATACTTCAGTAATATTACCTATAACCCCGACTGGTTGCCTACCGATACCAGCATATTGAAGGGAGATTTGCCCAGTGTGATTGATATATATAGTTTCAAATCCGATTTTGTGCACAAGTTCAAACATGACTTGAAATTTGAAGCTGGTCTGAAATCAAGTTATGTATCTACAGATAATACGGCCAACTATTCTAATGAGATAAATGGTATTTCTAAAGTGGATACCAGTAAAACTAACCGCTTCTTGTATAGGGAAAATATCAATGCGGCTTACTTGAACCTGAGCCGGCAATTTAAAAAATGGAGTGTGCAGGCAGGGCTCAGGCTCGAGAATACAAATTATTCCGGTCATCAACTTGGCAATGGATATACGGTGAACAAAAATGACTCTCTGTTCAAGAAGACCTATGTAAACCTTTTCCCCACTTTGTATATCAGCTATCAGGCCAATGCAAAAAACATTTTTTCCATTAATTATGGAAGGCGTATCGATCGGCCCGCCTATGAAGATTTGAATCCGTTCCTATTTTTCTTGGATCAATATACCTATCAGGCTGGAAACCCTTATCTACAACCGCAGTACACACAGAACATTGAGTTGTCACACAGCTATAATAGTTTTTTGACCACTACACTGAACTATAGCAATACCCGGAATTTTTTCACGGAAACTTTCGAGCAGTCTGGCCAGGCCACCATTGTTCGTAATGGTAATATCGGTAAAAGGCAAAACGCTGGCGCTTCCATCAGCGCACAAATACCTGTAAATAAATGGTGGACTGCCATACTCTATACCAATGTGAACTATACCAAATTTACTGGCTTCCTTTATGGTGAAAACATCAATGTAGATGGCACCACTTTAATGGCCAATCTGAATAACCAATTTAAATTGGGCAAAGGCCTAAATGGTGAACTTTCTGGTTGGTACCGTACCAAAGGAGTGGAAGGACAAGTGATTTTGGACCCGATGGGTCAGGCATCTGCTGCCATTTCAAAACAGGTATTGAAAGACAAGGGCAGTCTAAAGCTTGCTGTTCGGGATATATTTTATACCGGTAGCGTAAAGGGCTATATCAATTTCCAGCAAACAAAAGCCAGTTTCCAGAACACGAGGGATAGCCGTCAGGTGAGCCTCACGTTTACCTATCGTTTTGGAAAGCCTTTCAAAGCAGCCCAGCCAAGAAGAACCGGAGGAGCCAGCGACGAGCAAAGCCGCGTAAAAGCAGGTGGAAATAATTAAACTTTCTCTGTTATAGTTGGTTTTGGTTTATAAAGCCCTTTTTCTAAAGGGCTTTATTTTTACATTTGTGCTATAAAAAATTTATCTATGCCTTCTTTTGATATCGTAAGCAAGGTGGAGCTACAGACTCTGGACAATGTGGTGAACATTGTAAAAAAAGAAATCACCAACCGGTTTGATTTCAAAGATTCCCCAGTAGAGATTGACCTCAGCAAGAAAGAAATGAAGCTCATGTTGGAAGCGGAAAGTGATATGAAACTGAAGCAGATTATCGATGTGTTGATTAGCCGGTCGGTAAAACAGGGGTTGGACCCACTTTCCTATGATTTTTCCAAAGAGGCTTACCCAAGTGGAAAAACTGTAAAACAAGAAATACAGGTCAGGAATGGGTTGAAACAGGATGATGCCAAAAAAGTGGTGAAACTGATCAAGGATTCCGGTTTAAAAGTACAATCCCAGATTATGGACGACCTGGTGCGGGTAACTGCAAAAAAAATTGATGACCTTCAAGCTGTTATACAACTTTGTAAAAACAGCAGCCTAGGGTTGCCGATGCAGTATTTGAATATGAGGAGCTAGTAGGAAGGTGAAAGGTAGGAGATGGAGGGTTTGAGGTGGAAGGTTTATGGTTTTGAAAGCGTTGCAAGTAGTGTTTTATACTAGAATTAAGTTTAGGATGGATCTCAGTTTAAGCCAAATTAGATTTGGTAGACCGCTTTAAAAACTTAATTTTGCACTCTTATTTTTTAATTTGTACGGCAAAATCCGTGCATCCTCAAATCATATAAATTATGAAAAAAGGCATCCATCCAACGAGTTATCGTTTTGTAGTGTTCAAAGACATGAGTAATGGCTATTCTTTTTTGAGCCGTTCTTCCGCTCCTTCCAGAGAAACCGTTAAATGGGAAGATGGGAATGAATACCCATTGATTAAGTTGGAGATTTCCAGTATGTCACATCCTTTCTTTACCGGAAAAAATATGCTGGTTGACACTGCCGGCCGTATTGATAAATTCAATAAGCGTTACGAGAAAAGAGCCAAATAATTTTTTTATAAAAGAGATCAATCCCTTTCGCAACCCGAAAGGGATTTTTTTTGAGCCCCATCCTCATTAGATTATTGTAGTTTTAGCCCATGAACCCGATTGAATTAAATGACCATTTATCGGAGGATACCCTTTATCCATTCACACTCACCAGATCTGTGCTAGATCTGCGTATTGGCATCCTGACATTGAGGGAGAAATGGGCATTGATGAGCGGTCAAGAAATCGTGGTGAATCATGATAAAGAAAATGGCGGCCTGCCTGCCAATATCATCCCGTCTATTGGCTTGATCGAAAATATTAAAAAGGGGAAATGGGATTTTGCTAATGAAAAACGGTTAACCCACTCTTGGCAGATTTTTCAACTGACAGATGAAACCATACGTTCTGATTTTGACTTGCTCACCGAAAATAGAAAAAGCCATCCTGTTTCCAATACCAACCATTTGATATCACCAGCCTCTATCTTTATTGAGGAAGGAGTGAAGATGGAGTATGTGATACTCAACGCATCTACCGGGCCCATTTATATTTCCAAGAACTCAGAGATTATGGAAGGGAGCATAGTACGCGGCCCATTTTTTTTGGGTGAAGGGAGTGTATTAAAAATGGGCACCAAAGTGTACGGAGCCACCTCCATCGGAAAAAAATGTGTTGTCGGTGGCGAGATTAAAAACTCCGTATTTTTTGATTATTCCAATAAAGCACACGATGGCTATATCGGGGATTCTGTAATTGGGGCCTGGTGCAACTTGGGGGCAGGCACCTCCAATTCAAACTTAAAAAACACGGCAGGTATTGTAAAGGCCTGGAGCCAGCATGATTATGGATATCTGGCTGTAGGAGCCAAATGTGGCTTGCTGCTGGGCGACTATTCCCGTAGTGCTATCAACACTTCTTTTAATACCGGAACGGTTACAGGTATTTGCTGCAATATTTTTGGCTCGGGGCTTAGCCCAAAACATATTCCCAGTTTTTCTTGGGGCTACCCCGTGTTTGGGAAATATCAAGTTGAAAAGGCGATTGTGGATATTGCCAACTGGAAGAAATTGAAAAATGAATTGTTGACAGATCGTGAAATTCAGGTTTTGAAGCATATTTTTGAAAAATTTTAAAAATAAAACCAATGCGTAAACAAATAGCTGCAGCCAATTGGAAAATGAATCTTACCTATCAGCAAGGCGAACAATTGCTCCAGGAAATTTTGGATGCTAAAATCCATTTAAAGGAAGATCAGCGGGCAGTATTTGCCGTTCCGGCTCCCTATCTTACCATGGCTGGGCAAAAATTAGCTGGTTCAAAAAACTATTTCGCTTCAGCTCAGAATTGCTATAATAAAAAATCAGGTGCTTATACTGGAGAGACTGCAGCAGAGATGCTGAAGTCGATAGGCATTGAGTTTTGCGTGGTAGGTCATAGTGAGCGGAGGGAATATTTTAATGAAAGCAATCAAATGTTGTTCGAGAAAATGCAGTTGTGCCTGGAAAACGAGATTGCCCCTATATTTTGTTGCGGGGAACCATTGTCGATCCGTGAAGCGGGAACACAAAATAGTTATGTGGAAACACAATTAAAAGAATCGCTTTTTGATTTCAATGAGGCACAACTTCAAAAAATAGTGATTGCCTATGAACCCATTTGGGCAATTGGTACCGGTAAAACAGCCAGTACAGAACAAGCGCAAGAAATGCATGCACATATCAGGGCGGTGCTTGCCAAGCAATATGGCAATACCGTTGCGGAAAATATTTCTATTTTATATGGTGGCAGTGTAAAAGCCAATAATGCCAAAGAATTGTTTTCCTGCCTCGATGTGGATGGAGGATTGGTTGGCGGCGCATCCTTGGTGGCTAAGGATTTTATCACAATCATACAATCATTAAAATAAATGCTGCAGCTAAAGCGGGGCTATCCCTGCTTTTAAAAACAAATCAAAAAAATCATTTTGGTCAGCATCAAAAAAAACTTGGTTTATAATGCGATTTTGTCGATTAGCCAGGTTTTGATTCCTTTGATCACCATGCCTTATCTCTCAAGGGTCCTCAACCCAGATGGTATTGGGCAAGTGAATTTTATTGATTCTTTTGCTAACTATTTTATTTCCATCGCCGAGTTGGGCATGGTGGTCTATAGCATTCGCGAAGTAGCGAGAGCAAGCCAGGACAAAAAAAAGCTAAACAAGCTAGTAAGTGAGCTTTTTGTGCTTCATTTTATTACTAGTTGTATTGCCATCCTCATCTATTTACTGTTTGTTGCCATTTTTTCCCATAAAATTCATGATTATCGGCTGGTATGGTTTGCTTTGGCTTATATACTCGTCAACGCTTTTTCATGCGAGTGGTATTATTGGGGAAAAGAGCAATTCCGCTTTATCACCATCAGGAGTCTGATCACTCGATTTCTGGGTTTGGTAGCGATGTTTCTGTTGGTTCGTCATCCTGATGATTACTACTTGTATTATGCTATCATTATCTCGGCAGGTGCAGGAAATATTATTTGGAACAATATACTCTTGTTTCGCAAGATCGATTTTCATTTTCGTGGGCTCAACTGGAAAAGGCATCTACGTTTTCTATGGGTAACTTTTGCAATGACCTTGGCTTATGATATCCCATTTATGTTGGATAATGTAATACTTGGTTTTGCAGGTACGGTATTCGCAGTTGGGATTTATTCTATGGGTATAAAAATTGTCCGTATTGCTGGTGTTGTGGTAACAGATATCTTTCACGTTTATTATCCACGGATGGTGAGATTAATCAAAGAAAACAATATCTGTCAGTTGAAGGCTGCTGTTTCTCAAAGTTTACAGTTGATCAATACGCTTACCATTCCCATCTCTGTAGGCATTCTTATTTTTTCCGACGTGTTGGTGAAGCCATTTTTGGGAAACAAGTTTTTGCAGGTTTCAACCGATTTGCGCATCTTGGCATTTTATCCTTTTGTAAAATCCTATAGTATTTTTCTGAGCAAACAGATTTTGATATCCTATCAGTTGGATAAAATGGTGTTGCAAACTTTAGTGGTTGGTAGTATCATCTTCGTGTTATTTGGATACTTTTTTTCTGTAAAATGGTTAGACAAGGGTATGTGTGCGGCCACCATGCTTACAGAGATGGCTGTGATTGTATTAAACTATTATTATGCAAAACGAAGGCTGCCGCATTCGATTCAGTTATTTGATACCCGCAGTTTCCTATATGCGTTGATTAGCTCGGTCCCTTTTATTGGGTTCTATTTTTTGGCAAAAAATTTCTGGCAAAATTCATCGGTTGTTTTATTTGTTTCCGCTCCTCTTAGTATTGTTTCTTATTTCCTAGTGCAAAAACTGGTTTTCAAGAACGCTTTGGTTGAAAAATTGACCGCACATTCTATAAGTTATTTTTTTCAAAGCTCAAGTAGGAGGATTGATGTTACAGAATGATACCATAGAAAAATACTATTGCCTCGTTGAACATACAGGTCTTCAATACCAGCATGGAGGCGTTGGTATTACAGATGCTGAGAAAATTATAATGGGTTTAGGTATTCAGCTGATCCGTTTTCCAAATGAGGAAAGCCATGGTATCATGGCTAAATGGAATAGACTGAAATACTTGATTAATCAATTTTTTAAGCTACCCAAGGGAGCGGTGGTTATTTTTCCCTTTCCCATGTTTGCCAGTTTGTCTAGGTGGATGCTGCATCTTTTGCGTTTTCGGAAAAGCATCAAGCTGGTTTGTTTTATTCATGATATCGATGGGCTAAGGGATTGCGATAGCAAATTGTTGAGTGAGGAATTGAATTTTCTGAAACGATACCACTATTTTATTGTTCATAATGAATCGATGGAAGATTGGATAAAAGCAAATGTGGGGGACTGTTTTTGCGGCAAGTTATTTTTGTTTGATTATTTGGCCGAGCCAAGTCAAACGGTTCATGAAAAGAAAAATGAGATTATTTTTGCTGGTAATCTCAGCAAGAGCGGTTTTTTGCAAAAATGGGATGTTTTGCCAATCAATCAGCAAACATGGCAGTTTCATATTTATGGTCAAGGGGATCTGGCAGATTTTTCGAGCAAAAAAAACACCAACTACAAAGGGGTATATGATCCCCATCAATTACCCGCTCTGATTGAAGGGAGCTTTGGACTGGTTTGGGATGGCAATGAAGTTGAAACCTGTGCAGGTAAATTTGGTGATTATCTTAGGTACAATAGCCCGCATAAAGTTTCTTTGTACATGATGAGTGGTCTGCCCATCATTGTTTGGGAAAAAGCAGCCATTGCGAAATTTGTATTGAAGGAAAAGATTGGTTTTACGATTGGCTCATTGTATGAGATTAAGGACAAACTGGATGCATTAACTGAGGATGAATATAATGTTATGCGAGAAAACACCAAACCCATTGCCCGCAAATTGTCGAAAGGCGGGTTTTTACAATCAGCCGTTGACTTGTTGATGGAGGAGATGGAAGGGTAGTTTTATTTTGTAGCACGAATACGAATTATGAAAAAAATACTCTGGCTCACAAGTTGGTATCCGAACAAAACGGATAGATATACGGGGGATTTTATCCAACGGCATGCGAGGGCTGTGGCTCTGTATGACCAGATTATTGTTTTGCATGTGGTAAAAGCAGAAAAGCCTTTTTTCCTCGAAAGTACTTTTGAAGAAATGATTGTTGAGGGTAATTTAACCGAGCATATAGTTTATTTCTACGTCGGCAATAAATGGGCAATATGGAATAAATTTCTTTCTTTCATTAAATACATGAAATTATCGAAGAGTTTGGTAATTAAATATCTGCACGAAAAAGAGCCATTTAGCGCCGCCCATGTACACGTGCCTATAAAGGCAGGGTTGACGGCACTTTGGTTAAAGAAAAAATATAAGATTGACTATTTTCTTACAGAACACTATGATATTTACAACAATATTGTCACTAACCCCTTTGCGAAAAGGAGCTGGTTGTTTCGCTTCTTCACTAAAAAAATCATTAAAAAAGCAAATTTTTTTTTGCCTGTAAGCAACCAATTGGGAGAGACTATTCGCACTCAGGTATTTGATAAAAGTTATAGGGTAGTTTTGAATGCTGTTGATTGTTCTCTTTTTTACTATACACAGAGAAGAAATGCTTGTTTTAGGTTTATACATGTATCAGGAATGCGAGAGACAAAAAATGTTGAAGGAATTATCCGCTCTTTTGCAAAGTTGGTCTTGCAAAATTCAGAGGTAGAATTATTGCTTGTAGGCTCATCAAACAAACAAATTGATGAGATGGCAAAAGAAACTGAACTAGTTGGGAAGAATATTTTTTTTACCGGAGAAGTGAGCTATGCGATGGTTGCAGAACATATGCAATCTTCCTCTGCACTTGTTTTATTCAGTCGTACTGAAAATATGCCTTGTGTTATTCTAGAGGCTTTATGTTGTGGGCTTCCGGTGATTACAACCTCTGTTGGAGGAATTCCTGAAGTGGTTAATGAAACCAATGGATCCCTAGTTCAGTCTGAAGATGAAACTGCTTTGCAGCAATCATTTGTAGATATGTTGACCAACTATGAAAAATATAATAGGGCGAGCATTGCCGAAGAAGCAAAAAAGCGATTCAGTTATGAAGTGATTGGGAAGCAAATTGACAACTTATACCAAACTTGCTTGGACTAAATGATGGTAGCTAAGCCTTTTTGTTATTTCATTTTTATCAATTCCAATTGGTTTTTTGCATATACATCCTCGCCAATCGTTTTTAGCCATTGAATGGTTTTGCTATCAAAATGCACTTTTGTATAATCAATCAAAATATAATCGGGTTTGTATTTTTCAATGATTGATTTTCTTGTAGGATCATTGCTGGTTTCTAAAAAAAGGATTTGACATCTGCTCTTCTTTGATAGATATCATTTAACCAATATAGCGGATGTATGGACCAAATCACCTTGCCATTGAAGGAGGGGATTATCCAGTTGCTCTGGGCATCGGAAAGCACAATATCATCATCATGGATAGTGGTTCTCAGAAAATCGAATTTTCTGTAATAGCCGATGTCGCCTGATGTACTGAACCTTTTGTATACGTCCATTAAATAATGATGGTTGAAACCAATGGAGAGTATCAGGAAAAAACAAAGATCGGCGGTATAAAACTTCCCAAATTCATTTGTCTGTGCTATTAGTTTACTAATAAATAACCAATCAAGAGGTCTGCAAACATGTTTAGGTTGAACAATATTTTGGAAGCACCATATACTTTAAGAAGGTATCCCGTAAAATAGATAGCCGTCAACGTTATGATTGTAGCTAGGAAGAAAAAAATAATGGGGTCTCTTTTTATAAAAAAGGCAGGGAACACAAAAAGCAATGGCCAATTTCTGGATATGATGCCTTGGTACAGAGGAAGCGAATCGCTATGGAAGTTATATCCCTTGCTTGTAAAAAGGTCAATAATATGATAGTAAGGCCAGCATATGGCCAAAACGATACAGGGGATGATGATGGCGGCAGACCTAAGAATGCCTGTTTTTACTGAGTAGCCATTCAATGCCCAATTCATCGACCCGATACCGATAAATAAAAATAGAGCTGTAGGCGGATGTGATATTAGAACCATGCTGCCTAGCAATGAGATACCGATGATATTTGCCGGTTTCCATTTGTCCTTGGCTTTTGCCAGCATTGATAGGATGAGGAAAGACATGGCATTGGCAAACGTGGAAGGGTAGGGCAGCATATTATCCATGATGATGATATGGTAAAAGCCGCTCCATTGGTAAGGGTTACGTCCACAGAAAAATAGAATCAGAAATAAGCTTATGGCAGCTATAGAGTTTGGGTTTTCCGTAAATACTGATTTGCAAAACGCATAAAATGAAAACAAAAAAAAGAGAAGATTAAAAAAGGCAAACCAGCTTAATGACTGAATAGAGTTGAGCCCTGTAAGCTTTGAAAAAACGGCTACAATTATTGAATAAGGTGAAAAAAAAGCATGTGGGTTATGGGAATATATAATTGGATTTTCTGGGTTCAATAAATGTTTTGACAGTTCATGAACAACAGCGGAATGTTCCCAAAAATCATCGGCCCATAGGCCTCTGTAAATAAGGGTCGATTCGAATACGACCAGGAACAGCGCCAACAACAGGTATGAATAGCGTTCAAATATTTTTAGGAAATCAGCCTTTTTCATTGAAATGATGCATGCCGTGAAATTAAGGCAAAATGCCAAGAGTAAATTTTCTTGAAACTCCTGACATGGCATTTGTACTAGCTATCGGATAGGGGATAAGCGGGGCTTCAATGTATCCGATTTTTAGATAGTTTTTTCTGAAACTAGTTATCGGTAGTTGCAATGATGGGTTGCTTGCCTATTTACTTTTAGCTATGGATGTTTTAAAAAACAATCATTAAGCTTTCAGCTTAAACACCAGATTAATATAGTCCTGCATGGCGGATTCCTTGGATTTGTTTTTTAAACCAGCCCATGCATCATATTTCGCTTTGGCAACAAAGTCAAAAGGGTTGGTTGGTGGCTCTGCATCCACATCCCCAATGGTAGCCTGCTTGTATAGGGAGTATAATTGCAGTAATGATTCGTTGCTAGGGCGCTCTTTAAAACTCTTGCTTTCCTCTGCAGCCTGCTCAAATTGGGAAGCTAAATCTGTTGCAATCATATTTTATGCTTTTGGGGTATGAAAATAGGTTTTTGGGTCAACGGCTTATTATCCTTGTTATAACAATGCAAAATACTAAATAATAAGACCTCTTTTAAGCTTTAAATGCTGCTTGGCCCGTTTGCAAGATAATATAAAGTATGGCTATATTATTTATACAATTGCTTGAATTGAAGGTCAGCGGTGTTGTTGGTAGCGTTCGGGTTTTAGAATGTTTTTTAAATATGAAATTTCATATTGGGTTAAGGCTGGAGCATACACTGTTTTTATAGCTTCTTCAAGTTGTTCCATGCTGCGGATGCCAACGATTGCCGAAACGATAGCCTGTTGGCTGAGAGAAAAACGTATAGCTATTTGTGTAGAGTCTCTTCCCGCAATCCTCAACGTAGAAATGGCATTGGATGCCTTGGCTACCTCTTCAGAGCTGTAGCTGAGGAATGCTCTGGGAGGCTTGTCGATTAGCAATCCACTTGCCAAACAGCCTCTTGCAAGCACCCCGATATTGTTTTCTTCCAGCAATGGTAAAATGGTTTCTTCTGGTCTACGGTCCAATAAACTGTATTGCATCATCACGCTTACCATGTTTGATCGCTTAACGTACTCCCTGATTACATTCGGTCGAATGGATGAAATGCCGAAATGCCTGATTTTGCCTTGCTTTTTCAGGGTCTCAAACGCATCTATGGTTTCGTCAATGGGGTCCTCGATGGTGCCGCCATGCAATTGATAAAGATCGATATAATCAGTCTGCAAACGCTTTAAGCTGGTTTCGGCGGAAGCAATAATATGAGGTTTAGACGGATTCCAGGCGAGCCCAGTTCCATCTTGTTTTATCATATTCCCAACTTTGCTGGCAATAATAATTTTATTACGAAAGGGCCGTACGGCCTTACCCAGGCAAACTTCGTTTTCGCCATTTTGGTAAATATCGGCGGTGTCAAAATAATTAATGCCAGATGCGATGGCATGATGAATGACCCGCTCATTGTCATTATTGTTTTTTTTTAGTGACATGCAGCCAAAACCAATGATGCTGATTGAAAACCCGGATTTTCCTAAAGGACGGTAATGCATTTTTTATTGGGATAATTAAATGCAATTTAACCTGAAGAAACGAAATGGCTCTATTGGTTTGGATTTTATGAAATACTTTTGCCCTATTTTATAATCAGATTAAATTTTGACGATGAAATTATTACTGGCATTAAGGCTGAGGTTGAAGCACGTGTTTGATAGGATTAGGAATGAACGGTTTAAGATGAATCTGTTGCAGGCGGTCCCTTTTTGGGTTGCTTCCATTATTACAGGATTGATTGCGGTATTGTATGCCCATCTTTTTTCCATTGCGGAAAAAGGTTCATTGTACATATACCAACATTTTTCATGGGCGCTACTTATTGTTACGCCCATTTGTTTTATTATCGGCTGGTGGGTTGTTAAGCGTTACGCACCTTATTCAAGGGGCAGCGGTATTCCACAGGTGATGGCCTCTATTGAGTTGGCCAACCCAAAGGACAACAAGAAAGTGGCACGTTTGCTCAGTTTGCGAATTATTTTGGTAAAAGTAATATCTAGCCTATTTATCGTATTTGGTGGCGGTGTGGTGGGCCGTGAAGGTCCTACCATTCAAGTGGCTGGTTCTGTATTCAGAAAAATTAATGAGTGGCTACCGGATTGGTGGCCCAAGATTTCAAAAAAGAATATGATTATGACCGGGGCCGCTGCGGGTTTGGCGGCAGCGTTCAATACCCCATTGGGTGGGATTGTTTTTGCTGTGGAGGAACTTACCAAAACCCATATCAATTATTTTAAGACAGCTATATTTTCAGCAGTGATCATCTCCGGTTTAGCTGCTCAAGCCTTGTTGGGTCCTTACCTGTATTTAGGCTATCCAAACGTAAACCATCTATCTCCTTATATTTTCTTGGGCGTGGCAGTCGTGGCGATTGCAGCGGGACTTGCCGGTAGTGGTATGGGTAAACTTATTTTGATGATTGGCATTTGGAAGTCAAAGTTTCGTCACAAAGCTGGCAACCTGATGTATGCTATTTTTTGTGGACTTGCGATAGCAGTCCTTGCTATTTTAGTTGATAAGGTTATTTTAGGTTCGGGCAAGGGATTGATGGGGGAAGTGCTTTTCTCTTCCAATAAATACTTACCATGGTATGCCCCATTACTTCGTGTGAGCGGATCGGTTCTTTCCTTTACAAGTGGTGCGGCTGGAGGTATTTTTGCACCTTCATTAAGCGCTGGTGCTGCTATGGGCTCAGTGCTGTCTAGTTGGATGCAACTCTCTGATTCGAATACCAATTTGCTGATTCTTTCCGGGATGGTGGCCTTTCTGACAGGAGTTACCCGCACCCCTTTTACCTCGGCTATCATTGTTTTGGAAATGACAGATAGACATAACCTCATTTTTTATTTGATGCTGGCAGGTATGTTGGCCAGTATTGTATCAATTATTATTGATAAGCACTCTTTGTATGACCATCTCAAATATCAATATATCCACGACGTGACTCGCGAAGAAGAAAAGGATGTAGCTAATAGGTTACCGTCACTCGAAGTTGAAAAAAAAGAAAGTAAATTACCGTAATTATTTATTATTTATGAGCTAATCGTTATTTTAGAGCTGGGTTTTCAGACTACTGAAACAAAAAAACGATTCTTGGTCATTAAAATTTGTGAAATGAAAATTGTAAGGGATATTATTGCAGGCAAAGCGAAGGCATATAATTTTATAAAGCCAGATGCGCTGGTAATCGATGCATTGAATGAACTGAATACGGTAAACCTGAGTTATCTTTTGGTGATGGATGGCAGTGAGTTCAAAGGTATTTTTTCTGAACGTGATTATGCAAGGAACATTATTTTAAAAGGTAGGTCAAGCAATACCACAATGGTAAAGGATGCCATGTCAACAGATTTTCCTTTTGTAGAAGCGATGGATACGGTTGAATATTGTATGAACCTGATGAATACCCGTAAAGCCCGCTATCTGCTCGCTTTTGACAAACAGGAGTTCATAGGGGTTGTTACCATTCATGATTTGCTTCGCCAGGTCATCTTTAATCGGGAAGATGTTTTTGATTATACAGCCGCCAAACAATTGCTGGATGCTGATGAAAAGAGCCGTGTATTTTAAATTGAAAGGCGTTCGATTTGTATTTAGCAAAAAAATATTTCAATTTAGCAGAAAATATCTTGGACGAGTAAGATTTTTCCAATCATCTTATAGGAACGCGATGATTTTTTTCATCACTTCTTTATCGCGGTAAATTTTTCTATGACCTAGGCCTTTCGTGAAAATAAACTGTATATAGGGGTGTTGGTCCTGCTGCACTTTTATCGCATCCTGAATGGGTGTGATTTCATCTTCTTCATCATGCAGCCAAAGTAGGGGTATGCCGATATTTTCCACTGCACGTCTGGCTGAAAAATATGCAGGTAAATGGCCTGTTTTTTTCAAGATCAGCGAATCAAATTCCGATCTCACTTCATTGTCCAACTCCAGGAATTCGAAAAACATGTCCACCGCTGTTTGGGTTTCTGTTGCAGGGGCTACCAATACAGCTTTGGCGTTTTCCTGTGTTTGGTGTTTTTCTAAAAAATGGGTCAGTGCAAGCCCTCCGAAGGAATGCCCCATAAACGATTGGATAGGGCCATATTGAGTATAGATGGACGCAATCATGTCAACGTATAAAGGCAGGTTTATTTGTTTGCCATCCGATGCTCCATGCGCTGGTGCATCAAAGGCAAGCACTTCATATCCTTTTTTGATAAAGGCCTCAATATAGGTGCTGAATTTTTTATAGCTGGATTCAAAACCGTGTAAGATGAGAATTCTTTTACTTGAGCTGCCATTCGGCAACCATCGGTGCCCTCGTATATTGTGTTTTCCCAACTTGAAAGATAGTTTCTCGCCTTTAGCAAATAGGGCAGTTGTTTTTATTTTAGCTCTTTTCCTAGGGGTACTGAATAACTTCAATGCCTTTCGGGCGGCTTTTTCTTTCGACAGCAATGCGGTCATGCGTAGCCTTGCCTTTATATATTTGATTGCCAGTTTTTGTGCTAACTTCATGCGGGCACAAAATTAGCATATGAAAGTGGTAATAATAGGCTCGGGTAATGTAGCAACCGTGCTTGGTCGGAAAATTGCCGCTTCGGGGCATTCCTTCCTTCAAATTGTGAGTAATACGGAAGAACATGCGGCTGTTTTGGCAAAAGCACTTGACTGCGGCTATACCTCACAGTTGGAAGACATAGATCAAGAAGCGGATTTATATATCATTGCTATTTCTGATAGCGAACTTTTCAAAATAGACAAAAAGCTTTCTCTCGGGGATAAAATGGTCGTGCATACTGCTGGTTCGGTCTCCAAACAAGTGCTGAGCCATATCAGCAGTCGGTATGGGGTGCTTTACCCATTGCAAAGCCTGCGAAAGGAAATATCGAAAATTCCCGAAATTCCTTTTTTGGTAGATGCCAATTCAGACGAAAACTTAAAAACATTATTTGATTTTGCTACTACTATTTCAGATAAAGTGGTGCAAATGGGAGATGCAGACCGGCAAAAATTACATGCTGGGGCTATTATCGTGAATAATTTTACCAATCATTTATTTGCTTTAACAGAAGCCTATTGTAATAAAGAAAATCTTGATTTTCGCTTATTGGTGCCATTGATAAACGAAACAGCTTCCAGGCTCAACTATTTTTCACCCTCACTAGTACAAACAGGTCCTGCCATCCGCAATGACCTCGCAACGATACAACATCACCTTAATTTGCTGCAAGCCAACCCGGCGCTGTTAAAAATTTATGAGTTGATGACGGCTAGCATCCGTGCAAATAACCAACATAAATGATCCTCACTTTCTAATTTGGGAATTTTTTACCCAATGACCAACCTTTTTTCATTCATGTAGTTATAATTTGTGAATTTGCAACTGCTGTCGGATATATGCTTATTTCCCGATACTTTTGCATCCCAAAATAAGGACGGACGATGTACACAATAACCTATCAATTTGAGCAAAAAGGACTGGAACCGGTAACATTTAATGAGGTAGAACCAGGCCAGAGCCTGTTAGAACTGGCATTGAAAAATGATATCGACCTGCACCATAATTGTGGTGGGGTTTGTGCTTGCAGTACCTGTCATCTCTATTTGGAGGAAGGTCAGGATTTCGTGGAAGAATTGAGCGATCGGGAAGAAGATTTTATCGATAGGGCGGTGAACCCCCGGCTCAATTCCAGATTGGGCTGCCAGTGCGTATTGCAGGAAGGGAGTGGTAGAATTGTAGTAACATTGCCCGACCAAACCCAGTTTTTAGGGGAATAATATTGATGTGCTAATTTGCTTTTTACAGCTTTCTTTAAAATTTCAAATTCAGATATGAGTCATTTTGAACCGCCCATTAAGTGGAACGATTATGAGGATATAGCTATCAAACTGTATGAGCGATTTGGCGACGATTTTGATGAGGGAAAGATTTATCGCATACGCTTTACTGATTTGCTGGAATGGGTATTACAGCTTCCCCATTTTGTGGGCACCAGGGAAGAAAGCAATGAAGGCCATCTAGAAATGATCCAGAGCAGTTGGGTATACGAATGGCGGGATGCACAGAAATAACGTGCTAATTTGATAATGTGCTGATATGCTCATGTGCCTGTTAGTCAATGTTTTTAAAGGCATCTTTAAATTAGGGCATTAGCTAATTAGCACATTAACCCATCAACAATTTCGTTTCGCTATCAGATGTTAAGAACAAAGGCATTATCAAATTATCACATTGGCTAATTATCACATCAGCAAATGAATCTTCTCCAACTTTTCAAGCCTATTAAGGTTTTTGCTTTTGATATCGATGGGGTATTGACGGATGGTACGGTGCTTGTTTTGGAAAACGGCGAGCAGTTAAGGAGAATGAATATCAAAGATGGTTATGCCCTTCAATTGGCTGTTAAAAAGGGCTTTAGGGTAATGGCTGTTTCCGGTGCCGATTCGCAAGCCGCCAAGTTGCGTTTGAACAAGTTGGGGATTGAAGATGTGTTCCTAAAAGTATTAGACAAAAAGAAAAAATTGGAAAACTATTTACAGGAGCATGAGCTTAAGAACGAAGAACTGTTGTTTATGGGTGATGATATTCCTGACCTCAGTGCCATTAAAATGGCGGGATTGGGCTGTGCACCATCAGATGCCGTTCCGGAAATCCGGGAGGCTGCCAAATATATTTCCCCATTTATTGGGGGCATGGGTTGTGTCCGGGACGTAGTTGAGAAAGTGCTGAAGCTGAACAGTTGCTGGGACTTGGATGAAGATTTAGCGTCTAGGTAGAACCTCAATTGTTTCATATGTGGAGGAATTATATTTTATAGGGGCATTACTCTCTACAATAATCGGTAATGCCTGGAAATTCTCAGCTTCTATTGATCTCTATTAAATTGTTTGACAGGGTATTTTAAAATCAATCTTTATCTTGCAGCCTTAGCAAATAGCATACTCCATGAAATTAATAGGCGCTTTCTTTCGGTTGGTAAGGTGGCCTAATCTAGTATTCATCGCACTATCACAAACACTGTTTTATTATGCCATCATCCTTCCCTCCTTTTCCCATGTGGGTTTTGTAAATGTACTTCGGCCAAGCTATTTTTTTCTTTTGAGTTTTTCTTGCGTACTGATTGCTGCGGCGGGCTATATCATCAACGATTATTTCGACCTCAATATCGACCGGGTGAACAAGCCCCAACGGTTGGTGGTGGAAAAATTAATCAGAAGGAGGTGGGCGATTGCTTGGCACTTGATATTTTCGATCATTGGGGTTTTGATTGGGCTTTATATTAGTTGGAAAATCAAAAATATTTTTGTGCTTTTTTCCCAAGTGGCTTGTGTGCTCTTGCTTTGGGTGTATAGTACCACATTCAAGCGCAAGCTGCTCATCGGCAATATCATCATCTCTCTGCTAACGGCATGGGTTATCTTGGTTTTATATCTCTGCGAGTTTAGGATACATACTTTCATAAACCCGCAGGATCGGCAAGTACTGGCCAAAGTGTACAAGTTCGCTGTTTTATATGGAGGCTTTGCATTTATCATTTCGTTGGTGCGTGAGATCATCAAGGATATAGAGGATGTGGAAGGTGATGCTGCTTATGGCTGCCGCACCATGCCCATCGTTTGGGGAATACAGGCTGCAAAAATAGTAGCCGCAACTTGGCTGGTCGTGCTAATGGTCTCCATCCTGATTTTGCTTTTTTATGTGCTTCAATATAAATGGTGGTGGGTGGATGTGTATTCCTTTTTCTTGATTGTATTGCCATTGGTCTCGGTGTTGAAAGACCTTTATAAAGCATCCTCCACATCGGATTACCACCGACTCAGCACTAGGGTCAAGCTGATTATGCTTGCGGGCATTTTATCCATGTTACTTTATTTAATTCCCTATTATCAATGAACAAAATAGTATTGGCCTCCCAATCGCCGAGAAGAAAGCAATTGCTGGAATGGGCCGAAGTGACCTTTGAAGTGGTTGTGAAAGAAACCGATGAGTTCTATCCGTCGGGTTTAGATTTTGATGAAGTTGCAATCCATATTGCCAATAATAAGGCAGTTGCTGTAAAAAATATTTTACCTGAAGGAAGAACCATTCTAGCTGCTGATACTATTGTGGTTTTGGAAAACGAGATCATTGGTAAACCCAAGGACCGGAATGATGCTATACAGATTCTGTCAAAATTGTCGGGTCATAAACACAGGGTGATTACTGGCGTGGTGATTGTTCAAAATGAAAAAAAAATAGCTTTTGCTGATGCTACCGAAGTGTGGTTTCATGAATTGTCGCAGACACAGATTGAATTTTATGTAGATAAATATAAACCCTACGATAAAGCCGGCGCCTATGCCATACAGGAATGGATTGGCGTTATTGGCATCCAACGGATAAATGGTGATTTCTATAATGTGATGGGACTTCCCGTAAGCCTTGTGATAAAGGCACTTCATGATTTTATATAGCTGTGTGCATGTTTCTAAAGATTTCGTAAATTGAAGAAGTTTTACCGGATTTTAAGTATAAGGATGCTTATTTACCTGCCCCAAATAAAATCAGCCTTATTACATGACGGAAAAATTACTTCAATTCATTTGGGGTTTTCAATATTATAATAAGATTGAACTGCTGCTCGATAGCGGAGAGAGGTTGCATATCTTCTTTCCAGGTCGTCATAACCACCATCAGGGACCCGATTTTTTGGAAGCAAAAATTAAGATTGAGGAAACCACTTTGGTGGGTAATATCGAATTGCATGTGCATGCCACGGATTGGTTTAAACATGCGCATGCGGGTGATGCCAATTATGCAAGCCTAATACTGCATGTGGTATGGGAAAATGATGGCCCGCCTGCTTTTGAAAATTGTCCCACACTTTCTCTTAATAACCGGGTTCCCAAACTATTGTTGGATCAATATCAAAACTTGATGCAATCGCCCTTGAACTTACCATGCGAAAAGTTGATTTCGCAGGTAAGTGACATTGTGTGGACTTCTTGGAAACAACGATTGTTGGTAGAAAGGCTACAACGGAAATCTGCAGTGGTGGAGCAATACCTTCAAAAGGCCAATCAGCATTGGGAAGAAATATGTTGGTGGATGATTGCGAAAAATTTTGGTGCCAAAGTAAATGCAGATGCGTTTGAAGCAATGGCTCAGAGTATATCTGTGAAAACTCTGGCCAAACATAAAAACCAGATACATCAATTGGAGGCTCTATTGCTCGGGCAAGCGGGTTTGCTCGAAGTAGAATTTACTGAGGATTATCCAAAAATGCTTAGAAAGGAATATGTGTTTTTGAAAAACAAATACCATTTGGAAAGAAGCCATATACCTGTACATTTTCTGCGTATGCGCCCAAGCAATTTCCCCACTATTCGACTGGCTCAACTAGCCATATTGGTAAAACAATCTTCCCATCTTTTCTCAAAGATCAAAGAAATGCAGTCTGTTCATGAGGCCAAGGAAACACTCGCGGTAACCGCAAATGATTTTTGGAGTTATCATTATTCATTTGCCGAAGCTTCTTCTTTCAAAGAAAAGAAAATGGGAATGCAAATGATAGAAAATATAATCATCAACAGTCTGGCGCCCTTGCTTTTTGCCTATGGTTATTTGAGAAAAGAACCAATCTATCAGGAAAAGGCACTGAAATGGCTTGAAGATTTGCCATCGGAAAAGAACACGATTACCCGTCTTTGGGAAAATGCGGGTGTTGAAAATAAAAGAGCTTTTGACTCGCAATCATTGATTGAGTTGAAGACCCAGTATTGTGATAACAAAAGATGTTTGGAATGCGCTATTGGCAATGCTTTGCTGAAAGGCCGTTTATAATCTAGTTGATTCCATTTTTTGTTTTATACATCATTAATGCACAAAACAAAAAATGGTTTAAAATTACTTCAACCGCGCTGCCCCCCAATAAATGGATTGCTAATCCGAACTAACTATAACTGGGAGCTACAAGCTCACTGCTGTTTTCCAATTGAACAAAACCTTCACCTCAATATCGGGGTGAATACTATTGATAACGGGGCAGGTATTAGCTGCTCTTTCCAGTATGGTTATATGCTTTTCGTCCAGCCTCAGGCTTTCTGGAAAATGAAATGTTAAATTGATGCCGCCAATTCTCCTGGGCTCTGATTTCATTATTTTTTCTATTTCGATCTTGGTTCCTTTCAAGTCAATTTTCGCGTCCCTGGCCTTAATGCCCATAATGGTCATCATGCAAGACCCCAATGCCGTGGCCACAAGGTCCGAGGGTGAAAAACGCTCTGCTTTGCCTTGATTGTCGAGGGGTGCATCGGTCTCAATGACTGAGCCTGATTTCAAGTGTTCGGCAACCGTTCTCAAGTCTCCTTCGTAAATAACTGTTGAAGTCATTGTATTAATTTTGCCTAAATTTACGCCAATTAATTAAATCGTTACTGTGAACAAATTTTTTTTACTATCGCTTGGCTTTCTGATTGCAGTAGGGGCTTTCGCACAGGATTCAACATATCGTGTAAGGAAGGATAAAAGCACCTTAAAAAAAGAGCGTATCAATCGCATGCTCCGGATGGAAGAAGAAGGGCAGTTGATTTTTAATAAGCAGAATATTTTTGGTATCAAAATGGCCACCGATGGGTATGGGATTTTTTTTGAAAAAGGTAAATTCATCACTCCTACTAGAACACGACTCATCCAATTTGAGTTGAATGAGAAAAAGAGCCCAAAAGAATACAAGATCAGCTCCGGTGATCTTTTTGGTTCTTCCGAAGTGGTTGGAAAACTGAACAATTTTTATCAGTTCAAAGTTTCTTATGGCCAGCAAATGCTTATTGGGGGAAAAGGCAATAAAAATGGGGTGGCTGTTACTTTCATCTACATGGGTGGTATTTCATTGGGCCTACAGAAACCCTATGTTTACAATTGGTTCAACTGGCAAGATTCACTTTCAAGTAATCCTCCTCTATATCCGTTGAGCTTGCTTCAGGTATTGAGCGATACGGCAAACAATTATGTATATCCTCCTTATAGTGCGGCTGGCTTCACCAAAGGTTGGGATCATTTAGTTGTGAAACCCGGTCTTTCAGCAAAAACCGCCCTCCGCTTCGATTATGGACGTTTCAATACTACGGTCACTGCAATTGAAGCTGGCTTGAATGCTGAATATTATTTTAGCTCCATTGCCCAGATGTATATGGTGCCTTATCGGCATTTTTTCTTCAATGGCTATGTAACCATCATGTTTGGTAGCAGAAAGTAGCGTATTTTTGCATCTTGTTTTCATGGATCGAAAATCCTGGTCGGGAGGCAAGGGATTGGGTTTCTGTAAACATATTTTTTATTCATAATCATACCTGAATGATCGAGTTACCGGTAACAAATGCAACGGATACAAAGCTGAAAAAGCCTAACTGGCTAAGAGTGAAATTGCCGATTGGGGAAAATTATAAGCACGTTAGAGGCTTGGTAGATGAGCATAAACTGCATACGATTTGCGAGAGCGGCAATTGTCCCAATATGGGTGAATGCTGGGGCGAGGGCACGGCTACTTTTATGATCCTTGGCAATATCTGCACCCGCAGTTGTGGGTTCTGTGCTGTGGCAACCGGCCGCCCCAACCCCGTGGATTGGGACGAACCGCAACGGGTAGCCGAAGCTATCTTTTTAATGAAAGTAAAACATGCGGTTATTACTTCGGTTGACCGTGATGAGTTGAAGGATGGCGGCAGCATCGTTTGGCAAAATACCATCCGCGCTGTAAAAGCATTGAACCCACATACCACACTGGAAACTTTGATTCCCGATTTTCTGGCCGATGCAGAAAATATTGGCCGTATTATACAAGCGGCACCAGAAGTGGTCTCCCATAATATTGAAACAGTAGAGCGGTTGACGAAAAAAGTGCGCATACAGGCCAAATACTGGCGTAGTATGGAAACCTTAAAAATATTGAAGCAGGGAGGCATGCGTACCAAGAGTGGCATTATGCTCGGTCTTGGGGAAACCAAGGAAGAAGTAGTGCAAACCATGACGGATCTTTATCATTGCGGCGTGGATGTAATTACCATCGGTCAATACCTGCAACCAACCAAGGAGCATCTGCCAGTGATGCGTTTTGTGCACCCCGATGAATTTAGTGAGCTTAGAAAAATTGGATATGAATTGGGTTTTGATTACGTAGAAAGCGGTCCTTTGGTTCGGTCATCCTATCATAGCGAGCGGCATGTAATTGCTGGTTACGGGAAGGCGCAATGGGCTAAAGAAATAGCTGGTTGATTTTGTGGTTAAGGAAATGTAGGCGCTATAATATAAGAAAGCATGCTGCACAAGGCCCAATATTGTGTTGCCGATGAACGGAGCGCCGCAACGGCTGCCTCATAGTAAGATCAATGCTGGGTACATAAATAACCCCCAGTTTTTCAACCCCTAATTCCAAATTACTAATCCCCAATTCCTAACCCCCTGCCATGTATGCACAACCATTCAAGCGGATCTGTTTCCAACTTATCAATCTTTTGCTGATCAGCATCGTTTCGAAGGCACAGTTGAGTTGGCATAAAGTAGATTCATTGTTCGGTCCTTTACCATCATCCATGCATGTCTACAAAAGTGCCGGCGATTTGAATGGAAGGCCCTTGGTTGCTTATTATGTATCTGCAAAAATGAAGGACAAAAAACTATTGTTCACAGCGCAGTCGGGCAACGGTTATCGTTATACGCCCAAACATTTTTTTCTTCAGGAAGGCGAACCTTTATTGGTAGTGAATGGGGGTTTTTTTTCTTATGCCACCAATCAAAACTTAAACTTGGTGGTAAGGAATGGCAAAATGATTGCGTATAATGAAGAGTCATTAAGCGGCACTGGTAATGACTCGGCACTTTATTATTATCCCACCCGTGCTGCCATCGGTATTGCCCATAACAGAAAGGCGTATATAGCTTGGATATTTACAGACTCATCCCGGCACTGGCCCTACGCATTTGAATGGGGTCCCGTGATCGCAAAAGGCAAAGAGCCACGACCTACTATTTATGAGCTCAACGATATCAACTGGAAATGGTGGAAAATGCGGACTGCAGTGGGTGGCGGCCCAGCACTGATCCATAACGGTAATATCAAGATCACCGATAAAGAAGAACAGATACCCGGTGGACAGGAAGAGTTGAGACCTGCTACCGCAATGGGCTACACGAATGATGAACATTTGATTGTTCTGGTAGTTCAAGGCCGTTCACCCGGGATATCTGAGGGCATTAACCTACAAGAAGAAGCCAAGTTGATGAAAGATCTTGGTTGTTACGAAGCGCTAAACCTGGATGGCGGCGGCAGTTCCTGTATGTTGGTGAATGGTAAGGAAACGATAAAACCTTCCGATGAGCAAGGACAGCGGCCAGTTGCTTCAGTCTTCATGATTAAGATGCTCAAAAACCAATAAAATTTTCTAAAGTTCGGGAAGGAACAATATGCTGCCAGTCCGTCCATAATATTATACCCACTTATTTAGCCCATATCCATTCACTTCTATAATATGTACTGATATTACAGTAATTGGATATTTCTGAAAAACCGATTTCACATTGAGTAAAATGGGTTTTGGATAATACCCATTTCATATTTAAATATTTAAGTTCAGTAGTCGTTCTGAGTAACGGTTAATGGCATTTTTTTATTTGTTTGCTTGTAAATCAAGTAAATATTATTTAAAAATTAAGCTTTATCCATTTCGATTGAGCGTGTGGTTTATCCACAAATTGTGCGATAAAAGTAGATGGAGGCTTTGGCTTGGAAGGCCTATGATTCTAAAAACGGTAATTTTTTTTAGAATCTTAAGGGTTTAGCTTTCCAAAAAAAGGAGATTAGTTAAATTATTTTCTATTTAATGGAAAAAAAATTTAATGTGTTTTTCCATTTTGCTGATATGCAATGATTTGTCTTTTGGCACTGAAATAGAACAAGTTTGTTAGAAATATAGAAGATAAGGGCTTTGCTCTTATCTAATTTTTCTGATGATCACAGCAATCCAAACCTTAGAAAATATTAAAATTCGAATATGAAATCCAATGCCGATTTTTCCATTTTTTTGGTTGATGACGATCCATTCTTCTTAAATCTTTGCGAGCAATACCTGCACAACTTGGGTTTTACTGCTGTTCGCAAATATGAGTCCAGTACCGGTTTCCTGAATGATTTGCTGTTTCAACCGGGCCTCATTTTTCTTGATTACAATCTGGATTCGCTCAACGGTATTGAGACGCTTAAAAAAATCAAAAGGTTCAACCCCAATTTTCTTGTTGTTTTTATATCGGGACAGGAAAAGATAGACATAGCCGTGAATGCGCTTAAATATGGTGCTTTTGATTATCTGCTGAAAGAGGAAGTGACGGAGGACCGTTTGAAAGTTGTGCTGGACAAAGCCATTGCCATTAAAACCGTACTTGAAAAGCGCAATAAGAAATCTCTTTTCATGCGATTGCTTCCTTTTTTGGGGCTGGCCGCTATCATATTATTGGTGTACAAACTTTTTTATAAGTAACCCCATCAATAAAAGTATATGGTACCATCACTCAGATTTTTTTTGATTGGGCTCCTCGCTTTCATTTTACTTTCTTCCTGTAAAACACAACGACTGTTTGAGGAAGATAAGTATGCCCCTTCTCCATCAGATAGTATTTTTTTGAAAGTTACTTCTGGCAATCAGTACATCATTCGAAAAGACGACAAATTGAACCTGAGTATTTGGAATAATGATGATATCAGCGTGGGGTCCATATTTGGTATCTACAATTCTGATGCTGGATATGGCAAATGGTTGATGGTGGATGCCGATGGTGAAATATCCATACCTAAACTTGGGAATATAAAAGTGCTTGGGCTAACAGTAATTCAAGCAAAGGAGTTGATTACTAAAAAATTGTCGGAATATATCAAAAACCCCATACTGGATATCAAAGTACTGAATAAAGAAGTGACCGTACTCGGTGAGGTAAAAACGCCGGGCAAAGTGCATTTGGAAAAAGAAAACTATACCCTCACCGAGATCATTGGCATGGTCGGCGATTTTGATTTATATGGAAACCGGGCCAAAGTACAGGTGATTAGGGTGGTTAATGATACACCTAGGAGTATCAACCTCGACCTAACAAAAATGAATCTGTATGCACGCAATAATATACAGATACTTCCCGGCGATCTGGTATATGTGGTATCCAGAAAATCGAAGGAGTGGGATAAGCGTGCAGGATCTACCATTATACCTGTGGCTTCGGCAGTCACTGCTATTCTTTTAATCCTTAAAACCTTTTTTCCAAACTTTTGAGTGATTTTAAAAATACAAAGAATCTTTTGCGCCCTTTTTTCAGAGGGTTACCGCTGATTGTGCTCACCATGATTGGTTGCGTGATACTGGCAAAAATCTATTTGGGTTTTGCAACCAAGAAATATGAGAGTGTGGTCAAGATCAAACTGGCGGATGCACAGTTTGGTGTTTCGCATGAAAACCTGTATCGGGATTTTGACGTGTTTGCAACCACCAGCAAAATTGGAGCGGAAGTGGAGATGCTGCAATCGCAGGTGGTAATCAAACGGGCTTTAAAACATCTTGACTTAGGCATCACTGTTAGCCGGAAGGGCTTTTTAAGTAAAAAAGAATTGTACAAGGATTGTCCTTTTAAAATCATGGCTGAGCCTCTTGACAAAAAAGTGTATGATAGCGTTTATTTATTAACAGTCTCTTCCAAAGATTCCTCTTACATTCTTGAAAATCCTTCCGAACAGAAATTTAAGGGCAATTTCAATCATATCCTTTCTACACCCGACATGGATTTGATGATCAAGATCAATGACAGTGTATTGATGAAGGACCCCTCTATCAAAGTGGATGGTAAATATGAAATGGTAATCAATTCGGAGAACAGTTTAATTAAGCAAATTCAGGATATATTGGATGTGATGGCTTCCGATAAGGAGGTGCCTGTTTTAAGGGTAGCCTATAAATGTCCAGTGCCTGAAAAGTGTGCGGATATGGTGAACACGATTTCCGAAGCATATATCAGCGATTATATAGAAGAGAAATTTACGGCTGCCGATACAACGGTGGGCTTCTTAAACCGGGAAGTGAGAAATTATAGTGAAAAATTACAGGATGCCGAAAAATCTATTGAAGGTTTTCGGGAAGCCAACAATGTGGTGAACCTAAAACAAGAAACAGAAACACATTTACGTAGCTTGGCTGAGCTTAAGAATCAACTATCGGGACTGCAAATGAATTTGGTTGCCATCGATAGCCTTGATGCGTATATCAAAAAAGGAAGAAACAATTTTCCTGAGCTAGCCCCCAATTTTTCCACCTTCAACGATCTGCTTTCTACAGAGCTGATGAAGAAAATAAAAGAATTGCAAGCAGAAAAGCAAGACCTGCTGTTGAATTATACTTCTAGCCATGAGAAGGTACAGATTATCGATAAAAAACTGGACGATCTTTTTAACTATTTGGAAGAAAGCATCAAGAATACCAGAAAGGATCTGCAATTCAAATATGACGATCTGACCAAGACCATTGCCCAGGTTGAAAAAGAATTTGAAACCTATCCTTATAAGGAAAGAAATATGACCGTGCTGGAACGCAATTTCGACCTCAATGACCAGATCTACCGCTTTTTGCAGGAGAAAAAAACAAATGCTGAGATTGCCAAAGCAGCGAGCATCTCCTTCCATCGGATCATTGCTCGTGGGTTGGTGCCCACCAAACCGGTATCCCCTGTGCCCGCACTCATTATAGTGCTCGGTGGATTTTTGGGTTTGTTGTTGGGCGTATTCCTAATCTATCTGGTACACTTCCTAAAGGATCGTGTGAACAACGAAACGAATATCCAGAAACATTGCGATACTCCTGTATTTGCCAAGATACCGTATATAAAAAATGGGAAAGAATCCAGTGTTGTTTTTGACAAAACAGCCATCGATTTGCAGGTACAAAAGAACCTGGAAAAAGGAGCTGTCATTACCATATCCTCATTTATAAATGAAGAGGGCAAGAAAACAATCGCACTTGGCTTAGCGAAATCCGCTGCGGTATTAGGAAAAGCAACAGCATTGGTGGATGTGGATGATAGTTTTATAAATCAGTCATTCGAAAACATCCATATTATTTCCTTGCCTCAATTCTGTAAGGAATGGAAACAGCCTGAAAAGTTGAAGCTGTTTATGGAAAAAATCAGAAAGGAATATGATGTAACCATAGTGAAGAATACACCCATTTCGATGGATTCCTCGGCCATGCTATTGATGTCTGAAGCCAGCCTGAACCTTTTTGTGCTGGATAGTAGAAGGACAAAGTTGAAAAAAGTAGAAACGGTGGATCTGATGAAAGATGACCTTGGTTTGGATAATATTCAGTTCATCCTGAACCGCGATGAGTTTAGTCCGAGTGTCTATTCGCAGGCTAAGGAATTTATACAAAAGTATCGCGTCAAAAAAAATAATAAACGTGCTTAACAAATTACGACATATCTCTCCTAAGATCTTGGTCTTTGCCGACCAAGCGGTGGTGAGCGGGTCTTCGTTTCTGACCAATATATTGGTAGCACGTTCGTTGGGGGTCAATAATTATGGTAAGTTTTCTGTAATCATATTGGTTCAACTGTTTTTATTATCGCTTCAGCAGGCTTTTTCCAGCGGTATTTATCAGGTGATGTTGGGAAGCCTTGAGGGGAAAACAAAAGATGAATATACCAATGGAGTTTTTTACACACAATCGATGCTTTATGGGGTATTGATATCCGTTTGCTTTATGTGGTATTATTTATTTCCATCCAGCATCAACGGATATGAACTTATTTTCCTACCAGCGTTGGTAGGAACTTTCTTATTTCTGATGCAGGATTTTTTAAGAAAAATATTGCTGACCAAAAAATCGGAGAGGGAGGCATTATTAATTGATGTGATTACCAATATGTTTCAAATCATTGTTTTGGCAGTATATGCCTTCCTTGGCAAACTAACCCTGCCGATTGCTTGTTGGGTCATTGCGCTCACTTTCATCCCGTCTGTGGTTGCGGGCATTCTATGGGTAAGGCCTGGTTTTTTCAACTTTCAAAATATCCAGTTTGCCGGGGGCATTCACCGTAAACATAGTCCATGGATGTTGATGTCGGCCTTGTTACAATGGTTTGCTGGTAATTTTTTCGTGGTAGCGGCTGGTATGTGGCTGGGGGTTGCCGCTTTGGGTGCCTTGCGCTTGGCTCAATATATTTTCGGTTTGTTGAATGTACTGTTGCAAGCCATCGAAAACTATGCCTTGCCCCACGCTTCGGCTATACAAAAAAACACAGTTGGGTTTAATGAGTTTATTAAAAGTATTTTCAAGAAAACTTTTTTAGTGGTAGCGCCTGTCTTGCTGATATTGTCCTTGTTTGCAAAAAGCATATTGCAGATTTCAGGTGGTCCTTCTTATGTGGAATACAGTTATGTGATTTATGGTCTTTCGCTGGTCTACTTATTGATATTAACGGGCTTGCCTATCCGCATTGCTCTGAGGGTACGTTTGCTAAACCAGAATTATTTTATCGGCTACTTGCTCGCATCTGCCTTTAGCATGGCTACGGCCAAATGGTTGATTCGCGAATGGCATTTGGTCGGGGTGCTGACGGGCCTGTTTTTAACCCAATTGATTGTGATTATTTATTGGTCAACCATACTTAGCAGAAAAAAAGTACTATCATGGAAATTATTCACCTCATACTAGGCAAGGCCAATCCAGATCGGATGAATGGTGTAAACAAAGTGGTCAATGAAATGGCTACTAATCAGGTTCAGCATGGCTATCAGGTGCAGGTTTGGGGTATAACTACCAATCCGGTTCATGATTATCCCAAAAGAAATTTTGTGACCCAACTATATCAAAAGCAGCGCAATCCTTTTAAAGCGGATAAAAAAGTATTGGCTGATTTTCTGGAAAAGAAAGGACAGATTGTGGTGCATATGCATGGTGCCTTTATTCCTGTTTTTTATACGATTGCCAAGTTTCTTCATAAAAACGATATCCCATTTATCATTACCCCACACAGCACTTATAATAAGGTGATGATGAAGAAAAATGCACTGGTTAAAAAAGCCTATTTCAAATTGTTTGAAAGTAAGCTGCTGCACTGGACAAGCAGTATCCATCTTTTGGGTAAGACAGAGTGGGAGGGGTTGTCTGCTATTTTCCATAACAAAAAATCAATTCTAATCCCTTATGGGTTTAAGAGCCCACAAGTGGATGCGTCCAAATATAGTAAAGCAACTGTATTTACGGTGGGTTATTGTGGCCGCATTGCTATTTATCCCAAGGGGCTCGACATTCTGCTAAAAGGTTTTTCTCTATTTCATCAGTCCTGCCCCAAATCGGAGCTGCTGATTATTGGTGATGGTAAAGAAAAAATGAAGTTGGAGAAAATGGCTGCTGATCTACAGATTGCAAAATCAGTTCGGTTTACAGGAAGTGCTTTTGGGGAAGATAAAATTAAATTATTGATGCAATGTGAAGTGTTCGCCCACCCATCCCGAACCGATGGGTTACCAGCCACCATTGTAGAAGCCGCCTCACTTGGGCTTCCTTGTATCGTTTCTGAAGCCACGAACACCGGAGATTATATTTTGAAATTCGATGCCGGCTATGCCATGCAGGAGCTTAGTGCAGAATCCTTTTGCAAAGGGCTAAAAGCAATTTACGAAAGGGTTGTGATTATTCATGAAGCTGAATTATTAAGGCAGAATGCATTGCGGATGATCAATGAGGCATTTGACTGGACGCGGATCTTGCAACAGTTTAACCGGATTTACGAAGATGCCCTTTTAAAAGAACATAAAATCAAAAGCAATATAGTGGTTCAATTCAAAAATGAACCGCTTGCACACAAGCAGCAATAGGCCATGAGCAAGGAAATTAAAATAAGAGACCATACCCGATTTCTAAAAAAAGTAGACCTGCTTTTGCTGGTGATTTTCTATGGCATGGTTGCGGGTTATTTTGCTTGGAGTGATGGGGAAACCTTTAACAAGATTTTTAAATTGTGCTCAAGGCTGCTCATGACTTTAGCTATTTATTTTGTGTACAAAATGATTGTCAATCGTGGAGCGATTGGCTCTTTCGGTTGGCAACATAGCATGTCGCCTGTTTTATATGGAGTGTATTTGGGGCTTGGGCTGATATCTTTTTTATGGAGCACCGACCCAGGTTATTCTGCCTTGCAGTGGTTCATGGACATTGAAAGCTTGGTATTTTCCTACTATTTTATTGGCTGCTTTCTGATGCTCAATTATTTTTTCCCGGAAAATAAAATAAAATTGTTCAAGGTGATGGGGCATGCCATCTTTGGTCTCATCATCATATTTGTTATTGGTTATTTTGTGAACCCGGGCGTATTCATGCGTATGTCGCATGAGGGTGAGGAGTATCGCTTAGGGGGGTTTATCATGAACCCAAACGAATTGGGGATGCTGGCTGCAGTTGGTATTTCCTGCTATATGTTCTGCCTCTACGAAAAAGGGCAACGTGTTTTTATCCTTATCAAGATTTTTATTATGCTATATGCCGTGATTTTGACGGGTTCAAGGTCTACCACGATTGGCTGTCTGATTATCGCTTTCTTTCATATCAACCAATCCTCTAACAAGCGGCTCAAAACCTTGATGTATGCTGGTGGTGCCATGGTTATTCCCATTGCCGTGAACACACTGATCGTAAAATCGGCCGGCAATGGGGGCGTTGATGAAGTAATGAGCATGACTGGCCGACTCCCATTCTGGACGGCACTGATTACTGAAGGCCTTCCTCGTGAACCCTTGCTGGGCTTTGGCTTCCAGCGTATCAATTATACACTTTATTTTTCTGGGGTACATACCTATACGGCTAGCATGGCGCATAATACTTTTATTCAGGTTTTGATGAACCTTGGCTTTATCGGTTTTACCATCATGCTCTTTCAGATGTTTTTTACAGTACGGGGATTTGTGCAATCATCCATTAAAGAAACCAAGCTCATGAGCATTGGAATCATCATCCCTGTAGTGATCAATTCATTTACCGAGTTTGGCATTTTTGGCGAGACCAATTACGGTATTATATTTTACCAGATTTTGATTTTTTATGTGAGTATGAAAATAAACCCAAGACTAACACCGAGCGAAAAAAAATTTTTGATGAAACGAAGACCAGAGTTTAGTCTGGCTTAAAAAGTTCAACTATGGAAACCACTTTACATATAACATCCAATACCATGCTGCAAGCTGGCTCACCCGTGGCAAAACCACGCTCAAAAGCGAACTGGTTTCCGGGTCTCAATGGGCTTCGCTTTTTAGCGGCTGCGCTGGTAGTGCTGATGCATATCCATAATAATATGGGTTTGCAAGGATTACCACAATTGCCCGCATGGCCGGTGCTGTTCAAAGGGCTTACAGCTGTTTCTTTTTTCTTTGTTTTGAGTGGTTTTTTAATTACCTATTTGCTTTTGCAGGAACAGAAAAATACACAAACCATCAGCATCAGGGCATTTTACCTGCGTAGGGTTTTTAGGATTTGGCCTTTATATTTTATTGTGATAGTGGCAGGGGTTTTTTTTTACTGGAAAATTGTTCCTGCCATGCACATGAGTTTTGAGAGCGATTATCCTCATGGACTCGCCATTGCACTTTATGTTTTTTTCTTAGCCAATCTGATGAACAGTTTGTACCATGTTGGCGGGATGTTGCATATCACTTGGTCGATTGCTGTGGAAGAACAGTTTTATTTGTTTTGGGCACCTCTTTCAAAAAAGTTTCAAAATAAAATGCCTTGGCTGATTACGATGGTAACCTTGACTTCACTTACCCTCCATGCGTTGAACACTTTCAATGTTTTCCATTGTTCCAAAGGGATGCAGGCTTTTATCGGTACGCTCCAATTCCATTATATGGGATTTGGTGCTGGCTTTGCTTGGCTTTTGTTCAACCGAAAAGAATGGCTTCTGCAATTGCCTATATTCAGTAACAAAGTTCTTCAATTCCTATGTCTGGGAGCTTTGATTGCTTATTTCCTATTTTATATGAAGTCCTTTGTTGGTGACTTGCTAAGCCCCATTCCCTTAGCTCTTCTTTTTGGTTGGTTGATTATTTCAGTTTCATCCAACCCGAAATCTATTGTGGGACTGGAGAACCGACCATTGAATTATCTGGGAAAAATATCTTATGGTATTTACATGTATCATATGCCGATGGTATATGCCACTACCTTCTTTTTTAAGAAATATTTTTTTCTAACAAAGGGACCGTTGTATTTCCCATTGTTTTTTCTGATGGTGTTTTTGTTGGTGATAGTGATTGCATCATTTAGCTATTTCTATGTAGAGCAACCTATTTTAAAACGGGGTAATAAACTAAAAAAGCGATATGCATGATTTTTTAAAATGATTTAAACCTTTAATCCAATGTCTGATAAAATCATATACTCCTCCGAAATACAAGTGTTGTCGCATCTATTGAATGCAGCGGGTAGTGCTATCATTGTTTATGACCCCGAGCATCGATTGTGTATGGACGATGATAGTCATTTCCCTGTGGCAACCCGGCTTGTTGACCTCAAAGGAATGGCTGTGCATAAAGGTGCTGCAAAGCTATGTGTAATCAATAATAGTAAAGAGTGTTTGTCAATCCCCGATATAGATTTTATCGTTGAATTCAATTTGGAAAATAGCTATGAGAAAAAAAGAAAAATAGACTGGCAATATATCTGCAACCCCAATGGTACCATGCGATGGGTTTTTCCCGCTACCATTAGTAAGCCTTGGTTTCTTTCATTTTATAATTTCAACTATTGGAAAGCAGCTATCTATAAACAGATTGTTAATCTAGCTTTTTCACTAAGGCTCCCTACATTGATGAGCAATGGCACGGTAACGATACACGCAAACCAACCAATCTATGTGGAAGAGTTGCTTCATTACAATGGAAAAATACAATCAGAGTTTGCTGTTTTTACAGGAACGGCAGGGCCTAACCGAAAAGCCATCCTGACCGTGGCGAGAAAAAATCGAATTTCCCATTTTTATAAAATTGCATTGAACAACCGCTCCAAGCGGAATATACAGAATGAATTGAACATGCTCCATCTGCTGCAGGATTCCAGTATGGAGGTTTTGAAAATTCCCAGGGCGTTATCAATAAATGACAACTGCATCCGACTCAACAATATCCGGCCGGAACAGCCTATTAAGCAGCGTCAGTTTGGCGACAAACATGCGTTGTTTTTGAATCATCTTTATGGGGTGTCGATTCAGCAGGAACATTTTACCGATTTGGTATTGTGCAAGGAAATGGACAACCAACTTTCAAGAATTGGTCAAAACCCAAAATTGAAAACAACTTCTTTTGCAGCGGTTCTATATAGCAAATTGCAATTGTTGCGTGATCAGTTGGTAAAAGAAAACCCCATCATCTCGGTGGGTATTGGGCATGGCGATTTTACCCGTTGGAATTGTTTTGAAGATGATATGAGGGTATATGTATATGACTGGGAACTGAGCAGAAATGGTTTGCCATTGTTGCATGATCTTTTCCACTATGTAGTGCAGGGGGCGGTGTACGGTTCAAATGCGGATCTACAGCATATCCAGCATTTGCTACAACAAGCGTTGGAAAACAAGTTTGTAAAAAAGATTGTAGTGGATTATGATTTGGATACAGATTTCCATTTGCAACTCTATTTATTACAGAATGCTTGTTATTATCTTGATATGTACTTAAACCAACCCAATTTGCACAAAGAAGCTACTTGGTTATTCAGAACATGGAATCTGTTATTGACAGTAGAAACACCCAAAGCGGCGCAAATAATCCAACGGAATGAATTTCTGGATTGTTTTTTCCTGTTCATGCAGGATAAACAATATGTGATGCTGAAAAATGCGGGTAAGTCAATACCCGAACTTTCATATAGTTCGGATGTGGACCTGTTGGTTAAGAAATCCGATCTTTCTACCATTCTTCGTTGGGTAAAGACAAATGAAAATGTACAGAAGATTAAGATTGCCCGAAAATCTTTCATGACAACAGTACAGATTTTTTTCAATGACATTAGTTTTTTGAGTATCGATCTGTTGGTTGCTTTTAATAGAAAATCGATTCAATATATAGATGCTATATTATTGCTAGACCATGCAATCGATTCGGGAGGGGTAAAAATATTGCCACCTGCATATGATTATCTGTATATCTTTCTTTTTTATCAAATTAATTTTTCGGAAGTGCCTGAGAAATATGCATCCTTATTCCGAAACAAAAACGGAGTAGAGGCGCAATCGGTTTTAGAAGTATTGAAAGAAAATACGGCTGTTGCAGAGGAAACACTTTCTTCCAGCTTCTTGTTTTCAAAAGAAAGAAGAACCCGCATTTATCAATTTCTGAAGCAAAAAAGATCGAATGGCATTTTGTGGCGCAGTTGGCGTAGGCTTCGATATACAATAGATTTCATGAAGAGCTTTATGCATAATCGGGGTGTGATAGTCACTTTCAGCGGTGTGGATGGCGCGGGTAAGTCAACCATCCTGAACGAGGTAAAAGAGATGCTGGAAAAAAAGTATCGGAAAAAAGTAGTGGTAATCAGGCATCGCCCTTCCATGCTACCAATATTGAGTGCATGGAAATATGGCAAGGCAGCAGCCGAGCAAAAATGTGTAGACTCATTACCCAGACAAGGAAAAAACAAGAGCCTGCTTTCCTCTATATTCCGGTTTGGTTATTACTACTCTGACTATCTTTTTGGGCAATTTGTAGTATATGCAAAATATATCCTTAGAGGCTATATTGTTTTGTACGACCGCTATTATTTTGATTTTATTGTGGATGGCAAGCGAAGCAATATTGCAATCAATAAGGGCTTTATCAAAAGCTTGTATAAGTTGGTATATAAACCGGAACTGAATGTGTTTTTATATGCACAACCCGAAGTAATCCTAAAAAGGAAGAAGGAATTATCGGCAGAAGATATTACAGAACTTACGGTGAACTATAAATATTTATTTAACCAGTTGGGCGATGTGCCTCAATATATCTGTATAGAGAATATTGATAAGAGCGAAACCATTAGTAAGATTGAACAGGCATTTATCCAACTCAACTAATCCATAAATCCAATTGCATGAAAACTATTTTAGCTTCTGTATACGCCATCAACCCTTTTAAAGGGTCCGAGGATGGTACTGGATGGAACCTGGTTCTACAGATTGCGCGTCATAACAAAGTGATTGCCGTTACGAGAAAAAACAATCAGCCACATATTGAAAAATATTTAAAAGAAAATCATGTGCCAGATGCTGCGAATATGCAGTTTGAATATTATGACCTTCCTTATTGGATGCGTTTTTGGAAACGTGGTAGCCGTGGCGCTCTGTTGTATTATTATATGTGGCAACTCGGTTTGCCTTCTTTTGTGCGTAAGCGGAAACTGGAATTTGATATCACACATAACCTGAATTTTCATAACGACTGGACACCCTCATTTTTGTGGAAGTTTAAAAAACCATTTGTTTGGGGTCCCGTTGGTCATCACCCACAGATACCCAAAGAGTTTATCCTGCCAGTGTATGGTAGAAAAAAGTGGATTGCAGATACACTCCGGTGGAAAGCAAAAAATATTTTCTGGTATGCCGATCCTTTTTTATCACAGACCAAGAACAAAGCGGTACGCATTATCGCCATCAATTCGGATGTGAACAAAAAATTGCAGGTATCAGATAGTAAGATGGTGTTGATGCCAGCGGTTGCCACCAACGATATGCGGGATAGAATGATGGTGGATGAGCATTTTCGGGTTATTTCAATCGGACGGTTTGTTGCATTGAAAGGTTTTGATGTTACCATCAATGCTTTTGCCCGTTTCTTTCATAGTCTGCCCAATGATAAAATGGAGTTGGTCAAACTTATACTGGTTGGTACGGGGCCTGAGTTGCCTTATCTCAAAACACTGATTGTTCAATCGAAGATTGAAAATAATGTAGAGGTCATTGAATGGATACAACGGGATGCATTGAAGGATCTATATGCGCAGTCGAAAGTTTTCTTCTTTCCATCGCATGAAGGGGCGGGAATGGTAGTCCCTGAAGCTTTGAGCTGCGGGCTTCCCGTGGTTTGCTTTGACAATGCCGGTCCGGGCGAGTTTATCGATGAGCATAGTGGTGTAAAAATCCCCTATGAGAACTATGAGCAGGCAGTGGATCAGTTTTCAAAAGCTTTATCAAAATTGTTTAATGAGCCATCCTTCCTGAACCAATTATCAGCTGGGGCCAGAAAATGTTTTGAAGAAAGGTTTCAGTGGGATCGGAAAGGCGACCTGTTAAAAAATATTTACGAGGAAATTTCTTAAGTACCCAAATCATGAAAAAGCCAAAGGTCATAGCGGTTCATTTGCTGAACGATTTCAGTGGTAGCCCCTTTGTGTTTGGTCAGGCATTAGAAGCATTACATAAGGATGGGTTTGAGGTGAATTTATTTACAGCCACCCCATCAGGCAAAGGTTTTTTGAATGGATTACCTGTAGTAATAAATCCCTTGGTTTATCGATGGAGCAAGCATAAATGGCTCACCTTGTTTTATTTCCTGATAAGCCAACTGACTGTTTTTTTAAAAGTACTTTTTATTTCTAGGAAAAACGATTTGGTCTATATCAATACCATGCTTCCTTTCGGAGCTGCCTTGGCTGGCAAGTTGAGAGGGAGCAAAGTGGTATATCATATACATGAAGTGTCTGTGAAGCCCGTGAGCTTAAGAAAAATTCTGCTTTTTATTGTCAAGCATACTGCAGCTCATTGTATTTATGTATCAGAATATGTAAGAAATGCTACTGCGTTGCAGGTGCCCGATACGGTTGTTTATAATGCCTTGCCAGAAGAATTTGTAAGGAAAGCGGCTTTAGACCAGCCTGCATCTACATCAGGGTTCACAGCGCTGATGTTGTGTTCCTTAAAAATTTACAAGGGAGTTTTCGAGTTTTTGGAATGTGCGGAGATTTTGCCTCAGATACAATTTGAGTTGGTATTGAATGCAAGCCAAACTGAAATCAACTCTTTTTTTGGAGAAAGGCTGATGCCTGACAACGTGAAAATTTATGCCGCACAATCTGATGTGCACCCATTTTATCAAAGAGCTTCCGTGCTGTTAAACCTTTCGTTGCCCGATAAATGGGTGGAGACCTTTGGGATGACCGTACTTGAAGCTATGTATTATGCTAAGCCCGTAATTGTTCCACCGATAGGAGGTGTGGTGGAACTGGTAGAGAATGGGGCTAACGGTTATTGTATTGATGCTACCAATCAAGATCTCATTTGTATGCGCATCCAATCGTTAGCAGAAAACCATGATCTATATACGAAGATGAGTAAGGCGGCTTTTGAAAAAGCCAATCTATTCACGCAGTCAGAATTTAGTAGTGGTATATGCAGAGTTGCAAATAGTATAGTAAATGATAAGGGGAAAACGGATTTGGCGATGGTAGATTATTAAAAAGAAATTCAATTTTATGAAGAAGCAAAAAATTGCAATCATAGGTACGGTAGGTATACCTGCCAAATATGGTGGGTTCGAAACCCTTGCGGAACATTTGGCAAGGCATATGAGCGATAGCTATCAGTTATATGTGTATTGCACTACAAAAAAATACCCGAAGCAAGATCGACAGAAGGAATATTTTGGCGCCAAACTCATCTATCTGCCCTTTGATGCCAACGGTATTTGGAGTATTATTTACGATTGTTTTTCTATCCTGCACGCATTGTTCTATGCAGATGTTCTGATGGTGTTAGGCGTATCCGGTGGTCTGATACTTCCTTTTGTCCGCAGGTTCACCAATAAAAAAATCATTGTTTCCATCGATGGTATCGAATGGAAGCGCAATAAATGGAGCCGGGCTGCCAAATGTTATTTGTGGTGGGCCGAAAAAACGGCCGTCAAATATTCCCATGCCGATATCGCGGACAATGAGTCTATCCAGGATTATACGGCCTATCGTTACAAAACTTTGAGCAATATCATTGAATATGGCGCTGACCATACTTTGAAAATTAGCCCAACGGCGGAGTATCGAAAAATGTATTCTTTCCTTGAAAAGCCATATGCATTCAAAGTTTGTCGAATTGAGCCGGAAAACAATATTCATATGGTATTGGAAGCATTCAGCCGAATTGATAATATGCCCCTCGTGATGATTGGTAATTGGAACAATAGTGAATATGGCAAACAACTCCGCAAGCAATATGGTAGCAATGCGAATGTGATGCTGCTCGATCCTATTTACGATCAAGGTAAGTTGGATCTGATACGTAGTAATGCCTCGCTTTATGTTCATGGGCACAGCGCAGGTGGCACCAATCCTTCGTTGGTAGAAGCAATGTATCTAGGTCTGCCAATTATGGCTTTCAAGGTTTCGTACAATATTACAACTACTGAAAACAGTGCTTGGTATTTTTCCACGTCTGAGGATATTCAAAAGATTTGGGCTCGCCTTCAGCCCGAAGATTTAAAGGCAAATGCAAAACGAATGAAAGCGATTGCAGATCGACGCTACACCTGGAAAATTATTGCAGACAAATATATGTTCCTGGTGCAGCGAGTATTGGCAACCAAAGAAAAAATCGATGTATTGCCCGAGACCAGCAATTTGCATATCCAGGAATTGATGAAGATGGAAATGGGGCATCTGGCATATCATTCATATTTCTACGAAAAAAGATAAATCATGAACAAGTTATTATTAGAACTGGTCATTACGTTGGTCACTTCATCCTTGATGTGTATGCTCCTGATTCCGCTGATTATTCAGGCAAGCTTTAAATTTAATTTGGTGGATAAGCCAGATGAACGAAAAGTGCATGTAAAGCCAATACCTCGTTTGGGCGGGGTTGGTATTTTTATCAGTACGCTACTGGGGATTGTAGTAAGTGGCGTTGGATTACAAGCCATTGTTCAATGGCCCGTTTTTTTCTCCTCCATGGCTATCCTTTTTTTGATTGGTATCTGGGACGATCTAAAAAATATAAGTGCAAGACTTCGGTTTGTGCTACAAATATGTTGTGCATTGGCATTATCTGCGGCTGGCATTCGCCTTACATCGCTCTATGGGATTTTTGGTGTGCATGAACTCAATGATTTTTCACAATATGCGGTCTCGGTACTTATCATGGTAGGGGTCACCAACTCTTTTAACCTCATTGATGGCATTGATGGGTTGGCGGGTGGACTTGCTTTGATCAGTATGATTGTACTGGGGCTGATTGCTTTTCGACTCGGATTGTACCCGCTGATGATGGTATTCGCTGCCTTTATTGGTAGCCTGATTGGTTTTTTAAAAAACAATATTAGTCCAGCAAAAATTTTTATGGGCGATGGAGGTTCATTGGTGTTAGGTTATCTATTGAGCGCTTCGGGGATATTGTTGATTGAGAAGGCACATATTGGTCATCAATTGATAACCCCTGAACAAACGGCTGTTGTGATAACCGCCATCCTGATCATACCGGTATTTGATACGATTCGGGTGTTTGCTTCTAGGATCCGTAGGGGCTTTTCACCCTTCGAGGCCGACAAAACACATATCCATCACCTGTTTTTGGTGGCAGGCCTCAACCATCGGAAAACCACTTTGATATTATGCTCTTTCGAAGTGGTATTGATACTGTTGGCTACCATACTGCCACATGCCGCAAGTATATCTATAGCCATCCTGATAATGGTATTTCTGTTTCACATCATCACTATCGTATTACGCATTAATCAAGGGGTGGAAGAATGGTTAAAGATTGTTAAGAAAATGGAGATGGGTGATATTGGGTAATGAGTTAAAATTTTTAAATAGACAAAGTGTGATTATAAATTCACGTTTAAACAAATAAAAAAGTATTCCTTATTACTTAAAATAATTTTTAAACCAGGTTTTGCTCAATAGCAAAATTTAGCAAGAGGGCCGGTTTCCCGGATAAATTTTATGAATGCATATAATATTTACATAGTTGAAGATGATCCTTGGTACGGAGAGATATTAAGCTATCATCTTAGCTTGAACCCGGATTTTAAAATCACGAGGTTTCAAACGGCAAAAGATTTTCTTGGCAAACTGCACCAGCAGCCAGATTTGATTACAATTGATTTTTCCTTGCCTGATATGAAAGGGGACAAATTGTTTGAGAAGATCAGGGAAGTAAACCCTACTGTGCCGGTCATTGTAATCAGTTCGCAAGAAAATATCATGGTAGCAGTAAACCTGCTAAAGATGGGGGTGAGTGATTATTTTATTAAGGATGATGCCACCAAAGAGTTGCTTTGGAACAGCATTTTGCGAATCAAGGAAAACCAAAACCTTAAAAAGGAAGTGGAGAATTTGCGAGAGGAGCTTGGTCAAAAATATGCTTTTGAGAAAACGATTATAGGCCAAAGTCCATCGCTGAAAAAAATTTTTACGGTGATGGAGAAGGCAATCAAGACCAAAATCAACATATCAATAACCGGTGAAACTGGAACTGGGAAGGAGGTGGTTGCGAAAGCCATTCATTATAACAGCGACAGAGCTAAAAAAAGCTTTGTCGCTGTGAATGTGGCTGCCATTCCCAAGGAGTTGACGGAAAGTGAATTATTTGGCCATGAAAGAGGAGCATTCACAGATGCGGCAGCACGTAAGATTGGAAAATTTGAAGAAGCGAACGGGGGCACTATTTTTTTGGATGAAATTGGAGAAATGGATCTGAGCATGCAAACTAAGTTGCTGCGGGTTTTGCAGGAGCGGGAATTGGTTAGAGTCGGTGGCAATGAAGTCGTGAAACTCGATATCCGACTGATTGTGGCTACCCATAAAAATCTGGCTTATGAAGTAAAGAACGGGAATTTCAGAGAGGATTTATACTTCCGGATAATGGGGTTGCCTATCCAATTGCCAGCTTTGCGTGAAAGGGGAAATGATATTCTCATATTGGCTAAGCATTTTGTTGATGATATAGCTAAGGAAAATAAAATGGGCACTATCCATTTTTCAAAAGATGCTAAGGACAAATTGCTGAGCTATCATTTCCCCGGTAATATTAGGGAACTCAAAGCGGTTGTGGAACTTGCTGCCATCATGTGCAACGATCATGTTATTGAAGCATCTGATATCACATTTACCTCATCTATCCACGATGATATGGTTATTAAAGAAACAAAAACACTGCGAAAGCATACCTGCGAAATCATTCAACACTATTTAAAGTTGAATGACAGTGATGTGAAGCAAACGGCCACCATGCTCGATATTGGCGTGAGCACTATTTATAAAATGATTCAACAAAAAGAAATCGTTGCTTAATTATGAAAACATCCATTTTTAAATTGTCGAACAACATTTGGAGCAAACATCCTCGTTCAGCAGATTTTGAAAGGGAGAAAGCCCAAGTGGTTCTTTGTTTTGGTTCAAAAGAGATCATGAGGGAAAAGGATATTTATGAAAGAGTGCGACTGCAGTTCCCTTACTCGCAGATTGCCTTGTGCAGTACAGCGGGGGAAATTTTTCAGGATTTGGTGCTGGATGATGCTATGGTGGCAGCGGCTATCCATTTTGATAAAGTAGGAGTTCAGGCCGCATCGGTCAATATCAGCGATTTTAAAAATAGCTATGAAGCTGCTGCCGCATTGGTAAAGCAATTGCCGTCACTGGATCTTTCTTATATACTCGTGCTTTCCGATGGAAGCAAAGTAAATGGGAGTGATTTGGTGAAAGGCTTGAATGATGCAGCAGGAAATAAAACACTTATTACGGGAGGGCTTGCTGGTGATGGGGCCAATTTTGTTTCAACTTTGGTTGGTTTGAACAAGCAACCCGAAGAAGGAAATATCTTGGCAATCGGCTTTTACGGTGAAAATTTATTTGTGGCACATGGTTCGCAAGGTGGTTGGGATAGTTTTGGGCCAGAACGAGAAGTGAGCAAATCAGAGGGTAATATATTATTCGAGATAGATAATAAAAATGCGCTGCGCACTTATGAAAAATACTTGGGGCCCGATGCCGACAACCTGCCTGGATCGGCTTTGCTCTTTCCGCTTTCGATGATGGTGTCGGGAAACAGTCATGCTATTACCAGAACCATTCTTTCTGTAGATCGACAAAGAAACAGTATGACTTTTGCTGGCGATATACCGGTTGGTGCCAAGGTTAGGTTTATGAAAGCGAATTTCGATAAACTTACTTCTGCAGCTTCTGGGGCAGCACAAAAAACAATCGACAAGGAAAAGGCGACCCCAGGCTTTTCCTTATTGGTAAGTTGTGTGGGGCGGAAGTTAATCTTGGGTTCCAGAATTGATGAAGAGGTGGCGGCCGTAAATGAAACGATTGGCGTCGAAACTCCCATAGCAGGTTTTTATTCCTATGGAGAAATTTCTCCTTTCAATGATGGGGGTAGTTGCCAATTACATAATCAAACTATGACAATAACTACATTCTATGAACTTCCATAAGCTTTTGAACAATCAGGTAAATAGATATTTGCCCGAAAACTTGAAACAGCACCCTGAGTTGCAAAAATTGCTATCCGTGATTAACGATTCATACAATGCGTATGAAAGGGATCGGGAACTTTCTGACCGAGCATTCAGTCTCAGCGAGGATGAATATATTGAGATCAATAATCAACTTAAACATGAGATTGAGTTAAAAAAGCAATCTGTTGAAAAACTGAAAGAAGCAATTGGCACTATTTCAGGCGATGACCATATCAATACTTCTGCTGATCTGTTAATGATAGCGCATTACCTGAGCCAACAAGTAAATAAAAGAAAAAATGCTGAGCAAGTATTTACATCGCTGATAACGAATTTGCAAAATGCGATTCTGCTCGAAGATGAGACCCGTCATATTGTTTTTGCCAACCAGTTTTTTTGCAATTTGTTTGGGATACCTGTACCGCCAGAATCTTTACAGGGTATGGACTGTAAAAATAGCGCAGAGGAAAATAAACACCTGTTCCTGGATCCAGAAACATTTGTAACAAGGATCAACCAACTGCTGGGGAGGAAGGAACTGGTAAAAGGGGAGTTGCTGGAACTCGCCGATGGGCGGATTTTTGAACGGGATTATATACCCATTTTTATTGACAAAAAATATAAAGGCCATTTATGGAGTTATGTGGACATCACTGCGAAAAGGAAATCGGAGATGGAATTGAAGGCGAGTGAGGAACGCTGGATGTTTGCATTGGAAGGAGCAGGGGACGGGGTTTGGGAATATGATCTGGAAACGCATAGGGTGTTCTATTCACGCCAGTACAAAAAAATGCTTGGCTATCAAGATGAGGAATTTAAGAACGATCAAGCTGAATGGATCAGTCGGGTTCACCCAGACGACCAGAGCCAACTCAATGAAACAGTACAAAATTATATAGACAATAAAATATCGTCGCACGTTCGGGAATACCGGATAAAGCATAAGGATGGGCATTATCTCTGGATACTGGATAGGGGCATGGTGATTAGTAGAACCTTTTCGGGACGGCCTAAAAGGGTTATCGGAACACATGCGGATATCACAGAAAGAAAAAAGATTGAAGAAGAGTATAAACGCATGTCTCTTGTGGCCAGTGCCAATAACAGTGGCGTGTTGTTCACCAATATCGATGGGAGAATCACATGGGCCAATGAGGGCTTTTTGAAGTTGACACGCTATGCTTTGGAAGAGGTGATTGGCAAAACACCTATCGAACTGTGCAAAGGTCCGTTAACAGATAAGAACACATTGAATAGGATGCTTCAAGCTTTTTATGATAAGCAGCCATTCAATATTGAGCTTCTTTTTTACCGTAAGGATGGGTCTAATTTTTGGGGACGGACAAATACACAACCCGTAGAAGATAAAAATGGTACGGTGACCCAGTTCTTTGGTATCATCGATGATATTACTGAAGAAATTGAGTCTGAAAACAATTTTCGCTTGGCACTGGAAAAAATTGGCGACAATGTTTGGGAACATAATTTTTCAACAGGCGAAACGAGATTTTCCGACAATGAGACCCATTTGCTCGGCTATGCCCAAAACGAGTTTGCCAATAATGAAGAACTCTGGTGGAAAAACATATATCCAGAAGACAAAACCCTAATAGAAAAAAGCAATGAGAGGTATCAATCGGGTGAACAAACCCACCATACCATGGAATACCGTATGGTTCACAAATCCGGTGAGATACGATGGGTATTGGATAAAGGGGTGGTGATAGAACGGTCAGAAGATGGCAAGCCATTAAGGATTATCGGGACCCATACCGATATCACTTCCATCAAAGAAGCGGAGAATGCTTTGAGGGAAAATGAAAAGCAATTCCGCTCGATTGCTGAAAATATTCCTGGCACCATGTACAAATATGAGTTCAATGATCATGGTCATGAAAAATTCACCTATATCAGTCCCGATTGTGAAAAAAAGATTGGTATCACAGAAGACCAGCTCCAGCATTTTTATGAGTTATTGCATCCTGATGATGTAGAAAGAGAGAAGGCGATTAGTAGGGCTTCCCGCGAGAAAAACTCAGCTTATCATTTTGAAGGACGTTTTAAAGTGCCGGGCAAACCTGTGATATGGCTCAATTTCAGTTCCTCTTTTTCCCATATCAATGCAGAAGGCAAAACAGTATATACGGGTATTATTCTAAACATCACTAAAGACAAAGAGGCTGAACTGGTGCTCCAGTTAAGGGAAAAAAAATATCGAAATATCATTGCAAACATGAACTTGGGTTTGATTGAGGTGGACAATGATGAAATTATCCGCTATGCCAATCAAAGTTTTTGCGAGATGTGTGGCTACCGTATGGAGGAACTGATGGGAAAAAAAGCATCCAAGCTTTTTGTGCGCGACGAGCAAATAGAATTGATGGAAATGAAAAACCAGCAACGGAAAAAAGGATTGTTGGATGCCTATGAGATGATGGTGAAAAATAAAAAGGGGGAAGCCAAATGGTGGCTAATCAGTAGTGCCCCTAGATATAATGACACCGGTGATTTGATAGGCTCTATCGGTATCTACCTCGATATAACACAGCAAAAACAAACCGAGCATGAATTGATGGAAGCTAGAGTGCAGGCCGAATCTTCAGCCAATGCCAAACAGATTTTTTTGGCCAATATGAGTCATGAGATCAGAACCCCCATGAACGCAATCATTGGTATGGCCAACCAATTGGGAAAAACATCGTTGAATACCGACCAACAGTTTTATCTGGATATCATCAACTCTTCTGCGAATAACCTATTGATCATTATAAATGATATTCTCGACCTTTCAAAACTGGAAGCCGGGAAGCTAACATTGGAAAAAATCGGGTTTAAACCAAAAGATTTGATTGGACAGACCTTGCAGGTGATGATGCATAAAGCAGAAGAAAAGGGGCTGGCACTCACTCAGTCATTTTTTGACCCAGATATATCGCTCGTGCTGGTTGGGGATCCCTATAGGCTAAACCAAATATTATTGAACCTTTTTTCCAACTCCATTAAATTTACTACTAAAGGAAGTGTTGATTTGAGTTGCAGACTTTTGCCTTCGGACCAGAATATTCAGAAGGTTGAGTTTATGGTAAAGGATACGGGGATAGGTATGGATGAATCCTTTATGAAAAACCTTTTCCAAAAATTCAGACAGGAAGATGAATCGGTCACTCGCCGCTTTGGTGGCACAGGACTGGGTATGAGCATCTGTAAAGAATTGGTTGAATTTATGGGTGGCGATATTAAAGTTGATAGTAAAAAAGGCGAAGGCACTTCCGTAATTTTTACAATACCATTTAAAAGAGGAACTATGCAAGAATTGCCCGTTAAGCAATCGAATTTGGTGAATACCGCCAACCTTTCTGGGAAAAGGATATTGGTTACAGATGATAATGAGATGAACCGTTTGGTAGCCATAACCATATTGAAAAATTATGGGGTGATACCAGAAGAGGCACAAAATGGAAAGGTAGCGATCGAAAAATTGAGGACCGGTCATTTCGATATTGTGCTGATGGATGTGCAGATGCCTGAAATGGATGGTATTGAGGCCACCAGGATTATTAGGAATGAGATCAGCAAAACCTTACCTATTATTGCACTGACCGCATTGGCATTGAAAGGCGATGAGTCCAGGTTTCTGCAAGCAGGGATGAGCGACTATGTGTCTAAACCCTTTGAGGAAGCACAATTTATCAATATCATCTCTAGATGGCTTGGGTTGGAGAAACCGGTATTGGTAAAGGATGCGATAAATACAGAAAAGATGGATACTTTGTATGATCTGAGCAAATTGCAAGAAATTGCAAAGGGAAATCAGGACTTTATTGATCGAATGGTGCAAATGTTTATTGAACAAGGTCCATCATCGGTAAAAGAAATAACGGAAGCTTATAAAGCAAAAGATTTTTCGAAAGTAAATAAAGTGGCTCATCGGTTTAAAACATCAGTCAACAATATGGGGATCTCCACTTTGAAGACAGAGATTACCGAAATAGAACTACTGGCAGAAAGCAATCCTTCTTCAGAAAAATTAGGTGGTCTAATTGCCAAACTGGAAACGGTGATTGGTCAGGTGATTACCCAGTTGAAAGCCTCGGCAGCTTAGTCGGAAATGGGTACTATTTATAAAGCATCTTGGTTTTGTACCAATACAGTTCGCATGACGAAATAATTGCTTGAATGGCTATCTGAATTGGACTGCCTTAGCGGGTTGTATTTTTCGGATAATCAAAGTGGGGATCATCAATATCAGGAAGCAAATCAATAAGGTGCCTAGGTCAATCAACACCACCTTCCACCAACTGATTCTGACAACGGCTTCAGAAATGAGATAAGCATCTTCCGGCAATCTGATTAAACCATATTTCTGTTGCAGCCAGCAAAACAAAAGCCCTACAATATTGCCGCATAAAATACCAATACAGGTGATGACAATAGCGTGATATAAAAAGATGGTCTGTATTTTTCCGTTGGGTGTACCAATGGCTTTTAATATACCAATCATGCGAATTCGGTCAAGTACCAAAATAATAAGGCAGGTTACCAAATTGAGCGTGGCAATAATAATGATGATGACAATAGCAATGGCCATCGTTTGGTCCTGTAAGCTAAGCCAGTCAAAAGTATTGGGGTAAACATCGGTGATGGGACGGCTGTTCCAAGTGGCCGGTAATTGGTAGGCAAGCGCATCGCTGATAGCTTGCATACGATGATAGTCTTTCACAAAAATTTCATAGCCCCCAATTTCATTTTCCTTCCAATTGTTCAGTCTTTGTATCAGTCTAAGGTCGGTAATTGCATAAAGCTTGTCATAATCTTCTATGCCGGTCTTGAACAAACCTACCACTGCCATGGGCCTTACTCGGTGGGAGCCATCCGACTGGATAAAATATACCAACACCTTATCACCCAATTTAAGTTTAAGTTGATTGGCGGTAGAAACGGATAGGTTGATCTCATTACTATAGCCGCTATCGGGAAAATGTATCCATCTCCCTTCTTTCAGAAACCCATCGAGGTTGTTGAATGCATAATCTTTCTCCACACCCTTTAGCAAGAGGCCTTCAATACTTTCGGGGCCTTTTACAATAGCGTTTCTGGTTGCAAATGCCTGAATGGTTTTGATTTCATTGTTTGCATGTAGGATTCGTGTTACTGTGTCATTTTTCTCAATAGGGGTTTCCTCTGCAATGGCCGCCTTGCTGGCTTCATAATGTTGTACGCGGATATCGCCCCAAAAACTAAAAATTTTTTGGCTGATGGCATATTGAAATCCGCTAGTCAGCGCTACCGTAACCAACATGGCCGCTACGCTGATGGCCGTAGCAACCACCGCCAGGCGAATGATAAATTTTGAAAAGGATTGTTGTCGGTTGAAGGCGATTCGTTTTGCTATGAAGGAAGAAATATTCAACGGCTTGGTTTTGTTATCCAAAAATAGGTTCTCCATCCATAGGAATAAAAGTTTTTTGCATTTTTATCTTAACATTGTATTGCCTTTGTTGTTTGTATACAATTATTTACGTTTTGTTTGGCATCTTGATTTTCTCACGGGATAAATCTATCAAATGAAAATAATCATTGCGCTATTTTGTTTTGCCAGTTTCCATTGTTATGGGCAGATCAATGATTCTGTTTATTCTCCCAGTATTAAAACGGTACAGCTTTTTGTTTCTGGCAATCAACTGGCTTACCCTTTGATCAGCCTGAATGGCAAAAACATGTTGGAGTTGAGTTTCGATGATCTAGATGCCAATGTCAAGAGCTATTTCTATACTTACCAACTTTGTGATGAAAATTGGGAGCCCGCTATATTGAGTGATTTGGATTTTATACAAGGCTTCACGCAAATGCGCATCAGCGATTATCAGCTTTCCTCATTGGCATTGAACAAATACACCCATTACCATGCTGTTTTGCCCAACTCCAATTGTCTGCCTACCAAATCGGGCAACTATATTTTAAAAGTGTACTTGAATGGCGACACTTCGCAACTTGCTTTTACACGTAGGTTTCTGGTTACTGACGATAAAGTGAATATTGCTGTCCAATTTTTGCAGCCTTTGGATCCCCAGTATTCAAGGACACAGCAGAAATTACAAATCGATGTCAATACCCGAACCCTCAACGTGGTTAACCCGATGCAGCAGATAAAACTTTGTGTGTTGCAAAACTATTCATGGGGAACGGCCATCGATAATATACAGCCTACATTTTATTCAGGCAACAACCTGCAGTATAACAGAGATGATGATTTTATTTTTCAGGGGGGTATGGAATGGCGTTGGCTGGATCTGCAGGCATTCCATTATCAGAGCGACCGGGTCGATCATGGGGTTTATAATAAAACAGGTACTGAATTGTTCTTAAAAATAGATAAGGACCGCAGTCTTTTGCCCTATTATAATTATAAAGATTATAACGGGTTTTATTTTATTCAGACTACCGAGAGCTTCGATCCCAATTGGCAATCCGATTATGCAACTGTGCATTTTAGTTTTATGCCCGCTGGCAACCAGCCCTATCCTGATAAGGATGTTTACCTGATTGGTCAGCTCACTGATTACAAGCTCAACGATTCGACAAAAATGAAATATAACCCCAGCAAAGGTTTGTATGAAACAGCGCTTTTCCTAAAGCAAGGTGTATACAGTTATTGTTATGCGACCACAGAAAAAGACGATCCTTCTAAAAAAATTTCCTTTGCCTTTACCGAAGGAAATCATCTAGAAACAGAAAACGATTATTTGGTGCTGGTCTATTACCGTGATTTGGGTGGTCGCTACGATCAGTTGGTGGGGTATGCAAGGCTGAATACGCTAACGGGGGGATAGCGTGGCGAAACCAACTTGCTTCTTTTGGCAAATATTCTTTCGTTTATAACCGCTCAATATTTTTGATAACAACCGGCGTAACCAATGATTCGCCATTTACTGGTTGGTTATGGATTTCTTTGACAATGTCCATGCCTTTTACGACCCGTCCAAATGCCGCATATCCCTGACCATCAGGATTATTGTTGCCACCAAAATCAAAACCCGGTTGATCGCCGATACAGATAAAGAACTCCGTGCTTGCCGATCCGGGGGCTTGTCTGGATAATGATACTGTTCCGTTTTTATGTAGGATTTTTGTTTTTTTCGTTGATTCGTGTGGGATGCCTGGGAGATGGTGAAGTTCGGGTTTTGTTTTCCATGTTCCACCTTGCAGCAAAGCTATTCCTCCAGAACCACTGGGCTGGTTCTCATCGTTCAAGGCACGGTAAAAAGAACTGTTCTTATAATAACCCGCGTCCACATAGGAGAGAAATGCAGCAACTGATTTCGGGGCTTGTTCTGGATAAAGTTCCATTTCTATATTGCCATAATTGGTTTTTATAAGCACATGTGGGTTTTTGTACTTGGGGGAAGAACAGGAAATCAGGAAACAAAAAATAGCGGATGCCGTAAAAATCTTTTTCATTTGAAAAGTTGAATATTCAAATTTAGCGATTAAGCTATTAGCAGGAATATGGAACATGCGCTCAAATTCCTCTATCCACCGTTTTGGATAGAACTCGTAAACCAGTATTTCATTGCCTACTAAAAACTCTCAACGGATTTCCCTATATTTGCAGTGGCAAGTCTTATACGGCCAGCTCCTGCTGAACTCCCCCAGGGCCGGAAGGTAGCAAGGGTAAGTGGTCGTAGCGGTGCGATGTAAGTAACTTGCCATTTTTTTTTACTTTCCTCAATAGTTCAAATAATATGAAATTTTTTATCGACACGGCGAATTTGGCACAAATCAGAGAGGCCAATGATTTGGGTGTTTTGGATGGTGTTACCACCAACCCTTCGCTTATGGCGAAAGAAGGGGTCAAAGGTCAGGAAGCGGTGTACAATCATTATAAAACTATTTGTGAGATTGTTACCAATGGCGATATCAGTGCAGAAGTGGTTTCTACGGATTTCGATGGCATCATTGCCGAAGGGAAAAAATTGGCAGCTATCCATCCGAATATTATCGTAAAAGTGCCCATGATCAAAGATGGTGTTAAAGCAATGAAATGGTTTACCGACAATGGTATTAAAACCAATTGTACCTTGGTATTTTCGGCAGGGCAAGCTATTTTAGCTGCTAAAGCTGGCGCTAAATATGTTTCCCCTTTTATCGGAAGGATCGATGATAGCGGTTGGGATGGGGTACAATTGATTGAGCAGATTGCCAGGATCTATACCATTCAAGGATTTGAAACTGAAATTTTGGCCGCTTCTATCCGCAGTTCAATACACATCATCAAATGTGCAGAAGCGGGTGCTGATGTTTGCACTTGCCCATTGGATTCTATTTTGGGATTATTAAAACATCCTCTTACTGATATCGGTCTTGCCAAGTTTTTGGAAGATGCGAAGAAGTTTAGTTAAAAAAAATAAATTCAGATAGAGAAAGCAGCAGTTTATTCTGCTGCTTTTTTGTTTTCCAGCACGATTGTTTTCCCGGTTTTGGCAGATTCCTTTGCTGCGTTTAAAATCTTTACCACGGTTAAATTGTTTTCCAAAGAGTATAATCCATTTTGGGGGACTTTAATTTTGCCCCTGACCACATCTGCGAAATAGGAAAAAGGGTCTTCGTATACATCTACATCACTAGGGCTAAGCTTTAATGATTTTTCGTCCCCGGTTTTTTTATTTTTTATCCGCATATGGCTATTGTCCTTGGTAATCAGATAGCCCGTTTCGCCATACACCTCCATATCTTTTCTGCTGAAAGGCCAATTCCAGGAAGCTTGTATAATGCAGGTGGCGCTGGGATAGTTCACAATAATATTGGCATCATCCTCCACTTTTGGGTAGATATCCGGTTTATAATGTTTGGTAACGGCTGTAACGGAAATGGGCTCTTGGCCATGCATTAACCAAGTCATCAGGTTGGCGCCATAGCAGCCAAAATCCATCAATGCGCCACCCCCATTTTTCACGGGATCAGTGAGCCAATCAAAAAAATATTTACTTACGCCAATTTCCTTTGGTCCCTCATGCCCATCATGAATCACCACTTTTCTGATAGTGCCAATATAATTGCTGTCATTGATCAATTGATAGGTTTTAGCCGTTGTCGGGTACCATGATGTCTCGTAGTCGGTAAGAAGATAAATATGGTATTGGTTTGCCAAAGCTGCCATCCTTTGAGCATGTTCATTGTTGGTCGCTAGCGGCTTTTCCACCATTACATGAATTCCCCGAGGGGCGCAAGCTTCCACTATTGACAGGTGGTCGAAAATGGGACCAAATGCAACAACGGCTTCGGGCTTTGTTGACTCAAGCATTTTGTTTAGGTCATTATAAAATAGAGTTGGTTCTAGCTTAAACTTTTTTGCATATAACTCAGCTAATTCTTTATTGGGTTCGTAGATTCCTACAAGAACGATATCAGGCTTTTTTCTGGAGAGTATCCAACCAACATGGTCATGCGAAATTTCCGCTACGGCTAAGCGAACGGGTATAACGCTGCTGTTTTGTGCTTGTGCTTGTGTAAAGTTTAATAAAATGACTACAAATAGAAATGACAGAACAATAGCGGTGTACTTGAATGTTAGCATGAATGAATTTTTAAAACTTTAAATGGGGCTAAATTCCCCTATTGTAAATAATTACCGAATTCTTTTCAACTTATCAATCTTTCAACTTTTCTGATATACCCTCACATAATCCACCAGCATTTGTATTGGGAAGATGGAATCATCCACTCCTTTTTGTCCACCCCAATTACCCCCAACAGCAATATTCAGTAGCAAATGCATGGGCTGGTCGAAAGGCCATGCTGGGTAGCCAGTATGTTCATTGGTAAAGGGAAAATATTTTTTGTCATCCACCGAAATACTGATATTGTCGGCATCCCATTCCAATGAATATACATGGAACTTGTCTGCAAAATCGGGGACTTGGGTGATGGCTGTTTTTTGGGTATGTATAACGTGATTGTATTTCTTACAATGGACGGAAGCATGGATAGCCCCAGGATCATAGCCCACATGCTCCATGATATCGATTTCGCCATCATCAGGCCAATGGAGTGGGCTTGTGGAACCCAGCATCCAGATGGCGGGCCAAGAGCCAATCCCTTTTGGGAGTTTGGCTCTCACTTCTATCTTGCCATATTTCCAATCGCCCTTGCCCTTGGTCACCAATCTTGCCGATGTATATTTTTTATCTTCCCAATCTTCCATTCTGGACTCAATCACTAGATTTCCATTCTCCACCCTTGCGTTTTCTTTTCTTGCATGGGTATAATATTCCAACTCATTATTACCCCAACCATTGCCGCCCACATCATAGTTCCACTTTGAGCTGTCTGGCAATCCTTCGTAATTAAAATCATCGCTCCAAACTAGTTTCCAGTCATGAGCTTTAGCAACCTGCCGGCTCATAAAACCAAAAATCAATACTATGACCAAAAGAAACAAAAAGAAGCGCAGAAAGATAACCATAGTGGGGTTTTAATTAAAGGGTAAATATAGATTTTTAGAGCGTCAAATGGATGAACGATTATTGATAGCTGAATATGCTAGCTAAAGAGGTTTGATTGGTTGATAAGTTGATTTGGTGTGGTTCTGTGTTGAGCTTCAAGCGTTAGGCGTTCTGCTTTTTTGCCACAGAGGTAAAGGAGGTTAGGCACAGGGGGGAGTTGAAGTGTTGACTGGTTGAAAAGTTGAGAGGTTCTATGTTTCACTATTCACTATTGACTATTCACCTTCTTTGTCCCCGTTGTATCCTTTGCGTTCTTTGTGTGAAACACAAAAAATTTTGCCATAATCCAATTTGCCATTACTTTTGCCACCTGTAATGACACAAAATGTACACATACACCATCATCATTCTTGCCCCTAAAGGTAGGCCGACGGTGTTTTGTGCATTCACAATAACTTATAAGGGCTTACAACTGTAAGCCTTTTTTATTTTTGATAAACCAATGATAATGGAACAGGAAAAACTTAGGATAGCGATTCAAAAAAGCGGTAGGCTGCATGATGGTTCAGTAAACCTGCTAAAGGAATGCGGGATTGATGTGGTGAACGGGGTGAACAAGCTGAAGACAGAAGCCAGCAATTTTCCCTTGGAAGTCTATTTTTTTAGGGATGATGATATCCCCCAGTATGTGGAGGATGCGGTGGCAGATATCGGTATTATCGGTGAGAATGTGGTATTCGAAAGCAATAAAAAAATCTCCATTGTGGAAGCTTTGGGCTTTGCTACTTGCAGGTTGAGCATCGCCGTTAGAAAAGGAGAAGATTATAAGGATGCCTCTTTTCTAAATGGCAAACGTATTGCCACTTCTTATCCGGTTATTTTGAAAAAATTTCTAAGTGAGAATAAAGTTAATGCAGAGATTCATGAAATTAGCGGCAGTGTGGAAATAGCTCCCGGTATAGGTTTGGCCGATGCCATTTGTGATATCGTGAGCAGCGGCTCTACCTTGTTCATGAATGGTTTGCAGGAAGTGGAAAAAGTGATGCAGTCCCGCACCGTGCTTGTTAAAAACAATCAGCTAAGTGAAGGGAAGCAAAAATTGTTGGATAAATTATTGTTCCGCATCCAATCGGTAAAAAAAGCAAAGAACAATAAATACATCCTGCTCAATGCACCAAACAATAAGCTAAACGAAATCATTGGTTTGTTGCCCGGCATGAAAAGCCCAACGGTATTGCCTTTGGCCGAAGAAGGTTGGAGCAGTGTGCATAGTGTGTTGAATGAAAATGATTTTTGGGATATCATTGAACAATTGAAAGCGGCAGGAGCTCAAGGGATATTGGTGGTGCCGATTGAGAAAATGATTATATAACACAAATTGCACGAATTTTCACGAATTGGCATGAATTAATACGAATTAAATGCAACTGATAAAATATCCAAAGCAGAAAGATTGGGGCAAGATTTTGCAAAGACCTGCATTCGATTCTTCCTCACTGGAAAAAAAAGTGAAACGGATATTGGATGCTGTAAAGAAAGACGGTGACACTGCTATAAAGAAATTTACTTCAGAATTTGATAGGGTAAATTTGAAAACAGTCAAGGTCACAAAAAAAGAAATTGAAAATGCCAGTAAATCGGTGCCAAAGGATTTACAGAAAGCCATTAAACTAGCAAAAACGAATATTGAAAAATTCCACAAGGCACAATCTACCCAGATAGAGGTCATTGAAACCATGCCCGGTGTTAAATGCTGGAGGAAAAATGTGGCAATTGAAAAAGTAGGTTTATATATTCCCGGAGGCTTAGCACCCTTGTTCTCCACTTTGCTTATGCTCGGGATACCTGCACGGATAGCGGGTTCTAAGGAGATTGTGGTTTGTTCTCCTCCAGATAAAAATGGGAAACTTCATCCTGCCATCTTGTTTGTAGCGGGTTTGTTAGGGATTGAAAGCATATATAAAGTAGGCGGTGTGCAGGCAGTTGCTGCGATGGCTTATGGTACAAAGTCGATTCCAAAAGTCTACAAGATTTTTGGGCCAGGAAACCAATACATCACTTGCGCCAAACAGTTGGCGCAAAAAGATGGGTTGGCCATTGATATGCCTGCAGGTCCAAGTGAAGTGGCTGTTTATGCTGATGAGTCAGCCAACCCGTCATTTGTCGCTGCTGATTTGTTGTCCCAAGCCGAACATGGTCCCGATAGTCAAGTCATTCTTTTAACCAACTCGGTTGCTTTAGCAAGGAGAATTGAAAACGAAATCGAATCACAATTAGAGCAATTACCTAGAAAGCAAATTGCCCAACGAGCTTTGGAAAACAGCAAGATAATTTTGGTGAAGGATGCGGAGCATGCTATTGAAATTTTAAATGAATATGCGCCCGAGCATTTGATATTGAGTTGTAAAAATGCTTCCAAGCTTGCAGTAAAAGTGGTGAATGCAGGCTCAGTATTTATTGGACATTATTCTCCCGAGAGTGTGGGAGATTATGCCAGTGGCACAAACCATACCTTGCCCACGAATGGATATGCGAAATCCTATAGCGGGGTGAGCTTGGATAGTTTTGTGAAGAAAATCACTTTTCAAGAATTGTCAAAAGTAGGACTGAAATCAATAGGCAAGTCAGTGGAATTGATGGCAGAAGCCGAAGGGTTGCGGGCACATGCGAACGCGGTGAGAGTTCGTCGGTGACCACGATTCTGACCACATTTTATTACCATGATTTTGGCCTGATTTATCTGATTCTTCTGATTGTACAATATAATAAACTGATTTTTTATTGTTGAAAAATATTTAGTAGAAAACTCAGGTGCATCAGCAAAATCAGGCTAAAATCATGGTTAAGACAGTTATCAGAAAAATTAAGTTAATCCAAGTTTATGTTCCAAGTTGAGAATTTATTAAGGGAAAACATTAAAAAGCTTACTCCCTATTCCTCCGCCCGGGATGAATTTCACGGTGAGGCCAAGATATTTTTGGATGCCAATGAAAACAGTTTGGGTTCCCCGCTCACGGTTTGGTATAACCGATACCCCGATCCCTTGCAATGGAAGCTGAAAGAATCCCTGAGCAAAATAAAAGCTGTGCCACCAGAAAATATTTTTTTAGGTAATGGCAGTGATGAGTGTATTGATATTTTGTATCGGGCTTTTTGCGAGCCGGGTAAGGATAATGTGATCATCAATCCCCCTACTTATGGGATGTATGAAGTGAGTGCCCATATCAATGATATCGAGATCAGGAGGGCCAGGTTGCTAGATGATTTTCAGCTCGACTTGGTGCATCTAGAAAATTTGGTGGATGACCGAACAAAAATCATTTGGATTTGTTCCCCCAACAATCCGTCGGGCAATAGTCTGTTTAGGGAAGATATAGAAACTGTATTGAACAATTTCCCCGGGCTGGTAGTTGTGGACGAAGCCTATATCAATTTTTCCAGGCATAAATCATTTGTGCAGGAATTAAAAGATTATCCGAATTTGGTTGTTCTCCAAACGATGAGCAAGGCTTGGGGCCTTGCGGGATTGAGGCTGGGCATGGCTTTTGCCAGTGAAGCCATCATCGATGTATATAACAAGGTGAAGCCACCATATAATATCAATCAGTCTACCCAGCAACTGGCATTAAAAGCTATGGAGGAGGTTGGTCAGGTAAATGACATGATCAGATTGATTGTGGCTATGCGGGAAGATTTGGCAAAACGCTTGGCCTCGTTGCCGCTTGTAAAAAAAATTTTTCCAAGTGATGCCAATTTTTTATTGGTCAAGGTGGTTGATGCTAAGGCTATCTACCAGTATTTGATCGAAAAGCAAATCGTTGTCAGGGATCGGAGCAAAGTGGAATTATGCGAAGGCTGCCTTCGTATAACCGTTGGTACAGAAAATGAAAATAATGAACTGATAACAACCTTGCAATCATTTTCAGTTTAAGGATTATGTACCTTTAACTTTAATAATTTAAAACCATTTATATGAACTTACAATTAGGAAGATTGCTGGGTTGTGTTTTATTGCTCAGTAGCGTTTCCTTCTATGCTTGCGCGGGCGATACCACCAGCGTTAATAAACACAATAGCGCCGATGATGTGGTTTTGAAATTGCCAGAAGGCTTTACCGCAAAAGTATTTGCCGAAGGGCTTGGTCATACGAGGCATATTGCCGTCAATACCAACGGTGATGTGTATGTGAAACTATCTAACTTAAAAGATGGCAAAGGCATCTATCGCCTGAGAGATACCAACGGGGATGGTATAGCCGATAATATCACCGGCTTTGGCAACATTAAGGGAACAGGTATTGCAATTAAGAATGGTTACTTATATTTCTCCTCCGATGAGGAAGTTTTCAGATATAAATTGGATGGAAACAATAATATTATAAACCCTGATAAGCCGGAAAAAATTGTTACAGGTTTACTTTCTAGACATGAACATGAAGCGAAGGCGATCGCTTTGGATAATAGCGGGAACCTTTATGTAAATATTGGGGCGTATTCAAATGCTTGTCAAGTATCAGATCGACAAAAGGGTTCTCCTGGTATGAAACCTTGTCCAATATTGGATTCTGCGGCCGGCATTTGGAAATTCAGTGCAGATAAGCTGAACCAAACTTATGGGGATGGAGTTCGCTACGCCACGGGGCTTCGCAATGTGGTAGGTCTAAATTGGAACACGGCCACAAACTCTCTCTTCGTTATGCAACACGGCAGGGATCAGTTGCATGATCTATTTCCTAATCTTTATGATGCTAAACAAAGTGCGGAACTCCCCGCAGAATGTATGTATGAATTGCATCAGGGTTCTAATTGTGGCTGGCCCTATATTTATTATGATGAATTTCAGCATAAGAAAATATTGGCACCAGAATATGGTGGTGATGGAAAGATTACGGCAGGAGAGGATGCACAAGATCCTGTATATGCATTCCCGGGGCATTTGGCACCCAATGGTTTGTTGTTCTATACCGGAAACCAATTTCCCCAAAAATACAAGAATGGTGCTTTTATTGCATTTCATGGATCTTGGAACCGTGCGCCAGAACCACAGAAAGGATACTTGGTAGCGTTTCTCCCTTTTAAGGATGGAAAACCAAGTGGCGATTGGGAAATTTTTGCCGATAACTTTTCTGGTAGTCCAGAATTAACAGCATCAGGTCGCGCCAAACACAGACCCTGTGGTCTTGCACAAGGTCCTGATGGATCGATTTATGTAACGGATGATTCCAAAGGAACGGTTTGGAAGATATCTTACATAGCTAAATGATTGATAATAAAAAATGAAAAAGGTGAATATGCGTATCGTACGAAGTTCAACACTGATGTGTATTCTTTTTGTGCTGTCTGCTGTAGTTATGTCGCAAATCTCCCCAAAACCGGTTAAGCAGCGAAACAAATTAGCGGCCTCTATTGAAAGAGGTAAAAAAGTGTATGCCGATCAATGTCTTACCTGCCATCAGGCAGATGGCTTGGGCGTGCAAAATATGAACCCACCTCTAGTAAAAACAAAATGGGTTCTTGGGGATAAAAAGCAACTCATAGAAATTGTATTGAAAGGGAAAAAGGATGGGGTAGAAATTGACGGGGACAGTTATTCAAATGTGATGGCTTCACATGCGGATTTAACGGATTTACAGATTGCAGATGTGCTTACTTATGTTCGGAATAGTTTTGGCAACAAAGCAAAAGCGATAACGGAAGCAGAGGTTAAAACCGTGAGAGCCAAGTTGAAGTAGCATTCATTATTAGATTATTTTTGAGCCACTGATTTTTCAGTGGCTTATTTTTAAACATAAATCATGAAAAGGATTTTATTTATCGATCGTGATGGTACTTTGATTAAAGAAGTACCCCCTTCATATCAAGTAGATTCGTTTGAGAAAGTAGAATTTTATCCAAATGTATTTGAGTTCATGGGAAGGATTGCCCGTGAATTTGATTTTGAATTGGTAATGGTGACCAATCAGGATGGGCTAGGCACTCCTTCTTTTCCTGAAAATACTTTTTGGCCCGCCCATTATTTTGTGATGAAGGCTTTTGAAAATGAAGGAGTGCATTTTAGTGCGGTTTATATAGACAAAACTTATCCAAAGGATAATGCCTCTACACGCAAACCCGGTATTGGCATGTTGACTTCTTACCTGAATAGTGATGCGTATGATATCGCCAATTCTTTTGTGATTGGGGATCGCATCACAGATGTACAACTCGCTAAGAACCTTGGCTGCAAAGCTTTTTGGTTGAATAATGATCCAAACTTGGGCGGAAAAGAAATCAGTGATTCCGTGACAGAACTGGAAAATACCATTGCATTGGAATCTACCGAATGGAGCAAGATTTATGAGTTTTTGAAATTGGGCTTAAGGCATGTGGTTCATGAACGTAACACCAATGAAACAAAAATAAAGATTGACCTGAATGTAGATGGGAGTGGCAAAGCATCTATTAAAACAGGGATCGGTTTTTTTGATCACATGCTGGAGCAGATAGCCAGACATGGTAAAATGGATTTGCAAATAACTGTGCAAGGCGATCTGCATATCGATGAGCACCATACTATAGAAGACACGGGTATTGCATTAGGAGAAGCTTTTGCTAAGGCTCTGGCTGACAAACGTGGGATGGAGCGTTATGGTTTTGCCTTACCCATGGACGAAGCTGATGCAAAAGTGTTGATTGATTTTGGCGGCCGCAATTGGTTGGTATGGAATACAGAGTTCAAAAGGGAAAAAATAGGAGAGATGCCTACAGAAATGTTTTTTCATTTCTTCAAATCCTTCTCTGATGGGGCCAAATGCAATTTGAATATTGAATGCAAGGGCGATAATGAACACCATAAAATTGAAGCCATCTTCAAAACTTTTGCAAAAGCAATACGCATGGCTGTTAAAAGAGACCCGATGAGCAATTATTTGCCTAGCACCAAGGGGGTGCTGTAAGAGATGGTGAAAAGTGAATGAAAAGTCAATAGGGAAGATCCTGATGATTCGATGTATTAATCTTAATTCCTACTATCAAAGCATTTCCATCGGGTTATCGCATATCCTAAAGTTTTCATTGAAGCTATCCATGAAAGCAATGTCTTCTTTGGACAAAGTAAAATCAAAAACATCAAAATTCTCCTTCAATCTTTCTTTTTTGGAGGATTTTGGGATGGCGGAGATTCCATGTTCAATATTCCATCGAAGGATTATTTGAGCTGGGGTTTTATCGTATTTTTTGCAAAGCGAAACCAATCTTGGGTCATTGAATTTTTTTCCACGGGTAATAGGTGAATAGGATTGCAACTGTATTTTATTTTTTTGGCAATATTCCAAAAGCTCTTTTTGGAAAAGCCAAGGGGTAAACTCAACCTGGTTCAGCACGGGAATGATGCTGGAATATGTGGAAAGCTCTTCCAAAAAAGGAATCAAATAATTGGCTACCCCAATCGCCCTCACTCTTTTTTCTTTGTACAATTTTTCTAGGGCCAACCAACTGTCCTTTCTTTTTCCTTTTATCGGCCAATGCACAAGATACAGGTCGATATAATCGACATTTATTTTTTTTAGGCTCTCATCAAATGCCTTAAGCGTGGAATCAAAACCGTGTTCTGTATTATTTAGTTTAGTGGTAATGAATAGTTCATTTCTAGACAAACCGCTTTTTCTAACCGCATTCCCAATCTCTGTTTCATTCTTATACATGGCAGCCGTATCTATCAATCGGTAACCAATTGCCAGAGCATCCAGCACGGCTTGTTCCGCCTCTTGGTTGTACATATCATATACACCTAATCCCATCATGGGCATTTCGATGCCATTGCTCAGTTTCGTGTATGCTTGCTTGTTTGGCATATCTTATAATGGGAGTTATGTGGGTAAAAAATTAACCGCAAAGATCGCAAAGTTAAACGCAAAGTATGCAAACCAAAACCTCAAAGTCGCAATATTTTTATTCAAGTTTCTTTCTTTGCGTCTTCTTTGCGAAATCTTTGCCCCCTTTGCCGTTAAAAAAAGTCTCACCATTTCTCCAGCCCCAATAATTTTTTACCCAATTCATTTAAAACAGCTGTTCCATATTTTGTTTGTTCCCATTTACGGGGATCGCCCGGAAAAGCGTAGCCTTCGGGTGCAATCCTGTCTCTCCAAGATGCAATGCGCCATTGACGCAGGGCTTCGTTATCTTCTTCTGCCGGCATCATCGAAATGTATTGGGCAATGCGCACTTTGTCAGCGCTCATATTTGGGCGAATACCATGTGGCTCTAGACTATTAAAAATAAGTAAATCCCCAGCTTCCATTTTTACCTTGGTGGGTGTAAACCCAGTTGTGTCCGGTTTGAAATGGTCACGATCTTCTGGCTGTGAAAGTTTCCAGGTATCATAAGTCCTGAACAATTCAGGGATGCATTGAAAACCGCCCATGTTTTCATCTGTCTGGTCTGCCAATGCAAGAACACCTTGCACGTTCACAGGCTTTGTTTCAGGATCATAATCCCAATGGATAAAACCTTTGTATTCGTGACCTGGTCTTATCGGAAAATTTAAGTTGGCGCGATCAATGCTTGACCATAATTTTTCTGTGCCCCAAATATCTACAAATGCATCGTATACACGCTGCACCTGACGGTTGTTCCATAAATGCTGGTTGTTATACACTTCCACCATCCCCGTATTGGTCAGTTCTTTCATCTGCATCTCAGCACGGGGAGCCGTGTACCAGGTAGAGAGATCGTTGGGTTTTTTTTCTTCAAATTCCCATAAAAAATCTGCGGTAGCTTTTGCTTGTTCTTTTGGAACCGCATTTTTTATAACGATATATCCATTATAGATCCAGAATTTCCAATCTTCTTCACTCAGTACACGCAAAGCTTTGCCATTGCTGCGGTCATTCAGTTTTTGAACACTGCTTTTCGCCACGGAAGGGTTGCCAGGGATTTCTTTGTGTGCATTATCGGGAATCATGCTGGGCGCCATCGTCGGGGTCATCGTTTTATTTTCCATATCGCAAAATATTTTGTTTTACCAAAAGTACCTGGTTGGCAAAGCTGATTTTTGGCTTGTAATATCAATTTTTTGTTCTACATTGATATTTATTATAAAATTTGAGTAAAAAAAGTAGCATATAGGTGAAAAATATAAAAGTCGTTCGGGAGTCTATTCGACCAGATATGGATCGTTCTTTCAAGATTTTGCTGACGCCCAATTTGAATGATTTGTTTTATTGGCATTTTCATGGCGAGTTTGAAATTGTGTATGTGGAAGCTGAAAATGGCATTCGTCATATCGGGGATCATATATCTACATACCAAAAAAGTGACCTTGCATTGATCGGTCCCAATATCCCTCATTTAAATTTTGATTACGGGGTTAAAACCATTGCCGAAACGGTAGTCGTGCAGATGAAAGAAAATTTTTTAGGCACTACTTTTTTTTCCTTGCCAGAAATAGCTACGATCAATCAATTGTTTGAAAAGGCTAAAGCGGGTGTGGTTTTTTTAGGGGAAACAAAAAGAGTAGCGGGTGAGAAATTGAAAACGCTCAGCTCTTTATCCAATTTTAAGCAATTGATTACACTATTGGAAATATTTCACTCGCTTGCCTCCAGTAATGAGATAGAGGTGTTACATCAAAAACCAATAGCAGATGGGTATGTATTAAAAGAACAACAAAGGTTACAGTCCATTTATCATTTTGTGGAAACGAATTATCATGAACCAATTAATGTGAATGATGTGGCTAAATTATCAAACCTCACTATATCCGCATTCTGCCGATATTTTAAGAAAGCCACCCATTTAACCTTTACCGATTTCTTGAACCAATACCGGATCAACCAATCAAAGAAATTTTTATTGAAGGACAGCAATGTGACCGAGGCCTGCTATGCCAGCGGGTTCGACAATTTGTCTTATTTTAATAAAACCTTCAAAAAATTTACTGGGGAAAATCCTTTACAGTTCAAAAAAAGACATAGGGCTATTTGATTCCTTAAAGCTTGAAAAATATTTTTTTCTTGTACAGGAAATAACACAGAAACCATTCCAGTCCAAACACACACAAAGAACTAATGATCAAGGAAAGCTTTTCTGGGGTGTTGATAAATGAAAGTAGACCGCCACTGATGGCAGTAATATATTCGGTAAACCATCGGTCTCCCACGATTTCAAAAAACAAATAGATGAAGATTGAATTCATTCCAACAATGGTGAAGAATTCCAAATGCTTACGATGCCCTTTGATATCAACCCACCAATAACTCATGGCTAAAAAGCAAAGGCACCAACCTAGTGAGACCAAGGTGAAGGTACTGGTCGCAATTCGTTTAATGATTGGCGTTACTCCTAAGTAATCCAAGCCATAGCCCAAGGCAAAACATACCAATGCCCAAATCAATAAGGTTTGTATTTTTTGTTTTCCAGAAATCAATAGTTTTCCAGCAAGTACACCTGAAATAGTATGAACAGCAGTCGGTATGCAGTTGATGGCAACCCATCCACCGCCATTGATTTTGTTCATTAGCAATAAATCAACATAGTTGCCGAAATTATGCTGGTCAGTAAAGGGTTGGTCAAAATTTGGTACATGTGTGAAGCGGTACAATATTTCTGTGAGCAGCAATAGTCCAATACAAAAAGCAATCTGTGCAATATTGTTCCATCGGAAAATAAGGAAGGCTACTAAGGTGGTAAAGGAGAGTTGGGTAAGTACATCCCATAATTCAAAGGAAAGCCCACTTGGACGAACCGCATAGTCCAAAACGCCCCAGAAAAAAAGCCAGAAACATCTTTTCAAAGTCTTGCGAAAAGATTTCTGCCAAGTAGCCCCGTTTGCATATTGCTTGGTCAGGGAGAAAGCCATGGCCACACCCGCCATGAACATAAAGGATGGTTGAACAAGGTCCCAGAAATGTAATCCATGCCAAGGGTGGTGAAAAAATTGTTGTATCAAACCACTCAAAAAGGAACCTTCGTCGGTCGCTTTAAATAGGTGGCTATAAAGGCCAGCACTTTCCAAGGCGAGCAGTACCATTATCAACCCACGTAAAAAATCAAGAGAAAGTAGCCGCTGGGTAGGGGAGGGGTTGGTCGATTGAATTTGCATAAATTTTGGGAAAAATGTGATGTTGTGTTATCTGTTGTTAAAAGTGTATAAATGTAGTAATTTTAAATAAAGAATACGGTTATGGATAAGCAATCATTAAAGAAAAAATTGCATGAGCAAATAGATGCAATGGATGACGAATATGCATTGCATCTTTTGCATGAGGCAGCCATTGAGTATGGAAAAGAGGCAACAGCTCAAGACGAGGGATTAAGTCTAGATCAGGTGCAAAGACTTCATGAATCTATCGAACAATTTAACCAAGGGAAATGGAAATCTCATGACGAAGTAATGCAACTTTCAAGAACATGGCTGCACAAATAAAATGGTCAGATAACGCCATCCAGGATTATAATAATGTTGTAGAATATCTCTTAGATGAATGAAATACGGAAGTTGCATTACGTTTTATTGAAATTGTAGAACTTAAAATTAAATTGTTGCTTTCTCACCCAAATAAAGGCTTGGTTTCTTCAAAAATTAAGGACATCCGCAGTATTTCAATAACAAAACATAACAGACTGTATTACCGAGCAATGCCTGAACAGGTAATTGAGATACTTGGAATTTTTGATTTGCGGCAAAACCCTTTAAAAAATAGGTTTGAATAATAGCTGAGAAAAATTTGGTGAAACAAAATTTCTCAATCATATTTGCATAGCAATGAAACAAATACAGTCAAATATTCAGTGGTGGTGGCATACAAACTCAAAACGGGGTCTGTAATGCCATTACTATAACGTGTTACTATATTCAGCCCCGAATTTTTCGGGGCTTTTTCTTTACCGGGATTTTGGCCTGATTTTTCGATTAAACTGAAATCTTGTTAAAAAAACTGATGAATTATAAATCAGCAAAATCAGAAGAATCAGAAAACTCAGGTCAAAATCCTGGTCAAAAATTGTTTTAATGAAAAAAATTGCTTTTAAAACGAGTTTCAAAAAAATGCTTTCCGATATACACACACCGGTGGGCATTTACCTAAGGCTGCGTGACCGTTTCCGTGATACAATTTTGTTGGAAAGCACAGATTACCATGCTGCGGAAAACAGTTATTCGTTTATATGTATCAACGCTGTGGCCGGGATGGAGATTACGGATATAAAGAATATAGAGTTCAAACTCCCCGGGGAAAGGCCAGAGAAAAAATCACTAGGTAATCCCGGTGATGTTCCCGGTCTTTTGTGGGATTTTATGAACCGCTTTGATGTGGAGCATGCAATAGAAAAACCAGTGAAAGCCGCACAGGGGTTGTTTGGCTATACCAGCTTTGATGCAGTTCAGTTTTTCGACACTATAAAGTTTACAGCAAAGGATAACCTGCCACCAGCTATCCCGCTCATGCGATATCGGTTATACCAATACGTTATTGCTATCAACCATTTTAAGGATGAATTGTACCTCTGTGAAAACCTGATGAATGGATTGGAAAGCGAGGTCCAGCTAGTGGAGTCACTGATCAAGAGCAAAGATGTGCCAGTGTATCCATTTCAATCAAAAGGCGAGGAATCCTCCAATATGACGGATGCAGAGTATAGGCAGATGGTAGAAAAAGGAATTGCCAGTTGTTTTCGTGGGGATGTTTTTCAAATTGTGTTGAGCAGGCGGTTTCAACAACAATTTACGGGCGACGAGTTCAATGTATATCGTGCTTTGCGCAACATAAATCCTTCGCCTTATTTATTCTTTTTTGATTATGGCGATTATAAATTGATAGGTTCCTCGCCTGAATCGCAACTCTTAATACAGGGAGGCAAAGCGGTAGTTCATCCGATTGCAGGCACGTTCAAGCGTAGTGGGGATGATGCAATTGATCAAGAGATGTCGGAAAAATTATTGAATGATGCTAAAGAAAATGCTGAGCATGTGATGCTCGTGGACTTGGCCCGTAATGATCTCAGTCGTTTGTGTGATGAAGTTTCGGTTGTGCATTACCGTCAAGTGCAATATTATTCCCATGTAATTCATCTGGTGAGTGAAGTACAGGGTAGGGTGAAGGAAGGTTCTAACCCTTTTGAGTTGTTGGCGGTTACTTTCCCTGCAGGTACCTTAAGTGGTGCGCCCAAGTTCAAAGCCATGCAATTGATCAATAGTTATGAACCTACCATGCGCAGTTATTATGGAGGCTGTATCGGTTTTATGGGTTTTGATGGTAGTTGTACACATGCCATTATGATTCGTACTTTCTTAAGCAAACAAAACAGGTTGTTCTATCAAGCGGGTGCGGGCATTGTTGCAGCTTCCAAACCTGAAAGTGAATTGCAGGAAGTAAACAATAAACTGGGGGCTTTGAAAAAAGCCATTGAAGTTGCACAAATTATTAGTTGAATGGTTGATAAAGTTGAATAAAAATTTCAGTACTTCAATCAAACACAAAAAAACTCAAATGAAAATATTGGTATTTGATAATTACGATTCCTTCACCTATAACCTGGTTCACTTGGTGGAGAAAATATTGAAGCAAAAGGTGGATGTGTATCGGAATGATAAGATCGCTTTGGAAAAAGTGAAAGAGTATGATAAAATCATTTTGTCTCCTGGCCCCGGTGTGCCCGAAGAAGCAGGGTTGCTTTTGCCCTTGATAAAAGAGTATGCCCCTACGAAATCCATACTGGGTGTGTGTTTGGGACATCAGGCAATCGGAGAGGCTTTTGGAGGAAAACTCGTGAATTTATCGAAAGTATATCATGGAGTGGCTACGGAAGTAATAGTCGGGAGTCAAGAGTCGGGAGTCGAGAGTGAACTTTTTCATGGGTTACCCAAGAAATTTTCTGTTGGCCGATATCATAGTTGGATTGTAGGTGAAGAAAATTTCCCAAGTGAATTGGAAATAACAGCTAGGGATGAAAATAATTTAATCATGGCTTTGCAGCATAAGAAATATGATGTACAGGGAGTGCAGTTTCATCCCGAGAGTGTGTTGACACCCGATGGAGAAAAAATAATGCGGAATTGGTTCGCAGCTGTCTGAACTGGGATTAATAGGATTTTTGGGATGAGTGGGATATGGATTATGGGTTTAAAGTGAATTCGAGGGAATATTTTTTGGAGCAGTTGATATTCAGTTTTAGATGGTTTTTTTGGTTCAGGATGGATTGGAGTGAATTTTCTCAATTTAAAATATACTGTTATGACAGAATTTAAATTTGGTGAAATAACTGAAAAAATAATTGGTGCAGCTTTCAGGGTTCATAATACTTTAGGCTGTGGTTTTCAAGAAATCATTTATCAGAGAGCGTTGGAAATGGAATTTAAGCTAATACCATTGAATTATTACCGAGAATTTGCAATGCCTATCTTTTACCTCGACCAACAAATTGGAACAAGAAGAGTGGATTTTTTTGTTGAAGAGAAAATTTGTGTAGAATTGAAAGCAGTAATAAAAATAGAAGATACTCATATTAATCAAGCCATAAATTATTTGGAAGTGTATAATCTCGAAATCGGATTGTTAATCAATTTTGGAAGCAAAAAAATGGAGTTTCATCGCTTTACAAACAAAAAATACAATCCGAATATTTTGAATCATTCCATTATTTCTCATAAATCCCGTTAATCCCAGTCAGCACAATGAAAAAAATACTTCAACTTTTATTCGCACATAAAACGCTTTCAAGAACTGAGGCAAAGGATGTGCTGGTGAACATTTCGAAAGGAGTGTACAACGAAAGCGAGATTACTTCTTTTATCACGGTCTTCCTTATGCGCAGTATCACCATAGATGAGTTGCAGGGTTTTCGTGATGCATTATTGGAATTGTGCGTACGTGTTGATTTGAATGGTTTTGAAACCATTGATATTGTGGGCACGGGTGGGGACGGAAAGAATACCTTCAATATTTCCACCTTGTCCTGTTTTGTGGTTGCTGGCACGGGGCAAAAAGTTTCCAAACATGGTAATTACGGTGCTACTTCCATCAGTGGGGCGTCCAACGTAATGGAACAATTGGGATACAAATTCAAGAACGATCAAGAGCGTTTGAAAAAAGAAGTGGATGAGGCGAATATTTGTTTTCTCCATGCCCCCCTTTTTCATCCCGCTTTGAAAGCAGTTGGAGCGATTCGGAAAAACTTGGCTATTCGTACTTTCTTTAACATGCTTGGTCCTATGGTGAACCCCGCTTTCCCTAAATTTCAATTGGTGGGTGTATATAACTTGGAAATGGCCCGGATTTACAACTATCTCTTACAACAGACAGAAGGCAAGTTCTCCATTATTCATAGTCTCGATGGCTATGATGAAATTTCTCTGACAAATGACACCAAGGTGATAACCAATGAAGGTGAAAAAATAATGACCCCCGAACAATTGGGCAAGCGTGCTGTTGTTGCATCGGATATTTATGGTGGAGGAACGGTGGAGGAATCAGCAAAAATCTTCACGAAGATTTTAAAAGGTGATGGTACTTGGGCACAGAATGCCGTTGTTTTGGCGAATGCAGCCATGGCATTGGATTGTACGGGTACTTATAAAAGCTATGAAGAGGCCTACAGTGTCGCTGTCGAAAGTTTGGAATCTGGGAAAGCCTATCAGGCTTTGCAAAAATTGATTGCTTTGCAATAGTCGATATGTTATAAATGAATGGTTGATATAATTTTTAAATAATCCGCCGTTTGGGCGATGAAGAATGAATATTTTAGAAAATATTATAGCGCATAAAAAGGTTGAGGTAAAAGACCGTAAGTCTTTAGTGGGTGTATCTCAGTTAGAGACGCAACAGCTTTATAGTCGTGAAACCTTATCGCTCAAAAAATATTTGCTCGATGATCGTTTTACGGGGATTATTGCGGAGTTCAAAAGAAAATCACCTTCAAAGGGGATTATAAATGGAAATGCTGATGTGGACGAAATTACAAAAGCCTATACCAAAAATGGTGCTTCTGCCTTATCGGTATTGACTGATGAAGATTTTTTTGGTGGCAATACAGCGGATTTGATAAAAGCAAGGGTAAATGAAATCCCCATCCTGCGAAAGGATTTTATGATTGACGAATATCAAATAGTGGAAGCAAAAGCGATGGGTGCTGATGTGATATTGTTGATTGCTGCTTGTTTAACCCCTATGGAAGTAAGAAACTTAGCGACCTTTGCTAAAAGTCTTCAGTTGGAAGTTTTGTTGGAATTGCATGCAGAAGATGAGTTGGGACATATTTGTGATGAAACAGAAATCATCGGTATCAATAACCGTGACTTGAAAACTTTTACAGTAGATATTGAACGCAGTTTGCGGATGGCTAAAAAAATCCCATCTACTAAAATAAAAGTGGCTGAAAGTGGAATCAGTTCAGTAGAAAATATTAAATTATTCCATGAAAATGGTTTTCGTGGTTTCTTGATTGGCGAAAACTTCATGAAAGAAAAAAGTCCAGCGATTGCATTTGCCTCATTCGTAAACCAACTTAAAAATGGTAAAGCATGAGAGTAAAAGTCTGCGGCATGACCCAGCTTGATCAGGTAAAGCAGTTAGATGAGATGGGGGTGGATTTTGCGGGTTTTATTTTTTACCCCAAGTCTCAACGCTATGTGGGCAACCACATCGAAGGTCCTCAGTTAAAAAAGCTGAAACTTCACCTAGGGAAGGTGGGCGTATTTGTGAATACCAGTTATGAAGAGGTGATGAAGCAAGTGGATGCATACGGTTTGGATATGGTGCAATTTCACGGTGATGAGAATGCGAGGTTTTGTGAACAGGTTTCGAATTATGTTTCGGTGATAAAAGTTTTTCGAATGGGCGAAGATGACCCGGTAAACTGGATTATCAAACCCTTTGAAGATGTTTGCGACATGTTTTTGTTCGACACGGAAGGCGCGGGCTATGGCGGCACCGGAAAAAAATTCAATTGGGATGTTTTGAAAAAATCTTCGGTAAATAAGCTCTTTTTTTTAAGTGGTGGCATTGAACCCACGGATACGGAGAAGTTAAAGGAGTTTGCAACCGAGCCAGTAGCAAAGAAATTATTTTCATTGGATATCAATAGTAAGTTTGAAACTAGCCCGGGGGTAAAGGATATGGAGAAAGTGAAGGAGTTTGTTGGAAAAATGAACTAGTCTAAACCTTGATTTAAAACTGATTTGCCTTATTCACCTGAAAGTTGTTCAGATGGAATACAAATACAGCGACATCACGGAAAAGGTCATCAAAGCTTGTATGACAGTACATTCAATTCTTGGTAATGGTTTTCAAGAAGTGATTTATCAACGGGCTTTGGCAATTGAATTCGAACTTTTAAACTTACCATTTGCAAGGGAATTTTCAATGCAAATATTTTATAAGGAAAGACATATTGGAGAAAGAAGAGTGGATTTTTTAGTGAATGAAAAAATATCAGTTGAATTGAAAGCGGTTTCGAAATTGGAGAATGTTCATTTGGCTCAGGCAATGAATTATTTGGAAGCCTACAATCTCGAAGTCGGAATGCTCATTAATTTTGGCGCAAATTCATTGGAATTTAAAAGGCTTTATAATAAAAAGTTTAAAGAAGGGTTGGTTAGAGAGAAATAAATTAGGGACATGTGTATTAAAACAAAAATCAGAATAATCAGAACAATAAGGTTAAAATCATAGTTAAAGACAATATGCTACAGAGACAATTGACATTGAACAAAGGCACTTTCAAGCAACCAAATATTTTTGGTTACTATGGTAATTTTGGCGGTGCCTATATCCCTGAAATGTTGCATCGGAATGTGGAAGAATTGAAAGCAAAATATTTGGATATCATTTATGATGATGCTTTTCAAAAGGAGTTCCATGAACTGTTGAAGGATTATGCTGGCCGACCAACACCCTTGTATTATGCCAAGCGCTTGAGTAGCCTCTACCATACCAATATTTATTTGAAGCGGGAAGATCTTTGTCATACCGGTGCGCATAAAATCAACAATACCATTGGACAGATTTTGTTGGCTCAACGGTTGGGCAAGACCCGCATTATTGCAGAGACTGGCGCAGGCCAACATGGTGTGGCTACGGCAACGGTTTGCGCTTTGAAAGGAATGGAATGCATTGTGTACATGGGCGAAAAGGATATTGAGCGACAAGCACCCAATGTAGCTCGAATGAAAATGTTGGGTGCAACAGTTGTCCCAGCAAAAAGCGGAAGCAAAACCTTGAAGGACGCTACAAACGAAGCCATCCGTGACTGGATCAATAATCCCAAGGACACGCATTATATAATCGGGAGTGTGGTTGGCCCGCATCCTTATCCGGATATGGTTGCCCGTTTTCAAAGTGTGATCAGCGAGGAAATGCGTTGGCAGTTTAAAGAAAAAATCGACAAAGAATTGCCTACTCACGTAATTGCTTGTGTGGGCGGTGGTAGTAATGCCGCAGGCGCCTTCTATCATTTTTTGGATGAATTGAGTGTGGAGTTGATAGCGGTGGAAGCGGCTGGTCATGGTGTCCATAGTGGCATGAGTGCGGCCACTACGCAACTTGGAAAACCCGGTGTATTGCATGGAAGCAAAAGCCTTGTGATGCAAACCGACGATGGTCAGGTGGTAGAGCCACACAGCATTTCAGCGGGCCTGGATTATCCGGGCATTGGTCCCTTGCACGCCCATTTGTACGAGAGTGGTCGTGCAAAATTTTTAAGTGCCACAGATGATGAAGCCTTGAAAGCGGCTTTTCAATTGGCGAAATTGGAGGGCATCATCCCGGCTTTGGAAAGTGCGCATGCACTGGCTGCATTGGAGCAAATGAAATTCAAACAAACGGATGTGGTAGCAATTTGTTTAAGTGGAAGGGGCGATAAGGATTTGGCGACATATATGAATCACATGGCCTGATTTTGTTACCAGCAGAAGTAATTCTATTTGGCATCATTGCGTCGCACTCTTGTACAGTATTTTTTTATCATCATTAAGAACATAAATGAACAGGCTCAAAAAATTATTTGAAACAAAAAATCGGAAAGTCCTGAATGTTTATTGTACAGCAGGTTTCCCGCAACTAGACAGCACCGTAAAAGTGATGCAAGCCTTGCAAGAAAATGGAGCGGATATTATAGAATTGGGTATGCCTTACAGTGATCCATTGGCAGATGGGGAAGTGATACAATCGAGTGGGGGCAAGGCTTTAAGCAATGGAATGACCATTGCCAAACTTTTTGAACAACTAAAAGATATTCGAACTACACTTCACTTACCCGTAATCCTGATGGGATATATGAACCCCGTTCTTCAATATGGCTTTGAAAAATTTTGTAAAGATGCCGCTTCGGTGGGTGTGGATGGTTTGATTTTGCCCGACCTCCCTGAACATGAATTTGAAACTGAATATGGTGCCATCATAAAAAAGCATGGATTGGATTTTATTTTTTTGGTCACCCCCGAAACTTCGGATGAGCGGATAAAAAAGCTCGATGAACTGAGCACGGGATTTCTATATGCGGTTTCTTCTTCTTCCACTACAGGCAAGGACAAGGATTTTGATGCCGTGGAAAAATATTTATCCCGACTGAAAAACATGAAATTGCAAAATCCAATTCTAGTTGGATTTGGCATCAAGGATAAGCAAACATTTGAGGCTGCATGTAAATATGCAAATGGAGCCATCATTGGCACAGCATATATTAAAGCCCTGGAGAACGCCAGTGACGTGGCTGTCGAAACGAAAAAGTTTTTGGGAACCATCCTTCATTAATTGATAAATCAGACAAATTGTGATCTTAACAATTATCAAATACAATGCGGGCAATATCCAGTCGGTGCTCTATGCTTTAGAAAGGATAGGGGTTTCTGCAATAGTGACGGATGATATGGAGGAGATTCAAAAAGCGGACAAAGTGATATTCCCCGGTGTTGGGGAAGCTAGTACCGCTATGAATTACCTCAAAGAGCGAAAGCTGGATATCCTTATTAAAAACCTAAAGCAACCTGTATTGGGAATCTGTTTGGGCATGCAGTTGATGTGCAAGCATTCGGAAGAAAACGATACGGATTGTGTGGGCATATTTGATGAGCCGATAAAGAAATTCAATGTAAAAGGAATGGGATTGAAAGTGCCGCAGATTGGATGGAATACGGTATACAACCTGAAAACAAAGCTGTTTTCAGGTATGGATGAAAATAGTTATTGTTATTTTGTTCATGGTTATTATGCCGCATTGGGCGAACATACGATTGGTACTACCGATTATGTACAACCCTATTCTTCCGCGTTGCACCGGGACAATTTTTATGGGGTACAATTCCATCCTGAGAAAAGTGCAGCGGTGGGTGAACGGATTCTGAAAAATTTTATTGAACTAACCTAACGATTATTAGAAAATGGAGATTATCCCAGCGATTGATATTATTGATGGTAAATGTGTACGCCTTACCCAAGGGGATTATGAACAAAAGAAAATTTACAATGAGCACCCATTGGAAGTGGCAAAGCAATTTGAAGATGCAGGCATCAAGCGCTTGCACTTGGTGGATTTGGATGGGGCAAAAGCAGGTTCCGTAAAAAATTGGAAGGTATTGGAAACGATTGCTGGAAAGACAGGGCTGGTTATTGATTTTGGTGGCGGACTGAAAAAAGAACAGGATGTGAAAATCGTTTTCGAGTCGGGAGCAGCTTTGGCAACGGTGGGTAGTATGGCCGTAAAGGATGAGATGGAATTTGTAAAATGGTTACTGATTTTTGGGGCAGATCGGTTTTTGTTGGGTGCCGATGTGAAAGAAGAAAAAATTGCAGTGAGTGGATGGCTCGAGAAAACGGATATTTGGGTTTATGATTTTATGGAAAAATATATCCAACATGGGATTCAGCAAATATTCTGTACGGATGTAAGCAAGGATGGAAAATTGGAAGGTCCTTCCATTGATTTGTATAAAAATATTATTTCAAAATTCCCGAAACTCCATTTTATAGCAAGTGGTGGTGTTAGTTCTGTAATAGATTTGGATGCTTTACAAGAAGCAGGCTGCAAAGGAGCGATTGTTGGAAAAGCGATTTATGAGGGAAGAATCAGTTTGAAGGAATTGAGTTCAAGAAATTAAATATGTTAACGAAGAGAATCATACCCTGTCTGGATATTAAAGATGGGAGGACTGTAAAAGGAATCAACTTTGAAAATATAAGAGATGCTGGCGACCCTGTGGAGCTCGGTGCTTTGTACGCACAGCAAGGTGCGGACGAACTTGTTTTTTTGGATATCACGGCGACGGTGGAGAAAAGAAAAACCCTTAGCCAATTGGTGAACCGAATCTCACACCATATTAATATCCCATTTACCGTGGGTGGTGGTATATCTTCGGTGGAAGATGTAAGTGTACTTTTGCAAAACGGAGCGGATAAAATTTCCGTAAATACCTCTGCATTCAAGCGACCGCAATTGGTGAATGAATTGGCGAAGGAGTTCGGCTCGCAGTGTGTGGTATTGGCCATCGATACCAAAAAAGAGGAAAATGGCGAATGGTATGTTTACTTAAATGGCGGAAGGACAAAAACAGATACGAGATGTTTTGATTGGGCAAAACAGGCTGTGGATTTAGGGGCTGGCGAAATTTTATTGACCTCCATGAACAATGATGGTACAAAGCAAGGGTTTGCATTGGATATTACCCGAACTTTGTCCACCCAATTGCCGGTACCGGTAATTGCCAGTGGCGGTGGTGGAACGATGGGACATTTTGTGGATGTGTTTGAACAAGCCAGTGCTGATGCTGCCTTGGCGGCCAGTATTTTTCATTTCAAGGAAATAAGTATACCGGATTTGAAGGGCTACCTGCATGGGAAGGGAATTAGTGTAAGGCTTTGATTGGTGGAATTTGGAATTAGAGTTGATAAGTTGAAGGGTTGATAGGTTGAGGTGGAATTGGTAATTAGGAATTTGGGTGAAGTTTGAAAACTTGAGAGATTGAAACTTGTGTTAAGCATTAAGCGTTCAGCTTTGTCCCGTTGTATTCTTTGAGTTCTTTGTGTGAAACAAATGCTTTGAGTTTTAGGAACTTACCGATAGTAAAACAAAAGTTCAATAGTATTCTTACAGTACAAGTGAGTGACACAACAATGTTGAATAGGGAACAGTTGCCGGTCTCCAAATATTAGATTTCGAATAACAAGAAAATAAGTTAGGTCGCATGATGCAGATTGATTTTCAAAAATATAGTGATAGGCTGGTACCTGCCATCGTACAGGATTTTACAACCAGTAAAGTGTTAATGCTCGGGTTTATGAACGAGGCTGCTTTTCAAAAAACGATGAGCGAAGGCAAGGTTGTTTTTTATAGCCGCTCCAAAAAAAGATTATGGATGAAAGGGGAGGAGAGCGGGAATTTTTTGTTGCTCAAGAGCATTTCCCCTGATTGTGATAATGATACCCTGTTGATCAAAGCCGTGCCATTGGGCCCCGTTTGTCATACGGGTGCTGATACATGTTGGAGCGAGAAAAACATCAAGGACGACTTCCTATTCTATCTGGAAAGCATTATAAATTTGCGTAAGCAGGCTTCGCCGGAAGATTCTTATGTAGCCAAACTGTTTTCCAAGGGCATCAATAAAATAGCCCAAAAAGTGGGGGAAGAAGCCGTGGAAATGGTGATTGAAGCAAAAGACAGTAACGAGGGGCTTTTTTTGAACGAATCGGCCGATTTATTGTTTCATTATCTGATACTGTTAAATGCAAAAGGTTATACTTTGCAGGATGTAATAAACGTTTTAGAGCTAAGACATAAAAAATAGTGTATTCATGAAAAAAAATTTGTTATTGTTTTTTTTGTTGCCTTTGTGCGCACTTGCTCAGAATGGTAAGAGGCTAGAGCTAAAAATAAATGGCAAAGTAACGGGGCTTCAGGAGAAATCGTTGGTATACCTCACTGATGGCAACAAGCCCACCGACACATTGATGAAAGGGGTAGTGAAAGAAGGTTCTTTTGTGCTAGCGGGAGTGCTTCCTGAAACCAGTATCTACGAAATCAATTTTGGTAGCGCCCAAAAGAAATTCCCTTTGTTCATCGGTAATGAGCAGATCACTATTAAGGGCAACATAGAAAATTTGAAAGGGCTTGAAGTAACAGGGTCTACTTCTCAGAATGATTTTTCGGAATTTCAGAAAACATTCAATCCCCTGATTATGCAATTAAATGCACTGCAACAGTCTTCCAGTTCAATGGAATTTGCCAGTAAGAAGGATTCATTGATGCAACAGTTCGAGGCAATCAATACCCGGATCCAGAAAGAAGAGGACCAGTTTATCGGAAGCAAAAAATCATCTTTTGTCTCTCCCTTTGTGATGCTGGTGCTTTCGCAGTTGTCGGATAATACACAGCTTGAAAGAAGGTTCAATATGTTGGATGCCGAACCAAAGCAAGGTTTTTTTGGCAAGTACATTCAAGATCAGATAGAAGGTAGCAAGATTGGGGAAATTGGTTCGGAGGCGATTGATTTTACACAAAGCGATACAGCCGGAAAACCTGTTCGGCTTTCATCTTTCAAAGGGAAATATGTGCTGGTTGATTTTTGGGCCTCTTGGTGTAGGCCTTGCAGAATGGAGAATCCGAATGTGGTGGCCACTTACAATAAATTCAAGGGTAAAAATTTTACAGTATTGGGCGTATCGCTGGATAAAGCAAAAGGTCCTTGGGTCCAAGCAATCAAGGATGATAACCTAACTTGGACTCATGTGAGTGACCTTAAATTTTGGAACAATGATGTGGCTGTGAAATACCATATTCAGCAGATTCCTCAAAACTTATTGATTGGACCTGATGGTAAAATTGTTGCGAAGAATTTGCGAGGTCCCGATTTGGAAAGTAAACTCTGTGAACTGCTTGGATGTAATTGAGTACGTATAAATATCCCCCTTGGATTAACAAAGCCTTTATGGGTTTTTTATAGTAAAATCGTTAGCAATGGAAGAACTAGAAATGGAAGAACTAGATATTCCCCATTTCTTACCGATTTTGTTTTTTCTAATTCACATCTTTTCCTTTTTTCAGCAATGTTGTCATTTTATCAAGGGTAGCTTTATCCGATGGGTCTATAGCCAATGGCTGCGCTTTTTGTGCAAAGACCAGTGCTTTTTTATAATGCCCAATAGTTGAATAGGCTCTTGCCATTCCCGTTGTGGTGATAAATGAATTTGGATGCTTGTCATAGTTCATTTTGAAAGCATCAAAAGCCTCTTTATTTTTCTTTTCGGAGATCAGTTGCTTAGCATATTGGTGTACTTCATATTCATTTCCAAATGGCAATGCTTTTTTCATTGTTTCGTCCGCTTCGGAATTGCGACCTAGTTTTGCAAGTACTTGTGCCTTTGTGCGCCATGCTTGAAAGCTTTGGTCTCCCCCGAATTCATTATTGGTGGCTGAATCAGTCCAAAGAAGTGCTTGATCCAGATTGATATTTTTTTGCACACACCATTGTGCAGCTTGATTCCATGATTCCCAAGTAAATCCTTTTTTGGTACGAAGCTCTTTCCTGAAAGAGGCCAACTGTGTTTTTGTAAGATCCACTTCTACTTTAAAAGGGATCATCAATTTTTCCCATTGTAAGGCGATAATGGCACTATTGCTGGTTTGGTTTAAGAACTCATATTTGAGCCATTCCACAGTTTTTTCTAGGGCAATTGGTTTTACTTTCACCTGCAATGCATCTTCCTTTGGGTCATAATAATAAGAGCCCCAAGAGGTACTATTCTTTGAGAAAATAATCGTGCATTCATTAGGGTCATAAGCAATGAAAAAACCATATTGACCAGCGGGCAGGTCCTGACCTTCAATCTGTACATCGGTTGAAAATTCAATCGTAGTGTTTTCGTTAGCACCTGCACGCCAAGGGCTTTGTTTTGCACTGCCAAATCCCAGGTAGGAATAACCCACAGGAACCAATGCTCCCCAAATCTTTCCTTCCCTTCCTTTCACTCCTGGGCGGTCGTAGTGGATGCTTACATCGGTGAGGCCTATGCGCTCAGACACGGAGGCTTTTTTGTTGCCACCACTGGGAGGCGTGGTTAGTTGTGCCTGAACCATATTCAAATAGAGCAAGGGTAAAAAAAGCAGTATGATTCTGAAAGACAAAATCTGTTTCATAAGCAATTTGTTATTGATGAATAAAAATAATGCGACCCCATAAATTTAATGGTAATGTTTGCAGTTTAGCAATATTTTATGGTGAGATTACCTGTAATATGTAGGATACAATAAAAAGGATAGGCGTAAGCGTTGGCGCTACACTGAGGATACAAGCTGTCTTTTATATATCTGTACCGCATTTTCATAACCAAGATAAAGCGCATCGCAAACGAGGGCGTGCCCGATAGAAACCTCATCCAATCCGGGGATATGTTGGGCAAAATATTTTAAGTTGTCCAAGTCAAGGTCATGACCTGCATTTGTCCCCAACTTTAGTTCATTGGCCCTTTGGGCAGCAGCAATATAAGGGGCAATTGCTTTTTCTTTATTTGATAAATATTCTTTCGCATAGGCTTCTGTGTAAAGTTCTATCCGATCGGTTCCAGTTTCGGCGGCACCTTCCACCATTTTAATTTTGGGGTCAACGAAGATGGACACGCGTATCCCAGCTTTTTGAAAGACGCTGATGATTTCAGTAAGATATTTTTTATTGCTAATGGTATCCCATCCATGGTTGGACGTAATCTGGTTCAGGGAGTCGGGCACCAAGGTAACCTGTGTAGGATGGGCATTTAGAACAAGATCAACGAACTTTTGTTCTTGACAATTTCCTTCAATATTAAATTCGGTTGTGATTATTTTTTTAATGTCGTACACATCCTGATAACGGATATGTCTTTCATCGGGTCGTGGGTGCACCGTCACTCCGTCTGCGCCAAATAGTTGGGCATCAATTGCCGCTTTGAGTACATTAGGATTGTTTCCACCCCGGCTATTACGCAAGGTGGCAAATTTGTTGATGTTCACAGATAGCTTCACCATGCCCCAAAGTTAAAAACCAATCCTGAGATTATCCTAAAAATGGAAAGGAGCCCAGTGGGCTCCAATTTCCGGTAAACCGCCAGTAATATTTTCTGTTGTTTCTTAGTTTAGCTATTGTTTTTTAAAGGGCTGATTCTCTTAATCTTTTATTAGGTCGGGGTTGCTAAATTTTATTGAAATCATTAGGTATGTTTCCATTAAAAAATAGCTTGGCGGTTTCTTTTGTGGTTTTTCTGTTTAGGGTTTGGATTCTTTGTTTTTCTTTCGATAAAGGATTTTTTGGGTCTTTCAAGGGATTGATTTTCTGGTTGGTTTTTTCAATGGTTTGGATTTTTGGTTTCTTAAGGATTTCTTGGTTTTTGTTTTTAATAGGATTCAGTCGTCTGTTTGGTTTTCGATGGTTTGGATTTTTAGGTTTCTTAGAATCTGGAATGATGTTTTTTAGGTTTGGATTATTTTCGGTTTTCATTCTATCGGATTCGTTATCTATAATACTAATTGCTTGCCATAAAAAATAGCTTTCATTATCAACTTGTTGCGATTGCTAGTTTTGGATTTACCTCCCGCGGTGGGAATATCGCAGATCAATCATGGAATATTGGGTAGGGAAATGATCGTCTCATAGTCAATAATGTCTCATTTATTGCATTTTCGGTTATCCATGAATGTTTGCTGGCTCAAAGATGGATGAAGTTCAATAGGGATAAGGCTTTGAGGCAGATTCGTCTAAAGTGGTAATTACGGATTTATTATACTAATAGTAAGAGAATAACGTTTTATAAAAAATTTTAACGAGTCATTAAACTTTAAGTATCCAATCCGTTCTAAGTAAAACAAAAAATAATCCACCATCATGAAAACAAACAATTTTCTAAGTGTTACACTATTGGCAGTTTCTTTAAGTATCTTTTTTGCTTGTAAGAAAGATAGCAGTCAATCATCCAGTTCATCAACCAGTGCAACCAATATTCAAACAGCCGCTGATGATCAGACCATGTCCTCAAACGAAAATGATGCTGTTTCCAGTGATGCTACCGCTGCTTTGAATGCAAACGTAAGTATCGCGGGGGCTTCGTACAGTAGCGTTTCAAATTCTGGAAAATCAGTTTTAGGTATGGGCACGCTCAGTTCACTTATTTGTGATGCCACCGTTACTTACGATACTACCTCTACTTCAAAAACAATTACCATTGTTTATAATGGCACTAACTGTGAGGGCAACCGAACCCGCAGAGGTACTGTTATTATAGCTGTGCCAAAAGGTGAGCATTGGAAAGATGTTGGTGCTACCGTGAATATTAAAATTGATACCTTAATAATTACTCGCGTAAAAGATGGTAAAACAATTACACTCAATGGATCTAAAACCATCACAAATGTGAGTGGTGGCCTTTTGGTAGATTTGGCTTCAACTGTGGAGTCCATCACACATAATGTTAGTGATACCATATCCATTACTTTTGCCAATGGCAATACCCGCAATTGGATGTCATCCAAGCAAAGGGTATTTACTTATAACAATGGACTGTATGTTTCAACAACCGGTACTGGCATAGTGGGCGCCAATTCAAATGTGGCAGAATGGGGCACCAACCGTTTTGGCGTTAGCTTTCAAAATTTGATTACTGCTCCCAAACAGATTGCTCAATCTTGTGGCTTTGATTTGATAAGTGGTCAGGACTCTATTATCAGGTCGGATAATATCACGTCTGTGATTACTTATGGATTAGATGCCAACGGAGCTGCACTTACTGCTTGCCCAACTTCAGGTTATATTTATGCAAAACTGGTTTGGTCAAATGGCAATAATGGCAAGCAATACACGTTTATTTATCCTTATTAATAAATTCGATTTCTTTATTCATAAAGCCTCAGTTTATACTGGGGCTTTATTATTTATTTACTAACTGAAAAGGGAAAGTTGAGCGTGGTTGCGGGTTCTTTTCTTTTTGGAAATGCTATTTTGATTGATTTCCCCGATTGTATAAACCGCTGTTTCTTTATATCGTGAAGCAACAATGATTTCAGTATTGTTAGCATGGGGAGTAAACAGTTCCTCAACCAGCTTCATGCTGTTGTTGTTTTTTGATAGATGGGAAAGTATCAGATGACTTAAATGCTTGCTTTTGTTTTTCAGGAAAAGTTCCAATGCCTGATCATTGGATAAATGCCCATTTTCTCCACTAATACGTTTTTTTAAGAAGGTGGGATAGTTTCCGTTGGCAAGCATCTGTTCACAATAATTGCTTTCAAGAAATGCGGCGTGGCATTTTTTAAAATGACTGATCAAGTTTTCGCAAACTGTACCAATATCGGTGAAGACTCCAATATTGATACCATTTTGGGATATCATAAAACTATAGGGATCACTTGCGTCATGAAATTTTGGGAATGCGTTTATGGATAGGCCTCCAATCTCAACTGGCTTGAATGCTTCAAATGAATTGATTAAATGCTTTTCAACAGGTATATTGGCTGCAGCCAAAGTGGGGGCTGTAATATAAACAGGTAGCTGATATTTTTTTGAGATGCCCGGTATGCCTGTAATATGGTCTGAATGTTCGTGCGAAACAAAAATGGCTTTTACCAAATCCATGGAAAGCCCAATCTTTTTCATTCTTTTTTCGGTCTCCCTGCATGAAATGCCAGCATCTATCAGTACGGCTTCCCTATCGTTGCCAATATAATAACAATTGCCGTTGCTGCCAGAATTGATGGAGGAGATTTGTAAAGACATAGAAGACCAAAATTAGTGCAAAGCGGAGTATTTTATGGTTCTTGTTTTTTGACTTTTCCTAACCACATCAAAGCATTGAGTATAAACCGATCCTGCATCTCATTTCCAAACTGGAACGATAGTTCTTTGTTGGTGCCAAGTTCATAATCAATATCGTTATGCCCCATGTTCACATAGATCATTCTGTATTTTTTGTTAGTCCAGGCAACGGGGTAATATCCCGCATGCCATATTTCTTGAGGCTTGGGACCGGTACCCAATGGAAAACTAACGGGGTCGATAGATAAAAGAATTTGTATGTCTGGGTTTTTTCTCAGATCTTTTTCCCAACGATACCATTCGTTGGGCGAAGACTTGAAACAAGCGGGCAGTCTTTTGGTTGCTGGATGCTCCTTGTCTTCTACACGCAGGATGGCAGCAGTGGGCCGCCAGGTATTCCCTTCGTATTGACCAGCACCTATGAACTCGTTATGATACCAATCCCAATTTTCGGGGAAAGCAGAAGGGGTAAGTGCAAACCCTGCGAAATGAAAACCCATCCATGCGCCTCCATGTTCCATATAGTTTCTGAATGCATTTCTTTGCAAGGGGCTGTCCGGTCGGGTATCTAAAAAAAGCACTACTTGGTAATGCGAAAGAAATTTTTCGTTTAAATGACTCCAGTCATTGTTAGAATCGTATTGGTAATGGTTGGAATCAGCCATTTTTGCGAACCATTTGTTTGCTTCATGTACAAAGCTGATATGTGCCAGATCGTTTTTGGCAGTATAAAATGCAATGACTTTAAATATGGGTTTGGTAACCTGGGAAAATCCAGATTGCAATAAAATAGAAAATAAAAAAGTGAGAGCCCAAAAATATCTAGCTGTCTTCCTGCTTGTGTTATTCATAAATCTTGTGGGATGAAGATAAACTACCTAAGTAATTTACAACCATTCTAATTAGTACTGATGCCTTTTTTATAAGCGAATTCTTATTTACATTTGCATCTCGAAATTTTGTTCACAAGGCAAGTGTCCTTAAAATTTCTTAATTATGGCAGCATTACACAATCGTATTTCTCAAAGGGAATTAAAAGAGCGTCTATTCCAAGAGACAGAACCCCGCACGACCATTTCCTTTTACCATTATTTTTTTATTGAAGACCCCAAACAGTTCCGCGATCGATTCTATCAGTCGTTGGATGCACTGAAGGTTTTCGGTCGCATATATGTGGCACAGGAAGGCATCAATGCGCAGATCAGCGTACCACAAAGTAATTTTGAAGCACTGAAAAACTATCTCTATTCAATTGATTCATTGACAGGGCTTCGGTTAAACATTGCCGTTGATGACGACGGGAAATCTTTTTGGGTATTGAAAATAAAAGTGCGTGATAAGATAGTGGCTGATGGGATCGATGACCCTAGTTTCGATATGCGAAATAGAGGGAAATATGTAAATGCAGAAGAGTTCAATCGGCTTACCGAGAAACCTGAAACCATTGTGGTGGACATGCGCAACCATTATGAATATGAGGTGGGGCATTTTAAGGATGCGATGGAGATTCCCTCCGACACTTTCCGGGAACAGTTGCCCATGAGCGTGGATATGTTGCAGGATAAAAAAGATACCGATATCATCATGTACTGCACCGGTGGTATCCGATGCGAAAAGGCGAGTGCTTATCTTTTGCACCGTGGCTTTAAAAATGTGTATCATCTGGAAGGGGGCATCATCAATTATGCTCGCCAGGCAAAGGAAAAGGGGCTGCCCAATAAATTCTTTGGGAAAAATTTCGTGTTTGACGAACGGCTGGGAGAGCGCATTTCTGAAGATGTGATTGCCAAATGCCATCAATGCGGCAAACCCGCCGATAGCCATACCAATTGCAAAAATGATGGCTGCCATTTACTCTTTATTCAATGTGAGGAATGCGCCAAAAAATATGATGGTTGTTGCAGTCCTGAATGCCAGGAGATTTATAATATGCCGGAAGGGGAACAAAAAGAATTGAGAAAGGGGAAAATGAATGGCATCATGGTATTCAACAAATCGCGGCATCGACTGAGACCGAGGCTCGGGGAAGATGGCGTGAAAAGTTGAATGAAAGCTATGTTGTAAGGTGTCTCGACTTTTTCCCGAAATTTTAAACGCGGGAAGAAGAATCATGACTGAACTTCTAAAATTATACAATGGATATTAACGCTATTCGGAAAGACTGCAAAGGTTGCGAGAATAAAATTTTTTTGAATAGCGCAGGTTCTTCGCTCCCTCCAAGATCCGTAGTGGGAAAGATGGAAGCCTATCTTCAATTTGAGGAAGAATTGGGTGGTTATGAAGCCGCAAAGCTTAAAGAAGCCGACATCAATGTCTTTTATGAGGAAACGGCAAAACTGCTCAATTGTAAACCGGGGAATATCGCTTTTGCCTATAACGCTACGGATGCCTATGCCAGGGCTTTGTCAGCCATTCCGCTTAATACCGGGGATTATCTACTCACCACCAATGATGATTATATTTCCAACCAGATTGCTTTTATTTCTTTGCAAAAAAGGGTTGGTATAAAATTACTGCGTGCTAATAATTTAGAGAATGGCGATATCGATCTGAACCATTTTGAAGAACTTACAAAACAATATAAACCTGCCTTGGTCTCCGTAACACATATCCCCACGAACTCCGGGTTGGTTCAGGATGTAGAAGCCATTGGTGAAATCTGTAAAAGATATGATTGTTGGTATTTGTTGGATGCATGCCAATCGGTTGGTCAGATGGAGGTGGATGTGAAAAAGATTGGTTGTGATTTTTTGAGTGCCACAGGCCGAAAATTTTTAAGGGGCCCAAGGGGTACAGGGTTTCTCTATGTTTCCGATGAGGTATTGGAGGCAAAATTGGAACCCTTGTTTATTGATATGCGCGGCGCTGATTGGAAAACTGCCGACAGCTACCAGATTCAGAGGGATGCAAAACGGTTCGAGATGTGGGAGTTCTCCTATGCATCGGTTATTGGTTTGGCAGAAGCGATCCGATACGCCAACCAAATCAGCATCAAAAATATATACGATTACAATTTGCCCTTGATAAAAACTTTGCGTGATGGCTTAGCGGGGATTGATGGGGTGATGGTATTGGACAAAGGATCAGTCAAAAGTAATATTGTAACCTTTCATAAAAATGGGATTGAACTAAACGAAATGGAGCGCATTCTTAAAAAAGAAAAAGTGTTTTATAGCGTGACCAAAAAAGAATATGCCATCATCGACTTTACAAAAAAAGGAGTGGATTGGGCTATCAGAATTTCTCCCCATTATTTTAATACTCTTGAAGAAATCAAAAAGACGATTGATATTATTCACGGATAAGTTGGCATAATCATTCCTATTTATTGTCCATCGTTTTTTGTCCTTATCTGCCTGTTTTGTTTAATTGGTTATTTTCACATTTTCACATTTTCGGATTTACTAATTTCCTTTTATTTGCATTCAAATCTTTTATATGATTGATGGGATACAGGATTTTGAAAACGTTTTTTTTATTGGCATTGCAGGCACGGGAATGAGTGCGATTGCCCAATACTTGGTGGGAGTCGGTAAAAATATAAGTGGCTCAGACCGATATTTTGTTCCTGGTGTCTTTAATGATACCAAGGAAAAACTGGAAGCGGAAGGTATTAAATGTTATGTACAGGATGGAGAAGGTATTACCAAAAACATTGATTTGGTAATAGTATCGACGGCTATTGAAGATACGGTGTTGGAAGTGGTTAAGGCAAAACAGTTAGGCATTCCCATCATCAAAAGATCTGAATTGTTGGCCTTAATCGCAAAAAGCAAAAGAACCATTGCCGTGGGTGGTACCAGTGGAAAAAGTACCACCAGTGCCATGCTTTTTGATATGATGCAGCATGCAGGTATGCAACCCAGTATCATAAGTGGCGCGGGTTTGATTAGTATAATCAAGGAAGGCAAAATCGGGAATGCCAAAGCAGGAAAAGGAGAGTGGTTGGTAATTGAGGCCGATGAGAGCGATGGTTCTATCGTTCAGTATGCACCTGAAATTGGGCTTTTGTTGAATATTGACAAAGACCATAAAGAAACGGATACCTTGATGGAAATATTTGGGACTTTTAAAAAAAACACCACCCGTCTTTTTGTAGTAAACCAATCGCACCCGAAAGCAAGTTTGTTATCGCAGGATAAGGAACACGATTTTTCTTTGGACCCTTTTTCTGGGACGGGATATATTGCAACCGATTATAAACAGGATGGACTGTCCATTTCATTTAAAATTAATGGGGTTGATTTTTTACTTCATACCGTTGGGAAACATAATATGGAGAATGCATTGGCCGCAACGGCTGTGGCCAACCAGATTGGTATTGAGCTGGCAGATTGTGCGGACTCATTGAAAGACTATGAGGGCATTTATCGACGGCATCAAGTATTGGGAAATAAAAATGGCGTTTGGTTGATTGATGACTATGCGCATAATCCGGTAAAATGTGCGGTATCCATTCAAGCATGCCAGCCCATTGCACCCAAGATTATTGCTTGGTTCCAACCTCACGGCTACGGACCAACGAAATTCCTGAGGCATGATTTTGTAAAAGAAATTGCGGCTGTGCTGAGGCCTGACGATGAGATATGGATGAGTGAAATTTTTTATGCGGGCGGCACGGCTGTAAAAGATATTTCAGCAGAAGAGTTGGTCAATGATCTGAAAGCGTTGGGTAAGCCTGCTTTTTTTGTTCAGGATAGAAATGATTTTTTGGAAAAAGCCAGAACCCATTTTACCAAAAATTGTGTGTTATTATTGATGGGTGCTAGAGACCCTTCGCTGGAAAAGTTTGCTAACCAGGTTTGGGGAAAATTGTGAAGAAAGACGGGAAGTCAGAAAGTCGGAAAGTCAGAAAAGTCAGGAGGACTGTAGATTTCAACTTATCAACCTCTCAACTTTTCAACTACAATTCCCAATTCCTAATTCCCACTCAATACGCCCATTTCACCAAGGTCGCTCCCCAAGTAAAACCACCACCGAAGGCAGCGAGTACCAGGTTGTCTCCTTTTTTCAGTTTGCTTTCCCAGTCCCATAAGCAAAGTGGAATAGTGCCGCTGGTAGTATTACCATAACGGTTGATATTGATCATGACCTTATCATGCGAAAGCCCCATTCTATTGGCGGTGGCGTCAATAATCCGTTTATTGGCTTGATGAGGTACCAGCCATGCAATATCTTCCCCAGTAAGATTGTTTTTTTCCATTAATTCAGCGCTCACATCGGCCATGCCCTTAACAGCAAATTTGAAAACGGCCTGTCCTTCCTGATAAATATAATGCTGTTTGGCGGCAACGGTTTCAAAAGAAGCTGGGCGCAATGAGCCACCTGCTTTCATATGCAGGTAATTGCAGCCACTGCCATCTGTTTTTAAAATACTGTCTTGAATTCCCAGCCCTTCCTCATTGGGCTCCAACAATACCGCGCCGGCACCATCACCAAAAATCACGCAGGTGGTCCGGTCGCTATAATCCACAATGGAGCTCATTTTATCGGCACCCACAACTACCACTTTTTTATAACGTCCACTTTCGATGAACATCACTCCGGTGGTGAGGCTGAACAAAAAACCTGAGCAAGCTGCTGAAAGATCGAAGCCCCAGGCATTTTTGGCACCCACCCGATCACAGATCAGGTTGGCGGTAGAGGGGAAAAACATGTCGGGGGTAACCGTTCCAACGATCAAACAATCTATTTCTTCAGGGCTGATGCCCCTTTTTTTACAAAGTTCCAGAACGGCGGGTACGCAAAGGTCTGATGTTGCCTTACCTTTTTCAGTAAGCACCCTTCTTTCCTCGATTCCGGTTCGGGTACGGATCCATTCTTCATTGGTATCCACCAGTTTCATCAGGTCGGCATTGGTTAATTTCTCTTCTGGGACATATCCTCCAACTGCTGTAATAGCTGCAGTGATTTTTTTGCTCATTATGGGTTCCGTTATTGTTTTAAATCAATCCTGCAAATTTGGGGTAAAAAAAATAAATAAGAAATAATTAATCTAGCAAGGCTTTTTGGGGATTCGGGAGCCTATCTCTTGGGGCTGGTTTCCCTACTAATCTTTATTTTCGCTGCATGATAGCTTTCCTTCGAGGTGTTTTTGCACATAAAACCCCTACAGCAGTATTGGTGGATGTGAATGGGGTTGGGTACGAAGTGCTCATTAGCCTGCATACCTATTCGAAAATCGAGGCTCTGAGTCAGGGCACCCTACAAACCTATATGCACATACGTGAGGATGGGCAAACCCTATATGGTTTTTTTGATTCCGCAGAAAAAGAAATGTTCATCCAACTCATCGGTATCTCAGGAGTTGGGGCCTCCACCGCCCGGATGATGCTTTCGTCCATGAGGCCGGAAGAGATAGCCCGGGCCATCTTGCAAGGGAATGCAAAACAGTTGGAAAGCATCAAGGGCATCGGCAAAAAATCTGCCGAACGCATCATACTGGAATTGAGGGACAAAATTGGCAAAACCATGCCTGAAATAAATATTTCCCCATTGATAAACAATACTTTGGAGCAGGATGCGTTAAATGCGTTGATAGCCCTCGGCATCGCCAGGCCCGCAGCAGAACAGGCTGTAAAAAAAGTGCTTTCGAATTCTTCGGGCCAGGGCAAAGTCGAGGACATCATTAAGCAAGCATTTAAAATTTTGTAGCCTATTAGATCCTGATCTCTACCTAACTAATTCTTGAGGAAAAGTTTGACGCACCCCTTATTCAAATGGTTATTTGCAACAATCGTTTTTATTGTTGTTTCAGTTGTATTTTGTACAACTGCATCAGCACATTTTTTGTATAAGGATACCATACCGGGTCAAAAAAACGATAGTTTAAGGTTCCCTATCCAGGACCGTAGGGGTGATTTTCTCTCCAATCCCAGCAACAACCCGTTCGACCTCAAGGACCCCAAAAACATTATCGATTCCATCGAGTACGACCCCAAAACCCAGTCTTATTATATACTTGAAAAGATCGGCTCCAAATACTACCGCAAGCCAACGGCACTGACTTTTGATGAAATGATGCGGATAAAAGCCCAACAATCGGAAGACGATTATTTCAGAAAGCGGGCAAATGTGCTGGATGAACTGAACCGAAAAAAACTACAACCCAAATTTGCCATTACCGACAACCTGTTCAATCGCCTTTTCGGCACCGGTAAAGTGGATATTCGGCCCCAGGGAAATGTGGACATTACAGCAGGCTATCGGGGGCAAAAGGTTGACAATCCCACTTTACCCGAAATATCAAGAAAGACAGGCGGTCTTGATTTTGACATGAACGCCAATATCAATGTGGTGGGCAATATTGGCAGCAAATTGAAGCTTCCGATTGCGTACAATACCCAAGCGAACTTTAATTTCATGAACCAGCTAAAACTGGATTATACTGGTGGCCCAGATGATATCGTAAAAAAAATTGAGGCTGGTAATACCAATTTCACCACCAAAAGCACATTGATTACGGGGGCGCAATCCTTGTTTGGGGTTAAAATGCAATTACAATTTGGGCGACTGACAGTTACGGGAGTACTGGCCAACCAAACCTCACAAAGCCAATCGGTGGGTTCCCAGGGTGGGGCCGCTACCACAAACTTCCAGTTTAAGGCCGACGATTATGATGAAAACAGGAACTTCCTGCTTGCCCAATATTTTCGGAACAGTTATAAAACGGCCATGTCGAGTTTGCCAATTGTGAAATCCCAGGTCAATATCCTGAGGATGGAAGTTTGGGTCACCAACCGCAATGGAGCTACCACCCAGGCCAGACAGATTGTGGGGTTAATGGATTTGGGTGAGTCATCACCGTACAACAAAAATTTTCACAATACCTCCGTTACTCCTTTTCCTTCCAATAATTCAAATGATGAGTATAGTAGGATCGTTTCCAATCCCAATAGCAGAAACCCTTCCTCGGCTACCAGTGTGTTGAACTCGATTGGGCTTACACAGGTACAGGATTTCGAGATTGTATATGCAAGAAAATTGGACTCCACTGCTTACCAGTTCAATCCGCAGGTAGGGTTTATTACCTTATCCCAGACTTTGCAGCCCGATGATGTACTGGCCGTGGCCTATCAATACAGCTATAATGGGCATATTTATCAGGTGGGCGAATTTTCAAGTGATATCACTCCCGATAGTTCGTCTGGCAACTATGCTGGTACATCGAAAGTGATTTACCTGAAATTGTTGAAGGCAACCGCTCAACGTACCAACCTGCCGATATGGGATCTGATGATGAAGAATGTGTACACTTTGAAAACCGCCACTGGCAGTCCTTTGTACAATATCCAGCCCTCGGGATTTCAGCTAAACGTTTTATATGACGAGCCTAGCAAGGGCGATAAAAGATACCTTCCTGCTGGCGATCAAGTTGGGGTTCCTTTGTTGAGCGTATTGGGGCTTGACCGATTGAACTCAAACAATGCCCCGCAGCCGGATGGTGTGTTCGACTATATTGAGGGGTTCACCGTGGTATCGCAACAAGCACGTGTTATTTTCCCCGTATTGGAGCCTTTTGGTAAGGATCTGGATACACTTGCTTTTAGGAACTCTCCCCAACTGGCATCGAAATATGTATTTCAACAATTGTACGATACCATCAAGGCCGTTGCCAGCACTTATGCGAATGTGGACAGATATATATTGAGCGGTATTGCCAAGGGGCAGGCCAGTTCCGATATCTCTTTAGGCGCATTGAATGTGCCACCCGGATCGGTTATTGTGACAGCTGGCGGTCAAACATTGAAGGAAAACGTGGACTATGTGGTAGATTACAATATGGGTTCGGTAAAAGTGATCAATCAGGCCATCATCGCCTCCGGTATACCTGTTGATGTGAGATTTGAGAACAATGCCAGTTTTGGCACCCAACAGCGGAGCTTTATGGGGTTGAGGTTGGATTATGTTGCGAAAAATACAGCCAAGGAGGCACTTTCATTTGGGGGAACCATTGAGCGGCTCAGTGAGCGGCCTTATTTTACCATTGCCAATTATGGCGAGGATCCAATCCGAAACGTGATGTATGGGCTTGATTTTAACTATAAGGCCCAATTGCCCGGGCTTACCCGTTTACTTAACCGGATGCCTTTTTATTCAAGTAAGGAAATGAGTAGCATTACGGCTTATGGCGAATCTGCTTTTCTAAAACCCGGTCATGCCCCACAGATAGGGAAGGGTAGTACTGGGCAAATTTATATCGATGACTTTGAAGGTTCAACCAGTTCCATCGATCTGCGTTTTCCATTGACCAGTTGGGCATTGGCATCTGCCCCTCAAAACAACGGCCTTTTCCCCGAAGCCAGTCTCAGTGACGACCTCGCTTATGGGTACAACCGTGCAAAAATTGCTTGGTACAATATCGATCCTACCATGCAGGACAATACCAATACCAATAACCCAGTAAGGGCTTATCAGGATTTTACCGACCCGAGGATCAGTGCCATCAGCATTCAGCAATTGTTCCCGCAACAAACGCCTCAATATGGGCAGGCGCAATTGGTCACTTTCGATGTAGCCTATTATCCCACGGATAAAGGTCCTTATAATTTTGAAGTGAAGCCTAGCATCTATTCAAAAGGGATTAACCCCACAACAGGTAAATTGAACAATCCAGAAACCAGGTGGGGCGGTATCATGCGTTCGATTGACCAAACTGACTTCGAAACCAACAATATCCAGTACATCGAATTTTGGATGCAAAACCCATATCTGAATAAATACACCAATGCCAGCCCGAACGGACAATTGTATATCGATTTGGGAAGCGTTTCGGAAGATATTGTGAAAGATGGTAAACGTTTATTTGAAAATGGCTTGCCTACTCCCAATATTACCACCACAACCGATACCTCCGTTTGGGGAAGGGTGCCTCTGAACCCCATACAGGTGACGAATGCGTTTAGTAATAACCCCAGCGATCGGCCTTATCAGGATGTTGGTTTTGATGGTATTGGTGATGACAGCGAACGGGTACAGTTTTCCAACTATTTGCAGGCATTACAAGCAGTAACCACACCGGGGGTTTATCAAAATGTGCTTGCCGACCCCTCTGGCGATAATTTCTTGAATTACCGCGATGCGAGTTATGATAATGGATCTGCGAATATACTTGGCCGTTATAAAAACATCAACAGCCCACAGGGTAACTCACCAGTGGCGACCACCGGGCAGCAATTTATTACCGCATTTACACAATACCCGGATGAGGAGGATTTGGATCATGACAATACATTAAACACGCTGGAACAATATTTCGAGTATAAAGTGGATATGAGCCCACAAGGGTTGAATAATGGGGTGGGGCAAAATTATATTACCAGCGTGGACTCCTTCACTACCACGGGCAGCACGGTGCAACAGAAATGGTACCAATTCAGGATCCCCATCAGTGCTTATGTGAAGAATGTGGGGAATATGCCAGACTTTAAATCCATCCGTTTTATTAGGATGTACATGACCGGGTTTTCTGATTCCATTGTTTGTAGATTTGCTTCTTTCCAATTGATTAGGGATTCATGGAGGTCCTTTAGTTATGTGCTGGACACCACGGGGCAATATACCCCCTTACCGGTGACGGGGCAGGCTACGAGTTTTAATGTTACGGCTGTCAATATCGAACAGAACAGTTCCAGGTATCCAGTACCTTATGTGATTCCTCCGGGTATTGCTAGGCAACAGCAGATTAGTACCAACAATACTACTTTGCTGATCAATGAACAGTCATTGAGCCTACAGATCTGCAATCTGGCACCGAATGATGCCCGTGGCGTTTACAAAACCGTTAACCTCGATTTGCGTAGGTATGGCAATATGAATTTGTTCGTTCATGCAGAAGGGGCTGGGGGAACGGTTGACCGATTGAATGATAATGACCTTTCTGCTGTGATCCGTATCGGTAGTGATTTCATCAGCAATTTTTATGAGATAAAAATACCCCTGAAAAAAACCTTATGGGGGGCAACGGCTGCCTCGGATATCTGGCCCGATTCCAATAGTCTTAATTTGGCACTATCGCGATTGGTAAAACTAAAAGAAGATCGGAACAATGCTGTTGCCTCGAATGTGTATTATACAGAAACAGATAATAGTGGTAAGTCTTATTCAATCATGGGTAATCCCAATCTAGGGGCCATTCAGGCTTTCTTTTTGGGTGTGAGGAATGAATCGCCAAATCAGGTATGTACAGAAGTATGGTTCGATGAATTGCGCTTATCAAATATCAACGATCAGGGGGGGTGGGCTGCACTGGGGAGGGTGGACCTAAAGCTGGCCGATTTGGGAACCATGTATATGTCCGGTTCTTACAAAACAATCGGGTTTGGGAGCATCGACCAGCATATCAATGAAAGGTCGCTGGATGATATTGTGCAGTGGAACGCAGCAGCCAATATGGAGTTGGGTAAACTTCTCCCAAAAAAATTGGGTCTTTCCATCCCAACCTATGCCAGTTTATCCAGTATTACGGACATGCCCCAATACGACCCATTTGACCTCGACCTAAAATTGAAGGACAAAATCCGGAATGCGCCCATCAGCCAACGAGATTCCATCCGATCGCAGGCCGTGGATGCCACCAGCATCAAAACCTTGAATTTTACCAATGTCCGTTTGCTGAATACTACGGGTAAAAAACTCAAGTTATGGAGCCTCCAAAATTTTGACCTAAGCTATTCATTTACCAATTATACCCACCACAGTCCAATTGCATTTGAAGATGATATGAAAACCTATAAAGCCGGCTTGGGCTATAACTATTCCAAGATGCCGAAATACTGGGAACCGCTGAAAACCCATATCAAATCAAAATCGCTATGGTTGGCACTGTTCAAGGATTTTAATTTTAACCCCATGCCCAATGTCATCAGCTTTAGGGAAGATGTGAATAGGCAATTTGGGGCTTTCCGATCGAGAAATATTGGTGGCAAGGCCGATTTTCTTCCCGAAACCTTCAATAAATTTTTCAATATAAAAAGGTCTTATGTACTTCGTTGGGACCTGACCCGGTCGCTCAATGTCGATTTTTCTGCCATCAACAATTCAACTGTTGATGAAGACTCTGGCCGATTGGATAAATCTGGCAGAAGGAAAATGTGGGAGCAGTTTTGGAAAGGCGGTAGGAATCTATTGTACCAACAAACGGCGAACGTTACTTATACCTTGCCTACAAAGAAAATACCGGCGCTCGATTGGACCACGGTAAGGATTGGTTATAGTGCCAATTATAGTTGGACAGCCGCTTCGCTTCTGGCGCAATCGCTGGGTAATATCCTGCAGAATGGCCAAACCAAAAACGTAAACGGTGAATTGGATTTTAGCAAACTTTATAGCAAATCAAGGTGGCTGCGTGCCATCGATTTTCAGCCGAACGGGGGTACTGGCCAAAACCGGGGCCAGCCCACTGCCCCGAGAATCAGTTCCGACACTTCCAAGGGGAAACAACGTTTGAAAGATCCCAAACAATTGCCAGATGTGAATACGGCGCTGAAAGTGTTTGGGCGATTGGTAACTTCCTTTAAAAGAATGAGTATTAACTATTCTGAAAACTCGGCCTCTACCATTTACGGTTATATGGATAGTACCCAGGTATTGGGTATGGACCTAAAGTCTACTGAGCCAGGACTAGGTTATATTTTTGGTAAGCAACCTGGGCAAGGCTTTGTGGATAGGCTTGCCCAAAAAGGGTTGATCACAACAGACCCCACACTCAATTTCCAGAACCTACAAAGTTTTAATCAGCGGTTGAGTATTACCTCCACCTTACAGCCTTTCCGCGATTTTAATATTGACGTGAACATTGATAAAACATTTGGCAAAACCTATTCGGAATTGTTTAAGGATACCGTAGTGGGTGGACAATTCTTACATCTGAACCCATACACCATGGGTACCTTTAGCATCAGCTTTATCTCATTGAATACATTATTTCAAAAAACAAGTCCCGACAAAATTTCAACTGCATTTGCCAAATTCGAAAACTACCGAACTATATTATCAGCCCGCTTGGGTACCAGCAATCCTTATTCTGGAAAATTGGATGCGAATGGATTTTATACGGGCTATCAGCAGTATGCACAGGATGTGCTGATACCTGCCTTTATCGCAGCCTATTCAGGAAAGGATCCTAAAAAAATTGCGCTCATTAATGAAAACAATTCGGGCATCCGCTCCAACCCATTCTCCGGTTATTTGCCCAAACCAAACTGGCGTATCTCTTATAATGGGCTGGCCCGTTTGCCCGGTTTCGATCAGATTTTTACCAGCTTTAACCTGACCAATGCCTATAATAGCACTTTGAGTATGGGCAGCTTTGGGTCTTCCCTATTATATCAGGATCCATTGGGCGTGCGCTATCCGGGCTTTATTGATACGGTATCTGGAAACTTTGTGCCTTATTTTGCTATCCCGAATATTACCATCATCGAATCTTTTTCTCCACTGATAAATATCGATATGCAGTTTGTCAACAAGCTGCAAGCGAGGATCGGTTTTAATAAAACAAGACAATTAAGTTTGAGCTTGGTGGATTATCAATTGATAGAAAGCCATTCCAATGAATTTACGTTTGGTGGCGGGTTGAAGAAAAAGGGGGTCAGACTACCCTTTAAGATTAAAATGCCGGGCAAAGCCCAGTCTTCGACGAAACTGGACAATGAAATGAATTTCCGTATCGACTTTAGTATTCGTGACGATATTACCTCCAACAGTATCATCGATCAGAACAATGCATTGCCAACGGGGGGGCAAAAAACAATCACTATTTCTCCTTCCATCGATTATGTGATCAGCAACCGCATCAATCTGAAATTTTATTTTGACCAGCGTAGGGTTACACCAAAGATCTCCACTTCGCCGCCAATTGTTACCACTAGGGCAGGGGTACAGATTCGGATTTCGTTGGCGCCGTAAGGCTGATTGTTGATAGTTCATAGTTAATGGTTGAAAGTTGATGGTTGATGGGAGAGAGTTCATTTGGTTCTTTCCATTTCACTTAAACTTCCGGTTTGAACTATTAACTTTGTCGCCGAATATGGACCCGCTCATCAGTATTTGCATCCCCGCCTATAAACGGACTGATTTTTTGAAGCGTTTGCTTGATTCCATTTCTATACAAACCTTTCAGGAATTTGAAGTGATTATTACGGATGATAGTCCGGGGGAAGAATTGGCTGCACTGATGGCTGCATACGATAAAAAATTTGACCTAAAATACTTTAGGAACCCCAAAGCCTTAGGCACCCCCGAGAATTGGAATGAAGCCATCCGGAAAGGAAGTGGGCGATGGATTAAACTGATGCATGATGATGATTGGTTCAGCGATGCCCATAGTTTGCAATATTTTGTTGATGCGATAAACAGAGAGCATGGTAGGACTTTGATCTTTTCTGCCTACCGCAAGGTGTTTATAGATGAAGGTAGAGTGGAAGAGGTATTCGTAAATGCATTTCGATATCGGTTACTCCAAAAGAACCCTTTTACTTTAATAGCTTCTAATATTATTGGGCCACCCAGTGTAGTGATTCATCGGAATGACCATCGGTTTTTTTACGATAAAAACTTAAAATGGTTGGTGGATATCGATTTCTATATTTCCAACTTACAAAATGCAAAGTCTTATTATATTGATAGAGTACTGGTTGATATTGGGATGAATGCCGAACAGGTTACAAAAGAGTCTTTCCGGATAAATAAGGTGGAAATCCCTGAAAATTTTTATTTGCTCAATAAGATTGGTGTAGTAGCTTTAAAAGACATTCATGTATATGACGCTTGGTGGCGATTGATAAGGAACTTGCGGATCAGAAAGCTTGCAGATATACAGGAAAGCGGTTATTCGGGTGAACTGCCATTGTCGATTAAGAAAATGATTGGATTCCAGTCCAGGATTCCCTTAGCTTGCTTGAATATTGGGGTGCTTTCCAAATTTTTTATGGCTCTCAGCTTTATTATTTACTTTAGGGATATCAATAAATGAAAATATGTTTTGCTAAAGTGAATAAACCTTAAGGTCGTAACCAAATGTTCATATCAAAGATTATAAAACCTTTTCCGCTTCTTTTCTTCTTTTTTTATAGTCCTTTTTTTCTTTACTCCCAGGATTACAATTATACCCATTACGATGTGAAGGATGGGCTTGCTGGTGCTACGGTTTATAGTATGGTGCAGGATAATGATGGCTTTATGTGGTTTGGTACAGAAACTGGTTTAAGCCGTTTTGACGGCACCCATTTCAAAAATTTTTACACCAGCGATGGCTTGCCTGACAATGAAATCCTAAGCCTTTTTGTGGATTCGAAAAACCGGGTATGGATGATTCCATTCAAAAATTCGATTTGTTATTATTGGAAGGGGAAGATACATAATCAGGAGAATGACAGTCTTTTAAAGAAATTAAATATAACCACAGAATTGGTTTCAGTCCTTGAGGATAGAAGTGGGAATGTATTTATTTCTATGAAAAATGAGTTCTATATAATTTCACCACAGGGTAAGATTTCATGTGTAAATAATCTACTTGGTAAACCCATTCGTATTGACAGGACTTTTTTGACAATGGATGATAAATATGAGGTGTTTTTCAGCCCTAGTGAGATTTTCAATATTGCCCGTTATGATATTGAGAAGTCTAGTTTTGAGTTTAAATCACATACTAATACAATAACTAATTTGAGATCTTTGTTTTATTATTCCGATTTTGAAATAGTCCGAAATGACGGAAATCAACTGCATTTTTATTATAGGGCAGAAGAAAGTTTGGAGCGCAAAATTCCATTGCCAAAAGGGTTTATTAATATATCAAAGATAAGCGACTCTCTCATAACCATTAATACAATGAGTGGTGCTTACCTTTACAATATAAATTTCTTAAAATGTATTGATACCTTTTTGGTTAACCAAAGAGTGGGGTATGTCATAGAAGACAATGAGAAGAATATATGGTTAAGTTCCCCCGGAAAAGGTGTTTATAGAATGGTGAGGAATGGATTTCTAAGTTTTTTTTCTGGACTTGAATTTAGGTCCGTATTCGCTATTGCTAGAATGGACTCTTCTATTTATTGTGGATTGGATAATTTTAATTTGGCCAAATTGAACCCATCTTCAAAAAAAATTTTCGTGGATAAAATTATGAATGGGGCTACTCAAGGTCGAGTAACCTCTTTGCTGAAGGTGGGTAATGACACTATAATAGTCGGGACTGATTTAGGGTTGTTGAAAGTTAGAAAATTTGTGATTATTGATTCAAGCACATATGGCTCTGTTAAATTTATTTTCAAAGGAAGAGATCAAAAGATTTATGTCAGCTTAAACAATAGTGTTTTAAGTTTTAGATTTTATGATATTAAGATTCCAACTTTGTTTTGGCTTGGTCGATCAACCTGTGTGCTTGAGAGTTTAGGGTTGGTGTTTGTTGGAACTTTGAATGGCCTGTACTCTGTTGATAGCGGAAGGAATATTAATTACCTTGGAAATAGATTTAAGCTTTTAGAGAATCGAATTAATTATTTAGCCGAATCTGCAGATGGGGTTTTGTGGGTGGCTACGAATGGTGGGGGTATTGTCGGGTATAAAAATGGGAAAATCATTTATAATATTACGGTAAAGGATGGGCTTACTAGTAATATCTGTCGGAATTTATTTTTAACGGAAAATGTAATTTGGGTTGGTACGGATAAAGGGTTAAATAAAGTCACTTTCAATGACACCGGCTATGCAATAACTGTGTTTTCAAGTGAAGACGGCTTAAGCTCTGATATTATAAATGCAATTTATTATGATAGCGGTAATGTTTATGTGGGAACACCAGAAGGGTTGACCTATTTCAATGAAAGTAGGATCTCACAAAAATCTATCTGTGACCTAACTATAACATCTCTCAATGTATCAGGAATTGAGCTGCCTTTTGATTCGTCTGATTTTATTCTAAAACATGACGAAAATAATATCCGGTTTCAGTTCGTGGGTATTTCTTATAAATCAGCGGGCAAAATTTCCTATAGATATCGTTTATTAGGGCTGGATACGGCTTGGAGAAATACCAAGGAAACATCCCTTAGTTTTCAATCATTGGCTTCTGGCAAGTATGAATTGCAGCTTCAAGCCACCAACAAATTTGGGGTGCAAAGTAATTTAAAGGAAATCAAATTTGAAATATCCAAAACAATATGGGAAGAAATATGGTTCCGCCTGTTGGCATTGTCTGTTTTCGTTCTTGGCTTATGGGCTTTGATTGATTATCGTGTCGGTCGAATTAGAAAGCGAGAGAAGGAAAAATCAGAAACAATAAAAAAGATTGCCGAGTTGGAACAGATGGCGCTCAAAAGCCAAATGAACCCACATTTTATTTTCAATTGTCTAAATTCCATACAGCATTACGTGATTGATAAGGATGTGATGGGGGCTAATGAGTTTATATCGAAATTCTCTAAACTGATACGGCTTACACTTGACTACTCCTCTAGATCCGATATTAGTATTTCGGAGGAGATTGATTATATCCGCTCTTATTTTGAATTGGAACAAATGAGGTTTGAAAATAAGTTCAGCTACCAAATACAAGCTTCAAATGTAGACAAGAACGACCTTTTTATACCCCCTATGATTTTACAACCTTATATCGAAAATGCCATTCGTCATGGGGTAAGGTATCGGGAAGATAATGCTGGGAAGATTGTGGTTGATATAAACCAGACCAGTGAACAGTTGATATGTAAAATCTCTGATAATGGGATTGGTCGAAAAAAGGCGCAGCAATACAAAAGCAAGAACCCAATCGAATATCAATCCAAAGGGATGGATCTCACTTTCAAAAGGATTGAGATGTTTAATCTGTCCCACGATTCCAAAATTAAAGTAGAGATAAGTGATTTGGATGCAAATGAAAGTACAACCCCTGGTACTTTGGTAAAATTATATTTTCCTTTATCAGAAATTCAAAAACATAAATCTGCATATGATTAGGACGGTGATCATTGATGATGAATACAGGAATATCAGCATTTTGAAGGCTGTGGTCTCAAAATTCTGCCCAGAGCTACAGGTGATTGCGGATGCACGGGATGCACGTGAAGGGTTTGAGATAATTAGTTTGCACAAACCAGATCTTTTATTTCTAGATATTGAAATGCCCTATGGGAATGCCTTTGACCTGCTGGACAAACTGATGCCAATCGATTTTGAAGTAATTTTTGTCACTGCTTTTAATGAATATGCGTTAAAAGCATTCCGGTATAGTGCTATCGACTATCTTTTAAAACCAGTAAGTATAGTTGAGCTCAAGAAGTCAGTGGAAAGAGCTGTTAAAAGAATCAATGACAGAGAGGCTAATGATAATCTTAAAAACCTGATGCATAATTTTCGTGCGCAAACAGATATTGGAAAAAAAATAGCCATTCCAAATAAGGAAGGAATGGTTTTTATTCCCGTTGCGGATATCATCAGATGCGAGGCGAGCGGATCGTACACGAATCTTTTTTTAAAGGGAGTTGGAAAAGTTGTTTCTTCGAAAAGTATCAAGGAGTATGAAGATCTTTTGCCGACAGCCCTTTTTTTTAGGGTTCACCACTCCCATATTATCAATATGGGTGAAATTAAGAAATATCATCGTGGCAGAGGGGGGGAAGTGGAAATGACCGATGGCGTCAAAATTGATGTGGCAGTAAGGAGAAAAGATGAATTTTTGGCAAGGCTGGAATAAGGTGTTTTTTCAGAATTAACTGCACAGTTATCCGTCAAAAGAGCACAGTTGTAAAGAATACAGAAAGTATTTTAATATTTTCTATACTATTGCATTAGATAATATTTTATAATAGATTCTCTGTCACATAGTTTTGGGTTTATAAAATACTTTTTGAGGAATTCTATATTTATTATTCCTTGTTTTTTTGGGATGTAAGGTTGTTGTTGTTTTTGCCTCTTTTTTATAGTTGGTTACATGGCTTACAAATATGTGGACTAAAGTGGCTTTATAAAATTCAGGATGAATGAAGTCTATACAAAATTGATTATTGCGAATGCTAGTTATCAAGAAATATCTTATCCTTTAATCATTAAACCTTTCCCTAGCAAAGCCCACTTAAAAAGTGGGCTTTTTGCTTTCCAGAAACCCACTATACTGCTTACAGAATAGGTCGCCATTAAATTTTTCTATTGCGATGTTTCTACTCCTTGCACCCAATTCTTTTTTTAATTCGGGGCGTTCGATTAATATTTTCAGTAACCCAATGCCTTCCTCAATAATTTTATTTTCATCTTCTGAAAGAATCAACAACCCATTCTCCATATGGCGCACATAATCAGGAATCGAGTTAACGGCTGTTGACAACACTACTTTCCCATAGGCCATCATTTGCATGAGAACGATTGGTAAACCTTCATACGCCGAGGTGAGGATCAGCACATCTGCGATTTCATATATGCGGTTCAACTGGTTCTCATCCTTAATATTCCCATAGAATTGGCAAAACGGATACTTTTGGGCAGGGATTGAATTTTCCACATCCCCCACAAAAGAAAAATGTATGGGTAAATGTTGCTGCTCCATTTTTAGGGCAATCGCGGCAATCAAATACACTCTTTTTTGTGGGGCATCTCTCCCCACATAAATCACTTCCAGATTTTGGTTGCTCGTAGGATGATAGGGAGGGATATCAATTTTGTTCTCGATAAAATGTAATCGCGAATAATAAGCAGGTTGCACTTGTGCTTGAGCATAAAACTCCATTAGTTTTTCCTTCAGTTTCAAAGTGCTGAAAATGCGGTCGTCGATTAGGTCAATAAAACGGATGGAATAAGGAAACCAAGTGGGGAGATGGCAAAGTTCTACGGTCCTTACTTTTTTTTTCAGATAGGGCAATAGTTTATAAAAATAAAGACATTCCCCTCCAAATACCACGGGGTTTTTAGATTGGTTGATCCAGGCGGACAATACGCCACGGTAAAAAATATTTACAAAATGATACCCTTTATTATCAATTTTTTTGTGAAGGTCGATTATATTGAATCCCTTGAAAAGTCCTATAAAGCCATTGTTCACGGGCTTTTTGGAAAAAATGATCAATGGGTCTTTCGCCTTTATGCATTCTGCGATATCCGCATTTACTTTGATGGCCCCGCCCAAATCAGCAGAAGAAAAGAAAAAGAAGATGGAGGTGGTTTTTTTTAATGGGAATAGCTTTCCATAAATTTTGCCTAACAGCACGATGGGGAAAATGGCAACCGTTTCTATTTTCCTTCTTAGTATGGCATTTTTATACTTCATTTCCAGCATAATATTTTTCCAATAACCGGAGTAGATAGTGATCTCCAAATTCAATACTCAAGGATTGGAATAGAAGGCGAATATCCGCAATATCAATAGCATAGCCTGCGCCACGGTCTATTTCTTTGTATTTCCCTTTAGTCTGGCAAAAATCTTCTATAATTTTTACAATATCCAACACTTTGTAATTTTCAGGGTTGGCTACATTCGTGATCTTATTTAAAAAAAGCTGTTGCTGCATGATATGATTACATACCTTAAAAACATCTACCACGTCAATAATATTTCTTTCTGATTTTTTCCAAAGCTCAAAACTTTCTTTTTTCTTGATATGCCAATAGAAAAAATTGAGAAAGGTATGTGGATTACGAGTGTGACCAGCAAGATTGGAAAGCCTGAAAATATAAAAGGGTCTATTATTCTGTATAATCAATTCCTCCATCCTTTTTTTATGAAAAGTATAGGGAGATTCCTTTAAGTCGGGATCTAAAATACTGCAAGTGCTGAAATAGACAAATATAGCAGAAGGATATTGGTTTAAATGTTGCAAAAGCAATTCCTTTTCTCGATGAAAAGCTTCTTCGGTCGCTGATTTTGAATTGGATACCCCAGAGGCAAAAATCAAAAATCGTTCATCCGTAAAATAGCTGCTGAAGGCTTTAGCCACTAATCCATTGCCAATAACCATAGATGATGATTAATAAGTTTTAACTTTCGCTGTTATAAATTTAGCTGCCCTTGAAGTGCTGTTCCCCCAATAGAAATGTTCAAAATAAGAGTCCGGCATGTCGGCATTATATAATCTTAATTGAACAATCCGTCTCACAAAATCTTCCCAATGATGATCCTTGCAAGTTAGCAGTTTGCCATTGCACCAATCTTTGTTAATGCCAATGGCCCCGTTTTCTGTTGAAACAGCATTTAGGTTATAAGCGAGTGCTTCCACCAATTTTGTTTTAATGCCGCCTCCCTCGGTGATAGGGTTAAGAAAAATATCCGATCCTTTGAAATAAATGCTGATATCCTCTACAAAGCCAGCAATTAGGATATGGGAATATTTTTTTTCCTCTATCTCTTTTGGTATGTCTTTTCCGCAAATGATTATTTTATAAGGGAAATGTTTTTCTTTTTGTAACAATGGGTCGATGATTTGAATGATATTTTTCAACGCATCCAAATTGGGACCATAATTAAAGGCGCCATTGAATAAGAGGGTGGTTTCGTTTTCACTAATTTGATACTTCTCCCTGATCAATATCCTACAGCTTTGTATTTCTTCTTGTGTAGGAATTTTTTCCCATTCAATGCCATAAGTCATGGTGATGCATTTCATCGGGTTTAATCCAAAATGCTGGAGGGCATAATTCCGGTCATCATCATGTATAAAAAAATTATAGTCCGCTTGACGATGCGTGTACTTTTCATACCGCCATAAAATTTTCCACCACCATTTTCCAAGTGTTTTCCATCGGAGCCCCTCTATATTATGCGAATGAACCACCAGTTTTACTCCACAAAACCATTTTAATAATACCCCAAGCCACCCTAGATAAGGATGCTCCAACATAATATGGGAGGCTTGGTGTTTTTTGATAAGCTTTTGAAATAAAAAAAAGTTGAAGACATTTATATAGCGCCATGTGCTGTTGGAAAGTATATTCAGTACCTCATAACCCTCTGCAGCCTGGGGGTCGTTCCTTTCTACGGTCACACAGATGAATGGAAGCTGTTTTGAAAAGTATTTATTAAAAAGGGCAATCCCTTTTTGTCCGCCCACTTTTGCGGGCAAAAAATTGTAAGAAACAATACTGATAACGGTAGCCATTCTAAAATTTAAAGGGCAGGCCTGCTACCTGCCCTTTGCGTTAAGTCGTTTTAATGGGAGGGTTTTTTCTTTTTCTCCATTCTGCTACAATCGCCCCAATGAGCAAAAGATAAACCAGTATAGAAGACCATACGGTAATTGTATTTCCCAATTTGTAAATAGCCGGTTCAAAACGGAACTCAATGTTATGTTCACCCGTAGGTAACGGCATTCCCCGAAGGATATAATCCGTTTTACAATAGGGTGCTTTTTGTCCATCGATGTAGGCATTCCATCCCTTGTCATAATATACCTCGCTGAATACAGCAAATTGATTGGTTTTGGCTTTGTATTTATAGGTGATGGTATCATTCCTGTTTTCCAGCAATACAAGTGATGCCGTGGAATCATAAACTGGTTGCGCTTTTATTATTTGCTCGAATTTTTTGTCCACGATGGCTGTATCCTTAAGGTCGGTGCTATCGAGTGCCTTCATTTCCTCGTTGCCATTGTTCACAAACTTGATGGCTTTGACAAGCCAGCAAGGACCAAATGCATTGGGGTTCATGCTAGCCTGATATTGGCCATTGGCAGGATTTCGTTGGATGAAATATTTTGCGTTCAACATGTTCAGCACATTCATATTTCCTTTTACCAATTGACTGTCTATAATATCTTGGTACAAACCCAGTTTAGCAGGGGAGTAGCCACCAATAGAATTATGGTGATAGGAAGCTCGCGCATCTTGTGACCAGTTCCCGTCTGCAAAATCGAACACCCTGAAATTTTTATCGGGGTCCTTGCTAATTTGGATATCGGCAGCGTTCGGTGCAAAACTGGATTCCACATCGGCAGGTTCCACAAAATTGTCATCGTTCAGATATTTTCGGGCCTCGGCTATCAAGTCATAGGAACTTAAAACCACAAGCCCTCCAATTAATATCATTTCTTTTATTTTCCCTTTGAGATAGATCCCAATCAATCCCGCAGAAAGAGCTATGAGCATAATCGTCCTAATGAGGTCCGAGCCATATAGGGACTGGCGGTCTGATTGTAACCCTTTTACCAATCCACTACTTATTTGCGCAGCCTGTTGTATTATTTCCGGGGTTGGCTGTTTGCCTCGGGCCATGCTTTGGCTTATCTGACCTGCAAAGCCTTCTTTTAATCGGGCATCGTTTTCGGATCTATAATCAGCCGTAAAATAAAACACAACCAATAATGCCAACAGGGCCGAAGTAGTATAAAGAACGTTCTTATATTTTTTCCAAAGGTCATCCTTGCTTTCTTTGGAGTTGATCAGTTGGTCAATACCCAATGCCGCCAATACAGGGAAAGTCAATTGCGCTATGAACAAGGCTTGTGTGGGCGCTCTGAATTTGCTGTAAAAAGGGAAATGATCGAACATGAAATAATTGAATATCGGAAAATTTTTACCCCATGCCAACATGATCCCTAAAATAGCTGCGGGTACAATCCACCATTTGTGCCAGCTTTTTACATAGACCAATCCGAAAATGAAAAGAAAGCAGATGACTGCGCCTAGATAAACAGGGCCCGCGGTGTTGGGTTGGTTTCCCCAGTAGGCATAAACGTTGGCGGATTGAAGGGCATAATCTTCAGGCATTCCTATTTCGGTTGCTTTTTCAGCAAACTTGGAATTGTCGGAGATCAGCCTGCCAGCACTTCCCCCGCCGTACACATTTGGGGCGATCAAAGTAAGCGTTTCCCCAATACCATAGCTCCATTGGAAGGCATAATCTTTGGTTAACCCTCCTTTGGTTTTATTTATATCCGATTTATCATGTTCTAATTCTGATTTTCCACCACGTTTGGTTTCTTTGGCATACTCCTGTAGCGGGAGCATGCTTACCGCATAGGTGGCAAAGCCCAATCCACCACCAAGAATGGCAAACACAATACCAATAAAAAATGTCTTGAGTTCTTTTTGCTGCCAACTGTAAACAAAATAGGCAATGGAAATGAATCCTAAAATGATCAGGGTATAATAGGCTATCTGCAAATGCTGAGTGCCTACTTGTAAACCAAAAAAGATGGCGAGGATCGCCGTGCCCAATAAATATCGCTTTTGAAAGATTAGCAAGAGGGCGGCCACAATCCCCGGAGCATATCCGATGGCCAACATCTGTGTGTTATGGCCGACATTAATGATAATGGGGTCGAATGTGGAATAGGAATAGGCGATTGCTGCCATGATGCTGACCCATGGGTTGATGCGCATCGCCTGCATGAGTATATAAAAACTGAGGCAGGCCAGAAAAAAATAATACACGGGGGCCGGTAGCCCAAAAGTCAATAAGTAAAAGAAATAGCCAATGGTAATTTTGGAAGTGGCATCCATCGCGAAGGTATAGGTAGGCATGCCTGAAAAAGCACTTTCCGACCACAATGGATAATGGCCATTTTTCTCTTTGTATTCAATTGCTTGCTGAGCCATTCCCTTCCATCCAATTACATCGGATTGGGAAACTACTTTTCCGTCAAACGCGGGTTTGCAGTAAACAATCGCTATTATCAAAAAAACAGCAATGGCGATAATATGGGGAAGCGCCTTTTTCAACAATGATGAGTTCATAAACAATCAATGATTATTCAGGCAAAATAATGCTATTTTGGGCAGAAAATGAGATAATTGATAATGCCTAATATTCGTTTTTTTTCTAAACTGGCTTTTATCTGCAATTTGTGTTTTTTGATTGCCCTGATTGTTCAAAAGGCGCCTTTGCCATTGCAGGGCGAAATAACTGCCACCGTAATATTGATTGGGTATCTGTTTGCTGGTATTATCAACCTCGTGGTCAACTTGATTTGTTTGGTCCTTTTCCTTTCAAAAAAACTTCAACCCTATCATTTACAATCCTGGCTGCTAGTGGCAAATTTTCTTTTCCTGATACCTGAGTTATTCCTCTTATTAAGATAATGCTGGTTGGCAGAGAACTGGTATGAGCAATAAGTTTCACAGCTATAAATGAAAATCGCAATTCACCATTGATTTTGATTGTTCGTTATCTCATCTAAAAGGTTTATAAAAGGCATGTGTAGCAAGGGCGAGCATGGGGTTATCTCCAGAAGTATCGCCATAGCAATAGATTTCATCATATTGACTGAGGTCGAACTGTGATTGAATTCTGGCTACTTTTTCTTCGCCAAAGCAGTTTTTGCCATCAATACATCCGGTTATTTTTTCATTCCTCACTTCCAGCAGGGTAGCGATGAGTGCTACCTGTTGCGCATCCGACCATTTTAACAACCAGTTTTTGGCAGAAGCGGAAACAATAACTACCTCGGCGCTGAGCTCTTGTAGCTTTCTTATTTCCATGATTGCTTTTGGGCGTACCATCTCTGGTAGATTTTGCATAGCAAACCGATCGCATTTGAGTTGGAAATCATTAAGTGTTGTTTTGTTAAAAAAAAACCTCAGTATTCTTTCCTTTGCACTGCTATTGCTGATGATTTTTAGTTTGTAGGCAAGTAAAAAAGGAGCGTTGAGCAAAAAGCCGGTATAGAATAATAATGGTCCCTTCTGGAATTTGATCAACTCCAGAAAACTGTCTTTGTTAGTAATGGTACCATCGAAATCGAAAAATGCGATTCGTCTTTTCACAGGTTCATTTTTTTGAATTGGAATTCAGGAATGTTTTTAATGGCGAGCATGATCCATCGCCACATCCATTTTACATAAATGGTATTTTTCTTTTTTTGAACCGCCGCATAAACGGCATTGGCAACTTCAGCAGGCTCTGCAGTAAGCGGCTTTGGCAGTTTTAGGTTTTCGGTCATGCGGGTATTTACAAATCCGGGCTTTACACTTAGTACATGCACCCCATCTTTGAACAGCTTGTTCCTTAATCCGGCCAAATAAGCAGAGAATGCTGCCTTGGTACTGCCATAGATCAATTTGCTTTGCCGGCCTCTTTCACCAGCCACAGAACTGATGCCGACAATAATACCTTTTTTTTGCCCGGAATAATATTGGGCAATCTGGTTCAATATGGAAACGGCTCCTGTAAAATTCGTATCAATCATCCGATGGGTGATTTCAAAATTTTCGAATGCCGCATCTTCATCCTCCATCACCCCAAATACACAGATACTAATATCGGGCTTGGGGTTAAGGGATTCAAAGAAAGATGGGTGGGTAGAAAATGCCAATGCATCAAAACCATAAACCTCGCAGGACACCTGATAACGTATAGCTATATCCGATTGCAGTGGTTTTAGGTCCATTGGTTTTCTGGCTGCAAGTTGAATATTGTGTTTGTTAGCTGCAAATTTCCGCGCCATAGCAATGGCAATGTCTGAGCTAGCACCTAATATCAGTACGGTGGGCATGCTTATATTATTGTTGGCTTGTCAAAAATAATCGGTCAGATTGAATAGAACGGATTTTCCCCTTTGGGTTATATGTACTTACAATCTGTTTGAATTTTTCCAATTCAGGATAGCCTGCTGCAAGCACTTCAGGCTTCATGCGTGCATCCTTACTCATGTACAACCTGCCGCCATATTTTAGTACCACTTGGTCCAGTTCATCCAAAAAATCAAACAAACCCTTACGCACAGGAAAGTCCAACGCCAATGTATAACCTTCCTTTGGAAAGGATATCATGCTTTTCTGTTCCCCAAATACTTTAAGTACAGCTAGGAACGAACCTAATCCTTTTGCACTGATGCGTTGCAATATCTCAATAAGCCCTTGTTTGACATCCAATGGCAGTACAAACTGATATTGAACAAACCCTTTTTTACCATAGCCCCGGTTCCAATGAAGGATGGCATCGAGCGGGTAGAAGAAAGGCTCATACGGCACTATATTGCTCAGTTCTTTTTTGGTGTTTTTTGCATAATAAAGAAAATTGAACGCTTTTACGGTAAGCGGGTTCAATACCCAGGATGGCAGATTGAACGGAAAGCTGATTTGTTTTTTGGATGGCAATTTGAGCGGGTCTTTTTCTTGTTTCTCACTCAGTTCATTCACGGTGGCATGCTCTCCCAAAATCAAAATACTTCTACCGAAATCTGCTCCTTTTTTAAGACAGTCAATCCATGCCACCGAATAGGTATAATGCTTATTTTCTTCAAAAAGTTTTAGGATCTCCTCAAGGTTAGCTGCTTTGATTTGTTTTTGTTTTATCCAGGAAGACTCTATTTTTTTGAGCCTGAACTTGGCTCGTGTGACCATCCCCGTTAATCCCATCCCACCGCAGGTGGCTTCAAATAAGTCGGGGTTTTGGGATGTTGAACAGCAGATGGTTTCTCCACTTGCCAGCATAATGTCCATATCGATGATATGGTTGGAGAATGATCCATCCACATGATGGTTTTTGCCATGCACATCACTCCCGATGGCACCGCCCACCGTAATGAATTTTGTTCCGGGAGTAACAGGTAAAAACCAGCCTTGAGGTACGATTACTTCCAATATTTGATCCAAAGTAATACCGCACTGGCATTCAAAAATCCCGTTAATCTTATCAAAAGAAAAAATGTTGTCGTATTTTAAAGTGGAAATCGTTGTTGGCGCCAGGGAAGCATCCCCATAACAGCGGCCATTGCCCCTTGGGATGAAATGCGGGGTCTCTGCTATCAACTTTTCAAGTTGTGCATCAAAGGAAAATTTTTTTTCGTCCGCGTCTATAATGGGATAATTGCCCCAGTTGGCTATTTTTTTTTCCATTATCAATTTTTAAAAAAAACGATAATCTTGTAAATATATAATCATAAAAAAACTGGCCATCCAACAGAGTATGGTCAATTGGATAAATCGGTCCTTATATAATATTTTGGTTGGTGAGCCGGATTCCTGCTGAACAAAGGTAATCTGTAAATAGCGCATGATGCCTGCAATCACAAACAAACTGGTATAATATAAACGATAAGCATGCAGTCGAGCGTAGGTATTCGGGTCAAGGGTGTACATGATATAGGCTACAATAATGATGGCTGCAAACAGGCCTAGCATGGTGTTTAAGAAATCAAGGTTGTACCCTTTGATGGATTTGCGCATATCCTCTCCCGTTGAAATTTTTAATAAAATATCATCGCGCCTTTTGGCGATTGACATAAACAGGGCCAATAGAAAGGTCATAATGATCAGCCATTCCGAGGTATCGATATTGTTGATCACTGCGCCTCCCTTCACCCTCAGCACAAAACCGGAAGAAAGGATTAAGATATCCAAAATAGAAATATTTTTAAGCCCAAAGCAATAGGCTAGGTTCAGTAAAAAATAGATTCCTGATACAAAAAGGAACTTAAAACTATGGTCAATTAGATAACCCAATAATGCACCCACAACAATCAGATAGATAGAGATAATGATGGCTGTGTTTTTTTTGACCATCCCGGATGCCAATGGGCGTTTGCTTTTTTCGGGATGTTTTCGGTCATCTTCAATATCGCGATAATCGTTGATGATATAAATACTGCTTGCGAAACAGCAAAAAGCCACAAACCCACCAAGCATCAATATCAACTCGTTCAGCTCAAAAAAGTGCTTTGCAAAAAAAGAGGGGATAAATAAAAAAAGATTTTTTGCCCAATCTTTTGGGCGCAAAAGTTTAATGTACTGCTTCATATTTTCCAATATAACACAATATACAGATCAAAGCTAGTAGAAGCAAATGATAAAACTAAACCTAATGGGTTGGTAATGAAATTTTAATAAGGTCTTGGATTTTGTAAATTGCAATGTTTGCTTGGTTGGGATCTGCTGGCCTATTGATAAGATAAGTTTTATTAACTCAATAGATTTGTTGACCTGTTTGTCATTTAAAAATTTTACTTAATAAATAATCAGCTTTCAATGGACGCTTTTATTATAGATGGTGCAAGGACTGCCATTGGCAGTTTTGGTGGCTCCTTATCAACCATTAGGGGCGATGATCTGGCTGCTTTGGTGATCAAAGAATTGATGGCTCGGACTGCAATGTTGCCCAAGGAAGCAGTGGATGATGTGTTGTTGGGTTGCGTGAACCAGGCTGGCGATGACAATCGAAACTTGGCTAGGATGGCGCTTTTGCTGGCAGGTCTACCTTATTCGGTTCCCGGGGAAACCATCAACCGCTTATGCGCATCGGGCATGAGTGCTGTGGTGAACGCAGGTCGGGCAATCCAATTAGCAGATGGTGATATTTTTATAGCGGGCGGCATGGAACACATGACCAGGGGACCATGGGTGATTTCAAAATCCAGTAAACCATTTGGCAACGATGCGCAGATGTATGACAGTAGTTTTGGCTGGCGTTTCATCAATCCACTTCTCCAAAAAATGATAGGCACCGAGGCTATGGGTGAAACCGCAGAGAACCTGGCCGAGATGTATAAAATCAGTCGGGATGATCAAGATCTTTTTGCTTATCAATCGCAGATGAAAGCTGCGGATGCACAAAAGAGTGGCCGTTTGTCAGCAGAAATAGTACCGGTAGAAATAAAAGATAAAAAAAATACATGGTTATTTGATCGGGATGAGTTCATAAAGCCCGCCACCAATCTGGAAGTGTTGGGAAAATTGAAACCCGCTTTTAGAAAAGAAAATGGCACGGTGACAGCGGGCAATTCTTCAGGACTGAATGATGGGGCTATTGCCCTCTTAATGGCTTCAGAAAATGCGGTAAAAAAATATAAACTAAAACCCAAATCTAGAATTGTTGGTCATGCCGTGGTAGGCGTAGAGCCGCGGATTATGGGCATTGGGCCGGTAGGTGCTACCAAAAAAGCATTGGCAAAAGCGGGACTCAGCTTGGCTGATATGGATATCATTGAATTGAATGAAGCTTTCGCTGCACAAAGCATCGCTTGTATACGCGAACTCGGATTGGACGCGGATGACCAAAGGATAAACCCCAATGGAGGCGCTATTGCTTTAGGCCATCCTTTGGGAATGAGCGGTGCTCGTATAACCTATACGGCCGCCCTCGAACTTGAAAAACAAAACAAGCGCTTTGCACTGGCAACTATGTGTGTGGGAGTGGGGCAGGGCTATGCCATCATTTTGGAAAATGTTTCCAGTCGATAATGATTATTGGGACTTTTCTTTTAATTCCCGCTCATCTGCCATCAATTTTAGGTGATGGATACTAACATTGAGCTCATAACCGATAAGTAATACCAAAGAGTTGAAATAAACCAGCACCATCAAAATCAAAATGGTGCCAATAGATCCATATACTTTATTGTAGTTGCCAAATTTATTCACCCAATAGGAAAAGACCAATGTGGTCACAATGATGAGGAAAGTGGCCAGTATGGTTCCGGGTGAGCTGAGGTTCCAACGTTTTTTTACTGCTGGAGCATATTTATAAATAAAAGCGATAGAATAATAAAACAATGGGATAATGATTACCCATCTCAAAATTTTAAAAACCCATTGTGCAGAATGGCTTTTGATGTCCATCCATTTTAGAATGTTTTTAAGCAGTTCGTCCTGGGTAACCAAGATAATGACCGACCCGATCAAAAAGCAAATGATGAGTGCCGTTAGTTTGATGGCCATCCACCGATTTTGAAAAACATTTCTTTTAGTATTGTATATAAGTGACTTATTGAAAGAGCGCATGAGCCCCATCATGGCATTTGATGAATAAAAAATGGCGAGCAAAAAGCCAAACGACAAGAGTCCCACACGTTGTTTTACCAAAAAATCTTCCAGAAAACCTTTGATCAGTACATAGGTATTTTGGTTGGGGGTGATGTCTTTGGTCACCAACAGCAATTGCTTTTCTATACCTTTTGATATGGGTAGATAGGGGATGAGGGTGCAAAGAAAAATGGCAGCCGCGGGGATAGCACTCAGGAAACTGAAGGAAATGGCCCTGGCACGATCATTGAGTCCGACTTTTCTTACTTGACTCAAAAAAAAATGAATCACATCATATAAGGGAAGGCCATCGAAACCTGGCAAAATAATTTTTTTGCTTTTGGCCTCGGCAAAGCGGTAGGGGAGTGAGTTGTAAAAAACTCGTTCTATTTTTTTGACCAATGCAATTGCCACGACTACAAATTTATTTTGCTGGCTGCTTCTTCGCAGCCATGAATGAATCCAGTGCTTTTTGGTATTCCTTGGCGTATTTCATGTGTTGTGAATAATCCTCTGCAAAATTGGAATAGCCAGAAAAATCTGATTTAGCTACAAAGTAAATATAGTTTGTTTTCGGAGCTGTGAGAACGGCATCAATGGTTTCTTCGGATGGGGTGCAGATTGGGCCAGGAGGAAGCCCTACATATTTATAGGTGTTATACGGAGACTCCACGTCTAAATATTTATGGTAGATACGCTTCAACTCAAAATTGCGCATCGCGTATTTGATGGTAGGGTCGGCGGATAGTTTCATGCCCTTTGATATCCTATTCAAATAAGTACTAGCGATAAGCGATTTGTCTTCTTTTTTGTTTGTTTCTTCTTCTACAATGGAGGCTAATATATAGGTAGAGGTAGGATTCAAGAGTTTAGCTGAGGCCTGTTTTTTTCTTATTTCGGTCCAGAAACCCTGATAAGCCCCCCTAAATTTTTTGAAAACTTTGGAAGGGTTACTGTTCCAGAAAAAAGTATAGGTATTGGGAAAAACAGTCGTCATGACTGTGTTGGAGTCCAGCCCATATCTTTTTAAGGTATCATTATTGTTAAGAAAATGGATGATGGAAAGAGAATCGCATTCCAATTTTTTGCCAATAAGTGAGGCCAGGTCTTCCTTGGTCCTGATTTTGGTGATGACCAAATTCACGGGTAACTGCTTGCCATTTCGCAGTATGCGGGCAATATCCAACAGGCTCATGTTTTTCCGGATCTCATATTTTCCTGCCTTCACATTGTTTGGGTAATCCAGTTTTTTAGCTATTAATTCAAAAATTCCCGGGTTTTTTAGCACGGTATCTTTTTTCAATAGATCGATTACCTGGTTATAGTTCATCCCCGTTTTGATATACAGATTGTATTTTTCTTTTTCAAAGGCTGTTGCGGGCCCTATCAGTTTCCAGACAAATAAAATGCCGCTAAAAAAGAGGAGGAGAATAACAGAAAGAATGATTTTTTTGGTCATAGATAAAATATTGGCAGCCCAAAATAAATAAAAAACCCTGCTACTGAAAGTGCAGGGCTTATAATATTTTTTTTATCACTATTTGCCAGGCTGGGGCAAAGGCATTGGTGCCTGCTGCTGTTGTGCAGGTGCCGATTGCGTTGCGTTCACTTTGGTATCCCTGACCTGGGTAGAACTGGATTTTTGCATAAAGAAAGCCGAAAAAATACATAATAGGGCAACTATAATGGATAAGGTCCAGGTTCCTTTTTCAAGTACATCGGTAGTTTGCTTTACACCCATGAATTGGTTGCTGAAACCTCCAACATTAGCAGCTAACCCACCACCTTTGGGGTTTTGTACAAGAATTATGAAACCTAGAAACACACTCGCCAGCACTATCAGTATTACAAAAAGAATCGTCATATCAATGTTCGTTTATTTGTTCGATTTTGGCTGCAAAATAAGCGCTTTTGCCGGGATTAAGCAAACTTAATTTACGGTAAAGCTCAATAGCGTTCTCGTTTTTACCCTGTTTTGCCAGCACATCGGCCATGGCTTCGGTAATGATCTCCTTTTGTTGGATGGATAAGGCGGCATATCCTTCCACCGCAGTTTGCATATTGGCATCGGAAACTGGTTCTGTTGTTGTTTTCTGTGGCAGTTTCTTCATGGTTTTCAGCCAGTCGGTAAAACTCCTGAGTTGTTTCCCAAGTTTATCCTGCTGAAGGTCTTCCAGGCTTAGTTTGATGCCCAGTGAGGCAAAATAATCAACCGTGTGATAGGCGTTGAATATAAATTCTTCTTCTTTAGGCTGAATGACTTCTTTTTTTGGTTCTTCCTTAATTTCAATTGGTTCAAGCGGAGTAGACGACACTTCCTCAACGGAAACAGAGGCAGCCTCAATAGGAGTAGGCTGGGTATCTTCAATGGAAACCGGTGCAGCTTCAATAGGGGTGACCAAGGGCTGGCTATTTTCTATAGAAGTTGTTGTTGTGCTGATTTCCTCAGTTTCTGTTTGTATCGGCGCTTCCATTTTTTTCTCCGTTGTCTCGTTTTGTAAAAGCCATTGCAGCCAAAAAGGATTTTGGAAATAGAGGGCTGTTTTTTTTGTTTCTTCCAAAAAATGGTCAGCCTTTTCCTTGTGCAATTTTTTTGACAGCAGATAATGGCTTGCACTAAAAAATGGATACTGCTCGCAAATACTTTCTATCCGGTTCAAAGCAACCTCATCAATCGAGTCAACCTTGAAAATCTGATGTACGATGGCGCTGGCATTTCCGTTCATGCAAATTGTTTTACCAGTTGGAAAATAATCGGTTAAAAATATCATCAGGAAAGGTGGTCAGTATTTGCTGCAATAAGGCTGGTTCGGCCTGACTAAAACTGGTGTTTGCATCAAAATCAAAATTACGCGACACATCGGCCTCATAATTCTTTTTTTCATCCTTACTATCCTTGAAGATGATATGTACCGCTACAGTTAACCGATTGGTAGCACTCCGTTGGTTCGATACACTGGCTGTGGAAATGTCGTAGCTGGAGATATAAGCCGTAACATCCCAGTCTGCTCCAGATTCAACCTGTACCAACTTAGTCTGGTTATTGATTTTTTGTTTCAACTTGTCCGTGAGTTGTGGGCTCAATGAAGGGTTCACATATCTTGCCTTGTTTTCAATATAACCAAGGTGAATGGTTTTTACGTCGGGTGGTATGGAAATATCTTTGAAAGAATATACCGAACAGGATGAAAACGGTAAAATCAGGCAAGGTAATAATATGGCCAAAAAAAGATATTGTCTTTTTGGAAAGTGCATTTTAATTTGCCAACAAACAATTTTATTCGTCAATGTCATATTCTTTTAGTTTTCTGTAAAGGGTTCTTTCACTGATCCCCAAGTCGGATGCTGCATCTTTTCTTTTACTCTTATGTTTTTTCAGCGCTTTGATGATCAGCTCTTTTTCTTTGTCCATGATGTTGAGGGATTCTTCCACTTCCTCATGTTCATGTATATCGTTATTGTTCTGCAAAACAACTGGCTGCGATGCGGTAATGGCTGGTTGTACAGAGGGGGGGGGATAGTTTTCCGATTGTCTTAGCTCCTTGAGTTCATTTACCAAGGGTGAATGTTGCATGGAGGAAGCAATCGAGGGGTCCCGCAAAATCTCCACAAACATTTTCTTTAACTCGGTTACATCTTTTTTCATATCAAAAAAGAGCTTGTACAAAATCTCCCTTTCGTTTGCAAATTCATGACCATTACTGTTCTGTCCATTTGAGGGCAGCAACATCGGCAAGCGGTTGCCGATTGATTCCGGTATAAATCTTTTAATAGCCGTGGCATTGATCAGTTTGTCCTGCGAAAGCACTGAAATCTGTTCTGCAATATTCTTCAATTCCCGCACATTGCCGGGCCAACTGTAATTAATTAACAGATTTTTCGCCTCCTCATCCAACTGCACGGGGGCCGTTTTATAACGCTCCGCAAAATCAACGGCAAATTTTCTAAACAGTAGTGGTATATCTTCCTTACGGTCGCGCAATGCTGGCACACGAATAGGCACCGTACTCAAACGGTAATACAAATCTTCTCGGAACCTTCCTTTATCGGTAAGTTCGAGCAAGTCCTTATTGCTTGCTGCGATTACCCTAACATCTGTTTTTTGTACTTTGGATGAACCTACCCGGATAAACTCTCCTGCTTCAAGCACCCGCAACAAGCGGGCCTGTGTGCCCAATGGCAATTCCCCAATTTCATCCAAAAATATGGTGCCTCCATTAACGGTTTCAAAATACCCTTTCCTTGAATCTACCGCTCCTGTAAAAGAACCTTTTTCATGACCGAACAATTCGGAATCGATGGTGCCTTCGGGGATTGCACCACAGTTGACAGCGATGAATGGGTTATGCTTTCTGGCTGATAGTGCATGTATGATTTGTGAGAACACTTCCTTGCCTACGCCACTCTCACCGAATATCAAAACAGTGAGGTCTGTGGTCGAAACCTGAACCGCCACCTGCAACGCAAAATTGAGTGCTGGCGAGTTGCCAATAATACCAAAACGATTTTTTATGCTTTGAATTTCCATTGTTAAATCTTCAAGTGTTCGTCATGCCAATTGCAATCCGCATTTCAAACAAAAATCAAAAAATTTAGATCTGTTTGCCAATCAAGGTGGCACCGGTGCAGCTTGTGATTTTTACCATTGCGTACTCGCCTTTTTTGTGGGTACTACCAAATTTTGAAAATACCACCACTTTGTTCTGGCTATTCCTTCCCATCCATTCTTCTTTGCTTTTTTTGGAATCTCCTTCGATCAGTACTTTGAATTCCTTGCCCAGGTCTTTTTGGTTGCTTTCCTGAGAAAGTTGGTTTTGCAGTTTCACAATCTCTGCCAGCCTTCTTTTTTTGGTTTCCTCTGGCACATCATCCTGATACCTTCTGGCCGCCAGTGTACCTGGCCGCTCGCTATAGAAAAACATATAGCTCATATCATATTTCGCAAACTCCATCATGCTCAAAGTTTCCTGATGGTCTTCTTCTGTTTCTGTACAAAATCCTGCAATCACATCAGCGCTGATGCCACAGTCGGGCATTACTTCACGGATGCGATTGACCCTCGCCATATACCATTCGCGGGTATAGGTACGGTTCATCAATTGCAAGATTCTAGAAGAGCCACTTTGCACGGGAAGATGAATATACTTGCAGATATTTTCATATCGGCTCATGGTATGCAGCACTTCATCCGTTATGTCTTTTGGGTGAGAAGTAGAAAACCGTACACGCAAATCAGGGTGTATCAAGGCCACTTTTTCCAGTAAGCTTGCGAAAGTTACCAACTCATCTTTTTGTTCATCCACCCAATAATAACTATCCACATTTTGTCCAAGCAGGGTTACCTCTTTATAACCTTGATTGAATAAATCTCTGCATTCTTGCAGGATCGATCCTGCATCGCGACTTCGTTCCCGCCCACGGGTAAAGGGCACCACACAAAATGCACACATATTATTACAACCGCGCATAATGCTGACAAAGCCAGTAACCCCATTGCTGTCGAGCCGTATGGGCGAAATATCTGCATAGGTTTCATCCCGGCTCAATAAAACGTTGACGGCCTTTTGGCCAGTTTCGGCTTCTTCAATCAACCCTGGCAGTGATCGATAGGCGTCAGGTCCCACCACGATGTCAACCAGTTTTTCTTCTTCCAAAAATTTTTCCTTAAGCCTTTCTGCCATGCAGCCCAATACACCGATTAGCATGCCCGGTCTGCTTCTTTTTTGTTGCCTAAATATATGTAGGCGGCTGCGAACGGTCTGCTCCGCTTTTTCGCGGATCGAACAAGTGTTCAGGAAAACCAGGTCGGCTTCCTCATAATTTTTGGTGGCAGCATAGCCATGTTCGTTCATGATGGATGCCACCACCTCGCTATCGGCGAAGTTCATTTGGCAACCATAACTTTCTATATAAAATTTTTTCTTGAACCCGAAAGGCATTGTTTCCGATGGGGCATAAGCCTCTCCTTGACGAGCTTCATCATGTACCTTATTTACTCCAAAATCCAGCATTCCTCTTTTAAAATTTAGGATGGCAAAGATAAGAAACTATTCCTCTTAATGACAGACTGTCAGCATACCGTTCGTATAAGTTTTTCTCTTCACCCTTGTTACTAAAGCTTTTCGATTCGGGTTATTTTACCAGCAATTTTTATCATATTCTATTGCAACTAGCTTATATGCAACCGTCTATCATTGTTTTCGTTAAGCTGTTTTGTTTGAAGGGTTTTAAATCCAAATTGCAGGCTAGAGATATGCAACGTTTATTTATTCATCAATGTCAAGGAAAAGAGCGGATTCCTCCATTTAATGATGCTTTCGGAGAGAGTCCTAACTAAAAACGTCATGAAAACCTATAAAAATATACTGGGCATTTGCCTTTTGGGAGTCTTTTTCATAGGTTCTTGTAAAAAGGCCGAGAATTCCGCTCCCCCTAAATCCGACCTATCATTATCGAGTACCCAAATAAAGATTGGGGAGCCTCTATTGGTGACCCCCAGTTTTTTGTTGCCTACTGGAAGCTCTGTAAAATGGTCGGTAAGTCCCAAAGCGATTAATTGGACAAATGTATCTGGGGATAGTGCTTATTTTATTTTTCTTGCAGGAGGCAGTTATCGCATATCCACCACTTATCTTTCCAGTTCAAATGCGGCTTATGATAGTGGATCTGTGTTTGTGAATGTTACTGACAGCCTATATAATGATACGGTGAGTGCCCGCTGTAATTTAATTCAAGCCCTGCCGATGGTTTCTGGCGACCAAATCAGCCTACAGCCAATATCTTATTCAGATACCGGGTTGGTGTTGTTGGCGCATACTTTGTCACTTTATCAATTTGGGCCATCATTGGGATATCATATATATGCACCAGATTCTTCAGGGGTTTATAATGGTGGTCTCGGCCCCATAACCCAATATCCATGCTGGAACAGTAATGCGCCAAAGCCCGCAGTTGGAACTGTTACGCTAACCTCTCTCAGTGAAGGCACCCACCCACTTGTTTTTGAATTTAATGGAGCTGTTTATGAGGGCAGTTTTACCGTATCTGCCACCGATTGTGTGTTTACTTGGAATTATAGTATGGGTATTACCATTTCTCCTTCGACCATAACAAAACAATAGCAATAAACGAACTGTGCTAACAAGGGGCTGTTTAAAAAATGACCGTTGAAAATATCAGCGGTCATTTGTTTTACAATACAGAAACTTGTTTTCGGGTCTTTCCCTTTCTGCTTTTCATTCTAACCAAGGGGGCTGATTATTATCAGGTTTTTGTATGATGTTCATCATATCTGACCTTATGGGCAAATTCTATTTTCATTTTCAAATGGGGATATGCACACAATAATTGCTGCTACCGACTTTTCAAAAGCAGCGTCGAATGCGACCAAGTTTGCGGCTGCAATTGCTGCAGAACTGCAAGCTAAGTTAATGCTTGTGCATGCTTTAGAATTGCCCTTTAACCCCAATCCGCTTCCTTTTTCGACCGAGGAATTTGAGGAAATCAGCCAATCGGCCATTGAGCAGATGGATAAGCTTAAAAGCCAATTGTTGTTTTATACGGATAATAAGATAGAAGTGGTCACCGAGTTGGCTTTTGGTTTGCCCGAAACGGTGCTTGCTGGCTTTTGTGAAAAGTCAAAGCCTTTTGCCATGGTGCTTGGTTTGGGTAGTGATGTGTCCACTAGCTATTTTATGGGTAGTACGGTGCTTCGTTTGCTGCCGGAAATGAAATGTCCGCTATTGATAATACCAGAAAATGCGGTTTTCTGTGGTATCAGAAATATTGCGATTGCCTCCGACTCGGAGCATGTTCGTGAAAAAGGGGCGCTACAGTCTATTAAAGCTTGGCTGAATGCATTTCAAGCATCGCTCTCGATCCTGCATGTGGCTAACAAAAGCGAGGATGGATTTGAGAAAGCTTCAGGCGATATATTTTTATATAACCATTTAAAAGAGTTCAACCCGCTTTTTTATTCAGTCAATAATAAAAATATTGAGGAAGGCATTTTTGGCCTGCTCAAGGAAAAAAAGCCTGATTTTTTAATAGTGATTCCGGGAAAGTATCCTTTTTTAAAAGCTTTATTCCATGAGAGTCATTCAAAAAAATTGATCCTCCAATCCCATTTGCCGGTATTGGCATTGCCTTGCGATTTGCCATATCAAGCAAGCGAAGAATTTCCATTCGCAAATGCAAGCAAAGCATTTCAAGAGGGAGATAAGGGGTCGGCACAGAATGTTGCTAAAAAAGAAACACCCCAAATGAATTAACAAAACCATTGGTTGAAAAAATGGTTTTGATCAACCGAAAAATACTGGACAGGCATTTTTAAAATGAACTATTTCAATAAGGAAACAGCAGATTGCTAATGGAAATTAATATAAATAGAGATACGACGGTGCAGGCGATTCAAAAGCAATTCAACGCGTATTACCCGTATTTAAAAATTGAATTCTTTAAGGACGTTCCTAAAAACAAACCGATCCTCAAGGCAGAAATTTTAGTGATGATGGAGTCGTTGAAAAGGATTGATAATTTTTATGAAGGCAAAATAATTGACGTGGGCGGAAAAAGAACGGTGCATGAGGTGAGCCAGGATTTTGAACAGATGTTTGGCCTTACCGCCCATGTGTTCAGAAAGTCGGGCAATGTATGGGTTGAAACCTCACTGACCGAAGACTGGACTCTCGAAGACCAGAACAAAGAAGGCGAACAGATTAGCGGCCATTTTGAATAACCGGCGAGCAATGCATTTTAGCTGAACAAAACTTTGATTTGGGTCATGGGTTCCAATGATCGGTATCCTAATCTAATTGCCTTAACGCGGAGTATTTTGTCAGATTATTCAAACATGTAATCATGGCGACTATTACAAAAGATATCGTAAAATGTGCGCACTGCGGTGAGGACTGCGAGGGCCTGCCAATCAAGCTGGAGGAGAAGACTTTTTGTTGCGATGGTTGCAAAATGGTTTATCAGTTGCTCAACAACAATGGGCTTTGCGAATATTATAATCTGAACGATCAGCCTGGGATCAACCAACGACTGCAAGTCAGAAAAGATAAATTTGCTTTTCTAGATGACCCGTCCATACAGCAAAAGCTGATTAGTTTTAGTAATGCTGAGCAGACTCATGTAAGTTTTTACCTACCACAAATGCATTGCAGTTCCTGTTTGTATTTGCTGGAGAACCTGCACAAACTGAATGAGCATATCATTTCTTCTGTAGTTGATTTTGGCGGCAAAGAAATTACCATCATTTTTAATAATACGGTTTCATTGCGCAAAGTGGCCGAACTGCTCACGGCTATTGGCTACGAGCCATATATTAGCCTCAATAATCTGGATGGCAAAAAGCCAAGGGTGAGCAGGAGTTTGATTTATCAACTGGGCATTGCAGGATTTTGTTTTGCCAATATCATGCTCATGAGTTTTCCAGAGTATTTAGGGCTCAACCATTTTGAAAGTTATCTGCAATCTGCATTCAGGTGGCTCAACTTGGTACTGGCGCTACCGGTTTTTCTCTATAGCGCACAACCTTTTTACCAATCGGCATGGAAGGGGCTCAAACATCAATATTTGAATATAGATGCGCCGATTGCATTGGCCATAATAGTTACTTTTTTAAGATCCGTTTATGAAGTAGTGTCAGGTACCGGCTCTGGTTATTTCGATTCAGTTACGGGCATTGTATTTTTTATGTTGGTGGGTCGTGTATTGCAGGACAGAACCTATCAGCAATTGTCTTTTGAAAGAGACTATACTTCCTATTTTCCGATAGCCGTAAGCGTTATTAAAGGGGAAGAAGAAATCCCAACGGCTTTGCCGAACATCAAAACCGGAGACACCCTGAGGATCCATAATGAAGAATTGATACCCGCAGATGGTATACTTACCAAGGGAAAAGCATTGATTGATTATAGTTTTGTAACTGGTGAGTCAGTTCCTGTTTTGAAAGAAATGGGGGAGATTGTTTACGCAGGCGGTCGGCAAACCGGTGGCAGTATGGAATTATTGGTAATGAAAGAAGTTTCTCAAAGCTATCTGACCAGTTTGTGGGCCAAGGATAGTCTTGGTAAAACAAAAGAAAGCGATAGCCATTCTTTTGTACAGATGCTCAGTCGCTATTTTACGTATATCGTTTTTACAGTAGCTACTATGACGGCCATCTATTGGTGGGTGCATGACCCCACCCGTATTTGGAATGCGGTAACGGCCATCCTGATCATTGCCTGCCCCTGTGCTTTATTACTTTCCAGCACTTTTACCAACGGGAATATTCTTCGTATTCTGGGAAGAAACCATTTTTATTTGCGGCGTGCCGAAGTAATTGAAGAAGTTGCTAGAGTAAACCAAGTGGTTTTTGACAAAACGGGCACCCTCACTACCACTCAAGAACAGTTGATAGAATATCAAGGCAAATATTTAAACGCTGCACAAAGATCCGCTTTCGCCTTTTTAGCATCGCACTCAAACCATCCATTGAACAGGATGCTGGTAAAACATTTGGAATTGAAATCTAACATTCGCCCAGAAGTGCAGGGTTTTAAAGAGCATACAGGAATGGGGATTGAAGGTTTTATCAATGAATCGCTATATGCCATTGGCTCACCCTCCTTTATTCTCGGGGACAAAACCTCCAACAACGAAAGTACGAGTGTTTACATTGCCCAAGATGGGGAAGTGTTTGGGAAATTCATATTCCATAACCAGTATCGGAGGAATATTAGTTCGTTAATAAAAAAACTAAGAACCCATTATCGGATATCGGTGGTTTCGGGCGATAACGCGGGTGAAGAAAAAAGGCTTCGCAGTCTGCTCGGAAGCGAGGCAAAGCTTTTGTTCCACCAAAAACCAGAGAATAAATTGGATTATGTGGAGAAGCTACAAAGTATTGGGGACAGGGTAATGATGATTGGGGATGGGCTGAACGATGCGGGAGCCTTGAAGAAAAGTAATATCGGTATTGCGGTTGCAGAAGACTGCAACAATTTTACCCCAGCAAGCGATGCCATTCTGGAAGCAAAGCAATTGCCCAAACTATATCAATTTATACAACTGTGCAAGGCGAATAAAAAAATTGTGATCACCAGTTTTGTGCTGTCCATTGCTTATAATATCGTGGGTTTGTTTTTTGCGGTACAGGGAAACCTTTCCCCTTTGATTGCTGCTATATTGATGCCGTCCAGTTCTATCAGCATTTTGCTCATCACATTTGGGAGTAGTAGCCTCGTCGCCAAATGGCTGAGACTTTGATTCCAAACCATTTGAAATATTTTTTTAATGTATAGAAGATAATGGGCTTTCGATTATAAAAAGCATGATTAAAATCATGTGAGGGGTTAAATGTTGTCATTAATGCCCTAGCTCGTAGAAAATATTTTTGACCATCAATTTTTTAAAATGAGTGTGCTGATTGTATTGTTGATTGCGAGTATAAGCGTGGCTGGGATGTTCTTGGCCGCTTTTTTATGGGGTGTAAAGAACAAGCAGTTCGATGATAGTTATTCGCCTCCCTATCGAATCTTATTTGATGATAAACCAAGTTCCCCAAACGACCCACCAAAAATTGAACAACCAAAATAAAAGCTATATGCAGGTAGACAAATTCTATTACGACAACAAGACAGTGAAGTGGTTTGCTTATGCGGTGATGGTATGGGCCATCGTCGGTATGCTTGCCGGTTTATGGATTGCCATTGCCATGTATTACCCTAAAATCAATTTGGGGTTTGCCCCCACTACTTTTGGCAGAATGCGGCCGGTACATACCAATGCCGTGATTTTCGCTTTTGTGGGCAATGGTATTTTTATGGGAATCTATTATTCACTTCAGCGTTTGTGCAAGACCAGGATGTTCAGTGATAAGCTGAGCAAAATCCATTTCTGGGGCTGGCAGTTGATTATCGTTGCCGGTGCCCTCAGCTTATGGACCGGTCACACTTCTGGAAAAGAATATGCGGAGTTGGAGTGGCCTATTGATATTGCCATTGCAGTTGTCTGGATCATATTTGGTATCAATATGTTTGGCACTATCATCAAAAGGAGGGAAAGCCATATTTATGTTGCTATTTGGTTTTATATCGCCACATGGGTCACCGTAGCCATGCTGCATATCGTAAACTCTTTGGAACTGCCCATTTCCTTCCTCAAAAGCTATAGCATTTATGCAGGGGTACAGGATGCCTTGGTACAATGGTGGTACGGGCATAACGCCGTTGCGTTCTTTTTGACAACACCTTATTTGGGCCTGATGTATTATTTTCTGCCAAAAGCAGCAAACAGGCCCATTTATTCTTATCGTTTATCCATCGTACACTTTTGGGCTTTGATATTTATTTATATCTGGGCTGGTCCCCACCACTTGTTGTACACCGCATTGCCTGACTGGGCACAGTCACTGGGTGTGGTATTCTCCATCATGCTGATTGCTCCAAGTTGGGGTGGTATGCTCAATGGACTCTTCACTTTGCGTGGGGCTTGGGATAAAGTGCGTGAAGATCCTGTTCTGAAATTTTTGGTTGTGGCCATTACCTGTTATGGCATGGCCACTTTTGAAGGTCCGATGCTCAGTCTTAAAAGCGTGAACGCGATTTCGCACTTCACAGACTGGACTATTGCACACGTTCACATTGGTGCATTGGGGTGGAATGGCTTCCTCACTTTTGGTATATTATATTGGTTGATACCAAAGATGTGGAACACGCAACTCTATTCAAAAAAATTGGCTGGCACACACTTTTGGATTGGTACCATTGGTATCGTATTATACGCCATCCCCCTTTACTGGGCTGGTTTTACCCAAAGTTTGATGTGGAAAGCATTTACAGACGAAGGGCAATTGAAATTCCAGTTCTTGGAAACAGTTACGCATATACTTCCCATGTATATGGTTAGAAGTGTGGGCGGCGCTCTTTATTTATCCGGGGCTTTCATTATGATTTATAACCTTCGCAAAACTATCTTACAAGGTTCCTTTATTGCTGATGAGGCTGCCGAAGCGGCACCATTGCCAAAAGTAATCACGACCCATGGCAACGAGTACTGGCACAGATGGATTGAGAGAAGGCCAATGAAAATGTTGTTGTTTAGTTTGATCGCCGTGGTGATTGGAGGCTTGATTGAGTTGATCCCAACGTTTATGGTTAAGTCAAATATACCAACCATCAGTAGTGTAAAACCCTATACCCCGCTTGAATTACATGGAAGAGATATTTATGTAAGGGAAGGTTGCTATCTCTGCCACTCTCAAATGATCAGACCTTTCCGGGATGAAGTGGCTCGTTATGGCGAATATTCAAAAGCCGGTGAGTTTGTATATGACCACCCCTTCCAATGGGGTTCAAAAAGAACAGGACCGGATTTGGCAAGGATCGGTGGTAAATATCCTGATAGCTGGCATTATAACCATATGATGGATCCTCAATCCATGTCACCGGGTTCCATTATGCCTTCCTATATATGGCTGTATGACCATCAGATCGATACGACCAAGACCCCAAAAATGATTTGGGCGATGAGGAAATTGGGTGTGCCTTACCCCGAAGGCTATGAAGCTACTTGCAATGCGGATGTGGCAAAACAAGAATTGGCCATCCAAGCAAGCCTCAAAGCCGATAAGCTGGATGTAAAACCCAATGATGAGATTGTGGCATTAATTGCCTATCTGCAAAGGGTTGGTAAGGATATCAAGTCTGCGCCAAAAGAAGAACTACAGACTGCTGAAAAAGGTGGAAACGCATTAATGGGAAACTAAAACTACCATCATGAAATTCATTCATTATTTAGAAAAGGTAATTAACGTAAGTGTGTATTCAATGGCTTCGATGATTCTCTTCGGTAGCATATTTATTATCATGCTCATATGGGCTCTCAAAGCCGATAAAAAAATGATTGAAGAAATAAAAAACATACCATTAGAACAATAGCGATTCACTAAACTATTAATTCATTTATATGAGAAAATTACTTAAGAATATAATGATGACAATGGCGCTGATTTTGCTGGGCACAGCATCAGTTTGGGCAGATGGTCCAAAGCCTGAATCTTCCATGTCAAACCCCTTTGTGGTGTTGATGGTCATCATCATACTTTTTTTGGCCCTGATCATTGCCATTCTTGCCAGATTGGTTACAGGTGCTGCTGCTATTAAAGCCGAAAAAGAAAAGCAAGGAAAAAGTTTGCAAGCAAAGGCAACTACCATTATTAGTGTGGTGCTCCTGTTTTTGTCAGTTGGGTTATTTGCGCAAGATAAACCTGCCGAAGCCGCGGCTGCTGTTACAGACGGTACCATCAATGGGCTAGCTCCTGTAGCATACTATTCAATAGTGAGTGTGGCTTTTCTAGAGTTATTGGTGGTGATTGTTCTTTCATTGATGCTGAAATCTTTTTTGGCAGCAGAAAAACAATCTACCTTACTTGTGGCAGGGTCTACGGTGGAAATACCAAAGGAAAGCTGGTGGGATAGATTAAATAAATTCAAACCCATACAACAAGAAGCTACCATTGACCTTGGACATGATTATGATGGCATTCGCGAGTTGGACAATCGCCTGCCGCCTTGGTGGCTTTACGGTTTCTATGTGACCATCATTTTTGCATTTGTGTATATCTATCGATATCATATTGCCCATTCCGCCCCCTTGCCTAGAGAACAATATGCGCTGGATGTGGCTGCCGCTGATAAAGCGAAAGCAGAGTTCTTGAAAAAAGCGGCTAATAATGTCGACGAAACCAGTGTCAAGCGGCTTACCGATAATGCCAGTCTTGCAGCGGGCAAGCAAATTTTTGAAACCAGTTGTTTCCCTTGTCATGGTAAATTGGGCGAAGGCATTGTAGGTCCCAACCTAACGGACGATTATTGGCTTCATGGCGGTAGCATCAGTGATATTTTTAAAACCATCAAATATGGTTATCCTGAAAAGGGGATGAAAAGTTGGAAGGACGACTTCTCCCCAGTACAGATTGCAGAAGTAGCCAGTTATATAAAATCATTGCATGGCACCAATCCACCCAATGCAAAAGCACCACAGGGTACTTTATATAAAGATGATCAGGGTACAGGCGGGAGCGCCAACCCGGTTGATTCTGTAAAGAAGGATACTACCGTGATAGCACAGCATTAATATTAATAATGTAAGGAGGTATTAAAGGCTTGCATTTTTTTGATAAGGTAAGAACCATAAGAATAACAAGTGCGATTGAACGGTGTGGGAATTGTCCATTAGTTTGAATTTGCTAACCAGCATTGCTTGTACGGGAATTAGGCAAATGTTCCTAAGCTTTTGCCTACAATCCAGTTCGAAACAATTATCAGTGATGCCTGTTTGCAAAGTGCGATTGATTTACCAAAATATAATTAAATGAAAAAGATGGAGTCCGGTGAGGAGGTAATGGGAGACCAAGAATCGTTCAGGGACCATTTAGCTACCGTGGACGCAGCAGGCAAACGTAAATGGATATTTGCCCAGAAACCCAATGGGAAGTTCTATAATATCAGGATCCTTGTTAGCTGGTGTTTCTTCCTGCTATTTCTATCATTGCCATTTATATATATCAATGGTCAGCCACTTTTTCTCTTTGATATACCGGCCGCCAAGTTCATCATTTTCGGAAAAGTATTTTGGCCACAGGACTTTTTCATTTTCGGCTTAACGATGGTCACTTTTGTGGTGTTCATTGTGCTGTTCACTGCGGCTTTTGGACGGTTGTTTTGCGGATGGGTTTGCCCGCAGACCATTTTTATGGAAATGCTTTTTCGAAGATTGGAATACCTGATCGAAGGGGATGCGGCAGCACAGCGGATGCTTGACAATGCCCCTTGGACGGGTGGGAAAATCCTGAAAAAGACCATCAAACACCTCCTCTTCTTTGCATTGTCATTTATCATAGCCAATATCTTTCTGGCCTATATCATTAGTTATAAAGAACTGTGGAAAATAATGACAGAACCAGTGAGCGAGCATGTTGCCGGATTATTGTCCATCATTATTTTTTCGGGTATTTTTTATGGTGTATATGCGTTTTTTCGAGAACAAGTGTGCACGGTGGTTTGCCCCTACGGAAGATTGCAAAGTGTGTTGCTGGATGGCAACTCTATGATTGTGGCCTACGACCATAAGCGGGGAGAGCCCAGGGGAAAATTTAGCAAAAATACGGCCAGTGGGTTGGGCGATTGTATCGATTGCTTTCAATGTGTAAAAGTGTGTCCAACGGGTATCGATATACGAAATGGTACACAAATGGAATGTGTAGGCTGCACCGCCTGTATAGATGCCTGCAACCACATGATGGAAAAAGTAAATCGGCCTTTGGGTTTGATCCGTTATGCTTCGGAAAACGGAATAGAAACTGGCACCCGGTTGCACTATACCTCTAGGATGAAGTTTTATACAGGGGTACTGATTCTATTGACCGTGCTGCTTTCCGCTTTGCTGATTACTAGAAAGGATATTGATGCCACCATCATGCGGACCCCGGGTATGCTATATCAGGAACGGGGTAAGGATAGTGTTTCAAATCTATACAATATCAAGATTGCGAATAAAACAATCAAAAATATACCGTTGACACTGAAGATTGAAGATGGGGCAGGCAATATTGAGATTATTGGGGACAAAGCCATTCCTGTGAAGGAGCAGGATGAAAGTTCGGGCAATTTCTTTGTGATACTACCAAAGAGCCGTATCAAAGAAAGGAAGACGACACTCAAAATAGGTTTGTACGAGGGTGCCAGGCGGATTGATGTGGTCAGCACCAATTTTTTGGGACCGGTGAACAATTGATTTTTTTACATTTAAATAATATTTTATGAACTGGGGAAATAAGTTATTGTTGGTGTTTGTGGCTTTTGCCAGTTTGATTGGCTATATGGTTTATCGTTGCACCAATACACCAGTGAACTTGGTGACGGCTGAATATTATAAAGACGAGCTTGCCTATCAGGACGTGATTGATGCTACCAATAATGCCAATGCGCTTAGGACCAAAGCTTCGCTTGCTCAAACGGGTTCGGCGATTGAGGTTCAACTGCCTGATGAAATGAAAGCACGCAAGATAAAGGGCAGCATTTTATTTTATTGTCCCTATAATAGCGGCAACGACAGGCGCATAGAACTCTCGCTTGATTCGAACGCATCCCAACTGCTCGACATTAAAAAGTTTTCAAAAGGTTTCTACAAGGTAAAAATAGATTGGAACGATCAGCACAAACATTATTATACCGAAGAACCTTTTACCATCAATGCATTAGCTAAGCAATGATTTGGGCCGCTTTTATATTGGGTCTGGTAAGCAGTTTCCATTGTGTTGGTATGTGTGGACCACTAGCCATGTCACTGCCCGTTCAAAAAATGAACCCGGCACGTAAAACAGTAGCCATCGTTTTATATCACGCTGGTAGGGTCATAACCTATAGTTTGCTGGGGCTTTTATTTGGCTTGCTGGGTAGGCATTTGTTTATTGCAGGCTACCAGCGTTGGGTTTCCATATCCTTGGGCATTATCATCCTGCTGGTTATTGCATGGCAAAAACTGTTTCATCTTTATCGGTTAGGTTTTGTTGGTGAAAAATTCACTGCAATTGTCAGTGGTTGGATGCGCTATGTCTGGAACCATCATTCTTCATTTAGTTCACTGCTATTTGGTATGCTGAATGGCTTATTGCCCTGTGGCATGGTTTATTATGCCTTGGCAGGTGCTTTTGGTATGGGCTCTTTATCTGGAGGGGTTTATTTTATGATGTTTTTTGGTATGGGCACTTTGCCACTGATGTTATCAGTACATTTTTTTGGCAATGCTTATTTAACAGCATCCGTTAGGACCAAGCTAAGAAAACTGGTTCCAGTATTTATTGGTTTTATGGGGCTGTTGCTGATCCTTCGTGGGTTGAATTTGGGGATTCCTTATATCAGTCCAACCCTTGCGAGCAGCCCTTCACAGGCGGTAATCTGCCATTAGAAACACACCTACTGGAGTTTCTAATTTCCCCAAATCAAAAAGCTCTATATCCAATCTAGTATGGAAGGTCCCTCAACTTTTGCTCATTCAGGATGGTTATTTTTCCTGGTTGTATTTCGATGAGCTTTTCGGTTTTAAAATCCGCCAATGTGCGTATCAGCGATTCGGTGGCTACCCCAACGGCTTGCGCAAGGTTCTCCCTCGAAAGTTCCAGGATTTCTTTTTTATTGTTGTCTTTTTTATACTTGTCCAATACCTGAATCAGACCAAATGCCACTTTGCGGCGGAGCGAGTTGTAGGCTAGGTTAACCAGGCTTTCCTCTTTTTCAAGAATATTCTTGGTAATGATCTTAATAAATTGACGTGCTATTTGGGAATCGTTGGTCACCAACGCCACAAAATCATCCTTGGGTATTTGCATCAGTTGGGCATCTTCCAGTACTTGGGCATTTTCGGTATAGCTCATTTGCTCCAATAATTGCGCATAGCCAAAAAAGTCGCCTTCTCCACATAATGCAGTGATCAGTTCCTTCCCATCCTTGCTTACTTTATAGATTTTGACCTTGCCGCTCATGACATAATAAACCGCCTTTGGTCTTTGCCCTTCGGAATAGACCATGTGCTTTTTCTTATAATCATATACCTCGCGATCGTCGGAAATCAATGGTATACTTCCTGATTCTTTAGCAGAATCGATAAAATCGGAAACATGGTTCACATTATTGCTCAAGTGCGCTTTGAGCGATTCCGTTTTCTTTAGTCGGATTTCCACAGCGTTGAGCAGTTCGGTGCCATCGAATGGCTTGGTAATATAATCATCGGCACCCAGTTCCATGCCCTTTCTGAAATCAGCTTTTTCTGATTTTGCGGTCAGGAATATGAAGGGTATACCATAGGTTTCTTTATGCTTGCTGAGCAGGTGCAGTACGCCATAACCATCGAGCTCGGGCATCATGATATCGCAAATAATCAAATCAGGGAAGCCACTGAGGGCCATGTTCACTCCCTCCTTGCCATCGCGGGCCTGGATTACCTCAAACTCTGATAGCTCAAGTATTTCCGCTATGTTTTCTCTTACCTCTTCATTGTCTTCAATAACTAAAATCTTCTTCATTCTTGTTTATTGATTTTTGTTGAGGAATGGTGAATGTAAAAACAGTTCCCTCGTTCAATATACTTTTTATTTCAATATGTCCATGCATCAATTCCAGATATTTAGCCACAATATGCAATCCCAGGCCGGTACCTTGGATATTTACCGCATTTTTAGCCCTAAAAAACCGTTGGAACAGGTGTTGTTGGTCTTCTTCCGATATCCCAATCCCTTTGTCTTTGACCGAAACTTCCAGTTTTTCTGTATTGATTTTGCAATCAATCTCGATTACTTCATTTTCTGGAGAAAATTTAATAGCATTGGAAATGAGGTTGATCATGATGTTTTTGAACAACAGGGGGTCAATATGGATTGAGTCTTCCCCCGAATGGGTAAAAGAAATGTGCTGCCCTTTTTTGGCAAGGCTTTCCATTTCACTTACGATATTCTGGATTTCGTAAAACAGTTCGTCTGAATTTACCTGTTCTACATTGATTCTTATCAATCCTTCTTCCAATTTGCCCAATGACAGGAAATCCTCGAGAATGCTTTTCATATCAGCAACTGCATTTTTGATCCGATGGATATGCTTTTCCCTTTTGGCGGGTTCATTCAGGTCATTGTATTTTTCCAACAAAAAAGAAGAGGAGAGTATGGTACTGAGTGGCGTTCTGAATTCATGGGATGCCGTGGTCACAAACCTGGATTTTAATTCATTCAGCTCTTTTTCTTTTTCGAGAGAAGCGCTCAATTCTTCCTTTGATTTTTCCAGTTCGGTCAATGTTTCCCGAAGCATCTTGGTACGGTATTCTACTTTTTGTTCCAGTTCAATGTTCAACTTTTTGATCTGTGCGGTGATTTTCTCCAGTTCTGCCTTCTGTTCCAGCACCAATGATTCGCTTTTTTTGCGTACGGTGATGTCGATTACAAAAGCGATCACAAACATTTCATGATGAATTCTATAGGTGCATAGGCTCACTTCAACCGGGAACTCGGTGCCATTTTTTCTTCTGCCATACAAATCCCGGCCTTCCCCCATTCTGCGGGGACCGGGGTGATGGTAATAATCTTCACGAAGTTTATGGTGGTGGCTATGCGAATGAGAGGGGACTAAGATATCTACGGTACTCCCAATTACCTCTTCCTTGGTATACACGAATTGAGATTCTGCATGTTTATTAAAATTAACAATGGCTCCCTTTTGATTGGTTACGATGATGCCAATAGTTGCATTCGTAAAAAGCGCCTCAAATTGGTCGCCGTTGTCTGGAATGTTTGTTGGGTCAGTTGCCTTTTCGTTCATGGAAGACTTGGGTGTTCTATAACTCTGGCAAATTTATTGATTAAAGCACAAAAAATACTTATTGGTCTAAATCGCTGAAATGATTATTATCATGGAGTTTACTGCTTTGGGTCATGATAATTTCTGGCAGTATGGCAGTATGCGGTATTAAGGTATGAAATGACTTTTTAACCACTAAAATGGCTGTTATATTTCAGGTAGGGCAGCTTTGCCAGCAATAATTTTTTGGTTTTGTTGCCCAAAATAGGTGCCATCCAAGATTGTTTGATTGTACGAACGGAAAATCTGTAACCACTAACTTATCTCTATATTTAGCATTAAATAACTATTATGAAGAATACAGTCCTGATTGTTTTGATTTGCCTATCAATTTTTCAGATTGCTTATGGTCAGCCACCGCCTATCCATTATGGCAATAACCCAGTAGCGGGGAAATACTATGCTATCCGGGGCATACAGATGTATACAGAAGTGTATGGTCGGGGCAAACCCTTATTGCTGATACATGGAAATGGGGGCAGCATCAATGCTTTTACGGAAACCATCCCTTATTTTTCAAAAAACTATAAGGTGATTGCGGTGGATAGCCGAGCTCATGGCAAAACAGTAGATGCCGGGGATTCTCTCAGTTTTGAGATGATGGCAGACGATTTTGCCGCTCTTTTGGATAAAATGCAGATTGACTCGGCCTATGTGATTGGTTGGAGTGATGGAGGGATCAATGCCCTTTTGTTGGCGATGCGGCATCCCGGAAAAGTGATCAAATTGGCTGCTACCGGTGCCAACCTGACTCCCGATTCATTGGGCATTGTGCCGGATGATTGGAAGGAAGAGCAAAGGAAATACGAGACCGAAAAGGATCTGTTGCGTAAAACTGCAAAGGAAAAGAATGATTGGAAAATCTTTATGCTGGATTGGCTTCAGCCCAATGTGCCTTTCGAAGCGCTCCGTGCTATTAAATGCCCTTCGTTGATTATTTGTGGCGACCATGATGTGATACCGATCGAGCATACGACCAAGATTTATCAGAGCATCCCACAAGCCTATTTGTGGGTTGTCCCCAATTCCGGTCATGCAACATTGATACAGCACCGCGACGAGTTCAATAAAGTAGTTTCAGATTTTTTCGAAAAACCGTATCACTGTTTTTAAGCCCTTACAATGGATTTGCTCTTTTGGGTTAATTTAATAAACCAACTTGATACTTGGCATGTACGATGGGTTTAATACAGTTTTGCCTTGGATTATTAAATAAGGCCAAGGTTTATGGGTAGAATCATTTTGGTTTGTATTAAAATATTGAAAAGACTTATTGGTAAAACCGCTTATGATAAAATAATCAGTATTTTCAGTTTTTATTCATTTCTAAAAAGTAAACATATGTTAGACGAAATTCTAAATTTAGTGAAAGAGCAATTGGGCAATCACCCTGATGTGGCAGGTGCGCTCCCTGCAGGTCAGGCAGATGCTGTACATGCCGAGGTTGCTAATCATATCGCAAATGGGTTGGCTAGCCAAGGGGCTGGTGGTATTGGAGGATTGCTTGGCAATTTGCAAAACACGATTGCTTCTGGTGGTTCTATTACCAGTGCTATTGAAGGCGGTTTGGTAAATAGCCTCACTAGTAAATTTGGTTTGCCACCATCCATCACTGGAGCTATTTCCGGCGCATTGCCCGGGATATTACAAAAATTTGCTAGCAAGCAATAATCCATTGTTTGCCAGTATTGACCATGCTTTTGAGGTTTGTTTCACAAATTCCAAAAGCATGGTTTTTTGTTTCTTTAGGTTTTTGGTTTGGTCGAATGGCTTTACAATGAAATCGATCAGTGCCAAACTTGATAGCTGTCATTTTTGATAGGGATGTTTTTGTGTAGCTTTATCAAGTAAAGCCATTTTTCAATTCAAATCTGTCACCATGAACTTTCTGAAAGCAAAAACCAGTTGGACCAACGCCGAGTTCATTGTGTTCAAGTTGTGTGTGGCATCTATTTATGTACTGATTGGTGCTTATTTCCATCAGTTTTTCCATCGGTTTTATATTCCGGTGCTGATACTTTTTTTAGTGATGGTGGTGTGGACGCTTTATTTGTGGCTAATGAAAATGAAAGCCATTCGGGGACTTTAAGATAATGCTATACTTCAAATAATACGACTCTTTCGAAATCAACCTTCGGTTTCTGATTGTTTGATTTCGATATAAAATAATCTTTCAGGTTTTGTATTCCTAAATCCTATTATTCAGTGGGCTTGTGATTTAATGGGCGCCGTCGTTTTTTGAAACCCTTCTTATTTCCATCGTGTTCCCTTCGCCCTGCAATACTGGGCAACCCTTGGCAAATTCAATGGCTTCTTCAATGGAACCTGCTTTTACAATGATGAAGCCCCCGATTGTTTCCTTGACAGCACCGAAGGGACCATTGCTGACCGTTTTGTTTGCATGCACCAGTTTTGCCCCTTCAAATAGAAGCCCGGTCCCTGAAACAAATTTATTCTGTTCGGCAATCTTAGCAATCCATTCCATAGTTTGTTTCATCCAGATTTGTATTTGCTCAGGGCTGGCCACTTTTAAGCCATCCTCATGTCTCATGATCAAAGCGTACTCATCCATTTTAATTTGGTTTTATTATTTAAATGATGGTTTACTGTTCGAAAACTATGGGGCTAACAAAAGTTGGATTGGGATTTTTCAAAGCCAATCCTTTCTTGGTACTAAGTTATATTTTAAAAGTGAATTTGGGAAGCCGCCATCATAGTATGGGAAGAAAATGGCTGAGTCTTATTGGCAATTTTTCTGCACGGTCATCCAAACAGTTTCAAATAAAATCTCAATCCTTATTCAAAAACTGTTTGTAATGGGTGCAATCTGACTGGGTGCAGCTTTATAGCAAAAAAAAATTATGCCAGCATCGGTGGATATTCTTCTATCCTCTATCTTTGATTCACTATGAATAATAATTTCCGACCTCTGTTTAGGATCATCATTATTGTGATACTGGGCATTGTGCTAATTGCCCGGAACTATTTAAACAAGCCATCTTCCCCGCCTAGCAACAAGCCTGACCAGCCTGTTGTGCATAATAATCAACCAAATCCAGATGCACCCATCCATCAGAATAGCAGCATTCCGCAAAAAGTGTTTGATGTGTTGGCATACATACGTGCCAATCATCACGCCATGGAAGGATATGTTGGTGGGAGGGTGTTCACCAACTATGAAAAAGTGGTGCCAACGGAAGATAATAATGGGAATGCCATCAGTTATCAGGAATGGGATGTGAACCCACATATACAAGGAGTGAACCGTGGCACGGAACGCATACTGACCGGCAGCGATGGAAGGGCATGGTATACCCATGACCATTACAAGACATTTCAAGAAATAAAATAATCATGAGCGTTGTAACTAAAACCATTGTGGGATTTTATACGGATAACCATAACCGATATGTATTTCTGGATGGGCTTGCCTGTCAGGACCTGGATGCTTGTTATGCCAGCTTGCAGCAACAACTTTCCCTGCCATCCTATTTTGGAAAAAACCTAGACGCATTGGATGAAATGCTTTCTGATCTGGATTGGATCCAGGAAGAAAAGATTAAAGTGGTAATCATGAATCCGGATGCACTGCTATCAAAAGATAAAAAGAAGAAGAACGATTTTCTGGCTGTACTGAATGGAGGTGAAAGCACAAAGTTGGAAATTGTTTATTTGGGAAATGAAGCAACGGTTCAATAAATGTTTCTGTGGAGGCCACCACCATCAAATTAAATTTGTCGTGGCGCAATCTTGCTGGTCAAAAAATAAAAACCTTTGCTATTTGGGCAAAGGTTTTTTATTTTTTGAAAACAATTTTAATTATTTCACTTTTACCTTAATGGTTGCAGCTAATTTGCTTCCATAAGAGCGATGGATGCCATCGGCATACTGCAATGTGAGCTGATGTTCGCCGGGTGTCAGTTTGATTTCGGTCTCCGTTTGGGCTTTGCCAAAATGCAAATGGGTTGAATCTTTTGGTACTACTATACCTGCAGCGATAGAGTCGCCAGCATCGATCAACAAATGGTGATGGCCAGATGCTGGTTTGATGGTGCCGGCGGTATCGAGGGCAATTCCTTCTACGCCAAACTCCACTTTTAAGGGGGACTTAACTGTTTCGCCATTTTTTAAATTTTTGAAAAATACTTTAGCACCTACTGGAACCTCTGGTAATGGAGCAACGGTTGGGGCGGTTACCGTGGCTGCTGCTTTGCTTGTGTCGGCTCCCATAGTTGAGTCGGTTGTGTTGCTTTTACTACTACCACTGTTGCAGGCGGCCAGTCCGCCCATCAATACAAATGAAAAGAAAACTAACTTTTTCATGATTACTATATTTTAAATTTGAGAACAATACAAAATGGTATTTAAGGCTCCCTGACTAGCATTTTTAAGTGTTGTCATGGCTAAGTATCTCGCAAAGAACACAGGTTTTAACGTAACAATCATATTGGGCATAAGGTTCTATGAGCTTTGCAAATATAATCTTAAACAAGGTCAGTTTTAGATTTGCTACTGTATTGACTATTCATTAACCCAAACTGTTTTGGTCTCAATTGGGCTGCGAGTTCCTTTGCCAGAAGGAATTTTGATATAGCCCAAATAGAAAAAACCAAGCAGTTTATCTTCTCTTTCTAAACCCAAAAATGGTTTTGCTTCTTCATCAAAAGTGATGCCGCCCGTTGTCCAATAACCCCCAAGCCCATACGCAGTTGTGGACAAATATAGGTTCTGAACGGCGCAGGCTACGGCTGCGATTTCTTCCATTTCAGGAATATCTATCGTGGTACTTCTTTTCATGCCAATGGAAATGATATGGGAGCATTGAGGTGGAGTCACTAATAATTTTTCATAAACAGCCTGCTTGAATTTTTGGCCCCTGGTTTTTTTGTACAGCTCTGCTTGGAATGCTGCCAGCTTTTTAAGTCCCTCACCAGTGAATACGGTGAACCTCCAAGGCTCTGTTTTTTTATGAGTGGGTGCCCAGTTGGCATTTTCGAGCAATTGCATCACTATTTCATCGGGTATTTTTTTGTCAGGTTCGAATTGGTTCACGAACACGCTTCTTCTATTTTGGATAAGCCAGTTGATTTGGTCTACATTTATTTCCATTCTTATGTTTTTGCAAACTTAATTCATTTGAAATTGACACTGATTCAATTTGATATGCCACTGATTGTATGATTTATTATGATAGGACCTCTTACATTGATATTCATCAGTGCATCAGTGGCATCACCCTTAAAAGTTTTTGTTCATGTAATGCTGTAAAGTGGCTAGCGACCAATAGCCGGGCACAATCATCCGGCGAATGGTGAAGAGCGGGTCTTCGTCGTCTCGTTGGGTGATGAGTTGGAAGGCTGCCACAAAATTTCTTTTTTTCAGTTCGGGGATGGCCTGTTTGTTCCAGAGCCCAAAGGGATAGGCGAAATAACGTATAGGCTTACCTGTTATCGTTTCCAGAAGTTTGGTGGGTTTGTCGATTTGTATTTCCCAGTCCTTCCCTTGGTATTGTTTTACATTATGATGGTCCCAGGTATGGGATCCAATTACATTCCCGGCATCGCTTAATTCCTTGACCTGTTGGCTGTTCATATAACGGGGGCGGTTAAGCGAAACTGTCATGATAAAAAATACCCCTTTGAAATGGTGCTTCTGCATTTCTGGGTAAGCAATGCTATATTGTTCAAGGTCGGTATCGTCAAAACTGAGCATCACGGGTTTGCTGGGTAAGGGAGTTCCCTTCGTCAGATAATCGTAAAGTTCATCGGGCAGTATACTATGGTAGCCACTGTCGGCCAGCATCTTCATTTGTTGTTTAAAAGCATCTACGGGTACAATATAATCCTTGGCTCTTTTGGAGTCGGTTGGTTTCCAGTCACGGATCTGGTGATAACAAAGAATCGGCACTTGCTTTTTTGCCAATATTTCTACAGCGCTAGCCATTTTTTGGACAGGGTCTTTGGAAGAGGTATCTTGTATAATCGATGTTGCCGGTTTTATGGGGCTATCTTTTTGGGGATTATCTGTATGGGTATTCGATTGACGCCCCAAACAAGAAATCAAAAAAAGTAGGGAAAATAAGGCTGGCATCGGTTTCTTCATATCAAATCTGTTTCGGCTTTCTTTAACGAAGAGGACACGTTTTTATGCGATTATAATACTATTTTAAAAAAAAATAAAGCTGTGCCGAAGCACAGCTTTGATGTGTGGGTTACTATTGCTTAAACTAAGTTTCGGTTGTTTTTGATATTGGCAAATGCTTCTTTATCCAGTTGTTCGCGGTGGTCGGGATGAGCGATATTGATCAATGCCTTGGCTCTTTCTTTGAGGTTCTTTCCATATAGGTGGGCAATGCCATGTTCGGTTACGATATAGTGCACATGGGCTCGGGTGGTCACCACACCGGCCCCGGGTTTCAGTGTAGATACTATTTTGCTCACACCCTTTGCCGTGATAGAGGGCATGGCAATAATGGGCTTGCCACCTACGGAAAGGGAGGCGCCACGCATGAAATCCATTTGACCGCCCACACCCGAATACATTTTATGCCCAATGGAGTCGGCGCAGATTTGCCCGCTAAGGTCCACCTCCACTGCACTGTTGATAGCTGTTACCTTGGGGTTTTGCCGTATGATATGTGTGTCATTTACATAACCTATATCCTGCATGTCGATTACGGGATTGTCATGTACAAATTTATATAGGCGATCTGTGCCCAGCATAAAGCCCGACACCACTTTATATTGTCTTATTTTTTTCATCTCTCCAGTGATGACACCGGATTCGATTAGGTCGATGATGCCATCTGAAAACATTTCGGTATGGATGCCCAATCTTTTATGGTTGCCCAGCATACCGAGAACCGCATTGGGGATACTGCCAATACCCATTTGTAAAGTTGCGCCATCTTCAATGAGCGAAGAAACATTTTCCGCAATTTTACGGGTATCACTATCGGGTGGGTCTATTTCCACTTCATGTATTTTGTCATTCACTTCCACCATGGCTTCAATCTTGCTCATGTGAATGAAACCGCCTCCATGTGTCCTGGGCATATTAGGGTTCACCTGTGCAATAATATGTTTGGCAGATTCCAAGGCAGCGGGAGCAATATCCACGGATACGCCCAAAGAACAAAAACCATGTTTATCCGGAGGTGAAACATGCGCCAATGCGTAATCAATGGGGATTGTCTTTGACCTGAACAGGGCGGGGATTTCACTCAGGAAAACGGGTATATATTGAGCCCTTCCTTCCTGCACCGCTTTTCGAAGGTTGCCACCAATAAAGAAGCAGTTGGTGTGGAAAATATCAGCATACTCCGGGTTTGCATAAGGGGCTTCCCCTTCGGTATGCATTTGGTAAAGTGTGATATTGCTCAGCTCATGTGCACGGGCCGTCATGGCTTTAATGAGTTGTTGGGGTGCTGCTGCGGCGGTTTGGATAAAAATATTACTGTCCGATTGGATTATACTGACCGCTTCTTCTAATGTTTTGTACATATGGTGGATTTTATTGTATTCTTGATATTCATTTTGAAATGGAGTTGCAAAAATAAGTGCTTGCTCCAAATTAGCAGCAGATTAAAGCTGTAGCCTAGATGATTCTTATCAATTTCAAAATTGACTAGAATCATTTTTTTTCGAAGTCTGTTTTTTGGAGACTCAGAAAATATGTATTTATCTTTGTTAACCTTTTGGTTAAACTATATGGTTAAGACTGAAAAAATCGATTCTACACAAGAGCGGATATTGGCTGCCGCCAAGCGGGTCTTCCTCGAACAAGGGATGGCAGGTGCACGAATGCAGGATATTGCAGATAAGGCAGGCATCAATAAGGCGCTGCTTCATTACTATTTCCGCAATAAGGATAAATTGTTTGAAACGATTTTTAAAGAAGTGTCTAGCCAATTTTTCCCCAAGATTACAGATGTGATTGAATCGGATATGCCATTGTTTGGGAAAATTGAACGCTTTTGCAGTGAGTACATCGATATGTTGCAGAAGAATTCGTTTATGCCCATGTTTGTACTTAGCGAAGTACATAAACAACCTCAGCGCTTCAAAGAGCGGTTCTGGAAAAATATGGGTCCTGTTCTAGCTAGGTTTGTGGGTGAAATAGAGGTAGAAATGAAAAAGAACAAGATCAAAAAGATGAGTGCCGGTCAATTGTTTTTGAACATGGTTTCTCTTTGTATTTTCCCCTTTATTGCTAAACCATTATGGATGGTTTCATCGGGGATGGATGAGGCCCGTTTCAAACAGTTTATGGAAGAGCGCAAAAAGGAAGTGCCGAAATTTATTATCGAATCAATAAAAAACTGATTTTTTATGATGAAATCGATTTTTGGGTATGGTAAACTGCGCCTCTCCCTATTGATATTCATTTTCTTTCATTCTGTGGCCATGGCCCAGCAAAACGAAGGCCTAACTATTAATAAAGCCTATGAACTGGCGAGGAACAATTACCCCATGATTAAGCAGCGGGACCTGTTAAATAAAACAAAGGACTATTCTGTTGAAAATGCGGCAAAGGGATACCTGCCTGTTTTTTCGGTAAATGGCCAAGCAACCTATCAGTCTGCAGTCACCAATCTTCCCATTAGTTTACCCGGTGTCAAAATCCCCGCTTTAAATAAGGATCAATATAAAGTGTATGCCGAATTAGACCAGGTGATTTACGATGCTGGCATGATCAAAAATCAAAAACAGATGGCTGAGACCAATGCGGTGATTGAACAACAAAACCTGGAAGTGGCTTTATATGCACTTTATGATCGGGTGAATCAATTATTCTTCGGAACCTTGTTGATGGATGAACAATTAAAACAAAACGAGCTATTGCAGCAGGATATACAAAATGGGATTGACAAGGCCAAAGCTTTAGTGGCTAATGGGGTTGCTTATAGGAGCAGTGTAGATGAACTGTCCGCCCAGCTTTTACAAGCGCAACAGGCAAGGGTTGAATTGATCGCCAACAAAAAAGCTTTTGTGCAAATGCTTGGTCTCTTTATAAACCAGCCTATGAGCGAGCAAAGCGTATTGGTAAGACCGCTTGCACCTAACATGGTTAATGAAATCAATCGACCCGAGTTGTTGTTTTATGATTATCAGAAAAGGAGCTACGATCTGCAGGGACAATTGCTGAATGACCAACTGAAGCCCAGGCTGAGTTTTTTTGCACAAGGAGGTTATGGTCGCCCCGGCTTAAATATGCTTGTCAATGATTTTGCTTGGTATTATATAGGCGGACTGAAGCTAAGCTGGAATTTTGGTAGCTGGTATACACTCAAAAATCAAAAACAGCTTTTGGATATCGGTCGAAAAACCTTGGACCTGCAAAAGGAAACCTTTTTGTTCAATACCCAATTAAGCCAGAAGCAGCAAAATGTGGAAATGGAAAAATACCAAGAGCTTGCCAAGAAAGATGAAGCGATTATTGACCTAAGGAATGCGGTAAAAAAAGCGGCCAGTGCCCAATTGGAAAATGGGGTATTGAGTGCGCATGATTATATCAACCAAGTGAATGCCGAGGATCAGGCCAGGCAGAACCAGATACTTCATGAAATGCAGTTGTTGCAGGCCCAATACGGTTATCAGAACATCACTGGGAATATTCAAAAAAAATAATTCATTCATCGATAAAAAAGAAACAATGAAAATTCGGTTATTCTTAAGCGTGGCTCTGCTGGGTGGTTTTTTGTCTGGCTGTAACATGAACAATCAATCATCCGATGCGTCCGGCACTTTTGAGGCAGATGAAGTGGTCGTATCCGCAGAAGTGCCGGGGAAAATATTGTCCTTGAATTTAGATGAAGGGTCGGTATTGACAAAAGATAGCGTGGTAGGTGTGATTGATTCGGTGCCGTTAATGTTACAGAAACAGCAGGTGGAGGCTACCATTGGGGCATTGCACCAAAAAACCATGAATGTACAACCCCAGGTCAAGTTGCTAAACGACCAAATTGGGGTGTTAAAAGTACAACTGGATAATGCTATGCATGAAAAAGCAAGATTGGAAAAATTGATACAGGCCGATGCGGCCACCACCAAACAATTGGATGACCAGAACCTGCAAATCGACGTGCTGAAAAAACAGATATCGGTGAATGAGCAACAGATAAAAGTGCAGGAAACTACTACGGGCACACAGAATAGTTCCATCCTGAGCGAATACAAACCATTGACCAAATCGGTGGCGCAGATCAATGACCAGATTCGGAGAGCGAATATTACCAATCCAATCGATGGTACGGTATTGACAAAATATGCAATGGCGGGAGAGATTACAACTGCAGGAAAAGCATTGTACAAAATTGCGGATCTTTCAACCATTACGCTTCGTGCATACATCACAGGAACCCAATTGTCGCAAGTGAAATTAGGGCAAAATGTAACTGTGTTGGTTGATAGTACCTATGCTACTTACCGCAAATACAATGGCGTCATCAGCATGATTTCGGATAAGGCGGAATTTACCCCAAAGACAATTCAGACGAAAGACGAGCGGGCCAATTTGGTATATGCCATCAAAATCTTGGTGAAAAATGATGGTTATTTAAAGATAGGCATGTACGGTGAAGTGAAGTTCAATTAAAAATATGCAATCGGTCATTGTCCAAAATATTGTCAAAAATTATGTCAGCAAGAAAACCTCTGTGGAAGCCTTGAAGGATATTTCTTTTTCTGTGGAGAAGGGGGAAATTTTTGGTATCATCGGTCCAGATGGGGCTGGAAAAACCTCATTGTTCCGAATCCTCACCACTCTTTTGCTAGCTGATAGTGGAAACGCCTCCGTGGATGGCTTTGATGTGGTGAAGGATTATAAACAGATACGGAATCGGGTAGGGTATATGCCCGGTAAATTTTCATTGTACCAAGATCTTTCCGTGCAGGAAAATTTGGAATTCTTTGCTACGATTTTCAATACTTCTATTCAGCAGAATTATGATCTGATTAAAGAAATCTATCAGCAGATAGAACCTTTCAAAACACGGAAGGCGGGTCAGTTATCTGGTGGCATGAAACAAAAATTGGCATTGAGCTGTGCGTTGATTCATAAGCCAAGTGTATTGTTTTTGGATGAGCCCACTACCGGCGTTGATGCCGTATCCCGTAAGGAGTTTTGGGAGATGCTTCACCGTTTGAAATTGCAAGGCATCACGATTCTGGTATCCACACCCTATATGGATGAGGCGAGTCTCTGCGATCGGGTGGCATTGATTCAAAAAGGGGAAATACTATCAATAGATACCCCCAAAGGGATTGCGGCTGGGTTTAAGAAACCTTTGTGGGCAATGCGTGCCAACGAAATGTTTCATTTGATGAATGCCATCAAAGCCGACGATTCTGTGGAAAGTTGTTATCCATTTGGGCAGTACCATCATGTTGTTTTCAAAACACAAAAGGATGGCCGAACAAAACTGGAGGAAATTGCCATGAAGGGGCATTATTCCAATGTAGAAATAAAATCCATTGAGCCGAATATTGAAGATTGTTTCATGGCCTTGATGCGAGGGTAACAGAAGGCAGAAATAAAAATAATATGGGCAAAGTAATCATAGCAAAAGATTTGACCAAACGCTTCGGCAGTTTCACGGCTGTTGATAAAATTTCCTTTGAGGTAGAAAAGGGAGAGATTTTTGGTTTTTTGGGTGCGAACGGTGCTGGGAAAACAACTGCGATGCGTATGTTATGTGGTCTGTCATTGCCCAGTTCGGGAACGGCTACTGTGGCTGGGTTTGATGTGTACAAAGAAAATGAGCTGATCAAAAAGAATATTGGATATATGAGTCAGAAATTTTCACTGTATGAAGATTTAACCATCAGTGAGAATATCCAGTTTTATGGCGGCATCTATGGGTTGACTGATGAACGGATTGAAGAAAAGACAAAATCCTTGGTCAAGCAACTGCATCTGGAAGGTCAGGAAAAAACCTTGGTGCGGGCCCTGCCCCTTGGGTGGAAACAAAAACTGGCACTATCCATTGCGATTGTGCATGATCCTGCTATTGTTTTTTTGGATGAACCAACGGGTGGTGTGGATCCAGTGACCAGAAGGGAATTCTGGAGCCTGATCTATGAAGCTTCTGAACGAGGCATCACTGTTTTTGTGACGACTCATTATATGGATGAGGCCGAATATTGCAACCGGGTTTCCATTATGGTAGATGGTCGCATCGATGCATTGGACACACCAGCCAGCTTAATGCGAAATTATGCCGCCGCATCGATGGATGAAGTATTTCTTCATTTAGCGAGGAAGGCGGTGAGGACGGAGTAGCGGCATTAATATGATAACGTGCTAATGGGATAATGTGCTAATGCTTTATAAATAGATAGTTGCCCTGCGTTGAGCGTCTAGCTTTCAGCTTTAAGCGTTCTGCGTTAAGCTTAAAATTCGACAATGAAACAGTTTTTCATTTTTGTAAAAAAAGAAACCCTGCATATTCTGAGGGATGCGAGAACACTCTTCATCCTGATATGGATGCCCATTGTGCAGATTTTGTTATATGGGTTTGCGCTTACCAATGAAGTGAAAAACACACAGTTTGCCATTTTTGATGAAGCAAAGGATGAAGCCTCCACAAGAATTTCTGAACAGATTGCAGCAAGCCGTTATTTTAGTTTATATAAAAATGTACATTCTTACAAAGAGATAGAAGCTACTTTCCGTCAAGGAAAAATTAGGTTAGCCATCGTTTTCCCACAAGGTTTCCGTGACGATCTTTTGCATACCAACCATGCACAGGTGCAACTGATTGCGGATGCCTCCGACCCCAATACCGCTAATATGCTCACGAACTATGCAACGGCCATTATCAACGATTATCAGCAATCCATCAACCAAAATCAGGATTTGCCGTATTCTATCAAAACGCAAGTTCGTATGTTGTATAACCCAGAGTTGAAGGGTGCATACAATTTTGTGCCTGGTGTGATGGCCATGGTGTTGATGTTGGTTTGTGCCATGATGACTTCCATCTCCATCGTTCGCGAAAAGGAGATGGGTACGATGGAAGTGATATTGGTCTCCCCTTTAAAACCTTTCCGGATTATAATCGCCAAAACAATTCCCTATCTGTTGGTTTCCATATTGAATATTGCCAGTATCTTATTATTGAGTGTGTATGTACTGGATGTGCCCATCAGTGGAAACCTGATATTACTGATTGCGGAAAGTATTTTGTTTACCATCACCTCACTTTCTTTGGGCATTTTAATTTCCAATACAGCCAAAACCCAGCAGGCAGCGCAGTTCACTTCTTTAATGAGCTTATTCTTGCCTACGCTCCTGTTCAGTGGTTTTATGTTCCCGGTGGAGAATATGCCCATCCCATTGCAAATTATTTCAAATGTGGTACCGGCCAAATGGTTTTATATAATCGTGAAGGCGGTGATGATCAAAGGGCTTGGGTTTGCATCCGTATGGAAGGAAACTTTGATTTTGGTGGGGATGACCGTGGTATTGCTTGGCATCAGTATTCGAAATTTTAAAATCAGGTTGGCATGAGGGTGTTAAAATTTTTGTTGCAAAAAGAGCTTCGCCAAATCTTCCGTGATAAAGCGGTGTTTCGGATTTTGTTTATCATGCCTATGGTGCAGTTGTTGATATTGCCATTGGCCGCCGATTATGAAATCAAGAATATCAATCTCAGTGTGGTAGATCATGACCATTCTGAATATTCCCGCAAATTGGTCAACAAGATTACAGCATCTGGTTATTTTCGATTGAAGGATTATAGTGCTAGTTTTTCACAAGGATTAAAAGCCATCGAACTCGATAAAACTGATTTGATTTTGGAAATCCCTGCCCAATTTGAAAGGGATCTGGTGAAAGATAGCAAAGCAACTTTGCTGGTTTCGGTTAACGCTATCAACGGAGTGAAAGCTGGTTTGGGAGGAGCTTATGTCCAAAGCATAATACAGGATTATAACCAACAAGTACGGATGCAATGGATCCAGTTCCCTCGGTTTGATCCACAGCCCACCATTGAAGTAACTTCTTCCGATTGGTACAATCCAAATATGAATTACCGTGTGTTCATGGTGCCGGGCATTTTGGTGATGTTGGTGACGATGATTGGTTCTTCTTTTGCAGCCAATAATATTGTCCGTGAAAAAGAGATTGGCACTATTGAGCAGATTAATGTGAGTCCGATAAAAAAATGGCAGTTTATTTTGGGCAAGCTCATCCCTTTTTGGATGCTTGCATTGGTGGTACTGAGTTTTGGTTTATTGATTGCTAGGTTTGTTTATGGCATCGTTCCTTTGGGGCATTATCTAACCATTTACACTTTTGCCTCTATTTACCTACTGGCGGTTTTGGGATTGGGACTATTGATGTCTACCTATGCACAAACGCAACAGCAATCCATGTTGGTTTCGTTTTTTGTGACGATGATCTTTAACCTGATGAGCGGGTTGTACACACCTATTGAGAGCATGCCCATGTGGGCTCAATGGATCACCAAGTTCAATCCGGTATCCTATTTTATAGAGGTGATGCGGATGGTGGTGTTAAAGGGAAGTGGCTTAACAGATATCAAATATCAAATCTTTGCCTTGTTGGGATTTGCATTATTCTTCAATGGATGGGCTATATTGAACTATAGAAAACGTTCTGGATAAAATGCTTTATAGCAAAAAGACCAAGATTTGTTTAGCAGAACGAGACATTCTGATGCGTGATGTGGGAGGGCTATTCTGGACGCTCCCATTCTTGAGTGGATGTGTTATATCGCCTAATCAGTTTGGCAGGGTTGCCTGCAACGATAGAGAATGGCGGCACATCTCTTACTACCACACTGCCCCCTGCAACCACTGAATGTTTTCCAATGGTAACTCCAGCTACCACAACCGAATTGGCCCCAATCCAACATTCATCTTCAATTATAATCTCGGCTGTTGTACACTTTTGTCGGTTGGGGGGGGTATGGATATCTTCATAGCCATGGTTTAAACCCGACAGGCATACATGTTGAGCCAACATTACATCGGAGCCAATGGTGACTGGTGCGATAATCACACTGCCGATACCAATGGTACAGTCATCACCAATAATCACATCTCCCATGCCATTATTTATGCAAGTAAAATCCTCGATGGTGGTTGACTTGCCGATATTGAATTTCCGGAAGGGCAATACATCTAACCGAGCGCTACGTCTGATAATGGAGCGGCGTCCTCTTTTATGAACAAATGGGTTTATAAAAAAGCTAACCCACCAACGAGGCGTAGCCTCGCCTTTGGGCATTATCAACCATAGAAAAAAAGCTTTGGTACGAGGGTTCGATTTTATTTTTTCTGCTAAACTCAAGAGATTAAAATTTTTCAATGACCGTTGTCATTTGTTTAATACAATTTTCCCAAGTATGGCTTTGGGCCATTTCAACCCTACATTGTTCCAGTTGCTTGTTGTTTTCTTTCAAAGCCTGTTCAATTAATCGGGGATAGTCATCTGGTTTGTCTGCAATATAAACGCAGTTTTCAAATATTTCTGTTGCTTCTGTTTTGGTTACTATTGTAGCTTTACCCATGGCTAAGTATTCATCTACCTTGAGTGGATAGTTTCCGATGGTAACCTCATTTACCAGTTGTGGATTGATGCACACATCAAAGGCGGAAATATAAGCTGGCAATTCCGTAATGGGTTTCTTTCCCAAAAAATGTACATTGCTCAAATGATGTAGGTCACTTTTTGTAAAGGTTTCGTCTTCCGGGCCCACAAGTACAATATTCCAATTGGGTCTTGATTGAGCGATCAATGAAATAATATGTATATTGATACGCAGACTTACAATGGCACCCACATACCCAATAATCGGCTTCTTGATATTTTTAATTTCTTCCGGTATAGTATAAGATGCGGCATGGTTGAAAATGGAAAGATCACAACCTTGACCAATATAAAAACTGTTAGGGTTATATCTACGGCAGTAATTGGCTAGATAAACAGAATTGGCTAGTGCAATATCAGCTTTCGCAATGTGTTTCGGCTCTATGCTGGCTCCATGTTTTTTCCAATAGGGAACGCCCAAGAGATTATCCCTACTATAATAAATATAGAGTTTTGGGTTTAAATAATCTTTTAGGTAAAAAGTTCTAAACATTTCATTATCGTTGAAAATGATATAGTCCTTGAAATCTAGGCGATCGATTACTTTGCCAAGATCAGAAGCGAATCTTTTACTGTTCAGTTTGCAAAGTTGTAAAAACAAAGCAGTAAAGGGAATCCAATTCAGGGATTCATGTACTTGTTCGGGATAATAACTCCACAAATTATCGCTGATCCTAAAAAGGCTATCTTCTTTTTTTGAAATTAACTGAAAGTGCTTTTTTATAAATGGGTCATCTTTCCGATTAGAAATAGTTTTTCTGTCAAGGGGTTTGTTTACATATAGAACACGATGGTTCTTTGATAGCTCCAATGCAATATTTTTAGAATTGCTACCTAAATCCAAGTCCCAATCCTGCAGTATCCCTACAATAATAAAATCCATACTTTCTTTATAAAAAAGAGGTTCGAAAATTGAAATAAGCCAGAAACGCTCACCCCTTATATTGATTGATCTGAGGGAATACAAGCCCCTTCAGTATTACCCGTTAAAGATAATCAGTTTTCTCATTAATAAGAATTGCCAAGGTTTGGTGAATAAAAATCATGGTATACAGCGATTTTCATTCATCACCTAAGATCTCGGATACAAGTTATATTATCAAGGATTTTTCAATGGTTTATTTAGGATTTTACATAAATAGTTTTGAAATTAGGGCTATTTTTTGGGGGAGGAAAACGCCCGATGGGAAATGGGTAAAAACATTGCTTATTTCAGGTATATATACGCTTTCCCAGTCTTTGGCCGATCTCTATTTTTGATTATCAGATATAAGATGATAAGTAATCGCAGCCGCTGTATTCTTACAGTGGCTTTTTTTATCACAGTTATGAAAATGCTCAACCGTTAATGTTGAAATGAAAATGGTCAATGCGAGTAAATCCTTACTAACCTTAACCATTTTGAATATGCCATCGATAATATTTCCAGCCGTTTATTCTGCCGTGGCAATTTTTGGGTGCTGCAGTTCTTCCAATTTCTTTTTTCCATAGGAAGCCCTGGTAATCAGCACAAACAATACGGGAACAATAAAAATGGCCAGACTGGTAGCGGCCAACATACCTCCCAACACGGTATATCCAATGGTATTGCGGGCAACCGAGCTAGCCCCTGTAGCCAATGCCAAAGGCAAAACACCCAATATAAATGCGATAGATGTCATTAAGATAGGTCGGAGCCTGAGTTTTACAGCCTCCAAGGTGGCCGGTATTACGGCAATGCCTCGGTCTACCCGTTCTTTGGCAAATTCCACAATCAATATCGCATTCTTGGCCGATAGACCAATCAGGGTGATCAAACCGATCTGTGCATAGATATTGTTGCTAAGTCTCGGGATAAGCGTCAACGTTAATATGGCTCCCAATACGCCTATTGGAACCGCGAGCAATACGGAGAAGGGTACAGAGAAGCTTTCATACAAGGCAGCAAGGAACAGGAATACAAATACAATGGAAAGCGCGAAAATATATACCGAACTGGAGCCAGATTTAATTTCCTGCAGGCTAAGTCCCGAAAACTCATAGCCGTAACCTTCGGGCAGTACTTTTTCGGCGGTGCGTACCAATGCTTCAATTGCCTGGCCGCTACTATAACCTTGTTTTGCGCTACCATCCACTTCCGCGCTTCGATAAATATTAAAATGTGAAATAAGGGGTGCCGTTTCCGTTATTTTATAGCTCACTACCGTACTTAGGGGTATCATATTACCTGCCGCATTTTTTACATAATACTGGCCTATATCTTTGATATCGCTACGGAAAGATGAATCGGCCTGTGCCACCACATAAAAATTCCTTCCATAAATAGTGAGTTGGTTGATGTATGTGCTACCCATGAACATCTGCATCGTACTATAAACATCTGTCAGGTTCAATCCGAGTTTTTTACATTTCTCCCTGTCCACATTTACTTGATAGCCGGGGGTATGGGCAGAAAAGAAGGTGAAAGCGCCTCCAATCTCTGGTTGTTTGTTGGCTTCTGCCACAAAATTGTTTACCACCTTTTCAAAAGTCTTGATATCATCATTCGATTGTCTCTGTTCAATTTGAATACTGAACCCCCCTGCATTACCCAAACCCGGGATAGCAGGCGGGGGAATTACCACAATCTTTGCTTCTTTGATGGAGGCAAATCTTTTGTTCAACTCTCCGATGATTTGGCTACTTGGGTTTTCCGGTCTTTGATCCCAGGGTTTCAACTGCATGAACATAGTGCCGCTATTGGACTTGGAACCACCACTGATAAAATTGAGCCCGCCCAATGCAGCCACATGGTAAACTCCCGGTACGCTCAAGGCAATTTTTTGCATGCTATCCAGCACGTTGAGCGAACGGTTGGTTGAGCTGGCTTCGGGCAGTTCAAATGTTACGTATAAACGTCCTTCATCTTCTGTAGGTATAAAACCGGTAGGCTTGGCTTTAAAAAGAAATAGTTCGCCCACAACAATACATATCAATAGTACGATGACTAATGGGGCACGCTTGATCCACCCCTTTACACCCAAAGTATAGTTCAAATTCAGCTTTCTAAACCCTTCGTTGAACCAATAAAAGAATTTATTGAGGCCTCTGGATTTTTGGTCTATATGCTGTGGCTTCAGCAATAACATACAGAGTGCTGGCGTCAAGGATAAGGCTACAAATGCAGAGATTAATACCGAAATGGCGATGGTAATGGCAAACTGTTGGTAAAGTCTTCCCACAATGCCGGGGATAAATCCTACCGGCACAAAAACAGCCGCCAATATGAGCGCAATGGCAATAACAGGCCCCGTGATGTCTCTTAGGGCCTTGCTGGTAGCATCCCTGGCCGAGAGATGCTCTGAATCGATATAATGTTGCACCGCTTCTACCACCACTATCGCATCATCCACCACAATACCGATGGCCAATACAAAGCCAAACATGGTGAGGGTATTGATGGTGAACCCCAATGGTATAAAAAATATAAAAGTACCCACGATCGCTACTGGGATGGCTAGCACGGGTATTAGGGTAGAGCGCCAGTTTTGGAGGAACAGAAACACCACAATTGTTACCAATAGGAGTGCAATCAATAAAGTGTGTACTACATCTGCTATGGAAACTTTCACCACGGTTACGGATTCAAAAGGCACTACATAGTCAATATCCGCGGGGAAATATTTTTTCATTTCGGTCATTGCTTTATACACTCCTTCTGCGGTTTTGATGGCATTCGACCCTGGAGCCTGGTATACGAGCAAGTAGGATGATCGTCTGCCATCCACAAAGGAATTGGAAGTATAACTTACTTTTCCCAGTTGTATTCTGGCCACATCCTTTAAGTAGATAATGGAATTTTGTAAGGGGTTTGAACGGACCACGATGTCACCAAAATCTTTTTCGGTGGTCAACCTGCTGTTTGTAAAAACCGTAAACTCAAATGTCGAGGACGAGCTTTGTGGGGGTGCACCAACAGATCCCGCAGCTATTTGTAAGTTCTGTTCATTGATGGCATTCTGCACATCATTGGCCGTTAATCCCAGTTGGGCCAGTTTGTCTGGTTGAAGCCAAATACGCATGCTGAAATTGTCTGCCCTGCTAAATACATCACCCACACCTGGTACCCGCAATAGTTGGTCGCGAACATAAATATTTGCATAGTTATCGGTAAAGGGTATGCTATGTGTGCCTTTCGGGGAAAAGATGGCCACCAGCATCAGGATGCTGGGGTTGCGTTTAAGGGTAGTAACACCCAAACGCTGTACCTGACTGGGAAGGGAAGGGGTGGCAATACCCACTCTATTTTGGATATCCAATGCAACTATATTTGGGTCTGCGCCAATGTCCAAAGTAGCGGTAATACTAGAGAGACCATTGTTGGAGCTATTACTTTGCATATAAGCAATACCCGGTACCCCATTTACCTGGGTTTCTATGGCCGTAGTGGTTGTTTGCTCAACTGTTTGTGCATCTGCTCCTGTAAAATTACTGGTAATTTGTACTGTGGGTGGGGTGATATTTGGATATTGGGAAATAGGCATATTGAATATGGCCAATATGCCCACCATTAATATAACTAGGGAAATTACAATGGCGGTTACTGGTCTTCTGAGAAATATATTTGATGGCTTCATAATCCTTTTTTAAAATATCCGCACCGTAGTGATTAATGTTCTCAAAAAATCATGCTGTTTGTTCAATTGCTATTATGCATCCTACACCATTTTAGTGCTGCCCCACTTTGACCTCTGAACTATCCCTCAGTTTTTGTACGCCTTCTGTTACGATGATGTCCCCGGATTCCAGTCCATGGGTCACAATAACCTGATCATTGATTTTTGTACCCAAGTTGATTTTTTGTTCAATGGCTTTATTATCTTTTACCACAAAAGCAAAGTATTCGCCCAATTGCTCCACCACTGCCTTATAGGGGATTAGTAAGCTTTTTTGACCTGCATTGTTTCTTACCCTGATATTGCAGGTGATTCCTGCACGAAGCATTTGTTTGGTGTCGGGGAAAACAACCCTCACTTTGATGGTTCCGGTAAGCGGATCCACAGAACGGTCGAGCAAAATTAACCGTCCCGGGTAAGGATAGGAAAATGAGCCCGGCAATATCAATGTAAAAGTGGAATCTTTACTGTTGTTTTTATTTTGCAACAGTTGTGTAAAGCGTGCAATCTGCGACTGGTCCACCGCAAAATCAACGGCCATTGGGTTATCCGTTGAAATACTGTTCAACAGGGTTTGGCCCGGGGTAACAGAGGCTCCGGGCTTAACCTGGGAAATGCCAATGGTTCCGGAGAAAGGTGCGTAAATGATAGAATATTTGAGATTGGTCTGCACACTACTTACGTTCGACTTGGCTGCTTCCACTTGCATTTTTGCTGATTGAAGGTCTGCGATTGCATGGTCCAATGTTTGTTTGGCAATGGCATCCTGCTTGGCCAGTTCTGTATAGCGGTCTGCATCCTGCTGTGCCTTTGCTTGATTTGCCTTGGCAACGTTCAGGTTGGCGATGGATTGTTGGTAAGCAGCCTGATATGGTTGTTGGTCGATTTCGTAGAGTTTTTGTCCTTTCGTAACATGCTGGCCATCCTTGAAAAATATGGCGGTGATATAGCCTGCTACCTGAGGCCGTATGTCCACTTGGTTGAGCGGTGTTACGGTTGCCGGGAACTCGTCATAATAAACCGGGTTGCCCTCCTTTACCTGTGATACACCTACAGCCACCGGCAAGGTGCCCTTGGGTGCAGTGGATGCCGGGTTGTTGCAGGACAGCAAAGATATCGATGCTAAGGATGCTATTGCAATCAATCTAAAATATAAGCTCATACGAATGCATTTTTTAAAATCAGTATTGAATATTGCCCAATGCTTTTTGCACATCTACTTTGCTCCTGAGTACTTGGTATAAAGCGTTTGTATAGTTTGATTGGGCATTGCGTAAATCCGTTTCGGCAGTAATCACATCCAGATAGGTTTTGATTCCTGCTTTGTATTGCAGTTCCAAGGTCTGGTACACTTCTTTTGCCAGTTCCACATTTGCTCTCATCACATAATAATCGTTTAGGTAACTCTTGTATGCAGCCATCGCAGAAGCGTATTGGGTATTGATATTGTTTTTTGCTGCTACTATATCCCAATCTGCCCGGCTTACCTCTAACTTGGCAGTCCGGATATCATGAATGCGCTTGGTGCCTTGGAAAATGGGTAAGGATAATTGGAGTCCCCCATAGGAGTTGGGGAAACTTTGGTTGTACAAACTTGAAAACTGATTGCTTAAATAAAGCAGGTTATAATTGGCAAACAAAGAAACGGTGGGGAGCAAACTCCATTTATTGTATTCCAGGTTTTCTTCCTGTAGGCGTTTTTGTGTCAACAATTGCTGGAATTCGATGCGTTTATTATAATCTACTATTTGGTTGGTATCGATCAATGCCTCTTTTTCCATCTGAACACTATCATATAGTAGTGTAATCTCGTTTTCCCAAGTATAACCCATCTGTAATTTTAGGTTTGCTATTTTGGCTTTCAACAATTCTTCTTCTGCTTTTTTTTGAGCCTTTGAATTGTTGAGTGCAATCAGAGCCCTTTTGTAATCGGTCTTGTCTACAATGCCACCTTGATATTGGTTATAAGCATCCTTATGGCTTCTTTCAAGGCGCACAATGTCCTCATCCAATAGGTCGATCTGTTTTTGGGTTAGTAGCACATCATAAAAAGCTTTGCTCACATTTGCAACCAGATCGATTTTGTTTAGGATGGTAGTTTGTCTCACTTGTTTCCGTACATCTTTTGCCGATTTGGATGCCAATAAAAGATCACGTGTAAAAATATTCTGAGTGCCTCCCAGACCGATGGTCGAAGTATTAAAAGGCGCCACCTTAACATAGTTCCCATTGAAGAGGGCAGTGGGAGGTTGAAAATTGCTTTGGTAAATACCTGAAAAATTAATCTGCGGGTACCAAGCTGATAATTTGCTTTTGATTTGGTGCTCGGTGATTTGCTCATCCAATTGCGATTGCTGTATCTGTGGGTAGTGCTTGACCGCATATTCAATACAAGTTTGCAAACTCGCATTTAGAATTAAAGAGTCAGTGGCAGATTGTGAAAAAGAAGGTGAAAAGAAAAACAATAATACACAGCAAAATAAAATCCTGCAGGTTATTTTTAGCATACTATGAGGTTGTTACTCGTTATCCTAAACCATTCATTTAACCATTGCGAAATAAAGCTCTGAAATGGCTATTGATGGCATTTGAGTTTGTAAACGAGTGCAAATATAAGTTATCGTATAAATTTTTAAAACATTCATCCCATTAAGCCTGAGGATTTTGTATAATCGGCAAAACAAAACCCCTCTATCGGTGCAGAGGGGTTTATATCGGAGAACGGGCTTTGTTATTCAACTTCCATCCATTGTTCATCGTCTACTGAGGTATTGTTCCCTTCCTTATCGGGCGCACTTGGTTTGGTAAGTAGTTCGCCCTCTATATTTTGCTTGAATAATGTCCAGTTTTCGGTTAGTGTGGTTTCAATCCAAAGGGTGCCACATTTGCGATATAGTTTGATATTGAGGTCGAGTTTGTCCAAAAAATCTTTTTCCAGTTGTGCTACCGTTATTGAACCAGAAGTTTTTATGGTGATGACAGTATGGATATGTGAGACTTTTCCAATGGTTTCGTTTGCTAGGATTTTTTCAGGTTTGACTGTTTTTTTTGTGGTAGGTTCCAAAGGCTTGAAGAATTCAATTTTAAGATAAGGATAATAAGCGTTGAAAGCATTTTGAATGTCCCCGATCTTGCTGTTTTTTTCAATTGTCAATTCCATATACAATAATTGGGCGGTGGTAGCACAGTTTGCAAAAATCCCAACCGTAAAGCGGCTGAGTATTTTGCGTACGTAAGTTTATTTCACGGCAACCTGTTTGGATGCTCTTGTTCTTGCGTTTTTATTTTTGGGTATTTGCAGTTCTAGCATATCATTAAAGCTGCCCTTGTCATCGAGCCATCCATTCCAAGGCTTTAAAAAATCGCTGACCATCACTGGGAGAAACTCATTTTGCTTGATTTGATTTTTGTGTGACATATCAATCTCCTTTATTTTTAGTAATCATAAATTCTATACAAAAATATTTGGCTGCCAAAGCAAAAATTAGGATAGAAGTCAAGTTCGATGATGAGTTTAATCATTGCAGCCCGGGGTATAGATAAAGTATTAGGTGTTCATTTTTTTTCTTATTCAACAGTTAATATTCAACACTCATCGAAATTTCCTTTTATCCATGGATGGCCAAAATCGGTACAGCTCCTTTCAATACCATTTTTTTTGTATGGCTTTGATGGAATTCGAAAACATTATGTCGTTTGGGTATTAATACCAACAAGTCAATATCATGATTCTCCAAAAAATGGCTAATTCCTTCCTCCACGGTATTGGCAATATTAAAATGGTAAGTAGGATAAAGATCTTTAAGCAGGTCTTTCAATAAAATAAATTCCAAGTTCGATTTGAGGTCGCTTATGTTTTTTTTGTTAACGTTCAATACATCAAAGGTAGAATGGAATGCCTGCTGTATTTCTTTTAAAGTGTCTATCGGAATACTTTTATTTACATCGGAAAGGTCGCAGGCAAGTACAATCTTACGCATGTTGTGAAAACTTACATCATTGGGGATGATCATTAATGGATGATGCAAATGTTTAATCGCATATAGTGCATTGCTCCCAAACATAAACCTTTCGGCCCCGTTTTTTTTACTACCCATGATCACGGCGAAAGGATTTCTCCGAACACAGAATTCCTCAATTTCATGTTCAATACTACCAGTTTCAATTAATGTAAAAATATTTACTTTACCTCCGGTATGTTTATCCAGTTCTGCTTTCAAGTTGCTCATATCCGATTTTGCAGCATCCTGCATATCTTCAAACAATTCATCAGTCAATGGAACCTCCGTTGTGCTCACCGGTAGTTGCAGCACGTGTAGCAGGTAGAGGTCGGCATTGATGGCCACAGCCATATCTCCAGCATATTTTGCTGCGTTGATAGCACTCGCTGAAAAGTCGGTTGGCACAAGAAGCGGTTTCATAAAAAATATTTTAGGGTTAACTTGATTTCCTTTTAAAGATGGCCAAATAAACAGGGCTTTTCTATGATAAGTATCAAAATTGCCTATGATTGGGATCATTGGTGACCCAACGGGACTGCGATTGCTAAGGGTTTTCCGCAGATTGAGCTAGCTATTGATAGCGTATGGAACTACCTCGTTAAGAAAGGCAATGCCTAACAATATGAACAGGCTCGAAAAGGTAAATCCATGTTTTGGTTAATATGGAATTTGTAATAAGGAACCTGTTTATGAACGTGTAGGCTTTACAGATGGAGGCATGCTATATTGTAGTACGTGTATGTCCCCCTAGGATGAAAAGTAAGATTTAAAGTTGCAGCACTTATTCTAATTCACGAACTTTTGTGAAAACTGTTCTCCTTTGGAAGAATACAAACGCAGTACATACACTCCTTTAGCAAGTGAGCTGATATCCAGATATTGGCTTTGGTATGGAATATTCCTGTTCATGACTAGTCTGCCCGACATATCATATATCTGTGCGTTCAACTGCTGGCTATTGTTCTCATTGTTCAGCCTTATATAAAGCTGGCTACCACTTGTTGAAATGTAGGCTACCATTCTAGTTGAGGCAAGGCGTTTCAATATCACCGTGGACGAATAGGTGGATTGCCCATTTAGGTCGGTCATCTTTAAGCGATAGTAAGCAGCGGATTTTCCCAAATCCACAGTATTGTCGTTGAAGCTATATTCATTGGATTGACTATTCGTTTGGGAAGGCACAAAGCCCAGTGAAGTGAAAACGCTTTCTCCTTCATAGGCTCTTTCTACATCATAGCCTTTATTATTGGTTTCATTATCGGTTTTCCATTCAAGGTTGTTATAGCTGTTCTGGACATTGCCAGTAAATGAGGTCAGCGTTACTGCCAGCGGGGAACCTAACAAAGCGGTTGAAAAAAGCCCACGCCCATGGGTAGCCGCAACCACAAAGTTATCGGCGGGTCGGTATTTGAGCATATAGGTGCTCACATTGCCAAGGTTCGTGGAGTTCTGTGTCCATACTGTTGATGAGCCATTGCTGGCAGAGGTAGAAAAAACGCCCATTTCGGTGGCAAGCATGATGCCTCCATTGGGTCCACCAGTCCCCACATTTGCAGTGCTGGGAACAATCATTCCCCAACGAATGGGTACATCGGGCAGGTTAACACCATTATTGTCTAATGAGGTCCAAGTGGTTCCTCTGTCTGTTGACTCAAAAACGGAGGAAACCCCATAATTGGATACGGTAACAAGCAAATGATTGGCATTCCCCCTTTCTACATCAATGCTGGAAATATAATAGCCGGCTTTTAAGTTTACGAAAGGTGTAATACTGTTGATTTGCGTAGCTTTTGGCGAATTGGTGCTCGCTTTTGAAATTAAATAGAGTTCGGGAACTTGATCATTATAATTGTTTGCCGCACTCTCAGAGGTTGAAAATGCAACCCAAACGCTATCCGTGGTATTAGGGTCAACCTTGACGGCTGAAACTTGTAGATTGGAATTGCCGCTTACAATATAATTTGTTTGAGATGGATTTCCAGACGAAGTCAACTTTCCGATGCGGGTAAGCATTGTAGTTGCGTACCCACAATAGAGATATTTTGTAGTATTGTCATAGTCTGCTGGATTAATAAAACGACCATTGTCTGTAAGGGTTCCAGTGGATGGGGACCAAAGGTTAAAAGTACTACCTCCATCGGTTGATCGGGAATAGTTTGCCCGTGTATAGCTAGTGATTTGATAGGTTGGGTTGCTTTGGTCTATAAAACAAAAAGCGCCATCGCCCCCTGTTGCTGAAGCTACTGAATTGATGCCCCCATTATTAAAAAGACTGGTGCCATTGTCCTGGGCTCCTGCGAGCATATAATTTGATCCTGATGTGGGATGTATGGCTGCAGCATAATATTGGGTGACGTTGAACCCCGCATTTTTGTTTACAAAACTAGCCCCTCCATCTGAGCTATAATAAACTCCTCCATCGCAGCTTACAATAAAAGAGGTTGAGGATCCGGGTAAAAATGTAATACTATGTATATCTGCGTGCACATAGGGCAAGGAACCACATCCTGAAGCCCATTGGGTAAACTGTGACCAGCTTGCCCCACTGTTCGAAGTAGTGAAAATGTCTACGCCTCCTGCATACACAGTAGCATCGTCGTTTGGTTTTATGGCAAGGGTAAGGTCATAATATGCCTGCCCTCTGGAAAAATCAGTACTGGCGCTGGTTCCGCCATCGCACCAAACGGTGGTGTTGGAAATATTGGTCCAAGTTGTTCCTGCATCATCAGACCGTTGGATAGCCCCAATTTTAAGTAGGGAATCTTCAAATAGGGCATAAACCCTATTGTTATTTAGAGGCGAACATGCTAATTGTATACGATGCCAATAACCTTGGCTGGGGGGAGATGTGATGTTTGTCCAAGTACCATAATTGCCCACCGTGGCACCAGCAGGGGATTTATAAATTTTGCCAATCTGCTTGCCCGTGCTAACATCCTTTACACTTGCATAAATATCTCCGTTCAAGGAAAACTCAATGTCATAGCCCAAGAAGTCTACTGCAGCGGGGCAGCCTCCTACTGAATAAGATCCAATAACCCTTGTCCAGGTACTGCCGCCATCTGTAGATTTTAACACACCCCCTGCATTGCAATAATAAGCGCTGATGCCAGAAGCATACACATCCCCATTACTATATACAGCTACTTTTTGTACATAGTTGAAATCATAAAAATGGGCACCCCCAGTTGTTGTGGAAGGCAATAAGCTCCAAGTTAGGCCTCCATCCGTACTTTTATAAATACCTAAACCTCTGATGGCATCCTGGTTATTAAAGCCTTCACCTGTGCCAGCATACATCGTGCTGGGATTTGATTTGTCTTGTGCCAATGTGGTAATGGCGAGATTGGTAGAAACAGTGCTAAGTTGTGACCATGTTGGTGTCGCAGTCAGAAAATTAGTGGTGCGCCAGAGGCCTCCTCCCACACTTCCGGCAAGTACCGTGTTTCCAGTAGCATCGTTCTGGTCAATCAGCACGGCTCTGCTCCTGCCACCGATATTGTTGGGTCCACGTTCTGCCCAAGTTAAACCGGTACCCAATGAATGATTATTGCTGCTGTTATTTGCAGAGTTGACTGTTTTTGGATTGAAGGGGATCAGGTTTTTCCATTGCTTTTTGGCTTCTTCGAGCCGCTCGACGGGCACATAGCCCAATTGGGGGTCTTTGGTCATTAATATCTCTTGCTGTAATCTGGCCAAAACCTCCTCCTCCGGATTTTCTGATTCCCGGTCATCATCCCTGAATGTCTTTTTTGAAATGGGTTGAAAAAAGAAAAAGACTGAAGTCAATAATATAATGACTAAAAAGATGGGTTTGGGGAGCCTATGGTTTTTCATATAGTTTTGGATCCGATTAAAAAAGGCCGTTCTCTAGGATTTCTAACGATTAAAAAGATTAAAAAGTATTTTCTTATAAGGATTGATTAGGCTGAAATGTAGATTTTGCTATTAAAGAGTCTTTCCTTCAAACATGGGTTTCAGGTGAGACCCCTAAAAGTCAGTGAAAACTATATGTTTCACAATGTGAAATAGGGGATCAAAAACTTCAACCTCCTGAGTTTGGTATGAAAACAAAAAACCCGCAGACTGCGGGTTTATATTTTAAGAGCAAGTTTTATTATTTCCTACCATTTGTCTACTTCATCGGTAGAGGTGGATGGTGCTGCTGCAGGTGCAACGGGCTCAGGGGTAGCTGTTGGCTTATACTCAGCAATGGGTTCAACACTTTGAGTATGACTGGTTTCAACCTCAGCATCATGCTCAGCAGAAAAGGCATTGGACTCGCCCTCCGGTAAGTTATCATGATTATAGGCATCAAAATCAAAATCGGGCATCAGTTCGGTCTTCACATAGTCCACCGATTCGCCAAGTGCTTTTATAAATTTGTTGAAATCTTCTTTGTACAAAAATATTTTATGCCTATCGTACCCATCTTCATTGAACTTTTTTCGGCTCTCCGTAATCGTTAAATAATAATCATTCCCCCTGGTCGCCCGAACATCAAAAAAATAAGTCCTTCTTTTCCCAGCCCTGATGCGTTTGCTATAAACGCTTTCCATTCTTTTGTCATTATTTTCGTACGCCACAATGATAATTTTTTACAATGAAATGAATTAAATTTTAATTGTTACAAATATAGTACTGTTTTGGAATTGGCAAAATTTACCGAAAGAATATGATGAGAAAATAAGCGGCTTTTTCGATTTAGGTATTTTCTTCTTTTTTTTGCTGCTGTTGGTCATATAAATAGGCATAGTAGCCGTTTTGAGCCATTAGCTCCTGATGAGTACCCGTTTCAACAATGGCGCCTTCATCCAAAACCACAATCAGGTCAAAATCAAAAAGCGAGAAAATACGATGGGTGATGATGATAGCCGTTTTGTTTTTCAGGTATTGGTAGAGGTTACCCAATATTTGCTTCTCGGTTCTGGCATCAATGGCGCTCAAGCAATCGTCGAAAACAACAATTTCGGGGTCTTTGACCAGTGACCTTGCTATTGAAATACGCTGTTTCTGTCCCCCACTCAGGGTTACGCCTCTTTCCCCAATCATGGTTTCGTATTGGTTCGAAAAGCTGTGTATTTCACCATCCACACTGGCATTATTGGCGGCTTGCCTAGCCAAAGCGTCAGATTTTTGGTCCAGACCAAACTGAATATTGTTGGAAACGGTTTCGCTGAATAGGAAAACATCCTGCGGCACATAACTCAATTGGTTACGCAAATGCCGGAGGTCAAACTCCTGGATATTGGTGCCATCGATGCGGATAATGCCTGCCGTGGGGTCGTACATACGCAGCAGCAACTGGGCAAGGGTCGTTTTCCCGCTGCCGGTTCTACCGATAATGGCCACTTTTTGCCCTTTTTTTATATGTAGGTTGAAATTTTTTAAAGCATGGATGCCCGTTCCCTGATATGTGAATTCCACATTCTCGAAAAGAATATCTCCTTCCAATTTTTTTGTAATGGCTTGGGGCGAGTTTTTTATCTGGGGTTCGGTATCCAAAAACTCGTTAAGCCTTTTTTGGGAAGCTGCTGCTCTTTGCACCATACTCGCTACCCAGCCAATGGCACTTACTGGGAACATCAGCATGGTGATATAGATTACAAACTCGGTAATGGTGCCAATGTCTGTATTATGTTTTCCGTAAATGACGTAGCCGCCCCCGATCATAATCGTAAGCAGGGTACTCAACCCAATCATCAGCCCCATTGAGGGAAAATAAATGGATTCGATTTTTGCTAAACCGGTGGCCTGTTGACGATAGTCCTCACTGTTTTTATCAAAAAAATCGAACATCGCTTTCTCCTGCACAAAGGATTTGATAACACGTATGCCGCTGTAGGATTCCTGTGCATTGGTAGTCAGCTTGCTTAACAATGCCTGGATATGCTCGCTTTTTTTGTTAATAATGGTATTTACATAATAAATAGTAAAAGCAAGGATGGGCAAGGGGGCCAACACATACAAAGTGAGCAGCGCATCTTTACGAATCATAAAATAGAGGCTAAAGCCAATGACCACCAACAGGTTTACCAGATACATAATGGCCGGTCCCGTGAACATGCGTACCCGGCTCACGTCTTCGGCCATGCGGCTCATCAGGTCGCCTGTACTATGTGTTTTATAAAAATTTAGGTCCAGTTGCTGGTAATGATGATAGATCTCATTTTTCTGGTCGTACTCTATATGCCGGCTCATGACGATGATGGTCTGACGCATCAGGAAAAGGAAAAAACCACTGATTAAGGCCAGAACCAATAAAGTAATACCGCAGATCGCCACTTTTTGTCCAAAAGAGGGTTGGGCTTTTTCTAATCTCCCAATAAACTTTCTCACCAAGATATCGTAGTTGGCTATATCCCTTTTTCGGCTTTTTTCTTCGGCGATTATCACTTTGCCATTGGATGCACTGGGAGCGGTTTTTCGGCTAATGCTATCCGTTAGTTCCTTTTGTACGGAATTCACCACATAGCCTGTGACTTGTGGCGAGAGGATCCGAAAATAGTTTGATAAAATGATGAACAGTAGCCCCAATAATAAGCGCCAGCGGTACTTCCAGAAATATTTATTGACAGCTTTTAGATGGCGCAAAATGTTTTTTGCAAATGTAAGGAGAAGGAGGGCAATTTAATACGGATTGGTAGATGGAAACAACTAGGTTATTAGGCTTTTCGCCCCCCTCAATCCAATATTTTGAGGGAACGAAAGATAGAAGACTTAGTTAACACTGCATGCTTGACATTGTTTATATTATAACAAGACATTCCCTGCACGTGGTTTTAGTGCCAAGATTTTTTGGTGGAGTTCTAATACTTGGGGAGTCACCAACTGTTCTTCATCATTATAAATCAAAAAATCGCAGCGTTCCATTTTTTCGTTTTCGTCCATCTGGTTTCGCATGCGTTTCAATACTTCTTCCCGGCTCACCTGATCACGGGCCATGGTACGTTCAATGCGCATGGCTTCCGGGGCAGAAACCCCAATCACATAATCCAGTTGTTTGTAGGCATCGCTTTCGAAAATCAATGCGGCTTCCCGAATAATATAGGGGGCAGTTTGTGTCTTCATCCAGTCCTCGCTGTCATGCATAACCGCAGGATGCGTGAGGGCATTGAGCGAGGCCAGTTTCTCCGGGTTGTTAAAAACCATTTTTGCTATATAAGACCTGTTCAGGCAACCATTGCTATATGAGTCAACCCCAAAATGCGATTTGATTTTTTCTTTCAGATTTTCATCTTCGTTCATCAGGCGTTTGGCAGCATCGTCAGCATAATATACAGGTATGCCCAGCACTTCAAATATTTTGGCGATGGTGCTTTTGCCAGATCCGATGCCACCTGTAAGACCAATACGAAGCATGGGTATTATTAATTTGAGATGTAGACGCTTGGTTATTTCATTGCTCCATTCCTGGTCAGATATTGGCTATCCGTTTCTATTTGCTGCAATTTCGGTTTAATTATAATGCAAAAATCGTCAGACGATGTGCGCCGGACGATTTTTGTAAAGGTCTGAAGTAGGCAGTTGGAATTTTAGCAGTATGATACGCTTGAAAAAATTTTTCAACGTACGATACTATTTATTTTTTATCCGTGCTAACTGCTTTATTAATGTTTTGTGTCCATTCCATCGAAATGGAGCTTTTCTCGATTTTAAGATAGCTGCCCGGACTGGTTTCCAGCATCAGGGTGCCATCGTCATTCACTTTGTTCACGGTGCCGTGTATCCCTGCAATGGTCACAATCTTATCTCCTTTTTGCATATTCTCCTGGAACTGTTTTGCCTGTTTTGCTTTTTTAGCTTGTGGTCGGATCATAAAAAGCCAAAAAACCAAAATCATGGCGCCTAGTAGAATAAAGGTAAAAGAACCATTCTGTTGCGGACCTGCTTGCAATAAAATCAAAAGTGTGCTCATTGTATAGTTGTTTTTTATTCGAAGACTAGTTATTTATTATTACCATTTCTTTTTTTCCACCTCTACCTCAAAATGCAATTCGTGCACTTGTGCCAATTTGGTATTGGCATAAACCGAAAGCGTTTTATGGTTGACCCCCATCCGGCCCTCACTATTGAAAGAGGCTTTGATCGTTCCTTGTCCACCCGGAGCTATGGGTTCGGATGGTTGCTCAGCAATGGTACAACCACAGCTTGGCTGCACCCGGGTAATAACAAGTGGTTTATCCCCTGTGTTTTTAAATGAAAAGGATACTTCCAGTTTTTGCCCTTCTGCTATTTTGCCAAAGTTTTTGTCAAGGGAATCGAGCCATTGAATGCTGGTAAAGTTCGCTGAGTCTTTTAATGCAGCATCATTTTGGCTACTGTTTATAGCCAAAGGCGACTTTTTGTCGTTTGTGCTGTTATTGCAGCCGATGAACAGGGCAGCTAATAATAAACCGATCAGTAAACGCATTATTGATTTTTTTGCAAACCTAAAGGATTTTGTTATAAGAATGATAGGTTTTGACAGAGAATGCTAGATGGTCACAGAATATATATACACTTGTTTGAAACCCAATTGTCCATAATTAGTGGCATCAAAAAGCGTTTCTGTGGTTCGTTGAAAACAGTGCCGAATAATTAGATTTTTGAGCCCTTGAAATTTATTTTGTGCATTTTATCACCCGCCACCAATTCTTTATGGATATTGTCCAGTATGCCATTCACAAAATGCCCGCTTTGCTCCGTGCTATATTCCTTTGCAAGGTCTATATACTCATTGATGGTAACTTTGGGCGGAATGGTTTCAAAAAACAGGAACTCACAAACGCCCATCTGCATCAAAATCATATCCAAGGTGGCAATCCGTTCAGCATCCCAGTTCTTTAATTTGGGTTTGATCAATTCCATCGTGATTTCCTTCTTGTCTTGCACAGTGAGCAGGAGCCCTTTTGCAAAATCCCATTTTTCTTTCCCCAGCATATCCTGAAAGTCAACTGAGTTGGGTTTACTGATATAGGCATTCACAAACTGCACCAGCATCTCAATATCATCATCCCAATTCGGAAAAAGTTCTTCTGCATAACTTTCAAAAACATCATTGGGCAACATCAGTTCTGAGAAAATGAAAAGCAAAATATCTTTTTCTGATTTCTTATCTCTGGCTTCGGCCAGTATGTATTTTTTGTACTCGTTGGTTTCAGCAAGCTCCTGGTATAGTTTTTTCACCAGTTCCTTGTTGATATGCAACTGTGGCTTGTCCGCTGCCAGTGCTTTTTGGTAAGAAGCATCTTCCAGGATCTTCCAAAGCATTTCATTGCCAGCCAAGCGGGTGTTTACATTGCGGTCCTGATCGCTTGGTAAATGTTTGGAAGCCCTGACCCTGGAGTCTGTTTCTGCGTATTGGGCTATTTCGGTAATAAAATGGATAAGATAAATGAAAAGTTGCCTTGTATGGTCGAAATGTTTCTGTAAGATTCTGATATCCTCGCCTGGCTTTTGCTCATTTTCCCTGGCTTCCAGCGAGTACAATGTTTGCATCACTTTCACCCGGATATTTCTTCTACTAATCATTATGTAAGAACTTGTTTGAGGCGGCAAAGTTAAGGGAAAAGAAGTAAGCAGTGAAGGGGGATGGGTATATTTAAAAGCAAATAATTATATGGGTGCTTGGATTTTGGTGCTATTCCATTCTTCAACATGCTTGCATCGATTATTTCCCTTAGAATTATTACATTGATTTGAGGGCTTGTCAAATAAAAGCTAAAACATTTACAGATCAAGTTGCTTGTACTTGGTGGGTATCTTTTTAGAATGTGGGTTTAGGTTAGCGATTCCGCTTACATTCCTGGTTTTTTGGCTGAACCTATTAGATTAACGTCAATGAGCTCCAAAGATTTGACCATGCCTTTAACGGTTTCCTTGTATTTTTTGAAATGAGAAGTTTCAATGTGTTTTTTATATGCTGTGGTGTCGGCGTAAATCTCAAGTATGGTTATTTGTGAAGGGTCGGTTTTATCCGCGACCGCATAATAGGTTAACACACCGGGCTCTTCACGCACCGCGGTGGTCATTTGCTCTTTCAGTGCCAAATTGTACTTGTCCAATCGCAGAGGGTCCACTTTGATTTTTGCTAAACGAACCATTTGGTTATTTCCCTGGGCCATTGTTTTTTCTCCCATTGAGAGTGATAGTGTTATCAATAGTATAACCGGTACAGTAAATCTTACCAACAGGTTTAGAGCAAATTTAAAAGACGGCTTACATGTTTTCATGAATAAAATTTATCGAAGGTAATTATTTTGAGCCGTCGCTTATTTTGATATTGGTTAACATTGACTCCATGTTCAATAGCCGGGGCAGCCATGTTGGCAGCATCGATATCGAAACCGGCTTCTGATAACCCTTCTATACCTTAAAGAGATTATAGCCTAGTAAAAGATCTTTTACGCCCCTCTTTTTCCAATATCCGCCCAAACTGTACAAATAATATATTAGGTTTCAGGGTAGTGACCATATCCAACCAAAATGCAAATTTGGCACTTCTATTCACCTGAATCAATTTGTTTTGTGTCTAAAACTGCCAAGTTTTTCATACTAACTGCCAAGAGTTCAAGTTTTGAGCGTCTTTTAGGCTTTGGTACAGAATTAGTTGTTAAGTTTGCGCCCCGTCTAAGCGGGGGCATTATAAATCTTTCACTAATAAAAATCAATACAATTATGGCTAAGAAGTTAAGCGTTACCCCACTTCATGACCGGGTAATCGTTAAAGCTGCCAAAGCTGAAGAAAAAACAGCTGGGGGCATCATTATTCCAGATACGGCGAAGGAAAAGCCACAGCGTGGCACCGTGGTTGCTGCTGGCCCAGGCAAAAAAGACGAGCCAGTGACCGTTAAAATCGGCGATACTGTATTATATGGAAAATATTCTGGAACAGAGATCCAGATTGATGGGGACGAGTTCCTGATCATGAGGGAGTCGGATATCCTGGCGATTGTATAAAATTCTTTGGATTTTAAAATATGCTTTTCGCAATTCGATTGCTAACAATACTTACGAAATAGGCATATAAAATTTCTTATTAAAAAAACAAATTGAACAATCATGGCAAAACAAATATTTTTTGAAATTGACGCCCGTAACAGAATGAAACGGGGTGTTGACATTTTGGCGAACGCCGTAAAAGTTACATTGGGACCTAAAGGTCGCAACGTGGTACTTGAAAAAAAATTCGGTGCTCCTTCCATCACTAAAGATGGTGTTACCGTAGCAAAAGAAATTGAATTGGAAGATCCCATCGAAAATATGGGTGCTCAAATGGTGAAGGAAGTAGCTTCCAAAACAGCGGATATTGCTGGTGATGGTACTACCACTGCTACTGTTCTTGGCCAAGCTATCATCAGCGAAGGTTTAAGGAATGTGGCTGCAGGTGCTAACCCAATGGATCTGAAACGCGGTATCGATAAAGCCGTTGCAAAAGTGGTTGACAACTTGAAAGCTCAATCTCAAACCATTGGCAACGATAGCAAAAAAATCCAGCAAGTAGCTTCTATTTCTGCCAACAATGACGAAACCATTGGTAAACTGATTGCAGAAGCTTTTACAAAAGTGGGCAAAGAAGGTGTGATTACCGTTGAAGAAGCAAAAGGAACCGATACTACTGTTGATGTGGTAGAAGGTATGCAGTTCGACCGTGGTTATATTTCTCCTTATTTCGTTACCAATAGCGAAAAAATGGAAGCCGAGTTGCAGAACCCTTATATCCTTATCTATGATAAGAAGATCTCTGCAATGAAAGATATCCTTCAGATTCTGGAAAAAGTAGCTCAAAGTGGCCGTCCTTTGTTGATTATTGCTGAAGACCTCGAAGGTGAAGCATTGGCAACATTGGTAGTAAATAAATTGCGTGGCACTATTAAAGTGGCAGCAGTAAAAGCGCCAGGCTTTGGAGACCGCAGAAAAGAAATGCTGCAGGATATTGCAATCCTTACAAAAGGAATTGTGATCAGCGAAGAGCAAGGTTACAAATTGGAAGGCGCAGACCTGAGCTATTTGGGTAGCGCTGCTTCTGTAACCATCGACAAAGACAATACTACCGTTGTTGGCGGTAAAGGCAAAAAAGATGATATAACAGCACGTGTGAATCAGATTAAAGCACAGATTGAAACGACAACATCTGATTACGATAAAGAAAAATTGCAAGAGCGTCTAGCTAAATTGAGCGGCGGTGTTGCTGTATTGTATGTTGGTGCAGCTACCGAAGTTGAAATGAAAGAGAAGAAAGACCGTGTGGACGATGCATTACATGCAACTCGTGCAGCCGTTGAAGAAGGTATTGTACCTGGTGGTGGTGTAGCTTATATTCGTGCCATCGAAGCATTGGAAAAAATGAAAGGGGTGAACGATGATGAGACCACTGGTATCGCTATCGTTAAAAGAGCTTTGGAAGAGCCTATCCGCCAGATTGTGGTGAATAGCGGCATCGAAGGATCTATCGTAGTACAAAAAGTGAAGGAAGGGAAAGCTGATTATGGCTTCAATGCCCGCACTGAAGTATACGAAAACCTGTTGAAAGCAGGTGTAATCGATCCAACCAAAGTTACCCGTATCGCTCTGGAAAATGCTGCTTCTATCGCAGGTATGTTGCTCACTACTGAATGTGTGATTGCTGACAAACCTAAGAAAGAAGAAGCGCATGCACATCCAGGTGGTGCTCCAGGTATGGGCGGAATGGATTATTAATCATTCAATGGTCAACCATTTTAGGTTGGTCTTGTACAAACGGAAAATAAGGTCCCGTCTCGTTTTAAGCGAGGCGGGATTTTTTTTGAAATGATAGGCATTGATTTGGTTCTTGTAGCTATAATAAATATCGAACCGAACATTTATTGACTTTTATTGGATAATTGGGGTGGCTATAGCATTAGATTGGTTCTAATGTAGGTGGGCTTATTGGGTGTGTTCAATTTGCCCCAGGGTTTCTTTATACGATTTTGATTGGTTGATTCGTTTTAGTTGGGTGACGAATATTTCACCTTCTTGAAATCGGTTTTTGACCTCATATTTAGGGTACTTAAAAATAAATTATACCTTTGCTCAGCAAATGAAATGAAAAAGTTCGCCGCAGCCATATTAGCTATACTGTATTTGGGCACTTCCTTTGGGGCTACCATGAATATACATTATTGCATGGGCAAGTTGGAAGGATGGGATTTTGCCAAAACAAAATCCAAGAGTTGTACGAAATGCGGCATGGAGAAAAAAGATAAGAACAACAATGGCTGCTGCAGGGACGAGCACAAATTCTTCAAGAATAATATCGACCAAAAGACAACAGATGGGTCTGCCTCTTTGCTACAACTATTTGCAACCGCATTACCAATTCGCATTTTACCCTTTTCGATTTATCCCAATCTTTTTTTAGCGACCACTACTCCATTTGGTCATGCACCACCCGACTGTTATGAGGTGGATGTGTGCATACGCAATTGCGTTTTCCGTATTTAAAATAAGGTTCTACTATTTAGCCAAGCAATAAGATTGTCTTGGCTATGGGCATTTTTGTTGCCCAATCAATCCATCATTTTTTAACAATAAAAATTAATAAAATGAAATTCATGCGAATGCTATTAATGGCCGTGTTGACTATTTTTTCTATCACCTTAATGGCCCAGGATACGGCCAAGCAAAACAAGAAACAAACCAAAATGCAAATGGAAAAGCCAATCTACACATGCCCCATGCATGCCGATGTATTGAGCGACAAGCCTGGTAAATGCCCTAAGTGCGGGATGGACCTGGTTAGAAAAGAGAAAAAATCAGTTGTATATACTTGTCCCATGCATGCGGAAATAACCAGTAATAAACCTGGCAAATGTCCAAAATGTGGCATGGAACTGAAAGCTAAAAAAGAAAAATAGAGAAGGGATATATGAAGATGGAATAACGGCACGGAGGAATAATTCTAATTCTGTTATTCTATCTATCAATCTTTTGCTATAAAAGGATTTCCTGAATTCATTTTTAAAATATGATTCTATGATTCCCAAAATCATTTCTTGGTCACTAAAAAACCGGTTCTTGGTCTTGCTGCTGGCAATCGGATTGTTTGCATGGGGCATTTTCAATATCAACAAGAACCCCATTGATGCCATTCCCGACTTAAGTGAGAACCAAGTCATCGTGTTTACGGAATGGATGGGGCGTGGACCACAGATAATGGAGGACCAAGTGACTTATCCTTTGGTGAGCAATCTGCAAGGCATACCCAAAGTAAAAAATATCCGTGGCAGCTCCATGTTCGGGATGAGTTTTGTATATGTCATTTTCGAAGATGATGTGGATGTTTATTGGGCAAGAACAAGGGTGCTGGAGAGATTGAACTATGCACAGCGGCTCTTGCCGGCTGGAGTTACACCTACTTTGGGTCCCGATGGTTCTGGTGTGGGACATGTGTTTTGGTATACGCTGGAAACAAAGAACCTTGATCTTGGCGAACAGCGGGCACTCCAAGACTGGTATATCAAATTGGCCTTGCAAACTGTTCCCGGTGTTGCGGAAGTAGCTTCTTTTGGTGGTTTTGAAAAGCAATACCAATTGGTGATTGACCCGGTGAAACTCCAGTATTATAAGGTATCGCTGATGGACGTGATGAACAAAGTGAAAGCGAGCAATAATGATGTGGGGGGCAGAAAGTTTGAGATGAGTGATATGGCCTATATCATCCGCGGCTTGGGCTATATTAAAAGCAAGGATGATATTGAAAGCATAGCAGTAGCTAATGATAACGGCATACCGGTTCGGGTAAAGGATATCGGTAGCGTACAAATGGGGGGGGATCTACGGTTAGGCATATTCGATGAAAACGGAGAAGGCGAAGTGGTGGGGGGCATTGTAGTGATGCGCTATGGCGAGAATGCCGATAAAGTGATTGCCGCAGTTAAAGAAAAAATGAAGGAGATCCAAAAGGGATTGCCAGATGCGGTGGAATTTAAAACGGCCTATGACCGAAGTGAATTGACAGAAGCCGCCATCGGGAATATCAAAACAAAGTTGATAGAGGAAATGGCCGTGGTGGCGTTGATCGTGATCCTCTTCCTTTTTCATTGGCGCAGTGCCTTGAGCATTATTATCCAAATACCCATTACGATTGCAATCAGTTTTATCATGCTCAACCTATTTGGTATATCCTCCAATATCATGTCCTTAACAGGAATCGCCTTAGCTATCGGAGTAATTGTGGACAATGGAATTATTATGAGCGAGAATGCCCATCGGCATTTATCTGATTGGCAACATCATCATTCCCCAAAATCTTAATTCATGAAAAACATATTCAATAAAAAAAATGCAACGCCGCAATACCAACGCATACCCGAATTGGAGCGGATGCGTTTGATTGAAAAGGCCTGCATCCAGGTATCAAGGGGTGTTTTCTTTTCAACCATCATCATCATCGCTTCATTTTTGCCCGTGTTTTTGTTGACGGGGCAGGAAGGCAAACTATTCCATCCACTGGCTTTTACCAAAAGCTTTATCATGGTTGTGGATGCCTTGTTGGTCATTACTTTGGCACCGGTGCTGATTTCTTTTTTCATGAGAGGAAGGTTTAAACCAGAAACCAGAAACCCCGTGAACCGGATATTGGAGAAAATATATGAACCTATTATCCTTACTTGTATCAAATGGCGAAAAACGACAATTGCGATCAACCTACTCGCATTGACTATAAGTATTCCGATGCTCATGAGTCTGGGTAAGGAATTCATGCCGCCCTTGGATGAAGGATCTATTTTGTTTATGCCCGTCACTTTGCCCGATGTGTCGAACAGTGAAGTAAAAAGGATTTTGCAGGTGCAGGACAAACTGATCAAATCGGTACCGGAAGTAAAAAATGTATTGGGCAAAGCAGGACGTGCCAACACCGCAACCGATAATTCTCCCATCAGCATGATCGAGACCATCATTTTGTTGAAGCCAAGTTCCGAATGGAGAAAGGGCATTACCAAAAATGACATCATCAATGAATTAAACGCAAAATTGCAGATCCCCGGTGTGGTAAATGGCTGGACACAGCCCATCATCAATCGCATCAATATGCTTTCTACTGGTATCAGGACCGATGTGGGGTTGAAAATTTATGGACAAAACTTGGATAGCATTTATGATTTCTCAGAAAAAATTAAAAAGGAGTTAGAAGGGATTAATGGAGTAAAGGATTTGTATGTGGAGCCAATCACTGGGGGCAAGTACATCGATATTACGGTAAAGCGGGATGAGATTGGTCGGTATGGACTTACTGTAGATGATGTGAACACGGTAGTGGAAATTGCTTTGGGCGGAATGCGGTTAACCACCACCGTGGAAGGTAGGCAACGTTTCTCTGTGAACGCTAGGTTCGGTCAGGATTTTAGGAACAATATCGAAGCGCTTAAAAGGCTACAGGTACAGACTAAGAAATTTGGTCCTGTGCCTTTGGCGGCCGTCGCCGATGTAAAAATCACAGACGGACCACCCATGATCAATTCAGAAAACGCCATGCTGCGAGGCACGGTCTTGTTCAATGTTCGGGAAAGGGATTTGGGCAGCACCGTACAGGAGGCCAAGGAAAAATTGAATAATCTGGTTACCAAACTTCCCAAAGGATATTATATGGAATGGAGTGGTCAATATGAAAACCTGATGCACAGCGAAAGAACACTTAAATGGATTTTACCTGTGGTGCTGATCATTATTTTCCTCTCCATGTATTTTGCTTTTCATTCAGCTAGGGAAGCTTTTTTGAGCCTGATCTCCATTCCCTTTGCATTGATTGGCGGTGCCTTCATGATTTATTTCTGGGGAGTGAATTTATCAGTTGCCGTTGCGGTTGGGTTTATTGCCCTCTTTGGGCTGGCGGTGGAAACGGGTATAGTGATGGTTATTTATTTGAACGATGCGATGCAACAATTGGTAGAGAAAAAGCAAAATTCAAAAGAAACCATCAGCAAAGAGGACCTGAAAGAATATGTGATTGCCGGAGCCGCAAAAAGATTGAGACCCAAACTCATGACTGTAAGTGTGTCCTTGTTTGCATTGATCCCGATTTTATGGAGCCATGGGGTTGGCAGTGATGTGATGAAACCCATTGTATTGCCCATGGTGGGCGGTGTGATTACGTCTGCAACCCATATCCTATTGGTTACGCCATTAATTTTTTTGATGGCTAAAGAATATGAATTGCGCAAATATGGGAAAATACAAGTGCTGGACACGAACATACATGATGGACAACAAAATAAATAATCGAACATGAAAAAGATATCAATAACCCTCGGGCTATTAACAGCCTTTTTTATAAGCGATGCGCAGCAAATACTCCGTATGCAAGATATACAGTCTGCCATCGAACAAAAACATCCTGCATTAAAAATGTTGGATGCACAGGCTCGTTCGATGGAGGAAGAAGCAAAAGGGGCTTATAGTTGGATGCCACCAGAATTGGGTGCTGGGTTTTTTCAGACTCCTTATTCGCCCCGCTATTGGAAGTATATGGATGGTCAGCCCGGAATGGGTGCATTCATGGTTTCTGTCCAACAGATGTTCCCCAATAAAAAAAGTCAAAACGCGGAGTTTGCTTATCTCAATGCACAGTCCTTGGTTGAGAAACAACGTAAGGATGTAGTAATGAACGAACTGATTTTTGCCGCTAGAAAGAATTATTACGATTGGGTAGTGCTCGAGAAAAAAATGAAGGTATTGGAGGAAAACGATAAACTGCTTCGGTTCATGATGCAGAGCGCTGAGATCCGTTATAAAAATGGTTTAGGCAAAATCAGTGCTTATTATAAAGCCAAGGCCGCATTATCAAATATTGAGAACAAACAGTTGATGCTCCGTAATGAAATGGAGCAAAAAAGGATTGCCATCAATACCATTATGAACCGAGACCGAAATGTGATTTTTGAGGTGGATACCAATTATGTATGGTTTGATTTTGATAAAAAAATGTTTAGTGAAGATGCTTTGAAGCAAGAGCGCAGTGATATCAAGGTGATCAACAAGAATATAGAAGTGAATAATTTGGAGCGGACAGCTGAACTGGCAAAATTGAAACCACAATTTGGTATTCGTTATGACCATATGACGGGCTGGGCCAGACAGCCATTGATGTTCACGGTGATGGGCATGGTAAAATTGCCTTTGGCAAAATGGTCGTCCAAAATGAATCGGGCTAAAGCAGAAAGCCTGGTTTGGCAAAACGAGGCATTGAAAAATCAACAGGAAATGATTATAAACGAAGCGGTAGGGATGGCAGAGAGCAATCGCTCCGAACTGGAAGCCAAGAAAAAGCAAATGGCATTGTATGAAAATCAGATTATACCTGCGCTGCGAAGAAATTTTCAGACCATGCAATTGGCTTATGAGCAAAACACGGGCGAACTGTTTGAATTGTTTGATGCTTGGGAATCGTTGAACATGACGCAGATGGATTATTTGGACCAATTGCAGCGGGCATTGGAAATACAAGCTGAGTTGATGAAAATTATTGAAATAAAATAAATGCGAAGGAATGCAAATGAGAAATAAAATAATAGGGCTATTGTTTTTGTTTGCCTTGGCTTTGTTTTTTGCATGCAAAGAAGAAACCAAAAAGCAATCACCAATGTATACCTGTCCCATGGCTTCAGATTCGGTATTTAGTAATACCCCCGGCAAATGTCCGAAGTGTGGGATGGATTTGGTATTGGTGGAAGAAGCCCATCTACATCATACCGATGAACCTATTGTCAAACTGGATACAAGCAAACATTATGTTTGTCCCATGCACCCCCAAGTGCAATCAGAGGGACCGGGCACCTGTCCGATCTGCGGCATGGAATTGGAAAAAATAAAATCACCGTTCGAAGCCAAAGCGGTTTCCCTGAATACACTACTCAAGCCTGCTAATCAGCAGGTGATTGCCAATGTGCCAATGATACATATGATGGAAAGATCGGAAAACATTGAAATGGCTGCCTATGGTTTTGTTAACTATGATAGTCGGCATGTGGGTGTGGTGTCCTCCAATTTTTCAGGGAGGATTGACCGTCTATATGTCAAATATCGGTATCAGACCATTCGTAAAGGGCAGCTCATCATGGATGTGTATAGTCCAGAAATAGTAACGGCAGAGGAAGACCTATTGTTCCTTTTAAAAAATGATCCTAGTAATAACATGCTGATCAATGCCGCTAAAGAAAAATTATATCTATTGGGGATGAGCGATGAGCAATTAGATGGTATAATCCGTGGCGGCAAACCGGCTTATCGGATTAGCCTATTCAGCAAATACAATGGGCATATACATGAAAGTAATAGTACGGGTATGAATAATACCGTTGCTCCCGAAATGCCTGTTTCCCCAAGCCTTACAGAAGCTTTGTCTATGAAGGAAGGTATGTATATCCAAAAGGGGCAAAATATTTTTTCAGTATTTGATCCCAATCGGGCTTGGGTTTTACTGAATATTTTCCCTGATCAAGTTTCGATGATCAAATTGGGCGATCAAGTGCATATTGTGCCAGAATCAAATCCAAACAGTGACTTTAAAGCTAAGATTGATTATATAGAACCCGTTTACCGAGCAGGTAATAAAACATTAACGGTTCGGGTCTACTTTGATAATACCAAGTTGATAATACCAATAGGAAGTCAGGTGAGTGCAACCATTTTTGCTGGCAACCGATCTGCGGAATGGTTGCCAGAGGAAGCTGTTCTGTCCTTGGGTTTGGACAAAGTGGTTTTTGTAAGAACTGGCGAATCTTTCAAGGCCAGAAAAATCGCAACGGGTATTTCCAATAAACATTTGGTACAGGTGTTAGGTGGATTGAACAAAACAGAAGCGGTGGCAGCAAACGCACAGTTTTTGGTTGATAGCGAAAGCTTCATAAAAACAAATTAAGTGTATGAAAAAATTAATGCCCTTGGTTTTGAGCCTTCTGATAGGATTGGTGGCTTGTACAAGCAAACCCAAAGACTCCTTGAGTAAGGAAGAATTCTATACTTGCAGTATGCACCCACAAGTGATGCAGCATCAGCCGGGCAACTGCCCGATATGCCATATGCAATTGGTGCTTGCAAAAGGAACCAGTTCGGCACCTAACGAAATTATGTTGAATGACGAACAGATTAGACTGGGAAATATTAAAACGGATACGGTGCGTAAAGGCATGATTGGCGATGAAATTGTATTAACAGCCACACTCAATACAGATGAAGCTAAGGTAAATAGTATCAGTGCCAGAATTATGGGACGTGTCGATCATTTGTATTTTAAAAACCTAGGAGATTATGTTCCCAAAGGGGCACATCTTTATGATCTGTATAGTGAGGAACTGAATAATGCCAAACAAGAATTTATTGCTGTCGTTGAGAAGCAACAAACACTTGACCATTCCATCATCGATTTTAACCGCTTGGTACAAAGTGCCAAAACCAAATTGTTATTATGGGGAATGAGCGAGGCGCAGGTGGCAGAACTGGAGAAAACAAAAAAGGCATCAGCACTGACTTCCTTTTTTAGTCAGGTTTCTGGTTATATCACCGAACTTCCGATTTCAGAAGGGCAATATGTTTCCGAAGGAACAACCTTGATGAAGCTTGCAGATTTGTCCACCCTATGGGCAGAGGCGCAGGTATATGCCTCCCAGTTATCGGAGGTAGATCAAAAAGGATTTGCATCGGTACGAGTTTCGGATTTTCCAGGGAAGGAGTGGAGGGGCAAAATAAGTTTTGCCAATCCGGAGATTGCCCCAGATAGTCGGTTGAACTTATTGCGGATAGAAGTGCCTAATGCAAATGCCTTGCTAAGACCGGGCATGTCGGCATACGTGGCCATCAAAAACAAATCGATGAAAACGTTCACGTTGCCCAACGATGCCGTTTTGCGCGATGAGAAAAGCAACAGTGTTTGGGTAAGTACGGGAAAAAACAGATTCAAAATGAAAATGGTGGAGACTGGTTTGGAAACAGGCGACCGCATAGAAATAAAATCGGGTATAGAAGATGGCGAAATTGTGGTGATCAGCGGGGCCTACTTGTTGCAAAGTGAGTTTATTTTTAAAAAAGGAGCTAATACCATGGAAGGTATGGATATGGGCGGGCATCAACATTGAGTTTGCCTAAACCCATTTCCCCAAACAATAAAAGAGATTGCGTTTAATATTTGATTTGAAGGTTGTTCCTATCAAGCATTGCCCCCTTCTTTCTCTGTCATCATATCTCCATATTTTGCATCGAATTTCCGGTATGCCCGGGCAAAGATGAGTGGGAAGATTAATAATGAAAATGTCATGGCACAAAGAATACCGCCGATAACCACCCTTGCCAAAGGACGGGAACTTTCGGAGCCAATGCCGTGTGAAATAGCGGCAGGCAAAAGCCCAATCGCTGCCATGAAAGCTGTCATCATCACAGGGCGCACCCTCGATTCAACACCTTCACGAATAGCACGGTAAAGAATGTTTTTCCTTCCTTTCAGGTTATCCAAATTTTCTTTGAACACGGTTATCATTAAAACACCAAATAAAATACAAATACCAAACAGAGCGATAAAACCAATGCCGGCCGATATGCTGAAATTGGTGCCTGTGATGAACAATGCGGCAATACCTCCCACGATGGCAAATGGCACATTGATAAAAACAAGACCGGCATCTTTTAAATTACCAAACATGGCAAATAGTAACAGAAAGATGAGCAGTAGGCTTATGGGTACCACCTGTGTAAGCCTTTTGGTAGCTCTTTGTTGGTTTTCGAAATCCCCTTGCCAGATCATAGAGTAACCTTGTTTAAGGGAAACAGCCTTGCCCACTTTTTCCTGGGCTTCTGCAATGGCACTGCCCATATCACGCCCACGTACCGAAAATTTTACGGCAGAGTATCTTTCATTGTCATCCCTAAAAATGAGGCAGGGCCCCGTTTTGGTGGATATGGTAGCAATCTCTCGGATGGGCACCTTCGATCCGCTTTGGGTAGGTACCATCAGGTTGCCAATGGCTTCCTCTGTGTTCCTGTATTCTTCTGGGAAACGGATACGGATATCAAATTTCCGGATACTTTCATAAAGGGTAGAGGCGGCCTTACCCCCAATAGCCATTTCGATCACTGCATCTGCATCAGCGGTGGCCACTCCGTAGAGAGCCATCTTTTGCTGGTCTAAATCGATGTCCATTTCGGGTTGGCCAATATTTTTGATCACCCCCAGATCCTCGATGCCCCTCACCGTTTTGAGGATATCGTATACTTGGGTGGATTTATCCTCCATATAATTGAGTGAGTCGCCAAATATTTTTACACATATCGATCCTTTTACCCCCGACACGGCTTCCTCAATATTATCTGTAATGGGTTGGGAGAAGTTCAATTGTGCGCCGGGGATTACCGAAAGTTTTTGGTTCATTTTATCCACTAGGGCATCCTTGGTTATATGTGGCTTCCAGTCGTCCTCGGGATATAGCATAATGTCAAACTCGTTATTGTAAAATCCTGCCACATCCGTTCCATCATCAGGCCTGCCCGTTTGCGAGATGATATTTTTTACTTGGGGAAAGGTCATCAGGGCATCGGTAACCTGTTTGGATACATCGACAGACTTATCCAGTGAAATGCTATAAGGCAATTGCACCCTTAGCCAAATGGATCCTTCATCCAACTCCGGTAAAAATTCACTTCCCAAAAATTTGAAGGAAAATAAACCAACCACAATAATGATCAAGGAAACAGTCACAGAAAGCAACATATTTCGATAGGTAAATGAAAAGCCCTTGGTCATTGTTTTTACCAAGAAGTTGACGATGGGGTTATGTTTTTCACGGACATTTTTGTTCAACAATAAACGGATAAGAACGGGCACCAAGGTAAGTGTGGTAATCAATGCGCCCAATAAGGCAAACCCCAAGGTGTATGCCAATGGCGAAAACATTTTCCCTTCCACTTTCTCAAAGGCAAAGATGGGCAAGAGGGCTGCAATGATGATCAACTTGGCAAAAAAGATGGCTTTTCCCAGTTCTGCTCCATGCTTTTTGATGAGGCCCATTTTGGCAAGCTTGTTGAACCGTTCCATTCCTATTTCGTGTGCTTTTCTGTCCAGTACCACAAAAATGCCTTCCACCATCACTACGGCGCCATCAATGATAATACCAAAGTCGATGGCACCTAAAGAAAGTAGGTTGGCCGACATGCCCATCAACCGAAGACAAATGAAAGCAAACAAAAGGGAAAGGGGGATAACGATGGAAACAATCAGGGTTGTTCGCCAATTGAACATGAACAGGGATACGATGATGGTCACGAATATGATCCCTTCGATCATATTGTGCAAAACCGTGTTGGTAGCGAAATGGATAAGATCGTCCCGGTCATAAAAGGCCACGATTTTTGTGTCGGCAGGGAGCACTTTGCTATTGAGTTTTTGAATCTTCGCTTTTAATGCCTCAATAACTTTCGTAGGGTTTTCTCCTTTCCGCATCACCACAATCCCTTCCACAACATCAGCTTGTTTGTTAACGGTTCTTTTACCCGTAGCGGAATCGACCACTGCATCTGACCTAGTCACAAAACCAAGTCTAGGCAAATTAGATATGGTCACATCTGCTACATTCTTCACCAGGATGGGTACCCCATTGTTATTTTGGATGATGATGTTTTTAATTTCGTTGATATCATTCAACAGTCCCACTCCCCGCACCACATAGGCCTGATTGTTTTTTACGATCACGTCGCCACCAATATTGATATTACTTTTTTGTACGGCAGTGAAGACATCCAAGGCGGTAATGCCCAGATTGGTGATTTTTCCAGGGTCTACCCTGATCTCATAGGTTTTGGTTTCCCCACCAAAACTCACTAGGTCTGCCACGCCAGGCACAGCCCGGATTTGCCGATCGACCACCCAATCCTGAATGGTTTTGAGTTCTCTTGGGTTCCTAAAACTGCTTCTTAATGTGTATCGAAAAATTTCGCCGGTAGGTCCGGTAGGAGGTTGTACATCGGGTGAAACGTTTTGAGGCAAGTCGGCGGAGCCTAGTAAGTTATTCACCTGCAGCCTTGCTTCGTTATTGGTCACATTATCTTCAAATACCAGTTTGATATATGAAAGCCCAAAAATACTGGTGGAGCGTAAACTGATTTTATTTTGTACCGGGTTCAGTGCAATCTCAATGGGAATGGTCACAAATTTTTCAATCTCCTCCGCACTTCGTCCCGGCCATTGTGTGATGATGGTTACTTCCGTATTGGTCACATCCGGAAAAGCCTCAATGGGCATGGTCTTGAAAGTGATGATGCCTGCGATCAAAAGGATCAACGTAGAAAAGAGGATGAAATATTTGTTCTTTAATGAAAACGCCAGTACTCTTTTAATGAGTTTGTTCATGATAATTTGATAAGTGTGCCAATTTTTTTGAAATGTAAAAGTAGAGAATACTCATTCTATAAAATAAAATTGTTCTTTCTACCTATTAGAGGTCTGGAATTAATTGAGTTATGCATTGAAATTACGATAAATCACAAGCCAAAGGATTTTTTACTAATGGTAGAAAGCTGCATTTGTAAAAGCCAACCAACTATTAAGGCTTTTTTATTTATAAAAAAACAAACCCATCGCTTGGATGGGTTTTGTAACTATTTTTTAGTGTCGTCTATAGGGTTGGCTTCATATGATTGTTTGTCCACTTTTCGATAAGCCCAAGCAAATATCAATGGAAATACCCAAAGGGAGAAGATCATAGCACAAAGGATGCCTCCTATTACTACCCGTGCAAGCGGTCTTGAACTTTCCGACCCAATACCATGCGAAAGTGCAGCCGGCAGTAAACCGATAGCCGCCATCATAGCTGTCATCATCACCGGACGGATTCTAGAGTTGACACCGAGCTTAATGGCTGCGTATAGGGATGCCCGTTGGCCTTTTATTTTATCCAAATTTTGTTTGAACACGGTGATTAGCAACACGCCATCTTGAATACAAATACCAAAAAGTGCAATAAAACCGATGCCCGCAGAAATACTAAAATTGGTACCTGTGATATGCAAAGCAAATAAGCCACCCACAATCGCAAAGGGCACATTCAGAAAAACCAAGCCAGCATCTTTTAGATTGCCAAACATTACAAAGAGCAAAAGGAAAATGAGTAATAAACTGATGGGCACTACCTCTGTCAATCTTTTCTCAGCCCTTTGCTGGTTTTCGAAATCTCCTTGCCAAGCCATTGAATACCCTCTTTTCAGGCTCACCACTTTGTTCACTTTTTCTTGCGCTTCTGCAATGGTGCTGCCCATATCCCGGCCACGCACAGAAAATTTCAATGCGGCATATCTTTCATTATCATCCCTGAAAATGAGGCAAGGCCCAGTTTTCTTTGTTATGGTTGCTATTTCCTTGATTGGCACTTTGGAGCCGCTTTGTGTGGGCACCAACAAATCGCCAATATTGGCTGAATTTTTTCTATATTCTTCTGGGAGGCGTACACGTATATCAAACAACTTGATGCCCTCATACAAAGTCGAGGCTGCTTCGCCACCAATGGCCATCGCTACCACCGCATTCGCATCGGCTGTCGCCACACCATATAGAGCCATTTTTTGTTGATCCAAGTTTACATCCAATTCAGGCTGGCCAATATTGTGGATCACGCCCAAGTCGGCAATCCCATTCACGTTCTTCAAAATTTCATACACTTGGTTGATCTTGTCTTCCATATAATTGAGTGAATCGCCGTATACTTTTACGCATATCGACCCTTTTACCCCAGACACCGCTTCTTCTACATTGTCCATGATGGGTTGCGAAAAGTTTAGATCGGTGCCGGGTATGGAGGAAAGCCTTTGATTCATTTGGTCGATCAACTCTTCTTTTGAGATCCTTGGTTCCCAACTTTCTTGTGGATAGAGCATCACGGAAAACTCATTGTTGTAAAACCCCGCCACGTCGGTTCCATCATCCGGTCTGCCGGTTTGTGATACGGCATATTTTACCTGCGGGAATTCCATCAATCTTTTTCTCACCTCTTTTGAAATTTCAACGGACTTTTCTAAAGAAATGCTATAAGGTGTTTGCACACGCAACCAAATAGAACCCTCATCCAATTCTGGCAAAAACTCACTGCCCAAAAATTTAAAAGAATATAAACCAATTGCCATGATGATGAATGAGGCGGTGATCACAATTACCCTATTTTTAAAAGATTTGGTAAAACCTTTCAACATAAAACCAGTAAGCCCATGCACAAATGGGTTGTGTTTTTCATGTACATTTTTATTGAGGAGAAGGCTAATGAGTACCGGTACCAAGGTCAATGTGGTGATCAAGGCACCAAGCAATGCAAAGCCAAGGGTATAGGCTAGCGGGGAGAACATTTTTCCTTCTACTTTTTGGAAGGAAAAAATGGGCAACAAACCCGTGATGATGATGAGTTTTGCAAAAAAGATAGCTTTCCCCAACTGGGCTCCATTGTTTTTAATCAATCCATATTTGGCAATCTTGTTGAACCGTTCCATGCCAAGGTCGCTGGCCTTGTGATCCAATATCACAAACATGCCCTCCACCATTACCACAGCGCCATCTATGATAATACCAAAATCCACCGCACCCAGTGAAAGCAAATTAGCTGACATCCCCATCAGGTGTAGGCAAATAAAGGCAAACAACAAGGCCAAAGGGATGATGATGGAAACGATTAAGGTGGTACGCCAATTGAACATGAAAAGCGATACCAATAGGGTTACCAGCAAAATACCCTCGATCAGGTTGTGCAGCACAGTGTGGGTGGCATAATCGATCAGGTCTGAGCGATCGTAATAAGGAACAATTTTTGTATCCGCAGGGAGTATATATTTGTTCAGCTTCTCTACTTTGGCTTTGATGGCCTCCACTACTTGCGTTGGGTTTTCACCCTTCCTCATCACGATGATGGCTTCCACCACGTCGGGTTCATCGGTCACAATTCTTTTATTGGTAGAGTCTTTGAGCCCATCGGACCTGGCCACCCATCCCAATCGTGGGATATTGGAGATGACTACATGAGCCACATCTTTTACCAATACGGGCACTCCATTGGTATTGGTGACGACGATGTTTCTGATTTCATTGATATCATTGAGCAATCCGATGCCTCTCACCACATAGGCTTGGTTGTTTTCAATGATCATATCGCCGCCAATATTGATATTGGTTTTTTGAACGGCCGTGAACACATCAAGGGGTGTAATGCCCAAGGAAGTTAATTTGCCTGGGTCAACTTGAATTTCATAAGCTTTTGTTTTGCCCCCGAATGCATTGATATCGCCCACCCCGGGCACGGATCTTAATTGACGGTCGATTACCCAGTCCTGAATGGTTTTTAGTTCACGAACATCCCTCACACTGCTACGGAGGGTGTATCGGAATATCTCACCGGTAGGACCAGTAGGCGGTTGAACCGAAGGTTGAATGCCATTGGGCAAAGTGGCATTGGGGAGAAGGTTCATTACTTGCTGCCTAGCCTGCGGGTCTTTTACATCATCATCAAAAATCAATTTCACAAATGACAACCCAAATATGGTGGTAGAGCGAAGGCTGATTTTTTGTTGTACGGGGTTCAGTGCAATTTCAATGGGGATAGTAACGAATTTCTCCACTTCCTCGGCACTTCTTCCAGGCCATTGCGTAATTACGGTTATCTCTGTATTGGTGACATCGGGGAAGGCCTCAATGGGCATATTTTTGAAAGTGACAATCCCAAACACCAATAAAGCCAACGCTGCCAATAAAATGAAGAACCGATTCTTCAACGAAAAGCCAATGATCTTTTTAAGGATCTTGTTCATGTTATCAATATAAAATTATTATCGCTAGTTGTTCAATGCATCATAAATCAAAAGTGCTTGGGATGCAATGATTTTTTCTCCCGGCTGTATGCCGGAAGCGATATAGGTTCTGTCGCCATTGGTGCTCAATATTTGTACTGGTGTAATGCGCACATCGGTTTTGCTGTTATAGGTCAATACAAAATATTGGCTATGGTCAAAAATCAAGGCATGCGATGAGATACAAATGGATTGTTTGTTTTCTTGATTGGTGACCGTAACACTGGCAAACATCTGGGGCTTGAGCAGGTAACTATTATTGTCCAATACTATTCGAACTTTCATTACTTTGTTGGTAGGGTCTAACACATTCATGATCTTATCCACTTTCCCTTTGAAAATTTTGCCAGGGTAAGAAAGCGTAGTTACATCTACGTGGTCACCTAATTTGATGGCAGTGATATTCGATTCATATACATTGGCCCAAACCCACACATTTTTTAGATCGGATATCGTGAAGAGGTTACTACTATTGTCAGCACGGATAGCGGTATTGTTATTGACTAGTCTTTCTACCACAAAACCACTGATTGGGCTACGCACCGTATAGTCTCCCTGGGTGCTTCCGCCATTTATTTTTAGTACACGGTTAATGCGGTTGAGCTCAGACTCGGCTTGCCGATAAGTAGCTTCGGCACTGATAGAATCTGTAAGCGAGGCAAGACCACTTTTGTACATGTCCCTGGTTTTGTCCAAGTTCTTTTTGGCTACTTGTAGGTTGGTTTGTGCATTCACCAGATCATTGCTATAGCCCGCCATCTCCGAACTTTTGATCACGCCTAATACTTGGCCTTGTTGCACGTAATCCCCTAAGGCAACACGGATGTCTTGAATATTACCGCTGATCATGGGGTATATTTTCACCACATGGTCTTGGTTAAAATCGACCTGTCCCGTAAGGGTTATCGAGTTTACCAACTGGCATTGGGTCACCGTGTCAATGTCCAGTGTTTTTAATAAGGAATCAGGTATAACGTATTTCTGTCTGTCCTCAGTTTTCTTATTTGCATTGCTATCGCAGGATTGTAATAAGGAGCAGCCAGCAACCAAGGCCAGGGACCAAAGGGCTAAACGATGATATTTTAAAAGTAATTGCATGACGATGAATATAGTTTCCTTTTAGTGGTTCTGTTTAATTGAAAAAATTGGTGCCTGTATAAAAATTAATATCCTCAAATGCTTGTACGCGGTTATATTGGATTGCATTTATTTGTAAAACATTTTGCTTGTAGGCATCATAAAAATCAAGGAAATCAAGGATGCTTATATTCCTTCTTTGATAATTGACCAGCACTTCATGCATGAGCCTTTCAAAATTCCCCATAAAATTTGGGTCGATGCTTCTGTACATTTTGTCTTGAGCAAATGCGGTTTCCAAGGAGTTGGTTACATTTTCCTGAACGGTGGCCACGGTGCTTTTCTCTAAAGCTTTAGTGCTTTCGATTTGCGCCTTCGCCGATTTGATATTTCCTTGGTTACGGTTGAAGAAAGGCAGGTCCATAGAAGCGCCAATGCCATTATAGTTGATGGCATAAGAGCCTTGTCGATCCCAAAAAGCGGAAAGGGTAAGATCGGGAACAGCCAATGCCTTTTGATAATTGTAGTTTAATTCGTTGATATGGGTGTTCGTTCTTGCAATCTGTAAATCGGTGCGGTTTTGATAAGCCGAATCGAGCAAGATGGTGATGCTATATTTTTCGGGTGTTTGTTCATTGATCTTATTGCTATCCAGTATAGGGTCGATATAGCTGCTCGGTTTTATTTGAAGTACCAATCTCAGCTCACTTTGAATACCTCTTATTTGGTTCAGAAGTTCGTTGTATTCGTTTTTGAAACTGTACAATTGTGCTTTGATGCGTACCACTTCTTTTTCAGCGATGTACCCTTTCCCTTCCTGTTGCGCAAAAGCGTCCACAATTTGTTGTAGTGCTTTTATTTCCGCATCGTACACCTTCGCCGATTGCTGGAGATAATAGATGTTGAAGAAATCGGTTCGAAGGGTATATTTTAAAGTGCGGATCAGATCAAAGAATTGGTATTCGGCCAGTTTTGTATTGGCTTCCGCTAGTTTTATCTGTTTGTTTCTTTTTCCTGCCAACAAAATCAATTGAGAAAGTGTGGCATCGTTTTCACTGTTCTTAAAAAAATTTGAATGGGGGAAGTTTGAATTGGGGTCGGTCAAAGGGATAACAGGCCCACGCCCCAACGATAAGTTTGGGTTGGGCCAAAGCTTTGCTTGTATCACCAATGCTTTTTGTGCATCAATATTGTATTTCTGTGCTAGCAATTGGTAATTGCTGTCCAAGAACAATAGCTCTGCTTCGCCAAGCTTGATATGCAGCGTGTCCTTTGCGGGCTGGGCTACCGAACAAAAAGAAATGAATAAGGCTAAAATGTATAAAATCAACTTTTGCATATAATATGCTGGGCTTTAAAACGTGCAAATCTATTGTAAGCAAATCTATTAAGCTAATCACAAGGGTTAACTGGCCGTTAAATTGGCATTATTAACAATGGTAGCTATTTATTATTGCAAGTTTCGGGTTAAGGATTGGTTATTGTTCGCTCATTGGTACATTGAAACGAAAACCAACCCCATGAATGGTTTCCAGATTTATATCGGGGTCGGCTTTGAAGTATTTTCTGAGTTTGGTGATGAAGACGTCCATGCTGCGGCCTAAAAAATAATCGTCCTTGCCCCATACATTCAGTAGTACTTCCTCCCTGCGTAATACACGGTTGCTGTGCAGGCAAAGGAATTTTAATAGGTCTGCTTCTTTTTGGGTAATGCTGAACATTTCCTTCCCAATCATCAATTTTAAGTCGGTATAGGAAAATTTGAGTTTACCGATATTGAATGAAACCGTATTGTCCGAATGCATTTTTTTGCTCCTTCTTAAAAAAACCTCCATACGCATCAACAGCTCCTGCATGCTAAAGGGTTTCGTGATATAATCATCAGCGCCGGTTTCAAAACCTTTGAGCTTGTCTTCCTCCAAAGATTTTGCGGTGAGAAAAAGAATGGGTACCATATCACTTTGCTGCCTGATTTTTTTTGCAACATCGTAACCGTTCTTGTTAGGCATCATAATATCGAGCAGACAAATATTGATTTCATTCTTGTCAAATTTATCAATGGCAGACTGTCCGTCTGGGCAAAGAATCACATCATACCCCGCATCTGTTAGGTTATCCTTGATAACATAACCAAGAGTAAGGTCATCTTCTGCCAAGAGTACTTTTGCTTTTGGGGTTTGCATATTTTCTAATTAAGCGGTATAAATAATCTGAACTCGGTACCAATACCTGGCAAGCTGTTTACTTTTATTTTGCCATGGTGGGCATCAATGATGCGTTTCACAAAGTTAAGGCCAAGACCGAATCCTTTTACATTATGTACGTCATCGGTAGGTACACGGTAAAATTTTTTAAATATGTTCTTGAAGTATTTCTGGTCAATGCCAATGCCATTGTCTTTTACAGATATAAAAAAGTCGTTATCTAAAGTCCCGGCCTCAATCAAAATATGGGGTTGGGTTGAATATTTCAGTGCATTTTCCAGCAGATTCACCAGTGCAAGCTCCAAATGCGCACTATCGGCGTTGATAATGGCCAGTTCGTTTTCCATCTTTACTTCTACATTGGCTTTTCTTTCTTCAATCAAGGGCTGTACCTGGCTTATTGCTTGTTCTATTAATTGATGGGCTTCGATCTGTTTTCTTTCTATCGATAAACTGTTGTTTTCCGATGCGGCCGCCCTTAATAAACGGGTTACTTGGTTTTGTAAATGCTCTGTTTGGTTTTTTATAATGCCCGTATATCTTTCCAGTCTATTGGGCTGTTGCAGTATGGTGTCTTGAGCTAGCACATCGGCGGCAATCTTCATTACGGCCAACGGTGTTTTGAACTCGTGTGTAAAATTGTTCACGAAATCTTTTTGTGTTTCGGTAAGGAATTTTTGTCTATAAAAATAGAACAGGCTCACCGCAAGCCCAATGAGGGCAAGAAATAGGGTTGCACTACTAGCAATCCATAGCCCCATCTGCCCAATAATGTATTTGTTGCGATGGGGAAAATACAATAATATATGGTCGAAGTTTTTTGTAAAAACGGGCAGATCGCCAATATTGTCCTTAATTAAATATGGGGTTGCTGGCGAAGGCAGATATTGTTCGTAAATATATTTTTTTTCGCTGCTGCTATAAGCACCCAATTTGCAGTCGGTGAGTACGTCAAAATCTTCAAATTCATTTCTAAGGTAAAAAGTGAGAGAGTCTTTTGAGGGGATAGTGTCTGCTTTGAATATAAAATAGTCCTGGTCTGGGTTGTCGATGAGGTCGTGCAGGTTCATCGTTGGGTTGTCGTTCATTTGGAGGTCATCGAAAACCCCTCGGATCCCTTTTACCACATTGGTCTTGAACAGATGTTCCTCTAGTGAATAAACTTTTTTTAGCCAGTATAACTGAAAAACGACGATTACAGAAATCAATAAGCTCGCGGATAAAACAATCCACTTAAGTGTCGATGAACGCATGTTTTGATTGTTCTGCAAAATTGCCATGCTTTATGCTGCTATGATAACAAAAATGGTTAAGTAGTGGTTAAGGTAGCATTTTTTAATTTTCCTAAGGGAAAACTTTGATACTGCTCGGTAAGGGATTGTTAAAGTCCCGCACTGGTAAATATTTTTTTTGTTGTAATCCGTTAAATAAATAACTTCATAAATTAGCATTTTTATTTTAAACAAAAATTGTTCCCTGTTATGAAAAAAATTATCCTGATTGCAAGCCTAATGTTGGCATTTACTGGGTTGTCATTCTCACAGACGGCACCAAAGAAAAAAGAAGCTGCGAAGAAAGAAGTTGCAGCAAAAAAGACAGCTACTGGGCCTACTAAAAAAGATGGCACTGCCGACATGCGCTTCAAAGCTAATAAGGAAGCAGCTAAAGCAAAACCAGTACACGTAAAAAAGGATGGGACAGCCGATAAAAGATTCAAAGAAAACAAAGAAAAGAAAAAAGATTAAACCTTCGTCAGTAAGGACAATCAAAAATGCCACTCATGTGGCATTTTTGATTTTAATTTCATTTTATTAACCGGTTTTTTCACTTTAAAATTTCAATCTAATGAAAAAGTTTCTATTGTTTACCAGTCTATTGATTTTTGAAGTTGGGGTTACTATGGCTCAGGGCAAACCCCAAAAGCATCGTAGCCATCATAAGATACACCACCACCATCATGTAAAACATCATCACAAATAAAGAAAAAATCAGCCCCGGAACTTAAATCCCGGGGCTGGTCTTTTGCTATATTTTTATGGTACATATTATTATTAACCTGCATTGTTTTTATTTTCACTGACTGTTTTCAAAGTTGGTAAAACACCATCCGATAAAATAATTTCCATTTTTTTGGAAACGGATTTTACGAATCCGCTAATTTGCGTTAAATCGGCACCCCAAAGCGATTCATTCCCCAAAGCTTTGGTCACCCTTTTTTCAATCGGCATTTCTTCTTGCCATAAATCGTAGTAATAAACTGCTTTTTCGTCATTGATTGGATACAATTGACCCGCCTGTTCGCCAAAATATTTATCTCCTTCTTTCTTTATTGGTCGCATGAAAAGCAGATAGCCTGCAAAGCCCAATGATAAATATTCGGGAGCAGTTTTGTTCAATTGATAATAGCGTAATAATACAGGAACTACCCGTTGCGCCATTTTGGAACTATAGTGCAATGAAATGCTGATCCATTTATGTTGTACATAGGGGTTGCTGAATCGATCAATCACTTTGAGGGCAAATGTATTTGCTTCTGTAATGGGCAAAGCGAAGGGGATTGCCCCAGCAATTTCGTTCAGCATCAGTTTTTTTACAAAGTTCGAAAAAATGCCATTTCCCATAGCTTTCTTTACGGTGGGCAGACCCGCCAAAAAAGCAAGCCCACAGCTTAGGCTATGTGTGCCATTCAGTAATCTTAGTTTGAGTTCCTTAAAAATGCTGATATCCTCTGTTACTACCACTTCATTTGAAACTTCGGCAAAGGAAAGTATTCTTTTTACAGGCTCGCCACCATCGATTGCCCATAAGCGATAGACCTCGCTCATCAAAATCAAACGATCATTATAACCATGGTCTTTTTCGAACTGTTGTAACATTTTCTCATCCGGCTTGCCCGGCACAATACAATCTACCAGTGAATTGCAGAAGATATTATGCAACTGAAGCCATTCCATAAAACCCGCATCCAGCTTATTGAATTGAGCAAGTTCCATCACAATGGAACGTAACACATTCCCATTGTCTGTGATCAATTCGGTTGGGATGATGACCATTCCCGCTTCGGGAGCCGCTTTTAAAACGGTATATCTTTCATATAGAAATGCCAACAATTTGGCTGGAAAGGAAACGGGTGGCTGCTGAAAAATGGACTCTTGTTGTAGACGGATGCCCACTTCGGTAGTATTGGAAATAATGATTTTGAGTGCTGGTTGAGCGGCACATTGCAAGATTTCAGCCCATTGGTTTTGTGCTGCTAATACTCGGCTAATGGCAGCACAAATCAAATTCTCCTCTTTTTTTTGTCCGTTCTCGATGCCACGGATACAAAGCGTGTATAAGCCATCCTGTTCTTGAAAAGCATCGGTACCACCTTCTGAAGTTGATTTTACCACAATAACCCGCCCATTGAATATGCCCTTCTTATTGGCCTTGTCAATAAAATAGTCGGGTAGTCCTCGAAGCAGCGCACCGGTGCCAAATTGTAAAACTTTTTCAGGTAGTTCAAAAATTTCTTCTAATGGCTTATTGATGGATGTTGAAACGATATTGGGTAGATTTTTCTTTGATAGTTGCATAATCAGTCAGAGAGTTGTTTTTGTAAATCTAAAAAAGTATTTTCCTTTAATAGTGTTGAAAGGTTGTTAGTTTTCGATTTTTATGGATTAATGGATGATGCAAAGATTGAGATTTAGAATACTTGTTATTCGAACCATTTATAGATATCCGTTAACGTTAATTGTGCTTTGGTCTCGGCATTGAGATCTCGTGTTATTTTTCCTTCCTGTATTTGTATGAGTCGGTTGCCGAATTGCTGTGCATCTTTTAAGCTATGGGTAATCAACAGCATGGTAATGCCCAACTCATGATTCAATTTGTTGGCCAGTTGTAGTATCACATTGGCCGATTTGGGGTCGAGGGCTGCGGTCGGTTCGTCCAATAACAATATATTGGTATCATCCATTACGCTCATGAGCAGGGTCAGGGCCTGTCTTTGCCCACCCGATAAATTGCCCATCGATTGATTGATTTTATTTTCGAGGCCCATACCCAGTGTGGCGATTTTTTCCTGCACCTGTTTTTTAAAAGCGGGGTTGATGCCGATGCTTAATTTTTTTTGTTTGGTGCGTAAGGCCGCCAGTCTGAAATTGTCGAGAATGCTCAGTTCTGGAGCTGTACCATGATGGGGGTTCTGGAATACACGGGCTACCCATTTGGATCTTTGGTATTCCTGCAAAGTCGCCATTTCAATCCCATTGATTTTGATAGAGCCCTCCGTGGGTTTTTCCGCACCACCAATGATATTCAACAAAGTGGTTTTGCCACTACCATTCGATCCTATGATCACAGCAAACTCGCCTGTATCTATTTTCAATGAAATATCCGATAAGGCGACCACTTCGTTCGACCTTCCCTTGTTGAATATTTTTTTTATGTGCGTTAATGAAATCATGGATTCGATTTAAACAGGAGTTTTCTTAACATTAGGGGCATCGTAATGTCTCTGTCCGAGATTTTTTTACTCTCAACTTTTTTTCAACTGCCTACTCACTCTTGGCAAAGCCACAATCAGCAACACGAAAAGGGCGGTGGTCAGCTTCAGGAAATTCGGGTCAATCCCTATAGCTAAGGTAAAGGCCAATACCATTTGAAAAATTAGACTGCCCAGCAATACCAATACAATTTGTGCCGCTGTACTTTTCACGTTCATCCATATACGGAGTGCATCGGCGATCAGCACTGATCCTAATCCAGTGATTACTATCCCAATGCCCATATTGATATCCGCAAAGCCCTGATATTGCGAAACCAAATATCCGCTTAAAGCGGTAAGCGCATTGGACATAGAAAGCCCGATGATTTTGATGCGGTCGTTATTGATGCCAAGCGATTGGGTCATGATGGGGTTATTGCCCGTGGCCCGCATGGCGATACCGAAATCTGTTCTCAGTAAATAATAAAGCATTCCCATCAATATGGCAATAAAAAGAAAGGCAATCAATAGTTGGTTATAGAGTTCGTTGGCAAAAAAAGAAAACGAATTGAATATGCCGGGGATATTGATCAGTGGGAGGTTAGACCTTCCCAAAATAATCAGATTGATTGAATAAAGACCCGTCATGACGAGTATCCCGGCCAACAGAGCATCGATTTTTAGTTTGGTATGGATCAATCCTGTGCAAAAACCAGCGATGGCGCCAGCCGACATGCAAATAGGCAATACTGCAACTGCTGCCCAATGCGAGGTTAATAACACAGCTGTAACTGTAGCACCTAGAGTATACGAACCATCGGTAGTAATATCCGGTATATTGAAAACCTTCATGGTAATAAATATGCCCAAGGCCATAGGACCTAAGCATAATGACAACTGCAATGCCGTGAGATAAAACTGGCTCATGGAAGGGGTTGAAAATTTTCAGGAACTATGATTCCGAATTTTTTTGCTGCCGCTGGATTATATACTTTTTTCCTGACTTTCACCATTTCCCAATGCATGCCATTGGTGCTTTTGCTCTTGAGAAATTGGGCTGCTTGCTCGCCTGCCTGATAGCCCCATTGATAAATATCTGCACCATAGGCAGCCAATGCACCTCTTGCTACCAGACCCGCCTCACTCGTGAAAATGGGAATGTTTTTTTGGTTGCAGGCTTGCACAATGGTTTCAAAAGAGGAGAAAACGACATTATCCGGATTGGCAAAAAACACATCGATATTTTTCGAAAGCAGGGAAGCCGTTACCAGTTGTACATCGGCAGATGCGTTTACCGGTAATGCTACTAAGTCGATATTATTTAAAGTGGCCAATTTTTTTATGCGCTCCATCGCTTCTACGGACTGTGGCTCCGATTGGTTAAAGATCATACCAGCTACTATCTTAGTCTCTTTGGGTTTGATGAGCTTGGGAATCAGCAAAAAGGAAGTATCGATATAATCGAGGGTTTCCCCAACACCAAAAAGATTTTTGGGTGGGTTGCCCTGTGCGTCCTCAACCTTCATCAGGGCTGGGGTAGGGGCTACCATCATAAAAATGGGAATGTCTTTGGTATTTTGAACCGCTGTAATAGTTGATAAAGATGGGTTGGTGGCTATAAGCGTTACCTTTTCGGCAATAAAATATTTAATAATTTGGGTAAGGGTGGGAATATTGCCCTGCGCATTCCGGTAAATGATTTTTACGGTTGATTTTTCTTCATCAAAACCATTTTTTTTCAACGCATCTATAAAACCTGTTTTTGCCTGTTCAATGGTATTGTCCTGAAATGCATCCGCGAAACCCACTACGGGTACATTGCGGTCATTTTGTTTGCAGCTACCAATCAGGATGATCAGGGCTGTTGTAAGAAACCATTTTGCCATTTGATATGATTGTTTTTTAAGGGTTGGTCCATACTTGAAAAGGGAAAATCAAATGTAAGCAATTATTTTGCTGTCAAATATCCTGTTGAAGATATTCAATTGCTAACTTTCGGGGGTAAAGATTTTTTGTTTAACCTATTAATTAGAAATATGCAAAGCCGTCGGATAAAAATATTGTTTGGCTCGGCCATTGGCCTGTATATGGCATTGGTTTGTTTCAATAATATATTTGATTATGGTTCCAATTTTCAGTTTGTTAGCATGGTCTCCGGTATGGAAGATATCTTTTCTAAAGATAGGAATGGTTGGCGTTCTCTGCATAGCCATATTGCACATCATCTACTTTATATTTTCATTATTTTATGGGAAATAACAACTGCAGTTCTGATAATATCAGGTGTGCTTCGCATGGTCAAAACACTGAAATCAGATACCGATACATTTAATCATTCAAAAAATAGTTTGGCCATGGGTATCGCGATGGGTATCCTGCTTTGGTTTGTGTTTTTTATTGTTATCGGTGGTGAATGGTTCCTGATGTGGCAATCCAAAAATTGGAACGGGCAAACAAATGCCTTTTTTCTAACAATCAGTTTTTTGTTATTCCTGATTTATCTGAACCAGACTGATCTCTAAATGGTTTTTCAGAGCTGATGATGATTGCAAAACAAGCGATTTTCTCTACTATTTCGATACAGACTTGATGTCCGGTACCTCTAGTGTTTTTTTGTCATATCCATGCAGGGTCACATGGATCATCGCTATTCCAAGGTCTTTGAGCGTGGATACTTGGTTGGGGAAAATTCTTTTAAGTAGAGGATATAACCAACTCATGTATTTATAAGATCTGATTGTGTTTTTTAATCCTTTGGTTGGGTGCATATAGCCAGGTCGAAAAGCAAATACTTGGTCGAAAGGGAGTTTAAACAAGTCGTTTTCTGTTTTTCCTTTTACCCTTGCCCACATCATCCTTCCTTTTTCGCTGCTATCAGTACCTGCACCGGAAACATAGCAGAAAGTCATGGATGGGTTTAGCTTACTAAGTGTGTTTGCGAGTTGCAGTGTAAGAGTATTGCTTAGCCGATAATATTCCGGTTCTTTCATGCCTACCGAAGAAACTCCCAAACAAAAATAACAGGCATTATAACCGACAAGTTGATTTTCGATTCCTGAAAAATCAAAGAAATCGGTGTGAATGATTTCTTGCAGTTTGGGGTGGCTGATGCCTGAAGGCCTTCTGTTAATGATCAATACAGATTCCACTTTTGGGTGCAGCAGGCATTCGTGTAAAACTCCTTCGCCCACCATACCTGTTGAACCTGTTATGATGGCCTTGATGGTTTCGTTTTGCAGGTTGCTCATATTCGTATCTATTAAAACAAAAAAACCTGACAGGTTTTTTAACCTGTCAGGTCGATATTTTGTAGAACCAATGATTAAATATGCGCTTCGATTTTTTTCACAAAATTGCCCTTTGGTTGCGCACCTACCAATTTGTCAACCACTTTGCCTCCTTTGATAAATAAAACCGCTGGAATGGATGTGATGCCATAATTGATAGATAACTGGGGATTGTGATCTACATTTACTTTACCTACGTTTATCTTTTCATTGTACTCTTTTGAAAGTTCTTCAATAACCGGACCAATCGCACGGCAAGGCCCACACCATTCTGCCCAAAAGTCAACCACGGTTAGTTTATCGGAGGAAATCACCTTTTCCTGAAAGTTGGAGTCTGTTAATTCTAGAGCCATAATGCTTGTTTTAAAATTTTATGTAAAGTTGAATATTCCTTTTTAATTATTTTGTCATTTAAATGACACATTTTTTTCACACTCGCCGATTTGTCCAAAGGCTGAGAAGCATACAACCAAAACAATGAATGGTTGTACAAATCTTGACCTGTTTTAACATTTGTTCTCTTGAATCTGCAAAAATGCTTCCAGATCCCTTTTTCTGATGTTATGACATTTAATTCTTCAGGCTGTCACCACCTGAACTTCCATTTCAGGGGAGCTATCCAAAAAGGCAGCCATTTCGTCATTCATCTCAAAACCATTTTCCAGCGAATACATACTTATCCTGAAATTGTTCTTTGGTTCAATAATATTGAACTTAAGCGATGATTTACCGGGAAAGCGTTTGAGATTTTTTTCCAAAAAACTAACTTTAGCTTCATCCAGGAACCGGGCTTCCATATCCACAATCACCTGTTTGGTCAATTGTTGCTTAATGCTTTCCAATAGCATGATGCGCTCCACTTTAAACTCAAATTCGGATTTGTTGAAACGCTGCCGAAAAAAACCAGTCATAAACAGGTTCTTCCCTTTTTCCAGATAGTTCGAAAATTTTGCATAATCCTCGCTCCAGAGCAAAAACTCGCTCTTGCCCGAATAATCTTCGATAAAGAAGGATCCAAACTGCTTGCCCGTTTTGGTAACACGGTGTTGGGCATCTACCACCAACCCTGCCAAGCGATAGGGCTTATTAGGTTGAGCCTGCAAACTGATGGAGTCTTTGATTTCGTTGAAATCGCTCAGTTTCGTTATGCCATAATGATTGATCTCGAACTTGAAATGATCCAGGGGATGACCACTCATGAACATGCCCGTGATTTCTTTTTCATGGTCCAGTAATTCTGTCAATGGCCATGGTTCACAATTGGGAATCTTGGGCGTGGCAATATCGGGCATGGTCAATTCCCCAAATAAGCTATTGCTGTTTTGGTTCGAATTGGTTTGGTACACATTCCCAAATCGGATGATTTTTTCAAGACCAGTGGAGGTATCTCCTGTGGGCATGAAAAAATATTGTGCCCGATGCAATTCAGTAAAGCAGTCGAAAGCTCCGGCATAGGCGAGGCTTTCCAATGTTTTTTTATTTACGCTTCTTTGGTTGATGCGTTTGATCAAATCAAAAATGGAAACAAAATTCCCATTCTTCTTTCTTTCTTCAATAATACTTTCAACGGCTGATTCGCCCACTCCTTTCAAACCACCCAAACCAACACGGATTTCACGGTTAAGGTTGGCCGCAAAACCTTTTTTGGATTCATTGATATCTGGGCCAAGCACTTTCAATCCCATGCGCTTACACTCTTCCATGAAGAAAGTGATCTTTTCGATGCTTCCTGCGTGGTTGAGCACGGCTGCCATGTACTCACCGGGATAATGTGCTTTGAGGTAAGCAGTTTGATAGGCCACATAAGCATAACAGGTGGAGTGCGACTTGTTGAATGCATATTGTGCAAAAGCTTCCCAGTCTGTCCAGATTTTTTCAAGGGTTTCTTTTTGGTGGTTTTTGGCGGTGGCACCTGTGATAAAACTGCTCTTCATTTTATCCAAGGTCTTGCGGTCTTTTTTCCCCATCGCCTTTCTCAGCACATCCGCTTCGCCTTTGGTGAAGCCCGCAATTTTTTGTGCCAGCAACATCACCTGCTCCTGATACACCGTAATACCATAAGTATCCTTCAGGTATTCCTCCATCGCTTCCAGATCGAAAGTGATGGCTTCACGACCATGCTTCCGATCGATATAATTGGGGATATAGGCCATGGGGCCCGGGCGGTACAACGCGTTCATCGCAATGAGGTCATCAAATTTATCCGGCTTGAGATCCTTCAGGTATTTCTGCATACCCGGACTTTCAAACTGGAAAGTGCCAATGGTCTCTGCTCTTTGATAGAGCTCAAATGTTTTTTTATCATCCAAGGGGATGGTGTCAATATCTATTTCTACGCCATGATTTTCTTTGATCAGTTCCAGTGCGGTTTTCAGGATATTCAATGTCCTCAATCCCAAAAAGTCCATCTTGATTACACCCGCATCTTCGATAATGCTCCCTTCGATTTGTGTGATCAACAATTCCGAGTCTTTGGAAGTGCAGACGGGGATGATATTATATAGGTCATCCGGTGCGATGATGATACCAGCGGCATGCAAACCCGTATTTCGAACCGAACCTTCCAATCTTTCCGCTTCATGCAGCACTTGACTACGGAGGTCGTTGCCATTGTAGATTTCCCTGATTTTTTTCAAGTTTTCAAGGTCGTCAGGAAAACCAGATTCATCGGCCTTGTTCGCTGGCGCATGCAACACTTTTTTCAAAACGGTACCAGGTCTGTCCGGTACTAATTTTGCCAACGCATTGGATTCTGCTAAAGGAAGGTCCATCACTCGTGCTACATCCTTGATACTGGATTTGGCTGCCATGGTGCCATAAGTAACAATCTGGGCTACCTGATTTCGTCCATATTTTTTTACGACATAATCAATTACTTTTTGTCTTCCTTCATCATCAAAGTCTGTATCAATATCGGGCATTGACTTTCTATCAGGATTCAGGAACCTTTCAAAAAGCAAATTGTATTTCATGGGATCGATATTGGTGATGCCAATACAATAGGCCACCACACTGCCTGCGGCTGATCCACGACCGGGCCCAACAAACACGCCCATTTCGCGGCCAGCTTTTATGAAATCACTTACAATCAAAAAGTATCCGGCAAAACCCATGGTCTTGATGGTGAACAGTTCAAAGTCGATGCGCTCTTGAAGATCGGGCGTCATCTCTGCATATCGGTTATTTGCACCTTCCAGCGTAATGTGTTTTAAATATTCCCATTGGTTGAGATTGCTATCCTGATGCACTTGAAATTCCTTTGGCACAGGAAAAGCCGGCAACAGAATATCCTTTTTCAAGTTCAGCACTTCCACTTTATCGGCCACCAAATTGGTATTGTCGATGGCTTCTGGCACATCACTGAAGAGGGCCTTCATTTCCTCCTGTGATTTAAAATAAAACTGGTCATTGGGAAACTTGAACCTTCTGTTCTTGGAATTGTTATCGTCATTCACAAAATCATCTAGGCCGGGTGTGCTTTGTTTTTCCCCCGTGTTGATGCAAAGCAGAATATCATGTGCATTATAATCATCCCTTTCGGTATAATGACTATCGTTGGTGGCGATAACAGGTACATTGAATTTTTTGGCAAAACGTAGCAAGGTTTCGTTGATCTTATCTTGTTCCTTGATATTGTGTCTTTGCAGTTCTATGAAATAATCCTCCCCAAAAAGGTCGAGCCACCATTTGAATTCTTTCTCCGCCTTTTCTTCGTCTTCGTGCAAAATGGTTTGCGGCACATAGGCGCCTATGCAACAAGTAGTCGCTATCAACCCTTCATGATATTCTAAAATGAGTTCTTTATCGATGCGGGGGTATTTGCTGTACATCCCTTCCATATAACCCAAGGAGGTAAGTTTGATTAGGTTTTGATAGCCTATTTTATTTTTTGCCAACAATACTTGGTGGTAGCGTTCATCACGTTGTTCTTTGGTAAATACTTTGCGGCTTCGGTCTGCCACCACATAGAATTCGCAACCCACGATGGGCTTTACTTTGAGGCTCCCATCCTCGTTTTTGTTTTTATGAGCTTCGGCCACAAATTCAAAAGCGCCGAACATATTGCCATGGTCTGTGATGGCCAGTGCGGGCATCTTATCGGCAATGGCTTTTTTGTAGAGGCTTTGAATAGAGGCGGCACCGTCCAAAAGGGAAAACTGCGTATGTACGTGCAAGTGGGAGAAATCAGGCATTTCGTAAATTGTGTTTTAGAAGCTGAGTTAATTAGTAAACATTTGGACAATAGACAGTTTACTCTTATCTGATCCGATGCAAACTGTCAAATTCGCAAGGAATGGGGTTCGTTTACTAACCATTCCGCAATTAACAAACAAAGCTCAAAAAAAATCGTTCTGTGGTTATAACAATCTTTCCACAATAAAATTTAAAACTATTAGTTTATATTTGCGACCCGACCCAATATCTAAATAAAAGAAATATGAGGAATCTTTTTTTCTTGCTGATCATATTTGCATCTGCACAAGGATGCAGTACATTAAATCGGGTCGGATCTCAGGATAATCAGCGTCGAACTTCATCTGGAACCTCCCAGGAGTCATCAACATCTTTAAAATTTATCGATAACGTAACCATAGCCCCTGTCAGCAACTACGAAGCGCCAACTGTAATCAACAAAAAAAGGGTGAGTGCGAACGCAAAACCAGTTCTCCATCCCAATTTGCCCCCTTCCTATATCGAACAGCTTTCCCCTTTAGAGTTCAAATATGCCATCTTGGAAAATGTGCCTGTTGAAGACTTGCAAAATAAAAAGTTGTTGGGTTTTATGGAAGAATGGTATGGCACCAAATATCGTTTTGGTGGCACTGTTAAAGGGGGGATTGATTGTTCGGCTTTTTCGTCCACATTAATGGCAAATGTATTTGGGGTCAATAACTTGCCTCGAATGGCTAAGGACCAATACGCCGCTACTCCAAGGATTCCCAAGGATCAATTAGAGGAAGGTGACTTAGTTTTTTTCCACACTTATGGAAGTGTCAGAACAAGAAGGGGAAGGGGCAGAAGGCATTCAAGATCCAAACCAGCACCCTTGGTTACCCATGTTGGTATATATCTCCGCAATAATAAATTCATCCATGCTTCAGTTTCTGGCGTCATGATCAGCGATTTGGGCGAAGGCTATTATGCCTCGCATTATGTTGGGGCAGGTAGAGCTTTAGAGCCGGGCATCCAGGAAGCTGCTATCAATAGCAAATAATCGACCTTAAAATTCCTTTGATTGTAATCCCAGAGATTAGTTTGTGCTTTTAACAATAAGAGGGTCAACCAAATGGTTATCCCCTTCGGCTTGTCTTAGCTCCTCACTGGTAAGCGAGCTGCCATCATGGCTCCAGCCCGGAGGCCCAAAAATATAATTCCACTTTATTTTCCAGGGAATGTCTTTTCTGGAAATATCCTTCACTATGTTTTTCCATTCATGAAACACAATGGATATTGGGGTGATTTTTTCTAGCGGTTTGGTGAGCCCATATTTTTTGGGTTGATATTCTTCATCGGGCAGTTCTGGCTGGAAAGTCCCGAACAACTGGTCCCAAATAATGAGAAACATACCCATGTTTTTGTCCAAATATTTTGGGTTGGAAGCATGGTGAACCCGGTGGTGGGAGGGGGTAACAAAAACATGTTCTAGCCAGCCCATCTTTTTTATCAGTTCTGTGTGGACAAAAATGCCCCAAATTTGTGTAGCAGCGTAAATGAAGATAATATCCACTGGTTTAAAGCCACAAACTGCGAGCGGTATAAAATAAATAAAACGATATAATGGCTGAAATACAGATGAGCGGAACCCTACCGTAAAATTCATTAGTTCTGATGAATGATGCGTAACATGTATGGCCCAAAAAAATCGGATTTCATGGTCAAAACGGTGTAGCCAATAATAAAGAAAATCTTCAAATAGCAATAGCATCAACCAATAACTTACCACATGGGTAAATGAGAAAAAACGATGATTGTAGAAATAAACCAGCACAACCACATACACGGCACGGAACAAAAGATCGATACCTGCATTTAAAACCATCAGGTAGAAATTAGTAATGCTGTCTTTCCAAGTATATAATCTGCGGTGCTGGTAACTACTGAGCAGGATTTCGAGACCGATTATGAAAATATAAATCGGCGTGCTTGTTAGGATCAGTATTTGTTCGCGAAGTTCGGTCACAGGTCACAAAATTAGTCAATATGGGAATTCGACAATGAGCTAATTTGATAAGGAGCTAATATGCTAATTTGCATGATTTAAGGAAAGTTATTTTTAAGAACAAAAGACTATGGACTATCAACTCCCTATTCATTGGGAAAAGAAATCTGCAGAGCATCAAAAGCAATACAAAAATTATTTGCAAAGAGCCGATAAGAACAAAGTGCTGAAGTTGTTGCCCGACCTTCATGAGGAAGCTTTTGAAAAAATAGATTGCTTAAAATGTGCCAATTGTTGCAAAAAGTTCTCCCCTCGGTTCAAGACCCCTGATATAAAGCGGATTTCCAGACTTTTGAAGATGAAGGAAGGTGATTTTATAGAAACCTATCTTCGGTTAGACGAAGACGGGGATTATGTGACCCAAAGTCACCCTTGTCCATTTCTTGGAGAAGATAATTTTTGTTCCATTTATGATAACCGCCCTTCCGATTGCCATCGCTTTCCCTATACTGATGAGGATGTGATCCTTAAACGCCAGCCATTAACACTTAAAAATTCCAGTTTTTGCCCGATTGTGTATTATGTGTTGGAGGCGTTGCTTAAGGAAGCTTAACACTTAAGGCTAAACGCTAAACGCTGGACGCATGAGGCTAAACGCCTCTATAAGGAGGCTATTTTCATTTGTAAAGAATCAAAAACTGTATATTAAAAGCAGCCTTTAACTCAATTAGGCGTTTTGCGTTCAGCGTCAAGCCTTCCGCGTAAAATGATTTTTTCCCTTGTTCCCATACTTTCGTAAATTGTTTCCATAAAACGATTGTCATATGATAAAATTCAATGAGCTTAAAGTTGGCGATATGGTCAACGTCGAATTTGAAGGCCAAATGCGTGTAGGTGAAGTGATTGATCTTGACAGGGAAGACAAATTGGTTTGTGTGGAAACCGAAGTGCAGGAGTTTTGGTATGAACCCCAACATTTGTTTCCCTTACCAATAACCGATGCCCAACTCAAAAGCTTCGGTTTTGAAAAAATTGAAAATGCCGACGGTTCCGTGAAATATATGAAAGAGGCATTCCGGATCCTGCTGCACAAGAATGACGATTTTTCGGCTTTTGAAATGTGGTACCGGGAAGACCGGAGGCATATCACCCACCCCATTTTTTTTCATGAACTGCAAAACCATTATTTGCAGATGACCAAGGTTGAACTGGCCCAGTAAGCAGGTTTTTGAGCCATTTTATTGCGAATTAGGCACATAAAACAGGTTATTATCCACAAAAAAAGGGAATTTTTCCACGAAATTTTCTTATTTCGGGTTGATATTCCTATCTTTGCGCTCCCAAAAATTGTATGGCTAAACAAGCGCTCATTAAACAAGATGGTACTATTATCGAAGCTTTATCCAATGCTATGTTCAAAGTAAAGCTGGAAAATGGGCATGAGATTTTAGCAACGATATCGGGTAAGATGAGGATGAATTATATCCGAATTCTTCCGGGCGATAAAGTGGGAGTAGAGATGAGCCCATACGATTTAACAAGGGGAAGAATCATTTTCAGGTACAAATAATATAACGCTGAACGCGTAAGCATAACGCTAAACGCTGAGGGCAAAAAGCAGAATAAAATGAAAGTAAGGGCATCTATTAAAAAGCGCAGCGCAGATTGCAAAATCGTAAGAAGAAAAGGCAAGCTGTACGTAATCAACAAAAAAAACCCACGCTTTAAACAGCGCCAAGGGTAATTTTTAGTTTTCAGTTCACTGTACATGCAGTATAGCTGAAACCAGAAAAACAACAAAAATTAAAAACAAACAATAAACAAATAATATGGCTCGTATTGCCGGTGTGGATTTACCAAAAAATAAAAGAGGGGAAATTGGTCTTACCTATATCTATGGTATTGGCGTATCCACAGCAAGATATATTTTAGACAAAGCCGGCATCAGCCGTGAGAAAAAAGTGAGTGAGTGGAATGATGATGAGTTGAATGCTATCCGTAATACGATTACCAACGAATTTAAAGTAGAAGGTGCTTTGCGCTCTGAAGTACAAATGAGCATCAAGCGTTTGCTTGATATCGCTTGCTACCGCGGTCTGCGTCACCGTAAAGGTTTGCCAGTGCGTGGCCAGCGTACCCGTACCAATAGCCGTACACGTAAAGGGAAACGTAAGACAGTTGCTGGTAAAAAGAAAGTAGCTGCTAAGAAATAATCAATCATAAATAAGATATAGGAATCACAATATAAGTTATGGCAAAAGCACAAGCACCAAATGCGAAAGCAGCAGCAAAAAAGAGAGTGGTAAAAGTTGATGTATATGGGGACGCTCATATCAATGCTACTTTCAACAACATTATTATCAGCATCACCAATAAGCAAGGGCAGGTGATTTCTGCCAGCAGTGCTGGTAAAATGGGCTTCAAAGGCTCTAAGAAAAATACTCCCTATGCTGCACAAATGGCTGCAGCCGATGCCGCTAAAATTGCTACCGATGCGGGTCTGAAAAAAGTGGATGTGTTTGTGAAAGGACCTGGCTCGGGCAGGGAAGGTGCTATTCGTTCATTGGCAAACAATGGTATTGAAGTGGTAATGATTAAAGATGTTACCCCCATGCCACACAACGGTTGCCGGCCTCCAAAGAAAAGAAGAGTATAGTAATTGTTGATTTAGGGATTTTGGGATTTCTGATTTCAGGAAATCGCCAAATCAAAAATCCCCAAATCAGAAATAAAAATAGGGCTGTTCATTGATTTTAGATTTTTACTGATGAGCAGCCGTCACTAAAAAATCACAAAGACAAAATTATGGCACGTTACACAGGCCCTAAAACTAGGATTTCCCGTATTTTCGGCGAACCTATCTTGGGCAACGGAAAGTATCTAACAAAGAACAGCAACCCTCCTGGGCAACATGGCCCCACCAAAAAGCGCAAACAGCTTGGTGAGTACGCTATCCAGTTAAAAGAAAAGCAAAAAGCAAAATACACTTACGGAGTGCTGGAGCGCCAGTTCCGCAAGACTTTTGAAGAAGCCGTTCGCCGTAAAGGTGTAACTGGTGAAAACCTGATCAAACTTCTTGAAGCTCGTTTGGACAATACCGTTTTCCGTTTGGGCATTGCGCCTTCACGCCCTGCTGCACGTCAGTTGGTAACGCATAAGCATATCACCGTAAACGGAGATGTTGCCAATGTGCCTTCACATCAGTTGAAGCCAGGTGACGTAATCAGCATTAAGGAATCAACCAAGACCAATGCTGGTCTTGCTGGAGCCATTAAAGGTAAAAATCCTAAGTTCAGTTGGTTGGATTGGAGCGAAGCCGAGATGAAAGGAACTTTTATTGCTTATCCAGAGCGTGAAAGTGTTCCTGAGAATATCAAGGAACAATTGATTGTGGAGTTGTACAGCAAATAATAGCTGTACCTAACAATGCAAACCCTGCTGAATAGCGGACAAAAAATAAAAGTGTGCGACGCAAGGATGCTTAATAGTAGCAAAAATGCTTAGTTCACCATTCTTACTTAGTAAATAGTAAATTTAAATATGGCCATTTTAAATTTCCAGAAACCAGACAAAATCATACTTCAGAAAGCAACGGATTTTGAAGCACAATTTGAATTTCGCCCGTTGGAGCCTGGTTACGCTGTAACCATTGGCAATGCTTTGCGTAGGGTTCTATTGAACTCGCTGGAAGGTTATGCTATTGTGGGTGTGAAGATTGAAGGAGCGGACCATGAATTTGCCACACTGAAAGGTGTAACCGAAGACGTGGTGGAGATCATCCTAAACTTGAAGCAAGTACGTTTCAAGAAAAAAGTGGAGCAGGAAATTAGCCAAGAAAAAGTGGTACTGAGCCTGAAGAACCGCACTGAATTCACGGCAGCAACCATTGGTGAAGCTACTTCAGTATTCGAAGTAATGAACCCCAACCTGTTGATCTGCACTATGGATTCATCTGCAAAGGTGGAGATTGAGATTACCATCGGCAAAGGTCGTGGTTATGTACCTGCTGAGGACAACAAACCAAAAGATGCACCATTTGGGTATATTCCTACCGATTCTATTTTCACGCCAATCAAAAACGTGAAATATTCTATCGAGAATACCCGTGTGGAACAGCGCACTGACTTCGAAAAATTGATCATGGAAGTTTCTACAGATGGTACCATCCATCCTGAAGAGGCTGTGAAACAAGCATCACGCATCTTGATTCAGCACTTGATGATCATTACTGATGAGAACATTACTTTTGATAATAAAGAAGAAAAGAAAGAGGACCTGGTGGACGAACAAACTTTGCAATTGCGCAAGGTGCTGAAGACGCCATTGGAAGATCTCGACCTTTCTGTTCGTGCCTTCAACTGCTTGAAAGCTGCTAAAATCAACAGCTTAAGCGAATTGGTGACTTACGAGCAAGAAGACCTGATGAAGTTCCGCAACTTTGGTCAAAAATCTTTGGCTGAGATTGAGCAAGTGCTTGGCGAAAGAGGCCTGCATTTCGGGATGGATCTGGGCAAGTTGAAAGTAGATGATATCGATTAATTAGCTAATTGGATAATTAGCTAATGTGCTAATGGCTTATCATTTGTAGATATACATTGCATAGTTTAGTTTTTGGGAATTGTGTAATTAGCAAATTATCAAATTAGCTAATCAGCACATTATCTCATGAGCACATTAAATAACACAGTCTTGTAATTCCTGACACGGTACAAGGCTCACAAAACAAAAAGTCATGCGTCACGGAGACAAAATCAAAAATCTAAGCAGGACAGCATCGCATAGAAGAGCGTTGTTGAGCAATTTGGCCTGCCAATTGATCCAGCACAAAAGAGTGGTTACTACTTTGGCAAAAGCAAAAGCACTGCGTGTTTATGTAGAGCCTTTGATCACCAAAGCAAAAGAAAACACCACCCATCAACGAAGGGTTGTGTTTAGCTATCTTCAAGATAAAGAAGCCATCACGGAACTTTTTTCTACAGTGGCTACCAAAATCGCAGGTCGCCCCGGTGGTTATACCCGCATCATTAAATTGGGAACCCGTGTAGGTGACAATGCTGAAACGGCCATGATCGAACTGGTTGACTTTAATGAAATATACGGTAAGGGCAAGGGCGAAGAGAAAGAAGGAGCTAAAAAGACACGTCGTGGAGGCGCTCGCAAAAAAGTAGAGACTACAGAAGCTACGGCAACTGCAGCACCTGAAGCAGCCGCACCCGCAAAAGAAGAAGCATCGAAGTAAGGATGAACAAAACTTTTTAAATAGTAAAGCTGCGCAGGAATTGCGCAGCTTTTTTTATGCCTTGAAAAGGATGTAGGGAGGAGGTAGAGGGCATGAAGCGGAAGGCTGAACGCTAAAAGCTGAAAGCTTGAGGCATGAGGTAAGAGGAGTAGGGTGGTTGTAAATATCAACTTATCAACCAATCAACATTTCAACCTTCCTTAAAATAGCATGTGAAAAAATAATAACCACAAACCGTTTCTAATTTCTTTTATTTGCAAAACATTTTAACAGCAATGCCTTCTTCACAATCTTCAACTCAAAGTGCTGTATTGCTTTTGGCAGACGGCACGGTTCATTTCGGAAAATCGTTTGGAAAAATTGGTACCACCGCTGGCGAGTTGTGCTTCAACACAGGCATGACAGGCTATCAGGAAGTGTTTACCGACCCCAGCTATTTTGGTCAAGTATTGATCATGAACAGTGTACACATTGGCAATTACGGCGTTAAGGATGAGGATGTAGAATCGAACAGTGTGAAGATCCGTGGCTTGATTGGCCGTAACCTCGAAGAACAATTTTCGAGGATGCAGGCCAAGGGTTCCTTGGATGAATACCTCAAAACGAACAATATTGTATGTATTGAAGGTGTCGATACTAGGGCATTGGTAGCAGATGTGCGCACAAAAGGAGCGATGAACTGTATTATTTCTTCTGAGATCCTCGATGTGGAGAAGCTAAAAGCCGAGCTTGCGAAAGTGCCTTCCATGGATGGATTGGAACTGGCATCTACGGTGAGCACTGATAAGGAATATGATTTGGGCGATGCAAAATCGGATATCAAAATAGCTGTGCTCGACTTTGGTGTAAAGCAGCATATACTTCAATGCATGGTAGATCGCGGCGCTTATGTAAGAGTCTATCCGGCCAAAACCCCTTTTGCAAAACTGAAAGAGTTTGGGCCCAATGGGTATTTTCTTTCTAATGGTCCCGGCGACCCGGCACCCATGGATTACGCAGTGATCACGGTAAAAGAAATATTGAAAGAAGAAAAACCTTTGTTTGGGATTTGTCTTGGTCATCAATTGCTGGCCTTGGCAAATGATATCCCAACTTTTAAAATGCACCACGGCCATCGTGGACTGAACCACCCTGTAAAAAATCTGATTACGGGTAAATGTGAGATCACCACACAGAACCATGGTTTTGGTGTGGACCCGAAGGCCGTGAAAAAAGCAAGCCATATCGAAATCACGCATGTGAACCTGAATGATGATTCGATTGAAGGAATCCGGTTGAAAGGCAAGCCCGCTTTCTCTGTGCAATACCATCCCGAAAGCACGCCCGGCCCACATGATAGCCGGTATCTTTTTGATGAGTTTATTGAGATGATTAAGAAACAGAATTAGTGGTCATTTTTGTTTCACACAAAGGGCACAAAGGGACAAAGTTGAATCTACAAACCAAAATCCCAACTGGATTCCAGTTTAGAGCTTCTCAACTAGTTGTATCAAATTATAAATTGAACAAAGCCATACCCTACACCTTATACCCTTTGCCTTCTTCCGTATTGTCTTTTTCATTAATTTCATTTCATGAAAATCGCAATCATCAATGGTCCCAACCTCAATTTGCTCGGCACAAGAGAACCCGAGGTTTATGGCAATAAAACTTTTGAGGACTTTTTTAAAGAGTTAAAAAACAAATTTCCTGCTGTTGAGTTCAGTTATTTTCAAAGCAATGTGGAAGGGGAATTGATCAACGAATTGCAGAAGCATGGTTTTTCATTTGATGGTATTATCCTGAACCCGGGGGGTTACACTCATACTTCAGTCGCCATTGGCGATGCCATTGCAGCTATTAAAACCCCTGTGATAGAAGTGCATATTTCGAATGTACATGCCCGCGAGGACTTCCGAAAAATTTCTCATGTTTCGGCTAAATGTAAAGGAACCATTGCTGGATTAGGCATGAAGGGATATGAATTGGCGGTAAGCTATTTTTTGTGATAGAGGATTGGTTGATTGGTTAAACTTTCTGTATGTGCTCGGCCTTTGCCTTCAGCTTATAGCTATAAGCCTTTAGCTTTCAGATAAAACCATTCCCTCTTTGTTTTACCTCAGTCTCCTCTGTGATTAAAAATTGCACGCAGAGGCGCAGGGGACGCAGGGGGAGAAGTTTAAAAGTTGATATGTCAGAAATTGTGATCAGTTAAACCTTCCGCCTTAAGCCCTATACCTCATCTACAAGAAAACCCGCAGCATCAGCGCAAACCCGGTATCCTGTTTGGGTTCAGCGGTTCTCTTAAGAATGTGTAGCCCATTCGAGGTCCATATCTTGAACACCTCATCTTTTTTCCTTTTCGCAATCTGTTTTTCTATTTCTGGCATCAGCACACCTCGGGCAATCCAGCCAATATCACCGCCCGTGGCACTTTCCCCACCCATGGAATAGGTTCTTGCCATCTGTTCAAAACTAGTTGAGCCATCCTTGATCTTGCGTATGATCATATCACCTATCGAATCGGCAAATTTCCGAGTGAACAGGGAAGTGTCGATAAAAATCTGACTTACCTTATAATAGAGATTTGGCGATTTGGCCAATATCTGGACTAAAAAGTGTTCTCCATTTTGTTCGAAAGGACCATATACTTTTTTTATTTTTCCGTGGTAGGCAAGGCTGTCAGCCATGCTATGGAAAAGAGAAGTTCTTGTGACTACAATGGTATCGATCTTGAACCTTTTTTTCAAAACCTGTTTAGCATACAATGGTGAATTCGGAGACTTTTCAAGCTCAATTTTCATTTGTGTAAGCGTCATTTTCTGTGAAAAACAGAACAAGCCCATTACCGAAATCGTCAGTGACAAGAAAAACCTTTTAACTCCTAGACTGGCCATAATAATAAATTAATCCGCAATTATAGTAGGTTTATTTGATAGAAAACGGATTTGTTTTTAATAAAGGGGGCCATTGATATAGCGCCAACTTCGTTAAAATTGCGCAGGAATCAATAAATTGGAATGGTTTTCGTTTTATATCCAGTATTAAATTTATAAAAACCATGCGTTTGATATTTTTATTGCTGTTGTTTGCGTCAGCCAATGGGTTTGCCCAATGCAAGACCTTTATCTTGGGCGAAAATCGCGATACCTTAAATTGTGTTGATAAAAAGGATGAGAAGCAGGGGAAATGGGTAATCCATCACGATGAACTACGTGGTGAGCCTGGTTATGAGGAAGAGGGCGAATTCAAGGATAACCGCAAGGAAGGAAACTGGCGCATCTATAGTCTTGAGGGTGACTTGATTGGTCTTGAAAACTATAAGTGGGGGAACAAGGATGGACTAAACCAATATTTTGCAAAAACAGGCGAATTGTTGCGTGAAGAAAGATGGAAAGCACTGAACCCCGATAAGCTTTATGACACACTTGAAATTGAAGACATAGATCATTTGAACCATTATAATACCGTTATTGTAAAAAATGAAGGGGTGGGCATTCGTCACGGCGAGTGGAAATACTATGATAAGACCACAGGCATGATTGTGAAAACAGAAAACTACACACTAGGAAAATTGGAGAACTCAAAGTTGCCTGCTAAAAACTTTGCAGCCAACGATTCCACTAAGCTAGTTGGGAAACCAAAAGAAGTGAGGGAATTTGAAAAAAAATATTCTGGTAAAAAGAAAGTGAAAGTGGTTGATGGTTCGGTAAATTATTGATGGGCTAAGAGGTGTAAGGTGAAGGTTTAAGGTGGAAAGTAGAGGGTTTAAGTGAAGAAAGTATAAGGATTTTTGAGCGATGGGCTGCTGATGATTTTCTTAGTGTAAATGATCAGATTATGTAAATATAAATCAAAACTTAATAGAGAAGGGGAGGATGAAAAAAACAATTCATCAACCAATTATATGGTTAAGGCAAAAAAATGATTAGTTAAGAACCTATTTTTAGAAGCACAAAAAAAGGGTCATGGGTCTGTAAATTAAACTGTGTCAGAGAAATATTTTGATGTAGCAAAAAGAGGCG
>JAFDYF010000078.1 GCA_018267575.1 Bacteroidota bacterium
CTCTCTTAATCACGTAGGTTACTGTGTCTCTGTCAAGCGATGAGAGTCAAAGTAACAAACGCTCTATTATAATATTCCCCAAGGGAAGGAGAGCCCAATGATAAGCGGGCTCAAGTTTCCCTCAAGGCACCGTTTCTGCAAAGCTTAATAATAGATATTTTGGATATCTGGAATTAAACAAAGGCAGGATTAAAGGGCTGATTATGTTTCAACATGCCAAATATAATATGGACTAGTTTACGCATAACAGCGCCAACAATACTTTTTTCAGCTAATCCGTTTGCTTTGAGCCTGGTGACAAAAGGTTTCAAATAAATATTATGCTTTTTAGCGCTCAATGCTGGCATATAAAGTGCTTTACGCAATCTTGCATCACCAAATTTAGACAGACAGGTCTTACCAAGAAAGTTTCCGGATTGTCGTTGTCTAGGTGTTAAGCCAATAAAAGCAGCAAGCTGTTTGGCTGTTTTAAATAACCCTATATCTGGTAAGTAAGCCAAAATAGCATAAGCGCTTGTTTTGCCAATTCCCTTAATCTCAGATAACCAAGATACTTTTTTAATAAACTCGGGGTCGCTCTTCACAAACTCATCAATTTCACGTTCTATCTTTTGAATCTGGAGTTCAAGTTTCGAAATAATTTTTGAAAATGATTTCTTAGTTAAAGCACATTCTATGGATATTTGTTGATTAAGCAGTTGAGTTTTTTGCTGCTTGAGTGTATCCATAAGTTGCATCAATTCACGTACTTGTTTCTGATGTAATGAACGAGGTTTAAATAGTCGAGGCTGTTTACATTTAGCGTATTCAGCAATGATTCTAGCGTCGATAATATCGTTTTTATTACGGGCTAAAATGGCGATTGCATAATGCTTAATTTGTAACGGATTGACTATGCTTACCTGCACATGATGTTGATGTAAAAAAATTGCCAAACGTTCACTGTAATGCCCAGTGGCTTCTAAACATACCCAAGGCATTTGAGCATGCTTTTGAAGCCAAGCCAGAAATTTTTTAAAGCCTGCTGGTTGATTATCAAATGTCTGATAATGATTTTTTTTATCACCGTGTTTTGCTACAACAAAAGAATCTTTTGCAATATCAACACCTACAAAATTGTAAATTATCATGATAACCTCCTAGTGACGTTTGGGAATTATCTTGAGACCAGACTTGCAAATACAGGTTCACGACAAGCGGTGACCTAAGTTACTGTACGGCCTTTAAAGATAACGGAGAGAAGGTCCTAACCTACGAATCAGGCTTTTTGCCTTGCCTTGATACGGGATCTCTTCTCTCATCTCAAGCGTCCTTGAGATTAAGCCTTTCGGCCTACAGGTGTAAACATACAAGCCTTGATGCGGTTTTTGCATC
>JAFDYF010000079.1 GCA_018267575.1 Bacteroidota bacterium
CCCATAACAGGTGAATGTGCAGAAATACATGGAATAGGCATCGCTATGTTTATACCTTACTGACATTTGACCAACTCAACTAAATGATATACAATCTTGATCCTACTAACAAGCGGGGTCGGCTACGCCAGACCCCGCTTGGACGAAAATCGCTGTCATTACGGGGTATGGCGCAGCCGACCCCGTGTAAACACCAATATATCCTTATAGTGCATGGCTAAAATGTTTTGCCTCCCCATCCTCATAAAAAGACGCACTGTTGTGTTCATACTTCTAACAATCGCACATATTCCTCTATTAAAACTAAAGCGGGGTCTGGCTAAGCCAGACCCCGCTTGGACGAAAAACTTCTTTTTTATCTTGACTTCGAATATGTCCAAGTCTCATTCCAAGCACATCGAATGGAAGGTGGCGTTGGCACCACACTTGGCTGAATCATAAAATATTTAATATTGATTGTTTTCGTTGCGTCATCGTAGGCATTAATGCCTGTTGGATCCAGTTCAGCTGACCTGGTATTGCCAGCGGGCTGTCCATAATAATTCACCACACTACTAATGGCATCAGTAGCAGGATCAAAATTGACCAGCAAACCAAAACTACCATAATAGGAAAGGCCGCTACCGGTATTAAATACAAAGCCTACCCCCCCCAAATTTTCGTTATCAACAACTTTACATTGGGTAGGTCCGGTGGTTTGCAGTTCCCATGTATAGGGATAAATTCCAGCAAATGCAGCATTTGTTAAATCAGTAAAACTACCTGTCACAGTATACACCCCATCCCATTTATTTTTCACTGCAACTGCAGCCAGTGATTCACTTTCGTTGGGGTTAATTTCTCTACCGCCACCATCGACAATTTTTAAGTAAAACGCATAGGTATGGGAAACGTCCCATTTGCTGCCATCAAGTGTTACACTAATGGTTACCGCAGACACCCCAGGAGCAAAAGTAACCTTAAAGCCATCCCCATTTTTCTCTACCCCGTGACCACCAATTAAAGTATATAGACTATCAGGCAATGTTTCAAAACTGGAACCTTTGGCATCGTTATAAGCCACAATCGAGTCTGGAATATTTACCAAGGTAACGGTCACTGTTTGATTGTCCCCAGCTTGTGATACATCATCACGGCGAACGGTTATCAGATCAACATTCTTCGTATCGGTAAATGGCGAAAAATATTTAATGCTCGTAGGTGTTTCCCCTAACCTAACCCTAGCAGTACCGGTATTGCCCAAGGCCGTCACTTTATCTTTAATACAGGACGATGAAAAAACCGCAATCGCCAGTAGAATGATGATATTTTTAAAAATATTTGATTTCATAAAATGTTTTTTAGACTAGTGATTATGAGTTTCTAAATAACTTATTGATCCCACCAAACGCGAGAATCTTGGGTATCCCCCCCTTGCAACCTAGATACAGCCGCTTTTACATTTGTTCCATTTGAATTGTATTCTGCAGGGCTATATGCATAACGCCTTGGGATGAGCTTACTAGCATTGACTGCATCAGGCGCCGGGGTCAACTCTGGATAACCAGTCCTTCTCCATTCCGCCCAACCTTGGTTACCGTCTGGATAGGAGGCTAGATATCTTTGTGTCGCGATTTGTTTTAGGTTTCCTCCTGTTCCTGTTGCGCCAAGCGCAACAGAAGATTGTGTTAAATATGAATTAGTTGGATTGGGCAAGCCCCACTGATTAAAAGAAGCAGCAATCCCGTTTTCATACATCATATTAACATCTTCATTGGTCCATCCCCTATCAGCAGCCTCTGCCCTTGCCAATAACACTTCTGCCGCAGTCACTATATAATAAGTTGAAGTGGCCGATCTCAAATCCTTTCTTAACACATAGGCCCAATCAGGATTTGCATCTGTGAATGCAGTAGCCTTATCACGTGTAATGCCATAAGGCACCCCAACTGTAGAAGGGGCATTCGATGTATTTACACCGCCATAAACATTTTGACGAGCATCGGAAATAGCCCCAAGCAAATCAGTCATGGTTTTACTTTCTGCCACATCCTTTCTTCCATCATACAAATTGTATAATGGATCTTTGTAGCTACCTCCAGGATAGGTTGTGCCCAAATTTTGGCTATTGGATTCGATAACCCCTCCCGCATCAGCCAATGCTGCTTTAAACTGGGTAGCAGCATAATCACTAGCTCCCGGATATACATTGGATAAACGCAAGGCCATCAACAATCGCAAACTATTAGCCAAACGACGCCAACTAGCAGGGTCACCCCCAAAAGTTGTCACATCCCCAAATATCAAAGAACCATCAAATGAACCTGAAATTTCTGTCAAATCATTGATGAGGCCTTTATAAATATCCTCTTGTTTATCGTAGGCTGGGCTAATATTTTCAATCCCCAGCATGGCTTCAGAGTAGGGGATATCGCCCAGGCCATCGGTTGAAACCCAAATCATAAAATCCTTGGCAACACGTGCTGCCAATTTTTGATTGTTGGTACTTTGAACCATATTTTGCAATGTGACACAATCGAAAGCGGATCCAGAGTACATACCTGTAGCACTGGATTGAACCAGACTGTACAATGAAACGGATGAATATTGAGTCTCAGAAAAATATTGGCAATAATAAGCGGGGGTTTGACTATAGGCATAGCCTGCCAAACCTCCTGTTACATTTGCGAATAAGCCCCCCGGGCTTGGATTGGTGGCCGCGCCTGGATTAATATTGGTACCACCAAAATCCTTTAACTTATTGCACCCAATAGATAAAACGAGCAAGGGTGCTAAAGCCATTAATACTTTTGATGTTATTTTGAACATAAATATTATTTTATAGGTTTAAAAATTGATTAGAACCCAACCCTTAGATTAAAGCCCCAGCCTCTTACACCTGGGTACTGACCGGTTTCCCCAGTTGCCAGAGAGATTTCAGATGGATCAAAATCCCTAGTTTGTGAATAAATCAATACCGGGTTTCTTGCCGAAAAAGAAATCATAGCACTGCGAACGGATTTATCCCAACCGAATTTTTTTATTGGTAAGTAATAACCGATTGATAATTCACGCAATTTCACAAACGTCAAATCATACACATAGGGATCGAATGTTTTGTTGTTATACAAATTGTGGAAATAATCTTGCGCATTCATATACAGGTCCATATCTTTCCCCGTTGCATCTACTCCCACCAAATGAACACCGCCTCCCAATGACACATCATCCCGAATAGGGTTTCCTTTATCATTAATTGTGGCAGTTCTGGCTGTCAATCCAGAGAATGAGCCCCATTGGTCAGACAATGAAACATATTTACCTCCAATCTGATAATCGATATTGATGTTGACAACAAAATCTCTATATATGTTAAAGGTATTTTGGATACCACCAGTATAATTTGGCAACACACTACCAAAAAACACATTGGGGTCATTCACATAACCATTACTATTCACAACAGGTTTACCATTTATGCGTTTCATCCCATTCCCATAAATTTGACCCCATCTCTTATGACTTGACATTACGAGGTAAGGCAAGGTTGAGCCCCATACTCCTTGGATATTAGAGGTCGTTGTGATACCAGGAGCTATACTGTCCACATCGTTCTTAATCAAATAACTCCAAGTCCCATTGATTTCCCATTTAAAATTGGGAATAACTACTAGTTTCGCATTCAATTGAAGATCTAACCCTTGCTTACTAATCTTACCCACATTAATCAACTGGCTGGTATAACCGCTTGCCCCATTAACAGTAACTGCAAATGGGAAATTCTTACTGGTCCCATCCCAAAGAGTCGCAGTAATCCCCAATCTCCGCCTTAAGAAACTCAATTCAAGACCCAATTCTTTTCTGGTTTTTACGGCTCCTCTAATATTAGGGTCCACTAACTGGTCGGGAGTGGTCTGCAATGCATACCCATTCCATTGTGGCGCAATCCCATAATCACCACCAGGATACCTATAAGCACCAAACGTAAGATTATCTGTTCCCAAAGCTTGAGGAATCTCCCCCCATGAACCTCTAATCTTACCATAGCTTAACCATGGAAGGGCATCCCTTGTCAGGTCACTGAACACAAATGAAGCCCCAAAGGATTTAGACAACACGTCGTTGTTAGCGACTGGCAAAGTAGAAAACCAATCCTTTCGAAGAGTTGCGTTAGCAAATAACAAATTTTTATACCCGACAGTGGCGTTACCGTAAATGGCATTGTATCTTTCCTGAACCCTTCCATTAAACACATTACTTGTAGAGAAAGTAACTGAATTGTTCAATGCATATAAATTCGGCACAATCAAACCATCCTGAGTTTGCCCCCCATTACTTTTGGAAAGCCAATTAAAGAAGTCTGAACCAATATTTCCATCAATAGAAAAGTCTTTGAATTTATGTGAAAACAATAACATAAACTCTATATTCTCGCGATTAGAATATGAATCGGATGTAGCATAATATCCCTTGTTCCTAGGTTCGTTACCGGTGGTTTGCGTGCCACTCAATGCCAGATCGGAACTAAATTTCTGTTCTGACCAAACTGTATTTTGTTGTTTACGATAAGTCCCCCTTAGTGTAAAATCCTTTGTAAGCTTATAAGCCAGGGAAATGTTCCCATACAAACGGTCATAGTGGGTGGTTTGGTTTAACAAATCCTGATAAGTGTAAAAATTATACCAATAATTGCCTGCGTAAAAAGCCCGTGGGTTGCTCGGATCATAGGAGGTGGGGTTATTATGGTTCCAACTACCATAAATCCCTTCTGGTGTTTTTAAACCTCTTAATTCTTTCATAATCCCCATATCCAGATCCCGATGGAACCACTGATTGAAAGAACCTGTTGTTTGATTGGAATAGTTATCATCATCTATTTGTCCATAGATTGACGATGAAACATAATTCAATGACATGCTTAAATTCAATTTCTTGGTTATGTCTAAGGATGAATTGATACCGAGTATGTCTTTGTTTAATGATGAGCTAGGGATGACGCCTTTTACCAATTGCTTATTATAAGCGACCCTAATATTAAAATTGTCAGTTGCCTTTGAAAAGGAAACAGAGTTGTTCAAAGTTTGCCCTGTTTGGAAATATTCCCTTGCATTATTAGGCTGGGGTAAAAGCTTAGCTGTTTTATAGGAGTATTTCGTCCCCCCATACCATGCATACCAAGGAATATATTCTTGACCTACCATTCTAGGCCCCCAGCTTGCGTCATCAGAATAATCATGATAATATTTGCCATCCAAAGCTTGCCATTCTACAGGATCACCATCTTTCCATGTATATTTCTGCAAATCAGACAATCCCCCTCCTGCATAAGAGTTTTGATAATTGGGCAGAACATATACTTTATCAAAAGTGGCACCCAGATTCACATTGACTCCAAAACCTTTATCCTTTGAACTTGCCTTTATGAGACTAATAACAATTGCCCCATTTGCACCTTGACTACCAAATTGAGCAGCTGCAGCAGGCCCTTGCAATACACTCACTGACTCGATCTCATCCAAACTTACCCCATCCATACTTGGAAGGATTGTACCATCCACTACATAAATTGGGTCACTACCTGTGGAAAAGCCATCAGCACCACCAATGCGGATGCTACTGTTCCTTCCTAGAGCAGCCGCTGACTGGCTACGCACCTGTAAACCAGAAACTTTTCCTGCAAGAGCATTGTTTAAATCGGTCTGCCTTACCACGTTCAATTGGGCATTATCAACCACCTGGGCATTGTAGGAAGTGCTTCTAGCTGTCGTTTTGGTATTATAAGCTCCAGTTACTATAACCTCTGTCATTACGTTGGCAGCTTTTTCCATTCTTAGATTATAGGTTGATTTCCCGGCGCTGATTTTTGCGCTTATTGCGGTAAACCCAATGGCAGTAATGTTCAAAGTATTTCCATCTGCTGCATTAATGGTAAAATCACCTTTATCGTTGGTTGCTGTACTCGCCCCACCCTGTACCGATACGGTTGCACTGGGAATTGCAGAACCAGCCTGGTCGGTAATGCGCCCCTTAATTGTTCTAGTTTGCCCCATAGCCTGGGTCAGTAGGAGAATAAAACAAGTAAGAAATGTTATCATTCTTTTCATATACAATGTTTTAAGTTTTGGTTTAAGAATTATTTAGGCCTTCCATAAAAGGAGTAGCAATCATAGGCAGACCAAATCGAACCGTATGACTACCTAAAATTTGAGCCTCAATCGAAGATGGAATTGGAGGTGATGGGTTGTTTTGAGGCCTATTTTCCAAATAGGCATAGCCCCCTCCATGAACAAGATCATCAATAGCATATCTATATGCCATTGCATGCATTCGTAGAAACTTTCTCATGTGTGTCTATTTTTGGTTTGTTTTAATAATCAATTGATTACGATTAAACAATAATTATAATTTAATAACTATTAAATAACCATACATTAACTTGACAATAACTTTTGTTAATAAGCTGCAAATAATGAAAATTAATTTTGATGTACAAAAAATATTTAGTATCGAATAATTAATTTTATTTATATGTTCTTTTTATGGCATTTTTACAGCCCCACTTTAGGAAGGGTAACCTATACCGAGTTAGTAGAGTAGTATATTTTCAACTATTTAAAAGATTGGTTTTTACAAAACAGAATTTTTTTTATTTGTAAATAATTGAATACATACTTGAAAGATTTTTTCTTAAGAAAAAAATCTGATGCCCAACCATATTATTGTGAGGGGAAGCTGATCATCCAACGGCTATTTTGCTCCATGAGCGGTTTATCACTAGATGCAATCCAAATTATTTGTATGGATCATGCATAGTTAAAGCGCACATTCAGTATGGATACTGTATAGATACTGTATGGATAGTGTATGAAACATGTATGGGACAAACCGATATTCCAATTACACCAGTTTTACCCGTTTAAAAACTGCGGTTAAGGGAACGCTTGGGCATTTGGGTGATTGCCAAGGAAAGGAGTATGCCAAAAATGTATTTCATCACTACCACAAAACAGCGCTGACACAAAGTGGTATCAAAAATTGAAATTGGTACTGAAACGAAGCCCCAAACTGGAGATGCGGGGATTGTCCAGATAAGTGAACCTTTTGATCAGGTCCACACGGATCACCGAAAAAATATTATAGATGCCAATACCGGCTTCGATATAAGGCTGCTGCCCCAGATTATACGTGACCAATGAACCATTGACCAAGGGAAACAGCATTTGACTCGGGTTCTTTGCGGGGTTGTTCTCATCTCTTAATCCGCCGTACAATATTTTAGCCTCCACCACTTCACGCAACCTTAATTTTTTTAGCAAGGGTATCTTATTCAAAAAAAAGCCGTTGAAATAGTGGTTGATATTAATCCCTGCATAATGGTCGCTCACAAACTCTTCGGTATTCATGAGGTTATTGGCATAATAACTATAAAAAAAAGTCTGGTTGGCGGGAGCTATAAAGAGTAAGGGGAAGGGGAGATTGCCTCCCAGATAAGCAGCACTCACATCAATATCCGTAAACCCAAGCTGAGAAAGATAGAACCGTTTGAACAAATCAATATGCAAGGCATCATAATTATATTGCCCTCCGGCAACACCCCGAAAGCCTTTAGCTAAATCCAGACTGATGATGGGATATTTGTTCACAATATTTCTACGGGCAATTTTGTTCTGGAAAAACTGCTCATGGGGCGCCCACCGAAACGTAGCCGAAATCTCCGATACGGTGAGCTGATGAGCCGTATCATACAAATTTTGAGACAGCTTGTACACATAGTGCAAGGAATCGGAGGGCTGTTGTTTCCAATACTTCATCCCGATGCTATAAGACAAATGGTTCTCCAATTCCTTTACATAGCTGAGCCGAAAAATATCATTGTACAGCAGATTGGAATTATATCCCCTCGTAAGGGAAGAAAAAAGTGCATTCCCCTGCGCAAACACATCTTCCTGCCCGGGGTTTTTGGTATCGTGCATATAACTCGCCTGCACATAATGGATCGGAAAAGTATAGATCGATTTATGGTTGAGGGCATAGGACCCGCTCAGAAAATATTTCCATTGCTGGTCTTTAAGACCATAAGCCAGATAGGATTCTGCAAAAACACTTTTGCTCAACTTGGTATTGGTCCTTCCACCAAAGCGAAACCTCGATCCCTCTACTGGATTATAACTATAGAAATTACCAACCTGCCCAATATCAAATATGCCCCATGATTTATAACCGACCGCCAATAGCGTGGCCCAATCCATCAATCGATGATAGGAGCGCATTTTGAGCAAGCTGTCCGCATTTTTATATACGGCCGATTCGGTTTTGGTAAGCGTCAAAGCCCGATCCTCCTGCCAAAATTTTTCAGGTTGATGGGCTGCCATGCTAAGTGTATCATTTCCTCTTCCCTTAAAAACGGAATCTGCAATAGGATCCTTGGTCAGGTTGGAGATGATCCTCAGCCGCTCACCAAAAAGACCGTTGCTCTTGGTGAATGGACTAAAAAAAGCAACCACATCAGAGCTTGCCAAATGATAACGAGCCTGAGCCCCCAGTTCAAAATCCTGAATTATTTTGATATTCCGCACCCAGTTGAGATTGGTATTCTTGTTCACGCTCATTTCCAGTTTGCACACCGCAAAATGGCCATCCAAGGTGATATATAATGTCCCTTCAAAAAGCGCATCTTCCGGATTACGGGGCATGAAATTCAGCTTCACCAGTTTTACCCCCTTTTCCAAAACCGTATCCTCAATAAAATACTTGTAAAAAGTAGGGCCCGCATCTGCGATCGGGCTTAGGAACTGGGTGGTAAAAGCATCAATATTATTGTCATAAATATTAATGTTCTCATATAATCGGTTCAGCGCATCGTTGAGACCATGCATATCCACATGCTCGCCAAAATCCACCATTTTTTTCCCAATAACCACTTGCTTATTTTTTTCTGGGCTCTTCCGATAATAATTATCCGAAACAATTTCTTGTAAATAAATAGCGCTTAGTTTTCGACCGGGAATCGTAGTGGAATCGATATTGTCAAAAAAATATTTGAACTTTTTTAAGGGACCACCCTTGGTGATGAATTTGGGAGGCCGATCCATCAATACCCTTGTTTTTTCATATTGCCGATAGGCAGAATAGGGGTCGGCACCCGGGCCATTTTTTTCTTTGTTCTCAATCACTTGACGGATCAGCTCCACGGCGGGGTTGCCCTTATTTCTATATCTTCCTTTTTTCCGCCCGTTGACGGTTACCTGCTGAAGTTCTTCAAAAGATTTGGAAAGCATCACGACTTCCTCTGCGGTAGCCGAGTCTTTGAGTGAAATAAACCCCGCATGATATCCGGTGGCCGTCAATTGAACTTTTTTCACTACTTGTTCAACCGTTATTTTGAACCGACCATCACTACCCGACAAAACACAATGGGTTGTATGTTGAGCACAAACCGTTACATTAGCCAAGGGCGCATGGGATGACGAATCCATCACAATCCCTGTAATAACCCGGGTTTGCGCCATAGCGACAGGCCCCATCATGGCCAGTGCAATCCATATTGAAAACAGCTTTCTGATAGAACTAGGTTTAGTTTTTATTACAGATGGATAAATAGCTATACGCAAATTTTGTTTCAAGGTATAGCGTTTAGGAGAGAAAAGGAATAAGGATGCCTTCAGCTTTACATGGTTCAATAATATGGCTATAAAGCCAGTTTGGGAATATGAATGTATATACCGTGCATGTATTTACAAATTATTTGGGCATCCGCACTACTGGTTTGGCCCGCTCATATTGGTTGGGCCATTGGATATCATCCCCAAGAATAGAAGCAGCATGCAGTGGGAAATAGGGGTCCCGCAAAAATTCTCTGGCAAGAAATACCATATCGGCCTGTCCTTTTTCCAGAATTTCCTCTGCCTGTTCTGCATGGGTTATCATACCCACCGCACCCGTGAGTATCCCTGTTTCTTTTCTGATCCTTTCTGCAAAAGGCACCTGATAACCCGGTGCTACTGGAATTTTTGCATAGGGGACCATTCCAGCACTAGAACAATCGATCAAATCAACCCCCATCTTTTTTAAAACAGCGGACAATTGGACTGATTGGTCGATATCCCATCCGCCCTCCACCCAATCGGAGGCCGAGATCCTTACAAATAAGGGAAGACCAGTCGGCCAGAATTTTTGCACCGCTTCCACAATGTCAATCAACAATCGTATGCGGTTATCAAAATCACCTCCATATTCATCTTTCCGGTTATTACAAAGTGGCGATAAAAATTGATGGATCAGATAGCCATGTGCGGCATGAATCTCAACCACCCTATAGCCGGCCTCCAATGACCGGGCTGCAGCATTGGCAAAATCGGCAATCACTTTTTGAATACCCAACTTATCCAGGGCAATGGGAGCCTCTTCCGTTTCTGTAAAAGGAATATTACTGGCGGAAACCGTTTGCCACCCACCTGATGAACTGTCCAACTGTTTTCCTCCAAGCCAAGGCGCGGCATGACTTGCCTTTCTTCCAGCATGGGCCAACTGGATACCAGCAATAGCTCCATGCGCATGAATAAAATCCGTGATCTGCTTAAGCTTTTTGATATGCCCATCCAGATAGATCCCCAAATCATCGGGACTGATCCTGCCCTCTGCGGAAACCCCGGTGGCCTCCTGCATAATCAATCCGGCACCACCAACAGCGCGGGATCCCAGATGCACCAAGTGCCAGTCGTTGGCAAAACCATCGTTTACAGATGAATATTCGCACATGGGCGAAACAGCAATACGGTTCCTAAATTCAATATCCTTAATGCTTATCGGGGAGAATAATCGGCTCATGAGTCTTATTGAAACGGTTTAAAATATTTCAACAAAACTACGAAAGATTAACCAGAGGATATATGTTAGAAAAAACGCTTAACCAAGAACTTATCGAAGTTTAAGTCCTTAGTAAGAAAGAAAATATTATTAATGACACTAATCCTTAAGTCCCGGATTTGCTGGCCGTCCGCATGGTGATCAGATATCGCAAAATGGATTCCTGTTCTTTATCGGTCAAAACAGGGTGACCTTCTTTTTTATTGAGTTTGGCCATCATCTTTGGTACAATTTTCTCCCATTTATCCTCCGATCTCGAAGCGGGGTTTTTTAAATGATGACAGCGATTGCAGTTATGTTCAAATAGGGATTTGCCTTCGTTCAAATCGGCAAGACTATAGCCCGGATATTTTGTGGAGACCCTGTCCACATCTGCTTGAATGGGGGTGGCCAGCTTTACGCTGCATGCAGCAAAAAAGGTAATGATGCCCAGAAAAAATAGCTTTTTCATATGCTGAAATTTGATTTTGAGTATACTGTTCCCTTCTTAAAATTAAACGATTTGCAGATCCTTTGTTGTTATTGATATGAAAACGCAGTCAAGTAGTCTTGCCCTTCCCAAAAACAATCGGCTTGAAGCTTATGATTATTGGGAGTGATCAAAGTTCATATACCAATGCCTCATAAGGCTTCAGGGTTTCGCCAGATGGAGCCGATGGATAATTATGGATCAACAATTTTGCCTTACTAAAATCAATACCCGTGTGAACGTTAGCTGTTTTACCATGGAAATTCAATAGAACCAAAAACGTCCTGCCATTCAATTCCCTTGTGTATGCATAAATGTCTGCGTTATCGGCATCCAAGAGTTTGTATTTCCCATAAACCAAAACCAGATTATCTTTTCGCAATTGAACCATTTTCCTGAAATAGTTCAGCACGCTGTTCGGGTCTTTTTCCTGCAAGGCTGCATTAATGGTTTTATAATTGGGGTTCATTTTTAGCCAAGGCTTGCCTGTGGAGAAACCACCGTTGGTTGAATTATCCCATTGAAAAGGGGTACGACCATTATCACGACAAGAAAATTTTATGTTTTTCATAAATATTTTCATGTCGGTACCCATACTCAATTGATGTTTATACTCGTTCAAGGTGGCCATATCCCGATAGTCTTCAATCTTTTCAAAACCTGCATTAGTCATTCCCAACTCATCACCGTTATAATAATAGGGCGTGCCACGCATGGTCAGGAGAAAAGTAGTAAGCATTTTGGAGGAAAGCTCCCTATATTCAGGGGCATCGTTCCCGAAACGACTCACCAATCGGGCCTGATCGTGGTTGGCCAAAAAGATGGAAAGCCAACCCTGATTGGCAAAAGCACTATCCCAACGGGTAAATATTTTCTTGAAATTAATTAGGCTATACCCTTCGGGCTTGGCAAGATCTACTGCGTCAAAAGCGTAAGCCATATTCAATTCCTTTCGGTCAGCATCCACTAAATTATGGGCATCCTCAAAACTATGCCCGGCTCCTTCTGCCACACTCATTACATTGTATTTACTCAGCACTTCTTTATACATCTCCTGCAAATAACCATGCAGGTTTCCCTGCATGGCATAATAGCGTGAGAAATCTTTTTCAAATCCTTTTGGGAAAGCGGGAAAGGTGGTATCCTTTGCAGCAAACTGAAAAGCATCCAATCGAAAACCATCAATACCCTTATCGGCCCAAAATTTCATGATGTCATATACTTCCTGCCGAAGTTTGGGGTTTTCCCAATTGAGGTCAGGCTGTTTGCGGGAAAAATAATGTAGGTAATAGGCATTCGTGGTAGAATCATACATCCATGCATCATGGTTGATATCGAACAGACTGTAACGGTAAGGTGGTTTTCCATTCTCAGCGTTCCACCAATGATAATACTCGCGATAAGGATTGTTACGGGAACTGCGGCTTTGTTTGAACCACTCATGCTCATCACTGCTATGGTTCACAACCAAATCCATCACCAGTTTTATCCCTCGCTCATGCAAACCTTTTAACAAAGCATCGAAATCTTGCATCGTACCAAAATCTTTCATGATGCCACGATAATCACTCACATCATACCCATTATCATCGTTGGGTGAGATATAAATGGGGTTCAGCCATAAGGCCGTTATACCCAGGCTCTTTAGATAATCGAGTTTTGAAATAATCCCTTTCAAATCGCCGATACCATCCCCATCGTTGTCCTTGAAACTTCGGGGATAGATCTGGTAAACGATAGCTTCCTTCCACCATTGGCGGTCCGGTATGGAATCTCTGTTTTTACCATTAGCATCAAAAGCTTTCGATTGTAAAGATGAGGACAAAATCATGATCAGCAACAGGAATGTGCCAATCCTAGGTGAGACCTTGGTCATTAGCATTGTTTCTTTGAATTGAATAATGGTTTTAAGCGCAAGCAATTTCGGGGAAATTATTGAAAGAAATCAGTTTGCGATGAAAATCATCTTCAACCCAACAACCGCCATAAATAGCTGCCACCCATTTTTCAATTTGGCCGCGTTATTCCACAACAGGAAAGGAGGAAATCCGCAATCGGGCAGCACCCATCGGTATCAACTCAATTTCTTCTTCCTGCGTATTTACCAAAACGGGGCTTTTTGGCAAGAGACCGCACAAACCATATTTATCAAGCATCCATTGGGGAATGATTTTTCCTTTGGCTTTGATCAAAAGAGGAACCGCATCCTGAGAAAAGGGATAATCGTTGGCGGGCCATGGTCTCTTTACAATCTGGAATTGTTCAGACAATGGTTCTTTGTTTAAACAAAGACCATAATTCCACATGCTAGCAGGAAAGATTTCATAGGAAGGCCATTTGGTTTGATCGACACCGGGCTGCCATTTGGAATCACTGGCAACGGATTGCCTGCCATCCATTTCACGATAGGCTTCCTTTATTTTTAAGGAAAAAGTAAGCGGCCCGTAATCAAGGCTCACACTGTTTTTGTTTTTTGCCCAAGTCCGCAACGACAATTGCATGGGGAGTTTCAATTCAATTCGGTCGCCTTGTTTCCATTTGTTTTCAATACGCAGGTAGGAATCTGGCTCTGCATGCATCTCTATCGGTTTCCCATTGATGCTGATACTTGCACCCTCGCACCATCCTGGTATACGTAGGTATAATGGAAACATAGTTGGCCTTGCAATTGAAATTTCAATTTTGATATGATCGTCAAATGGATAATCAGTGCGCTGCTTTACCCTTACGATGCTGCCTTTCCCTTTTCCAACCTTCGCTGTTACCTCACAACTATTATATAACATATCGGCGATGCCATTATCTGGCGTGGCCATCCACAAATGTTCTGCATAATAGGGCCAACCCTGTGCGTGATTATGTTGACAACAACGGCTACTGAATGGGTTCATCATTAGGAAGGGACCTTTGTTTTGGATGCCGGGCGAATGATCTTTTCGATCGCTCACTACCATATTGGGAGCCGTTAAATAACGCAAGGATCTAAAATCAGGCATCACTGCCGCAGGGTAAGTATTGAAAGCAACATCCTCGCAATTATCTGCCCATGCAGGGTCACCGGTGATGCCCATCAATAGTTCATCAGAGCTCATTTGTTCTACCATACCACAGGTTTCCACTGCCTGCCGAGGATCATCATAGCCCTTTCTGGCATTCTCATCAGCACCAAACATGCCCCCCGGAACTTGGCCATAGAGCGATCGGACCAAATCAAAATCATGGTAAGTGGCTTTTAATGAAGCACTGTCTTTTGTCTGCATAAAATAAGTGGCCGGCTCGCGGAAACATTGGGCGATATTCACATTATGCCAATTGGGCAAATTGTTTGGCTCCGACCAATTCGCAGTACAACGATGAATTTTTTCCGCAAGCTCCAGCAACCATTTTTCTCCTGTATGGTTATAGAGCCAATACACACTATAAAGGTTATCCCCTCCCCTACTATTTTCCCAATAGGTTTTCAATAGTTTGCTTTCGGGCACCGACATTTCCCATTTAAAATAGCTGGTCATGAATGGGATCACTCTTGCATCATGACTAAACTCATAGTACGACTGCATGCACCAAAGCATCAGCATATTTGGCCAAAGATCCGGGATTGTACTGCTATCATTATCTGATGGAAGAACCGCAGGCCCAAAATAACCATCATGGCGCTGACTTTCGAACACTTTATCGAGCCATAATTTTGTTTCAGCAATTATTTTTTCGTCCTTCAAAATATAACCAAGGTCGCCATAACCTTTTAGCCAGTAAGGCACTTCTTCCCAACCATGGTCGCCTTTGCCATTCCCACTATACCAGGCATTGTTGTTTTTATCAAGCCATGCACTGATCTCACCCAAATGACCGGTTAGTCCATCCCTTTGGAGTTGAAGATATTTCAATATCCAGCCATTAGGACGAATACTTCCTATGGGCAGTTTGATAAACCCAAGTGGTTCCAAGGGAGTTTTATTGCCCCTATAAAAATTATTGGTTCCTATGTTTGATACCCTTTTTGTATTGGTAATTTTCAGATCCTTGTTTTGTGCAAGCAATGAAGAGGATGATTGGGCAAAGAAAAACAATAATAAAGCAATTGGGTATTTCATTTGGGTTCTACTTATGTTAACGTAACAATTTCGGTGAAATTATTGAATATGGGGTAGCTATTTAATATCCTGGAACGAGGCAATAAAAAGCAAACCCCAAAATAGTATCCCTCAAAATAAGGTTCGCTAAGAAATAGGATCCGGCTGTTCCACTATTTTTCATTTTTCAGAAAATTGCTTTACCGATTAAAAAAGCATAGAAAAGTATTTTTATGGAGAATACTTAAGCCAAGAATGGTTTAGTATCACAAATGAATTATTTCATTAATATCGAAACCTTTTAGCACAAAAAAATATTTTAACGTACAATATCTTTTTTTAGACCGTAAATTTGAAATGCGCTTCTATTTACTTTTTTTTCTTAAATCAGTACTAAAAGAAAATGTCGCTACGCAAATTTATTACAGAAAGGAAAATCCTACGCTCTTTAAATCTCGCTAAAGAAAATGTTACCCACCGATGGAATGAAATTGCTTCTTTGTTTGGATTGCAGGATGATGTATTTGAACACCCACGCCATATAAAAATACATAAGCCGGTTACCGCTATACTGATTGGAGCCGGACACAGGGGAATGATTTATGCCGATTATGCAACCAAAAACCCGGACGAGTTGACAATCGTTGCTGTGGCAGACCCAGATATTCCCAGAAGGGCGAGGGCAAAACTAAAATTTGAACTCAAGAAAGAGTTTTGTTTTGCGGACTGGAAACAGGTATTCGAAAGACCCAAATTTGCAGATGCCGTGATCATCGCAACCTCGGATGACCTGCACACACAACCTTGTTTGGCCGCATTGGATGCCGGCTATGATGTGTTGTTGGAAAAACCCATTGCGCCAACAGAGCACGAATGCAGGCTGATCTTGCAAAAAGCATCGGAGACTGGTCAGATTGTTGGGGTTTGCCATGTACTTAGATACACACCTTATTTTCGCCAATTAAAGGAAGTCATTGATGCCGGTTTGATTGGGAATATTATAAGCATTCAGCATATGGAACCCATTGAGCAAATCCACATGAGCCACTCTTATGTTAGGGGGCAATGGAAAAACAGCAATACAGCAACACCTATCGTGCTCGCCAAATCCTGTCATGATACCGATATCATCCGATGGCTGGTGAATAGCCCCGCACATGATGTGCATTGTTTTGGAAACCTAAGTTGGTTCACCAATGCCAATGCGCCTGAAGGCAGCACGGAAAGATGCACGGATGGCTGCAAAGTAGAAGCCTCCTGCCCCTATTCTGCTTTACAGATTTATTTAAGAGATCGGCAAAGGCTGTATGTATTTGATTTATCAAACGATAAATCAAAATGGGACCGCGAAATACTAGAAAATTTGAAAAAAACAGACTATGGCCGTTGTGTGTATCGGATGGATAATAACCAGCCCGACCACCTCACGGTAAACATGCTGTTTGAGAATGGGGTTACTGCTGCATTTTCAATGGAAGCGCATGTTTCTTATGAAGGAAGAAGAACCAGGATTATGGGATCGAAGGGAGATATAGTCGGTAATATGGAAATGTTCCGGATGACGGATTTCAAAACCAGAAAACAGACTTCCTGGAAACTGAAAACCGATCCACACGGCGGGGGCGACCACCGGATGATGAAAGATTGGGTGCAGGCAATCGCCCAACAGGACAAAACCCTTTTGAGTTCTTCCATCGAAGTATCCATCGAAAGCCATTTGATTGCTTTTGCAGCCGAAAAAAGTAGGTTAAATAGAACGATTGAAACGGTTAGGCTTTTTGATAGCAGCATTCCAATGAAAGCCTGAGTAATAATACTTTACTATTTCTACTCAAAGCAACCCTCATTCTTGCACGAAGGGATACCAGACCAAATCAAACTAGAACTATAATGGATAAATATAAGAATTTCCCAATTGACGATTCACTCTTGACAAATTAGACGGCATAGCCAGCATAGCATAGCTCTAGATATGTTAAAACAAATTTGCTTTTGCTCCCCATCCCAAAATATTATTTTTATCAGGCAGCACTCATTGCAGAAACTGCATTTATACTTTCAAACACTGTGAGATTTACCAAATGGAAATAGGCGAGCTCGTTAATACTGCGAAAAAAGGGAACACTGCAGCCCAAAAGCAGCTATTCGACCTGATGGCTGATCGGATGATGCTTGTATGCAGACGCTATCTTAAAACGAGGGAAGATGCAGAAGAAATCTTGTTGGATGGTTTTTATAAGTTCTTTAAAAACCTCGATGCTTTTCGTTATCAAGGAGAGGCGGCACTCATAGGTTGGCTCAAAAAGATCATCATCAATGAGTGCCTCATGTTTTTGCGAAAGAAAAAAATGTTGATTATGTTGTCAGATTCCGAAGCCGAAGAAATACCATTAGAGGAAGACGCATTAGACCAAATGTCTGCTTCAGAAATACTTAAATCACTTTCGCAATTACCAATTGGATATCGAACTGTTTTTAACCTTTACGTGATTGAAGGGATCGACCATAATGAAATTGCCCGCTTGATGGGGATTTCGGAAGGCACATCTAGGTCGCAGTTGAGCAAGGCAAAATCGTTATTACAAAAAATATTGTTACAAAAAGGGACTGAATATGTACAACAAAAAACAAAATAATGCTCATCCCTGGAAAAGCAAACTAACTGATCCGCTGCATTTTCCAAAAGCGAATCTGGTTGATAAAAATGCCGCTTGGTTAAAGCTACAAGAAAGATTAGGCGAAGGTCACCGGAACAATAAAGCATTCTGGTATTGGGCTGTGGCTGCTTGTTTACTTATTGCGCTGTCACTGACAATGCTGATCCCGTATAGAAGCATCAACCATCAGCAAAATATAGTTTCCAAGGAAAAAGAAATTACAGCGCCATATCAACCTTTAATCCAACCCGCTCCATCGAATCAAGAAAACAAAATAGAAAATATAGTAACCGTTCAAAATAGAAAAAAGGAATTTGAATACAGGCTACCCATAGAATTTAAGAAAGTTTTCAAAAAAAATCCGGAGAAAATATTTTTACCCGATTCAAGCCTTGAAAAAGTCGACCCGATAATAACAAATGTCCCTATAAATATTGCCCCTAAAAACGGAACAGATTCCCCCCTTTTATCTACGGTTGTTTTTAAGGAAAAGAAAAAAATGCGGGTAGTTCATATCAACGAACTGGATGAACCACCACAAGAATTTGCCAAATCATCAAATAAAAAACAGTCTATTTGGGGCTCATCCTTAATAAATAATAATCAAACCTCCTCGAACGACAACAATAATTATTCAAGCATTTTTAAAATAAGAATCTCCTCTAATTAAAAAAACATGACTAAGACAATTAAAATGTTGATGCTTTTCATAAGCATCCAAGGGGCTTGTTTTGCCCAAACAAATACAACGACGACCAATAGTGAAAAGATTTTCGACCTTTCCCCTGACCTATTCAAGCGAAGGTTCTTTATTGATCTTGGCAAGAGTAATACCCTGGAAATCGAATTGATGGAAATGTCGGATTTGGCAAGATTCAACAATATGGATTCTGTACTTCGAGATTTTTTTAAGAACCTTCAACCATTGAAGAATTCTTTGGCAGATGAATTAGCATCCAAAAGGATAGATTATTTTACTGATTCACTGGGTAGGACAAAAATCCGGATCCAACAATTCAAGCAAAAAGGAGCTTCCTATCTGGTGGACAAAGGAGAGCTAGCCGCATTAAAACTAGAACAAGACACAGTAAACTTTATTGGAGCAGCCCCCTTTATAGCCAAATATGGTTTCAGAAAAGCGTTCCCTGATACCCGTTATTACAAAATCAGTTTTTTCGTAAATAATTTACAAGATCTTGCCACCTATACGGATGGAAGATTGAATGAGAAAATTATTAAGCTACAGGATAAAGAAAAGACTTCTTCTTGGATCAGCGATAAGCATGGAATGTACCTGAACAAAGACCTGGATGTAAAAGCAAAACAGCCCGGAGGTTATCTCAGCCCCGGTGATTTTCTTGAATTACGTGCTATGATAAACCTTCAGAACTATAAAAATTATTTTGTTCCTTCTACCAGTCTTGGGTTTTCGTTGGTATTTGCCAATCATAATAATTTCAAAAGAGATTTCGGCTTTTTTTGGGAACCCAATTTCATCTTTGCAAAAAACAGTCAAGGAAACTTACAGACCTATAGAAACGATTTCCTCAGCTTCACTTTTGGGCAAGGCCCCATAAAAGACCATAATGCCATTAAAGAATCTGAATTCCTGACTACTTTTTCCATTAGTTATCTTATAAAAAACGATGGCAACTTTTTCCCAAACCACTCTTTTCGGATTGGAGCAGGTGCATTGTCCTTGTTTGAAGGGAAAACCAAAATAGAGCCAATGTTCTACTTCAATGACTTCTTCAAGGGTGTGACACCGGGCATTAGATGGGTGCAGCGGTTTTAAAACCATCTTTGCTTGCTGATAATCAAAGAGCTAGTCAATAATAGATACGCTATCCTTGAAAAATTCTAAGAAAACTACCCAAAAGTTATGAGATATGAAATAAAATTGCAAGTTTTACATCATCCTCTACCAATTGAAAGACCTGCATTTGCAGGTTTTTTTGTTTCTACTGCAAGTACCTGATCAAGTTCAAATTCCTGAAAACCGTAACCCTATTTTCAACTTGATAATGTCGTACTAAATGAAACTTCTTATTACCCTTGCATTCGTCCTTGCATCTATTGGCAACAATTCATTTGCCAGTCCTGGACAACCAGTAGCAGCTATTTTCTCAAAAACATTTCTTGCTTCCCTAAAGGATTACGAACAGTCATTGACCAAATCAGGGTCCTCAGCAAAAATTTGTTCCTGCCAGATACTGCGGGTTAAATCAAACAATGAGCCTGAAAAATTGATTGCTGTATTCGCTCAGGTAACTAATAAGGGCGACTTTTCGGCAGCCTATGCCTCTGCTTCTGCCGTTTTGCAAAAGGAGAAAAAACATCTTCAAGGGTTTTTCTATTCAAAAGTAAAGACAGAGGAAAATGTGAATGCGGCCTCCCCCTGCAGTTTGCTTTATAAAAACATCAAGGTAAAATACGATGATGTAAAATTATACGGGGTATTGGATGCCGATGCGTTGAGCAAAATCATTAGCCTGAATGGAAGATAGGGTTAAAAGTATGAGGAAAAAAAGGTTTGGGGTAAAAGGTAGAAGGCAATGCTGATTCGGTTATCAGATTTACATCCTACCATTTCCCTCTATTACCTTCCGCCTTATAACTTATACCTTATACCTTATACCTTCTGCCTTCTTTCCCTTCTTAAAAATCAGAATAATCTGTCGGCCGCAGAAAGTTGTCGTCAATATGCGACACATTGTGCTGATATTCGGGCATAGCGGAAAGCTGTTTCCAATATGGATCGCTACCAAATTTTTTCCAGTGCTCATCCCGATCCGCCATATTCTCATAAGTTGTCAGGTACATGAGGTTGGGCATTTTGCTACCAGCCACCACTTCACTATAAAACACTGCATTAAAATTCAGTCTTTTAAAAAGACCAATCTCATCTCCCTTATTAAACATGGTTACTTTGTTCTGGAATATTTTTTCGGTGGGGCTCTCATAACTACGCAGTTCATACACTCTTTCGTTTTTGGGTGATTTCAATGCGGGCAAGCTCATTTGAGGTGCTAGGGGAAAAGCATGTAACAAGATTGTTTCCATGCGATTGTATGCAGGAGCAGTATGAGCCGCGTTGATATATTCCTCCCCCGCAGTCTGGTACTGATGATCCGATGCCAACTTTTCAGGAATCTTTACCAAATTATCCAATGACTCGATGGGAACAAAAACATACAACAACTTTGCTGCGCTGGTATCGTTTGCCAGCGACGAAAACACACCTATATTCTTAATGCCCAGCCTATGCAAGGCAGGCAGATATGCATGCTGAAGATAATTGTTCAGCATATTTTCCTGATCGCTGGAGGTATAGTGATAAACAGTGAGCTGATAAAAAGCCCTCCCTTTTTCATTTTTTTGGGCATTGGATAAATGGGCTGAAAATATCAACAATCCCGACATTACAATTACTAAGTAGTTTGTTCTTTTATTCATTTTGCAAGCTTTTGAATTATTATTTGATAAAAATACTTAATATAAAATCAACATGAATAATTGAAACTATTTTTTAGAATGCCCAATCTTGGCCAACCTGTTTTATTATGGAATTATTAGCCATTACATTGGCAAAAAATAACTGATTTTTTTACTTAACTTTTCCGCCTAAAACTACTACAATGAAAAAGCTGCTTATTTTTTCTGCTCTCTTTATTATGTCATGCTCAGCACAAATCAAGGCCCAATCACTGAGCGAAGTAGATATCAAGGTTCAAATGATCAAAGAATGGGAACGGGCCAAGGATTATACGGTTGAGTATTTGAACACTATGCCGGCTGACAAATATTCTTTTAGAGCGGTGGACAGTATCCGCAGTTTTGCCCAACAAATGCTGCACCTGGCCCAAGTTAACTTGTTTTTAATGTCAAGCGCCACCGACCTAACGCCACCTGCCTTTCTGAAGGCTGACCTAGAGCATAGTGCTACCGCCCAAAGCAAGGATTCAGTGATGTACTATGTAACCCAGAGTTACGATTATTGCATCCATGCAATCAAGAGTATGAATATAAAAAGCTGGGGTGAAAAAAAGAAAATTTTCGGTCATGAAGAGACCCGCTTTGCCCTGATGTTAAAAGCATTTGAGCACCAGACCCACCATCGGGGACAAACGACCATCTATATTCGTTTGGTGGGCATTAGGCCTCCGCAGGAAAGACTGTTTTAAATAATAAAACAGTTTACTACCTTAGCCGAAATTTTATTTGTATGAATCTTCATGAATATCAAGCAAAAGAACTTCTAAAAAAATACAATGTGCCCGTGCAGGAAGGCATCCCCGTGGATAGTGCCGGCGCCGCAGAAGAAGCTTATAAAAATATTAAAGTTCAATTCGGCAACAGCTTTGCCGTGGTAAAAGCACAGATCCATGCGGGTGGTCGTGGAAAAGGAAAAATAAAGGGAACGGAACAGCGAGGCGTGGCTGTAGGAAAGAATTCAGAAGATATCAAGCAAATCGCTTCTAATATGCTTGGCGGCACCTTGGTAACGATTCAAACCGGCCCTGCAGGGAAAATAGTACATAAAGTATTGATCGCACAGGATGTATATTATCCGGGCCCAAACCCAGTGAAGGAATTTTATCTTTCCATTTTACTCGATAGGGCTAAGGGCCAGAATGTTTTTATGTATAGTACCGAAGGCGGGATGGATATAGAGGAGGTTGCACACAAAACACCCGAGAAAATATTTAAGGAATGGGTTTACCCAGGTGGCGGACTTCAGGCTTTTCAAGCTCGGAAAATAGCGTTCAATCTGGGTCTCAGTGGGGAATCTTTTAAAAATTGTGTAAAGTTTGTAACCAATCTTTATAATGCCTATGTTGGGTTGGACTGCTCGATGCTCGAGATCAATCCACTTTTCAAAACCAGTGATGAAAAAATCATTGCCGTTGATTGCAAAATGAACCTGGATGATAACGCATTGATGCGTCATGCCGATTTGGAGGCCCTCCGTGATATCAGCGAAGAAGACCCTACCGAAGTAGAAGCCGGAAAGTACAACCTCAATTTTGTGAAATTGGATGGCAATGTTGGCTGCATGGTAAACGGCGCCGGACTTGCGATGGCCACCATGGATATGATCAAATTGAGCGGTGGCGAACCTGCCAATTTCTTGGATGTTGGGGGTACAGCCAATGCGCAAACCGTAGAAGCTGGCTTCCGCATTATTTTAAAAGATCCCAAAGTAAAAGCCATATTGATCAATATTTTTGGTGGTATCGTTCGCTGCGACCGGGTAGCGCAAGGGGTTATTGATGCATATCAGAGTATGGGAAATATAGAAGTGCCAATCATTGTACGACTACAGGGCACCAATGCTGAAGAAGCCAAAAAACTGATTGATGAGAGTGGGCTAAAGGTACAATCGGCCATCTTGCTCAGCGAAGCGGCAGCACTGGTTAATAAGGCTGTTGCATAAAATTAGCCAGCTTCCTTTGATGGGATATTTAAGTGATAAAAGACCTGAAAGAATAGTCAAATAAATTCTTTCAGGTTTTTTAATTTTCCCTGAACAGGTCCTCGAACTTAACACCTATCACTTTTTCCAGATCGATTTTTGAAACGTTCAAGTCACGCTGTATGGATAGCTTGGCAACCTGCTCAGCAACCCAATTTTTATATGTCTTGCTTAATTCTTCAGCCTTAATTACATTGAGCCGGTAATCTCGCTCTGCAATCTGATAGTTGGTGTACGCATCCGTAGTGATCTGGCTTTGCAGTTCCAATTTTTGCTTAATGAGCAGATAATCCTCATATTTGGTAAGAACATCTGCTTTGATTTCCCTGAACCTCTCATTTTTTTGAGCTTGCGCTATATAAAGGTTTTGACGGGCTATTTTAACATTATTGGAATTCCTGTTAAAAAGATCGAAAGAAATGGTTAACCCTAAATTATATTTAGGATAAAAATTGACAAACGAGCTTGTTGTTGCATTACCAGCACCAACAAGCTCATTAACGGTAAATTCGTTCATGTTTCCTTGTGCGGAAAGGGCGGATAGCCAGCTACCCTTTGCCAAACGCAATTGATATAAAGCAATATAGGTAAGCCGATCACTGACCTCATAATTGGGATTGTTCATGGCTAGCTGAACGAGCCGTTCCCTCACATCTACATTTTTTAAGGTGTCTTTATAATTACTTCCGGCTACAATGCCAATTTTTTTTGGTTGGGTAACTTGTGCATCAAGCAGGTTATAAGATAAAAAGAGCAAAAGCATCAAGCATAGCTTCATAACGTTTGTTGTATTGGTTTAAGAGTTTGTTTTGTGTCGATAGAAGGCAGTTTTACCAAAAAAGCAAGACTACCCAATAAGGATATTGGCAATAAATTAGTGATTGTTATTTGAGAAAATTGCCCCACCATAAGGCTAAATATCATCATACTAATGGCAATATCATGGTTTTGCATTTCGGGGTTATTCGTGCGATAAAACCTACCGATTGCATAATTCATCATTAAATAAAAGGCACTTATCATTACCAAAAGGCCTACCCAACCCTGTTCGGCAAAAACTTTCATATATCCACCATCTGGTTGAAAATTCATCAGCGGATGACCGGGGTTATATTTAGGTCCTTCCATGCCGCAGGTAAAAACCCCTCCACCAAAAGGGTGTTGGTACAAGTAGGGCTGTACCGCATGTCGATTAATATCGCGAACCGCGGCAGAAGGATCTTTTGTGCCCTGAAAAGCGGATCGGATTCGCATAATCGATGGGGGAGAATACGGAGACACCATGATAAACGCAAACGCAGAAATAACCAAAACCAACATAATCTTTGTTCTCCTTTCATAAAAAGTACAAATAGCATAAAAAGCAATGCCCACAACTAACATCAGCGTTGCAGTTCTGGTACCAGAAAAAGTGAAACCAAGAAAATTGAACATAACGGCCAAACCTAAAAGCAACTTCAGCTTTTTTTCTGAAGTCCGGAAAAATAATATCAGTGATTGTATTGCAACAGATGCAAACAACACTCCTGCAGTAGCTGCATCTGAAAGGATTGACCACTTCCTCAAGAGTCCGCCTTGAAAACTTAAAGCATACTGTCTTGGGTTTGAAGTCAACCAATAGGTTTCAAAACCTGCCAACCCAAACCATTGCTGCTTGCAACTATAAACCGCCATCAAAGTTGCAAGGACAATATTGAAAATAATAAAAAATCGGATGGTATTCCAAGAATGTAAGAGACATAATAAGACATAAAATGTCAACATACTAATGCAGAATTTTTCAAAATAACTTACCCAACCCAGCATGTTTTTCGCTGGATTCAAGGCCTGAAGGGCATAATAAAGAAATGTTATAACGAAGGCAATAATAATAGGATTTTTCCAAACTCCATTCATCACATTTCGGTAAAGCTTTGGCTTGTCAAGAACACTAATAAATAAGACAATTACCAAAAAATCTTGTACGAATAATAAGTTTATTGGAAGATCCAGATGCATGTAATCCAGATTTCTATCAATCAGAGATTGACTAACAGAATATACCAGAATAAAATAGAGACCAAAATAAGGATATCTCATCAAAAGTATGACCAACAAAACTCCCAAAGCGACACATACCAAACCAAGCCCAGCACGGTAATCGACCATGCTGCCCAAATAGCCTGTTAAAATAGATAGTAACACAATTAAACTTATCCCAATAACCGAGTTAAGCTTTTTTTCAATAAAATTGCGAATAAGCCATCCTTTGGCTTCGCCCTTATTCATCGTATATCCATACTCACTATACATCATTTTATAAAAGGACAAATTTGATAAAAATAAAAACAAAATAAATAATAAGCATAACCCTAGCTAGGATTTCTGCCCATTTCTTGTATTGATCTTCTAATGGATCCATCTCATTATATCATTTTAACAATTTAATGCCACCAGAGCCTCCAAATCATATTCATGAATCCATGACAGTTTAAAGGGAACACAATGATGGTTTTCAAATTACCAGAGATTTCAAAACATTAATTCTTAACCAGCAAGATTGCTGAATATCAAAGCTAAATTTCAAGAAACTCATCACGTACATTATTCAGTACTGCGCCTATAAATTTATTACCAGTTCCTGTTTTAAGAAATTGGATAGATTCCCTATCAATTTCGTGTAATGAATTCTTGCTGGAGAATACCATTACAATACCTTCTACAAGTTTTGACAATTCCTTACTGTCTGAATGGTTATTCAGTGCCGCTGCTTCAATTAGGATAAAATCATAATGTTGGGCAATTTTATGTATATTCAGGAACAGATTATTTTTAGGTAAAATTTCGGACGGTGTATAATTGCCTTCGTTGCAACCAATAATATCCGTATTGCTAATGTTGGTAAGTGAAGTAACTCCCCATATTTTATCAATAGCATTATCCTGGGGATTGAGGCTAAACGTTTCCAGCATTGGTTTGGCATTAAAGGTTCTCGTCAAAGCATTGTCTGTAAAATTCGCATCTATAATCAATACCTTTTTCTTACCCATACTTAACGCATTTGCCAATGACTCCAGTATAACCGTTTTTCCCTCATTGGGTCTTAAGCTTGTGATCAGGATAACCTTTTTACCGCAAACCTCAAGCTCATACCTGAGCTTACGCATATTCTCAATAAAAAAGTTGGGGGAAGCCTCCCTAGCCGACTCGCTTTCAATTTCAAAATAATCCTTTAATTCTTTTTTCTGCAAATCGATTTTATTGATGGAAGTAAGCAGTTTTAATTTTGTTTCATAAGTGAAGAAAGCTGGTGTCCTCAAAGAAGTATCTAAAAACTCAAAAACGATGATTAATATTATCGATAGAAAAAACATCGAAATTCCCGCTATCGCAACGGTTAAAGTACGTTTTCTTGATTCAGGTTCAGTAGCTGGTTGGCCAACAATTATCTGTTTAAAATTAAGGTCGGGGGAAACATCTATATCCTGAGAGGCGAAAATGCTATTGTTATATTTGTCGAGTTCTTTTTGAGCGGCATTCAAGTCTGCCTGATAAGCATTTGCAAGAGCCTCGTTGCCTCCTCCGGAATGCGCTGCTTTGGAAAAATAGTCCACTTTTTCAGAAAGGAGACGAACATTTTTTTCGCTGGCAGAGATGTCCGCAACCAGCTTGAGCCGTTGGGTTTGTAATTCCTCTTTTCGATCACTGATTTTTTGTGCGTTATTTATACCTGTAGTTCCAGATAATAGAGAAAGCTGCGATATCTTTCTTGTATTTTCTGCAATTCTATTTTCGATATCTGGATCACCACCCGATTTTTCAGCAAGCTGGGCTGCGAGTTGCTTATTTTTTTCTCGAAGGGCGAATATCTCTTCGTTGTGGTTCTCCGACTTAATCACCGAAGCTGGGGTTGAGTTTAGAACCGAAAGCTGGTCATTCACAGATTGCAGTTGCGCATTGAGATTATTCAGTTTTGTCTGTTCGGCTGTCAGCGAGGAGGTCAGCTCCTGTACACCTGCCATGGCAGCAGTAGCTGCGTCTCCAATATTGGGTGTACCAATTTTCGCCCTAAAGTTTTCATACCTGGATTTTAAGCTATCGACCTCCTTTCTTTTTGCAGCCGCCAGATTATCCAGTTTCGAGAGAGATTCTTGTGTTCGGGTAGTGGTAAGCAAATTATAGAACTCCTTAAACTTTAAGCCAATTACGTTAACAATAAAAGCAGATAGCTCCGGATTGTCGGAGCTAAATGAAACACTGAGGAAATCAGTTTGTGCCACTCTTTCAATTGATAATTTTTTTGAAATATCATAGCCATCGTACCCATATAAACGAATCAAATCCCATACTCTTTTTTCTTCGGGATCGTAGGTGGACAGGAGAGTCAACGAACTCAGTTTGTCTTTCAAAATACGTTTAACCGTTTCAATTTTCATGAACTGGTATGCGCTGTCTTTCTTTTTCTTTTCGCTGAGCACACGAAAAGGGCGGGTCGATTCAAGATCGTGCAACAATAACTCATAAGACAACATCCCCATTACGTTCTGCGATTTAAATATGGTGAGGATATTATTGAATTTGGTTTCAATCTGCATATAATCGTTGCCTTCATTTAGACCTAAGCTAATCTTTTGGGTTTGGGTAAGTCCTGTACTGTATTGTGCATTTGAGAGATAGGTTTTCTTTTGGGTAAACGTAAATGCCAAGCCTGCCAACCCCCCAAAAAATGCGCTAAAAAGAATATTCCATTTATTCCGCAATAAGGCTTTATAGAGATAGGTCAAATCCATCGGTTGGTTTGTTTATGGTTTCAATAAATAACTAGTAAAAATTATAAGGCGGTTCTTTATAAAAATAATTGAATTCCAGCATAAAAGAAAACGACATGGTGAACGCTTTTCGGGAATTATTTATTATTTCAGGTGTTAAAATAACCTATTAATCCGAGCAGGCAAGCCAAGATATGCCACATACGTTTTAAACTGGCCAAAAGTAACAATAATTTCCATATGTTGAAATTATTTCCCTAAAGGGAAAATGGGTACAAAGAACTAATATTCATTGCGAAACAATGTTTTTTTGCATAGTTAAAATAATAATAGATTATTGCACCCGTTTAGTACAAGTCAATTATTTTACAAGTATGATTTTTTTAAAGATCCTTTTCTGGGCTAGCCTTTTTATTGTGTTTTATAGCTATCTCGGATATGGGATCCTACTCTATCTTTTGGTAAAAATCAAACGGCTTTTCAGGAAAGGAAAAGCTACAATCGATGGGTTTGAGCCTCCGGTAACATTGGTTGTTTCAGCATATAATGAAGAGGGGTTTATCAAAAAGAAAGTGGAGAACACATTCAAACTACAATACCCCAAGGGAAAACTAAAGCTCATTTTTGTTACTGATGGCTCAACTGATAGCACACCTGATATTATTCGTGGCTTCCCGGAAATTAACCTTCTTCACGAAGTGGCCCGTAAAGGAAAGGTTGCGGCCATGAACCGGGCCATGCAATTTGTGGATACCCCAATTGTTATTTTTTCAGATGCCAATACTTTACTCAACGAAGACTGCATAAAGCAGATTGCCAAGCATTATGCCGACCCTATGGTTGGTGGCGTGGCAGGTGAAAAAAAAGTAGCCACCGGAGACAGCGAGAAAGCATCAGGGGCTGGCGAAGGCCTATATTGGAAATATGAGTCCCTTTTAAAGAAGCTTGATTCCGAATTGTATTCAGTTGTTGGTGCGGCAGGAGAGCTATTTTCTGTAAGAACCTCGCTTTATGAAAATGCAGGGGAAAACCTCATTATCGAGGACTTCGTTATGTCGCTCAAAATTTGTATGAAAGGGTATATTATAAAATATGAACCGGGTGCTTTTGCCACGGAGGACTCCTCCCCTTCCATGAAAGAAGAACAAAAGAGGAAGGTTAGGATCTGCGCAGGCGGCTTTCAGTCCATGATCATTTTGCGTGAGCTCTTCAATGTGTTCAAGTACCCAGTGCTCTCATTCCAATTCATTTCCCATCGGGTATTACGATGGACCCTTAGCCCAATTTGCCTCATCACATTACTAATTACTAACATTGCCATTGTTTTAAAAGGTTCCAATTTTGTATACCAAGCATTGCTGACATGCCAAATATTGTTCTATCTATCCGCAATGGCAGGCTGGTATTTTGCAAACAAAGAGGTGAAAGTGAAAATGCTTTTTGTTCCCTATTACTTTCTTTTTATGAACATCTCTGTTTTTATGGGTTTCAAAAGATTTATTACAAAAACACAGAGTGTGCTTTGGGAAAAATCGGCCAGAAAATAGTTTTATTAAACACAACCATACCGCCCAAAATGGGATAAAAAATCCCAATGCGGGATATGCCTAAAAGTATACTTTTAAAACTAACTGATTTACAAATGGCTATATTCTGGCAAAAAAATTGTTTGTTCGTATTAGATCTTTAAAATTCATTGTACAAAATATAAAAATTAAATTTTACCCAGTTTTAGATAATATAAAAAAATAGTTGTTCGAAATTTGGTTTACCAGAAATTGTTGTTAGCTTTGTCTCAGTTACCCCTAAGATTCAACTTCCTCTGAAGAATAGATTTTTTAATTAAAATTCTTGCTTCTCTTCAAATCCAGTGAAATTACCTCAAGAACGATTGCTATATCATCTGAAATAAAATAACAACTGACTAAATTTCTTGCATAAGACTTTTAATAGTCACCCTAGATCCCAATTCCTTTGTTAGCCTGTTTCCAGTTTGACCCCTATTGAAAAATTGAGTTTTTTTTAAACTTAATTACTTCAACCCATGAAACAGCAGATTTTAGCAATTGATGACAGTAAGGCCATTAGGTTTTTATTGCAAACAGTGTTATCGAAAGAATACGATGTGATCACAATCCCTGATGGTTGTTCAGCGATGCACTGGCTTTCTAAGAAAAAGTTACCTGACCTGTTCATCATCGACCCGCAATTGCCCGATATGGAAAATTGGGAACTGGTACAACATCTTTCCTCCAGTGGTATTTTCGGCGACATTCCTATCATTGTTTTATCTAGCTTGACCGATATCGAAACAAAACTTAAATGTGAAGAATATAAAGTGGCCTCATATTTTTTGAAGCCGTTTAACCCTGTAAACTTGTTGAGTAATATCAACGAAGTATTATCCGTGACCAAGCAAAATGATTACTCGTTAAACGCAAACTAATATTTGCTTGCCGTATTTATGAAACCTAAACCCTAATTATGGAATTTACATTTTTACCAAAGGCCAATTTACGAAACGCGAGCTTTGCCCGGTATGCAATCAAGTCTTCTTTTCAGGAAGCTAGCGTTAGCTATAAGAATAGTGGGTTTTATTATATTGGTAAAAACGCCCTCAATATCGAAAAATTGGTCAAGACATTCAAGCGTGGTTATGCTTCTGAAGCATTGGAAAATGCAAAGACCGAGCTGAAGCGTTCCTTGACCCAGGAAAAAAATATTATTCCCGAAATCATTTTTTGCGAATCGCATTTTGATTTGGAGGCTATGTGGAATTTCCGCCAGTTCCTGAACAATCATTCGGCTTTATCAAAAATCCCCTTTGTATTGGATGCTGCTGATCTTTCTCAAAAAAAGCTGCATCAGTATCGGAAAAACAATCTGCTGGATGAAATTATTTTCCTCGAAGAATATAGCGAGGAGGGGCTGCAATCAAAAAGTAAGTTCCTGAAAAAAATAAAAGAGAAACCTGCTCAAGATTGGGAAGTAAAGGAAGATATGAAAGAAGATTCTGTTGCGCTGCGAATTAGTAATATTTGCAAAAGAACTTTTGACATTTTGGTTTCATCAATCGCATTGCTGATTGCCAGCCCATTGTTCCTGCTGACCGCCATTGCTATTAAGCTAGAGTCGAAAGGCCCTATTTTCTACATTTCGAAAAGAGCTGGCAGGGGTTATAAAATATTTGACTTTTATAAGTTCAGGACTATGTTTGTTGGGGCAGATGCCAAAATCGCAGAATTCTCCCATTTGAATCAGTATAATGGTGGTTTAAGTGATGGCCCTGTGTTCTTCAAAATCAATAATGATCCACGCATTACCAAAGTGGGTGCTTTTTTAAGGAACACTAGCTTGGACGAATTGCCACAATTGCTTAATGTGCTGTTGGGCGATATGTCTCTGGTTGGTAACAGACCCTTACCTTTATATGAAGCAGCTGCACTGACTACAGACGATTGGGCAACCCGTTTTATGGCACCTGCTGGCATAACTGGTTTGTGGCAGATTAAGAAAAGAGGAAAGGAAGATATGTCTGTAGAGGAAAGGATTAATCTAGATATCGATTACGCAAAAAAATACAATTTCGGCTATGACCTTTGGATTATGGCCAATACCCCCTCAGCATTGTTTCAAAAAGCAAATGCTTAACTTGCCTTCGTATATTTAAAAGCTTAATTTGCTAACTAAAATTAGCCCATGTTAAAGGACCCAAAGCCTTTAATCTCAATTATTACGTTAAACTATAACCAGGAAAAGGTCACTTGCGAGTTCTTGGAGTCTACAAGACTTTTAACCTACTCTAATTTTGAGGTTTTAGTTTGCGATATGGCATCAGGGATAAATCCCAGTCAGCAGATTGAAGCGAGGCATTATCCCAACACTACAGTATATGTAAATCAAAAAAACCTGGGCTTTGCAGGTGGCAACAACTGGGGTATGCAGCTTGCCAAAGGTGATTTTTACTTTATTGTAAACAACGATACCGAAGTAACCCCTGACCTTCTTGACAAATTATTACAGCCTTTTTTTGATGACCCTACGATTGGGGTCACCTGCCCCAAAATCCGCTATTTTCAGGATCCGGAAGTGATCCAATACGCTGGTTTCAATAAAATGAATTTATATACCGGTCGGGTTGATGGCATTGGTTATAAAGAAAAAGATCATGGCCAATATGATAAACCAGGAGCTTCTTATGCCGCCCATGGTTGCGCCATGATGGTAAAACGGGAAGTGGTTCAGCGTACAGGTATGTTTCCAGAAAAATTTTTTCTTTATTATGAAGAATGGGACTGGTCTGCCAGGATCATCAAAGCTGGATATAAGATATGGTATACTGCTGATGCGCTGATCTATCATAAGGAGTCGATGTCTGTGGGCAAGGAAAACCCCATGAAAGTGTATTATCATACACGCAACCGGATTTTGTATATGCGGAGGAACAGCAGCTTTGGACAATTATTGGTTTTCACCATTTTCTTTATTTTCTTTACAACACCAAAAGCAATCATTACTTATCTAGCCAAAAGACAATTCAGTCAGATGAAGTTTTTCTTAAAGGGGGCTATCTGGAATATATATTCATCCAGTTATTCGGTCATTTGATTAATACCTTTATTTTTCAAGGGTTCTAAAACTAATAACACCGAATTTTATATGATCATCACAAGCATTCTGCACTTCTTTTCACTCATATTGTATGTTTATCTCGCAGCCACCACCATCTACCTTTTATTTGTTGCAATTGTAGGCAGACTAAAAAAGCCATTTATATATTCTTCTTCCCCAGAAAAAAATAAAATAGCCGTTCTGATTCCCTCTTATAAAGAAGATAATATTATTATCGACACTGCTTCCAGGGCCTTGGCACATGATTATCCCAGTAGTCATTTTGATGTATATGTAATCGCAGACAAACTGAAAAAAGAAACAATTGATGCCATGAAGGCCTTACCTGTAAATGTGGCAGAAGTAAAGTTTGATATCAGCACCAAATCTAAATCGATCCATGAGGCATTGGAACGGATTGCCGATCGTGATTATGATTTCGTGATGATGCTGGATGCCGATAATGTAATGGAACAAGGTTGCCTAGAAAAAGTCAATCAGGCTTTTAATAGAGGCTTCAAAGTAGTGCAATGCAATCGGGTTGCTAAAAATAAAAATAATGAGATTGCCATCTTAGATATTATTAGTGAAGAAGCTAACAATCATTATTTCCGAAGAGGACAAAGAGCGATCAGATCTTCCGCTTCACTGGCTGGTTCGGGCATGGCATTGGAGTTTGGCAAGATCAAAGAGATTTTCAGTTTACCTGAAATACTCGAAAACCCCGGGGAGGACAAGGAAATAGATATCCAACTAATGAAAGCAGGCATTGTAACAGAGTTTATAAGCAATGCACATGTTTATGATGAAAAAGTATCTTCTGCAGCGGTATTTGAAAAGCAAAGGACCCGCTGGCTCGAAGCCCATCTAAATGCCCTCAAAAGATATTTTGACAAGGACGTTCGAGCGTACGCAAATAAAAGAGCCTATTGGCATAAATTGTTTCAGGCAATCCTATTGCCCAGATCTCTATACATTCTACTATTTGCATTCATTTTTATTGCTTTTTTGATCCAGCACTTTATCCACTACCCCCTCTTTTACCCGGCTTTTATTTTTTGGGCTATCCTACCTGTTCTTTACCTGATTGCATTAGCTCTTTGTATCCCTTCCAAATTATACAATCGGGATTTCCTAAAAGCGGTCATACACTTTCCGGTTTTAATGATTTCGATGATCAAAGCATTAACGAAAATAAAACCCGGCCGCAAGGAGTTCCTACATACGCCTAAAACACATACTGGCGACTCTAAATAAAATCTTCAATTCTTCTAAAGATTATTAGAGAAGGTTTCTTAATAAAAATCAAGCTTACTAGAGAGAACTGGGGAAGTCTCAGCAATAAGCCAAAGGCACGAACTCGTGTTCCACATTCACATATTCTCGTATCACATGACCCTCCTCATAAATGACAATCACAGAACGCTTATGATCATCCGTCAGCTTTCGAAGATGGAGTATCTTGGAAACTATGAGAGATTTGTCAACCCATGAAAATCGGTCTTCCACTTTCATATAATCATCCACGGAACTGACCACCTCACCAGACCTTAGGATATGGATTGTGTTCACAATACCATAATCCCTGAATTTGACTGAAGAAGGTTCTTGGGGCATCGTTGACTGCTTTTCTACAATTTACAGTTTAGTACTTGAAAAATCTGTGATAATTTATCCACAGCTTCTTCTATAGCCCCTTTTTCGAATCTGCTTCAATCCTTTTAATGCAATTGCTCAAGGATCTAAAATTATGATAAGTGCCTTTCCAAATCTGTGCTTTGAGAGCTGTTTTCCTTTGCGGTTCTTTGTCCAGTCCCCCCTCATACCAGTCACCGTGTTCATGATCAATCAAATAAGTCTGCACGTATTGCCAAAGCTTTGTGAAATGCTGGTAATAATCCATTTTATCGTTTGGATATTCATCAGCTAACATCAATAGCGTGTTGAGCCCTTCAGCCTGTGCCCACCAGTTTTTACTTTCCAGGATAATAGTGACCCTAGGTTTGTATTTGAAATAATATCCTTCATCATAAAAACCGCCCAGTTCTTTATCCCATCCATTCTTCAATGCATGGTCAACCATATGCTTACCCATCGACCTGGTTACTCGATCAGCTTTAATGCCCAATGCCTTTGATGCCTCGAGCATGAGATAAGCCGTTTCCACATCATGACCAAAAGAAACATGGTCGATATAACGATGATTTAAAATGACGGCCTCTGAAGAATCTCGATAGGACACATGCTTCCATTTGGGTGTGAAATACAATTCCAAATAGCCTTTGGGGTTTACTATTTTATCACGAATCAGTATCAACATTTCATTGAGCCTTTCTTTTACCAAAGGATTTGGCCAAACTTCATACAATTCAGTCAATGCTTCCAGAATATGAATGGAACTGTTCTGATCTTTATAACCAATATCGTCCGAACCTGATTTTTCAACTGTCCTTTGAATGGGTTCTCCATCCCGTTCCAAATATTGATAATAGCCTTTGTATTTGGGATCATGACTGTGCTTTTCCAACCATCGAAACGCCTTTTTTGCTAAATCAAGAGCAGTCGTATCACCAGAACATTTATAATAAGCAGCTAATCCGTAAATAGCAAAGGCATTTCCATAAGCCTGCTTTATGTTTGTTATTGGTTGCCCCTGACGGGTAACCAGATTATAAAAACCCCCAAACTCTTTATCCCACATTTTATCCCGTAGAAAATAGAAACCATGCCGCGACATGGCGACATAATTTGTATCCTTATAAAATTCCGAAGCCTTGGCCGTCGTCCACATATGGCGTGACTGTGTTACAATCATTTTATCTTGTTCGCCTGTTGGTTGAAAATCGTAAGTGAATGTGCTTAAATAACCGCCATATAAGGTATCGATATTTCTTGGGTAATATTTGTCGAGGAGTTCCTGTTTAGCGGCATAGCGCATTTCTCGGGCGATCCCATTCCTATCAATGACTTGTTGTGCAAAAGAAAAGTTAACGAAGCAAATCAATATAGAAAAGAAAAAAGACTTCATATAGTTGGTTTTGCAGGGACGCACATTCATCATAAAAAATCGTCCCATTATTTATTCAACACATGATCGGCAGCCAATACCAAAAAAAGATAATCAGTAGTGCCGCCACCTAATACATATTCACCTTGCTGCCATAGAAAAGGCCAATTCAATAGCTCGGGAAAATCAGGGCGGATCAATGCCGTGCCAGATGCAATACCTCCCGGAATATAGGACCAGTCTGCCCGGTTGAACCCATAAGCCGTTGTCATAGATTTTGCCCCCACACCCGATACAAACGAAGCCGTATTCGATCCTGGGTGACAACCTAAAACAAAATTCAAGGCGTGGAGCATATAATCATAAGGAAAAATTCCTGGAAAATTGGCAAATAGGAAATATTGTTTGTACCCAAAATGCTGGATGCCCCAACCTGCGCCCCAAATGTTTGGCTCATAAGGAACCCCATAAGGAGTTTTGTTTCCCTGTTGTTTGATATTCGCATACAATTTGGCAACCGCCTCAGTAATTGCTTTTTTATATCCTGCATCATCAATCAAAGAAAGGGTTCTGCCTACAAGCCAACCCGTATTATCGATATGAGCAAGAATAGTAGAAATATTAGCTTCTAAAAATTTAGCATACTTTTTTTCTTTTGTTGTAATCAATAATTCAACAGCCAAACCTACTCTTTGCAGTGGGTCTTTTTCTTTTGTATTGTCCCAAACCGAGGCAGCAATCTGTAGACATTGCGTTGAAAGCGTATCATTATATCCTTTCATTACTCTTGCAGCCGCAGCCAGCGCAGCAGCCGTTTCCAATGCCCTGCCCGGATTGTCTTCAGTAAATACCCATCGATCGTCCGCAGAACCGGGCAATCCAATTTTTGGGGTAGGCTTGCCCGTTACTGGGTTGAAAAATTTATTATCCGTGATATTAGCTGCATCGCCCAACACGGTATATTGTCGCAGACTTGGTTCAATTATGCCTCTATAAAAAATCCCCATCGATTCATATCCACCAACAATGGATAGCAAGCCATGCTCAATCTGTTGAAGCATATCAGGCTTCCCGTCAGGTTGACCAATCTCCACAAGATGGTTTACTTGATCGACAGTGGTATTGTCATAATTAACTCCAAATGCTTCATAAGCTAAGGTCAGTCCGTGCACTGTTTCTGCTTGCGACTCCAATCGGATGTCAAAATCCCCCGCATCGTGCCAGCCCCCCCTATTAAGATTGGGAATCGTTTCGCCTGACTGATACTTGGTAAAAGTAGAATGCCCTTGGATATATCCATCGAAATGATTGGAATCGATTGGTGCCATCCTCGCATCATCCATATGGCAGAAGCCATGCCATACCCGATATTTATCATTCACCTTCATATGGCACATCTGCACTGGGAGAAAATATTCCAGTGTGGGTTGCCAAACATTTTGTTTATATACATCCGCACTGATCTGAAAAGGTTCTGTCTGGATATTTCCATAACGGACCATATACATCCCAGGCCTTTCAATTTTTGTAAAATCGAATTGGAGATAATGATAGCGCAAAAAATTGCCCCAATCTTTTGGTGTAGTTTCCATTATTTTTTGGAAGCCACCATTCTCTGATATTCGTAATAAGGAGATTGGAAGTTTATGATTATCCTTTGCATCCAATTCAATAACGGCAATCTTTTGTTGTTTCGGATGATAACCCACTTGGGAAACCTGAATCACGGGAGCCGATTTCCAACCATCAATGGCATTGGGAGTCACCAACCATCTCACTGCATTTTTTGATGCTCCTTTTGCAATTAAGGAGCGGACCACAAACCATCCATTAGTATGTTGGCCTCGGCCATCCAACAACTCAAGGCCATTCGCATTTTTGTTTTCAATAATCATGCGTTGTGCATCGGATTCAGGTGCTACCGTTAACTGGTTCCCCTTTGCCATGGGCAAGGGCACCGTTTCTCCCTCGTACGTATTTATCATTTGATCGTTTGACTGTCGGGGAAAAACCCCAAAATGCTGGTCCATATAATAAGACTTCCCAAAAAGAATGCCTGGGAAAAGCTCAAAATTGAAACCCACTTTCCCAATCCATTCATCCGGCAACGGTTTATCCAAGTCAACAATTATCTCAAACGATTTCCCTATAGGAACCACCCGGATGGTATAACCAAAATGCAGATCCGGATAAATAATGGGGTTAAAGCCTTTTCTGTTGATAGCCGAATCTGGATATTGCATATAAACGCTGATCTCTTGCTTTTTTTCATCCACCACTCGCTTCCCCACTTTTGGAATGGGCTGCCACTGCCCGGGGGTGGGCTCCAAACGGATATCACCATTGGTCGCCACCCTCATCCCATTTTGTATAACGCCTACTCCGCCCTGATGACCTTCGGGATAAAAGTCATGAGCAAGCATCACGTTCACTCCCTGATATTCCAAATACTCCAATTTGTTCAAATGCATTTGTTGGCCTTGTGCAAACAATCGCCCATTCAGAAATAAGAGAACAAAGAGACCAGTCAATTTAAAATTCATATTTCAATATTTGCTCAGTGAATCAATATTTATAAAAGAAGCCCCCACCAATAAATGCTCATGATATCAATGCGCAGGAAGCACTACTTCATCATGGGTTAATGTTTGTTCGCGATTGTACACCGTCTTTACTTGCTCTTTGGAATTATGGGTAGAAACCCAATCGGCCCATACCAGAAACCAAGCCCATTTCGGTTGCGCATTCAATATTAAATCGTTGGGCAATTCCCCGCATTCAGTAAGCGCTATGATCTTCCCTTTTGCCAGATCAAGCAATTCCTGATAATCTTTTTGCTCATAATCCATATGGTACACATCGGAACCCAATACATCCACATAATTGTTGCCGGGATAAAAATCTTTGTATGGATAGGCCTCATCGCCGGGAATATCCCTTGGACCATTGGCGCCCCAAACCCACAACAGATTGTTCAGATGAAAATGGTTCACATATCGATCGTACATCATTTTCCAAAGTTTAGCAATCCCTTCTTTTCCTTTTCTATTGCCCCACCAAAACCAAATGCCATTCATTTCATGATAAGGTCTCCACAAAATGGGTACATGTGCCTCTTCCAATTGTTTCAAATAACCTGCCACCACATCAATCTGCGCTAGCCAACGTTTATAAAGCGCTGTTCCGGGTGTTACCAATTCATTCCATTGCGCATCGGTCAGTTTTCCTTGTATGCTTTCTTTCCACCCAAAGGGCGGTTCATCGGTAGGTCTGCCTTGGTGCCACATAAGCGTGATCAAATAGCCTTCTTTATTTTTCTTGATGCACTCATCCACGATGGCCTGCCCATTATCCTTTTTCCAGTCCCATATAAAATCGGTGCCCCAAACCGCAGGATATTTGCCCGTGATACTTTTTACGGTATCACTCCAGCGGTTCATGTCCTCATTCATATTGTGTTGACCACTGAGCATATGTTTTCCATTGATGCTATAGAGATAGCTCAACAAACGTTTTGCCTCCGGAGAAGCATTTTTGTTCACTGGCTTAAACGATTGGGAAAATAAAGATGGTGATATCAAGAGCAATAACGCAATCCTGAAAATATTTTTCATTTTGTTAGATTTAGTGGAGCGGAATATGGTTTTCTATTTTTCGGGTTTCCCCCTTGCTATTTTTTATTTCGATGCTTATGACATCATCATCAATTTTCATGAATCTAGAAGACTGGGAAAGAAATGAGTTACCATAGTAAAATTCTTCCAACTCGATACTCCCATTTTTATATTTAATGATGGCACTCATATCATCAGGCATCAATCTTAAGGTTTGTGGTTTCCCTTTCAATTCATATAATTTCAGTGCATCACTATGCTGACTGGCTGCAACCAGATAATTACCGGCACTGCCCAATAGCTTTACCAAGGCCTTGCCATTTCCGGGAATATAAATCCCACTCTGCAAAATTGATAGTGGCAAAAACCCACCTTTACCATTTCCTTTGAGTAACAACCCATTCAATGCATCATATCTGCCTGTACTGACTTCCGTACCATAATCGTTACCGTTGATCAGCACATCCAAATTGCCATCGCCATCAAAATCGTCTACCAACATACCATTCAACATGGATATTTGCGCTTGCTTCGGCAATGGTATCATGGTAAATTTACCGCCACCATCATTTCTTAAAAAGCAGGATTGAAGCATATTGGCTTTCAACCGAAGCGAACCCTTTCTTTGATCGGGAGTTAAGATCTCATCCATGGTTGAGTTTGCGAAAGATTTATATTCCGGGAACTTCTTTTTTATGGAGCTCCATTGTTTGGCGAGGTCATCCCGACCTTCTGCAGGAAATTCCCTTCTCACTCCTTTCTCATCTGGCAAATACAAAGAAGCAATGGCTATATAACTAGAGCCGGTATTATCAAAATCCTTGGCAGTAATGTTCACTGGGTATTCATCGCTTGCCTGATAAAAACTGTTAAGTCCCAAATTGCCTACTATATAATCAGTCCTACCCGTATGCCTAAAATCGCCAGCCACAATTGAATTCCACCACCCAAACTCCGTTCCAATACCAGTGGAAGCCGTTACATTCTTAAACTTGCCATTGGTATTTTTTAAAAAAGTTAGAGGCATCCATTCACCTGCCAATATCAAATCGATTTGCCCATCCCCATCAAAATCGGTGAACAGGGCATCACAAACCATCCCAATATTTTTTAAATCAGGGGCCACTTCATCCGTAACATCCGTGAATTTTGCCTGCCCATTTTTTGAATCATTCCTAAAAATAAAACTACTCACAGGCTTGGGGTAATGCCAAGGATCCACACGCCCAGACACAAACAAATCCAATTTGCCATCATTATTAAAATCCATCGCCCGGACGCATAGTTTACTATTGTGATTTACAGGAAGCGCAAGAGAGTCAGCAAAAAAATTACCCTTACCATCGTTGATGCATAACCGGTCTTGGTAAGCCTCATTTCCCGGTGCCACTTTATAGCCTCCACTAGCTAAGTATACATCTGGCTTACCATCCCCATTGGCATCAAAAACCAAGATACCTGCATCCTTATAATTATCCGTGAAACTGGCATCTTTTTCATTGGGCATTAAATCCCTTTGTACAAAGTGCCCATTGGCTTGCTGCATGAATATTTGCGTATGCTTAGCAGCATTGCCGCCGATAATGATGTCATCAAAGCCATTGCCATCCATATCACCCACTGCTAAGCCGGGACTATATTCAGATAGTTTATGTGGTAATAAAGATTGTACATCAAAATCAATTGCGTTCACTTCATAATGTTCATAATGAACCCCAACCGCAGCAGTTATTTCTTTGAATAATGCTTGTGAAGCCACTGCTGGCACTGACCAGATGCAGGTATCCTTTGCATCTAAAATGCTTACGGTAATCATCTGGTCAACAGGTATATTTTTCAATAATTGCTGCTTTCCGTTGTACCACTTAATGAGAACCGAATCAATTATTGTTGTTCGGCCCAACCCAAAATGTGCCATGGCCGGCATTGTTGACAAATAGCCACGGTAAGGGTTATTGTCATACACCTGTTGTTTATCATGGTCATAATAGATTGCAGCAATAGCGCCAAGTCCGTTTATATTTTGCTTATCTCCTTTGAATTTGATCTGCAAAAAATGATTTTTTGATTTATCCTTGTCCATCGAAGTATTTCTGTACAATAAGGCTTTGTCATTGATATTATTAACCACCATATCCATAGCTCCATCGTTATCAAAATCCGCATAAGCAGCACCGTTTGAAAAAGTTGGGATTTCCAATCCCCAATCAACAGTTTCATCATTAAAAGTCAAGTCGCCATTATTTTTAAATGCATAATTGTGCAACTTTACTTCTGGTATCTGCTCCAGCATGGTTTTGGTGCTTACATAACCATTTGATTTTTTTTGGTAGGCCATGAAATCATGATCCGATACATCTTTGGGAAACCCGTTAGTAATCACCAGGTCCCGGTAGCTGTCATTATCAAAATCAACAGCCAAAGGTGTCCAGCTCCAATCGGTTTGGGAAAACCCACTCATAAAACCGATCTCACTAAAAATGGGAACCCCAATGGAATCGTTTTGCCCAACACGGGGACCTTGATTCAATTGCAGGCTATTACGCACATACTGAAACTCATAACCAAATTGTGTGAAATTTTGATAGGTCACATAATTGGTAGGCCCCATCATCATTTTCTTTCGATAGTTATGCTCTGGGTTCATGTCGAGTTCAATCACATCGGGCAATCCATCATTATTCATATCCACAATATCCTGCCCCATTGAATTCAATGAAGTATGTTTGAAATAGTCTTTTACATGGTCAGTAAATGTGCCATCGTGATTGTTGATATAAAGGATATTGCTGGAAATAAAATCATCAGAAACATAAATATCTTTCCAGCCATCATTATTGATATCGCATATCGTAGCTGCATGGCCAAAGCCTTCATATGCCATCCCAGCCTGTTTTGATACATCGTGAAAGATGGGATGTTTCAAAACACTATCCCAGTCGTTTCGGTAAAGACGGCCTATGCTGGCTACTTTATCTTTGATGTCTCTATGAAAAATAGAGGGGTCGCTACCATTAGAAGCCTCATTCACGGTCAGGTACATGTCAAGATCCCCATCATTATCATAATCAAAAAAACTGGCCATGGTAGATTGAACATGGATATCTAGCCCATATTCAGCAGCCATATCTTTAAAATGGGGAACTCCGTTTTTATCAATTCCCTGATTGACGTACAAAATATTTCTTCTTCTGAGTGGGTCTTTGTAAATAGTGTTGCAGATATAAATATCCATCAACCCATCGTTATTGATATCAACAACCGATACCCCCCTTGCCCATCTACCCAACCCCTCAACACCGGCTTTTTCTGTTATATCCTCAAATTGAAAATCCCCTTTGTTCAAATATAATTTGCAGGGCACCATATTGCCTGTAAAAAAAATATCCTGTAACCCATCATTATTAAAATCACCGATACCTACCCCACCCCCATTATAGATGTTCACCACATTTAGCGGGTTCACTGAATCGCTTTCGTTGATCTTATTATTGAAATTAATACCAGAATGCGAAGAAGGAATTTGTTTGAACAGAGTAGGCTTGTTATTGCATGCAAACAAAACTAACAATACAATTGGAGAAGATACCCGAATGATATTCATATGACAATTTGAAATTTCTTAAAACTGCTCAGGACTCACTTGGCAATATAGTTAAAAGAAAAAAAAGGCTTCCCCTCATTGAGAAAGCCTTTTGTAAACATTTATTTTAATATCCCGGATTCTGTTTCAAATTAGGATTCAATGCAATGGCGCCCTGCGGTATTGGCAAGAGACAATTGTTTGCTGTTGGTGTTGTATTATACAAACCGTGCTGCTTGCCATCATGCGTAGGACCTGGCGCAGGGTTTGGCACAGGGTTATAGCTCGCATCCACAGTTCCATTGGCTGATTTGATAAAAGCTATGGCAACATCCGTACCCGCTCTGCAAAGATCAAAGAACACAGAATATTCGCCGCTCAGTTCATGCCGATACTCACTCAACACCATTTGCAAAGGATCGGTGATGGGTTGCCCGGGCGTACCATCAAAGTTGGCACTGTCCTGCATAATGGCAGGGGAAGTTCCACCCCATGCACGGTCCCTTACCAGTTTCAGGTCGGCCATCGCACCGGGGATATCTCCAGTATGCACTTTACATTCAGCCCTGCTCAGGAGTACTTCAGCGTAACGCAAGAGTATTTGGTTCTGGTCTCCAAAAATTTTCTGAGGACCATAATTCCCTGTAAGATTATAATCTCTCCATTTTTTTGAACAAAAATATCCAGTTCTACCTTTATCACTTCCATACCAAGGCCTAGTTAAAGTACCCACTGTATTCAAGATTTTTCCATCATCGCCTGTATAAGTTTGATTCCCCGCAGCAAATCCTTGATAAACGGGAATATACCCTTTTATACCACCAAGCACCCTCACAATACCCGGGCTAGCCAATGTATCACCTGGGCCCACAATGGTAAGCAGTTTGCGCTTATCACCAGACTGATAGGAGTTCCAGAGTGCAGGATTACCATAATCATAGCCTTGCTGAGTAATTTCTTCTGGCCAGCTAAAACTATCAATCCAACCCAGTTCGCCGCCGGGTGGCTGCCAAGACCCGCCCCAATCCTGTGTACCACCGGATGGCACTTCAAACTGAACTTCAAATAATGACTCGTCATTGTTCTGATGGTCGTATTCATTTACATCCGCGAAATTGGTCATCAAATGGTAATTGTTGGTAAGCTCAGTGTTGTTATAAGCAGCCAATGCACCTGTATAATCTTTCAGCCACATTCTGGCCGCCCCTTCAAAAGCATAAGCTGCCCCTTTGGTGGCACGGCCTAGATCGCTTGGGGGCAATGTAGTTTTGGACAACAACAAATTTTCTGCCTGTTGCATATCAGAAACCACTTGCTTAAACACAGAATCCCTGGATGACCTTGGGGTAAGCCCATCGGTTACGGCATTAAGTTCCAATGGCACACCACCAAAAGCAGAAGCCAGATAATAATAGGTCATCCCTCTTAGGAAATAGGCCTCACCAGTTAAACGATCCGCCAATGCTTGTGTAAGGATACCCTTACCCAAGGCTGTTTTAATAACACCAAATGCAGCGTTCGCCCTAGCAATGCCAATATAGGATTGGTTCCAAAAAGTAGTTACTCCTCCAAAAGTAGCTGGTATTTGATAATTGTTCCAGAACACATCACCACCCCAGTTAAAAAAATCATGGGTGCTAAAATTGGCCCGGTACCAAATACATTTTTTTAACAAGTCGCTGTTTTGGTAAGTGTCATAGATCGCATTTACCAACGATATCACATCGGCAGGCTTGTTGAAGGTGGCATCGGCTGTGCCTTGAAATGTATTGGTCTGTGTAAGGAAATTCCGCTTACAGGCCAATGGCACGACGATGCTCGCGAAAACTATTAGAACAACACTTATTTTGATTATTCGTCTCATATCGCTGTTTTTATCGTTTTAATTAAAATGTAAGGTTTACTCCAAATGTGAAATAGCGGGATGAAGGATAAGTACCATTGTCAACCCCATTCTGGGTTGCATTTCCACCCTGGATGCCTATCTCTGGGTCAAGCCCGCTGTATTTGGTAATCACAAAAAGATTTTGTGCAGAGACATATACCCTCAATCTTGACAAATTAAATCCTTTTGCAAGACTAGATGGTAAGGTATATCCAACCGTAAGGTTTTTTAATTTGAGGAAACTGCCATCTTCTACCCAAGCGCTTGATGGAACATTATTAAGGGTATTATCGTCCACAGCCAGAGCCCTGCTATATTTGTTGGAAGGTCTGGAAGGTGTCCAATAGTTATTATAATAGTTCACACTTACATTTTCAACACCTTCTGAGCCGCGTTTTTGGAAGCTCTCGAGGTCGCTTTCAACATAGTTGAGTATTTTGTTTCCATATACCCCATAAAAATAAAGGTTGAAATCCCACTGCTTATAGGTACCGTTGAAATTGATACCGCCAAAAAATTTCGGTTGTGGGTTACCGATAGCCACCCGATCGTTTGCATCCACCACCCCATCATGGTTCACATCAGCGAAATAACGGTCACCAGGACTTGTTGCTGCCCTGTAATAAATTCCTCCGGGGGCTTTCGCGTTCAAGGCTGTTATCTGAGCCTGCGATTGAAATATGCCCAACGATTTGTATCCATAAAACTCACCAACTGGACCGCCGACCATGGAGTTAGTGAACTGATCCCAGCCTTGCCCTGCCATAACACCCCCATTCAGTCCACCAAAATTGGTTACCGAATTAGTTCCAGAAGTAATGCTGGTGAGGGTGTTTTTAATGGACGCAAAGGTTAACCCAATGGTATAATGAAAGTCCTTTCCCGCATTGCTGCTATAATTCAGCGCCAGTTCAATCCCTTTGTTGTTCATGCTGCCCACATTACGGGTAATATAGGTATACCCTGTTTGTGCTGGCGCCGCCAAGGTCAATAGGAAATCTTTTGATTTTCTGTTGAACCAGTCGGCCGTCATGGTCAATGCACCATTCAAAAAAGCAGCGTCCATACCGATATCTGTAGTGTAATCGGTTTCCCATTTCAGGTTAGGGTTGGCTGGTTGTGTTTGGGCGATCCCATTCTGATAGATCTTATTGAAGGGATAACCGAGGTTATCGCTATTGGGGCCATTTACATTAGCGGCAAAATTCCCTGCATACAAAGCCTCATACTGATACAACCCAATAGAACTTTGATTACCTACAACCCCATAGCTGCCTCTCAGTTTCAAATCGTCTAACCAATTCACCGATTTCATGAAGGACTCGTTCTTGACCTTCCATGCCACCGCTCCTGATGGGAATACGCCATATTGATGGCCTTGATCAAATCTGGAAGACCCATCCCTCCTTACCGTCCCAGTAATAATATATCTGTCCGAATATTGATAGGTCAACCTTCCGAACTGTGATTCCAAGCTAGAAATAGTTTGACCGTTACCAAATTGATCGAATTGAAGATTTGATACCTGAGCCAAATCCATAATCAAGTTATTGGGAGGGATTCCACCGCCGCCCATTAAATTGAGCGTATTCTTTTGTGCGGAGATGCCACCTACGAAATTGATGGCATGACGACCAAAAGTTTTATCATAAGACAGGGTGTTTTCCCAGAGCCATTCAAAATTGTTATTTAGGTTTTCATGAAAATAAGCCTTGGTAATAATCGCTGCCGGATTTTGTTGATTGGCACGGTCATCTTCAGGTTGGAAATAAGAACCAGAAAAGTTAGTCACATTCACACCGGCATTCGTCTTTATTTTTAGTCCATCAAACAAAGCCACTTCCAAAGAGGAATTGGCCAATATATAATTGGTGATATTTTTATAACGATTGGTTTCTATGCTATACACCGGGTTGTTAAACTTGTATACATTGGGGTTAATCGGGTTATAAAAACCATAATTACCCTGACCATCTTTGATCAAATAGGTCTGGCTATTGCCACTATCCAATGTAGGAGGGTTTACCGCCAATTGGTAAAGTTGTCCCGACCCCAATGCTGTGTTCGCATCTTGATAAGAGTATTTGACGCTGGTTGAAGATTTAAGCCATTTCACAGGTTGATAATCCAAGTTCAACCCAGTGGTAAATCTTTTGAAATAAGAACCTAACACAATGCCTTTTTGATCATAGTAACCGAAGGAGGCAGCAGATTGAACCTTATCGTTACCACCCCGGATTGCCACACTATAACTTTGTGTCAACCCCGACCGATATAAAGCATTTTGCCAGTCCACACTATGTAGTGCATCTGGTGTATGCCAGATACCTAATCCATGATAAGTGTGTGTTGAATCACTGGCTTCAACCTGATTTGACATAGTGGCAAACTGCTGGGCATTCAAGAGATCGTATTCCTTGGGTTTGCTTTGCGTTGCTTCATAGATGTCAAAAGAAACCTGAACCTTATTCTTGAATCCCTTTTTTGTAGTAATGATCACTACCCCGTTGGCAGCACGAATACCGTAAATAGCAGTAGCAGAAGCATCTTTCAACACGTCGATAGAAGCGATATCGTTTGGATTGATATTGTTAATACCGCCTTGGGTAGGATACCCATCAACAATATATAATGGGGTATTTCCGCCACTGGCCAAACTACCGATACCTCTGATCAAGACAGAGATGTTACCACCGGGAGATCCGTCATTATTTACAATCTGCACCCCAGCTGCACGGCCTTGCAAGGCCTGCTCGGCAGTAGTAATTGGTACAGCCTCAATTTGCGCTGCGCCTACCGAACTAATGGAGCCAGTCAGGTCCTTGCGCTTCTGGGTACCATAACCCACCACTACAACCTGCTGCAGATTTTGCTGGTCGCCAATCATTTTTATTTCAAAAGTATTTGAATTGCCCACTCGCAGTTCCTGGGTGACATACCCAATAGTGCTGATCACCAATACTGCGTTCGGTGGCACATTTTGAAGGGTAAACTCACCGCCACTGGATGTAGCTGTCGCAATTTTTGTCCCCTTTACTTTCACAGTGGCACCATCTAGGCCGCTATTGTTTTCATTAGCAACAACCCTTCCGGTGATTTGTCTGTTCTGAGCAAAGGCGAGAGAAGATAGGAACAGGAAAAAAACCTGCGCCAACAGAAATTTCATACGCATAAGCATAATCGGTTTTAATTGTTTACGATTGATAGTTTTGAAAATGGGGTTATCCATTGGTAAGGACAACTATAGAAACAAGGCAACTGATCCATTTCCTAAAAAATAATTGTTGTGGCCTCGTTTAAGTTTGTTCAAAAAGCTATTCTGTTTTGTTTGGTTGCATATTGTCATGTTGAGTTAATAGATGATCATTTGATTTATTTAAGGTTAATTGTTTTTTCCTTACCATTATATTTAATGATAGCAAAGGGTTTATCCTCTACGGCTGCCATCCCTTCCTTTTCCTTTTTTACCAAAAAAATCTTGAAAGCCCGGTCTTTCAACATCCCGGGAAATGAACCCTTTCGCTTTTCAATCTTTAAAGTCTTTGCAGATTCATTATAACATATATTGATATCCGTGCAGAAACCTTTCTCATAATTATAATTGATGCCCTCATCCTCATACAAATCAAAGCAGGCATCCTTTCCAGTATAGATAAATAAGGAAATGGGATTGGCTTTTTTTTCTGAAACATACTGCAGATCTGGACCAAATGGGATAATGGAGCCTTCTTTCACAAACAATGGGATCCTTTCATAAGGTGCATCTGCATTAATTTTTTGGCCCCCCTCAAAATATTTTCCTGAATAGAAATCATACCAACCCTGACCTGCTGGCAAATACAGATCCCTGCTTTTTGCTTGATAGGTAAAAACCGGGTTTACCAAAATGGAAGGCCCGAACATATATTGATCGCTAATGGTATTGACAGAAGCATCATCTGGAAAATCCATTACCAACCCACGCATGAGGGTATAATCCTTTTGATAAACCATGCCTGCCAAAGAATAGATATAAGGCATCAGTCTGTACCGAAGCTTGTCATAATACAACATGGACTTGTAAGCGGGATGATCTTCGGGGGCGGTGTTAAAAATTTCCCTGTAGGGATACTGTCCATGCACCCTGAACAAGGGGCAGAATGCACCAAACTGATACCAACGTGTCATTTGCTCGCGCCATTCCTCTAGGTCTTTGGCATTAGGATGTTCATAGCGTTGCTCAACAGCAAAGCCACCAATATCCATGGTCCAATAGGGCAAGCCCGACATGGAAAAATTGATTCCGGCAGTACTCTGTGCCCGCATATCTTCCCAACGTGCAGCGATGTCGCCACTCCAAACAGCGGCAGCATAACGCTGCGATCCTGCAAAAGCAGAGCGGGTTAAAATAAAAACCCTTTTATCGGGATTGGTCAGTCTTTGTCCTTCATAAATACCTTTGGCATTTTCCAATGGATATGCATTCAATGTTTCCGCAGCAATACCGCTCCCCGGTATTTCCATCAATTCTTTTCTAGTGTTAGGGCTTACATTGGAAAGTATATCTGGTTCACTGGCATCCATCCACCAGGCATCCACGCCTTTTTGATATAATTTTTTATTCAGGAGGTTCCAGAAACCTTTCTGCGCATCCGTGTTGAAAGCGTCATAAAATGTGGAGACATAGCCATTGCCAATCCAATCACGCTGGCGATTGGCAATATTCCTTTTGTACAACCAGCCCTTTTCATCAAAGAAATTATATGCAGGAATACCCTCGTAAAATTTGGGCCATACCGAAATCATAAATTGGGTATGATATTTTTCATGCAGCAGATTGATCATACTATCGGGGCTTGGGTAACGTGTTGGGTCAAAGTCCTGACTGCCCCAATCATCCTGCTTCCAATAGCTCCAATCCTGTACGATATTATCGAGTGGTATCTTTCTTTTCCTAAACTCCGCAACCGTATTGAGCAGTTCTTCCTCCGTTTTATACCGTTCCCTACTCTGCCAAAACCCCATTGCCCACTTTGGGGCAATGGGAGCTTTTCCAGTAAGTAACCGATAACCCGAAATAATGGAATCAATATTTTTTCCGTGAATTAAATAATAGTCTAATTGCTTACCTGCTTCGGATAAAAAACTAAAATCTGCTTGATCGGCACCCATCACTGGGCTTTGCCATTTGCTAGACAAATACGACTCCGACCCATCGGGCACCCACTCAATCTTAATGGGGTATTTTTGATCTTTTACTATATTCAGGTCAATTAAGGCTGTACCGGGGTTCCATGCCTCGCGCCATCTATCCACCATTAATTTCCCATCTACCCAAACCTTTACATATCCAGCGTAAGTAAACCTGAATTTGTAATTACCCGAAGCATCAGCGGCAAAAGCTCCTTCCCAAATCACCGAACCAGTTGTTATATTAAACTCTTTGGGTAAGAAAAGTTTGGAGTCGTTGAGGTACTCATAATCAATTTTTGACTCTGCTTTTTCAAAATCTGCTTTCCCAGATCTGTTATTTTCATTATAGTAAGAGGCCGTCAACCAACCTTGATCTCCATATTTCGAGAAAAGTCTTAGGGAAGACAAGGGTTTAAAGTTGCGGGCATCACCCACTTTGGTAATGGAACCATTGTCCCATAGTATCCCATAGTTTTTGTTTGAAACCAAGAAGGGGATAGCCACTTCCGTATTGTTCTGGAAAAGGTTTACCTGTTGCCCCTTATAATTATATATACCATCCTGATGTTGGCCAAGCCCATATATCGCATCATTATAGAAGGTTTCGAAAGTTTGTTGAATATGATAGGATGTTTCGCCATCAAACACCGTAGGCTCAAATCCTTTTCCACCATTTTGTTTTTCCCCCACAATTTTATTTCCCAGTGAATCCAGAAAAAGCACTACCCCTGTTTCAATATCAACTATTGCTGTAAGGTCCAGGGTTTTTAAAGTCAACTTGTCCGCTTCTTCCTTTAATCCCCATTTTGTATTTAATGGATGATCCAGGGCCATTATTAAACTCTTTTGTGTGGAAAGCGTATCGACAGGCGAAGCTGTTACCCGTATAATATTATCAGAAATTACTTGAAGCCTAACCAAGCGGGGATCCCCGGGCCTGCCTTTTTGGGGGAAAACAATAATGCCATCCTCCGTTTTCAAATATTTGATAGGACCATTGTTAGCCTTTGCTATAGAAAGGAAACATATAGCAGATATAAATAATACGAAGCTCCGGGAATAGGCCAATGCAAGCATAGCAGTTCGTTTGATTCTACCCTTTCAAAATGTCTGAACAAGAGGATTCCTTTGAAAAAGTATTTGGAATGAAGATAGGGGCTAACCTAAAAAATGGGGGTAGTGGAATGTTTATGAATAGGTATCAAAATGTTAACCTGTGAAAATAGGTGGAATAAAAAGGGTATCAATTGTTAACCAATGCCTATTAACCAACTGAAAAAAAGCATGTTAAGTTTTGCCATTCACAATCAGCAAAAACTATGGTTTTTAAGAAATTTTTTAAATGGCTATTTTTTTTCGAAGGGGAGCCTCAAATCATAATTTCAAAACTAATGAGGTAGGATGGAAGGAATGCAAGAGTTTTGACCCTGTTTTTTGCTATGGATATGCGAAAAGGCATCTTTTTTTAACCTATTGAAACCCTTTAGCTAGGGCCAGCCCCACTTCACTGCAGCGCTTTCAATGGGGCAAAAATAGTGGGGTTTGATGCTATATGGATACCTGATCCATACCTAACCCATACATGAACTATACCGTATGTACGCTTTAAATATGCTTCGGATATGCCAAGTAGCATCCTTGATTATCCAAGCTCTTTTTGCTTTTGGGGGTGATAAGAGGATGGCAGTACACCAAACTCCGCTTTGAAATATTTGGAAAAATACTTGGGATTATTAAACCCAACTTCATAAGCGATCTCTGCAATCGTTAGATTCGTTTTTTCCAAAAGTTGGGCAGCCCTTTTTAGCCGTATCGACCTGATGAACTCAACAGGGGTCTTGCCCGTATAGAGCAGTATTTTTTTGTATAGAGCCACCCGGCTGATAAAAAGTTCCCGGCTCATTTCCTCCACCGAAAACCGATCATTTGAAATATTTTTTTCCACCAATTCCAGCGCTTTGTTCATGAATTTCAGTTCTGGCGACTCCAACTTTATTTCAGAAGGGCTTGCCTGCACCTGTTTTTGGAATGTTTTTCTTGCCTTCTCCTGTTGCGAAAGCAGGTTTTTGATCTTGGCCAATAAAATTTCAAAACTAAATGGCTTGGACATATAATCATTAGCACCGGTTTCCAATCCTTTTAACTGTTGCCCGTCACCAGTTAAAGCGGTGAGCAGGATCACCGGCACAAAAGAAGTGCGTTTATCGTTCTTGATTTTTTTACAAAGATCAATCCCATCCATATAAGGCATGGTAATATCACTCACTACCAGATCGGGATGCGAGGAGAGGGTACGCTGCCAGCCCACTCTTCCATCTGAAGCTTCAATAATATTGAAGTATGCCCGAAGATTATCTTTTAGGTAAAACCTAAAATCATCGTTATCCTCGACCAAAAGAAGGGTTGGTTTTTTATTACAAGCCCCGTCTTCAGGTATTTGTAATGGCTCAACAAAAACTTGACCTTGAGCATCACCATTGTCCCAGGCAAGCAATTCGCCCACGCCTTGTTCTAATGGCGCCATATCTGTTTTGCTCATTTCTACAAAAGGTAGTTGAACCGTGAACACACTCCCTTTATTTACCTCGCTTTCAACAACGATTGAACCCCCATGCAGTTTTACAAATTCCTTGGAAATAGCCAGCCCTATCCCACTTCCAAGATTCAACATGGAATCCGGTAATTCATTTTGAAAGAATCTTTCAAAAATCTTTTCCTGCTTGTCGGCCGGGATACCAATGCCGGAGTCTTTAATTTTTATCTGTACCATGGTTTCCCCATTCATGGAATCCATGCCAAGCTCTACGCACACACTACCATTTTCTGGAGTAAACTTAAATGCATTTGACAAAAGGTTAAAGAGTATTCGCTCAATTTTATCATGATCGAATTGGGTAAGAAAAGAAGGTATGGAAGATTTGTAATCAAAATGAATATTTTTATTTTCTGCCAAATCGGTGAAAGAGTAGGAAATTTCTTTTATAAATTTTGGCAAATCCCCTTCTGTCAAATGCAGCTTGAGTTCTTGCGTTTCCATTTTCCGAAAATCAAGCAATTGGTTTACCAAGTACAATAGCCTTCGGGCATTTCGGTGTATCAACTGGAATTGTTTTTTTTGCAATGGTTCAATGGCTGTTTTTATAATCTTATCGAGCGGGGAAAGAATCAATGATAAGGGGGTTCTAAATTCATGGCTCATGTTCGTGAAAAATCGGATCTTGATCATATCCAGTTCATGCAAGCGTTGTGCTTCCCTCCTCTCGTGCTCGATGGCATAACGCATATGAGCTCTTTGCAACAACAACCTTCTTGCAAAAAGCAAAACTCCAATAGCCAATAATACATAAGCAAAATAAGCATAGCCCGTTTTCCAAAATGGCGGCAGTATGCTTATGGCCAAGGTCTTGCTTTCATTACTCCAGGAACCATTATTATCTGAAGTCCTTACTTTAAAAATATAGTCGCCTGGATCGAGGTTGGTGAAGGTGGCTTTTCTGTTTTTATCATCTGCCGCCAGCCATTGCTTGTCAAAGCCCTCGAGCATGTATTGATATTTTATTTTTTTCTGCATTGGGAAGCCCAGCGCAGCAAACTCAATGGAAAATACATTTTCATTATACCTTAATGTAATCTTTTTTGAAGTGGTGATGGATTCTGGAAGAACTACATGACCATTGAGCTTTTGCCCAATGCCCATATCTATATTGAACAATTGAAAACCAGTAAGTGCAATCAGGGGTTTTTGATAGTCATTTTTGATATTTTCTGGCTGAAAAATATTGAACCCATTTGCCCCTCCAAATATCAGTTCCCCCTCTTTGGTTTTGAAAGCCGCTTTCTCATTAAACTCCCTCCCCTGCAAACCATCTGTTTCGTCATAATTCTCAAATTGACAGGACAGCGCACCATTATTTTTATTTTCCGTAATGCTCAGCTTGGTTAATCCTTTAGGGGAGCCCAACCATAGATGCTGGGCATTATCTTCCAATATAGTAACGATGGTATTGTCTGGCAAGCCATCCTTCATACTGAAAACCTGGAATTTTTGGGTTTTTGGATTGAATGCGTTCAATCCCTCTCTAGTTCCAATCCACACAATGCCTCTGCTATCTTCAAACAAACAAATACAATTATTATAACTGAGACTGTTTGATGGGTTGTTTTCATCATGTCCATATTGCGTGAATTTCCCGGTCCTTTTATCCAACATATCAAACCCATTATCTGTCGCCATCCAGAGTTTTTCATCTCTTCCATTCACCAAGGCGGTAACATAATTTGACGTTACGGAATTGGTATTGCCCGCTTTATAATGGATAAACTTATTATTCTTTCTATCAAATAATTCTAGTCCTGCAGCAAAAGTGCCAATCCAAAGGCGGCCTTCGGCATCTTCCTTTATGTCCCAAACCCGGTCATCCCCAATAGAATTAGCATCGGATGTATTATGACGGTAATGGGTAAACGTTTTTCCATCAAAACAATCAAGCCCACCATAATAAGTGCCAATCCATAATTTTTTTTCGTGGTCGATGCATAAGCTCACCACTACATCATTGCAAATACTATTGGGGTTTGCTGGATCATGTACATATTTTTTGAATTCCCCCGTTTGGCGATTATAATAAGTGAGCCCGCCTCCATTGGTCCCTACCCATATATTCCCTCTGTCATCTTCCTCAAAACGATTTACATCGCTATAGTTTAGACCAGATGGGTTTAGCAATTGCTTCCTGAACAATGGAAATTTGATAATATCATCATGAAAATAACTAATGCCCTTTTTAAAAGTGCCAATCCAAATAACACCATCATAATCCCTATATATAGTGACCAGACTGTTTTGGCTGATTGTTTTATCATCATCCTCACGGTTCAACAAATAATATACTGAAAAATCTTTTTTATTAATCAGGTTGATGCCCCCATGATCCGTGGCAATCCATAAACGTCCACTCAAATCCTGTACAATCCCATTTACCAAATCATTATTCAATCCTTTATTAGTCCCATCTTTTCGAAAGTGATGTATAGCACCCGTCCGGGTATTGCAATAATAAATACCGAAATAGTTATTATCGGCAGGACATACCCACAAATCATTGTCGCTATCTGCAAATAAGCGAAACTTCAAATGCTGCTTTGGAAAATACGAACTCACCGTCGTGTTTCGGTAAGTAATTTTATTGCTTTGATTGTCCAATTTATCAATCACCCCATCATTATACACAATCCACCACCCAGCATTTGGGCTCTCGGCAATGGAACTAACCTGGTTTGAATGAAGACTAGTAGTATCGGACTCCTTATGGGTAAAGTGTGTGGTGCTTTTGGTTGATGGGTTGTATTTATACAATCCTGATTCCAGATCAGGAAACCAAAAATTTCCTTCTTTATCCAAATGCACAGACGTAATATTATCATCGTCAATGTTAATAGAATGAAGAAAGGCCATGGGGTGATGATCAAATTTCTCAGTCTTCGGATCATAAATATCAAAGCCTGTCTTAAAAAAAATCCAGAGTTTGTCTTCAGGTCCTTCGCATATTTGAGTTACATCATCGTCACCAATTGAACTGGAGTCCTTAGCATCATTCCTGAAGACCTTAAACCGATAACCATCAAAGCGGTTCAAACCGGCCAAAGTGCCAAACCAGAGAAAGCCCTTACTATCTTTAAAAATATTGTTAACCCCATTATTGGATAGACCGTTCGAAATATCAATTCTGGAAAAGCGGAAAGGGCTAGGCTGAGCCAGCAGGCAATTGTATAAAACAATCGATAGGAATACAAGTAATCCTTTTCCCTTTTTCATATGCAATTAGTTCGCGAATATGAAGATAATATATAAAAGCAAACCATTTCTCTTTTATCTCAGTGAAAATCGGTATGGCATTATGCGATTAATCATTGTTGCGTAGGAAATACAAATCAATTCCTTGATGGTATACCAGCACGACTAATCTTGCAACTATACAAGCTATGCATTTTTTCAAAAAAATGCTATCGCATGGGAAATTGACCACAACCCATTCAACAATTAGCTTTTAAAAATTACATCCTAATGAATTGAGCCTTGGTTTTTTTGGAGAGAAGGGATGCTGCCGCCTCATCCAAAAAAACAGTACAGGAAGTATGCTTTTGCAGGATGCTTGCTGGGATTTGCTCTGTGATTTCACCCTCGATAAAATCACGGGTTATTGCTGCTTTTTTTTCGCCGCTTACAATCAAAGAAATATTCTTTGATCGCATCAGGCTGCCCAACCCCAAGGTGATGCCTTTTGAAAGTAAGGTTGGTGATGAAAAATATTTTTGCCCAACCGCTTGTGTGGATGCACTAATGGTTGACACATGTGCTCCTGCCGAAAACGGGGTACAGGGCTCATTCAGCCCCAAATGCCCATTCAGCCCTATCCCAAGAACCGAGATATCAAGCCCCCCATGATTTTTGATAAACGTTTCCACTCGTTCACATTCTGCTTGGGCATCTTGTGTTTTGCCATCAAAAAAACAAGTTTGCGCTGCTCTAAGCTGCAAAGGTTTCACTACCGTTCGTTCAAGCATATGCCTGCAACTGCCCGCGTCAGAACCATTCATACCCAACCATTCATCCAAACCAGCAAAATTCCAATTGCTGATATCCAGTTTTGATTCTTTGAATTGTCTGGCCAATTCGTTGTACAAGCCAACCGGTGAATCGCCTGAAGCAATACAACATAATGGATTTGGTGATTCTTGCATATGGGAAATAAAATCCACGGCAGCCGCTACTGACAATTCAGCATAAGTTGGGTAAATAGCTATTTTCATAAAATGAAGTTAACCTAAATCCATTTCTAAAAAATGGTTGCTACCAAAATATTCACACAAACAAATAGCCGTACTCGCTGCACGGCTATTACCATATTGTTTTTTAAACACTCAATCCTTGTTTATCGTTTCTAATAATTGCCAGTCACTTAGGTTATCACTTTTTAAAATGATTTTCTGATCGGCATTTTCCAATGTGATGCGATACCCAGGTTCATGGTGCATGGCATATTCACAGAGATTGGTAATCCAATAGCCTTGATAATTGGTTTTTAAATCGGCTTGTAAAAGCAGGGGCAACCTGTCAGATAAAATATTATGCATCACCCCAATAAAATGTGCATCGCTGGAAAAGAAAGCAAAGAGGTTGGCACCGTCTATTTCGAAGTTCGCTTGATACAGCCCGCCCACTTTATTCCAGGATATATTTTTTGCACCTACAAAATGGCTGCTGAAATTGTGATTGATAGCCGATGGAACTTCGGTATGACCGTCATTTGCAAAAGAAGTGCTTAGTGTGAAAGCGAATGCTATAAAGAGCATGGTGATTTTACTTTTCATTTTTTGTTTTTTATGATGAATAGATTGAATAAAAATGACTGTGCAAAAGTATATTCCAACCATTCTTCATTTAGGCAAATGAGACCATCACAAAAAACAAAGCGACCAAATAACGGAATTATGACACCAGTTTTTACTTCGTAATAAAAAAACTGCCAACAAGGGGCAGAAATAAAAAATCCCGCCAGAAGCGGGATTTACTATATCATTCCAAAATTAGTTTTTTGGCATTTCGAATATTTTCGGGTCAACTTCTTTATTCACCACCACCTTTTTTACATTCGCCGTCATTTGGAAACCGCCACCCATATCCGTTAGCACGGTATGCGGTATCATAAAACCATTATCTGTTTTTTGATAGTCGGAAAGCGATATGGTGATTTCCATATCCTGGCCCTGCATTTGGCCTTTCTTCTCTACTTTGGTGATATAATAGGTAGTTGGGTCAATATAGTAAGTCGCATCGTTACCATCACTTGTGGTAACTTTCAACTTATACAAACCAGCATCCTTTCCCAACAGTTCTATCTTGGTGCCGTGGGCTGCATAATTATAAAAAGGACCACCTACATACAATTGTTCTTTGCTGGCCTTATACATTTCCTCCGGCATGGGTTGCGGAGTGCCACCACCCATCATGGGATTGATCATCCATCCTCCATTGTCCGTAATTACCTGAACGATTTTCTGGCCATTGAATTCTGCATCCATGCGTATGCCCTTCCCATTGAGGATGGTGGTGGCCGTTGGGTTATCATTCCCCATCATTTGCATGGTGCCTTCGGTGTACAGGGATTTAATCTGACCGATTTTGTCCTTACCCCCCATTGCTTCCAGGTTTTTGGAAACAATCTCATCCGCCGTTTGGGCATTTGCGGCTAATACCGAAAAGAAAGCGAGGGATAATAAAATTGATTTCCCCATTTGTTTTGTTGTTTGCATGTTCTTGTTTTTATGATATATTGTTTTCTACCCCAGATATTCAACCATAAGTATGAAACAGCCTGCTTTTTTATTGAACAAGGGCAGATCAGTGTCAATGGCTGGTTGGTTAAATGGGGAATATGATTGCTTGCCAAGGGCAAGAGCGCAAATCTAATGCTAAAAAATAATTCAACCCTTGCTTTTAAAACAATTTAACAACAAGCACTCGGCTTGAGCTTGGTGGTTTAGAGAAAGCCAAATGCCATTTTAAAAGTACAGGACCACTACAAACCGCTACCTGCTTCCTTTTCTTATATTTGCACCCATCAAAGAAGATTAATTAACCTTGGTAATTATTAAAAGTAGCAACCATTCCCTGTATGATATTGAGCAGCATTGAACAATTAAAAGAAACAACGAAGTTTATAAAAAGCAAATTTGCGCTTGAACCTAAAGTAGGCATAGTACTCGGTAGCGGACTTGGCAATCTGGCAAAGGAAATTGAGATTGAAAAAGAGATACACTATAAAGACATCCCCCATTTTCCCATATCAACCGTAGAAGGACATCAGGGGAAACTTGTTTTTGGGATCATTGGAGGAAAACGGGTGGTTGCGATGATGGGCCGCTTTCATTATTATGAGGGCTATACTCCTGAACAAGTAGTGTTCCCAATTAGGTTGATGAAATTTTTGGGGGTAGAAACCTTATTATTATCCAATGCGGCCGGAGCAATGAACAGCAGTTTCAAAGTAGGTGACTTGATGATCATCAACGACCATATCAGTCTTTTTACCGTAAACCCGTTGATTGGCAAAAATCATGACGAGTTGGGTGTACGTTTTCCAGACATGAGTGAGCCTTATAACAAATCGCTTATTGCCAAAGCAAAAAAATTAGCAGGGCAATTAAATATCCCTTTGAAAGAAGGGGTATATGCGGGGGTAACAGGGCCTACTTTTGAAACCCGGGCAGAATACAAACTGCTTCATATTGCTGGTGGCGATGCCGTTGGCATGAGTACCGTTCAAGAAGTGATTGCAGCATCACATATAGGTCTAAGCATTTTTGCCATGAGTGTGATTACAGATATAGGTATCCGTGAGGATGAAAACATCATTACACATGAAGAAGTACTGCAAGCCGCGGCCGAAGCTGAACCAAAGCTTACGGCCATTTTTAAACAGTTGATTGCTGAATTGTAATATTAACTTACTTATAACCACCATCCACTGGTTAATGACTAATTTACCGGGCAATTTTGTGATCGTGAATAGAGCCAAGGCTATTTTAATAAGTATGCTGGTATTGTTGTGCCTATCGAGCATATCAACACTAGCACAAGATCCTACCGCCCGTTTTAGGTCATTCGGTGGCGGCGGTGGCGGCTCAAGGGGAAAAGACACCACTTTACAGCACCGTAGTGGCTTGGAAGATTCCATTACCATCCATTATCGTTTTCTCGATTCCAGCAGGCTAAATAAAATGGACAGTTCTATTTATGATTTCACAAAACGGTTCCCTATACCATGGAGTTATGCCTACTTGGGCAATCTCGGGAATGCGGCCCGCAACCTGATTTTTACGGGCAATATGCAACCGGGATGGGATATGGGTTTGCATGCTTATGATATTTATGCGTTCACCCCTGAAGAAACCCGGTTCTATACCACCACAAGACCTTATGCAGAGCTGGGGTACATGCTTGGGAGCAAGGCCGAACAAATGATCAGTGTGAGCTTTACCCAAAACATTAAGCGTAACTGGAACTGGGGGTTTCAATACCGGCTCATCAACTCATTAGGAACTTTTGGCAACCAAAATACCAATCACAACAACTATCGGGTACACTCATGGTACCAATCGAACAATAAGCGCTATCAATCTTTTTTCGTTTTGGCTGGCAACAAATTGGAATCTTCGGAAAACGGTGGCTTGCGCGACTATCGTAACCTGAACTCCAGCACTTTCTCCACGCCTATGTCTGCCCCTACCTGGCTGGGAACCTACAATGCCAACCAAGGCATCAGTTTTCTTTCCCAAAGTTTTTCTACCGCAACAAAGTACACCAATCTCAACTTGCTTTTTAGACAGCAGTATGATATTATAGGGAAGAAGGATTCGATTGTTACCGATTCCTCCGTAATTAAACTGTTCTATGCCAAATTTCGGGCAGAGCATACCATACAGTACAAAACCTTTAGTTATAATTTTTTTGATGATGCACCCGACTCCGCCTATTACCGATTGCATTATGATGTGTCGTTCCCTTCCCCTTTTCGCATACTGTCATCGGTACCCTCGGATACCCTCAGTAAAAAAGATTATTGGCAGATGGTGATCAACGATTTTTCACTGTATCAATTTCCCGATGCCAAAAACTCCCAGCAGTTTTTCAAAGCCGGGATTACTATGGAAAATATCGGCGGCATTTTTGATAGCAGCAGCCGTTCCTACTACAATTTTTTTGTGCATGGCGAATACAGGAATAAAACCCGAAACCAAAAATGGGATGTGGAAGCAAATGGCAAGTTTTATATTAGTGGGTTAAACGCAGCCGATTATAGTGCCTTTATCAGCCTAAAAAGATTTATCAGTCATAAAGTGGGATTTTTTCAGGCGGGCTTTGAAAATGTGAACCGGACACCCTCTTATGTTTTTAGACGGGAAAGCAGTTTTAGCTATTCCATACCCAATAGCCTCAACAAAGAAAATACCACGCATCTTTTTGCTTCGCTTGAACAGCCAAGAATTAACCTGAAACTTTCCGGCGATTATTATTTGCTGAGCAACTATACCTTTTTTACCAATTATGATCAAGCACAGCAACAATCCACTTTGTTCAATATGCTACAGCTCAGGGTCGACAAGGTATTCACTCTTCATAAAAATTGGAAATGGCGAGCCTCCTTGGTGTTCCAACAAAAAACAGGTTCCGCCCCCATCAATTTACCGGCTATCCTTACACGAAACCAATTTGGCTACGAAGGCAACCTTGGTTTCCGCAATCTTGACCTGGCTTTTGGTGTGGAAGCTCGTTATTATACCGGTTATAAAGCAGACAATTTCTCCCCCATTACTGGACAATTTTTTCTGCAAAACGATACAACCATTAACCAACATCTACCCGATATCAGTTTATACTTGCATTTCCGCATCCGGAGCTTTACCGCTTACGCAAGGGCAGAGAACCTGAATACCGCTCAATTTGGACCTAATGGTTTTGGTTTTACCAAATACAATTTTGTGGCACCCAATTATCCGTATATGGGGCTGCAAATCCATGTGGGTATTTTCTGGGGCTTTGTAAACTAGTTAGTAGACTTTTCCAAATACCCGCTAGTTACATTCATCGTATCTTTGTACATGCTCAAATGGGAAATCAATGGAAAAAACCAGTTCCTTTTTTTCGGTAATCCTTAAATTTCTAAAATCCCTTTTCACAAAAAAGGATTGCTGTAAATAGAATAATACAAAAAGCTATACAGGGAAAACCAATTTCTATTATTGGCTGAACCTAACTAAATTGGAGGAAGGAATCCATTCTGCTATTTACAAATCAAAAATGGATACGATTCATTTTGCTTTCTATAACTAACAATCCGGTTCACCACAAGGCTCATCTTCTGTTTCCATCTCAAGCGTTGCATGATGGATATTGAGATGCTGTAAAACATGCTTTGCTTCATGTCGGATATGTTCCATTGAGTTCATGGGGGTATCTTTCGCTACAACAATATGGCCGGTGAGTGCATTTTCAGTGGTACTGATTGCCCAGATATGGATATGATGAAAGCCTCGCACCCCATCCACCTTAATAATCTCATTTTTCACCTGATCGATATGGATATCTTCGGGTACCCCATCCAGTGATAAACGAAGACTATCTTTCAACAATCGCCAAGTACTGAACAAAATTAATGCGGCGACTATCAAGCTCAACAATGCATCTAGCCAATACAAATGGGTGTAGAAAATAATAATTCCGCCCACTACCAGTCCAGCGGATACAATGGCATCGGCCATTAAATGGATAAAAGCACTTTTCACATTCAGGTCACTATCCTTACTACGGAAAAAAAGCAATGCGGTAATGGTATTGATCAAGATCCCAATGCCAGCTACGATCGAAATGGTTTTACCTGGCAAAGGTTCAGGGGAAAATAATTTATGCACGGCTTCATAACCAATCGCCCCAATGGAAATGAGCAGGATGGCGGCATTAAACAACGCTACCAGTATGGTCGTTTTTTTGTACCCATAAGTATATTTGTCGTTAGCCTTTACCTTGAGCAGGCGCAGTGCTATCAACGACATGGAAAGACTTGCCACATCGGCCAGGTTATGACCTGCATCTGACAGCAAGGATAAAGAACCGATTGACAAACCAACAATCGCCTCAATAACCACAAATAGGAAGTTCAGGATAATACCAATAATAAATGCCTGGTTTACTTGTTTAACATCAACGGTGTGATGATGGTGACCGTGATGGCTATGACCATGGTTATGGTCGTGCTGATGACTATGCGCATGCTCCATAAAATATATTAACTGCGCAAAGATACAAAGGGAAGACGCTCCTCTATTTGAATTGATTGCATCAGCGATGCAAAAAAATTAGTATGCCTTTTTAAAGAAACCCAACAACCGATCTAAAATGTATTTGCGTACAAAGGATTTTGCTTTGGGTTTATCTTCAATCCATTTGGCCAAACTGGGCGAAACAACATAATAGGTTTTGATAAACAACCTGCCAAGGATAGAAGGTGCCAATATATGATCTCGGATCAGGTAAAACTGTTTTACTTCCTGAGCGTGTTGTGAACCATAAACAGCCGTAGCTATAAAACAACCCTTTTTATCGCTCAATCGGGTTATCCCATATTTTTTTTCAACCACAGAAATTGAATTGATAATCACCCGCATGGCAGACTGTCGGTGAAGGCTCATAATCCTACCCGAAATCTGAACCAGATCGTCCTTTTCAAGATTGGCATCTTTCACCGCCCATGCCAGATCCTCTGAATAAGCAAAAACAAAAAAATGCCGACTGATCAGCTTCCGCAATGGCTGATCAATATCCCCCTTATCATTGTATGTGACGATAATTTCATTTTTTTTCGGGTCTATCTCGTTAACTACACCCGATACGGATATGGTCTTATCCACATATTCCTTCTCCTTCTTTAACAGTGCTTCATTCAGAACGGTATCTTTCCCCGCTTGCCTCACCTCCCTGTACAGTTCAAAATAAGGCGCCAATTCAACCAGGTTCATACTAAAAATTTTGCAATATTACCATAATTGTTGTGTACTGGCAATGGAAATTTATTAGCAAACTACCATTGATTGTGCAAAAATAGGTTTCGTCTATTTCTCGAAATAACAAACACTTCCGCCTACCCAAGTTTTATCTTTATTATACCTCACCCCAATCATTTTCCCTTTGCTCAACCTTGAAAGATTGATAGCTAGTTTAGGTCTGGCCTCCCCATTCTTCCAAAAATACATCATCCGCACTTCAACCTTAGCAGGCAGATCAGGAGTAATAATCACATCAGCATACTTAACTTTCTTTTGCAAGATCCAATTCTCAGGGTCGCTGATTGTTTCAAGATCCTTCGGTTTAAGATCAATGACCACCCCTTGCCCCGCAAAAGAAAACAAGGGTTTCAACACATAGTTTTCCAAGTCAGCGGGAATTTGCTTGATCTCGTTCAAAAAATAAGTAGTCGGCACAAAAGGATGATGGATAAAGGGCAGCGTGTATTTGCTAATCCGATAAAACCAGTTAGGATGTGATACCCATTCCACATCCAGATCCTGACGGATATCCACAAAACTGCCAAGCGTTTCTTTTTGTGCATACAAGTCATCGAAAATAATCCGGTTGTAAATCCTTTTCACCTCCGTTTTATGACCCGTTTTTTCGTTTATATAAAACAATTTCCGGCCTTCCTGTATCAGTTCGGTTATACATACAGGTTGTATGCCAAGATAGTCCTGTGTACAATAAAAATCAATTCTGGTTTTTTGCAAATGGGGCTTTATCTCGAGCAGGATTACATTTTCAGGGTTTTCCTTGCCAACAATCACCGACCGCAAATCGTCCAGATAAGATTCACGATTATACCCGTTCAGGTACTGAGAATAGTTATCGGGGATATCAAAATATTTTCGGAGCATATCGGGATAATAGACCTGAAAACCAAAAAGCGTGGGAAATCCTTGCATTTCGATCAGTTGGGGTTCCAATTCCCCATCCTCATTCAAGCAGACAGCAAAATCCAACGCAATAAAGTGTGCATGACTGTTTTCGTTCGGCACAAAATCATTTTTGGGGATGGCCCTTTCCGTCAATGTTTTAAAACCGGGATCCGTGATGAGGTCAATAATATTTTCACAGGCTTCAACTATTTTCTCCCCAAAATCCTTTGGGATGAATTCTGGTGTTTCAGCAACACGAAACTCAATAGCACCAGGATGCAGATGGTTGAGGTCTTGTAAAAAAGCCTCGAACTGCTGCTCAGTGAATGCCTCATTAAATGCTTTGCGCAAAGATGGTACCATATAAAAAGTTTGCAGTTGAAGTTATGAAGAAATGCATTCAATAAATCAGTGTCGGGTACAGTGCCTCCAAGTTCATCAAATAGTATACCCAGTTTACCCAATCCAAATCATAGCCATCTCCAAAAAGAGTCAGAATAATTATAGAATTATTAAATTTGCAGTTATGTTCGGTCAAAAAAAAGTTCGTGTAGCCATACTGGATATGAATGAAGGGCATCCCAACCAGGGCATGCGTTGCCTGCGAGAAATCCTTTCTGAATTTGGTGAAAAAAATAATCTTACTATTGAATTGGATGAGTTTGAGGTAAGATTGGCCAAGCAGATCCCCGACTTGAGCTACGATATTTATATTTCCAGCGGAGGCCCGGGAAGCCCCTTGGAAAGCGAAGGCTGCGAATGGGAACAACTCTATTTTGACTGGCTCAACAAAATTGAACAATACAACAACCATAGCCTGAGCGAACCCAAAAAATATGTCTTTCTCATCTGCCATTCATACCAATTGGTATGTAGACATTATAAGCTTGCCCATGTGATCAAAAGAAAATCGACGGCTTTTGGCGTATTTCCCATGCACTTAGTAAAAGACGGAAAAAATGAGCCTGTATTCAATGGTCTACAAGATCCTTTTTATTCGGTGGACAGTAGGGATTTTCAGGTAGTGCAACCGAACCATCAACAGTTGCATAAGATGGGGGCAAAAATCCTTTGCATTGAAAAAGACCGGCCTCATGTTCCTTTGGAAAGGGCCATCATGGCCATACGCCTTAATAAATACATTATTGGAACACAGTTCCACCCGGAAGCGGATGCAGTGGGCATGACCATGTATCTGCAGCGGGAAGACAAAAAAAAGACCGTGATCGAAGGTTATGGAGAGGCAAAATGGAAAAACATGATCGAGCATCTCAATGACCCCGATAAAATTCGTTGGACCTATGCCCATATCCTGCCCAATTTCCTGGGCCAGTCCATCGGGCAATTACAGGAAGCCTGAGTTTTTTCGTTAATTAAATTTGAGGGAATAGCTCTTCTCGCCACACTATAAATTCATCAAGAATTCAGATCCACCATATCATAAAACTCTGCCTTAAAACTATCCCCAATGGGAATAATCTTTTTCCCTACATAAATCTCGTTGCGCACGATAGAATCGATATGACTGATGGACACGATATAGGATCGGTGCACCCGCATAAATTCGTCTGATGGTAGTTTGGAGGAAAAAGATTTCAGGTTATTGAGCGTAAGCAAAGGATCGCTTTTGCCCTTGATATAAATTTGGGTGTAGTCCTTTAGCCCTTCACAAAAAAGAATATCATCAAACCGCAGTTTGATGATCTTATATTCGGACTTGATAAAAATAAATTTCTTGCTCTTTGCATGTTTTGTTGCGCTACGCATAGAATTGGTTTTTGGTGACCCTACATGCATAAAAGAGTTTTAGAAGAATTTCCGGCCCTTGGTAAGCAAAAAGTCCCGATACGATATAGCTATGGTAAAATTGGCATATTTTTCTTCAACCAGTTGCAAACTGGGCAATCCCCTTACCCCATACTGCAAAGAGATGGAATAGGAAAGTGCGTTTCTTTTGGAGTTGACGCCCATGCCAATAGAGCCACCTATATCCCTAATCTGATGACCATAAACATTCAGGTAGGAATTACTGTAATAAAAACCAGCCTGATAATATCGGAGCTCAATAAGCGAATTGTACATACTTTTTTTCTTTGAGAACTCGAAACCAGCAGAAAGACGGTTGCTGTTCTCAACATGGTAGTTCATAAAATCGGAAGAACCTAGGAAAGAGTTGTAATAAACCCCGTTTTTCGTAGAAGCCCATTCTTGATATTTATAATCGGAGAGGAAGGTGTACCGCTTATTATAAGTAAGGGAGATACCTGCACCAAAAGAATTAGGCAACGTAAAGGTCCTGATAGGGATCGGGTTGTTCATGTAGTTCAGAACCGAAGAATCTGCCCCATATACCACTTGGGAGATATCCGCATTCAAGTTCGATTTATTTGCAAAAGTGGCACCAATGGAATAATCAAATTTTTTGCCGATGCTTCCAAACAGTTGGATGCCATAATCCAAATAGAAGTTAGAGAGTGCTACATTATTGTTTGTAGATACAATCTCATTATGATTGGCATCCTGCAACACAATTTTTTGACTGAGGGAGCCAAACAAATAGGAGGCATTTACTCCTATTGACAAATGTTTGAAGAATTCATATGAATTCGCCCAGTACACTTTATTGATACCGCCCGACCCTTTATAAAAAGAGTTGGCCACCAGCCCCCCGTTCACCCCAGTTGCCGTGAGTGGGCTGCTGAACTCATAGTTTTGGGAACTATAAGGCAATATACCAATGCTAGCGCCCCAATTTTTTGCAGGCTTTACCCCCAGCACGACTTTTGTAAACGTGATATCAAAAGATTGATTATTGCTAGCATCCACCGTTGAGCCTGAATAATTGACAAATTTGGCACGCCCACCTATTTCCCCCACTAAAAAGCTATTATCGAGCCCGCTGAAAGAAGCTGGGTTATTATTGATCAGGTACCTGCCCGACCGATAGGCAATCCCGGTATTGGCAAGCCCAGATGTTCTGTTGAAATAACTATCTTCAATATCCCCAATACCAAATATGGAATAAGGCGAATTATTCGTTTGAGCTTTCAACTGAACAAAAGAAACCGATAATAAAAGTATAGCTAAATATTTCATCTAATAATTTATTGCCTTCTTCATTTAATTATTGCGGAAGGGAAACATAAAAAAGTTTAACACTGATATTGTAAATTTTATTGGTGGCATCCCCGAAAACAGCTTTATTGAAAGTACTGTAACTGGCAGGTGCCGGCAAGCCAATCATGAGCCCATTATAATTTACCCCGCCAATGGATAACTGTTGTTTTACAAAATTGGTAATATCGAATGTGTATTGGGTATTTGCTGCTCCACTAAAGTCGTAGTACAAATTACCGTATTGAACAGACCCATTGCTAATAATTGGGCTTCCCAATTGATTGTTCTGATCGGTATAGTAGAGTTCCAATTGTGGGGGCAAATTGGTGAGCAGGTTGAATGTACCCATAACCGGTTTCATTATCAACTGTGCCTTCACTACCTGAAGATAACCTGGAAGCGCCGTGATACTGGCAAGTGATGGAAGCCTAATTTTTCCAAGAATACCTGTGCCCGGCTGAACATAACAAGCATTGTTCATATTCGATGAGGGCACTTCAGCAGATATAATGTTGTTGGTCCTAACGGCTTGGGCCTGATCCAATGCTCCCAATACTGTACCGGATCTATTGGCGACAATACGGTTAAACTGGTTCGCCTTATTATTAAACCTGAAATCAACAAATTTATAAGTGGCATAAGCACCGGGTTGATGATAAAACATGCGCATGGTTACCGTATCCTTAAACCCATACATCACACCTGAATGACCGGCAGTGGTATCGGGATATACGGTAAGTCCCCTGAAATAGGAAAGAAAAGAGTTGAGTGTGGTAATGGTGTCTGAATTGCCATAAATCATATTCATCAAATGCTGCCCCAAAGTATCGGGCAGTACTATCTTGACCGTATCGCCTGAAGTCACGCTCTGACTGGTCATACCGCGGGTTGGGAAGATGGTCACATCTGTGAACCCCAAGGGTTTAGGGTTATATGGAAAACTGGAATTGTTATAAAAGGTAACTTGGTTCGTGTTCAGAGGTAGCTGTATCAGATCGTTTAGTTGACTCACATAATAGCGTTGCGACAAGGTGGTATCCCCATAATATGATTTATTTATCCTCATCATCAGCACCAACGAGTCATAGACCGACAGAATATCAATGCCCGCTGTACCCGTGGGTGTACCAAGCTGAAAAAAGGAGCTGGCAGTAACGGAGCCCATAATATTGTCATGGTAATGCCCCAAAAGCATGGTACCCGTAGAGGCTGTGGCAAAGGAGTCGCGCAGTACAGTAGACAATTGTACCGAAAGGGTATCCACTTCCACAATATTACTATTATTGCTGTGGCTATTGTTCACTAGTGATGTTCCAAAATTGATAACGGGCTTTTGGCAGGCTGCCAAAACCATCATAGCCATCAGGGGGAACAAAACAATAAGCAGGTATGGTTTCAATACATTTTTCTCAGTAGTTCGCATTGTACTCAAAATGGCTTGTTTCGATGTTTGGTAAAGCGGCCCTTTCTTAATAAGCGATGCAATAATAAGCGGCTCAACTGTTACTATTTTGTTAGTATGTATTAATAAACAGAATAAAGCGACAAATATATAACATTTATCTACTAAACCCATTTCGGGTTTTGAGAATTAACAATGTTGTTTGTCCAGAAAAGTCTTCGAAAGTATATTGCGCAGAAAAAACAGAAAGTGAATGTTGTTCGGAAAATCCTCTATATTTGCAACTCGTTTTTTTTATCTATTAAAAAATGGTGTTTGTAGATTAATATCTGTCTAAAATACATTTTAACGATTTTACTACACATCCATCAAATAATTTAGCGCAAAATATCAAAAAACTTATGAAGCGTTTTCACACTCTTACTTTACCATTGTCCCTGGCATTGTTTGCAATTATTTTCTCCTCATGTACAACCTACATAAATCCCACACAGGATGGGAACTGGGTTTATATGGGAGATTTTGGAGGTACAGCCAGAACCAATGCCGCCTGTTTTGTAATCGGCAATAACGCCTATGTGAGCACAGGGGTGGATCTGCAGCACAATCGGTATAGCGACTTATGGGAGTTCAACCCAAGTGGCACCGGAACTTGGACACAACTGGTTACCAGCCCAATGGCACCAAGGAGTTCCGCTGTAGGGTTTGCACTCAATGGTATGGGGTATATTGGCACTGGATATAATGGCTATTTTGGTATGAGCGATTTTTGGCAATTCAACCCCGGCACCAATTCATGGAGACAGGTTGCTAGCTTGGGAGACGCTATCAATGGGGCTAGAATAAGATATGATGCGGTAGCTTTTGGATTGGACAATGCAGTGGGTTCCCAATCTTATGCCTATGTAGGTACAGGGAACGATGGCCTTAATTATTTTAATGATTTTTGGAGGTTTACCCCACCAACTACCAGTTCCCCTAGCGATTCTGGTTCATGGAAACAAATTAGCAATATGCCTGGCTATAAAAGAACACAAGCAGTTGCTTTCACCTATAAAGGCCAGGGTTTTGTAGTAACCGGTCTTGGAACAGGTGGAACTCCCGTTGATGATTTTTTCAGTTTTAACCCTACCCAACCCGATACCCTGCAGTGGTATCAACTTAGGCATATTAGCAATTATAGCCCATTTGCTTACGATGACGGCTGGGTAAACATTACTCGTTACCAAGGGGTTGGTTTTGTAATGACAGGGACTACCAGTGATGGTGGTGGCGACAGGGCATATGTCACTACCGGGTCAGCAGGTTCCATTACATGGTCATACAATTTTGCAGATAGTTTATGGCAACAGAAAACCTCCTATGAGCGTGCTGCAAGATATGGCGCTATCGGTTTCAGCGTACAGAATAAGGGCTTTGTAGGATTGGGGTCAAGTGGTCCCAATTCTAGTGGTGCAACTTATTCAAATATCGACCAGTGGTTCCCTGACCAACCTTATAATCAACAAGACTAAAATGAAGAATAAGTTTTTAATTCCCGGGATACTGGTTGTCCTGGGAATTCTTTTTTTTACAATCTATTATCGCCAGCTAAAAAAAGAGCATGGCTATGCCTTGATCGAAATGAGAGCTATTCCCACTTTGAGCGGTGGTTGGGGCTACGAAGTGTTGGCCAATGGAAAACCCTATATCCATCAGGAATTTATTCCTGCGGTGCCCGGGCACTACGCTTTTAAAACCAAGGAGCATGCTTTGAAGGTAGCCAGTAAGGTGGTTGAAAAAATGAAACAAGGCCAGCAATTGCCTACCATCTCCATTGAAGAGCTTAGCCAAATGGGTGTACTTTCGGATACCTTGCCATAAGATTTATTTAACTTCCACGATATAGTTGGTTTTTCGGTTCATATCCTGAACCTATCTGGTTCATGCTATATGACCTTATGTTGATATAGCTTCCAAATACAGAAGTCCAACTTGCACCCGATTGACAAGTAAATAAGATTTGCTTAAGAAGCCATTTCCACTCACACATCATCTTATGAATTACGTGCCATCATTATTTATAATAGCACACCTGTTTGCCATCAGTTTTTAATAATAAATTTTATCTTATATCTGCAAAATCTTATCGAAAACATTATCAATAAAATGGGAAAACATAATAAATGGGTCGATATTTCAATCCTTGGGCTTTGCATGGTGGGTTTTACAGGCATGATCATGCGAAGCAAAATTGTATTTGCCCTTCCTTTAATCAATTATAACCATTTAATCGAAGCCCATTCCCATTTTACTTTTGGCGGATGGGTGACGCTAGCATTGATGACCTTAATGGTACACGAGCTGTTGCCACCGGCACTGAGCAAAAAAACAATCTATCAATGGTTTCTTGGGATTATTGCCTTTAGCTCCTGGGGCATGTTGGTTGCTTACTTCCTAAATGGCTATGCCAGTTTTTCCATAATCTGGTCATTTATTTTTATACTTACTGGTTTTGTTTTTAGCATTGTTTTTATAAGCGATTTGCTTAAAACGAATTTGGGGAAAGTCCCAAAATTGCTTGCTATTGTATCTTTGATATGCTTGGTGCTTTCCTCATCAGGCACTTTTTACATTGCTTATATTTATTTTGCAAAATCCTTCGATGCTATTTTATATAGGGATGCCCTGTTCACTTATCTGCATTTCCAATATAATGGCTTTTTTAGTCTAGCCATATTTTCAATATTGTTCAATCAAATCTTAAAAAATGTTGAGCGCAATCGTAGGGTTCAAAAAAATATTGACCGCTTTAGCATTTGGCTTTGTGTTTCCATTCTCCCTTCTTTATTCCTTACCTATTTATGGCAGAACCCCAACAACTGGTTCCGAGCTTTAGCTATTCTCGGGAGCGTTCTTTTACTGATGGTCTGTGCATGGTTCATCATGGCCGCAAAATCATTTCAGCGTATTTTTTTTGAAGAAAGGCCAGTAACCCGTTTTTTGATTTTGATATCAATGGGATCTTTTCTGTTAAAAACATTTTTGCAATGCTTTACCATTTTCCCATTGATCGGCAATGCCATTTTTGGAAACCGACCAATCATTATGGGATTTCTTCATTTGGTATTCCTTGCCTTCACGAGCTTATTTTTACTGGCCTATTTTAGTAAGAATGGATTGCTTGACGAAACAAAAAGATTTACACGGATTGCCCTAATGGTATTTGCCATTGCCATCCTGCTGAACGAAATAACGTTGATATCACAAGGGCTAACCACTATGTTGATGCCGGGTAGCAATCTGTTCCCTTGGGCACTTTGGGTAATCGGGATTTGTCTTTTTTCGGGGGCGGTATTGGTGGCAGCATCTAGGTTCATGACAAATAAAAATAACAGGTTGCTCATTCGATAAACTCGACCTTAAAAAGTGGTTTGTACATTTTATACCGCTTTGCCCATTCGTTATCCACGAACCCATCAAACCAAAAATCAATCGAGCGATTAGCCCTCATGGCATTAACCAAATGCATCAACAACAAAGGCACCACTGCCCATCGCCACAGTATCATTCGATGAACAGTGATGCCTATCTAACAAATATCAATTATTTCTTTCCTAGTTTTTCCCGTCATTTTTGCGCATGAACTCCAGCACATCCCTAGCCTGCTCATCAGTCAGGTCCTGGTTGGGCATCCTAATCAGGCAAACAGCCATATCGGCCTGTGCAGCAAGGTCTTTATCAATCATCACCTTGGTATTGGTGATCCAGTTCATGATCCATTCAGGAGTCCTGCGATCGGTCACTCCTTTCCAGCCTGGGCCAACCAACAATTCGTTGGTCAGTTTATGGCAGGCAAAACATTTTGACCCATAAATAGCTTGTCCGGCGGCAGCCATTTTTTCATTTACTGGGTGAGACAACTGAATATCTTTAAATCGGCCAATACCTTTTGAGTTGATCCCGCTCATTTCAACCACTGTATCAGTTTTACCTTTTACAGCAGCACTATCATTGGTTATTTTCGCAGTGCTATCTTTATTGCTGTTTGAAGGGTTTGAAGTACACTGTGCCGCCATCAGACCAATGCCAGCGACTATAAAAAAGAGGAATGACTGTTTCATTTTTTTAGGTTTGTTTCGTGAATATTATATAGTAAAACAGGATTGTTTTATTCTCTGACCATTATAAAACGATACTAGCACATCATTGCCAATCGCTCCATTTGCCAGTAAGCCATTTTAAAATCGGCTACTTCTTTTTCGCAAGGGTACGTATATAATTAACTAGTCCCCAACGCTGCTCATCCGTAAATATTTTTTTATATCCGGGCATGGGTGTTCTCCCTTCCGACATTTTCCAGAAAATAGCTCCATCGCTCTCCCTTTGTACAGCAACCGATGTATGGTCGGCCGGTTTAGGGTTCAACCCCTGAGCGGCGGGTCCATCACCACGGCCTTTGTTTCCATGGCATGGACTACAGTTTGCCTGATATAAAGTTTTAGCGGCTGCTATGGAGGCGGCATTGCCCGCAATAGGGTTCTTTACATTGTCCGCGTCTTTGGGGGCAATCCAAGGACCTTTTTGTGCAATGGCACCAACAAACCATAGAGCTAACAGAGCCGAAAACCCAAGAAAGAATATAGTTTTAAAACGTAAAGCAATAGTAGAATTGCCAAATATTTTTTTCATAATAATGAATGTTTGTTTTCTTAATTATGTACCATGTATAATGCTTTCGCAAAATAATAGCACTGACCTATTTGGCCAGTGCTATCTACCTATCTAAAAATGTTATACAATGTTTTTATTTTATTAAATATATGATAAAAAAATCGAATTCAATATGACTGCTTTTATTGTTTCAGAAAAGCCACAATTTTTTCTCTTTCAGATTGCGTGAGCAAGGCCCTAGTTTGCATATGCATGCCGATGGTTTCCCACTGTTCGGGGGAGAAGGTGTTGGGCGAAGGCGTATTATGGCAACGTTGACAATTTTCGGCCCATAACTGAACGCCGGATTTGGCCGCTACTTTCTGGCTAGGCTTGCAGCTATCCATCAATAAGGGTAGCAGCGTTACAAAAAACAAGACTACGATAAGAAGAGATATATTTTTCATTTTCAGCATTTTCATAAAAATATATTTTAGAGTTGAATAGAGAATTGAAGAAATAAACTATTGATTTTGTTACTGGTCGATGCCGCATTTATATTGCCGGTATAGGACTCATAACCCACTTTGAAAACAGTTCTCCAATTGATCCAATAATTGAGACCAACAGTTACTGCATTTTGTATGAGCCCATTGGACCCTGCGGGATTATTATAAGTAGTGTACCTGCCTGCCAATTCCAGATTTTTGATAAAGCCACTTGCCCCCGTGGGCCTGATGGAACCCTGTGCGAAAAATGAAGTAGCGTGTGTGTTGGAGGTATAAGGCAAACTATCTACTTGCGCCACATTGCTATTGATGTCCTGAATATTGTATTGGGATTTTATGTTCAGGAGAATCGGGTTGAAAAGCTTTACATAGTTGAGGTCAAATGCATAGGCATTCCCTTTTGCAGTGGGACTGGTTGAAACATCGCCTACTTTTCCAAACATTCCTGAAACACCAATTTCCAAAGAAGAATTGGAAAAAGGAAGTAATGCCACACGGCCTGTAAGGGTTTTGTTATTGTTATTATCTGTGATGTTGCCGGCGCCTAGTGTTCCGTCTGGCATCAACTGACTTCCATTTGATAAGGCAAGGTCGTAACTCATTTTCATGCTCCCCAATGGAAGACCGCCCTCTACTTCAACCCCGTAATCGGTAGGTGCCATATCCGCAATGCCCATGGGGTCGGTTGGCAATTTGTCGATCCATCCGGCAGCCAATCTTTTTGAATAAGTACCAAAGGGAAGCACCAAATAACCTGCCCTAATAATGAGATTGGGTGCGGCAAAATAAGAAACATCCGCCCAGTTTACGCCCAGACTATTGCCACTAAATGAGGGCTCGAATTCCAATAGAAATTTTTGACCATGCCTCCATAAAAGCATTGGGCTAAACTCAAAGTGGTCGGCATCGGGAAAACTGTTTGTCTTGCTAACCGAAGAAACACCACCAATGGTAGTTGTGTTTTTGATGGATGCAAACCCAACCGTAGCAAGACCTACCACCATAAAATGATCCATACCGGGTTTATTGTAGGAGGTCTGCTTTTCCAGTTCAGTAATACGATCCAAAACAGAAGAGTCAACCACTGTTTGCTGAGCTTTCAGTTCATTCATTAAGAAACCATTCATGAAAATGACTATTACCAATAGCCATAGAGCTTTTTGTGTTCTCATACATTAAAATTAAAGTGCAGAAATTTAGTTTAAAAAAGCAGCTATCATTTGTCAACCATATATCAAGCTTTCTATAATAAAGGTTGCATCATAAAAGCATTGATCAAAATTATAAGCAGCACCAAGTTAAACCCCTGACTAAAATCAGTCATAAGCATGACCAAAAGCAAATTTATTATTTTGATTGAAAAAAACCTTTTGCAATAAAAAAATTAACGCCTTTGCTCAATTGAAAAAAAACAATGGCTGGAATTTAATCGATTGTTGAAAAAAAATGCAATGGATCTAAAAATAAAATACGAAATCACATAGATCCAGTAAGGGTTTCACAGAAAGACACAAAGCAATTCTTCGATCTGGTTTGCTGCATTACAAAACGTATTTATACACTTTAATAACAGCAACTCATTTCGTCTTCAGTTGATTGAACATCTTACAAAAATACTTACCCATAAACGTGAAATAAAGGAGTAAAATTCATGTTATTCAATTGTTAATCGAAAAATGATTGAGGCATGGGCCGGACATCTGTTATCAAAAAAGCAGCATAGAAATCATTTAATAATCTCCAACAAGGGTTTCAATGATTCATCTTTGATGGCAAAATTGGCCACTTCTTCTACCCGTTTATTGTTGGCATTCAATGCAATACCGGTACCAGCCAACCTCAACATGCATAGATCGGTGATATCGCCGCCTACTGCTACCGCGTCAGCAGAATGGATCCCAAAACGGTTCAAAATATAAATGAACATATTGGCATTGCATAAGTCGTGCTTGCATCTACTAAAATTATTTTTAAGGAAATAAGAAGACACCCTTACTTCACCAGAAGCTTTATTCTGCACCATTTCCAATTCATGGCTCAGCGCAAAATCCAACCCCAATATGGTTTTTATATGATGTGAGATCAGGCTATAGCCATCACTAACAATACCACACATATAACCCCGCAACTGAAGCTCCCGTATTACATGTACCGCCCCACCAATCAATGGGATAGATTCCACAATATTGACCATATCGCTCATAGCTCTTCCCTCCAGCAGCCGGGCTATTTTTTTGGTACGCAGGTAATCGTTTTTTTCTTTTGACCTCAGGTCAGCCAGTTCCTTCTCAAAGCCAAAGCTTTTAGCCGCTTGTTGTATAAAATCACCACGCAGTAAAGTATTGTCCATTCCAAACACAATCATCTTTTTACACGAGTTGCCCAATTTCTTCATGGCTAGCTCGATCTGCACACTCATCCGTTGAAGTTCTTCTTTGTCCGCTTCCTCATTTTTCCCACTAAAAATATTTACCCTTTTAAAAATAGCCTGTGCCACTTGTTTTGCCATACGGCTCAGCGCTACCAATGGTTGCATATCGTTTTCTATTTCGCCGATACAGACTTCCTTGATTCTTGCATTTACCTGGTGCATGTCTATCAACAAACCAATATCAACCCCATAATCGTTCTCAAACTCCACTTTCTGAAAAAAGCTTTTTTTGCCAGCAATCATTCCGCTCAATGGTTGTTTAAACCTTAACAAGTGGGGAAAGAAAAATTCAAGTAGCGGTTTTACCAAAATCTCTGTTACCCGGCCCGCTTGTCGATCAAAATAGGATTTTACAAAATCAGCTTCATCGTTTATCAATGGAAGGGTAAGTTTTTCAACAATATCCGCATCATAGTTTGGGATATCTGCATCCAAAAAAACAACCAATTCGTTTTTTGCAGCCATCATGCCCTCCTGCATAGAGGAACCCTTGCCGAGTTGGGTGCTCGTGATCACTTTTACATTTTCTTTCTGGGCTTCCACAACGGTATTGTCAATCGATTGGTCATCCACGATAATAATCTCCGAAACCAATGCATTACGTTTTGCCTGAGCAATTACTTGACGAATTGTTTTTTCTTCGTTCAATGCGGGTATTACAACTGATATCATAGGTATTTTTTAAAAGATGATAATAAAGCGCATTCTCTCAATGTAGCAAAACTTTGCCAGTTGCCAAAATTATAGGGCAAGCAAACCGTTAAGAATACTTAACAATAGAAAAATAAATTGCAGTATTAAAAAGAATTGTAATAAAATAGCAAGTATACATAAAACCATTTTAGCTTTTATGGGCTAAAAAGACGACCTTTCAGTATTATAAATTAAAGTCCCGAAAAAATATGTCAAAATCGCAAGAGAGTTTTGGTAAAAAAGAAAAAGAAAAGAAGAGAAAGAAACTGCAGCAGGAGAAAAAAGAAAAAATGGAAGAAAGAAAAGCGAATGCCAAAAAGGGCAAGACCCTTGATGAAATGATGGCCTATATTGATGAGAATGGGAACATTTCTTCTACCCCTCCCGACCCCAGAAGATTTAAAACTTTCAAATTAGAAGATATTCAAACCAGTGCCCCAAAGCATTTGGCAGAGGAACCCGAAGATCCCATACGAAATGGCGTGGTTACTTTTTTTAATGATGCAAAAGGCTTTGGTTTTATAAAGGACCTGGTTTCGCAAGAAAGTGTGTTCATCCATGTGAACCAATTATCAGAAAGAATTTCGGAAAATGATAAAGTAAGCTTTGAGGTACAAATGAGCCATAAAGGCCCGAGCGCTATTAATGTAAAAAAGATATAGTTGTACGACGGAGATCTTTACTTGATCCTTTTAATTGGTATCCATCACACCGCATCCACATCGGGGATAATTACCACGCTCCTGAATTTCTTATCATTCTGCAATATGACGGTCTGTTGATGGATCGATAGTTTAGCAAGTTGGATCGTATGCGCATCCTTGGGCAGCTTGAGCAAAATCTCCATCAGATATTGGTTTCGCACTCGGTTCACGATGGGTTCTGCAGGTCCTACCAAGTATTTTCCAAAATCTCGATGGAGATTCATCGCAAATACTGCGGCGGCATTTTCAACCACATCCTTTAGTTTGTGCCGGAACCTGATCATGATGATACGTGAATAGGGCGGATAGAAAAAGCGTTGCCTCCCCTCTATTTCATACCGATAAAAATTTTTATAATCATGCGCCTGCACAAAAGCCAAAACGGGGTGTTTGGTATTTGCCACCTGAATCAGTACCCGCCCTTCCCCGTCTTTTCTTCCTGCACGACCGCTTACCTGTTCCATCAATTGGAAAGCTCTTTCATTCACCCTGAAATCGGCAAAACTCAGGATGCTATCCGCATCCAGTATGCCTACGAGTTCTACGTTTTCAAAGTCCAATCCCTTCACCACCATCTGCGTGCCAACCAGTATGCTTATACGCTGTTGTTCGAACAGTTGGATCAGATTGTCATGAGCCGATTTTCCTCGCACACTGTCTATATCCATCCTCGCTACCCTCGCTTGCGGAAAACTTTCTTCCAAATATTCCTCAATCCGTTCAGTACCAAAATTGCGCTGTACAAACTGATGGTTGCCACAGGCCGCACAATTGTTCACGGGCGGATAGGTGGAGCCGCAATAATGACATTGTAGCTTATTGCTGAGCTTATGGAAAGTGAGCGACACATCGCAATTCCTGCACTGGGGCACCCATCCACAAACTTGGCAAACCTGATAAGGAGAATAACCTCTTCGGTTTTGGAAAAGGATCACCTGTTTGTTTTTACTTAAAGAAAGTTCAATGGCCTGTTGAAGGTCGGGGCTAAGAATGATTTTGTTTTTTTCTTTATTGATTATTTTTTTGGTATCAATGATCTCAATATTGGGCATCCGCACATTGCCAAAACGTTCGTTCAACTCCACCAACACATATTTGCCCGTGCTGGCATTATAATAGCTTTCAATAGATGGAGTTGCACTGCCCAACAAAACCTTTGCATTAAATAAAGAAGCATAATACACGGCGGCATCCCGTGCATGATAACGTGGGGCTGGCTCCTGTTGTTTATAAGAGGCATCATGCTCTTCATCCACAATTACCAAGCCCAGGTTTTCAAAGGGAAGGAATAAAGAAGACCTTGCCCCCAATAAAATTTTCAGTTCGCCGCTACGGATCTTATTCCAAATCTCCAATCGCTCATTCTGGCTGAACTTACTATGATAGATACCGATATAACCACCAAAATGTTTTTGAAGGCGACGGATGATTTGTGAAGTAAGGGCTATTTCAGGCAAGAGGTATAATACCTGCTTTCCACTCCTAATATATTGCTCGATGAGTTTGATATATATATTGGTCTTACCGCTTGATGTGATGCCATGTAACAAGCAAACCTGCTTTTCGGTAAACGAACGGTTCACTTGCAAAAAACAATCCTGTTGCGAATTCGAAAGTTCAAAATCTATCTGAATATTTTTAGGCAGGTAGGCCACCCGCCCGATATTTCTTTTCTCCAATATCAAAATATTCTTTTGTACCAAGCCTTTTAGTTGTGCATCGCTGGCGCCAGATTTTTTCAGTAATGCAGACTTGGTTACTTCGCCAGTCGTTTTTTGCAAATGAAGATAACTCAACAATAATTCCATCTGCTTTTCCGAACGCTGCAATTTTTTATCTTCATTCAACAGTTTGCTCAATTTTTCCTCATCTTCAAATTCAGGATTTAGCAGAACATAGTTTTCTTTCTTGGGCGAATAGGTCTCTTTCAAGGCCTCCCACACAAAACAAACCTTTTTCTCAATCAGCTTTTTTGTTATGGGGTATACATGTACGGCATCGAGCACTTGCTGTACCTCGGTCAATTTGAGCTCTTTCTTTATCAATAATGCTTCGGCCACCAAATATTCGTCATGGCCCAGATCTGAAAAATCCGACCCATATTCTTCATTAAAAACCAAGACCGTCTCACTACTCAACTTAAAATGCGCCGGTAGCGCTGCTGCCATTACCTCGCCCTCACTACACAAATAATAATTGGCCACCCATTCCCATAGCTGCAGTTGTTCTTTATAGATAACGGGCACGGTATCCAGCAAATTCAAAATTTCCTTTGGGGCAAAAGCTTCTGGTTTATCCTGATGGATGCGTTTGATTACACCTGCATATTTTTTATTTTTCAACGCTACCTCCACACGGCAACCGGGCTGTGCCATGGCTACCAAATGGGCTGGCAATAACCATGTATAGTTCTTGGGCAATGCTAAGGGGATAATAATCTCGGCATAAAAAGGGCCGAGAGCAGACGCCGTGCCCATGTCAGAAGAAATCGCATGTTGAACTGAATTAGCCATATCGTTACAAAACTAAGCGCTGGGCAACTGAAACCCATATAAGTTTTAGCATCAACCCTGGTTTGTTTTTTTTATCCAAGATGCTTTATATTCCAATAGTTTTTCTTCCATATAATCATAAACACGTTGTTTCAATAAAGGCAGATCATTTTGGGTGAGCCCAACCGTCCCAATCTCGTTCAAAAAAACAACCCTGTTTTTGCCGGGGTTTAACGAAAAAATACTTTTATAGTTCAACCTATCGTAACTGTCAAGAAAGAGAATGGGTTTGATGGGCATTTCCGTTTCTATTGCAATGCGGAATGCGCCATCATAAAAAATTTTTAGTGGATCCTGTGTTTCATTGAAAGTGCCTTCGGGAAAAATAAAAATCGAAATCCCTTTTTGCATTAACGATTTTAAAATGCGCACACTGTTAGCCCGATTTTCGGGACTGCTCCGGTCTACCATCACGGCGCCTTTACTATAAATAAACCCGAATATGGGTAAGCTTTTCATTTCCGCTTTACCCAAAGCCCGAAAACGTTGATGCCGGATGGACTTTAATATGGAAGGGATATCCATATACGAAATATGGTTGGCTACAAAAATATACTGCTTATTATTATCAACTGGACTTAAAAAAATATTTTGGTGCCTAACAGCAATCAGGAACATCCAAACATCCGCCCAATATCTCGATATGGTATAAATAAAATTCCCCCCTTTCATTTTTCCCCAAAAAGAAGCAAAGATTGCGAAAGGGAAAACAATCAGCATCAACAATATAAAAACCAAGAATCCATAAATACTGAACAGAAATCGAAAGACTTTGCTAATTGTTTTCATCAATTTACAATTGGGGATGTCGTTCAAATTTGCCTCATGCCCAGCAGCAAATATAAACGAGAAAGCGGAAGGAAAATTAGGAGATTATTGTCTCCTTTTATTTTACGAATCTTTTCTTATTGATTTAGCATCAAGCCCTAAGCACTATGTTTGCCTCTTATCACTGTACTTTCTTACTTATTGTAACAAGCCGCCCATGGCTTTTCCAACAAGTTCTCTTGTGTTATCTTTGCAAACTTATGCCATCGAATAAAACCGTTGCATTTCATACATTAGGTTGTAAGCTCAATTATTCAGAAACCTCCACGCTGTCCCGAATGCTAGCGACAGAGGGTTTCGAAAAAAGGGAATTCACAGACCATGCGGATGTGTATGTAATCAATACCTGTTCTGTTACCGATAATGCTGACAAAGAATGTAGACAGTTGGTAAGGCGAATACAAAGGAAATCGCCAGAAAGCTTGGTAGTGATCACGGGATGCTATGCCCAATTAAAACCAACTGAAATTGCCCAGATCCCCGGCGTAGACCTGGTATTGGGGGCGGCTGAAAAATTCAATATTGCCGCACACTTGAAGGAATTGTCAAAGGGCGATGCAACCAAAATTTGCAGTTGTGATATTGAAGAAATCACCGGCTTCAATGCCTCATTTTCCGTAAATGATCGTACAAGATCTTTTTTAAAAGTCCAAGATGGTTGCGACTATAATTGCTCTTTCTGTACCATACCGATGGCCAGGGGTAAAAGCCGGAGCGATAGCATTGAGAATGCTGTGAATAACGCAAAGCAATTGGCAGCCAATGGGGTAAAAGAAATCGTGCTTACCGGCGTGAACCTGGGTGATTTTAAAGAATTGCAGGAAATTGAAGACAAGGAAACAGAAAAACAGGGAAAAAACTTCTTTGACCTGATACAGGCACTTGACCAGATCTCTGGTCTCGAACGTTTCCGAATATCTTCCATTGAACCAAACCTACTCACAAAAGATATTATTGAATTCGTGGCAAAAAGTAAAAGGTTTATGCCACATTTCCATATTCCCCTTCAAAGCGGCAGCAACCGGATATTGGGATTGATGCGAAGGAGATACCTAAGGGAATTATATGCTGATCGAGTGAACCTAATAAAAGCGCTTATGCCCCACTGTGCCATCGGTGTAGATGTGATTGTGGGATTTCCGGGAGAAGGCGAAAAAGAGTTTCAGGAAACATTCAACTTTTTGCATGGGCTGGATGTTTCTTATCTGCACGTATTTACCTATTCTGAAAGGGACAATACCAAAGCATTGGAATTAAAGCCGGTGGTGCCTATCAATACAAGACATGAAAGAAACAAGATCTTGCGCAACCTTTCTTATATGAAAATGCAGACCTTCACACAACTTCATGCTGGCCAAACACGTAAAGTACTATTTGAAGCACATTCAAAAAACGAGCTTGGCAATGAAGATATGAATATGATGGAGGGTTATACGGATAATTATATCAGGGTACATATCCCTTACCGCGAAGAATGGGCAAACCGTGTTATTGATTGGAAACTATAAAATCAGTCAGATATAAAACCCATCCTCATCAATGAATCTATTAAGGCAGCTTTGATATTTGGTTGGATTGGAAGAAAAGAACTTGACATGAAAATATTAAGAGTGGATAAAACGCAGTTGCAGGATTATAAAAAAAGTTTATGCCCAAATTTCAAGTAACAATCAAGTTTGAAATGGACGATGAGTTCATGACTTTGGTGCCCCCTCACCGTACCTATATCGACCACTTGATCAATAAAGGGATCATTGATTATTATGTAGTATCGATGGAAAGTATGCATAGCTGGATCACTTTTACAGCCGATGATAAAAATGAAGTGGAGGGGTATCTTTTAAAATCGCCATTGCACAAATATTGGGATTACCAGATTGACGAACTTTTTGTGGTTGATGGAAACCAGTATCGGTTACCGGGTGTGCAATTGAATTGAATGATTAAAGCAGATGCGCCACTGAGAACATTTATAATTTCCCAATTCATCTAGTTGATCTCGTTTGGAATACCTAGCATTAATACCAGAGCATATATTTATAAAACGCGAAAAACTCCCTGAAAAGACCGTAGGCATCATTAGAAAAATAGTGATGCGAGGCAAAACCTTCCACATTTTTAAACCCAAGCTTTTTGATGATGTATTTGCAGCGGGTGATATGATAAAAACTACTGACCACGATGGCAGAGGAAAAATGCAGTGAGTCGTTCAATGTTATAAAATCTTTGGCCGTGAGATAAGAATTTTCCCCATGATTATCGGCAATGATATCTTTCGAAGACACACCCTTGTCTATCAGGTATTTTTTCATCGCATCCCCCTCTGGGATTGGAGAGCCCTTACTACCACCACTAGCAAAAATCATTTTCACCCTACCGGTTTTATAAAGTTCCAAAGCCGCCTCTACCCTACCTTTGAGCCAGGGCGATAAAGAACCATCTTCAAAAACCGGGTTACCAAGTATAATAGCTACATCTGCTTTTCCGGGATAATCATGCAGCCCATCATAAGCCACATAAGCACAATGAAGCGATGCCCAAAGCCCCAAAAAATATAAGAGCCATTTTATTTTCCGGCGTTTGCCATGCGTTATTTTTGGGAATGCCATGCCGGTTTGCTTTTAAGTGCTTTTTTATAAATGGGACAAGAAATGATATGCGCCCCTGGCAAATAACCTGTACTTACCAAAAACTCATTCACGATTTCCCCTCCCGTAAACTTAAAAGTGATTTTGAAAAGCTTCATCCATTCTTCCTTGGTTTTGGGATGCTGATGGTCGAGCCATTTTTTAAAAGAACCAAACTCCCGCTGAAGTTTTTTAATGGCTTTAGCATTTTCAATTGCTGCATTTACTTTCAACTTGTTCCGTATAATGCCCGCGTCGTTCAGTAGCCGATCAATCTGTTTTTCTTTATAACGGGACACTTTATCGATGTCAAAGCCATCAAATGCCTTATAAAAATGGTCTTTTTTCTTCAAAATAGTCGTCCAGGAAAGCCCCGCCTGATTGATTTCCATGATGAGTCTGGCAAAAAGCTCATTATCGTCCATAATCGGGAAGCCATATTCATGATTATGGTAATGTACATGTACATTGTTCTTATCCATTGTGGCGACCGCTTCGCAATAGCTGCTGGGTTTTTCCATATAATTCCCTTAAATAAAAGTTCATGCAATCTAGGCAAAAAAATTTTGCAGTACTAAATTAGACCTTATCTTTGCAGTCCAAAAAAACCAAATAAGGGAGTTTAGCTCAGCTGGTTCAGAGCATCTGCCTTACAAGCAGAGGGTCGGCGGTTCGAACCCGTCAACTCCCACACTAATAAAAAGGTTGTCTAAAAATAGGCAGCCTTTTTTATTTTGAAGGTCCAGCGCATTCAGACTTCCAGTCGGAAGGGCCCACGGTTCGAACCCGTCAACTCCCAGATTAAAAGGTAGTGAAGTAATAGTCAGCTCTTTTTGGATTTGATTAGGCCATTGACCCCAACTAATCAGCATTAAATTTTAAAGGTTTCGTATTTTCGTTTCCTAAGTCTTCGTAGCTCAGTTGGTAGAGCAGCTGACTCTTAATCAGCGGGTCCAGAGTTCGAGTCTCTGCGAGGACACGAATAATGCCTTTAATGGCAATGGGTTAAGTTTACTTTTCGGGCTTCCTTACACTGTAGCTTTTTCTTTTCGTTAATAAAAGCTATGATTACCTTACCAAATGGCTTCTCTAATAGTGAATTAATTATCTGTAATCACTAGCAATTGGAAAACTGCCAAATTATCCTCCCCTCTAAAGAGCAATTGGCGCATACGTATAATTTCCATAATCCATAATCCATAATTCAAAAATTGAGTAAACCCCGATTAAGGAAGCTTGCGATTTTTAAAGTAGTTAAGCAGCTTAACATGCTCGTCGAATGAACGGAGTCTACTAAGCAACCAACCAAAAATAACTGAAGCCAGATGGTCTTTGGAAAATGCATGGATATTAGCTTGTAAATTTATCATATTGTTGCAAAAGGAAATTCTGCTTCCCACCAAATTAAAAAAGGCTTAAAATGAAACGGACAAAAAAATGGGCTTTATCCTTTAGTTTCTTTTTGATACTGATTTCATTGAACCTAAAGGCACAGGAAATATATCATGAGCAATATCGCTCGCAAAATCATTTTTCGCCAAAGAAACACTGGACCAATGACCCGAATGGTATGGTTTATTATAAGGGGATTTATCATTTGTTCTTCCAGTATTATCCCGATAGTACCATTTGGGGACCCATGCATTGGGGGCATGCCACAAGCAAGGATCTAGTGCATTGGGAAGAACAACCGATTGCTTTGTACCCAGATAGTTTGGGATATATTTTTTCAGGCAGTGCGGTGGTGGATTATAAAAACACTTCAGGTTTTGGGAAAGATGGAAAAGTTCCGCTGGTTGCTATTTTCACACATAGCGACCCAAAAGGTGCAAGTGCTGGACGAAATGATTTTCAGAACCAAAGCTTGGCTTATAGTTTGGATGAAGGAAAAACATGGACAAAATATGCAGGGAACCCCGTATTGAAAAACCCGGGCATCGTTGATTTTAGGGATCCTAAAGTAATGTGGTACGAACCTCAAAAAAAATGGGTGATGACCCTTGCCACCAAAGATCGAATTACCTTTTATTCCTCGCTTGATTTAAAAAACTGGACAAAGGAAACTGAATTTGGTAAAGATAAGGGGGCGCATGGTGGGGTTTGGGAATGCCCCGACTTATTTTCCCTGGACTACCATGGTAAAAAAATTTGGGTATTGGTTGTAAACTTAAATCCGGGAGGTCCGAATAAGGGATCGGCTACACAATATTTTACCGGGCATTTTGATGGTCATCAATTCATCAGCAATAGTGATAAGACAAAATGGATGGATTATGGGGCAGATGAATATGCGGGCATCACTTGGTCAAATACGGGCAATAGAAAAATTTTCTTGGGATGGATGAGTAATTGGATGTATGCAAATCAAGTGCCATCTGTTGTTTGGAGGAATGCCATGACTTTTCCCAGAGAATTGAAATTGGAGCAAGTAGGGAATGAAATGTATGTGGCTTCCCAACCGGTGAAAGAAATTTCTGGTATAGTAGAAAATCAATCAAACAAGAATAAAATGGATGCTGGCAAGCCAATGGACCTGTCAACAATGTTTGAAAAATTTAAAGTACCCAGTAAGTTGGATTTCGAGTTGGGTAAGTTGGAAAATTTTTCCATCACCCTGTCCAACGATGAAAATGAAAAACTGGTTATTGGATTTGATAAAGCAGCCAATCAATACTATATCGATAGAACCCTATCAGGGAAAGTGGATTTTCAAAAAGGATTTGCGGCCGTGCATACCGCACCAAGACTTTCCCCTGATAAAAAATTGAAGATTTCCATATTGTTGGATGTAAGTTCAATTGAATTGTTTGCCGATGATGGCTTGACCACGATGACGGATATCGTATTCCCGAGCAAACCCTATAACCACATTGAATTCAGTAAAGGTCTTAAGGTGAAGAACATCAAATATGTGGCTTTGAAAAGTATTTGGCTATGATGAGTTAAACCTTTTAAATGAAGTTACAGGGAATTTTATAAGAATTTTTTCATTTCCAATACTCAGATATTTTTCTAGGTCCCACATTACAAACCATTGTATTCTGCGGATAATGCATAATCGGTATCCTGTTCATTAAATCCAATCAATAAAATGGCTAAACAGAAAAATAAGCTTAACTTTTTGTTCAAATCATTTTATAAATGCAAATCATGAAAACATTGTGTGCCATTTTCTTCATTTTTATCAGTATGCTTGGCATTCCTGCTTTTTCGCAATCGATAGGCATATTTGACGGACATTCCGATGTGGGCACCAACGTGAAGCCCGGCTCTGCAGATTATATCCCGGCAACTGGGCAATATATTATTTCTGGTGCAGGATATAACGTGTGGTTTAATCACGATGAATTTCAGTATGTGTGGAAAAAAATAAAGGGCGATTTTATTCTTTATACAAGGGCGGAGTTTTTGGGCCCTTGGGTGGATTACCATCGCAAAGTAGGTTGGATGGTTCGCAAAAGTTTGGATGGCAATTCTGCCCAAGTGAATGCGGTGGAGCATGGTGATGGGCTTACTTCCCTTCAGTTCAGAAGGACAACAAACGCACAAACCGAGGAACATCGGATGAAAATGAAATATGCGAATATTCTGCAACTGGAACGTAAGGGCAATCGATACATCATGCGTGCTGCCGTGTATGGCGAACCCTTCCAAACAGATACCTTGGAAAATTTGGGTCTGGGTGATGAAGTGTATGTGGGTCTTTTTGTAGGTTCACATAATTCAGATGTGTTGGAAACGGGGGTGTTCGGCGATGTTCGCATTAGTGTTCCATATAAGGGGGAAGCCAACCAGCAAACCCCGATGACGCTCGGCAGCAATCTCGAACTGATGGATATTGCTTCTGGAGTAAGGGAAATTGTTTACCAGGTTCCGTATTCCATTCAAGGCCCCAATTGGAGCAATGATGGCAAAACCATTTATTTCAACAACAGTAAAGGGATCCTTCAAAAATTTGATCTTGCTTCCAAAAAAATGGAAGATGTGAACACGGGTGGTGTTAAAAGTAATAACAACGACCACGTTATTTCCTTTGATGGAAAAATGTTTGGCCTCAGCAGTTTTGTAAAAGATTTGGGCGGGTCTATTATTTATACGGTTCCCATTGATGGGGGCATACCCAACCAGGTTACTCCCAAAGGGCCTTCTTATTTACATGGATGGTCCCCCGACGGCAAAGATTTGGTTTTTTGTGGTGAACGCAATGGGGAATTTGACGTGTACAAGATTCCCGCTACTGGCGGAAAAGAAATAAAATTAACTGATGCAAAAGGATTGGATGATGGCCCAGAATATACACCCGATGGGAAATACATTTATTTCAACTCGGTTCGTTCTGGCCTGATGCAGATATGGCGGATGAGACCAGATGGCAGTGACCAAGAACAAGTGACCAACGATGATTTCAATAATTGGTTTGCCCATATTTCACCAGATGGCAAATGGCTTGTTTACCTCAGTTTCTTGAAAGAGGAAACACCAGCGGGCATTCACCCTCCGTATAAGCATGTGTATATCCGCATGCTTCCGATTGATGGCAAGGGTAAACCAAAAGTGTTGGCCTATGTATACGGAGGACAAGGTACCATCAATACGCCTTCATGGTCGCCAGATAGTAAAAGAATTGCCTTTGTGAGCAACTCAGACATGTCAGGGCAATAGTCTTTCGAATTTATTAAAATATGAAAAAAAGAACTATGGGAATGATTGGTGGATCAATTTGATCCATAGTTTTAGTTAAAAAAATAATTTGGGATGGACAATCGGAAATACCTTGCAGTTTTTATTGATATCGATGGCACCCTCATCAAATCAGACCATAGTATAAGCCCTGCAACGGCTGATTGTATAAAGCAAGTGCTCGATAAAAAAGTATTGGTGGTATTGGTCTCGGCCCGGCCCATGCATGGTATATTGCCGATTGCTGCGGAGATTGGCCTGACGCAATTCCCCATCGCGAGTTTGAACGGTGCCTATATTGCCAAGGCTGGGGAAATGATTTTTGAATCGGTTATAAATCTTGATTTGGTTTCCAAGGTTCATGAGAAACTAAGTCAGTACCCGGTTACGCCCATCTATTATGAAGAGAGGAACTGGTATGCGGAGTCACAGAATCCCGCCACGGATAAGGAACAAAAGATTACAGAGGTGCCGCTTACCCTATTGCCTTTCGCAGATATGATGTCGGGATGGCAAAACAGAAATACAGGACCTGCAAAAATACTGGTGATTGGTGACCCGATAGTGGTAAGCGAACTGGAGTCCAAGCTCAAAATCGAATATCAAGATCAGTTGAACATTTATGCATCCAAACCTCCCTATTTAGAGATCATGGGGAAAGGTGCTTCCAAACTGGATGCGGTAAAATTGGTCAGCAAACAATTTGGTATTGATAAAGAAAATATCATTGCTATTGGTGATAATTTTAATGATCAAGAAATGATCGCTTATGCTGGGTGTGGGATTGCCATGGGCAATGCGCCAGACAAAGTGAAGGCTATTGCTGATTATGTGACGGATACAAACAACAATGATGGGGTGGCTAAAGCTTTAGAAAAATTTATAGCATAAACAGCTTTATACTCACACAACAAAAATATTTTTAAAAGCGAGCGCATTCAAGAAATTTGTGGCAACCATATACACGAGGACAAAACCATTAGGAACAACTATCAATTAAGCATTGGCACTACCATCAATTTCTTTGTAATCCCTAGGCAGATTAAATACTTGCAAATCTCATTTAACCTTGATGGTATAGTAAAAATGTATAATAAGGTTTTATAAAAGGATTTCTAATTCGGGGAAATAGCAATGGCGACAAAGGAATGTAGCCACTGCTATAAATATCTTTAAACTCACTTGCCGTATGTTTTAGGAATAAAGTAAAAATTAATTTCATTTTGGTCTGTGAAATCGATCAGATGCCCATTTTCATAAATCTTCACATCATAATTTAAGGCTTTGAAAAAATCAATACAGTTTGTTCTGTTTTGATTTGCCCACAATTCGGTATACACAATGGGCTTTGATTGCTCAATTAATTTTTTGGCACCATTGAGTACTTCAAACTCGTAGTTTTCAACATCCAGCTTTATGGCAGAAACCGGTTTGTTCCCCCATAAATCAACCAAATCGTCAATCCTTTTTATAGGCACTTTAAAAATCTCCCCGTTATTCCAGGCTTCATCGTTATTAGATTCTCTAACATGGCTTATTCCCTGGCGTTTCGAGTTATTGATAACAGGCAATACCATTTCTATTTCGCCATTGGTGTTTCCAACAGCAATTTCAGAAAGCAAAATATTCTGTATATTAAAATACCGCATTACCCGCTTAATTGCCTTATTATTTGAGGGGATAGGTTCAAAGGAATAAATGGTGGATTCCGGAAATTTTTTTGCAAGCATGGTACTCATCATACCAATATTGGCCCCAATATCCAGAATAACGCCATTTTTTGGAATCATGCTTAGGAAATACTGAAAGGTTTCCTCATATTTCGTCCATTGCATCCTTTTTATATTAAAAGCTGAAAAGGCGAACAGATAATTTTCGTACCCAAAAAGCTTTTGTAAAGATGCTTTTGCAAAGTCTTTGATCGATTCTTTGGCCATAGTGTTTTGAGTGATTTACAGATTGCTCCGTTGGTTTAATGTGATATGTATGGGTAAATACGGCTAGGCGAGTCAATTAGGACGCACCCATGGATTTAGAGTAAAAAAGCGTAATATAAATAAAAATAAACTTCCAAGCAATCACTCCAAAAAATCAGAGGCGGCCATAACCATCCTATATGCATTAGCATTCCTTAAGCGAATCATCCTTATTTGAAAAAGAAACCCGCATTTACGGCGCAAATTTCTCGTTTTTGTATTGATATAATTTACCCCACTTGCGGTGGGAAATCATAAAACCCACTTCGGATATTAGGGCATTATTCCCAATATTCAATTATAAAGCCCGAATATGGGTATTCTTCCATTTTAGTTGAGGAAACCAGTGCTAATTTAAATAGTAGATAACTAACCCCCTCCGGTTTTCAAAAAAACAACCACTGAATTAGTAGAGCGCTGTCAATGAGAGCAACCTTATACTTCCCATTTTTTATATAGGATCAATAACTCCCATATCAACTTGCAAGAAACCTCTGAAATGGCCAAAGCTCGTCAAGCAGCAGCTTTCGTTAGATTTTCCTTTTTGGGGGCTAGGGAAGCAATTTCCTTTTCTGGCTTAATAAAATAAAACAGCCTCCATAGATTAAACCGCAAACAAAAATTGTAAAAAAATATGGGAGCGATTACACCGGAGAACATAACTCCTGTAATCAATATCGGGATGCTACCCATATGAAAGAGTTTGGTCAAGATTTGGTAGCCAATGGACATGAAAATAATCTGCATGCAATAAATATAGAGGGAGTTGTAGCCTATAACACGTAGAAAGCGAAGGGCTTTATGTTTTTGCAACTGAAAGGATACATTAACGGAAAGTACGCATCCCACCAATGCCTGAATAAGAAATAGGAATGGCTTTTTATGCTCTACATAATCAGTTCCGATCCCACTGTTATAATTTAACGTAGTACAATAATATTGTAAACCCAGAAAAACCAAAAAAATGGGTATAAATACCCTTACCGAAGCAAAGCGTTTTGCATTTTGCTCATTCAATGCCGTACTGGAAACCAAATCACCTAAAGAAAAAAACAGAAAATATTGGCAAACATCGGTCAGCATACCGATATTGATATTGTAGATATGAATATACGCGGAGACTGAATACAGCGCAAATCCAACTATCAACAATAGTTTGGCAGGTATATTTAATTTTACTTTTAAAAAAGCATAAATCACACCAATTGTAAACAAGGTGTTCAGGTACCACAAATGCCCAATGCCTATCGCTCTTGGATTGGTAAATAACTGGAGATATAGGGAAGAAGAAAATACATGCTGATTTTTATAAATAAAATAAATCAATATAGTAATTTCCAAAAAGCCCCATACCAGCAAGGGATACAAAATATTGTTTGTTCTGCCATATACATATCCAGAAAATCCTTTTCGTGATAAACTACCAGATAAAAAAATTCCTGAAATAATAAAAAACAAGGGCATTCGAAAGCCATATAGGAAATCTCCTAAATAATTATAAAAGGGAACCTCACTTAAATTGATGTCGTGATTGGAAAGTATAGCAAGGCAGTGCCCATAGGCTACCAAAATAATACTGATGCCTTTGTCATAATCAATCCAACTATACCTTTTCTCCTTTAGTATAAATTCGGTATTGAACGCTTTCATAGTGCTACATTTTGGTCTTTGCCCCAATGGTCAATGACTTAATAAAATCAAATAAGAATTGTGTAAAAAATCAGTCTATAAGGGACAAGTAATCAGCAATCTCTCCTAATGCTTATCAAAGGCAACTCTCCACCTCACCAACGAGGGTTAAAATTTATTTTCGATTTGTAGGAGGAGAAAGCAAGCGTACAAGAAAGGATAAAGTCGAATCAGGTTTAATTTGATAAAATTAATATGAAGCCATACTAATTGGTTTAAAAATATAAAATAATCCTAGAAAAAAGAAATATTTCTTAAAAAAGATTTTAAAAAAATGAACCATGGATTAGCCGCCTAAACTGCAGTTTCATCTCCGCAAAAACCCATCAATCGAAAAGTTTTCGCTAATGATCCATTATTTTGTTTCTTTGAATATGCGATTCCAAATTAGCCATTATACCGAAAACGGGCTTGCCCTGACCTTGCTCCAAGACCATGCAAAAGGATTTGAAGTTTCAATAATACCCTCTATTGGTGCTCTCTTGCATTCATTCAGCATCAAGACAGCAACCGGTCAAATCAACATTATTGACAATTACAATAGCCTCGACAACCTGAGAAAAACGATGAAGAGCGTACACAAAAGCTCAAAACTCTCCCCCTTTGTGTGCAGGATTCAAAATGGCAAATACCATTATAATAATCAGGAACTGGAGTTTATGGAAAAATTCCCCGATGGGTCGGCAATCCATGGTCTATTGTTCGACCGCCCCTTCGATATCACAGATGAAATCGCTACCGAAATGGAAGCTTCCGTAACCATGCAATACCGGTACAAGGCCGATAACAAGGGCTATCCCTTCCATTATAACTGTCTCGTAAGGTATCATTTAAAAGAAAATGGGCGATTGCAAATTGAAACGGCTATATTGAATACAGGCAATAAAGTCATCCCCATTTCAGATGGCTGGCATCCTTATTTTACATTGGGAGGCAAGGTGGATCGCTGGGAACTGTCGTTCAAGGCATCCAAAATGCTGGAGTTTGATAAAAAACTCATTCCAACGGGAAGGCTTATCCCAAACCAACAATTCCTTAAATCAAAAAAAATTGGGGAAACTTTTCTCGATAACTGTTTCCTGCTTGATAACCCCAATGGCGATAGTTCTTGTCACATGCTGAACCCTGAGAATGGATTGGAGTTGAATTTTTATCCAGACAAGCATTATCCTTACCTGCAAATCTATACACCGCCCCATCGAGAGAGCATCGCTATAGAAAATTTGAGCAGTGCCCCGGATGCTTTCAACAATAAGATGGGGCTAACCCTATTGGAGGCAGGACATTCACTAACATTTACGGTAGGCTACCAACTCTCAAAGCGAGCAGTGTAACGCTTTAAGAAATCTCACTACCTTAAGCCTTTTGCTTTTAGATAAGCAATCAATGCCCTAGGATGATCAGTTTGCAATCCTTTAAAACCCATTTCAATTGCTTTATCCCAGTTGATGGATTCATTGGCACTTTGTATATCCGGCCATGTTGGTATACCTAGCTTTTTAGCTGCGGCCAATACTTCGGGGGTATAGTCAGAATAATCACCATCCAACAAATCAAGCGGAGCTTCTGCTATAAATTTATCTAAATCTGCTTCGGTTTTGACATCGTCTGGTAAGCTCAGCATCAAAGGCATTGCAGGTGCTACCCTCCTCCACTCTGTAAATTGAAATGGTTCGTTTATATAAACGATTATCTGTTTCTCCATACCATACTTCTTTATCATATTATAAGACTGCTGCACGTTGGCATTCTTATAATCGAGGTAAATATGGACCTTGTTTTTGCAAGTTTTCAGCACTTCCTCAAAACTAGGTACTACATAAGTTTTGGTGGAATCCTTTCGTTTATCCATCAACTTTAGTTTTCGGATTTCAGCATAACTCAGATCGCTCACATTCCCCTTTCCGTTGGTCATCCGGTCAACGGTGGCGTCATGCATAATCACCAATACACTATCCTTGGTAGTTCGTAAATCAATCTCCACATAATCGACCCCGTTTTTGATCCCATTTTGATAAGCCGCAATAGTATTCTCTGGTACTGCTGTATGATCGCCACGATGTGCGATTACAATAAACCGATGTTTTGCTACGGGCAATTTTAACTTTTGAGCGTGAGCGCTCAACAAAAAAAACAATATCGTCAGTGATGAAATACTCTTTTTCATATTTGGTCAAAAATTGAATTTATAGTTTTATAAAAATCTTTTTCTTGTAAAGAATCCAAGCGGGGATAAAATTAATCCCTACAAATAGCAAGGCATAAATAAGGCTGCCCAACTTTGGGTCGGCACCCGCCTTGCTAAAAGCCTGGACAAATCTTTCGTTCAAGGAAGCCCCAGCAAATTTGGTTTCGTAAAAAAACAATGCCCACACATCGGCCAGAAAATAAATGGTGATGGCATTCGCCCCAAAAATAATCCCAGGCAATGTGCCCTTGGTTTTGCCTTTGATGTCGACCAAAAAATAAAAAGCCCCAAAAAGCAATGCCGCAAAACCTGAAGTCACCAACACAAATGAGCTTGTCCATAAATTTTCATTTACAGGAAAAACCAATCCCCAGAAATAACCAAGAATGGCAGAAAAAACTCCTGCCGTCATTAGATAATTTACTTTTTCGTTGGGGCTTTTATCTGTCAGCATCAGTTTACCCGCTATCATGCCGGTGATGCAGGAAACAACAGAAGTGATATTGGTAAGGATGCTCTCAGGATCCCAAGTGCCCCGCCACATTCTTCCCGGTAAAAATTTTGTATCGAACCAAGCAACAATATTCACACCAGGCTCCAGCATTACTTTGCCTAGCCCCGGTGTAGGGATGCAAGTAATTGCAAACCAATACAGTACAAGTAAAATAGCGGCTATCCATGCTTGTTGTTTCCAATTAGTATTGAGATAAATGATGGCTGATATAAAAAAAACAATAGCAATGCGTTGCAAAGTGCCCGTCCAACGAATGTTCTCAAAATCGAAATGAGGCATCAGGTTGAGAAACATGCCCACCGCATAAATTTTGAGTGAACGAAAGAATATTTTCTGGTACATCGAACTTTTCGAAACTCCCGCTTCCAATCTTTTTGAATAGGCAAAAGCAATGGAAGTCCCCACAAAAAAAAGGAAATAAGGCGCCACCTGATCCGTAAAAGACAAACCATTCCAAACAGTATGCCGCAAAGTGAAATAAACGGAGTCCTCGCTGCCAGGATAGTTTACCACAATCATGGCTGCGATGGTAAAACCCCGGAGTGCATCCAGTGAAATAAGCCTTTTGATTTGAGTTGTCATTATCGGTTTGTTTTCGATTTTAGATATACGTTTTCATCCTTATTTTCAAAATCCATTGTTAACAAGCTAGCTTTTACCACAGAGGAAAACGGAGGTTTTCACAGAGAATGGGTGTAGGTTGATTTACTTTTTTTCGGGCTTGCTCTCATGAATCAATTAGCTTATTAGCTAATCAAAACTCAACATACTTTCATTTTTACTTCCTCTGCTCAGATCCACTGATCATCCCAAAATACCTTGCCATCCAATAAGGCAAGAGGTACACATCCCCACCGCCCAATTCAGATGCCCCCTGTCCATTTTCATCCAGCTTAAACAGGTTCCGATTGTGTTTATTCTCGGGTCTTTCATCTGGTGGCAATACTTTATCCGTATACCTTTCCAGACTATTTTCTTTTACAAATACCAAATCTTTCCTATTGCTATTTTGTACAGACCAGGTAATCAAATCCAGCGGCATTTTTTTCAATTCCCAAATGGTTTCATCCAAATCGAAGTTGCTGGAACCGGTAATGGCGCCATAGCAAATATTCCATAAAGCTTCTTTCTCAGGTCGCATCATTTCCCAATGATCTTTTATCGCCTCCTTATATTTGATTTTAAGCTGATTATTTAGCGCATAAGGATATAGCCCCCAATAAAGAAGAAAATACATTTCGTCATCTGAGCAATTCCAGGTTCCCGACATCAACTGGCTCCATTTATCTGTGGTAGCAGGCGCTGGGCCAATTTCACTGACCGGTCTCGCCAAATTCTCCAGATATTTATACTTGTACAAGAGTTCCAAGGCTTTCTGTTTGTATTTTTCCTTACCTGTAAAATGATAGGCAATCTGTAAAAAAGCAATCACATTGGAAGAATACAATTTTTTATCCCCCACCATGTCCGGGAAACGGTTCACATATTCCGGCCCCCATCTGCCCCAAAGTGTTGGACGACCATCCGCATCAATCAATTCCATCCCATTGGCCAATACATAGCCAGTCAGTTCATCAATCAATTTTATCGCTCTTTGTTTTACGTTACTGTCATCCATATATTGAGCTAGCATGGTGAGCGCAAAATATTGCCCATCTGCCTGATCAATACTTGCAGAGCCTCTCCAATCCCACTCTTTATTTGCAGAATAACGCCAACTACTTGGCGTATGCGTATAGCCCGGATACCAATAGACACTATCCTCATCCCTGATTTCGTCTTTAAATTCCATCACGCCACTCCGCTCAATGCAGCGACCAAACAAACCTTTGATACCACTCAGCTGGAATAATCGTTCCATCGCATCCATCGATTCCAAACAGTTTTGTTTAGCCTCTTCACTGTGCGTGACCAGATAGCGAAACAATTCGGCAGAGAGATACATCGATGTCCAAATATTGTCGCTATCATGCGGCCCCATTTGGGCAGTTGCCAAATTCCCTTTTTGCATGTTTGTAAAATCGCAATAAAAGCCATAACGGATATGCCTTTGCCTAACAATAGATTCATAATACTCCGCCTTTTCTTCCATCGTCATTTGTTTATGACCGATTTTCCCTAACCCTTTGGTGGTTAGGACCAACACCCCATCGTTTCCTGCAGCAATATCCACCACATCATTTCCAGGCAGCCACCTTTCGGAAGCATAATAATTGAACTGTCCATCATTCTTCATTATAAATGCACCCTGCTTAGTGCCAAACCATAAGTCACCGCCCACTTCCTCGATAACGGTTATATCAATAGCCGGCAATCGATCATGCCATTTTGCAATCGCATTTGTATAAGGGTATGCCAATTCTATATAACCGTGGTGGGTACCAATCAATATGCGATTGGATAAAATTTTGAAGCAGGTAAACCCATCATCCGAAAACACATTTTGCAATTGTTTTGTGTCTGGCGAAAAAGAATACAGTTTATTTTTTGAAAGCAGCCAAAACAAGTTTTTGTCTTCTTCATATTGGATATGCGTAATAACGGTGGGTGCATCCATCGACCATACCACTTTTCCATTTCGGATAAATTTGATGCCAGTTCCATCGGAAATCATAAAATCAAAATCCTGTCCTCCTGCTAACATACTGACGGCAGGCATGCCATGCTCCACATAGAGTTTTCCCGCCCAGGCATTGCTCTGTAAAACTTTATCATCGGCAAAAACCAATTCATTTTTATAAAGACAGATGGCTGAAATTTTTTTATCACTGATAGACCTATAACTGGCATCCTGCACAAGGGTGCCGGGCTCCAACAATTGACCTGCCCTGGGTTTGAATAAAACACTATTGGCTAGTATCCTAATATTCTGGTTTCGATCTGATATAATTTTAATTGGCTTTCCCAAACCATCTGCAAAAACATTCTTGATGCTGTAGACCTGGGCATAAGCTTGATCTCTGTAATGAACTGCCAATACAGTTGGTTGCTGTGTTCTAAAATCAATAGCTGGTTTTTCAGTATTTTTTTTATCCGCCGGTTCACTGATGATTTTTAGATAGCGCCCCATCCAATAAGGCAATAGCCATATATCTCCAGCGCTATATTCTGAACCTCCATGCTCATCCCCATCGTCCAGATCAAAACGGTTGCCATTATGCCTGCTGATAGGCAATTCATCAGGGGGCAACACTTCTTTTATCGTTTGTCTGCGGAAATTTTGGGGGATAAACTCTATATCTTTTCTTGTACTATTTATCACTCTCCAATCAATCAAATCCATGGGATATTTTTGAAGATACCATACGGCATCGCTCAAATCAAAATCTTTAACACCCGTGATGGCTGTAAAAATATCCCAAGCTCCTTCCTTTTCAGGACGCTCGATTTCCCAATGATCCAGGATTGCCGCCTTGAATTTTTCTTTGAGCGTATCATTTAACGCATATCTATATAAGCCCCAGTAACCCAAAAAATACATCTCATCATCGGAGTGGTTCCAGCTACTGGAAAGATCCTTTGCCAAATGGCTCGCATCACCTGGAGCATACCCAATCTCTTTCATTGGGCGCATCAGGTTTTCCAGATAACCATATTTGTTCAGCAGTTCCAGCGCTTTTTCTTTAAAAATTTCTTTGCCTGTAAAATGATAGGCCGTCTGCAACATCGAAGTGATGTTGGATGAGGTGATCTTTCGGTCCCCCACATTTTTGGGCATGGCATTCACATATTCTGGGTTCCACCTGCCCCAAGTGGTGGGTTTACCATTCCAATCGATCATATACATTTCATGCTCCACGATATGGGTCATCAATGCATCCATCAATTGAATCGCTTTGTTTTTGATATCCGGTACATCAATCAATTCTGCAATCACCCCAAAAACAAACATATGGCCAATCGCCTCATCACTACTGGTTGTAGATTTCCAGTCCCATACAGTATCCTCCGAATGTCGCCAAACAGAAAAGGGAGATACCATACTGGCATTGCCAGGATACTCTGCTTTTATTTCAGGGTTATTGGAATGCGCATCGGAGATTTCATATCCCCTTCTCTCAAAAGAACGGGCCGGAAAACCCTTGAGATGGGTTACGGTGTATAAACGCTCCATGGCATCCAGCGATTCCCTGCAATTCTCCAATGCCTCTGGCGATTTGGTGGCGGCATATCGAAACACTTCAGCACCCAAATACATGGAAGTCCATAACCCATCATTATCCGAATCCACTAAGGAACCTGTTGAAACATCCCCATTCTTCATTCCAGTGATCGTAGCATTAAAACCTAAACGGATATGCCTCGAACGCACCTGCTGTTCATAATACATGGCTTTTTCATGCAAGCTCATCTCTTCAAAATGGATGACTCCCAAGCCAAGGTCAGTAAGAATCAGAATACGATTCTTTTTTCCTGCTGCGATATCAGTAATCTTATTTGAAGGCAGCCAGCGCTTGGAAGCATAATATTTATATTTCCCGTCGGGCTGCAACATAAATGCACCGTTGGTAGAGCCAAACCAAATTTTATTATCGATCTCCTTTACCACCGTAAGGTCGTTGCAAGGGAGTTTGTTTTTTATTTCCCCGAGCATGGCACCGGTGCTAGGGTTTATAGTAAAATATCCATTATGGGTACCAATAACCAGTTCTTTATTATCATTAGCTAGAGAAAAACAAGTAAAGCCACTACCCTTATATCTCCGACGGAGTGTATGGCTTTTAACATCAAAAAAAGAAACCCCATGCTCGCTCAGCAACCAGAAGCCGTTTCTTTTTTGATCGAAAACCATTGCTACCAATGGAGCATCCAAAGTTAGACTGACCAAGGTTTTGGAATCCTTCACATAATGGGTGGTTTTATCATCAGCAACCAAAAATGCAAAATCATCCCCTGCACAAAATTGGGTAGCAGCAGGAAGTGAATGGGTAGAATATAATTTGCCAGCCCAAGCATTGCTCAGTATGGCCTGCCCATCCAAGTACACAAACTGATTTTGATACAGGTCCAAATCGCTGATTTTTTTATCCAACATGGGTCGATAGGACAGATCCATGACCAATTCACCGGGGTAAAGGAATTGACCGTCTGTATTCTTCAAAATACCTTTTGAGGACAGTACTTGCACATTCCCATTGCGGTCGCAACCCACTTTTTTAAGTGTTATTTTTTCAGGAAAACTTTTGCTGTTCAAAACATATTTAATACTATAATCCTGCACATAAGGATGATCCATATGCATGGGTTGATCCTGTGCGTCCGCACCAGAAATCCTTATAAAAAAACTGAGCATCAACAAAAAACAAAAACGAGGTCTCATCATAATCAGGAGTTTTAAAAAATATTTATCAAATCCCCATAGGTCTATGAGGCATTATCATCAATCGATCATTTTTAAATACCGACCCATCCAATAAGGCAATAACCAGAACACAGGTTCTCTTTCTATATGTGAATCGCCACCCTTAGCGTCCCAGGGATTACGGTCCCATCGCACTGTATTTCGAATACTGGCTGGCGGCAACTGATCAACCTGCACTGATTCGAGCATGGGCACATGCACCAATCTGATATCCTCCCGCTTTCTATGGTCAATGGGCCAGTCAACCAGATCGAGTGGGGTATCTATCAAAAAATCACGGGCATCTTCCATACCCATTTTTTTATTTCTGGCATAGGAATAAAAGAAATTGATCAGTGGACTTTTATCATTTTTTCGGGCTTCCATCCAACGATCGATATGCTTTTGATAAAAAGCCAGCAGTTTGGGGTCTTTTTCACAATGCAATAAAATCGGGTAGATATAGGCCTGCAGCACCACATCGAAATAGATGAACCATGCAGGGTTCTGATCGAACAAGGCGGCCATGTTTTCGAGATAATGCTCCTGCTGAATCAGGCGCAAATAGGCTTGCTGATATTTTTCATTGTTGGTGAGATAGTACGCCAGTTTCAAAAAAGCTAATAGCTCCATGGAGTTCTGACATCTATCGGGTAACCATTCCGGATTGTGGTTCAATAATTCAGGCGACCATACCGACCAACGGGTATGGGTACCGTCTACATCGACCATGGTAAAATCATGGGCAATCAGATGATCGACCAATGATCCAACATGTTGCGCGATGCGCTTTTTTTCATTTTCGTCGGCAGCCAGTTCATAATAAAAAAAATAGGCCATCATATGCCCGCACCATTCATCGCTGCTGGCATCGCCCTTCCAAAACCATTTGCCGTCGGCGGATTTATGCCAACGGGTTGTTACTGGTTTAAACCGTGGTTCTTTGACCAGTTCCTCCGCTTTTTCTCTTTCTGTATATGCTCGGTTAGGGTCATGTACTTTGTCTGCCCATTCAACAGGCACCATACTGCGAGCAAAATATCCATCGCCGTTGGTAATATCTTTTAGCTCTTTTAAAAAATCAAAAGCCTTTCTCGCTTTATCTTTTGCATCTGTCGAATGGGTGACCGCATACCTGAAGGATTCCATAGCTAGATAGTTGCCCGTATATTCACCATCGTTATCATCATCTTGCGGCTCCCATCTCGTAGTATCCCCAGCTATTGGCAAATAGCACTGCCCTGAAATCCAAGGCGCACGGATATGACGCCTAATCTGTATGCTATAAAAATATTTTTCTTTTTCGTCAAGGGTCATCCATTTCCGTTTAATGGCACTCACTCCCTTCGCGGTGGCCACCCATGCATTGCCGGATCGATCAAAAGCAATATCATTTACCTGATCATCCAAAAGCCAACGACGACTAAATAAAAGCGAATGACTTCCATCGGCATAAAACCTGACAAGCCCAATATCCGAACCCACCCACATGGTTCCATCCGCATCTGAGTTTACACAACTTAAATAGACTGATGAGCAACCTTCAGCAGTTCCTATTGAACGTTTCCGCTTTTCATGACTAATAACAGAAATACCTCCCATGCCCGCAGCCCACAGATTGCCTCCTTGGTCAAAGGCAAGTCCTTTTACAAAAGCACTCTGCAACATACTCGTATCATGAAAGAGGGTGGTTCCTTTCCCATTCGAAAAGTAAAGCCCTACATCCGTGGCTATCCATAAACCTTCTTGTTGATCGGAGATCGCACGGCGCACAGAGCCTGCAATCGGATAATTTTTTTTCAAAAATCCATTCCCCGAACTCAACCATACTCCCTTTGGTCCCAACGCATAGATGCCTTCTTTAGCTACACAAAGAACCGATATTGGACCGCTCGTGCCCAACACCTGTTTTAAACTTTCATTTTGATATTGAAAAACACCTTTCCAATTGCCAATCCAAAGAGTGCCCAAACTGTCAACGGCTACCACATAGGCAGGACCTTTGTCAGATGCTTGAAATGAAATGGCCGACCAATTGGATGAGCCTTCCCTTTTTTTGAAAACACCGGAAGCAGTAGCGATATAAACATTGGATAATCCATCTACGGCAATGCTCCGAATATTATTATCGCCCATTCCTTCTCCCAATGGATAAGGATCATGATATTCCTGTACAAAGCCTTTTTCTTTTTGCTGGGCAGGTTGCAAGGAAAAGCTTTGACCAAAAACAGCATTGAAAAAAAATAATCCAAGAAAGAAAAAAACAAATCTTATCATTTTTATAATTTGAAAGACTCAGCTAAATATCATCTACAGATTTCTAAAATCATATCAAACCACATAACTCTCATGATCCATGAAGTCTGGATGAATAGATAATGAATTTAAACAGGTGCTTATGACAATGGCGGCCATTTTCTCAGAGGAAGGGATATTTTTAGCGGCTTCACAAGATTTACCCAAAAATCAAGTTTCAAATTTTGAGGCCGCCATTACTGACGGCCTCTGTCTACTAAGCGACACTCATAACTATATACTAACTACTAAAACCAAAGACCTTTTAAAAAGCTAGCATCATTCTTAAATCTATTAATATGTTTCAGCCGCCTTTTCAATAAGCCTTTGCACGGCATCCACTACCTGCAATTCACATCTCCCACCCTGCTTCCTCGCCTGTTTGATTATATCCATTTTTTCCTGTAACCAATCCTTACCCAGGTTGTGATGTTCCTGTATATACTGCATGGCTTGCATACCCGCATCAGCCAGCTTGGATAGGTTTTGGGATAAAGAAGCAGCTTCCTGCAGCACAGGTGATTTTTTTACCAATTGTTGAAATGGTAAATCATTTTCTTTCCAAAGGGTTAATTTTTCATTGATGGTTTTTTCAAGTTCAGGACTTGGATTGATCAAAAACGAGTCCACTTGCTTATTGAATATCCTGGGCACAGGCTGGTCTGGCGATGCCACATCAGCCAATTTGGTAAAGGGCGAAAAAACAGTGTACATGGTATCGCCCTCATTACGTTCATATATTTTCAAAGGTTCAATCACACTGACCAAAACTTCGAGTGGTTTGATATCATAACCTTTTACCAATTGCCGCATCAAAGGATATTTATAAGAAATATGCCGAAGACCCAGTGCTTCTAGTCGCAGGCTCTCAATATCCAGTCTGTGATACATATCATCGGTATCCCTTACAGTTTGCGGGGACCAAAGTCTTTCCGCAATGGCAGCCGTGCGTGGCCAAATCCGTGAATCCACTGTAACCGGGGTTACCATTTCGCTCCACATGGTTGCCTCCCCTCCCAATACGAGTTTTGTTTCCGCTGCTGTCAGTTTCACCGAATCAGGAATCGGATCGTTTTGGTAATGGTAGGATGCAGGTTGTATCAAGTCGATATAATAACCATAGGAAAGAATGGATGGATGCCCTTTTTTGATTGATCCATAAAAACTTTCGTTGCCACGCCAGGATTCGATCACCACTTCCTTGGGAAGCCCAGGATGGAATATCTCATCCCAGCCTACCATTGTCTTCCCACATTTTTTTATGATTGGCAATAATCGTTGATTAAAATAGGTCTGCAGGTCAGCGGTCGATTTCATTCCATGAGCTTTCATAAAAGCTTGGATATGGGGATTGCTTGACCAATCCTTCCCGGTATTCTCATCCCCACCGATGTGGAAATAAGCATCGGGAAAAAGAGACGACATTTCCAGAAAAAGTTTCTCCAAAAAAGGATAGAGCTTTTCGTTGGTTGGGTCCATCACCGGATCAAAAACACCAAAATACCGCTGCAGTTTATAATCTCTTTTTACACTTGCAAACTCGGGATAGGCAGTAAGGATGGCCGTTGTATGGGCAGGCACCACAAATTCGGGCACTACCCGAATACCGCGCTGCCCTGCATAATGCACGATATCACGAATTTCTTCCTGCGTATAATAAATGCCATCCGATGCTACTTGTTGAAGTCTGGGAAAAACTTTTGACTCCACCCGAAAACCTTGGTCGTTGCAAAGATGGAGGTGCAGTACGTTCATCTTTACCGCAGCCATTCCATCCAATGTTCTTTTAACTACATCCACGGGCATAAAATGCAAAGCCACATCCAACAAGAGACCGCGCCAAGCAAACCTTGGCTGGTCGTGAATAATCACGCCGGGAAAATAATAACCTTGAGCATCAGCACTCAATAGCTGTAATAAAGTCTCCAATGCACGAATTGCCCCGATGTCAGTAATGGCATCAATGACGACCTGATTTGCTTTTGTTTCGAGGGTATAGCTCTCATCTTCACCTAGCTCCAGCTTCCCGGGGCGTTTAACCATAATAAGCAATGCAGAGGAAACATTGTTATCTTTTGGGGTAACAAACCCTTGTTTGTCTAGAAAAATACCAGTGGCATTACTCAACCTTCTCAAAAATCGACTGGCCTCTGGATAAATGCGAGAATTTGGATTACCAATCACTGAAACCTTAAAATTCATATCAATGACCAATTTATGGTCATTGATATGAATTTCTTTAGGTATCGGCATCAGGTTAAACCCCGTGTTTACCTGTGCTCTTAATAGCAGGCTCAAAAAAGCCGATATAATTACAAGTTCTATTTTTTTTAACATTCCTATTTTCTATTGCAATGTCAATTTAGCCACTCTTTTGAAAACATAAAACTACATGACATTACAGATCCATCTTTTTACCAAGGTTCACTTGTGCCCTGCAATAACCAGAATTTTGACCAAGAGCTATTATTACCATCTGGCCCATTATAATTTGCTGATGGCACAAGTTTAGCGATAGCCACATTCGCATTGGCAGAGTTGTTCTGAAGTTCGGAATTGGCATAAGTAAACCTTACAGGTATTTGGCCACGGTAAGATCCAAACCCAATGGTCAAAGTTGGGAAACCAGTCCTTCTCCAATCCATAAATGCTTCATTACATGCCTGCCAAGCAGCAATCCATTTCTGGGTAATGATCTGCTGTAAGCCTATCGTTGCATTGTATGCAACAGCGGGTTGTGCCATATAGGTAGCAGCATCTTTCACACATCCATAATAATTGTCAACATCACTCTGATAACTACTGAACACTTGCCAAGTATCAAAAGAAGCTTGGATCCCTTTATAATACCAAGCCGATGCAGAGCCACCCACATTCCATCCTTTTTGTGCAGCTTCAGCAAGGTCAAAACAAATTTCCGCATAGGAGGCTATCCTTTGTGCCAATAAAGGCCCACTTGGGTTATCGTAAATATCCCGGCGTAGGTAAGACACATAACTGTTAATGGATGTAGCTTGTGTTCCTGTTGTATTGATGTTATACTGAAAGTCGGGGTAGTTGGAATAACTGATAGGGATACCTACATAAACAGATGAGGTGTCATATAAATTTTTAACCGGGAGGTTCAACCCTTCCCAAGGCCGATCCGTTGTGTAGGTTGCCAAATTAAATTGTTTGTAATTATTTGCTACAGCAGCTGCAGCATTAATATATCGAATACCGTTTACCGTTGAATCAAGCGTAGTACTACCCGATGCAAATATGGCATTGGTTGTATCCACCACACTAGGGACTAAGATGGGCTCGGCCATAATCACAATCCTTGGGTCCTTCAATGCTTTCAAAGCCATGGTCATGGTCCCGCTCATTTTATTGCGATTATACCCCGATGAGCCATTGTATTTGCTACAAAACTGATAGGAGGATGCTTGATCTTTTCCTGGGAGCATCATCATGCAATCATCGGCCGTGCTTTGAAACACACTATCGGCAATAGCTTCCACATTTGCTTGCACATTCATTTTGGAGGAAAGGCGCATATAATAGCGCAACAACAAAGAGAAAGTAAACTTTTTCCATAATGTAGGATCCCCACCATAAAACACATCGGAAGATTGTGTTAGAGTAGTGATTTCTGGATGGGTTGCCATCGTGCCTTGAAAATGCGGAATGGCTGCCTTTAAATCTGCAATAACCCTATTATAAATGTTTTGCTGGGCATCAAAAGTTGGGAATTGGTAAGCACCACCTAAATCGCCGCTGACCGCCATGGAATCGGGTGCATCTCCCCAAAAATCGGCAATGTTTCCAAATTGGAAAGCTCGCATCACCAATGCCACGCCCTGATGGAAATCCCAGTTATTGGCTATGGCCTGCTGCAATAATGCCTTATTGTTTTTCAATACCGCATAGTTCCCGCTCCAATCAAAATTTCCGGGATCCCACTGATAGGCACTGAATGTACTCTGAAATGCGTCCTGTGCCGATTCCTGCATGGCGCCTGATATGACCCCAGAACCGAGGTTCCCATACCATTGTGCCGTGCTGGTCAACACGCCTGCCATCAAATAATCCGGGGCCGCCCCTGAAGCAGCGATGCTATTCGGGTTGGAATTCAACACAGAGAATTTTTTACAGGAGTCGCCCACCGAAATTATTACTAGGAAAACGCAGCTAATCATTAAAACTCTTTTTGCGCTTTTCATCTTGTTATATTTTTATAAATGACTAATATTAAATCTTAGAAACGAACATTCAGTTTTAAACCAACAGGAATGGTCCAAGGTGTAATGTTATAGTACTCGATACCCTGCTTGAACTGAGAACCATTTGCCTGAGCCCCTGGTTGATAGTTGAATGCTTGTTCGGGATCAACACCTATTTTGGCCTTTGTCCATAAAATCACATTTCTGGTATAGAGCCCAATTGACACACCCTGAAGCTTCAGTGAACTCGACAATTTTTTGGACATTTCGAACATCAATGTCAATTCCCTCAGTTTTATATATGAGGCATCAAACATATCCATCCTACCAAAGGTCCAAAAGCCGTTAGTGGTGGCATCCTCATATACATCATATTGAGTGGTGCTGGGGTTACCGAGGTTTTCAACATAACCGCCATTCCCATCACTGTACACACCGGGATAAAACGCTGCATCATAAATGGGGAAGCCAGCCACCGCTCCCGTGTTTTGAACAGTCGCAGGATCATCCAATATACCACCTTGGTTTGGCAAGGTGCAAGGACAACCTACAATATGCTGGGCCTGCAACCCGCTAACCTTAATAAATGCATCAGGGTTTGATTTTAGATAAGATGGTATATCGCTGGCGTGAGCTGCAGGGATGGGAATACCTTCATTCACCTGCACTTTCAAGTTTGCATTGGACCCCTGATAACGGTAGGTTTTGGAATAGAAGATACCACCCAACCTTGTATCAATACTGGCACTCAGCGTTACTCTTTTGTAAGTCAAAGATGTTTGAATGCCCATCAACAGCTTAGGATTAAAATTTCCCGCAACCTGTTTGTGTTGGAAATCCCCACCATTTACCTTTTGATAAAAACCACCACCATCTAGCAAGGGGTATCCGTAGTAAGGAGAACTTTTATCGGTAACCTTTGCCATTTCATTATCCCATAACTGGCCAATTTTACCGTCGCTAATCACACTAATTGGACTGCCGTTCTTATCAACCTGGTTAGGAATAGCCTGCCCTTTAGCATAGGTCCAAGAGCCGGTTGGTCCATCCTGCCAGAAAGAGAAATAAGGCACACCGTTAGTCAAGGAAATAACATAAGCATTGTTCTTGGTATAATTCACACTTAAATCCCAAGTCCAATTTTTATTGCTGATAATAGTACCGCCCAACTGCAATTCAATGCCTTCGCTACGTACCAAACCTGCGTTGATCTGCCGGGCAGTATAACCTGATGAGGAGGGAGTGCTGATACCCAATATTTGATTTTTGTTATCAGAACGGTAAACAGTACCACTGAACCGGAGGCGGTTTTGGAACATAGCTAAATCTACCCCAGCCTCTGTTGAAATGGCCTGTTCTGGTTTCAGGTTCGGGTTGAGCAAGGTTCCAGATAAAGATTCGGTAGTAAGACCGCCGAAAGAACCAATACCAACAGTTCCATAAAGATTATATGGGTTAGTATCCTTACCCACACTGGCCCAACCGCCACGCAGTTTTACCAGGTTAACCAAATGACCAAAATTGATCATTTTATTAAGCAATAAACTGAGTGAAGCGGAGGGGTAAAAATAGGAGTTATTTCCTGGAGGTAAAGTACTTGACCAATCGTTCCTACCTGTCAGGTCCAAATAAGCAAGATCGCTATATCCAAGGGAAGCTGTAGCATAGGCACTGTAAACCCCTTTTTGTGAATAGCCTGAATTATAGCGGATATTGGCCTGAGCAATATTAGAAACATTGAAAAGCTCCGGAGCAATAATCCCTCCGTTATGAACTGAATAAAGTTGGTTAGAAGAATTATATTGATAAAGTAGGTTTCCCCCTGCGGAAGCCGTGATATCGAATTTTTGCCAGAAACTATTTTTGTAAGTAACCAGAAAATCGGTGTTGCTTTCGTTATTGTACGAATTGGTCAGACCATAGAAACCATTCAGTTCACCCGTATAACTTTTGGATATTTTTGTTTCGCGGTTTTCGTAAAACAAATCCTGTGAATAGCGAACGAATGCACTCAAATGTGGACTAAAATTGAAACTGGCTTTCAAGTTCCCATAAATGTGGTTTCGCACAAAACCATTTTTGGTTTGATCAAGCACAAACCAAGGATTGTCAGGAACATCACTGCCAATTTCACTTTCTGCTCCCGGGCTTTGGTCAACCCCAACAGGAGCCAATGGCTTAAATTGTTGGACCCCTGGAGTTGTCCAAACACTGTGTTGCCCTACCTGCCGAATATCAACACTTGCCGGATAGTTGATCACATCCTGTAGCACACCATTACCATTGCCAGCGACAATATTGTCCGTGGCCGAGCGGGTATAATTGATGGAAGCGGATAGTCTTACATCATTAGTTATTTTATGTTCCACATTTAAGGAGAGGTTGTGCCTACCCAGGCCGCTCGTCTTCACGATACCCGTATTGACCATATTGGTATAGGAAAAACGATAATTGTCCTTATCCGTTGAATTTTCCACAGATACACTATTCGTTGAAGTAAACCCTGGATTAACAAATAACTTGAGGTTATTATGGGAAGTGAGGGCATAAGGCTTATAACTGCCATCTGCCTGCAAAGGACTATTCCATTGTATGGCCTGAATACCTTTGTTCAACGGTGTACCAAAATAATAATTTGCCCAGCCTGGGGGAACATCCACAATCGTACCGTTCCAACTATTGGCACCAGTTGCCACGGTATAAGGATTGATCCCCATGGAAAAAGCCTGATTGTTTTCAAAATAATGATAAGGCACGGCAGCTTCGTCCGTTGAGTTGAAGCTAATGCCCAGCGCCTTGGATTTTCTGCCTGATTTGGTGGTAATCAGCACCACGCCATTACCTGCACGAGATCCATAAAGAGCCGCCGCACTGGGGCCTTTCAATATAGATATGCTTTCTATATCGTTTGGGTTGATATCTGAAATCACATTACCATAATCCACATCATTACCATTACCATTGTTGACCCCAATATTGTTCATGGAGTTTTGCATAGGCACCCCATCAACAACAAATAAAGGTTGGTTATCACCATTTAGAGATCTTATACCCCTTATAACCACACTAACTGAAGATGTTGGGTTAGCACCCGTTTGGCTTACCACCACACCAGATACTTTTCCAGCCATTGATAACATGGCATTGGTTTGTGCAACCTTGTTCATATCATCGCCAGAAATTTGGCCCACATCATAACCAAGGGATCGTTTATTACGGGTGATCCCGAGTGCGGTTACCACCACGCCAGAAAGGGTAGTACCACTGCCCCCCTGCATAATCACATGAAGGAACTCGCCTCCTTTTGCAGACATTTCAACCGTACTGTAGCCGACATTTGAAAATACCAACACGGCATTTTCACTGGATACAGCGATCGAGAAATTGCCCGAGGCATCTGAAATGGCACCCGTTTTTTTCCCTTTTTCAGAAATGTTTGCGCCAACAATTGGTCCGTTGGCATCAGAAACATTCCCTTTTACGATAATTCGCGAATCACTTTTTTTCGCGCCATTGTTCTGCGCAAACGCAGCGCTGCTGGAAAAAAGTGCAAAACCCAACAATAGCATCAGCCATTGAAATAATTTGGCAACCGAGATTTTTCTGATCATTTTTTTGTTATTAGCAGTTAGTAAATCAAATACATGAAAAGTATGTCTATTAAATAATCGCAACTGATTTATATTTCACAGGAAGGAATTTCTAGGTCACTCTTTTCCAAAACCTTTTGTTTATTGAACCTGATCACAAAAAAACAGGTTTGCCAGTTCCACTATTAAATGATGAAAGAAAAGGACTATCAGGTGGCAATTCCGTTACTACGTAATCTATCGATGCCAAATCTGTCACCTTGATCTTTTGTACGGTACCCATTTTTTCCGCAATCGTAACCACGACAGTTTGTTTGGAGGCCCGGATCATGGCTTTAATCACATGCACTACATCCCAATCGGAGTCGGTCAAGCCATCTTCAAGCGATATTCCATTGGTACCAATAATGCACAAATCTGTTTTGATATTCGAAAGCTCATTGATCACACTTGCCCCAGTATGTATATTCGAATTTTTCGCCAATTTTCCGCCAATAGTGATCACATCTATATTTTCATGTTCGGCCAAGGTCAGCGCAACTACAGGACTCACCGTGAAAAAAGTGGCTCGCAAAGTTTCTGGCAACTTTTTGGCAATCTCCATGATCGTGGTCCCACCTTCTACCAATATCATCATATCATCCTTGAACAGGTGGACCGCCTTCCCCGCAATAACCTGCTTTGCCTCTCTTGCGTAAACCTGGTCATTACCATTAAAAGGATAATGAAAGGTTTTGCTCATTGCACCGCCATGTACTTTCAATATCAACCCAAGCTCTGCCAGTTCATTCAAATCTCTCCTTATAGTATCCTCAGAAACAACAAGTTGATCTTTAAGGTCTGTGGAGAGTACCTTATTATGCAGGTTGATCTCTTTCAGAATAATCTTATGCCTTTCCTCCTTCAACATACAATCCTTAAATATTTATTAAAATTAAAAATAGGGATATTTTGCATTTATTTACCTTTTTTTTTTAAAAAACCAGAAAAAAAACGCAAACTTAATATTGAGATAATCTTCAACTTGCCTACTTTTATATAAAATATCTTAATAACAACCTCGAATTAAAAGAATTAATAGAGTAAGTCCATGACTCCAATCACAGAACAGCCTTCCATACACAGGAATTTAGAAAAAAAGGGGATAGAAGAACTCACATCATTGATCAATCAGGAAAATATGGCTGTGCCTAAAGCCATCGAAAAGGCCATGCCCCAACTTAACAAGCTCATACACGCCACAGTTGAAATATTGAAACAGGGAGGCAGGATGTTTTATCTAGGTGCGGGTAGTGGTGGCAGACTTTCTGTTCTAGATGTGATCGAACTGCCCACCACTTTTGGGATAGATAAAGGAATCATCAAAAGTATCCTTGCCGGAGGAGTAGAACACCTCATCGAAGCGAGGGAGGAAATGGAAGACAATTATAACGAAGGATGGGAAAGACTTTCTGCTGATAACATATCCACTAAAGATATGGTGATTGGCATTTCCGCAAGCGGCACCACTCCTTTTGTGCTGGGAGCGTTGAGGGCATGCAGGCAACATACCGTGACCACGGGCTGCATCGTTAGCAACCCCGACTCGCCTATTGCCAAAGAAGCAGACTATCCGGTAGAAGTGATCACCGGCCCTGAGTTCATCACGGGCAGCACCCGGATGAAATGCGGCACCGCACAAAAAATGATTTTCGACATGATCAGCACGACGACCATGATACAGCTAGGCCGTGTGGAAGATAATCAGATGGTAAACGTGAAACTGATCAATAATAAAATCACGGACCGTGCCGTGAAAATGTTGATGGGAAAAGGAGCCATTCTTGATTATCAAGAAGCCAAAACCCTGTTGCTAAAGTATGGCAGTGTGAAAAAGGCATTGGACCATTTGAAGAAGGCATAGACTAGCAAAATAAAGAATACCCTAAACCTTAGCCCTTCACCAAAGCAATTAACTTCATCATCTATCATGAAATCGCACAAACCCATTATTATCATTGGCACACTTTTTTTTGTGTTTGGGTTTGTTACCTGGCTGGGTTCAGTGCTGATTCCCTACCTAAGGATCGCCTGTCAGTTAAACAACTTTGCCTCCTATCTGGTAGCTTTTTCATTTTACATATCCTATATGGTGATGGCCATACCTTCCGCTTCTATATTAAAATTTACGGGCTATAAAAAAGGCATGTCCCTTGGGCTTATCATCATGGCTTTGGGTGCTACCATTTTTATTCCCGCTGCACTCCAAAGGTCTTACTCCTTATTTCTCACCGGACTTTTTGTGATGGGAACCGGGATGGCCATTTTGCAAACCGCTGCCAATCCGTATATAACCATCTTAGGCCCAAGTGAGAGCGCAGCCAAACGAATGAGCATGATGGGCATCTGCAATGCAACCGCCAGCATCATAGGCCCACTTTTGCTGGGTGCCATTATTTTAGAAGATGCGGATGCCATTAAAGCAAAAGCTGAAAATGCCAATGCCCTTCAAAAAATAGAGATTCTCAATAATCTCTCCCATCGTGTGATACTTCCCTATACCATTATGATTGTGGTATTATCTCTTTTGGCCGCACTCATATTTTTTTCAAGCCTTCCCGACATGGAGGATTATAACGAAGCAGACCAAGCGGATTCGACCAATCATGGCAAAACAAGCATTTTTCAATTTCCCCATTTGTTGCTGGGGGTTTTAACCCTTTTTCTTTATGTAGGTGTAGAGGTAATCGCTGGTGATACCATTGTAAACTATGGCACATCATTAGGAATGCCGCTTTCAGAGGCTAAATTTTTTGCGAGCTGCACACAAGCCTTTATGCTGTTAGGCTATATCGTGGGTATTATAGTGATCCCTAAATATGCTTCACAAACAAAGATGCTGAAAATATCCCCGATACTTGGCCTGGTATTTCTTTTTATTGCCCTTATTACAAATGGGATTATATCCGTTGCCTTCATTGCATTATTAGGTCTTGCCAATTCTCTTGTATGGCCAGCCATTTGGCCACTTGCCATTAGTGGACTGGGGAAGTTTACCAAAATGGGTTCTTCCTTTTTAATCATAGCCATTGGAGGTGGTGCCTTGCTCCCACTTTTATACGGTTGGCTGGCAGATGAGTTTTCACCACATAATGCTTATTGGCTCGTAGTGCCATGTTATATCTGCATCTGGTATTATGCCAAATCTGGACATAAGATTGGGCTGAACGTAAAAACAATATCAAATGATACTAGTAGCTGACAGTGGTTCCACTAAGACTAACTGGTGTTTGCTTAAACCCAAGGAAGAAGTATTCTACTTCGATACTGAAGGGTATAACCCCTATTTTGTAGACGTTAACTATATCGTGGAATCACTGGACAAACAGCTCCCCGAAATGGTAAACCACGACCTTGTTAGTGATATCCATTTTTATGGCGCTGGTTGTTTTGACGACAAAGTGGATATTATAAAAAATGCGTTGTTCACTGTGTTTCCCCATGCAGTTGCTCATATTGGTCTTGATCTTTTGGGCTCGGCACGATCAGTGCTGGGGGATAAACCGGGTTTCGCGGCCATACTTGGTACGGGCACCAATAGCTGTGTATATGACGGAGAAAAAATTACGGAGAATATAGATTCACTGGGTTATCTACTCGGTGACGAAGGCAGTGGCTATTATATAGGAAGAAAACTACTTGGCGATTATATCAGGGACTATATGCCACCCGCAGTAAAAGAAGCCTTTTATGAAGCATACGGTCTTACCCGCGAAGAAATAATGGAACGTGTCTATTCTGAAAAACTACCAAACCGTTTTTGTTCAAGCTTTACAATGTTCATTTCTGAGTGCCATATAGATCCAGCCTATACAAACAATCTGGTAAAGGCCTCTTTTGTGGATTTTTTTGAAAGCTTGGTTACCAAATATAAAAACTATTGCGAGTACAACTTTAACTGTACCGGTTCCATTGCCAACGCATTTAAAGAAATATTAGCAGAAACAGCCGCGCTGTACAATATGGAAATGGGTGTGATATTGAAAACCCCTATTGAAGGGCTAGCATTGTATCACTTGCCTGAAAATTATAAATAGAGTTAATGAACATGAATTTAAAAAAACATATAGAAGCATACAGCACAGGTTGGCTGAAAAATGAATTGGCAATACATTCACTACCCCTAATGGATTTAATAGAAAATAAATCACCTACAATTAAAACCAAATTTTTTGATAGAAAATATTCAAATTGTACCCATCAAAAAGATGATTTATGAATACAAATGAAAAAAAATTTGTTCCGGTAATGATTACGCCTTTCAACCTAAAGGCCAAGGTTGATATGGATGCCTTAAGTAGTTTGGTAGAGTTTTATCTAGCGGCTGGGGTAAAAGGTTTTTTTGCCAATTGCTTGAGCAGTGAAATGTTCAGTATCAGTGAAGATGAACGGCTTGAAATCACCAAGCATATCGTTAACCAAGTGAAAGGTCGAGTACCCATTGTGGCCACGGCATCTTTTGGATTAACCATAGAGGACAAAGCCACTTTTACCAAAAAAATATATTATACTGGTATCGATGCCGCCATTATGATCACTGGCCATTTTGCCAATGTGGATCAGGATGATGAAGTGCTTCTAAAGAATTTCGAAAAAATGTTTAGCCTCACCGGCAATATACCACTGGGCATGTACGAGTGCCCCGCACCTTACAAAAGAATTATTTCATCTGGCTTGTTCAAGCGGCTTTTAGAAGCCAACAGGCTTATCTATCATAAGGACACTTCCATTGAACAAGCGCAAGTAAAAGCAAAACTGGACATTTTAAAAAGCATGGGCAATAACAGTCTAGAGTTTTATGATGCCCATTCGCCCAATGCCATGTTCTCTTTACAAGCGGGAGCAAAAGGAATGTCTTCTATCTCAGGAAATTTTTATCCGGAGATATTGGTATGGATGTGCAATAATGCCAACAACCCTGACAAGCAAGAAGAGGTGAAATGGTTGCAATCTGAAATCACTAGGGTTGACCCATTGATCCATCAGGCTTATCCAATGAGCGCCAAATATTTTTTACAAAAAAGAGGATTGCCCGTGCGGACCATCAGCAGAACTTTTGCCATGGAACTAACACCCGAACAGAAAAAAACATTGGATCAAATTTATGAAGACTTCCAAGGCTGGTGCAGCCGGCTTGGGATCAAAAAAGCGATATAGTGAATGGTAAAAAGTGAATGGCAAAAAATGATGTCGGGATTTTTAAAATTCACTTTTCACTATTGACCATTCACCCTTTTGCTGCCATATTTAAAAAAAATGAAACATTTACCAATCACTGACCTTGCCATTATCGCATGTTACATGCTTGCGATGATTTTGACCGGGCTCTGGTTTTCTGGTAAAAACAAAAACCCCGACCAATTCACCAAAGCTTCAGGCAAAATTCCCCAATGGGCGGTGGGCATTTCCATCTATGCTACTTTTTTAAGCAGCAATACTTTTTTGGGTGTTCCCGGCAAGGCCTTTGGCAGCAATTGGAATTCTTTTGTGTTTAGTTTGTCCATGCCCATTTCTGCATGGATAGCGGCAAAATATTTTGTCCCCTTTTACAGAAACAGCAGTGAAGTTTCTGCGTATACCCATCTTGAAAAAAGGTTTGGCGCATGGGCACGCACCTATGCGGTCGTTTGTTTCTTGCTCACCCAATTGGCAAGAATGGGCTCCGTATTTTTTGGCATTGCCCTTAGTCTACAGGCAATGACGGGATATTCCATGCAATCCATCATGATCGTAATGGGAGTGATCATTATTATTTACACAGTACTCGGTGGCATGGAAGCCGTTATCTGGACCGAGGTAGTTCAGGGTGTAATCAAAACTTTGGGTGCTTTTATCATTCTCTATTTTATCATCAACAAAATGCCCGGTGGCATTGCCCATATTATTTCCATAGGAAAAGCCGATGACAAATTTAGCTTGGGCAGTTTTCATTTTGATTTTACAGGCCCTACTTTTTGGGTGATTTTTTTCTATGGCATTTTCATCAACCTGAACAATTTTGGTATGGACCAAAATTATGTGCAGCGTTATCAAGCCACCAGTTCTGCGAAAGAAGCGACGAAGTCCTTATGGCTTTGCGTTAAACTCTATTTACCCATCTCACTACTCTTTTTTATTATCGGGTCATCTTTATATGCATGGTATCAGATGCATCCCGACATGCTCAATGCTATTAAACTAAGGGCTGCGGCTGAGCGCTTACCCATCAACGTTGGTTCCCAAGAAATCGCTACTTTGGCAAAAACTTTGAAACCCGCCGATTATGGCGATAAAGTGTTACCTGACTTTATGGTCAATATTTTACCGGTTGGCGTGGTGGGGATTATCGTTTCTGCTATCCTTTCCGCTGCCATGAGCACAATCAGTTCGGGGATGAACGCCTCGGCCACTGTTTTCACCTTTGATATCTACAAACGCTATATCAATAAAAATATCGACAATAAACAAACCCTGCGTTTATTATTGATATCCACTTTTATTATCGGCATGTTGGCCATCGTCACGGGCATTGCCATGATTGGGGTAAAAAGTATCCTAGATCTTTGGTGGCAGCTCTCGGGCATTTTTGCAGCAGGCATGTTGGGTCTTTTTCTGCTGGGCATTGCGAGCAAACAAACCAAAAACGCAGAAGCCATGATTGCCGTTATCATTGGTGTTTTGGTAATCGCTTGGATAACCTTTCCTTCCCTTATTCCTGAAAACCTCTCCTATCTACGCAGTTCCCTGAATATGAATATGGTCATCGTGATTGGCACCTTGAGCATTTTTTTAACGGGCATAATCTTATCATGGATAAAAAGAAACTATTTAACTAAAAAAATCATTGAACCATAAATTCACGTCATTCATGAAATCAATCTATTTAATATTCATTTCTTGCTCCTTATTCATAGCCAACAGCTTTGCACAACCAGCAACTGAAAAAGCACCCAAGGTTTTTGAAACACTCATATTCCCCATGCAGCCGGAACATACGCATGGCAGTAGTATTGTGAGCCTGCCCAATGGCGATATATTGGCAGCCTGGTTTCAAGGACATGGCGAAAGAAATGCCGATGATGTGAGGATCATGGGTGCTCGCTTAAAAAAAGGTTCCCGAACTTGGTCTAAGCCTTTTGTGATGGCCGACACTTATGACTTGCCTGACTGCAACCCGGTATTATTTCTCAACAACCATAACAAACTTTTCCTCGTTTGGATCGCCGTGCAGGCTCACAAATGGGAATGTTCCATATTACGGTTTCGCACTTCCGTAAACTATGATGGCAATGCCGCACCCACTTGGAATTGGCAGGATAATATCCTACTTGCACCCAATGACAGTTTCGCTACCGAAACAGCAACCAAATTCAAACAGCTCACAAAAAACACGAGTGGCTCGGGTTCTTATGCACCACGTTACGATGATATGGTAATTGACGCCAGCAAGGATCTTGCCAAAAGAAGCATGGGCTGGATGACTAGAATAAAAGCACTGAAACTGAGCACAGGCAGAATTTTGTTACCGCTTTATTCTGATGGATATAATATGTCGTTAGTAGCTATTTCCGATGATGATGGGGATACTTGGCGGGCAAGTTTGCCAATTGTGGGCAGGGGAAATGTTCAACCCGCTCTAGTACAAAAAAAGAACGGAAATATTTTCGCTTTCATGAGAGATAATGGCGATGAACCATCGAGAGTCCAGTACAGTGAATCCACTGATAATGGACAAACTTGGTCGGCAGCCAAAAAAACCAATATCCCCAATGAAGCGAGTGTGGAATTGATTGTGATGAAAGACGGTCGCTGGGCATTTTTAGGGAATGATGAAGATGATGGTCGCTACCGCATCAGTCTTTACCTATCGGATGATGAAGGCCTCACCTGGAAATGGAAAAGAACATTGGAGAACAATCAAAAAGGGAGTGGCCGTTTTTCCTACCCTTGCCTGATTCAGACCAATGATGGGATACTGCACATGAGTTATTCCTATTCATTGGAGAAGGGGGAGGAATCAATTAAATATGTGGAAGTAAATCCAAAAGAAATCAAATAATCAGTCCTTATTCAAAGAGAAGTAAAAAATAAATGTCAATAATCATGAAACACAAAATCATCTATTGTTTGACAATCATGCTGACACTGGCTCTATTGGGTCAGGCACAAAAGCAAAAAAAACTTACCGAAAAACAAATTACCCAATGGGTAAGCAAAAAAGAATGGGCGAAGGGATTAACCCTCAACCCGCATCCATCAGTGAACAAAGATTCTTTCTATGTGGCCTATCATCGAAATGAAAACAATTGGGATGCAGCATTCGCCTTTCTAAGAAATGTGAACTTGGATGAACTTGCTCCAGGTAAATACTCCATTATTGGCGATCAGGTTTTCGCAAGTGTGACAGAAGCTCCATCACATAAAATGGAAGATGTAAAATGGGAATCGCACAAGCATTATGTGGACCTCCAATACATCATCAAAGGAAAAGAACTGATTGGCGTGGCCGATACCTCCAAAGCAACTATTATCAAACCCTATTCGCCTGATATCATTAATTATACAGCAGAAGGAAATTATTATATCGCAGCGCCGGGGGAATTTTTTCTTTTTTTTCCGAACAACGCACATCGCCCTACTATAAAAGTGGATGGTTATGATGTGGTAAAAAAAATAGTAATCAAAATCGCAACCGGTTATTAACCCTCTATTTTAATATTAGAACAGCATCATGCAAGAAATCAATAAATCATCCAGACGTTCCTTTGTGGGAAAATTGGCAGCAGGGGTTTTGGGAACCACCATTAGCGGATCGGCTGTTGCCAATATGCTTAGCTCAAAGAAAATATTGCAGCCACCTTTAGCAAATGATTTTGTGAGTGATAAGAAATTTGTCCCGGTGATGATCACCCCCTATAAACAAAATGGCAAAATTGATTTTGATGGATTATCCAGATTGATCGATTTTTATTTGGCGTCAGGAGTAAAGGGTTTTTTTGCCAATTGCGCCAGCAGTGAAATGTATAGCTTGACTCCCGAGGAAAGATTGGCATTGACGAGACACGTCGTAAAACGGATCAATGGTGCCGTATCAGTGGTGGCCACAGGATCTTTTGGCAATACCCTAGAAGAAAAAGCAGATTTTTCAAAGAAAATATATCATACGGGCGTCAATGCGGTGATTACCATCACCAGTCATTTTGCCAAACAAAATGAAAGTGATGATGTGTTGATCAAGAATTACGAAAAGTTTTTCGAGCTGACTGACAATATTCCCATGGGCACTTATGAATGCCCTAGTCCATATAAACGTATTCTCACTCCCTATTCTTTCAAATACTTGTTGAGCACGGGCAGAATGATTTATCATAAGGACACCACCATCGATTTCGATAAAGTGAAAGCAAAAATAGAAATGGCAAAAAACAGCAGGCTCGAATTTTATGATGCCTGCGTGGCCAATACCATGTACTCTTTGCAAGCCGGAGCCAAAGGGATGTCGGTGATCTGTGGCAATTTCTATCCTGAGATTATCTCTTGGATGTGCCAGCATTCCACTGACCTCAATAGGCAGGATGATGTTAAATATATCCAAGCACAGTTGACCAAAACCGAAGATATCATTGGACAAAATTATCCGCTCAGTGCAAAATATTTTATGCGTAAAAGAGGAGTGCCCATTGAAGTGATCAGCAGAGTCAACCCAAACCCTTTAACCAACCAACAGATAAAAGTATTAGATGAAACACATGAAACATTACTGGGATGGTGCAAAAGGATTGGGATTGAACCCACCCATATTTAGTGGGGGAAGGCTCTTGGGAGTAGATATGAAGGAATTTGGAATTGGGATTAGGAGTCAGTAGTCGAGAGTCATTAGTTCGGAGTTGTTCGGAGTCTTAAAAACAAAATATCTAGTATCGAGAATTAAATACCCGTAGCGTTCGTCGTATCCTTTGCGTCCGTTGCGTGAAACAATAAAATACACATACAATAAACTCAAAAATCAATTAATCATGTCAGACAAAAAAAAGGAGATTTCCCGTAGAAATTTCGTCAAGAGCACTTCGCTTGCCGCAAGTGGGTTCATGATTGTTCCCCGTCATGTATTGGGCCGCGGTTTCGTTGCTCCAAGCGACAAGCTCAATATCGCTGGTATTGGCGCCGGTGGTAAAGGAGAGGATGATCTGAAAAATTTCTCGCAAAGTCCCAAAGTAAATGTGGTGGCACTTTGCGATGTGGATGATAGGCGTTCCGCAAAATCAAGGGAGCGTTTTCCCAAAGCAAAATATTATAAGGATTTCCGTGAGTTGCTGGAAAAGGAGCATAAACATTTTGACGCCTGCAACGTATCCACACCAGATAATATTCATGCAATTGCCGCACTGAATGCCATGTCATTGGGCAAACATGTGTACTGCCAAAAGCCGTTGACACATGATATTTATGAAGCCAGGCTCATGGCGGCTGCTGCAAAAAAATATAAGGTGGTTACACAGATGGGCAATCAGGGTGGATCTAGTGATGGAGTCCGTCAAGCAAAAGAAATGTATGAAGCCGGCATGATCGGCGATGTGCATACCGTGCAAGTTTGGACCGATAGGCCCATTTGGCCACAAGGCCTTCCAACACCAACGGGTAAGTTTGAAGTGCCAAAAGAATTGGATTGGAACCTATGGCTCGGCCCTGCAAAATATATAGATTACAACCCCGCCTATGTTCCCTGGAGCTGGAGAGGTTGGAGCGCATTTGGAACAGGTGCCTTGGGTGATATGGCTTGCCATATGATGGATCCAGTGTTCCGTTTATTGCCCATCGATTTCCCTTCTGAAGTAGAATGCAGCATCCCCACTACTTGGATGCCCGATGGCAAGGAAGCAAAATATCCAGACGGATATCCTTCCGCTTCGATGATCCATTTAAAATATCCACGCAAAGACGGCAATGGCGAAATAAAAGTTTCTTGGTACGATGGTGGCTTGTTGCCAAACCTTCCCGACGAATTATTGCCCGACGAACAATTTGGTGGTGATGATGGTGGTTGTTTGTTCATCGGCACAAAGGGTAAAATGATTGTGGATTGTTATGGTGAAAGACCTCGGTTGTTACCGACTAAATTAATGAAAGAAACAACCATGCCGCCCAAAACACTGGCCAGGGTTCCCGAAGGACATTACTTGCAATGGGTGAATGCTTGTATCGCTGGCTATGGCAATGCGACTACCAGTTCACCATTTGAATATGCGGGGCCATTCACTGAAAGTATTTTGATTGGCAACCTGGCCATCAGAAGTTGGATCTTGGAGAACAAAAACAAAAAAACAAAGGATGACCCAGATTATCTTGGAAGGAAAAAACTGATCTGGGATGCAAAAAATATGAAGATCACCAATTTCGACGAGGCAAACCAATTTGTGAAAAGAGAATATAGAGATGGTTGGAGCTTGCCCGCTGGTTTAACAATTTAGTATCGTGGTGAATAGGGAATAGTGAATGGTGAAAATTTCATCATTCACTATTCCATTCATTTTCTTACACATCAATAATCTTATTATCATTTAGGAAATGGAAGCAAAAAACAGATACTCTTTCAAGAGAAAAATAAAACTGATCAGAAATCTATTGATCCTTTTTGTTATTGGCATGAGCCATTACGCCATTGCCCAAACTGCTTTTTTGCAAAACCCCCATATTATGATTTCAAGTGGCAACCTCCCCAATTCGGAAAAAGCCGCATCCATTATCCTGAGTGAAGAAATTAAAAAAAGAACAGGTATACAAATCCTTGTTTCGACCCAAGTACCCGCAACAGGAACGATCATCTTACTGCGCCAATCATCTGCCCCTACACCCAAAACTTTTTCGATTGGCAACGAACCAATTTTAATCAACAAGCCAGAATCTTTCCGCATTTTAGTACAAGAACAAAACCATCGCAAAATAATTATTGTGGAAGGCTATGATGGCAGAGGGGTTATGTTCGGCGCTGGATACTTGCTCAGAAATTTTATCTATAAGCAGGGCAGTATTGGCATACCAGAAAGCCTTAGCACTTCTACTTCTCCTGACAAACCCATGCGTGGGCATCAATTGGGCTATCGCAATACCGCCAACTCTTATGATGCATGGACAACGGCCCAATTTGAACAATATATCCGCGACCTCGTCATTTTCGGTACCAATAGCATTGAAAGCATCCCCATTTTTGAAGAAGAAAAAAGCCCCCATTTCAAACTCTTGCCAGATGACATGAACGCCAATATCAGTGCCATCTGCAACCGATACGACCTTGAATATTGGATCTGGGTACCTGCCCAGTTCGATTTAACGGATACGGCCAAACGAAATCATTATTTATACCGGATTGAAAAAATATGCAAGATGTCTGTCCGTTTGGATGGTGTTTTCTTTCCGGGAGGCGACCCCGGGGATAATCCTCCAGAAACCGTATGGCCATTATTGAAGGATGTATCTGAAATCATAAAAAAATATCATCCACAAGCTAGGGTTTGGCTTTCATTACAAGGTTTTAAACCATCGCAAAGTCAAACTGTTTACCGATATATACAGGAACAAAAACCAACTTGGTTGGGCGGTTTGGTAACCGGGCCCTCTAGCCCAGAAGCGGATGAAACAAGACCGGTGCTTCCAGCAGCATACAAACTTCGTTATTACCCCGACCTTACCCATAATGTGCGTTGCCAATTTCCCATGCCTTGGTGGGACCCCATTTTCAATTTCACCTTGGGCAGGGAAAGCGTGAACCCTCGCCCGGTACAATACACGGCCATCTACCGTTATCTGGCGCCGTATATGGATGGGTTTATTTCTTATTCGGATGGGGTGCATGATGATGCCAACAAAATAATGTGGACTAGACTTGCCTGGGACCCACGCACGACGGAAAGACAAGCAATGATTGAATATGCAAATTTTTTCTTCAACAGTTCCGTTCGGGAAGAGGCAGCAGATGGTATCCTAGCACTTGAAAAAAACTGGCAAGGCCCAGCTTTCAATAACGGAAGCATCGAAAGCACCTTGACATTTTGGAAGCAGTTGGAAAAAAAATATCCATCGCTAACCTCCAACTGGAGGTGGCAGATGTATTTATTGCGTGCCTATTATGATGCCTACGATAGGAAGCGGGGTATCTATGAAGCGGAACTCGAGACAAAGGCAAACAAAATATTGAATCAAGTTGATGTGCTTGGCGCAGACAAAGCCATGGACGAAGCGAAGCAAATACTCGAGCAAGCATCAAAAAACAACGTCGATCCCATTTTAAGAAAAAAAGTGATTGACCTTTGCGATGCCTTGTACCACTCTATCGGATTGCAGACCAGTGTAAAAAAATATAAAGCTTCTGGTGAGGAAAGAGGTGCGGTACTCGACTTCTTGGATTTTCCACTCAACAACCGTTGGTGGATGGAGGACAAATTTGCTTCCATCAAAAAAATGCCAGCGGAAGAACAAGCAAAAGCATTGAAAGAAATAGCAAACTGGGAAAACCCAGGAGAGGGATCTTTTTATGATGATATTGGCAACGTATCGAAATCGCCCCATGTGATTCGAGGCGAATCATGGGTGAATGACCCATTGATGCGCAAATCCGATAACCCCAGTTTTGATTGGTGGGAAAATGGGTTTAGCCGCCAACGTCATTCTTTCATGTGCAATCTTCGTTGGCCTGTGGCACTGGAGTATAATGGCATTGACTCCACGGCTGACTATATCGTCAGGGAAACCGGTTATGGAGAATGTTTATTAAAAGTAAATGGGCAACGTCTTGATCATACCCTGTATGGAAAAGGCATTGGGGAAATAAAAGAATTTCCCGTGCCAAAGAATCTGATAAAAAACGGCAAGATTACGATAACCTTTGACGAGATCAATAAAGATGATATCAACTGGAGAAAACAGTCAAGGGCAACCGAAATTTGGTTGATCAAGAAATAATTTGAAGTTCTTTGAAATAAAAATAGTTCAAGTCGGCGCAAGTGTTTTACAGTTCTCTGTAGCAAAAATTTAACCACAGAGGAATGGGAGGTAGGCACAGAGTTGAATCTCTGCTTCCTGGTGAAAAACCTCTGTGTGCTCTGTGGTAAAAAAAGATTGGGAATTAGGAATTGGGCTGATAGGTTGAAAGCTTGATAAGTAAGAGGTTTGCATTTCACCCTCTGATTCCTCTGTGAAAACACCTCAGTGTTCTCTGTGGTAAAATATAACCACGGAGGAATAGGAGGTAAGCACAGAGTTGACCTCTGTTTCCTCAGTGAAAAAACCTCTGCGCCCTCTGTGGTTAGCTAAGCACCTAGACTATCAATTTGCCATCAACACTTGACAAGTTTTGGTCGCCCACAGCAGCTTTGATGATCTGCATATCATGTTTCAACCGTTGAACAAAGAGAGCGATATCAAAACTGTGTACCACCATATTGGCACCTTCTTTCACCCATTTAATTTGGCGCTCCGGTTCCAATGAAAAATGGATGCCGATATGAAGCCCTTTTGAACGGGTGGTATGGATTATCTTTTTCACCGCATCTTCAAAAACTGGATGATCCCATTGTTCGGGGACACCCAGGCTAACAGAAAGATCATGTGGACCAATGAATACGCCATCTAATCCCGGTACAGAAAGAATTTCGTCGAGCCTTTCCATGGCAGGCACGCTTTCAATATTGGCTATAGCCATATTGGCGCTATTGAAAGAACTGATATATTCCTTCAGATCATCGGTCATTTTTTTTGTGCCATCGAGATAGTCTTGCAACAATTCACCTTTGAGTGGCCGGTGTTTAACAGCCCCAACCATTTCCACCACTTGTGAAATGGATTCGATATAAGGCACCACAATACCGGTTGCACCCCCATCAATCGCTTGGCAAGCTCGATAGGCATCGGGTGAAGGAATGCGCACAACAGGTTCAATACCATTTGATTTGTATATCTGACAAAGTAATGCCAGTTCGTTACGATCAAGCGGGATATGCTCTGTATCGATAAAAACAAAATCGAGACCTGCACTTTTGATTGCACCCGGCCACATAGGCCCCGTGGAAGTAACACAAGTGCCATACACATTTTTACCTTGTTGAAGTTTTATGAGCAAACTATTTTTGGTGGTAGCCATCTTAAAAAAATTATTGGGGATGGAAATTTATTTGTCTCTTTTAAAAACAATATAAAAAATCAGTGAACTTCTATTCATCAGCAATATAGCAATAGAAGCAATAAGATGGTATGAATAAGATGATTAAAAAATATTTTTGGGTTTATACAAACACAGAACCATCCTGTGCTGTGCTGAATAAACCAACATGCTTAAACAGGAAATTTATTTAGGTGAACAGAGCCAAATCATTAGCTACAGCTTTAAAAAATATTATTTTTGAACGCTTTGCTAATTAAAATTAACCTGTTGTACTATTAAAAAAATTCTTTTGCCGATGTTGAACCAATCAAGGCTCCGCTGTTGTTCACCACAGTAGTGCCAAAGCCCACTCGAAGCTCCTTCCAGAAAACGGGCCGTACATCGTTTTCTTCCCGCCGAAGGGCGGGATTTTTTGGTTCTTTTTTGG
>JAFDYF010000007.1 GCA_018267575.1 Bacteroidota bacterium
ACGGCCAGGGCTTGGCATGTTGTGGCGGCATTTGGAAAACGTCCCGCCCGGACCGCTGCTTGTTAAAGTTACAAAAGTTGAAAATATATTTTGAAGCTCAGGCCTATCCGTCCCCCGAGACTGATGCTGCTGGATAGGTGAAGTTGGGTCATGTGTTCTGTCCGCCGACATAACGCCAAGCCCCATGTTGGCAGCAGTAAAAGTCAGCAAGTTGTTACACATAAATAAACCTGTCCGCTATAAGCACTAACGCAACTAAGATTATTACTAGCAGGTATTTGTCAAAAAAGTAAAGAAAAAGTCCAACTATGCTTGCGATTGCGGAAACAATTGCATGAAAAATGAACTGCTTGGAAATCTCCCAAATTGTACTCTCTGGGATTAGCGGACTTACTAATTGATACCTTGTTTGATATACAGCAGCCAATTGTCTGACCACATTGAGCAATAAAAGTATTAAAGCGACTTTTGCTCCTTTCTTTAAATTGTCTTTTATTTTGTCAACTCTAATTAGTTGTTGCTTTGTTTCCATTTGGCAATTGCATCGTTAAAAAATTCTGTTATTTCCTTTTTCTTTCCGTCAACACAAACTTTAAAAGAGCTACTATCATTTCTTGTAATTCGCAAATAAGGGCAAAACGTCGACCCTGAGTAATAGACAGTATCGATTTTTGCTACGTTTTTATAAAAGGCAAATTCAATTTTATTTTTTGATTTATCATGTTCATCCAACCAATAGCTAGCTAAACGTTTGTCTGTATAGAAATTGCCAGCAACATTTTTTTTGAATTCCGAATAAAACTTATAGAGTTGTTCGCTTGAGTCAAGCAGATTTAAAGAACGCAAACGGTCAAAGTCTTGCTTTGTCAAAGTACTTGCTGTCTCAATCTTGTTTCCACAGGAAACACATAAAATTATTAACGCAAAGAGTCTGAAAAGTTTTGTCATGTGTCAAGCAACTTCCGAAATGTAGGGTGTCTAAATTTATTGCTGCCAACGGCCAGGGCTTGGCATGTTGTGGCGGCATTTGAAAATCGTCCCGCCCGGGCCAGTGCTTGGCTAAAGTTACAAAAGTTGAAAATATTTTCTAAAGCTTGGGCCTATCCGTCCCCCGAGACCGATGCTCCTAGTTAGATAATGTTGATTGGCATTTCCGTCCGCCGACATAACGCCAAGCCCCATGTTAGCGGCGGATTTTGGTTTCGCTTACATTTTTGAGTTTGCTAGAAGCAATATTCCTTATTTTTTTCGTGTTACCCTTTGCCTCGATTTCTTTAAGTTGAGAAATGTTCAGTTTGTCAATTATGAATTCTTGAACAATATTGTCACCCTTTGTCAGGCATTCTTCAAATTGAGCATCTGTCAAATTGTGTGAGTTCAACTTTCTCAACAATTGATGTCTTGTGATTATCTTTTCTGTCCAAGAGCCAAATTCTTTTATTGCAGTGCAGAGTTTGTCAAATTGAGAGTCAGTCAGGGAAACCTTGTTGAACAAGTCTGAAGCGGCTGAACCTGCCATCGCCCTGTCACTGTCGTTCATGACCAACTGCAAATAGTTGTCAAACTCATTGTCGGATAACTTGTCTTTAGAACTCAGATAATGTTTTAAAGTATTGTAGCGGTAATGCTCATTGTTACTATCAATGCCTTTGTCAAATGTCTGGGTTTGTGAATCCAGATATTCGATTGATAAAACGCCATAGTCCAACCATAGAGTTGTATAGCCAAGTCTTTCAAGCGAGTTCGCAATTTTATTTTCTGTCATTGAGGAGCTGTCTAAAAATCGCCGCTAACGGCCAGGGCTTGGCATGTTGTGGCGGCATTTGGAAAACGTCCCGCC
>JAFDYF010000080.1 GCA_018267575.1 Bacteroidota bacterium
AATAAATAGCGGAGCGGTTTATGCCGGAAATTCCCTTGCCGCCCCTTGGCCAAAAACCGAACTTCGTGAAGGGATCAATGATGGAAAAACGATTATGTTTATTGCGTATATAGATTCTTGTGAATAGGAAATGATTTTATCATAATGATTCAGTTTAGAGAAAATCTTTAATGACAAACCAAACCTGGACGGATTTTCAAATTTATAAAGAGAAAATGTCCAAAGTGACTATTTAATACCTGTTGGAAAGCAAGTTGTCATTACCCTATTTTCTAACTTTTTGACGAAATTGATATTTTATGGAAACAAAAGGCCATGAAGTGAAAATTAATCATACATAAATTTGACTTACTTAAAGGGGGAATGCAATTTAATTTTGGATTCAATATTTTCATATAATTCTTTACTTAAACCATGGGATTAGATACTTCATCAGATACAGCAACCCTAGCTCTTTTTCTTCAGTCCTGGCCAATCACCTCCTTACGAACCATGAGCATTGAACAATATGCAGACCTTAGCGATCATGATTCTTTCTGTTATTGGCTAGAATACCGTAGTAAGAATTTAGGTGAAGTGGGTGGGATCCCTCTTACAAAATTTGGTCTTTGGAAATACAAGAATCGGAAAGATTATGATGAATCTTTTGAATCTGATAATACATATGCTTGGGACGGTAAGTATGGGAAGGCAAGAATGCAAGCGTTCAAGAAAATAATTTCAACAGTTGCAGAAATTGCAGTGGCTTCTTCTCTGGGCGATTGGGAAAAAATTGAAAATATAAACTTCCACGCAATAGGTAAATGGAAAATTGCATTTTTATATTCTTATAAAAGATTGGTGCCAGTATATACCCGTGAGGGGCTTTTAAAAATAGCTGCCGGATTAGGCGGTCGATTTCCGGAAAAGACCAAGATAGCAGACCTCCAACTTTTTATTGCCAGTAAAAAGCCTTCCGGAATTGACATGATCAACTTTGCTGAGAATTTGTGGGCCCATTATGTAAAAGGCAAATCGTTTCGTGATTATTTTATTATAGGGTCCAAATACAACTATAAAGATAAGAATGGAGCAAAAGATGTTTTTCCTGAAATGCTTGCTGCCAAATCTGTTGCAATTGGTTTCCTTAGTGGATATGACCTTACTTCGCTTTTAAACTCTTCTATAGCTGAAATAAATAGTTTTGTTTCTGAGAATGGGAAAGATGAAGAAATCGAAATTCCCAAACTGCAATCATATTTCCGCATTTTGTTGCGCCTCAAGCCAGGTGATATCTTTGCTATAAAATCTCACGGCTCTTTCGGGACACTTACCATTATCGCTTATGCTGTGGTTGTGGAGAGGAATGGCAAGGTATATGAATATAAGCCTGACGAGCTTGGACACCATATCAACGTGGAATATGTTGAGCTGGGTATCAATAGGAAAACAAACCTCAATTATGCTGGTACTTTACATCATGTCAGCTCAGACAAACCCGATCATTTAAAACAAATATTTGGGCCTTTTTTGCAAGTGGATAATATTGCGCTGGGTGAAGATGATGGAGCATCTTCATTTGGCGACGATAGCCCAAAATATAAGATTGAGGAGTCTTACCAACGGGGCGAAATAGCTTCAAAAATGGTTAGGCAATTACACAACATTATTCAAAATAGTTTTTTTAAGGAATTAAATAGGAAATTCCCCCGGCAAACTGTTATGATGGAATATGAGGGTAGGGTTGATATTGTCCGGGAAAATGAAAATGAGCGCTGGTTTTACGAAGTCAAACCTTTCGAGAATGTTTCTGCATGCTTGCGTGAAGCCACAGGACAGTTGATAGAATATGCTTACAGATTTCAACACCCTAACAAATTGACCAATCTTGTTATTATTGGGCCTGGTGAATTATCTCGCGAAGCGAAGGGGTTTCTTGATTATTATATCGATACAATAAAAATCCCGCTTAGCTATCAACAACACATTGTTCCATTACGTCAGGATTTGTGACACTCACATTTTTTCAGAAATGTTTCAGGGGGTACGGAATAAATAGCGGAGCGGTTTATGCCGGAAATTCCCTTGCCGCCCCTTGGCC
>JAFDYF010000081.1 GCA_018267575.1 Bacteroidota bacterium
CGGAGCGGTTTATGCCGGAAATTCCCTTGCCGCCCCTTGGCCAAAAGCCGAACTTCGTGAAGGGATCAATGAAATGAAGGCTTAGATATCCTGCCCAAGCTTTTTCTTCTTTTTTTCTTTCTAGCGATATCAGTGTGTGGAGAAGTTTCCAGGCCAGAGCTTGCCAAACTTGTGGAGCTTTTGGCATCTGGTATTTCAAAAGGAATTTGGATTTTGTCTGGCTTGATGGAACGTATCAATTTAATTTCTTGATCCAGTTTTTTCCCGTTGTCATCTTGCCATTCTGTTTTTGTTTTCTCTTTGACAGTGTCCCACTCAATGAAATATTTTTCAATGTTCCTCAATGTGAGTTTCCTGTCTATCGTTGATGCGTCCATATAGGTGCCGCCCTTGGAGATGCCATAACCACGGGCCTCCCCGGTCTTTTTGTCCCTATGGACCCTAAGCCCATACCCCCCTGATCTTATTGCATCAAAATATCCCTCTAGGTTTTTTGGGTTTTGTGTTAGGATGTTCTCCAGGAAAAGTTTGAACTCTTGTTTGCTCCCGATCTTTTCCTTGTTTATTTTTTCTTTCACGAGCATCGCCCTTGTCAGCCCGAGTTCTTTTGCCACTTCATCAGCAGCCCTGATCGACCTGAGCATGATATACGAATCATCGTATAGCTTGAATGTATTTTCATCGACACGGTTCACAATGAGATGGCAGTGGACATGTTCTTTATCACGGTGGAGATAACCTATGCACTGCAGTCTGCCCATCCCTGTTCTTTCCAAAAAGCTACTGGCTATTTTCTGCCATTCTTTTGTTGTGAGCTTTTTCCCCTCACTGATCGCTGGGCTGAGCTGTGCGTGGATGGTCAGGTTCTTTCCCTTCCCGGTATAGCATTTCTGCAGGTCGGACATCTGCATGGCGAGGTCATGCCTATCACCACTGACCAGATTTTGCGAAAAGAAAAATTCTGACCCCTGCTTATGGTTATAGGCCAGTGTTGCAGAGAGGCTCTTGTTGGATTTTGCCTTGCCGATCATAGCTCGTGCTTTTGCAGTGCTGATTGTATCAACAATATAGTTTGCCTTATCTCCATGAACAGCGATGGGCTTGATGTGGCGATCAGGTTCGATATCCTCGCAAAGTTTGATCTGTATTCCAACAATGTCTGGCGGAGCAACCGAATTTCGTTCAGGTCAACCGGGTTTGGCCTTTCC
>JAFDYF010000082.1 GCA_018267575.1 Bacteroidota bacterium
TTTTGGGCAAGCAAAAAAGAACAAAGAATATTTTGAATAAAAGCTTTAATCAATGTAGATTTATTTAGAGAAACCAGTTGCACAACACGTTTAAACTATTGTTTTTCATAGCAACCGATATCTGTTGCCGACCCTACGGTTCGTGGATTACCATCGAGGTCAAATGCAAATGGGGTGCTGATGCCCTGATCGATAGCTGGGGAGCCTGCTTTTAGGTGAAAATCATAAAACATCTTTTGATTGTTTACGCTATCGAACATGGGGTAGGAGGTTAAAATATTAGTGGCACTGATATTGGTCGGACTGTTTTTCACCCTCCATAAACAATTAGAAAAACCAACATTAAAACTGCTTCCATTTTGTTTGTTGACCACTACCTCGTCAGTTACATTGCTGCTATCACCCCAAAATATACAGTTGATAAAACTGGCATTTAGGTCGGCCACCAGATTGCCGCTGGAACCAGTGGATCCATTGCTAATGCTCAGGGATGGGTTGCTATGCGGTATATAATCATTCGAAAATCCGGCAATGGTACAATTGGTAAAAGTATAGTTGCCTCCATTGCCAATGGCGATGTTACGTCCACAATTGCTTACCAAACAATTTTGGACAGAGATATCAGTCTGTAGGGCTAATATGCCTGCGTCAGAAATGTTTTGGATAATACAGTTGTTCAAGCTCAGTTTGCGGTTGGCATCGGTTGGCATACCTTCTATAGCAATGCCCTGATAGGCGTTTTCAACAACCGCATATTGCAGCATATTGGCATTACTGCTTTGCATCAAATAAATGCCTGGCCAAGCCCCTGGAAAATTATTGTATGGATTATCCAGTCGGTCGCCCAAAAAATAAACTCTTGCAGTATCAGCACCATGTACTTGTAGGTTGCCGTTTACTATGAGAGGGGCATTTGCATGAAAATAGATTTTGCAACCTTGTTGGATTTTAAGAGAGATGCCGGAATCGATTTGTAGTCCGCCCAAAATCACATAAGGCAGGTCATTGCTCCAAATGGTATTCGTGTTTATTATTTTGCTTTTTAAAAAATGCGCATTTTGCCCATAAGCCTGCAATTGAATATATTTTTGGTTACCATTGAATGCGACCTGGATACTATCCTGTAAGATAAAAGCTTGGTTGTTATTATTTGGGTTTACCAGCACAGACACAAAAACATAGATACTGTCATTTGGTGCAAGCTCGATATTATTGGCGGCAATGGTATTATTGCCATCAATATTTAACTTAAAAACAGAATTGCTGCCGCCCATCAGTTTTACATCGGAGAGCATCAGCTTCTGGTTATTGGGATTGATGATTTTTATAGATTGGGTAATGGATCCCGTTGAAACAAAAACGGTATCAAAAAGAACACTGTCGCTTGAAAAATATAGACTGGCATTGCTGTCGGTAATAAAGGAGTCTTTCTTGCAGGAAAGGAGGAGCAAGAGTGATACGCTGGATATAAGCAGCAAGGTTTTAAGCATGGTTTTCAAAAATACTTATACTATTATTTTATCTATAGGTAGGAACGAAATTTTATTGTTAAAGTTGTTTGGGAGATAAAAGATGTGGGCATTTGAGTATGAAAAATTTAGGCCAACGCCTGCCACTGCTTTACCGTAAAGCAAAAGCCAGCGTGGCAATACTGACCTTGGTATTTTCAGCTTTCAGTAACTCTGTAGCACAAGCTTCAAGCGTTGCACCAGTTGTGATGACATCATCCACTAGCAAGACATGCCTATTTTTTATGCGGGCTTCATCTTTTAATAAAAATTTCCCTTTGATATTTTGCCATCGCTCTATTCGGCTTTTATGGGTCTGGGTTTCTGTATCAGTTGTTCGGATGATGGCGTCTTTGATAACAGGTATCCTCATTGTTTCGGCTAATCCATCGCACAAAATAGTTGATTGATTAAAGCCCCTTATTTTTTCTTTTGATGCGAACAAGGGCAAGGGAACCAAAGCCTCTATATCGCAAAATCGGTTGGTTTGCATCAAGACCTTACCCATCATTTTCCCAAAATATAGACCAATCTCTTTTTTACTTTTATACTTAAACTGGTGCATGAGATTTTGCATCATAGAATCTTTACTGAAATAAAAAAGGCTCATGGCATTTTGTATCTGAACCCTCCCCCAGAAAATTTTCTCGACAGGGTTATTGGGGTATAATTCAAAACTGGTAAAAGGAAGTTGATGGTTGCAGGAAAAACAAAGAAGTTGGCCTTCCGATATCAAGTCGCTGCCACATCCCTGACAGGTATGTGGGAAGAAAAGATGAAGCAAATCATGAACCAAATTTTTTGTTGCGCCCATGGTATAAAATGGGTTTCTAAAAAAGATATTTATACACTTCTTCCACCCTGCCCATACTTAACACTTCAATATTGAACTTCTGGTTATTCAGCCCTTTCTGGTTATATTTCGAGACCAATATTTTTTCGAAACCTAGTTTTTCTGCTTCGGCAATTCGCTGCTCAATTCGGTTAACGGCACGTATTTCCCCACTCAAGCCAATTTCACCCGCAAAGCAAACACGATGTGGCAATGCTACATCTTCATAAGAACTGAGCAATGCACAAAGCACGGCCAGGTCAATCGAAGGATCCTCCACTTTTAGACCGCCGGCAATATTTAAAAATACATCCCTGACCCCAAAATGGAAACCGCCCCGCTTTTCAAGCACGGCCAATAATAATTGCAATCTACGCAGGTCAAAACCGCTCACCGTTCTTTGGGGTGTGCCATAAACCGATTGAGTTACCAAGGCTTGCACCTCAATAAGTAGGGGCCTCATTCCTTCAATGGTGGCGGCTATAGCAATGCCGCTGAGTTGGTCTTCTTTTTGGGTGATGAGCACATCGCTGGGGTTATGGATTCCTCTCATCCCTTCATTTGTCATTTCATAGATACCCAATTCATCGGTGCTGCCGAATCTGTTTTTCAGAGTACGCAAGATCCGATAGGCATAATGCCGATCGCCTTCAAATTGAAGTACGGTATCCACCATATGCTCTAATATTTTCGGGCCTGCGATAGCCCCTTCTTTGGTGATATGACCGATTAAAAAAACAGGGGTATTGGTTTCTTTGGCAAAACGCTGGAACTCCGCTGCGCACTCACGAACTTGCGAAACACTGCCCGGCGATGATTCGATAAAAGTAGATTGCAAAGTCTGAATGGAATCCACGATGACTAATTGTGGTCGCAGTTTTTTTATTTCCTGAAAGATTGACTGAGTATAAGTTTCGGTGAGCAGGTAAAAATTGGGGTTATCGATTTTAAGTCGGTCTGCACGCAGCTTAATTTGTTGTTGGCTTTCCTCCCCACTAATATAAAGCACGGTAATATCTTTTAGCATCAAGCCTGTTTGTAGAAACAGTGTGCTCTTGCCGATACCCGGTTCACCAGCGATCAGCACCAAGCTGCCTGCAATAATGCCACCACCTAAAACGCGGTTCAATTCTGCATCTGCAGTCCGTAGTCTTTCCTCTTCCTGGCTCACCACTTCATTGATGGCGATAATACTCGTTTCTTTTTTTGTGCCAGAATAATTTTTCCAGTTGGTTTCAGCAAGCTTACTGTCTTTAGTGATCAGTTCTTCTATAAAAGTGTTCCATTGTTGGCATGATGGGCATTTGCCCACCCACTTGGCACTTTCATATCCACAGTTGCTACAAAAAAAAGCAGATTTCGTTTTAGCCATGCAACAAAGTTATCAGTTATGCCGCCATGCAAAACAAAATTGGAAAGAGAAATAAATGATGATGTGATACACGCATGCAAAAGAAATCAAACGAAAAATAGTGGAGCGATGTTAAAAACTAAATGATTTTTTGAGCGGATGCTTTTCAAAAACCAGATGGATGAGAAGGGAAATCAGTAAAAGTAAAAGGGCCAGCTTTAACGCCGGCCCCTTACTTACTAACCCATTAAATTCTTGCACTAAATTACAAATTAGCGCCACATAACAAAATTAATTTTTGCTGGTGTGAATAACTTTTGAGGTCTCTGGACTGGGTTCAAATCAAGGAATCCAGCGCTTTAAGTATAATGTAAATAATTATTAATCAATATATTATATTTTTTGCTTTAAAATATATGAATCACTATTTTTTTAAATATAAACATTAAAACCATTGATAAATGGGTAGGCGCACGGAAAACGAGGAAGTTACAAATTTTAAAAAAAGCAAATATTCACATGTGAATATTTGTTATATTAAATAAAAAATATTAATAATAAAATAAATTACCCGATCATGGATTATATATTACCATTTATCATTAGATTGCAGCAACAGTCATTTTTAATATTGATTTAACCAGTTTCTAACCAAAACTAAACAACGCATGAGAAAATTAATGTTTTTATGGGTGAGCATGCTATTGCTCATTTCCTCGGGGGCTTACGCTCAGAGAAAAGAAGTGACAGGAAAAGTCACTGATGCAACCGGTAACGTTATTCCGGGTGCAAGTATTAGGGTAAAAGGGGTAAAAACTGGAACCAGCGCCGATGCTTCTGGATTGTTTAAAATTAATGTTCCGGAAAATGCCATATTAGTGGTGAGTGCGATTGGATTTGAGCCCCAAGATGTTTCGGTAGCGAATTTGAAAAACTTCTCCATTTCTCTAAGACCCACCAATTCCTCATTAAGTGAGGTGGTGGTTACTGCGCTTGGTATCAAGAGGGAGAAAAAAGCACTTGGCTATGCTGTTTCTACAGTAGATAAACAAGAGCTTGAGCTTCGACCAGAGGCTGATTTGGGCAGGGTGCTTAGTGGAAAGGCCCCTGGCTTGAACATTTTAAGCACTAGTGGTTTGAGTGGTAGCGGTACCAATATCAACATCCGTGGGATTAGCACGATTACAGGTAATTCAACACCACTCTTTATTGTTGATGGGGTTCCTTTTGATGGTGGCACCAATGCTCAGGCCAATTTTACTTATGGCAACCAGACCTCGAGCCGGTTTTTGGATTTGGATCCCAATAATATCGAAAACGTAAGTGTGCTAAAAGGTCTTTCTGCCGTAACGCTTTATGGAGAAGCCGGTAGAAATGGCGTTATCTTGGTAACTACCAAAAATGGTTCAACTCAAAAGTCAAGAAAAAAAGCAGAAGTTACTGTTTCGCAGTCTTACTTTGAAACAAAGGCTATTTTACCAGACTATAACACTCAATATGGTGGTGGCTTTGATTTGAGCTTAGGTCTTGCTTTTTTTAGTAACTGGGGGGCCAAGTTTACCAATCCACCAGCGTTGGTTAACCACCCTTATAACAAAGCATCTCTTGCAGCAGCATTTCCTCAATATCAGGGTGCTACTTATGCCTATAAGTTTTATAACAGTGTGCCTAATTTTTTTAGGACAGGAACATCTAGCACTACGTCCATAAATGTGGCAGGCTCTACCCCTACAGTGAATTACAATATGAGTTATAGCTATAATGATGACCAAGGTTATCTTATCGGTAATGGCTTACGGAAAAATTCGTTTGGTATAGGAGGTACTACTAAACTTACCAATAAATTTACCATAACGGGAACTCTTAATTATGTGATCACCGATCAAAAATCACCCCCGACCAGTAATAGCTACGGTAATAACGCCTCTAATACTTCAATTTTTGGGAACGTGATGTACACCCCAACGGCGGTGGATTTGATGGGGCTTCCTTATGAAAACCCTTTGGATCATTCTTCTATTTATTATAGAAATGGCAATGATATCCAGAACCCACGCTGGACATTATATAACTCATTTACTGATGATAATGTGAATCGCATTTTCGGTCAAATGCAGGCACGCTATGATTTCTTTAAAGGGTTAAGCGCTGCTTATAAAGTTGGATTTGACAATTATTCAGAATACCAAGATTACTCACAAAATAAAGGGGGTATCTATACCCCTACTGGTTTTTTAAGAACTTCAAATGGGGTGAGTACCATTTGGGACCATACTTTTTTATTGAACTACAGTCATGGGTTGGGTAATAATTTCAATTTAAGTTTTGATGCGGGGGTTAACAAGCGTACAGATATTTATGATCAAACTGGGCAAACCAGTCAACAGCAGTTGGTGTATGGCATCATGAACCATTCCAACTTTATTTCGCATAGTGAATTGAGTGAGGATGGTTCTCAGCTAAACTATAAACGCCAGTCTTTAGATATCGGTGCCTTTGGTTTTGCGCACTTGGACTTCCGGGATTATGCTTATCTTACTGTAGGTGGTCGCAATAGCTGGAAATCTACGGTGGAAGCGAATAATAGGAGCATCTTTTATCCCAATGCGAGCCTTTCATTTATACCCACTTCTGCCTTTGCAGGATTGCAGAATAATAAAACAATCAATTACCTGAAACTTAGGGTTGGGTATTCAACCAGTGCCAATTTTCCAAAAGAATACCAAACCAGGCCTTATTTGTACACGGCTACTAATCTGTTCCAGACTTCTAAGGGAACGGCCATTAATATTAATGCGATACCCAATTTACTACCGAATCCCAATTTGAAGCCGGAATTGTTGAAGGAGGCTGAAGCAGGGATTGAGGGCAAGTTCCTAAACAATAGGTTATCTCTTGATTTAACTGTTTATTCAAGAGTGGCTGACCAACAGATTTTGGATAGGCCATTAGATCCTTCCACTGGCTATGTTGATGAACAAATTAATGCTGGTCAGGTTAGTAATAAGGGGATTGAATTGCAATTAGGTTATACTGTTGTACAATCGAAAGATTGGAGATGGGAACTTACCGCTCTATATACCCTGAATAAAAGTTTGGTTTCGAATATCCCCACCGATTTAAAGGATATTTTGATATCAGGCTATTCTAATGAAGGAACTTTTGCTAAAAATGGGTATGCGCTTGGGGTTATCGAATCCAATTATTACCAAAAAGACCCCAAAACTGGGAAACGTTTGGTGGGAACAGATGGTAACTATATCAGTAGTAGTGATATTGCGGTAATTGGCGATCCCAATGCTTTATATAAATTAACTGGCATTAGTAACCTAAGTTATAAAGGTTTTAGTTTTAGGATGCAATGGGACTATACTCAAGGTGGTGATATGTATTCTGGAACGGTAGGTGCATTGCTTGGTAGAGGGGTTACCAAGGATACCCAGTTTGATCGATCATTGCCATTAATATTGCCAGGTGTGCTTGCTAATGGGCAACCGAACAATATACAAATTTCATCTGCGCAGGCTTTTTACGGGAACAGTATTACCAATGGAGCTGCTGATGAGGGTGCTATATTTGATGCTACTTGTATTCGTTTGCGTGAGGCTTCTTTGTCATATAGCCTTCCTGCAAAAGCATTATCGAAACTGCCTTTTGGAGCTATCACTTTAAGTGTTTCAGGAACCAACCTTTGGTATTATGCACCGAATTTTCCTAAATACACTCATTTCGATCCAGAAGCTGATGGTTTGGGTGTAGGGAACGGGAGAGGCATGGAATTTCTCACAGGTCCTTCTGCTCGTCGTTTTGGAGCAAGCCTTAGGGTGACATTCTAAACTAAAAAAAAAGAAACTATGAATTATATAAAATTTATAATCGGAATTTTGGGGATCTCGCTCTTCATGGGCCTATCTTCTTGTAAAAAAACTTTTGATGCACTTCTCAATAATCCCAATTATCCAAGTCCTTCTACCGCCGATGTGGATTTGTATTTGAACGAAGTGCAAGTAAGCTTCAAGGATTTTTGGAATACAGCCTCTGATTATGGAGCTCAGCTTACACGCCAACAACAATGGTACGGACCATTTTATCGGAATGGTTATACACCAGCAACTTTTGATTTTATGTGGACTACTGCTTATGCCAGTGTGATTAAAAATGCACAAGCAATGGTTCCATTGGCGCAATCTCAAAAAAAATATATCCAATCCGGTATCGCTAGGATTTTGGAAGCTTATACTTACGGCACTTTGGTTGATGATTTTGGGGATGTTCCTTTTGGTGAAGCCAACTTGGGAGCAGCTAGTACCAATCCTAAGGTTGACCCAGGCGCGACTACTTATGCAGGCGTTCAAACCTTGCTGGATAGCGCTATTGCAGATTTGCAAAAAACGGGTGCCGCAACCGGACCAGCCAATGACCTTTATTATAGCGGAAGCGCTGCCAATTGGATTACGCTGGCAAAAACACTGAAGCTTAAGTATTATATGCAGGTGCGGTTGGTAGACCAAACTGCTGCTGCTTCGATTCAGGCATTGCTCTCAGAGAACAATTTGATCAATAATCCTTCACAGGATTTTGTTTTCAAATATGGAACAAACATCACTGCTCCCGATAGCAGACACCCCCATTATGGTCTTGATTATGCTAACTCTGGAGGTGTTGGCGAATATATCGGCAACTACATGATGTGGGCAGTTGCCGCCGAAAAATGGGGTGGCAATGTAAATCTAACTGGAGACCCCAGGTTACGATATTATTTTTATCGTCAGGCCACGAATTATGCTTGGGCGAATCAGCAATCTTGTCCATGTTATTCAAGCTCTTATTTTCAAACACCTAATTACCCCTCATGGTATCCAAGTGTACCAGATAAGACCCCCTTCTGCGTAGTCGGTAAAGGTTATACAGGTAGAGACCATGGAGATAATAGTGGCACCCCTCCTGATGTCAATTTTAGAACAGCTTGGGGCATTTATCCAGCAGGTGGCCAGTTTGATGCAAACCAAGGAGCTGCAGTTACACTAACTATGGGTGGACAAGGGGCTGGTATCAGCCCAATCTGGTTGTCTTCTTTTACAAGTTTTGTTAAGGCTGAGGCTGCTTTGGTTCTGGGTTCGACTGGACAAGGGACTCCAAGATCTCTTCTGCTTAGTGGGATATCTGCTTCCATCAGCAAAGTATTAGCCTTCCCTTCAACCGTTAATTATACAGTTCCATCCAATTATATTCCCTCCAATTCTGCCATTGCTAGCTACGATAGTTTGGTAGCAAGTAATTATGATACGGCCAGTTCCAATGACTCAAGGTTGAATATCATTATGACCGAATATTATATTGCAGCATGGGGCAATGGTTTGGAAACATATAATAATTATAGGTTAACTGGAATGCCCAATAATATGCAATTGGCAAAGGCAGTCCCTGAACCTGGATTTTTCATGCGTTCGTTCTATTATCCATCTGTTTTTGAAAATCGGAACTCGAATGCTCCTGTACAAAAAACACCTGGCGATGCTGTACAGAAGGTTTTTTGGGATAATAATCCGGACAACTTTATTAACTAATTTATAAAAGAGATTCCATGAAGAAATTATTAATTATAGCAGTTGCCATTGCCAGTGTTTATTTCACTGTCAATTCATGCAAAAAAACAGGTGGTAATATCAATCCATTAACCAGTGTATCAAACTTGGGTATTGGCTCCTACCTGGTTTTGGATAGCAATATCAATTTGAATTTTAACCTTACCCAAATAGCCACATCCACTGTAGGGATCATTGTTCATGGATACCCCGGTGGTGAAGCAGTAGATCATGTGATTTTATATGCTACACTGGGATCTACTTGGGATACAACCCAATGGCATCAGGTAACCTCCATCCCTTATACTGGTAAGGGAACAAAGTTAACGGTTACAGGCGCCCAGTTGGGAACGGCTATGGGTGTTGACCCAACGACCTTTGCACCTGGTACCTTTTATACTTTTTATACAAGAGTAGTAACCAAAAGCGGAAAGACTTACGATGTAAATAATACGGGAACCAATTCCGGAAGTGGTATTAATGGTGGTACCTATTATTATGCAGCGATGTCTTTTGCTGCATATGTAACCTGCCCATTCACAGGCGGGATGGCTGGTACTTATAAAGTAATCCAGGACGGATGGGGAGATTGGAATGCCGGCGACCTAGTGCAGGTTACGGATGGACCAGGTCCTAATCAAATTAATTTATCGCAAGTGTACCCAAATCCTAAATATGGTTCAGTAATAAACCCTTTGTTGGTGAATGTGGACCCTGCTACTGGTGCGGCTACTGTGCCTAAGGTGGATTTTGGAAACTATGGATATACCGCAACAGTTACATCTGGATCAGGATATGTGTTTTCATGTGTTGGATATATCACCCTTTCCAATGATATTTTTGCTGGACCTTATGGAGACCAAGGTGTACTAAACCTGATTTTGCAGAAGCAGTAAAATTGGTAAATCTATTTTTTACCTCATACCTGATAGGATGGCTTAAAACCATCCTATCAGGTATGAGGTTTTTATTCAATGATAAATTTGTTTTTTATTTTTTTGAGTTTGTAATTGATTGTTGAAACTAGGTCTCTCATAGCTTCTCGCACAACGACCATATTTTAGAATCAGGACTGCTGTTCTTTTACTGTATAGGCGTATTTGTTGATTGGTGAATTTGGTTTTTATGAGATAACCTCTAAATATGCTAAGGATTTCTAAAATGGAGTAGTACAAATGGTTGCCATTTTTTTCTATAACTAAACTATTATTTATGAAAAAGGGCATTTGCACTCTTATTTGCTTTGTTATCGTAGTAGCTTGTTTCTCGCAAGGAAATCCAAACTATTTCAAAACTGGGGCTTTCGCCCCCCCTCCATTAGGTTCTGTTAAGACAATGGTTGACCAAGATTGGAAAGCAAGAGTTGTAGAACAGGATGGTATCTGGGGTAATTATGGTGGTATTACTGGCAATGCATTTTTTAATGAGGATTGGGAAAATGGGTATATCAAACTAAGCAACAATCGGCTAATTGCCAATATCCCTTTAAATTTCAACATCTATACAAATGAGATCTATTATTTCCTAGATAGCTTAGTAAGGGTTATTGAACCTTCAGTACCAGTTGAAGAATTTGGGATCCCTATACAGAATACAGATACGATGACTAAAGCAATATTTCGGCGAGGTTTTCCTTCAATCGACAAGAATACAGATAAGACTTTTTACCAAGTACTGGTGGATGGTCAAATTTGTTTATTGAAACTGAAAAAGAAAAATATTATGGAGCAAAACAATCTTCCTGGTGTGCCACCTCAAAAGGTGTTTGTTGATGCAGATTTTTTCTTTGCATTTTCTAAGTCGGAAAATAGAGTGGTTTCTATAAAAAAAAGCAAGAGCTCCATTATTAGTGGCTTGCCACAATATGCAAATTTGATTCAATCAACGATAGATATTGAAGGTTTAAAACCTAATAAAGATGCTGATTTGGTAAATCTTTTTCTGGCAATAAATAAAGGCATAAAACAATAATAGACTTATTGAGCGATTACAGCTTTATCTCCTCTTCTTCCTTATCAAAAAAACGAAACTCGGTGAGGTGGTAATTGGAGTTGGCCTTGATATGGGTCTTCTGTTTGTACTTCATCCTCCATTTCCATTGCTTGGAGCGGAACAATCCTCCCTTTGTGAGGTAGGCATGTATGATGGGGTGAACAGCCAATGTAAGGTTCTTATGTTGGTGGTTGAGCAGATAGCTCAGGTTCTTTTCAATCTCATCTTCCAATATCAGTGCGGAAGATATTTTTCCGGTACCATTGCAGGTGGGGCAGATTTCCTGCGTGTTGATGGTGATTTCTGGCTTCATCCGTTGCCGGGTGATCTGCATCAACCCAAATTTCGAAATGGGTAGCACCGCATGCTTGGCACGGTCGGTATGCATAAAGGATTCCATCGCTTCTACCAGTTTTCTTTTATTGTCTGGTACCTTCATGTCGATAAAATCAACCACAATAATGCCTCCGAGGTCTCTCAGGCGCAATTGCCGCGCAATTTCTTCAGCAGCTTCCAGATTCGTCTCCAGGGCATTTTGTTCTTGGTTATTGCTAACGCTTTTATACCCACTGTTCACATCGATCACATGGAGTGCTTCCGTATGCTCCACAATCAGGTAGGCACCACTAGGCAGGTTTACGGTTTTGCCGAAAGCTGCCTTCACCTGTTTGGTAACACCAAACTGATCAAAAATGGGTGAGCCGTTCTGGAAAAAACTAACGATCTCAGTTTTTTCAGGAGCTATTTTTTGGATATAGTTCCGGGTATCGTTGTAAATACTTTTATCGTTGGTAACAATCTTATTAAAATCTTCATTCAGCAGGTCGCGCAGCATACTGGTTGCTTTTGTCTGCTCGCTGAGAATCTTGGCGGGTGCTACCGCTCCTTTTAAATTGTTTTGGATCAGTTTCCAAGTAGCCATCAGTTCGGTGAGGTCTTCATGCAACTCGGCCGTGTTTTTGCCTTCTGCAGCGGTCCTAACAATCACACCGAAGTTTTTCGATTTGATGGCCTCCACAATTTTTTGAAGGCGTTTACGCTCGTCCGAAGAATGTATTTTTCTGGAAACAGCTACGATATCATTAAATGGGGTGATGACCACAAACCTGCCGGGCAGGGAAATTTCGCAACTCAGTCGCGGCCCTTTGGCAGCGATGGGTTCTTTCAATATCTGAACCAATATATTGGGTTTGCCACCCAATACTTCGTTTATTTTTCCGGTCTTGATGATTTCTGGTTCTACCTGAAAAGCACCAAAATCAAAATTGGTACTTCCTGTTTCGTTGATGGCCTGTGTGGTGAATTTCAGCAATGAGCGCACATAAGGGCTCAGGTCGGTATAATGTAGAAAGGCATCCTTTTCAAAGCCCACATCTACAAAAGCGGCATTGAGGCCCGGTATCAGTTTTTTTACCTTGCCAAGATATAAATCACCCACAGCAAAACTGGCATCAGCTTTTTCATGGTGTAATTCCACCAGCCTTTTGTCCTCCAACAGGGCTATTTCAACTCCCTGCGGGGCTGCATTTATTATCAGTTCCTTGTTCAATCTTTAAAGTTTACCAACTGACTCAATACCTCACTAAAAGGAATAGGGCTGAAGAAGTTTTATTTACATGATTCATCGATAGGCTATCGGCGATATCAAATAAATAAAGAATCCAGCATCCAGAGTGGAAGCCACGCTATGGCGTGGCCTGAAGACTTATTTGTTCTTCTTCTTATGACGGTTTTTTCTTAGTCTTTTTTTTCGTTTGTGCGTTGCGATTTTATGACGCTTACGTTTTTTACCACACGGCATAGAGAAATTCTTTTTTAGTTAATAATAAATTCAGTTCAATTATTTAATAAGGCCTATCTATTGCAATGATTTGATCCGGATATTAATTTCTTTTAAAGCTGCAGGGTCTGATATCCATTTCTTGCTTTCTTCGTACCATTTTACCGCTTCCTGCTTGTCCCCTTTATGTTCATTGATCTCTGCCAGTTTCATGATCGCTTCCAGGTTATCTGGTTGGTGCTGTACCACTTTTGTCAAACGTTCAATCGCCTTATCATACTGACCCGATATGGCCCCTCCCAAACCAAGCATAAACTGCGCATACATATTGGTCGAGTCGCGACGTGATACTTCCAGTATCTGTTGTATCCCTTGCATCACTTCCTGCGGGTTGCCGGCACTGCTTCCAAAGATATAGCTGGCACCCAGTCCAATTTTAGACGAATCGTTATCAGGATTGATCTGTAATGCCTGTTTAAACAACTCTTTTGCTTGGGTGGCCATCCAGCTTTTTAAAGCGGGGTCGTCCAGCAAACGAAGGTTCTCTAAAAATAATTGGGCTGCAAAGGTGAGGTTTTTTTCAGAATTTTCCAATTTAGCTATTTGCCCATTATAATAAGCAAAGGGCAAAAAGCCATTCTGGACAGAATCTTTCCAGAAAGCGGCCAATTGGCGATAAGCTTTGAGTTGCTGTTCTTTCACATCGCCACGTACGACCGAATGTTCCAATCGGTCTACATATTCGGCTTGTGACGGGTTAAGTTTTGCTTGGGAAGCTTTTAGTATGTCCTGTATATCAATGGGTTTAGCCTCTGCTCCCGCATTCTCGGCGGCGGGCATCGGGCTATTCTTTTTTGGGGGAATGGTCTGCCCAAAAAAATAAACCAACACAAGTAATACAACTCCTGATAAAGCTAAAATAGTCTGCTGTTTTTTCACATCAACATTGTTGAAACAGCAAATTTACATTTCTTCCTCGGGAGATGGCTGATCTTCTTTTACAGACTGCAATTTTTTTACTTCAGCCACAAACTCTTTTGCGGGCTTAAAGGCAGGTATATAATGTTCGGGGATGTGTACGGCTACATTTTTTTTGATATTCCGTCCAATTTTTGCAGCTCTTTTTTTGGTGATAAAGCTGCCAAAACCGCGGATATAGATGTTTTCTCCTGCTGACAGAGTATCTTTAACTTCTTTGAACATGGTTTCCAGGGTTACCAACACATCAACTTTTGGTATGCCTGTTTTTTCTGAGATTTGATTGACGAGGTCGGCTTTTCGCATTGGAGTCTTTTTATAAGTTTCTGATTTTAAATTTATAACAAAATCCCAAAATTACAAGCTTGTTTGTATTTTTCATTTTTTACAACAAACCCTTAAGAATTTGGGCCCAATCTGCTTCTATAACGCAAAATGTTGATTATGAGTATAAAGCTAAAAATTTTCTTTAAGAAAACAATCATAAATTTTTAAAACAGTTTAATTTCATTACAAACCTGATGAAAGCCGATTTTAGCAAAAACCTACTGCTCTGGGATCAGAAAACAAATAATAGACCAATGCCTTGGAAGGGTATTAAGGATCCCTATAAAATTTGGCTCAGCGAAATCATCCTGCAGCAAACCCGGGTGGAGCAAGGCTGGGCCTATTATGAGCGCTTTATAAAAGCCTTCCCAACCATCCACGATTTGGCGAAGGCGCCAGAAAAAAGAGTTTTTAAATTATGGGAGGGATTGGGCTATTACAACCGTTGCAAAAACCTCATCGCCACCGCCAAAAAAATTTCTGTGGAGTACAAAGGTAGGTTCCCTTCTTCCTATGATGAGATTTTGGAGCTGAAAGGCATTGGGCCTTATACAGCCGCAGCCATTGCTTCTTTTGCATTCGATTTGCCATATGCGGTGGTGGATGGGAACGTGGAAAGGGTTTTATCCAGATATTTTGGCATCAACACACCAGTAGATACGAATGATGGAAAGAAGATGTACAATCTATTGGCGAATGCATTGCTTGACAAAAAAAAGCCCGGTAAATACAACCAGGCAATCATGGATTTTGGGGCAGTGGTCTGCAAACCGCAAAACCCCTTGTGCCAACACTGCCCCCAAAGGAGGAGTTGCCAAGCGTATCATTTCCATTTGACCCAAGCCCTACCCGTAAAATCGAAAAAGGCAGAAAAAAAAATACGTTGGTTTTATTATTTCATTATAGAGCACCAAGGCGGCCTATGGGTGCATAAACGTGATGCCAAAGATGTTTGGCAGAATTTATATGAGTTTGTTCTATGGGAAACCAACAAAGAAACGGCCCCTGATAAGATAATAGGTTCGGCTTTTGCATTGAAAACCTTTGATAATCAAAAAATCAATATAAAAAATCTTTCCCCTGTGTATAAACAGCAGCTTACCCATCAAACTATCTATACTCAGTTTCTGTGGGCATCTGTAAAAAAGCTGCTAAAGAATTTGGAGGGTTATGAGTTTATTAAAATAAAAGATCTTATCAAATTGCCCTTCCCCAAAACGATTGCAGATTACCTTAAAACGGCCTCCATGAATGAGCGGAGATAGGCCTTTCACAATAATCTTTTCCATATTGGCTGAAAAAAAATTAACTTTAAGAAGTTCTATGCATCGGTATTATTCAAACTTCAAACATAAGCAATATGAGAGGGGTAAACAGAGTGATGCTAATCGGCAATTTGGGTAAGGACCCAGACATACAACATCTCGAGGGGAATATTGGGGTAGCTAAATTTTCTCTTGCCACCACCGAAACTTTCAAAGACAGGGCTGGAAAATTGATTTCACAAACCGAATGGCATACAGTGGTGCTATGGCGTGGGCTGGCAGAACTGGCACAAAAATATTTGCATAAAGGAAGTCTGGTTTATATTGAGGGAAGGTTGAGGACCCGCTCTTGGGAAGATAAGGAAGGGAATAAAAAGTTTGCAACCGAAGTAGTGGGCGATAACCTGATTATGCTGGACAAGCGCACCGATGGCATTAATCATCTGAGTGGTTCCCATGAAACGGGCGAGCCCGGAAGCAATGAACCCCCACCGTTAGGCGAGCATTCTGAGGATTTGCCTTTTTAGAGCAACAATTTGCTAAATTTGTGATATTATTGAACAGGCAGGCAGCTTGAAAGGCCTGCCTGTTTACAATTAAAGATGTATTGTTAACGAAAGCCCATTGCTTTGGACAACCTAGCTAATATTTTTTTTGTTGATCGACTGAAACCGCTGCTCCTGAATATCAATCCACAGGCCACTTCTATACTAGCCATCGTCATCCTGTTTTTGTTGATTGTTTCTTTCATCGTATCAGGATCACAGATTGCTTTTTTTTCGCTCAGCAATAAAGACGTGAATGTATTAAAGACCAAACAGGATATATCTTGGAAACGGATTGTCACCCTGCTGGAAGACCCCAAACTGTTGCTGGGTTCCTTAGTAATTGCAAACATATTGGTGAATATAGCCATCATCATTCTTTCCAATTTTTTGATCGACCGACTGCTTTTGCTCAAGCAGAACTTTTGGTTTTTTGAACTATTGGTCAAAGTAGTGATGGTGAGCTTTATGATCTTGTTGTTTGGAGAAGTGATGCCCAAAATCTGGGCTTCACAGAACAACCTGCAATTTGCTTTTTATACTTCCGGCATGGTAGAAGTAATCCATCTGCTATTCAAGAAAGCAAGTAGTTGGATGATTTCGCAATCAGATATTATCGAAAGGATTTTTGGGAGTAAAAAAGCCCGGCTCTATAGCTTGCAGGAACTAGATCATGCAATCGACTATACCGCCAATACCGATGCCAGTGAAGAAGAAAAAAATATTTTGAAGGGGATACTCAAGTTTGGCAATATCACTGTAAAACAGATCATGCGCACCCGGCTGGATGTGAATGGCATTGAGCAAGGCATTCCTTTCGATATATTGAAATCAAAAATAGAAGAGCTGCATTATTCCCGGCTGCCGGTTTATAAATCGAGTCTGGACGAAATCGTTGGCATGGTGCACACAAAGGACTTGATACCTTATTTAAATGAAAGGGCAGGCTTTGACTGGCATACTTTGATTAGGCCGCCGTACTTTGTGCATGAAAACAAATTGATTGAAGACTTATTGAAAGAGTTTCAAACCAAGCGTATCCATTTTGCGATAGTAGTGGATGAGTTTGGTGGCACCAGTGGCATTGTGACTTTGGAAGATATATTGGAAGAAATAATCGGCGATATTAAAGATGAGTTCGATGAGGAAGAAAACGTGAGTAAGCAAGCTGAAGATGGTTCCTACCTGTTCGAAGGTCGTACCTCGATCAGCGATGTTTGCAAAGCCATGAACCTGGTGCCAGATACCTTTGATGCGGTAAAAGGCGAGAGTGATTCCTTGGCCGGTCTCATCTTGGAACTCGCTGGGGCCATACCCAAAGTGAATGATGTGATACCTTGTGGTGATTTTGAGTTCACCATTGTGGATGCAGACCAAAGCCGCATTAAAAAAGTGAAAGTAATGATCAAAACGTCGAGTTGATATTTTTTAAACTGAAATTATTTTAAGTGCCAATCAAAAAAAACAATTCCATCATTCCCTGTTTTCTGTTCCTTGTTTCTTTTTCTTTTCTTGCATGTAACAGTGTTTATACGCCCAAACCAAAAGGCTATTTTAAGATCGATTTCCCCAAGCACGAATACCAGCAATTCAATCAGCCGGGCTTTCCTTATTCATTTGAATATCCCACTTATGCCAAAATTGTTAGGGATACATCCTTTTTTGAATCAAAGCCAGAGAACCCCTACTGGATCAATATCGATTTTCCTGAATTCAATGCCCGGATTTATGTGAGCTATAAAGAGATTGGTCCCAATTCTTTCGACAAACTGAAAGACGATGCCTATAAAATGACCTATAAACATAGTTCCAAAGCTTCTTCCATCGAAGATTCGCTGATGCGGACCTCCAACGGTGTCACTGGCATCTTCTTCAATGTAGGGGGCAATGCGGCCACGGCCAAGCAATTTTTTGTGAGCGATTCCACCAAACATTTTTTACGTGGGGCTTTGTATTTTGATACCACGCCCAATGCAGACTCACTAAGTATTGTGAACCAGTTTTTACAAGCCGATATGGCGCATTTGATCAATACACTCAAATGGAAATAAGCTGATAGATGAAGGGTGGAATCCTGAATGGATGCCGGATGTGTGGCAAGGACAAAAGCAGCCCCCGGTTCGAACTAATTTTTTAAATTTGTTTTCTCATTTAAATATTTTGAATTGATAGCAATTGATAAACTTTTGGTGAGCGATGATGTAATAGCAAAGCAGTTTGTTTGCGACCTCAATAAATGTAAGGGCGGTTGTTGTGAGGATGGAGATGCGGGCGCCCCTCTGGAAAAAGAGGAGTTGGACAGATTGAACGAATTTTATGAGATCATCAAACCTTATCTTTCTGCCGACGGCATCAAAGAGATTGAAAGGGTTGGAAGATATCAATATGACCGTGAGTTTGGCTGGGTAACGCCTACCATTGACGGCAAACTTTGTGCCTATGGCACAAAGGATAAAAACGGGATGATCAAATGTGGTATCGAACAGGCTTATCTTGATGGTAAAATAACTTGGAAAAAACCCATCAGTTGCCATCTCTATCCAATCAAAACAAAAAAGACAAAAGAACACGAGCTGTTGAATTATGAACCGAGGGAAACCATGTGCAACCCGGGCTGTGTGCTTGGGGAAAAACTGAAAGTACCGGTATATGTATTTTTAAAAGAGCCCTTGATTAGAAAGTATGGTGAAGAAGTGTATGGGCTACTATGCAAGATAGCCGATGAATATTATGCCGGCGAAAAGGTTTGAACAGAATTATATTGACTGATGTATATTGGAAGAATGTGCCAACCTGGTTACGCAAACATTATTGTTGAATATTGAACCTTGAATATGGAATTGGTGAAATTGAACATCTAAAATCGATAGAGAATGAGTGAGACAGCTTCTTCATTTATGGCGAAAAGCACGGTGAAAGCCGCTGATCTGGAACATCGGAGAAAGATCAATTACAATATTGGCAAATACAATGCCGTAGTACCTGCAGGCAAGAGCCAGTTCAGCAATATCAACTTGGTGAGGGAGCGTGCAAAGAACATCAAATGGAAGGCACTCGAAACATTGGATAAGCAGCTTGAACTTTTTGAAACCAATCTGGCGCAGCGTGGTGGTAAAGTGATTTGGGCAGAAAATACAGAACAGGCCCAGCAAGCAATACTGGCCATCTGCAAAGAAAAGAATTGCAAAACCATTGTGAAGAGCAAGAGCATGGTAACGGAGGAGATCAAGCTGAATGATTTTTTGGAAACGCATCATATAGAAAGTGTGGAGACCGATCTTGGCGAATATATCCAGCAGTTGGACCATGAACCTCCCTACCATATCGTAACCCCGGCCATGCACAAGAGCAAGGAAGATGTGGCCAAACTTTTTCACGAACACCTTGATACGCCGCTCAACCTTACCCCGGAGGAGCTGACTTTGGTAGCGAGGGAAAAGCTGAGGGAAAAATATACAGAAGCTGAGATTGGCATTACGGGTGCTAATTTTATTATTGCCGATATTGGTGGCATCGCCATTACAGAGAATGAAGGCAATGCAAGGTTGAGTTGTGCTTTCCCTAAAACACATATCGTGATCACGGGAATTGAAAAGATAATCCCTTCCATCAATGACCTGAGTTTGTTCTGGCCCTTGCTCGCAACTTATGGAACCGGTCAGCAGCTTACCGTATATAATACGATTGTGAGCGGGCCCAAACAGCCCAATGAAAACGATGGGCCAGAGGAAATGTATGTGATACTATTGGATAATGGTCGGACGAATATACTTGCCAACGCAAAAATGAGGGAAAGCCTTTATTGTATCCGTTGCGGGGCCTGCCTCAATGCTTGTCCAGTTTATAAAAACATAGGTGGCCATAGTTACGAAACCACTTATTCTGGGCCCATCGGTTCGGTGATTACCCCTCAATTGAAACAAATGGGTGAGTGGAAACATTTAAGCTATGCGTCTTCGCTTTGTGGCAATTGCACAGAAGTTTGTGCAGTGAAAATCAATTTGCATGAATTGCTGTTGGAGAATAGGCATGAATCAGTAGTGGAAGGGGATGCTGCCTGGGGCGAAAAAATGGCCTGGAAAATGTGGAAAAGATCCAGTCTGAGCCGCAAGATGATGAATATAGGTAACCGTAAAATGAAAAACTGGATGGTCAATAAAATGTTTAAAGGGTGGACCCAACATCGCGGCGATCTTGACTTTTCAGAAAAAACCTTTAATCAGTTGTGGAAAGAAAAGCATTGATAATATGGTAATCTTAAGTAGCCGGTTCATAAAGCCGGCATTTTTGTTCATACAAGAGCGATGATTATATATAGCAGCCATATAACCCCCCGGCTTCAGTACATAGTTGATTTCTTTAGCAAGGAATTGTTTGATGATCCTATCGAGATAACCACAGATAAAAACAAGTTTATCGCCAGCGAAAAGCCGAAGATCAATTATTCGGATGCGCCCTATTCTGAAAAGGAATTTTATATTAAGCCAGTACACCTGCTTTTTGAAACAGGTGTCCAAAACCAACCCATCGATTGTTTTGAACTGAATTTTCACAAGGCTTTTTATCAATCGGAGGGCGATTTTCCCTTTGATATTTTTGCTGCTTCTTTTTATTTGCTGACCCGTTATGAAGAATACCTGCCTCACGAACAAGATGAATATGGCCGGTATGCACATACCAATGCATTGGCTTATAAGGAGCATTTCCTTCATCTGCCCTTGGTCAATATTTGGTTGGGAGAATGGAAGCAGGCATTAAAAAATAAGTTCCCGACATTATTGTTCAAACGTTCTTTTTTCCGTTTCATCCCTACTTATGATCTTGATGTGGCTTATTCTTATCTCCATAAAGGATGGGCAAGAAGTTTGGGCGGATTGATAAAATCCATAGGTAAAGGCCATTTCAAAACTGCAAGGCAAAGGCTTAATGTGTTGCTAAAAAAGAAAAAGGATCCTTATGATGCTTATGAATGGCTGGATTCATTGCATCTTTATTGTAGGCTGAAGCCCTATTATTTTTTTCTGGTGGCCAAAGAACAAAAAGGGTATGATAAAAATATTTCACCTACGGAAAAAGGTTTGCAGGATTTGATTCATTATCATGCTGCTGGCTATACGATTGGCATTCACCCATCTTGGCAAAGCAATACAGAAAAAACTTTGCTGAGGGAAGAAATAGAATGGCTGGAATATATGGCGGGCAAAAAGATTGAACTAAGCCGTCAGCATTATATCAAGATGGCATTGCCCGAAACCTACCAAGCCTTAATACAAGTGGGCATTCGGAAAGATTTTTCCATGGGCTATGGTAGCATCAATGGTTTTCGGGCATCGGTAGCTTCCTCCTTTTTTTGGTATGATTTGTCCAAGGAACAAACTACTTCTTTAGAAATTTTTCCTTTCTGCTTTATGGATGCCAATTCTTTTTATGAACAAAAATACACGGCACAACAATCTTTACGCGAATTGATGGACTATTATAATGCCATCAAAAAAGTAAATGGCTTGATGATCACGATCTGGCACAACCATTTTTTAGGAACCGACCCTCTATTTGCAGGATGGAGAGAAGTATATGAGGTTTTTTTGAAGGAGGAAGTATACTGGGATTGAGTATGCGAATGACTATAAATGTTTGACATGACTGCTAAAAAAGGGAAGCGCCAGAGGTAATTGGGTAGTTTTGAGATTTTAACTGGAACATAGATTTCACTAACAATTAAGCAACATTGGAACTGTTTTGTGCCAATTTATATTTAGATTAGCTACTGTATTTTGATAAATCTTTTAACCAGTAAAATTTACAACTATGAGTAAAGTAGATGAAAAAATTGCGCATTATAAGGAAGAAATGAAGGCGCATGGTATTACATTGAAAGAAGGTCTTTTGGAGAAAGTAACCAAGGCCTTGGGCCCTTCTATCCATAATAATGATGCTTCTAAAGTGTCCACTTCTGACCCAGAAGAATTGGCAAGGGTGAAAAAAAGTTTTTTGATTGGTAAGCTCGGTTTAAAAGATGGTCCCGAGTTGGATGCTGCTATGGAAGAAGCCGGCAAAAAATTTGGACCCGGAAATAAAAACAAGCATCGTGCGATTTTCTATGCATTGTTGGTGGAAAAATTCAACAAGGAAGATATTTACAAATAATGATCAGCGTTGAATAAAACAACCCGCATTTCATTTTAGTTGATTTGCGGGTTGTTCGTTTATTAATGTTTGAAATGTCTTAGCCCGGTCATTACCATCGCTAATTTGTTCTGTACACAATAATCAATGGAGTCTTTATCACGGATGGAACCGCCGGGTTGGATAAATGCTTCAATACCTTCCGCATGGGCAATCTGCACACAATCATTGAAGGGGAAAAATGCATCCGAAGCTAGTACCGCACCGTGAAGATCAAACTTGAACTGTTTTGATTTTTCGATCGCTTGGCGCAAGGAATCAATTCGACTAGTTTGCCCACAGCCTTTGCCCACCAATTGTTTGTTTTTTACCAAAGCAATGGCATTTGATTTTAAATGTTTGCAAACGAGATTCGCAAATTTCAAATCTTCTTTTTCAATTTCATTGGTTTCTTTTCCACCCACTTCTTTCCAGTCGGTATAATTGCCTTCGTCCTGTTGCTGTACCAATACCCCGTTCAATAAAGACTTGAACTGGTTTTTGTTTGCTGGTTTCTTTTTTTGTTGGAGAAGAATACGGTTCTTTTTCGATTTCAATATTTCCAATGCATCGGTATTGAAGGAAGGGGCAATCAATACTTCAAAAAATATTTCGTTGATGGCTTCTGCTGTTGCTTTGTCGATGGCTGCATTGCAGACCAATACACCTCCAAAAGCACTTTCAGGATCACCTGCCAATGCGGCGTCCCAAGCTTCTTTTACGGTATTGCGGGAAGCGATGCCGCACACATTCGTATGCTTGATGATCACAAAAGTAGTGTCTTTGAATTCACTGATAATCTGAACGGCCGCATCTACATCTACCAGATTGTTATAGGAAAGTTCTTTGCCGTTTACTTGGTCAAAGAGTTCATTCAAATCACCAAAGAAAACAGCGGATTGGTGAGGGTTTTCGCCATAGCGCATGGATTTTGGATGTGGGACCGATTCCAAAAAATAAGTAGCATCTGTTGGTACAAAATATTTTGCAATGGCCACATCATAATGGGCGCAAACCTCAAATGCCCTAGCAGCTAATAAGCGTCTCTGTTCCAATGTGGTCTCGCCATTTTGTTCATTCAGCAATTTTTCCAGATAGGCATACTCGTTTTTAGAACCTATCACCGCTACATGTTTGTGATTTTTGGCAGCGGCTCGTATCATGGATGGTCCGCCCACATCTATTTTCTCAATGATGGAAGCGTCATCGGAAGTTTTAGCCACCGTTTCTTCAAAAGGGTATAGATCTACAATCACCAAATCAATCTCTGGGATTTTATATTGCGCCATTTCTTTCAGGTCCTTTTCATTTTCCCTTCTGCCCAAGATGCCACCAAATACAGAAGGATGCAGGGTTTTAACCCGCCCTCCTAAAATGGATGGATAAGTGGTGAGCGACTCCACCGAAATGCAGGGAATTTTTAGGGACTCAATAAATGTTTGGGTGCCTCCGGTTGAATAGATGGTCACTCCCAATTCATGCAATTTCTGGATGATGGCATCCAAACCATCTTTATAAAAAACGGAGATTAATGCGGACTGAATTTTCTTTGTCATAATGTAACTTTTGGAGTTTCACACAACGAAACAAAGAATACAACGAGACAAAGGATAAAAGAGTAAGTTTAAGTTTGCTTTCAACAAATTTTGAAAACTTTCTTTGTTCCTTTGTATTCTTTGTGCTCTTTGCGTGAAACAAAAATGAAGCCGCAAAATTAATCAATCCAGATTCATTACAAAAGCAGCTTTATCAACAACGGAATGGCTGGAAAGATGGAGTTGTTCACATTCTTCAGTCCAGTTGGCAATTTTATATTGAGGGTTGGATGCATCAAAAACCCATTGCGGACAATCAATGGCATCCGCTAGTCTGACTATTTTCAGGGCGGGGTTTTGGGAAATGATAACTAGGTCAACCTTGGTCTTTGCTTTGGATGGGGCGAGTTGAAAAGACGGGTCGATGATCAATATCCGTTTGGAGCCAAATTCAACCATATGGCCTGCATAATGAAGCCCATCCAATTTTGGAGCGCTTGAAACCCGCAGGGCTGTTCTTGTTGGTTTTAAATGAAAGTTTTTTAGGAAATTTTCCTCAAGTAATAGGCTGTCACCTTTAAAAGCATACGACCTTCCAAGAATAAAATCAATTGCCTGGTGTTGGGGCACATTGTACACAATTATTTTATGTTGCCGGTAAGATTGCCAGAAAGAAAAACCCCTGAGCAACATAAAGCCAAGCAGGAATGTGGACCCAAGTAAAAACCAGTTCTTGTTTTTCTTCAACAGCCAAATGGAAAACGCTATAATGCATGCATAGATTAATATGGTTTGGGCGATATTGATTTGAAGAAAATCCCAAAGACCACCGGGCATGGTTTCCATATGTTCAATAAAACTGTTCAGCAGCCAAATGGCTTTTTGTAAAATAAAACCAATTGCCGTGGCCAATATCGGGATGAAGGAAACCAAGCACAATAATAAACTGCCAAATAAAACAATACTGGCTAAGGGCACGGCAATGATATTGGTGATCAAAAAATAATTGGGGAACTGATGGAAATGGAAAATGCTGATAGGGCTGGTCAAGATCTGAGCTGATAGGCTTAGCGCAGCTAATTGCCATATTAGGTCCAGCGTTTTGTTCTTAATATAAATCAGGTCATAAATAGGTTTTCTGAAAATTACAATACTCAAAACTGCTAGATAGGAAAGCTGGAACCCGACTTCCCATAAAAGAAAGGGATTATAGCATAGGAGTAGAAAGGCCGAGGCGGATAAAGAATTATAGATAGATGTTTTCTTTCTAAAGCTTTCCCCAATAATAATAAAGCTAAGCATTACCGTTGCCCGCATTACTGATGGCGATGCACCAGATAATAAGCTGTACAACCAAATGGTAAGAATCAGTATAATGGGACTGGCTATTCTGAAATAACGAGATTTTGAAAAAGGTTTTAGCATGAAAAGTAGTACACCATAAACCAGCGCTAAATGCAATCCTGAAATGGCGATAATATGAACAACCCCGGTATTGGTGAAAGATTGTTGCAGATTTTTATCTAGATCATCTTTGTAACCAATCATCAAAGCTTCTGCCAATCCTCTTTCTTTGTCATGATGCAGATAGGTCTGAAAGATATGCAGCGTTTTTTCTCTGGTAGCAAATAAAAAACGTTTGAGTGGGTTTTCGTTTTTCTCAATTAAAACCACAAACTCGTTTGGCTTTAAAAATATTTGATGATAAATTCCTTTGAAGGCACAATAGCGTTCATAATCAAAACTGGCGGGGTTGCCTGAGTTTTTGATTGGTTGCAAGACTTTGTAAAAAACAATTTTTGACCCATAATGAAGTTGTGGCAGGCTACTATCTTTTTTAAGATATAGGAGAATCGAACCTTCAACCGGCATTACTGATTGTTGCTTGTCAATAATTTCCACGGTCGCCAATGCCTTCCATGATTTATCTTTTTCGGATAAGGGTTCTTGCAAAGTGGCGATAATGCCATCGCCTGGTTGATAATGATTATTGACCCATTGCTCATGTTTTGAAATATCATGAAAATGGACCAACATCATACCCAAGGTAAAAACCAATATATTGATGGCAATGGCATTTACCCAATAGAATTTGTACTGTACAAATCCTTTTAAATTTTGAAAAGCGATGTACAAAGAAATGGAGAAGAGAAAAAAGCATCCAATGGGAATGATGGGCAATTGCAGATACCATTCAGCAATGATTCCTCCGATGAGCGGAACAATCAGCCTAAGGAAAGGCGCTTCCTTCCAAATGGGGATTGGGTTGATAGGCATTTAAGAGAATTCAGTTGTCTGGACTGGGATTTTATGGGATTATAGGATTATTGGGTTTTGAAAAAATTAGAAACCTATCCAAGGGTTAATTCCAGTTCTTTGACAATAATTATAATGTAATAAAATTATAAATATTACATGGTATCCCACCCATCCCAAAAATCCCCTCAAATCCCTGTTTAGTTATCAAGCAATTTTTTCACATAGGCAATTTGCCCAGCATGATAAATATGATGGTCGATCAAGCCATTGAGTAAAAATCGGAAACTGTAATTTTTGTCGTCCAGAACCTGATCCAGAAAATGATCTTCTTTTGTATTCAGTAAGTCTATGATTTCTTGGTTGGTCGATTTAAATTGGGCCAACCCATTTTCCCAGCCATGCTCTTTTGGTCCTATTATTCTCCAGTCAAGCGATTCGATGGATTTGATTTGCGATAGGGATTCTTCTTTGATAACGCTCAATGTATATGCAGCCCAAGTTTCCATATGGTATAAAAGTTCGATCATGGAATGGTTCACACCGTAGGGCTTTTTGTATACATCCGATTTCCCAGCTTCTTCCAATAAAGAATAAATGGACCTTCCATACCAAGGTTCACCGTTGAGTACGGTTTCAAAGTGGAGAATGATTTGTTGGATCATGTCTGAACGGGGATTTTTAAAACTAACTTTTTCAAGACTTAAAGCTTTGGAAAAGTTAGCAAATATTTTTTACCCCATCCATCCCAAAAATCTCCCCCAATCCCCGTTAAGACATTACTTACTCAGGTACATGCTCCTATCCTTATATAATTGTCTAAAGGATGGGTCACGAAGATCTTTGATAAATCGTATGGCCTCGCCCGTAGATTTCATCTCTGGTCCGAGTTCTTTGTTCACTCCGGGGAATTTATTGAAACTGAAAACAGGTTCCTTGATAGCAAACCCTTTCAGTTTTTTCTCAAAAACAAAATCGGTGAGCTTATTGGCGCCAATCATCACTTTGGTAGCGATATTGAGATAAGGGATTTGATAAGCTTTTGCGATAAACGGTGTGGTGCGTGAGGCACGGGGATTTGCTTCGATCACAAACACATTCCCGTCTTTGATGGCAAATTGGATATTGATAAGCCCTTTAATATTCAGCGCCCTTGCAATTTTTTCTGCGTAATGCTCCATGGTGGTTACCACCAATGGGGTAAGATTGAAAGCAGGAAGCACCGCATGGCTATCGCCACTATGGATACCGGCTGGTTCAATATGTTCCATCACACCCATTACATGGAAATTTTCCCCATCAAAAATGGCATCCACTTCCGCCTCTTGACAACGATCAAGGAAATGATCGATCAATATTTTATTACCGGGTATGTGTTTTAATAAACTCACCACCGCTTTTTCCACTTCATCATCATTGATCACGATACGCATGCGCTGGCCACCCAGCACATAACTTGGGCGAACCAAAACCGGATAGCCCACTTTGTTGGCAACTTGTATTGCATCATCCACGTCATAGGCCGTGCCATAGTCGGGATAAGGAATGTTCAATTCTTTCAGCATATCGCTGAAGCGGCCACGGTCTTCTGCAATGTCCATGCTATCAAAAGAAGTACCGATGATTTTGATCCCTTTTTCGTGCAGACGCTCGGCCAATTTCAAAGCCGTTTGCCCACCAAGCTGAACAATCACCCCTTCAGGTTTTTCATGCTCGATGATTTCCCAAAGATGCTCCCAATACACGGGCTCGAAATAGAGTTTATCGGCAATATCAAAATCGGTAGAAACAGTTTCGGGGTTGCAATTCACCATGATGGCTTCATAGCCACATTCTTTAATGGCAAGAAGTCCATGCACGCAGCAATAATCGAACTCAATGCCCTGACCAATCCGATTGGGTCCAGAACCAAGCACGATGATTTTTTTCTTATCGCTTACTTTGCTTTCGTTGATATTCCCAGTTTCGAAAGTGGAATAGAAATAAGGGGTCTTGGCTTCAAATTCGGCAGAACAGGTATCCACCATTTTAAACACACGGGTAATGCCAAGGTCTTTTCTCTTTTGATAAATTTCTTCCTCGGTGCCTTCTTTCATGATTTTGCAAATCTGCTCATCACTGAAGCCGAGTTTTTTTGCTTCTTTTAATAAATCCACCGGTAATTTTTCCAACTTATATTTCGCCAGTTCTTTTTCCATGTTGCAGATTTTCTGGATCTCATAGAGGAACCATCTGTCAATGCCATGGGTGGCTTTGGAGATAGTACCCACAGAAATACCCGCCATCAGCGCATCTTTGATCCTAAATATGCGGTCCCACTTTGGAACTTTTATATATTCCAATAACTCTTCGGCATGCATTAGGCTTTTTCCATAATAGCCAAGACCGATGGCGTTGTTCTCCAAACTCTGACAGGCTTTCTGGACGGCTTCGGTAAAACTTCTTCCAATCGCCATCACTTCACCCACACTTTTCATTTGTAGGCCGAGTGTGTCGTTTGCTCCTTTGAATTTGTCAAAATTCCAGCGGGGCATTTTTACGATCACATAATCTTGTACCGGTTCAAAATAAGCGGAAGTAGTTTGGGTGATCTGGTTCTTAAGTTCATCCAAATTGAAACCAATCGCCAATTTCGCAGCAATTTTAGCTATCGGATAGCCTGTGGCCTTGGAAGCCAAGGCTGATGAACGGCTCACCCTTGGATTGATTTCTATCGCAATGATTTCTTCTGTTTTTGGATTCAGAGCAAACTGCACATTGCAACCGCCAGCAAAATTGCCCAAGTCGCGCATCATCATGATGGCGGTGTTGCGCATCAATTGAAAAGCGGTATCGCTCAGGGTCATCGCAGGTGCAACGGTAATGGAGTCGCCCGTGTGCACACCCATTGGGTCAAAATTCTCCACGGTACATATAATAACTACATTATTATTGGCATCACGCAACAGCTCGAGTTCAAATTCTTTCCAACCAAGCACTGCTTGTTCCACCAATACTTCATGAATGGGCGAGGCCTGCAAACCACGGTTCAGGGCTTCATCCAGTTCATCCTTATCTTTTACAAAACCACCACCCGTGCCGCCCAAGGTAAAGGACGGACGAATAACCAGCGGGAACCCGATTTGCTGGGCAAATTCTTTTCCCTCCAAAAAGGAGTTGGCTGTTTTGGCTGTGGCCACGGGAATGCCTAGCTGGATCATCCACTGGCGGAATTTTTCCCTATCCTCGGCTTTGTCGATTGCTTTAATATCCACACCAATCAACCTTACTCCATATTTTTCCCAAACCCCAAGATCTTCGGCTTCTTTGGCCAGGTTCAGCGCTGTTTGGCCGCCCATGGTGGGAAGTACGGCATCTATTTTATTTTCTTCCAATATCTGCTCTATGCTTTCCACGGTGAGCGGAAGCAGGTACACTTTATCCGCCATCATCGGATCGGTCATGATGGTGGCCGGGTTACTGTTTATCAATATCACCTCAATCCCTTCCTCACGAAGGCTTCTGGCGGCTTGGGTACCTGAATAATCAAATTCGCATGCTTGGCCGATAATAATGGGGCCGGAGCCTATAATGAGGACGGAACGAATGGAAGAATCTTTTGGCATCTTTTATTTTGGTTAAAACTCAAAAAACAAATTGCGCAAAAGTAAGGCAGCGGGACTAATATTCGGGTTAATTTTTTTCAGATAGATAAAATGCCTTGAAAGCCAGTATGGACGCAAATAGGCTTTCACCATCCATTTTGTCAATAAGTTATGCCAAAGAATTCAGGGGCTGTCTTTCTGACAAGGGCCTAAAAATAAAAAAGCCCGGTATCTCAACCAGGCCCAGATAAAGGTATATGATGGTTATTAGTTATTGTGGTAGGCAGCCATCTCAATATCATCAAGCAATACCCCCCCCTTTCGGGCAATAGATTTCTTCTCGGCTACTTGCCTTTTGCTCTCGTACTTGCTTCTGACCCTAAAGACCCATTTTTGTTTTGCTTCTTCGCCTTTAACCCTCCCAATAATACCACCAGCGATGATGGCGAGGGAGATTATCAGCTTATTTCTTATGCTTTTCATGACGGAAAACGGTTTGTTCCTTTACTATATATAAGACAACTTTACTTAGCCAAATGCTGTACCAATTTTGAAAAAAATATCTAAAATTTATGGGTATTTTTTAATGATGGTTTAATATATGTAAAGGGTACTCTTCAAAGCTACAACCAGTAAGGGTTTGAGATGAAATCCCAGGTGGAGGGGGTGTGTAATAAATTTAATTGTTAACTTTTTGTTTTGAAATTTGTAAGATAAGGATGGTTGGGGCAAATTTTTTTTGGGAAATTCGTTCCTAAAAAATCTCTTGATGAAGTCATTCCTGCTGGCCCTACTGATGTCCTGTATTTCTGTTCCTATGTTTGGTCAACTCTTCCCCGCAAAAGATTATCCCCAACATTATTTTCGTAATCCCTTGAATATACCCATTAGCCTTGCAGGCAATTTTGGCGAAATCCGCCCCAACCATTATCATATGGGGTTGGATATCCGAACCGAAAGGCGGGTCAATATGCCCGTATATGCTGCGGCCGATGGGTATATTGCCAGGGTGAAGGTAGAGCCATTTGGTTTTGGGCAGGCCATCTATATTAATCACCCCAATGGATATACGACATTATATGGACACTTGAATGATTTTTATCCCGCATTGGCAGCCTATGTAAAAGAGCAACAGTACAAACAAGAATCTTGGAGACTGTTTATCGATATCCCTGCCAATAGGTTCCCAGTGAAAAAAGGCGATTATATTGCTTTGAGCGGTAGCACGGGTGGCTCACAGGCACCTCATGTGCATTTTGAGATCCGCAGGACTGCCGATGATGTAAACCTCAACCCGAGCCTCTTCGGTCTTCCCATTACCGACAATAGCAAACCGACCCTGTTGCGATTGGCTATGTACGATGGCACCAAAAGTATTTATGAACAGTCCCCGAAATTATTTCCCGTTCGTTTGTTAAAAGGGAATTACATAATACCGGGAGGGAAAATCACGGTGACCACTCCCAAGGTCCTGTTTGCCATTGGGGCTTATGATACTGAATCGGGCAGTGCCAACCATAATGGGATTTATCAAGCATCCATATCTGATAACGGCAAAGCACAACTGGGTTTTCAAATGGATGATATTAGCTATAACAATACCCGGGACATCAATGCCCATATTGATTATAAGACCAAAGGAAATGGAGGGCCCAATTTGCAGCAGTTGTTCCGGTTGCAGGGGTACACCAATTCCATTTATTATGCTTTAAAAAACGATGGGTACTTGGATATTGGTGACGGCGCTCCTCACCAAATTATAATAGAGGTGAAAGATGCAAACGGCAATACGAGCATTTTGGTTTTTTCAGTCACTTACAAACCCGGGGTTCACCCATCTAATCAGGTGCCGGGCAAAATGTTCTATCCGGGCATGTTGGATGGATTGGAAAATCCAGAATGTGCTTTTTATATCAATGAGAAATCTTTGTATGACTCTGCACATATTGGTTATGCCAAGTCAACAGCTACTGCGCCCGAAGCTGTTTCGGCTGTGCATAGCATTGGGGCGGTCTATATACCCATACAAGAACCTATTTTGGTAAGGATAAAGCCGAACAGCAATTTTGATATGTCCAAAAAGGATCGGGTGCTGATGCAATGGTTTGCAGGTGCAAAAAAAGATGTTCAGAAAGTGGAATGGCAGGCTGGTTGGGCATCGGCAAGGTTTCGAGACTTTGGCAACTTTCAATTGGTATTGGATGAGGAGCCGCCACAGATCATTCCCGTGGGTTTTGTGGATGGCGCAAACCTGAGCAAGGCATCGAGAATCGTATTTACGGTAAAAGACAATCTGGACGAGTTCAAAAATTTCAGGGCCGAATTGGATGGTAAATGGCTGCGATTTAGTAACGATAAAGGCAAGTCTTTTATTTATCAGTTTGATGAGCATTGTTCCCACGGAAAGCATGAACTGAAAATAAGTGTGGAAGACGAGGCGGGAAACCAAACGATAAAAACATTTAGCTTTACGAGATAAAGTATTTTAAATTATGACGCATTTAAAAGAAGGTGAAAAAGCCCCCGCTTTTTCCGGGAAAGATCAGAACGGCAATAAAATCAGCTTGGCAGATTATATAGGGAAAAAGTTGGTACTGTATTTTTATCCTCAAGACAATACCCCAACCTGTACAGAAGAAGCCTGCAATTTGCGAGACAATTTTTCTTTATTGAAAAAAGAAGGGTTTACGATTTTAGGGGTTAGTCCCGATGATGAAAAAAGCCACAAGAAATTTGAGACAAAATTTTCCCTTCCATTCACTTTGATTGCAGACACTGATCACAAGATTATTGACAAATATGCTGTGTGGGGCGAAAAGCAAATGTTTGGTAATAAATACATGGGCTTGATCCGCACTACTTTTTTGATTGATGAAAAGGGCATCATCCGAAAGATATTCCTAAAGCCAAAATCCAAACAACATTCAGAAGAAATCGTGAAGGCCTGGAAGGAATTGAAGTGATTTTTTTATGGTCAAAAAAATTGAGAAGTCCCTTCCTCAAGAACATATATAGGACAACCGTTTGCGCAAAAAAACTTTGATAGCTTTGAAAACTATCTTACTTTGTAAGTACAGTTAAATTAATTGTTCAAATGCTTGCCATAAAATAATGTTGTCCTTTTCAAAAAAGAAATGGTGGTTGGTTTTTTCTATATTGCTGATAGGCATTTTGGTTCTTACTATCAGTATGCGTCCGCATAGGGTAGATTTCAATACAGAAGTCAAGCCCATCCTCAATAAAAAATGTATATCCTGTCATGGCGGCGTCCGTCGCAAAGCAGGGTTCAGCTTATTGTTTCGTTCCGATGCCTTGGCTAAAAACGATTCGGGAAGGTTTGATATCATTCCTGGTGATCCAGACCACAGTGAATTCATCCGCAGGCTCAGCATGAAGGATCAGGAGGAAAGGATGCCCTATAAACAGGCGCCTTTGTCTGATGAGGAAATCAATATCTTAAAAAGATGGGTGAAGGAAGGCGCCAATTGGGGCGAACATTGGGCCTATGTTCCCTTGCAACCTGTTGAAGTGCCCAAACCCAAAGGCGCATTGTTTGGTTTGCTGCCTGCCTCTAAAAACGATTGGGAAAAAAACGATATCGACTATTTTGTCAAAGAAAAACTGGAAGAAGAAAAACTGACGCCCTCCCCTGAGGCAGATAAAGCCACCTTATTAAGAAGGGTAAGTATCGATCTGATTGGAATACCTGCCCCCGATCGATTGGCGCAACAATTCCTCAACGACCGTTCCGATCTTGCCTATGAAACATTGGTTGATTCATTATTAGCCTCCCCCCATTACGGAGAAAGATGGGCTTCTATGTGGCTCGACCTTGCCAGGTATGCCGATACAAAGGGCTATGAACGCGATGGGGACCGCAGTATCTGGCGCTACCGCGACTGGCTGATCAATGCCTTTAACCAGGACAAACCTTATGATCGGTTTTTGACAGAACAGATTGCCGGGGACCTGCTGCCCAACCCTACAGAGGCCCAATATATTGCCACTGCGTTTCAGCGTAACACCATGACCAATGATGAGGGGGGTACCGATAACGAAGAGTTCCGCACTGCGGCTGTGCTTGACCGTGTGAACACCACTTGGGAGGCTTTGTTGGGAACCACTTTTGGCTGTGTACAATGTCATAGCCATCCCTATGACCCTTTTAGGCATGAGGAGTATTATAAGTTCATGGCTTTTTATAACAATACCAGGGATGAGGATTCCTATGATGACTATCCACTATTACGTAGCTACAATGATTCGCTGGCGAGAGAAACAGATAAAGTGGTTGGCTGGGTAAAAGAAAATGTTTCCGATGCAAGAGCAAAAGAGGTTCGCCTTTTTTTAAAAACATGGGAACCTTCATATAACTCCCTCATTTGCGATAGCTTTTCTAATAGTGCCTTGGCCGATACTAAATGGGCTTCCTTCCGCAATCATGCGATCTGTCGTATGAAGCGGGTTGACCTGACCAATAAGAGCCATCTTATTTTCCGGTATAGCGGATATGTGAATGATGGTATTTGGCAAATACATGCTGATAATCCTGCTGGGCCCTTGATTGCAAGTATCCCATTGAACAAAACAAAAAAAGGGAATTGGCAAATTGCGGAAACCAATATCAACAAGCTGAACGGGGTACATAACCTATATTTCACCTACACGAGCAACCAATTAAAAAAGCCTACTGATGCAGGTGCCATGCTCGACTGGCTTTATTTCACCGAACCATTTCCCGGCAAGGACAAACTGGGTTATGCAGAAATGAAATCGGCTTATTGGAAACTGCTCAATACCGATGTGCCTACCACTCCAGTGATGATAGAAAACCCTGATTACATGCACCGGACTACCCATATTTTTGAAAGGGGAAATTGGCTGTTGAAGGGTAAAGTGGTAGAGCCAGATGTGCCACATTCGCTGAACCCCCTGCCCCCAAATGCACCTCGCAACCGACTGGGCATGGCAATGTGGCTTACCGACAAAAAAAATCCTTTAACGGCAAGAACCATCACCAACCGTTTGTGGGAACAGCTCTTTGGGGCTGGTATCGCAGAAACCTTGGAAGACCTGGGTACACAGGGTATCCCGCCCACGCACCAGCAACTTTTGGACTATCTGTCATACAAACTGATGAACGATTATCAATGGAGCCTAAAAAAATTATTGAAAGAAATAGTGATGTCGGCCACCTATCGGCAGGATTCAAAAATAACTGATGAAATGTTGAAGAAAGATCCCTTCAATAAATTTTATGAAAGAGGTTCGCGAGTGCGTCTATCCGCCGAGGCTATGAGAGATCAGGCACTTTCCATCAGTGCAGTCTTGAACGAAAAAATGTTTGGTCCCAGCGTTTTCCCTTATCAGCCTAAAGGGATTTGGCTATCTCCATATAATGGGCAGGATTGGGAAATAAGTAAGGGTGGAGATCAATATCGCAGGGCAGTGTACACTTTTTGGAAACGGACAGCCTCCTATCCCTCGATGGTTTCCTTTGATGCACCCTCCCGCGAAGTCTGTACGGCTAGACGCATTCGTACCAATACGCCCTTGCAGGCATTGGCCACACTCAACGATTCATCTTATTTGGATATGGCAAGAAAATTTGCTTACCGTATGCAGAAAGAAGGAGGCCCCAATGTGGAGAAACAGATTGCGAAAGGGTATGAACTGGCTTTGTACAAACCCATCACTGAAAAAAAATTGGCGGCATTAAAAAGTTTGTATGACGAAGCGTATGCAAAAATGCAAGCCGATAAGGATAAGACTTGTGAGATCATTGGGGAGATGAATGAACATAATAATCCTGAGACCGCCGCATTGGTAGTAGTAGCCAATGCCATGTTGAATATGGATGAATTGATAACGAAAAACTGACCATGATTATGACCTGATTTGTGGGATTCGCCTGATTGTTTTAAAAGAGGAAGGAAAATATTTGAATCAGAATAATCAGTCCAATAAGGTTAAAATCGTGGTTGAGACAGAAGCATAGCACTGACCATGATTATGACCTGATTTGTGGGATTCGC
>JAFDYF010000083.1 GCA_018267575.1 Bacteroidota bacterium
ATGGAATGAAGTCTTTGAAGATTTTTGGGTGTTTTGCATCGGAGTCGAACCGACGGACTCTTCCCCGAATGCTTTCGGGGCATGCAAGCGCTCTAGCCAACTGAGCTTTCCCAAAAGGATTTAAAATATAGAAAATTTTGTTTCAAAAAAATTTCAACAATTTTGCCATCAAGCATGTTAATACCAAAAAGACTTAAATGGGAATAGGAAGACAATTGGCAGAATACCTCTATCTAAAAAAAAGAGACCCCAATGCGCCTCATAGCAAATGGATGAGTTATATGCATGGCATCAACCGCATTTCCATTTTTATGTTCCTGATGGCACTCATTGTGATTGCCATCAAATACTTTTTCTTCAAAAAACATTAATTCTTCAGAAACCCAACAATGCTTTTGGCCGCATTGGCAGAGGCATTACCACCAAGACTGAGCAGGTTTTTTAGGTTGGAATAATCTTTTTTCATTTGTTCCTGTACTTGATTGTCCTTAAGAATTTTGCCCAATTCTTCCTTTAGGTTCTCTACATTAAACTCATCCTGTATCAATTCTTTCACTACCAATTTGTCCATGATCAGATTTACCAATGAAATGAATTTTACTTTGATCAGCCTTTTTGCAATCTGATACGAAATGGAGCTGCCTTTATAACAAACCACTTCTGGCACAGCAAACAAGGCCGTTTCCAATGTTGCCGTTCCGGAAGTTACACAGGCTGCTTTTGCTGATAACAATAATGGATAGGTCTGATTAGTAACTGATGAAACATTTGGGTATTCTTTTAGCAAGTCGTGATAGAAGGCCTCTTCTTGTCCTGGTGCTTTGGCCACAATAAAATGATACTCTGGAAAAGATTTGCTGGCCTCCAGCATCACTGGAAGTTTTTTCAATATTTCCTGCTTGCGGCTTCCGGGTAGTAAAGCGATTTGGGGTTTAGGGTTTGGGGCTAAAGCAAGAAGGCTGTTTTCACTTAGCCCTTTCCCATCCACCTTAAACCTTTCTATTACTTCCACCAAGGGATGCCCCACATACTCGACTTCGTAATCCCATTTTTTGTAAAATTCTTTTTCAAAAGGGAGTATCACCAGCATTTTGTCGATGCATTTTTTAATCAAATTCACCCGGTTTTCTTTCCATGCCCAAACCTGTGGGGAAATATAATAGATGGTCTTGAACTTTTGTTTTTTGGCCCATTTAGCTATACGAAGATTGAAACCGGGGTAATCGATAAATATAATGGCCTCTGGCCTAAAGGCTAAAATGTCGTTCTTGCAGAATTTGATATTGCTAAAAATAGTAGGCAGGTTTTTGATTACTTCAGCAAAACCCATAAAAGCCAGGTCCCGGTAATGTTTCACGATTTCTGCGCCTGCCTCCTGCATCATATCACCACCCCAGCCCCGGATGACGGCCTGTTCATCCAGCTTCCGCATTTCTTTGATCAGGTTACTGCCATGAAGGTCGCCCGATGCTTCACCAGCGATGATATAATAGCGCATGAATTGCTTTTAGATTGCAAATGTAGTTGAGAACTTGATTGGTTGAATGGAAATGGGAATTTGGAATTTGGGATTGGAGTAGGCCATTGTCTGAACGTCCCGGTCTGACAAAGTTATAAAAGAGTTTCTCGCAGAGGCACAGAGGACGCGGAAAGCTGGTTGAAGTATAATTTGTAATTGGGAATTTGGGAAAGCCTTCTAAAGTCCTATACCAACCTTATCAGGAACCTGCGTTGAGCGTTGAGCGTTCAGCCTTAAGCGTTGGGGCCTACAATAAAAATTTCAATACCAAGGCCGCAATGGCAAATAGCAGTGTGATCGCAAAAATGCCCTTGGCTGTTTTATCAAGCCGGGAATTGATATAATAAGTAAACAACGCAATATTCAATACCAGACAGGGTACAGATATGGCTGTGATTTGGTTTTTATTGCTTGCTACAAAACTCAGGAAATCTTTCACTGAAAAAAGTGGGTAAAATTTCACAAGATAATAAACCACTAAACTGAGGAGAGGGGCAATAAAACCCAGTAATAAACCGAAACGGAGATTGTCTTTTTTTAGCATTGGCTATTCAAATATTCAAATAAAATTAAAAAATCAGGGTACCGGCCGCTATTTCAATTTCCAGGCTTTTTTCAATTTGGTTTTAAGAACGTAATTGGTCATATCAAATTGTACAGGCACCACACTCACATAGTTATGTTCCAATGCCCACACATCGGTATCCTTGCCTTTGTCAAAATTCATAAACTTACCAGTAAGCCAATAATATTTTTTGCCGGTTGGGTCATTTCTTTCAATAAAATCTTCTTCATATTTAGCATAGGCTTGTTTGCATATTTTCATGCCCTTGATCAAGCTGTCGGGCACTTGCGGAAAATTCACGTTCAAGATCAGGTGCTTGTCCAAGGGATTCTTCAGCAGGTTTTCCACAATAATGCGAGCATATTTTTTTGCAGCACTGAAATCGGCTTCCAGACTATAATCAAGCAACGAAAAACCGACCGAGGGAATGCTTTCGATGGCCGCTTCCACAGCAGCAGACATGGTGCCGGAATAAATCACATTGATGGAATGGTTGGCGCCATGGTTAATGCCGCTCAGGCAGAGATCTGGCTTTCTGTGCAGCACCTTATCAACGGCCAGTTTCACACAATCGACTGGCGTTCCTGAACACTGCCAAGCTTCCACACCCTCAAAAATATTCACTGGGTGCAGGCGCAGTGGATTGCCAATGGTAATGGCATGCCCCATACCAGATTGGGGCTTATCGGGTGCCACCACCACAATCTTTCCAAGGCCTTGAACAGACTCAATGAGGTTCCTAATCCCAGGGGCATTAATCCCATCGTCGTTCGTAATTAATATAACAGGTTGTTTCTTAGTAAGTTTTGCCATATAAAGGGTAGAGTTTGCAAATGTGGCCATTTTTTTTGACTCTTGCTTTCAAACGTTATTAAGACTTTGATATTTTCTGCACAATAATGGAATTTTACTGCCTTTCTGCTACCTTTGCCGCCTGTTAAAAAAAGCTTTATGGCAGGACAACTCAAAGAAGTTCGGAACCGCATCAAATCTGTGCAGAGTAGCCAGCAAATCACCAAAGCAATGAAGATGGTGAGTGCTGCCAAATTGCGCCGTGCCCAGGACGCCATTCTTCAAATGCGCCCCTATGCAAAAAAACTCCAGGAAGCGCTGAGCAATATTGCTGGTGATTCGGACGGCCAGGCAGGCATGAGCCTTTCTACCGAAAGACCGGTTGAAAAAGTGCTTCTGATTGTGATCACCAGCGATCGCGGTCTTTGTGGCGCTTATAACAGCAATATCATCAAACTAGCCAAGCAAACGATCCAACAGAGATACGAAGCCCAAGCAGCCAAAGGCAATGTGTATATATGGAGCATTGGCAAAAAAGGCTATGAGCATTTCCTGAAAAACAATTATAAAGTCAGCGAAACCTATAAAGATATTTTCCTGCACCTCGATTTTGAACATGTACAGGCCTGCGCTCAAGCGGCGATCAAAGCATTTGTGAACAAAGAATTTGACGCCGTTGAAATCGTGTACAGCGAGTTCAAGAACGCAGCCACGCAGGTTTTCATCTCAGAGAAATTTTTGCCTATACCCAAACACGCAAGAAAAGGAAACGAAACAAAAACGGATTTCATTTTCGAGCCATCCAAAGAGCAACTCATTGCTGAATTGATGCCGAAGATCCTCAACACGCAGTTATATAAGGCCGTGCTGGATTGCAATGCATCGGAGCATGGAGCACGCATGACCGCCATGGATAAGGCAAGCGAAAACGCCAACGAAATCCTGCGAAGCTTGCGTATTTCCTATAATAGGGCGCGCCAGGCAGCCATTACTACCGAATTGACAGAGATCGTGAGCGGCGCTGCGGCATTGCAGGGATAATGACCTGTTTCCTTGCCGGAAACTTTCATTTTGTTTTTGTAAAAGTTCTTTATTTGAAATTGGGTTTTTGTTACCAGCGATGGGAATTCTATTGAGCATCGTTGCGTCGCACTCTTGTACTTGAGTACAATAATCATCAATCATCTTTTCGCATATTTTAAAAATGCGAAAGACTAAAAATTTCCCTTTAAGGGTTAGGGGCAGTATGGAAATTTCGAACATCATTCCACATATTGAAGCGCTGGTCTTTGCAAGCGATAAGCCATTAACAGCCATGGAGCTGACCGAACTAGCAAACAATGCTTTCGGCTTTATGGAAGATAAGCTTACTTTAGACCAGATCCAGAGTGCCATTGAAGGCATTGTGGAAAAATACAGCTCTGAGTTCTATCCATTCGAGATCAGGCAAAGTGGCGGCGGTTGGCAGTTCCTGACCAAAAAAGAATATCATAAAACGGTTGCACAACTGAATGGCGAAAAATTCCTTAAACGGCTATCCACTGCCGCGTTGGAAACCCTGGCCATTATTGCTTATAAACAACCCATTACCAAAAGTGAAATTGAAGCCATCAGAGGTGTGAGCTGTGATTATTCCATACAGAAACTATTGGAAAAAGAACTCATTATCATTACCGGGCGCAATGAAGAAATGGTCGGCAAACCTTTGATATATACCACTTCCAAATTGTTCATGGATTATTTTGGGATCAATTCCTCTGATGATCTGCCCAAGCTGAAAGAAGTGTTCCCTGAAAATCTCGTGGAGCCCACGCTCATCAATCATACCGAAGCCATTGAGCCCGAACCGGAAATCCTGGACGAAACGCCGCTCATCGTAAGGGAAGACGGTGAACTGGTAGAGGATAATAACGAACAGGAAAACCAGGACCAAGCCCCCGAATAATTTTAGCCATTACATGACAAGGAATATCAAAAGTACAAGGGAAATAAAAAGAAACATTTTCTCCTTGTACCCTGAGTTCCGATACATGAAACCCAACCAGTATATTCGCAAATGATACCTACAAATATTTCCAAAACATTATTCACTGATATTGCCAACCAATTCGGCACCCCTGTATATGTGTACCATGCTGAAAAAATAAAGGAACAATACCAAAAACTATTGTCCGCTTTTGAAGGCACCAATACCCGTTTTTTTTACGCCTGCAAAGCGCTTACCAATATCAATGTGCTGAAATATATCAAGGAAATCGGCTGCAATATCGATTGCAGTTCTGTCAATGAAGTGCAACTAGCAGTTACTGCAGGTTTTGCTCCTCAAAATATTTTGTACACTTCCAATAATATTGACTTCAGTGAGATTGAAACCGCCCAAGCATTGGGTGTCAATATCAATATCGACAGTATCTCCAACCTCAAAAAATTTGGCCAAAAATTCGGTCATAGTTATCCCGTGGGCATTCGCCTGCGGCCCAATATTATGGCAGGCGGAAACCTGAAAATCTCTACCGGTCATAAGGATAGTAAATTTGGAATCCCACTGGAGCAGATTGATAAAGTATTGGAAGTAGTTAAAGAAACCAATCTGCGCATCACAGCGCTTCACATACATACGGGTAGCGAAATAAAAGATGTGGAGATTTTTGCCAAAGGCATTGAAGTGCTTTTTGACATTGCTCAATATTTTCCTGATCTGGAAATAATCGATTTGGGTGGTGGTTTCAAAGTAGCTTATAAACCCGGTGATGAGGTAACAGATATTGAGAAGTTGGGAAAAAAAGTGGGTGAAGAGTTGGCCCTTTTCGAAAAAAAGCAAGGCCGCAAAATTGGTTTTTGGTTTGAGCCCGGCAAGTTCTTGGTGAGTGAGGCAGGTTATTTCATCACCAAAGTTAATGTAGTGAAAGATGCTTCTACCACAGTGTTTGCTGGTGTGGATAGTGGGCTTAACCATTTTATCCGTCCCATGTTCTATGGCGCCTACCATGTAATCGAAAATATTTCCAATCCCAATGGACCAATCAAGCGTTATAATGTGGTGGGCAATATTTGCGAAACAGACACTTTTGCCGAAGACCGCGAACTGAATGAAGTTCGGGAAGGCGATTTGTTATTGTTCTACAATGCGGGAGCATACGGTTTTGAAATGGCATCTAATTATAATTCTCGGTACAAACCAGCAGAGGTATTGATCCGCGACGGAAAAGCACAACTCATCAGAAAGCGTGATGTGTTCGAGGACTTGCTAAGGAACCAAGTCGGCATCTAGAATTTGCCAGAAGGTTAATTCAACCAATCAATAAGCCAACATTATGTAATATCTCTTGCAAATTGAGGCAACAGGTATTTGGATGTAAATTTCATTCTCCCCACTCTATACTTTAAAGTTTACAATGAGATCCACATATTTCAGTTCTCATACACATAACATATATCCATCTATAAGAGGTCTCCCTTCCTTCAATGATTTCTTGAGCGTATCCAGTTTTTTTTATTATAGCTTTGTGGTTATTTTATTTGCATGCCTACAGGAACGATTCTTTTAATAGATGATGAAGAAAAACTGAGATCGCTGTTAAAGCGCATCATCAGTTTAGAGGGCTATGCCATACATGAGGCAGGCAGTCTTAAGGCAGCCAATAAGGTGTTGGAAAAAGAAAATATCGACGTGGTACTTTGTGATGTAAAACTGCCCGACGGCAATGCAGTGGATTTCGTACAACACGTCAAAGCCAAGTTCCCCTCAATAGAAATGATATTGTTGACCGCCTATGGCAATATTGCCGATGGTGTGCAGGCCATCAAAAATGGGGCCTTCGATTATATCATCAAGGGCGATGATAACGACAAAATCATCCCGCTGCTCAACCGGGCACTGGAAAAAACGCAACTTCGAAAACGGATTGAGCATCTAGAAAAACAGGTGGGCAAAAAATACAGTTTCGATAATATATTGGGCGAATCGCCTTTGATTAAAGAAGCTGTGGTACTGGCACAGAAAGTGGCTCCCTCTGATGCCACGGTATTATTGCTGGGCGAAACCGGTACGGGAAAGGAAGTATTTGCCCAAGCGATACATAGCGGTAGCAAAAGAACGATCAAACCATTTGTAGCCTTAAACTGCAGTGCCTTTAGCAAAGAAATATTGGAGAGTGAACTGTTTGGCCATAAATCCGGCGCCTTTACGGGTGCTAATAAAGATAAAAAAGGGCTGATTGAGGAAGCCGATGGCGGCACCCTTTTCCTGGACGAAGTGGGCGAACTGCATATCGAGCTGCAGTCGAAATTATTGAGGGTATTGGAGACCAATGAATTTATAAAAGTAGGCGATACCAAATCATCTAGGGTGAATGTGCGGATAGTGGCCGCTACCAACAGAGACCTACAATCGGAAGTAGATACTGGCCGGTTTCGTGAAGATCTTTTTTATAGGCTCAATGTATTCTGCATCCATCTGCCATCGCTCAGGGAAAGAAAGAAAGACATACCCGCACTGGCTAACTATTTCATGAAAGTGTTTGCACAGAAATCCAACCATCTTATTGAAGGCATGAGTAAGGAATTTCTGGAACAACTGCAGCACCATGAGTGGAAGGGAAATATCCGGGAGCTCAAAAACGTATTGGAGCGTGCCGTTCTATTGGCAGAGACCTCTTTACTCAATGTTGATAGCCTGCCTTTGGAATTGCAAACAGTAAACTATAAATCACATACCCTATCTGCTTTTGATTTGGCCAGCGTTGAAAAATTGCACATACAGCGTGTATTGAACCATACCAAGGGAAATAAAACAGAAGCGGCCCGCTTATTAAATATTGGTCTTACTACCTTGTACCGCAAAATTGACGAGTACCATATCGTGTTCTGAAAATAGGTTGTTAGATACATCTCTCGTATAAAACTGAACACTCGCTAAGCTTTTATTGATTGCTCCCGAGAGCAATTTGCCCTTATTTAATTGCCTAGATTCAGGGGTAGTAAAATAATAAATAAATCTATTGGTTCTTACCTATCAATAAATCAAACGTCAATGTGGGATTGATATAAAATGCTCTTCGTTCTTTGTAGCCCATTACAAAAAATCTTTTACCAACAATCTTCGGTTTTATTATACACTGGATATCCATTTTAGCAGAATAAGGAACTCATTTTAGGTAATTCAAAAGGAAGTATTTGTACTACCAGTTTTTATAACTCTACCCTTATTATTTTGAAAATAGCTTACCAAAATGGAAGGGTGGCAGCTTTCAATTTTTTTGTTGACAAGCATGGCAATACCGACAAAACCCTTTACCATATTGAGTTTAGGCCAAATCTGAAAAAATATTTACCTAAAGGCATATCATTTGGTATACTATATCAAACTAAAGAAATGAAAAAATATTTCAGGTTAGTAATCAAACGTTCTGAGCCTTTTCATTTGCTATTGCTGATATACTCAATCATCATCTTGTATGGAGTTTTGTATAGAATCACTTTTTGACGATTGGAAACGCTCACAATAATAAATTAAATGGAACGAGAAAAAACCAATTTAAAAGATAAGCTCGTAATTATTCTGGCTTGGTTGTTTGCAGCAGCAATGGTTTATGTTGTCTTCCTGAAATACAGGTTATTGTTTCATAAGTAATTAGTTATTGAAAATAAAAATTGAATCATGCTAGCAATTATCCTCGTTTTGACCGTGCTTGTTTGCTTTGCCCTTTTTTTAAAGTCGATTGATTTTTTTGACCAAATATAAAACCATGACAGCCTTGTTTGTCCTTTCGATCCTTGTTTTTATCTATCTCTGTTATGTACTTATCAGACCGGAGAAATTGTAGGAAAAATGAAACAGATTCAGTTTTGGAAACTTCCGATTCAAAATGTTTTTAGATTTTATCACTCATAACCGGGTTTTATGAATACAGAAATTGCTGGCATAGTATTGATGTTAGTAGCAACAATATTGTTGGCTATACCACTGGGAAATTATATCGCCAAAGTATACCAGAACAAAACTACTTGGCTAGATTTTATATTAAACCCGATCGACAAATTATTTTTTAGAATTAGTGGCATTAAACCAGAAAGGGAAATGACATGGCAACAGCATCTGTTGGCATTGCTTACAATCAACTTTGTTTGGTTTCTTTTTTCGATGCTCGTGCTGATGAATATGGGTTGGCTTCCGTTAAATCCAGATAGTAACCCTTCCATGACTGCCAGTCTTGCATTCAATACTTCAGTGAGTTTTATTTCAAACACCAATATACAGCACTACTCAGGGGAAACAGCCGTTTCCTATCTAGGTCAATTGGTGTTGATGTTGTTCCAGTTTATTAGTGCAGGTGCAGGGATGGCAGTATGCGCGGTCGTGTTCAATGCCATGAAAGAAAGAACAACAGATAAGCTTGGTAATTTCTATAATTATTTCGTGAAATCATGTACAAGGGTTTTGCTCCCGCTTTCGGTGGTTGTTGCCATTATACTTTTATTTGCTGGCACACCTATGACTTTTAAAGGCAAGGACCAATTCATATCCATGCAGGGCGATACAGTAAATGTGAGCCGTGGCCCTGTTGCTGCCATGGTTGCCATCAAACAGTTAGGGACAAACGGCGGTGGTTTTTTTGGTGCAAATTCATCTCACCCTTTCGAAAACCCAAATTATTTTACAAATATCATCGAAAATATCAGTATCCTACTCATTCCGATAGCAATGGTTTTTGCCATGGGAACCATAATAAAAAGAAGGAAATTCGCTTGGATCGTCTTTGGTGTAATGACGGCTGGTTTCATAATTTTTGTAGTGCCATCGGTTTATATGGAAATGAAAGGCAATCCTGCCATCTCACGGCTGGGCATATCCCAAAATAGGGGCAATATGGAAGGAAAGGAAATAAGGTTTGGCTCAGCAGCATCTGGTTATTGGGGTATTTCTACCACGGTTACATCAAATGGGTCTGTGAATGCGATGCACGACAGCTTTATGCCGCTCACGGGTATGTTTACCATGCTGGGTATGATGATCAATTCTTTTTATGGTGGGGTGGGTGTTGGCTTCTTGAATTTTTATGTGTTCATGATCATCAGCGTGTTCATTAGTGGATTGATGGTGGGAAGAACCCCAGAGTTTTTAGGCAAAAAAATCGAAGCAAAAGAAATGAAGATAGCGACCATTATTGCGCTGCTTCATACGCTATTGATTTTATCAGGCACCGCTTTAGCTTCACACCTTTATGCGCATAACCCACAAGCATACGCTACTTGGCTGAACAATCCGGGCTATCACGGTTTTTCCGAAATGCTTTATGAATATTCCTCTGCATCGGCTAATAATGGTTCTGAGTTTGCGGGGCTTAGTGCCAATACCAATTTCTGGAATATTACGGGTGGATTGATTATGCTGCTATCGCGTTTCCTCCCCATTATTGGGCCGGTAGCCATTGCAGGTATCTTGGCAAAGAAAAAATATGTACCAGAAAGTGCAGGCACACTTAAAACAGATACTGTCACTTTTGGCATCATGATTTTTGCAGTGATCATGATTGTGGCAGCGCTGAGCTTTTTCCCTGCATTATCATTGGGTCCGATATCTGAACATTTTTCATTGAACTAATAAAAGGCTTTACATGAAACGGAATACCAACAATAGATTATTTGAGCCCAGTTTGGTAAGGGATTCTTTGAAACAATCCTTTGTCAAACTCCATCCTGCAATCCTCATCCACAATCCTGTTATGTTCACCGTTGAATTGGGTACTGTCGTTATGCTCTTTGTTTGTATATGGATAATGGTAGGTGAGAAATCGCAGGGAAGTTTGGTATATAATATGGTGGTTTTTTTAATCCTGCTCATCACTTTATTATTTGCCAATTTTGCTGAAGCAATTGCCGAAGCAAGGGGAAAAGCACAGGCCGACAGCTTGCGAAAAACGAGAGAGGACACTCCAGCAAAAAAGATATTTGCAGTTGGCGATATTTATGTTAATGAAGTGAAACTAGTCCCCTCATCCCAGTTAAGGAAAGGCGACCTGTTTATTTGTGAAGCAGGCGATATCATTCCCATGGATGGTGAAATCGTAGAAGGTCTTGCTACCATTGACGAGAGTGCTATTACTGGGGAAAGTGCTCCCGTGATTAGAGAATCGGGTGGCGACAAATCCAGCGTAACGGGTGGCACAAAAGTTTTGAGCGACCGCATCAAGGTGAAAGTAACCACAGAACCCGGCGAAAGTTTTTTGGATAAAATGATTGCGCTGGTGGAAGGTGCTTCCCGACAAAAAACACCAAACGAAATTGCCCTCACCATCCTGCTGGCCGGCTTCACCATCATATTTGTAATAGTTTGTGTAACACTAAAGCCCTTTGGCGATTTTGCAAACACACCCATCACCATAGCCGCTTTTATTTCATTGTTTGTTTGTTTGATACCAACCACTATTGGCGGTTTGTTGAGTGCAATTGGCATTGCAGGTATGGATCGAGCCTTGCGTGCGAACGTGATTACAAAAAGTGGTAAGGCAGTGGAAACGGCCGGTGATTTGGATACCTTGCTTCTTGATAAAACAGGTACCATCACCATCGGTAATAGAAAAGCCACCCATTTTTGGCCAGTGAAGAATATGGATGAAAAAAATTTTATCGAAGCCTGTGCATTGGCATCTCTCGCGGATGAAACCCCAGAGGGAAAATCGATTATCGAATTGTCAGGCCTCACTACAAATAGTTTTAGTACCAATGGCGCAAAATTTATTGAGTTCACAGCGGAAACCAGAAGCAGTGGCATTGATTTGCCGAACGGTTTAAAAATAAGGAAGGGGGCTTATGATTCCATCAGAAACATAATAACAAAATCAGGAAATATTTTCCCAGAAGAAACAGCAGTAAGGGTCAAGCAAATCTCCAGTAATGGTGGAACACCTTTAGTGGTGAGCCAGAACGCTCAAGTAATCGGCGTAATTGAGCTCCAGGATATTATTAAGCCGGGTATTTACGAACGCTTCGAACGCTTACGAAAAATGGGAGTAAAAACGGTGATGGTTACCGGAGATAACCCTTTAACCGCTAAATATATTGCAGAGAAAGCAGGCGTGGATGATTTTATTGCCGAAGCCAAGCCGGAGGACAAGATGAATTATATTAAGAAAGAACAACAAGGAGGAAAGCTCGTAGCTATGATGGGCGATGGCACAAACGATGCACCGGCCTTGGCACAAGCAGATGTAGGCGTGGCCATGAACAGCGGCACACAGGCCGCAAAAGAAGCGGGGAATATGGTAGATCTTGACAATGATCCCACCAAGCTGATTGAGATTGTTGAAATCGGAAAACAATTGTTGATGACAAGAGGAACACTCACCACTTTTTCCATAGCCAATGATGTGGCTAAATATTTTGCGATTGTCCCAGCATTGTTCATCGCTTCCATACCAGCATTGAAGGCATTGAATATTATGCATCTCCACAGCCCCGAAAGTGCCATTTTATCCGCAGTGATATTCAATGCCATCATCATCCCATTGTTGATTCCATTGGCTTTGCGTGGGGTTGCTTACAAACCAATCGGTGCAAGCGCTTTGTTGAGAAGAAATTTATTGATCTATGGCTTTGGCGGCATCCTCCTTCCTTTTTTGGGTATAAAAATGATTGATCTATTGGTAAGCCTTTGGTTTTAATTTGATTCATCCAGGTTTTGAAAATTTAGATTTATGAAAAAACATATTCTTCCTGCACTCAAGCTCAGTTTATTTTCTCTGATTTTTTTCAGTGGGATTTACACCCTTATTATTTTGCTTGTTGCGCAATTGGCACCTAATAAAGGATTGGGGCAAACCATTGAAGTAAAAGGTAAAACAATAGGGTATGCTTTGGAAGGGCAAAATTTTACACAGGACAAATATTTTTGGGGAAGACCTTCTGCAGTTGCCTATAATGCCATGGGCAGTGGTGGTAGTAACAAGGGACCATCCAACCCTGATTATATCAAGGACGTTCAAAACAAAGTCGATAGTTTTTTAGTACATAACCCAGGTATAAAAAAAGAAAATATCCCTGCTGAGCTAGTGACCGCTTCTGGTAGCGGTCTTGACCCAGATCTTTCACCCAATGCAGCTTATATTCAAATTGCAAGGATCGCAAAAGCAAGGGGTTTGCAGGAAAGCAAAATCAAGGCTATTGTTGACAGTCATATCGACCCCGCTTTCTTAGGTCTTTTTGGAACAGTAAAAGTGAATGTGCTTAAACTGAATTTAGCCTTGGACCAAATCCAATAATTTCAAAATAGTGATAGATAGTTTAATTTTATAAAATCAGTTTGGGCCAAAGGCCCAATTTTCATTTGATATCTAAGGAAATCAAACGATGGAAGAAAAAGCCAATGTGCAACATTTTCTAGAGCTTATCCGCAAATCAAGGCGTGGTAAGTTCAAAGTTTATATTGGGATGAGCGCAGGCGTTGGCAAAACTTTCCGAATGCTACAAGAAGCCCATTCCCTATTGAGAAATGGGGTAGATATCAAGATCGGTTATATAGAAACACATCAACGGGCAGAAACCGCCGTGCTGCTGGAAGGTCTTCCATTAATACCTAGAAGAAAGCTTTTTTATAAAGGAAAGGAACTAGAGGAAATGGATATGCAAGGCATACTAAACCTGCATCCAGAAGTTGTAGTGGTGGATGAGCTGGCACATACCAATATTAGCGGTAGCAAAAACGAAAAACGTTGGCAGGATGTAATGGATATTTTGGATGCGGGCATCAATGTGATCAGTGCCGTCAATATCCAGCATATCGAGAGTATGCACAATGACGTGAAAAAGATCACAGGGATTGAAGTTGCAGAACGAATACCCGATAGTGTACTGAAAGAAGCCGATGAGGTAGTGAATATTGATCTCACTGCCGATGAACTGGTCACCAGGTTGAGAGAAGGTAAAATATACCCATCGGACAAAATAGAAATCTCGCTAAAAAATTTCTTTCAACCAGAAAGGATTTTGCAGCTCAGGGAGTTGGCACTGAAAGAAGTCGCTACACAGGTAGAGCGAAAGATTGAAACTGAACTGCCACGCGGTTCACATTTACAACCCGAACGTTTTTTGGCATGCATCAGCAGTAATCATGAGATTGCTGGCAAGGTAATCAGAAAAACGTCAAGGCTTGCCTGTTACTACCATTCCAAATGGTTTCTATTGTATGTCCAGACTGATAAAGAAGATGCCAACAAGATAGGTTTGGCGGCACAAAGACACCTCATCAATAACTTTAAATTGGCTACCGAATTGGGCGCAGATGTTATTCGCATAAAAAATAATAATATTGCAAAAAGCATTATGCAGGTGGCGGATGAAAAATCGATCACTACGATTTGCATCGGAAAGCCGCATTTAAGTTTGCTAAATCTAATCTTAAGCACCGCCGTTTTTAATCAATTATTAAAGAAGTTGGCCGCAACAGACATTGATGTGGTCATCCTCTCATAATACAGATCTGCTATGAGGCTTAAAACAAAACTTTCTATCAGTCTGGTTTTTTTATTTTTTGTCATTCTCCTATTTGGGATACTTGGTATATTTTATATCACCAAACTTGGCGATGACCTTGATCAGATATTAAAGAACAATTACAACTCGCTTGTATATTGTAACAACATGCTCCGTTCGTTGGACAATATACGAGTAGGTCAAGATGATATAAAGGCTTTTTCCGAAAACTTAAAAAACGAACAAGCCAATATTTCTGATGTAGGGGAAAGAGAATCGACTTTGAAAATAGTCAAGAGTTTTGATTCACTGCTTCTGAACCGGGACAACCCAGAATATTATCGAAAAGTAAGGCTGGCCATTTATCAAGCACAGGAAGTTAACGAGATGGCTATCCTACGAAAAAATATAATAGCAAGGGCTACATCTGAAGATGCAAAATTGGTTCTAGCCATTATTTTTTCTGTACTTACGCTGATTGCATTTTCTTTTATTTACAATTTGCCCGGCATCATTGCCGAACCCATCCGATCTTTGTCCGAAGGTATTACCGCTATTGCCAATAAAAATTATACCAAGCGTATTTACCTAAAACAGAAAGACGAATTTGGCGACCTGGCCAATGCTTTTAACGTGATGGCCGGCAAGCTGGATGAATACGAAAGCAGCAACCTGGCAAAAATCAAGTTTGAAAAAAGCCGCATCGAGACCATCATCAATCAAATGCGTGATGGGATTCTTGGTTTGGATGAAAAAAGAAAAATACTTTTCCTAAACGCGGTAGCAGAAAAATTGTTGGGCTTAAAAGAAGTGGACATCATAGGAAAGTATGCCCCAGATATTGCTTTGAGCAATGACCTGATGCGGACCTTATTGCAAGAGCATCCTATTGAAGAGGAACTGAAAATTTTTGCGGACAATAAGGAAAGCTATTTCAATAGGGATGTATTGGAAGTGATGAACAATGAACAGATGATAGGAACAGTGATTGTGATGCGCAATATCACCCCATTCCATGAACTGAATGAAGCAAAGACCAATTTCATTGCCACCGTTTCACACGAATTGAAAACGCCTATTTCTTCCATTAAAATGAGTGCACAGTTACTGACCGATGAACGGATCTGTAGCTTGAACCATGAGCAGAAAGAACTTTCCGTGAGTATTCAGGAAGATGCGGAGAGGCTATTGAAAATAACAGGTGAGCTGCTGAACATGGCACAAGTAGAAACGGGCAATATCCAATTGAAAATACAAGGAACATCCCCTGAAAGCATTGTCGACCAATCCCTGAGTGCAGTACAGTTTCAAGCCCAACAAAAAAACATCAGCCTACAAAAAAACATACAACCCAACCTACCCTATTTGAATGCAGATGCGGAAAAAACCACTTGGGTGCTCATCAATTTTATTACCAATGCTATTAAATTTTCCCCAGAAAAAAGCAAAATTGAAATTAATGTTTTTGAGAACGGTGACTCTATAGATTTTATAGTCCGTGATTATGGAAAAGGGATTGAAGAAAAATATCAACCCCGCATTTTTGACCGTTATTTCAAAGTACCCGGCTCGCATGACCGAACGGGCACGGGTCTTGGTCTGGCCATCTCCAAAGAATTTATTGAGGCCCAGGGCGGAAGGATATGGGTGGATAGTAAAATAAATGAAGGGAGCAGTTTTGGTTTTTCGTTTAAGAAAATATAGGGTTATCCAGCCTTTTTGAACCAAAAATGAATCGAAACTTGAACGGTTAAATTTGACCCGATGGTTCCCCCATTATTTTCCTACATGAAAAAAAATAATTTTAGGGATTAAATATTAATCGTAATATTGCAATCAATGGGACTAACTAAGACAGAAATATTCTCAGAAAAGCAAAACAGGATTGCAAACATGATGAAGGCACTGGCACACCCCGCACGGATAGCCATCATCCAGCAATTGCTTAAAACTAACACCTGTATTTGTGGGGAGTTTGTGTTTGAATTGGGGCTAGCACAAGCTACCATTTCCCAGCATTTGAAGGAGCTAAAAAATGCCGGGCTAATCAAAGGGACTATTGAAGGAACAAGCGTTTGCTATTGTATTGATAATAAAGTTTGGAAACAGTACCTTAAGGAAATGGAAGGCTTTTTTGTTTCGATCGAGAGCAGCGAAAATTGTTGTTGATTTTTTTTTGCTTTATAATATCGTATTAATGCAATAAACCGATTAAATATTTATTATGCCAGATTCAAAATACAAGGTTCTCTTCGTCTGCATCCACAATTCTGCCCGTAGCCAAATGGCAGAAGCTTTTTTAAAAAAGTACGGCAATGAATCCTTCGAGGCGGAAAGCGCTGGCCTTGAGCCGGGCAAGCTGAACCCGAACGTTGTTGAAGTAATGAAACAGGTGGGCATCGATATCAGCAACAATGGCACACAAAGCGTTTTCGATCTGTTTCAAAAAGGGAAATTATACAATGCCGTGATAACAGTCTGCGATCAAGCCAGTGCAGAGAGCTGCCCCGTTTTTCCTGGCAAAGTGAAACGTTTGGCATGGTCATTTACCGATCCCTCCAGTTTTAGGGGTAGTAAAGAAAAAATTTTAGAAGAAACTGCAAAAGTACGGGATGAGATAGAAGAGAAAGTTTTGAGCTTTATCAAAGAGGCAAAAGAAATCATGTTTTGGATATAACATTAAATCACCAAAAACAAACACAATGGAAACTTCTGAACAAGATATCAAAGAAATGGTGAGGCAAAAATATGCCGAGATTGCCTTACAGGATAAAGAAACCAACCAAGCATCCTGCTGTGGTTCCGGTTGCTGCTCGGATGAAGTGTATAATATCATGAGCGACGATTATTCTTCGATGAAAGGGTATAACCCAGATGCGGACCTTGGTCTTGGCTGCGGGCTTCCCACACAGTTTGCAAAAATAAAAAAAGGAGATATTGTTGTTGATCTTGGCTCGGGAGCAGGCAATGATTGCTTTATTGCAAGATCTGAAACCGGTGAGACAGGAAAAGTAATCGGTATCGATTTTACACCTGCCATGATCGAAAAGGCAAGGGCTAACGCCGAAAAGCTGGGTTTTCACAATGTGGAATTCAGACAAGGTGATATTGAAAAGATGCCAATGACATCAAACATCGCTGATGTAGTGGTGAGCAATTGTGTGCTGAACCTAGTGCCAAATAAAGATGGCGTGTTCAAAGAAATTTTCAGAGTACTAAAGCCTGGTGGTCATTTTAGCATTTCCGATGTGGTGTTGATTGGTGACCTTCCCGAAGGAATTCGCAAGACCGCTGAGATGTATTCAGGTTGCGTGTCTGGTGCCATACAAAAACAGACCTATATGGAATTGGTAGAAATCAATGGGTTCAATAATATCAAAATCCAAAAGGAAAAGACCATTGTAATACCTGACGATATTTTAGCCAACTATCTGCCACAGGAAGAAATCGATTTGTTCAAACAGTCTGGTGCTGGCATTTTCAGCATTACTGTTTTTGCAGAAAAACCTGTAGAAGCATGCTGTGCCCCGGGATGCTGCTAAAACTAATAAAATCAGCGTAGAAAATATCAGTAATGAGTTTACCCAATTTTGCTCCAGTGAGTGAAAGAAAAAAATTGAGCTTCCTTGACCAATATTTGACCCTCTGGATATTTTTGGCCATGATTATTGGGGTTGCCGTTGGATATTTTATCCCGGCATCCTCCGGCTTCATCAATTCGTTTTCTAGCGGAGCCACCAATATTCCATTAGCCATCGGTCTAATCCTAATGATGTACCCACCACTTGCAAAAGTGCGTTATGAAAAATTGGGCGAGCTGTTCAAAAACACAAAAATCTTGGGAGCTTCTCTTTTTCTGAATTGGATTGTCGGCCCATTGCTGATGTTTTTTCTTGCCATCATTTTTTTAAGGGATTATCCCGAATACCTGATTGGGCTGATTTTAATCGGGCTTGCCAGATGTATTGCGATGGTGATTGTATGGAACGAACTAGCCGACGGCAACAGGGAATATGCCGCTGGTTTGGTGGCTTTAAATAGTATTTTTCAGGTATTGTTCTTCAGCATTTACGCTTATATATTCATCACTGTTTTGCTGCCAGTGTTTGGCTTTAAGGGCTCCATCATCAACATCACCATGGCGCAAATAGCAAAGACGGTTGCCATTTATTTAGGGATACCTTTTGCAGCAGGGATCATCAGCCGTTACTCATTGATAAAACTAAAAGGGGAAGATTGGTTTCAAAATAAGTTTGTTCCGATTATTTCGCCAATTACCCTTATTGCATTATTATTTACCATTGTGGTGATGTTTAGCTTAAAGGGAAAACTGATAGTGCAGATACCCTTTGACGTTATCCGTATCGCTATTCCACTGGTTATTTATTTTTCCGTAATGTTTCTCGTTAGTTTTTTTATTGGCAGGTTAATGGGCGCAGATTATTCCAAAAATGCATCCATCGCTTTCACAGCCACTGGGAATAATTTCGAGCTGGCAATAGCAGTTGCTATTGCAGTGTTTGGTATTAATAGCGGCGAAGCTTTTGCAGGCGTTGTCGGACCTTTGGTGGAAGTACCCGCCTTAATCGGTTTGGTGAACGTCGCTTTTTGGCTAAGGAAGAAATATTATTTAAGTCCTGCGATTATTTAATGATACTTTATATGAAAATTGCACTTTTCTCTGATATACACGCCAACCTTCCCGTACTGGAAGCTTTTTTCGAAGACGTAGACAAGAAAAAACCAGACTCCATTTATTGCCTGGGCGACCTGGTTGGTTATAATATTTGGCCAAACCAAGTAACCCATGAGATCATCAAAAGGCGTATCCCAACCATTGCTGGAAACTATGATTTTGGCATTGGTAGAATGAGCAATGAATGTGGCTGTGCCTACAAAACGGATATGGAAAAGGATATGGGCAAGATTTCCATTGGGTTTACAAATTCCATTATGCAGGATGAAGAAAGAAATTATTTGAGAACATTGCCCACACATATCAAACTCGAATTTCAATTGAACGAAGACAAGCTGAACCTGCTTTTGGTGCATGGCAGCCCAAGGAAAATAAACGAATACCTTTTTGAGGACAGGGACGAAAAAAACTTGCTAAGGATAATGGAACAAGCATAGGCAGACATCATGTGTTTTGGGCATACACATAAACCCTATCGACGTATTTTACATTCAAGCCTAGAGGGGAAAGACCATTTTCGCCACGCCATCAATATCGGTTCAGTAGGTAAACCCAAGGTTAAAGACCCAAGGGGTTGTTATGTGATGTTGTCTATCAATGAAAATTCGAGTGTTGCCAATAAGGAAACTATACAGGTCGAGTTCATCTGTTTTGAATATGACCTTGAAAAAGCAGCAAAAGGATAGAAGATAGCCCCTTGCCAAATGAATTTGCAGAAATGTTGAGAAGAGGGTTCTAATCGTTTATTTATGAAAACTTTGCCAAAAAATGAAAAAGCCTTGATTACTCAAGGCTTTTTGTCGGGGCGGCAGGATTCGAACCTGCGACCTCCTGCTCCCAAAGCAGGCGCGATAACCGGGCTACGCTACGCCCCGCGGGCGGCGAAGGTAAACAAGTAAATGTAAACAACAAAATCAACCAGTAATATTTAATGGAGAAAAGTTAAACTGATACCGCCGTTAATATTAAAACAAAACATTCCCATTTCTATAAATGGCGTATTGTGTAGATAATCAAGGGTTGGCCTTATCAGCATCAAATCTCCGACAACCTAAAAATTTCTTTGCTACGAATCCCTCTCTCCGTTTGTTGAAGGCTGCAACATTCGTTCTTTGGGTCATGTTCGAAAAAAAGGATATAATCTTGGGCAAGTGCCTCTTCCAAAAATGTTTTTTTTTCATTCAATGAGGTCAAAGGGAACATATCATAGGCCATCACATAAGGGATGGGGATATGACCTATTGAAGGAAGCAGGTCGGCCATAAAAACAATCGTTTTCCCTTTATAAGAAATTTGGGGAAGCATCATGGCATTGGTATGACCATTCACGAAGCGGATGGAGAGGTCATTGATGATGTTCGATAGCAGATGGGCGATGGCGGTTGGCCGTTCGGCATTAATTGGGGTAATTTGTTTTTCATTCATCGGCCATTGTTCATCGGCCATCACTTGCCCATCAATCATTTTCAATCGCCCGCTTTCTTTGATCGGCAAAATATTTTCCCTTAAAAAAGAAGCTTTCTCTCTGTCGTTGGGTTCGGTGGCCCATTTCCAATGATCTGTATTGCTCCAATAATTGGCATTCTTAAAAGCGGGGATCAGTTTTTCGCCATTCCGCATAATGCTGGCGCCACAATGGTCAAAATGAAGATGCGTTAAAAATACATCCGTGATATCATCCCGATGAAAACCATGTTTCGCCAAGGATTTATCCAAACTGTCATCGCCATGTAAATAATAATGCCCCATAAACTTGGCATCCTGTTTATCACCAATCCCATTATCGATCAATATCAGCTTTTTTCCATCCTCGATCAACAAACAGCGCATGGCCCAATCACAAAGATTATTTTCATCGGCTGGATTCAGTTTGTTCCATATGGTTTTGGGCACCACACCAAACATCGCCCCCCCATCCAATTTAAAAAAGCCCGTTTCTATGGTATATAATTTCATACAAACTTGATTTTATTTTTCATCCGCACAAACATCAACAGCACAAAACCAATAATAAAATAGACCATCAGCGTAAGCACGGAATTTCTCATACCGTGTGAAATTTCCGAAACAAAACCGAAGGACAAAGTTCCGATTACGGTACCAATTTTATCGCAAACATCATAAAAACTAAAATAAGAAGCCGTATCGGTGGTTTCTGGCAACAGTTTAGAATAGGTTGACCTCGACATAGACTGAATGCCTCCCATGACCAGCCCCACACATAAAGCCAGTATATAAAATTGGTTTGCAGTTTTAGTATAATAGGCAAAAATACAAATGCCCACCCATCCCAAAATAGCAACAGCCAAAGTGAAAATATTGTTTGTTTTTTTTGAAAGAATGGAAAAAAGATAAGCGCCAAATATAGCCACCAGTTGGATGAGCAGGATGGTTACAATCAATTGAGTCGATTTCATTTTGATCTCATCAGCCGCATAATAAGTAGCCATATACATCACCGTTTGCACGCCCATATTATAAAAGAAAAAACTGAGCAGGTATTTTTTTAGCAATGGATAATTTTTTAATTGGTTCCATACTTTTTTCAGTTCATAAAAGCCATTCACGAACACATCATGCTCGGGGTGTTGTTCTGAGGCTTTTGATGGGGGCAATACATTAAAAGTTACCTGAGCAAAACCTGCCCACCAGAGTCCAACAGAAAGAAATGAAAACCGGGCAGGCCAGGAGCCCCATCCAAGATGGAGCGTGTCATTCAAGGTAATCACCAATAGGCAGAGCACCATCAATATCACGCTCCCAATATAGCCAAGCGCATATCCTTTTGCACTTACCCTATCCTGATCCTCTTCTGCCGCAATCTCGGGCAGATAAGCGTTATAGAATACGATACTGCCACAATAACCAACCGTGGCCAGCATCGATAAAAAAAGCCCAAGACCAATATTTTCTTTGGTAAAAAAAATCATCAGAAAACAAGCAATCGAACCTAAGTAGCAGAAGAATTTCATAAAGGATTTCTTGTTGCCTTTGTAATCAGCGATCGAAGAGAGTATTGGCGACAAGATGGCAATGATCAGGAATGAAAGTGAAATCGTGTAGGAAGCAAGTGCATCCTTACCGTACATCCGCCCAAATAAACTTACTTGATCGGGCGCAATTGCAGAATAATAAGCTGGGAATATGGTGGAAGTGATAACCAGGCTATACGTACTATTGGCCCAATCGTACATGGCCCAGCCGTTGATTACTTTTTTGGCAGCAGTTTGCATTTTCTAAAATTAAGGATTGGTCATGAAAGTGGGGGGTTGTCAACCAAATAAAGACGAAGAAGTTTTAAAACATGCGCTCTCCCAATTATGACGACTGGGATGAAGAGCCTCTGCCTTTCGCTTATTGAATAATTCCCTTCCAAATCAAAAAGAATAGCACAAGGCTGGCGATGATGCGGTAATAACCAAATAACTTGAATCCATGTTTTTGTAAAAAACCAATAAAGAATTTAATGGCGATAATTGCAACCACAAAGGCCACTATATTTCCCAATAGCAATGCATGAATATTACTGTGGTTCTTGAGTATTTCTGGGTTTTCCTTAAAAGCCTTAAAAAGTTTATAGCCAGTAGCCGCAAGCATGGTTGGCACTGCCAGAAAAAAAGAAAACTCAGCAGCAACCCTACGGGTAAGCTTTTGTTGCATCGCCCCAATGATCGATGCTGCACTTCGGCTGGTGCCGGGAATCATGGCCAAGCACTGCCACACACCAATTATGAAAGAGTTTTTATTGGAAATTTCGCTTTCACTGTCAATCTTCTGATTCTTGAAAAAATCGTCCACAAAGAGCAATATTACGCCTCCCACAAACATGGTAATGGCTACCGTGAGTGGACTTTCCAACAATTGATCGATTTTTTTAGAGAACAAAAGCCCAAGTATCACGGCAGGCACCACCCCTATCATCAGTTTAAAATAAAACTGTACTCTGCTGAAATCGAAGAACTTTTTCCAATACAATACCACCACTGAAATGATGGCACCCAATTGCACCGCAATCTCAAAAAGTTTGGTGAATTCATCCTTTTCAATATGCATGAAGCTGCTTGCAATAATCAAATGTCCCGTGGAAGAAATCGGAAGAAATTCCGTAAGTCCTTCTACAATGCCTAAGATGATGGTTTCAATGGAGTTCATGCTGCTGATAAGTTAAAGAGGTAAAAGTAAAAGAAAGTTTGTAGATTAAGGATAAACTTAACATGAAGTTTTGTAGTTGATAATCGGATTTCAGGACAAAAAAAATCAACTACCAATCTATGGCCTCAAATGCCTGCTTAATAAAAAAGGCGACCTTAATGGTCGCCTCTATAAATTATAATTAAAAAGTTTATGCTTGTGTATCCGTGTCTTTTGATTTTTTGAAGATGGCATAAATCTCAACAGCCAATCCCAGCAACATCAGTATGGGGGCAAGGGTAATACGCCTAAAGCTGTATACTTCGTTTGCGTTGAACACATTCGGATCGGGGCTTTTGCCTCCTGCCATCAATATCAGTCCCAAAGCAACCAGTACAATACCCACCAACATCCAGATATAGTTCTCTTTGCCAAACAAGGGTGCTGTTTGATAGGACAATTTAGCTACTTTGTTCTTTTTGGTCGTTTCTGCCATGGTTCAAAAATTGAAGCTGCAATATAGTAAAAAGTCGGAAAGTCGGGGGTTCAAAAGAAATACTTTACATTTTTTAACGAATCGAAAACGATGAGCCTGCTTTTTTCCAGTTCATTTCTTATCAATACAAATCATCGAGTTTCATTTTCAGGTATTTGATCACGCTACGGTGGGTACTGAGCAACGAGATGCCAATCCCCAGCAATATAATACCAAAGAAAAGAAGCGAGAGCAAGGGATAGTCGCGGAGTGCCCGAATTTCAGGAAGCCATTTTTCAGAAACGATAATCACGCCAACCACACCGCCCACAGCTATCAGACCACTGAGAAGCCCATTGAGCAAGGCCCGCACATCCATGGGCTTGGCAATAAACCATCGGGTTGCCCCCACCATTTGCATGGTCTTTATAAGAAACCGGTTGCTGAACATGGCCAGCCGAATGGTATTATCGATCAGGATGATCACCAGCACGGATATCACAATAGCCACCACTAGTAGTATGAGACTGATTTTGCTGATGATATTATTTAGGTTGGTAACCAAGGATTGATTGTACTGCACATCGCTCACTGCAATATTTTGTGTGAGGTCATTCTGTATCTTGTTCAAAGAGTCTGTCGTGGCGTACTGTGATTTTATCTTGAAATTGACACTCGCGGGCAAAGGGTTTTTATCGAGCACAGCACCCCAATCCTTGTTGCCATCAGCCAGATATTTTTGCTTGGCCAGATCCTTGGAAACATATTCGTAAGATTTAGTGTAGGGCTGTGATGCGATATAAGACACCAAAGCCAGACTATCTTTGGAAGAAACACTCTCCCGAACGTATACCCGTACTTCCACATTTTCTTTGAAATATTCACCAAGCTTGTTTGCATTGATTACAAACCAGCCCATTACACCTAGCAAGAACAACACCACCGATACGCCAATAATGGACATCAGATAGGAAGGGGTGGAACGTTTCGCATAACCTTTTCCTAATTGAACCATGATAAACAAATTTTTCTGGGTTATAGACCTTCAAGATGCGCAAAAATAACGGATTTAGAGGCATAAACCGTATTTTTGTTGCCTCCAAAACGGAGCATCGACCTTCTTATTTTGAAATGATAAGGCTTTAACTTTTTACTAGGACTTTACAATCATTTGCTTGATTGCCAAAAATAAATCTGGTTGGCCTACAAGGTTGGCAAAACTTAGTTTGAGCAAATGCAGAAGGTGGGTTATATAATCGCACATAAAATCATTATGGAATATAATTTTAGGGAGATTGAACAGAAATGGCAGGAAGATTGGAAGCGAAAAGAAATTTATAAGGTAAGCAACGATTCTACCAAGCCGAAATATTATGTACTGGATATGTTCCCCTACCCGAGCGGTGCGGGTTTGCATGTGGGGCATCCTTTGGGGTATATCGCCAGCGATATCTTTGCTCGGTACAAACGCTTGAAGGGTTTTAATGTGCTGCACCCAATGGGCTATGACGCTTTTGGGTTGCCGGCCGAGCAATATGCCATCGAACATGGGATACACCCTGCCGTTAGTACCGCCAACAATATCGAGAATTTTAGAAAACAATTGGACAAGATTGGGTTTTGCTATGATTGGAGCAGAGAGGTGAACACCAGTCATGCCGATTATTATAAATGGACCCAATGGATTTTCCTGAAACTCTTCAAAAGCTATTATAACCGCAGCACGCAAAAAGCAGAAATCATCGATTCCTTGATTGATATTTTTGAAAAGGAAGGAAACATTAATCATCCTATCCCCAACTCCCAATTCCAAATTCCCGTTTCGACCAACGACCAACAACCAACGACCATCTTTAATCCTAGCGATTGGAAAAATTTCGATGAAAAAACAAAGCAGGCGATCCTGATGGAATACCGCCTCGCTTATTGTGGCTATGGGGAAGTGAATTGGTGCGAGGCTTTGGGCACGGTGCTGGCGAATGACGAAGTGATCAATGGAGTGAGTGAGCGTGGCGGTCATCCGGTAGTGAAAAAGAAACTGCGTCAATGGTACCTCCGCATTACGGAATATGCCAATCGTTTGTTGGATGGACTCGAGCGCATCGATTTCAGTGAGGCCATGAAGGAAATGCAGACCAACTGGATTGGAAAAAGCTATGGGGCGGAAATAGATTTCAAAGTAAAAAGTCAAGAGTCGGGAGCAGAGAATTTGAAAGTATACACCACTCGGCCCGATACCATTTTTGGTGTCGATTTTATGGTCATCGCACCCGAGCATGAATTGATCGAAAAAATCACTACTGCAGAACAAAAACAGGCAGTGGGAGAATATATCAGCTATGTAAAAAGCCGAAGCGATCGCGAAAGGCAAGCAGAGAAAAAAATCACTGGTTGTTTTACGGGTGCTTATGCCATCAATCCTTTTGATGGAAAGCATATACCGATCTGGATTTCGGAATATGTACTCGCTGGCTATGGCACGGGTGCCATCATGGCCGTGCCTTGTGGCGATGAGCGTGATTTTAAATTTGCCAAACATTTCAATATTCCCATTACCAATATTATCGGTGCCCATTATAATGGAGAAGAAGCCAATGCGACCAAAGATGCCATTTTGGAAAACAGCGGTTTCCTGAATGGTATATTGATGCGTGATGCGATTGGAATCGCGATTGCCAAATTGGAGGAGATGGGAATTGGCAAAAGAAAAGTGAATTATAAAATGCGTGATGCGGCGTTTAGCCGTCAACGTTATTGGGGAGAGCCTTTCCCGATTATATGGAAGGATGGCATTGCATATCCATTAGATGAAAAAGAATTGCCATTAATACTACCCGAAGTAGACAAATATGGCCCAGGCCCAGATGGTGAAGGTCCTTTAGCGAATTTAAAAGATTGGGCCTCACCCCCAGCCCCTCTCCACGAGGGAGTGAGGGAAACCAATACCATGCCTGGCTATGCGGGTAGTAGTTGGTATTTCCTGCGTTATATGGACCCACATAATGATCAAATTTTTTGCGACCGGAAAGCAAGTGATTATTGGGGACAGGTTGATTTGTATATCGGAGGCACGGAGCATGCAGTAGGTCATCTCTTGTACAGCCGCATGTGGACCAAAGTTCTCTTTGATCTTGGTCATATCGGTCATGAGGAACCTTATAAAAAATTAGTGAACCAAGGGATGATACAGGGAAGCAGTAGGTTTGTGTATAGACTAAACTTAAATTATGAATACACCTCTGCACAAAAGATTAATGAAACGAAAAGCTTCCCACAATTCTTCATTTCAAAACATTTCTATGATGATTATTTTAACAATAATCATGAAACAAGTAAATATATTTTAAACGAAGTATCAAAAAAAATAGGAGGAGGTATTGGCGTGTCATATAATGGAGCACCCATACTATTGCATGTGGATGTAAACATTGTTGATGGCTTTGAACTCAATATAGAAGAGTTTAAAAAATGGCGCATTGGGGAATATGCCAACGCTGAATTTATTTTGGAAGATGGGAAATATATCTGCGGTAGTGAAGTTGAAAAAATGTCCAAATCAAAATTCAACACCGTTAACCCCGATGATTTGGTTGTGAGATATGGCGCCGATACCTTCCGCATGTATGAAATGTTCCTTGGTCCGGTGGAGCAGAGCAAACCCTGGGATACCAAGGGCATTGAAGGTGTTCACCGCTTCCTGAAAAAATTATGGCGTCTGTTCTATGATGAGATGAAAGGGAAATTATGGACAGATGAAAAAGCAAATGATGCCGAACTAAAAGTACTGCACAAAACCATTAAAAAAATCGAGGAAGATACAGAGCGGTTTTCTTTCAACACCGCTGTGAGCGCTTGCATGATCGCCGTTAATGAACTGAGCGACCTAAAATGTTATAAGAAAGAAATACTCGAAAAACTATTGATCCTATTAACGCCCTATGCCCCACATATCGCGGAGGAACTTTGGCATCAGTTGGGTAATGAGGGCTCTATACTTGATGCAGCCTATCCCATATCGGAGGGGAAATATTTGATTGAATCCTCAAAGAATTACCCCATTGCTTTGAATGGTAAAACCAAAACCGAATTGACCATTTCATTGGATGCCACACAGCAACAGGTAGAAGAAATGATACTGGCAAACGAAACCGTAAAAAAATGGCTCGAAGGAAAACAGCCCAAGAAAATCATTTACGTAAAGAATAAGATGATTAATGTGGTGATGTGAGAAAAGTCGATAGCCAGAGTTCGGAGTCGATAGTCAAGGAAATATAGAATGATATTTCCTCTATTCCGTCTTTATCTTTTTATCTTGTTTTATAAACCGTATCAAGGCGCTGGTATTCTCATCCGCGAATAGGTTGGCTTCGTATCTTTTTTCACCTACAATTACCACCATCAGGGAGGTATTGGGAGGAATAGATCCCAGGTTTTCTGCAACCATCACGGCCTCATTATCGTCTTCCAAATCCTTTAAAGCAAATTTCACCGTGTGAGCTTGATCGGTAATCAACACATGTTTAAAGATCAATTTGCTGTTCATGAAAAAAGCAATGGAATCACCATCAATCTCACCATTGTCATAGAACCTGATTTCCACCGAATCGCCTTTGATGGGGATCACCTGTTCCAATTTTTTTGTCCGGCTCGCAAATTTTTCTTCGGGGCTAAGCTGTTTTACCGGAACAGATACGATGGCTTTCTTTTCTTCAACAGGTGGAGGTTTTACAAAAACTTTATTGGTTACAGGCTCTTCGTGTTTGCGGGGCTGCGGTAGGGGTGCTGATGGCTTTTTTATACTTGCTACATCATGTGCTGAAGTATAGAGATGGGAAATACTATCGATGATATAGGGATCATTGGCACCAAGGGTATAATTGGCGATTACCCAATCCCATTCATCCGGGAAAAGTGGCGAGCCTTTTTTAGATAGGTTCAGCACACCTTCGTTTTTTTTCTTTTCATCCCTTAGATAACTATTCCCCTCTAATTTCATTTCATCATCACCGGGACAATTAAAATCGGCCACATTCAATAAACCACCTTGTTCACTTTCCCTAAAAATACTGCCGCCGGATCTATCTTCAATCAACATATCATCCCACCAAATGGCATCATTCGATCTGGGGTCAAAATATCCCTTGATGCTATATCTTTTATAATTGTTGGCAGAACCATAATAATAGGCAGTACCGGTAAGACTGTCCCCCGTTTTTATAATCTTCAATTCTACGCGATGCTTTCCCGCTGTGCCTTTCCATACCCCTGTAATGGGTTGGGCTATAGCTTGAAGGGCAAAGCATATAACAAAAGCACTCAGTATAAATCTGATGGTATTGGTGTTCAAAAGAATGGCTTTAAAGTACTGGAACGAATTTTGAAACCTAATATTTTGCATAGTATTTGATTTGGCAATTTTTTAGCAGGTAGTCCATCAATTGTGCTTTCAAGTACAGGAATTGGAGGGACGTCAACGGTAACTTATTTTTGTATTCTTTTACATCATGCAAAAAATCAGTATTGTTTCGGTCTTAAAAAAACATCAGGCAACATTTCACCCGATTGTCTTTTTCCAACCATCAACGGACAAGCTCTTCCCTTTTGACTTTACAGCAAATAATAAGGAACTAACCGCCGAAACCATCGCCGACACAGAAAGTTTTGCAAACTATATTTTTTCAAAACTAAAAACCAACCATTGCAAATATGGGATTGGCGGCTATGATGAACACCGAACTTTATATGCCCGTAGTAATCATTTCGATTTGGGGGAAGAACCGCGAAGACTACATCTGGGCATCGATATCTGGGGTGAAGCTGGCACCAAGATAATGGCACCGCTGGATGCCATCGTTCACAGTTTTGCATTCAATAATAATGACAGTGATTATGGTGCTACCATCATCCTCAGCCATCAATTGGGAGATATAAGCTTTCATACCTTGTACGGCCATCTTAGTCTGAACTCAATAAAAAATCTGCACGAAGGGAGACATATCGTTGCTGGCGAAACTTTTTCAGAGTTTGGGATGCGTTTCGAAAACGGGAACTGGCCACCACATTTACATTTCCAAATCATACTGGATATGGCCGCTTGGCAAGGTGACTATCCCGGTGTTTGCCGTTTTTCAGAAAGAGAAAAATGGTTGGGCAATTCCCCCGACCCCGACCTTATCCTCCAGCTAAACCAATATCTCTGATTTCTTCCAAACAAATAAGATTCTATTATCAATTTGTCTCAACCCTTCTTTTATTTAACTCTAGAAACCTATTAGGATGATGCCCGCGTTTGTAAACACAGGGATGCTCGGGGTAACTGGGTAAATTGTTTCCCACATATAATATTATATTGTTGATTGATAAAACTTTTTCACCTTTAGTCCCACCCTAGATGTTAGGGGACAATCAAAACACTCAATCTTTAAACAATTTCATTATGTCATTCAATGTACTTGACACAGTAAAAGGTCTATTTACCAATGATATGGTCAGCAAAGCGGCCTCTTCGTTGGGCGAAAGCGAAAGCAGCATTTCAAGTGCCATTTCAGGTGCAGTACCGTCTGTGCTTGGTGGGCTTATATCAAAGGTATCTTCTGGCGAGCAAGGCGCTAACAGCATTTTCCAATTGGCTAAATCGGCTGCTGGCAGTGGCATACTTGGCAATCTGGGCAATGTATTCGGTGGTAGCAGTAACCTACTTACCAGCGGAACAGATATGCTCAAATCCATTTTCGGGGATAAGCTGAGCAGCATCACCAATGCAATTGCTAGTCATGCCGGTATCTCACAAAGTTCTTCCGCATCGCTCATGAGCATGGTTGCCCCTGCTGCTTTGGGCGCTATAGGCCAACATGCACAACAAAACAATCTGAGTGCAAACAGTGTGGGCCAAATGCTGTTGTCCCAGAAATCAAGCATCATGAACGCAATACCATCAGGACTTGGTTCTAAACTAACCGACCTGCTTGGTCTGGGTTCAATAGGGGCTGCTGTTTCTTCCATATCGAACCATGCTTCTGCAACTTTGCATTCGGCAGAAGCAGAGGTAGAAAAATCAGGAGGCATGAAATTTTTACTGCCTTTACTTTTAGCCATTTTGGCCATTTTATTATTGATCTATTTCTTTAAGGGATGCAATGGTGCCGACAAACCCGCTCCAGTTACAGATACGGTGCAAAAGCATATCGATACTGTTGCAGCAGCACCCGCTGGACCGGTATCCATCAAAGTGAAATTGCCAAACGGCGTTGAACTGGATGCATACAAAGGCGGTATCGAAGATCAACTCGTTACTTTCTTACAAACTGATTATGCAAAATTGGGCGAGGATTCATTAAAAAAAATCTGGTTTGATTTTGATAACCTGAATTTCAAAACAGCTAGTGCCGAAATCACTCCCGAAAGCCAACATCAGATCGATAATATCGCGGCGATTTTGAAGGCCTTCCCAAAATCCAAAATCAAAATTGGAGGATATACCGATAAAACTGGTAATGAAGAGGCGAATAAAAAATTGTCAAAGGCAAGAGCTGAATCCGTAAATACAGCTTTGGGCAAGGCTGGGGTAGCCACACAAGTTACCGGTGCTGATGGCTATGGCTCCGATTATGCAAAATACGCAGCGGATGCTCCCGAATCCGATCGGGTAAAAGACCGTCACGTATCCGTGAGTGTTAGACTTTAATTTTCTTGTAAAGGATAAATAATAAAAGCCTCCCTTTGGGAGGCTTTTATTTTATTGTGCTAATAATGCTAATGTAATTTCTTCCCATTCTTTTTGCAGGGAGTAATCGGGCATTTTTTTCCCTGCCCTCCGATACCAATATCCTGCATTGGATATATCCCCTTCCTTGCGGTGTAGATAAGCATGTACCCAACTGGCCTTGGGCAGGTCCAGTTCGTTCACCAAATCATGTGCCGCAGCCCAATCAGCTTTTGCATCCTGCCATAAAGCCTGCAATGGAATGGAAACCCCTTCGGGAGGCTGCGTCAATGTCAATGAGTTTTTAAAATCTACCAAATTCATAGGTTAAAATTACAAAGATCGGAGCTATGCAATGTTAATTTATGATAAAGGCAATAAGTCCTTATTCTACACTGACAGAACCTTGAGGCAAAAGAAACTATGATTCTTTCAGATATGCTTTTAAAAAACTAAGCTTTGAGCAATTTAAATGCATGGCTCCACTGGTTGTGCAACATGCCCGGTATACACCAGAGCATACACAAAGGCTCAATCGCTCTGGCCGCTTCTACCATGCCCATGTCTTCCGTTTCCCATCCGAAAGCAGTCAATATATCGGTTACTGTTCTCTTTGCACCTTCATCGTTACCACAAATAAACATGGTTGGTTTGCCACCTGCGAACTGGGGCTTGTACATGAATGCGTTGCCCACACTGTTGAATGCTTTTACCAATTTAGCTTCTGGCAGTTCCCCTTGAATTTTTTCCATCAACGATCCGTTGATGTCCGAAAAGAAACGGAGTACCCCATTCACGGGAGGAGCTGGGGCGATTGGGTTGGTAGCATCAATAACAGGTTTATTGCTGAAATGATACTTGCCTGCAAGCTGAATTGCCTCTATAACTGCCCCACCGCTTACCGCCAATGCAATCAAATCGCCAAACTGGGCCGTTTCTTCAAAGGTCCCGATATGGATTTGTGGATTTTCTTTCTGGAATTTTACCACTTCCTCTTTTGATATATTGCGAGTGCCGAGGGTGACTTGATGACCTTCGCTCAAAAAGGCTTTTGCCAGTACCTGACCGACAATGCCCGATCCGATAATTCCTATTTTCATGTGATTGCTTTTTACTTATTGATTAATGAGCAGCCGCTGGAGCAGGGCTATTATAAACGGCTGCAAAAACTTTTACAAAATCTTCCAGTTTTGTTTTTTGCAACTTGGCCGGATGGTTTTTCCAGTAATCCGCATACATATTGCCCAACTGCATGGATTGGTTCATTTCTGTATAATTTTTTGCTGCCTCCTCTGGTAAACCGGCTTGCAACATTCCATTGAGCGCATCCGCATCACTGAACACAATCCATTTCAACTCGGGTTTTCCAATAGCCTTTCCAATTAAAGAAGCAATTTCATCCGTAGTTCTTTCGTCGCTGGCAATATAGCGAACACTGTGACCGCTAAAACCTAGTCCTGCCAATTCCTCTGCCGCAACCTCTGCAATGTCTTCAGGCGCAACCATCACAATTTTTAACGATGGTCCACCAGCATTGGCACCTATGATCCCCATGTTTTTTATCATGCCAATATTTGCCAATAGATTGGGATAAAAATAACCGGGGCGAAGATGTTTGATATGCACTTCTTTCAATTCACCCAATGATTTTTCAGCCCTGTGAAGACCGCTCACAGGCCCGCAACCTTCGGGTAAATGCGCCCCCATACTGCTCAGATTTACCACATATTTTACGCCGCTCGCTTTAATGGCTTGCGCATAATTTTCTCCAATTTTTCCAATCCAGCCTTTCCAATCGCTAGCTGAAAAAGTAGGTGGCACCATGGTATACACAGCATCGGCACCCGAGAATGTCTTTGTAAGGAAAGCAATATCTTCCACAGAACCGATTGCTGCTTTTGCTCCCTTGGAAACCAGTTCGGTCAAATGCTCTGCATTTCTTCCAATAACGGTTACCTCATGTCCTTTTGCCAATAATTTTTCAGAAAGCGGTTTTGATATGTGGCCAGCGCCACCAGTGATTACGTACTTCATGATTTTTGATTTTATTTTTATAGTTGTATATACAAATATTGAATGAAAAAAAATTAAACCGGTAATTTGTCTGCCACGCGGTTCATGTTTTGAACAAGTTTGGTACTTTCCTCTTTGCCCAAGATATTGGAATAGCTTTCATAAAATTCAGTCACACATTGCTTGAGTTTGGGGAGCAGGTCTTTTCCCTTTGCTGTGGGGTACACATTGGTCATTTTCCCTTCAGAGGTACGCATCAGCAATTTCTTTTCTTCCAGTTTTTCGATCAAGCGGGTAATGGTGGATGGTTGCAATTGTAATTCCTCGCTTAAGGCTGTGGGCTGTATGCCCGGATCCCGAATCACTAGCATCAGCAAATAAGCATGGCTTGGGGAAAGATTTACCTTCTTCCATGATTCGTTCGCAAGCTTTTCCACTCGGCGAGCCAAAGCATTGCTCACGAAATACATGCACTTGCAGTAATGTGAATCTGATACATTTTTCACAACACAAAGAAACGATTTTATTTGTATATACAAATATATTTATGAAAATATTTTCTTAAAAATGGCTTTTGCCCTTTGTGTGATAGCTTTTACCTTTGGAAGAATATGTCCAATCCCAATTTAAATAACGAGAAGGATTCGCTCAGTACGGCCGAAAAAGAGTTTGAGAACAATATCCGTCCTAAAGAGATAGAGGACTTTGCGGGGCAACCACAGATTATTGAAAACTTAAAAATTTTTATCAAGGCCGCCAAGATGCGCAATGAAGCGCTTGACCATATTTTATTTCATGGCCCTCCCGGGTTGGGCAAAACTACACTAAGCCGCATCGTGGCCAATGAACTTGGCGTAAATATCAAAGAAACTTCTGGTCCGGTGATCGAAAAGCCTGGCGATCTTGCCGGCTTGCTCACCAACCTAGAACCACATGATGTACTTTTTATTGATGAGATCCATCGGTTGAGTACGGTAGTGGAAGAATATTTATATGCTGCTATGGAGGATTACCGGATCGATATCATGATCGATAGCGGTCCCAATGCAAGAAGTATTCAAATCAATCTAAATCCTTTCACCTTGGTGGGGGCCACTACCAGAAGTGGTTTATTGACTGCGCCATTATTGTCACGCTTTGCAATCAAATCACGGCTTGAATATTATACAGCCGATGTGCTTTATAATATTATTATGCGCTCTGCTAAAATCTTGGATTCGAAAATCACTTCAGATGCGGCACATGAAATTTCCCGACGCAGCCGCGGTACCCCAAGGATTGCCAACGGTCTGCTGCGGAGGGTAAGGGATTTTGCGCAAGTTTTGAGCAATGGAGTTATTGACCATGCCATTACCGAACACGGTTTGCGTGCTTTAAATGTAGATGAGCATGGCCTGGATGAAATGGATAATAAAATACTGCTTTCGATTATCGATAAATTCAAAGGGGGACCAGTAGGTATTAGCACCATTGCAACGGCAGTGGGCGAAGAATCAGGCACTTTGGAAGAAGTGTATGAACCTTTTCTGATTCAGGAAGGCTTTATCAAACGTACCCCCCGTGGAAGGGAAGCCACTGAAAAAGCCTATCAGCATTTAGGCCGGAAAGCCCCGGGGTCTGGTGGGGAGCAGTTGTTGTTTTGATAATGTGGCTATGTTGTCGATGGCCGAAGATGGATGGCCGTTGGCGGACTTTGCTTCGAAGTGCAAAACTAAGTTCTACCATCAGCAAACGAACATCGGCCATACTAAAAGCAAACTTTAAATTAACCACATAAGGCACCTCAGAAAATCATTTTCAAAAATCAGTGAATCAGTGGCTATAAATTATTAGGTCCCTCTGTGACCTACCTCTGTATCCTCTGTGGTTACTGTATTCCTCAAAAAGTATAACCTCAGAGATGGTGGAGGCGGTGAGAAAGTTGAAAATTTGTTAAGTATAAGTCCAACTTTTCCAAAGTTTGAAACTTTGGAAAAGTTTACTCCCTCCAATTGGATGGCCGTTGGCGGGCTTTGTTTCGGAATTCAAAATTAGGCTCGGCCATCGGCAAACGAACAACGGCCATCATCATGCAATCTTTGGTTAGACAACCTGCGGTGCAACCAGTCTAAATCCATTTCCATGGATGTTCACAATCTCGATATTGCTATCATCCTTCAAGTATTTGCGTAGCTTGGCAATATACACATCCATACTCCTTCCATTGAAATAGGTATCGCTGCCCCAGATTTTTTTCAACGCTTGGTCTCTTGGCAACAAATCGTTCATGTGCTCCGAAAGCATTTTCAGCAACTCATTTTCTTTTGGCGAAAGCGTTTGCATCTGCCCCTGATGGCTCAGTTCGCGAAGCTTAGGATTGAAATGGTAAGAACCCAAATCAAATTCCCTGTTCTCTGCTTCTTTGTTGAGATCCTCATTCCGTTTCAGAATGGCTTTTATCTTCAACAATAAAACCTCGCTATCGAATGGCTTGGTTATATAATCATCGGCACCGAGCTTATAGCCTTGGATAATATCTTCTTTCATGGTTTTGGCGCTCAGGAAAAACAATGGGGTATCAGGATCCACATCGCGGATTTCTTCGGCCAAAGTAAATCCATCCATATGCGGCATCATGATATCCAATAAGCAAAGCTCAAATTTTTCACGCTGGAATGCTGCCAAGCCGAGCCTGCCATCCCGTTCAAGGGTCACGTCAAAATCATTTAGTTCCAAATAATTTTTTAATACCATACCAAGGTTCTGATCATCTTCACACAATAATATTTTTGGGTTCTTTCCTTCCATGTTTGTTTGATTTAAGTACAAATAAAATTAAATCATTTGCGGCTATCGTGTTTAGCCGTGTAATATTTTGTTAATAATTAGTGTATCAATGACTTCAGGCTCATTAGCTACGTTTATGAAATTAGCAAGCTCAACTAAGTTTTGTTGAAAGAATCCGGTTGATTTGGACCTGTATTGTAAAAAAGAGCTTATTGTTCACCCAATTTTTTGAAATTTGCTTTTAAACAACAGCTTTCTATTTTTATTAATAAATTTCTTAACATTAACTACATTTAGAGTTATTATTAAAATCCAAACAGAGATATGCATATTACAGCAGATAACAAGTTTAAAAAACTGATAGTGATTGGCGACCGGGTTTTGATCCGTCTGTCAAAACCCAATGAGCGGACCGATTCAGGACTTTATCTTCCGCCCGGTGTGCAGGAAAAGGAAAAAGTACAACAAGGGTATATCATTAAAACAGGTCCCGGTTATGCGATTCCCATACCCGTTGACGATGAGCCATGGAAAAACGAGGATGATAATGTGAAATATGTGCCGTTACAAGCCAAAGAGGGGGACATTGCTATTTTTCTTTTAAGTGGGGCAACGGAAGTGATCTATGAAGGTGATAAATATTTCATTGTGCCGCAAAGCGCCATATTGATGCTGGAAAGGGAGGAAGACCTTTAAAAACTCCTATACACGGTGTTTTTTGTAATAAAACCAACAAAGTCAGTCAGTGCTTGAGGGGACATTAACCAATCGTTCACCAAGTGCTTTTTGAATTATTGACCATCAGACCATTAAATCCAAGCCGAATTGTATCTTTGGCGGCTTAATAAATATTGAATGGACGCAAATTTCAATCCTGATAAGCAACATACGCTAGCCTCCTCTGTTAGCATTTCCGGGACGGGCCTGCATACTGGCATTAAAGTGGATATGACCTTGAAACCCGCCAACGCGGGTTTTGGCTACCAGTTTCAGCGCATTGACCTTCCCGGTCAGCCCATTATCAAGGCTGATTGCGATCTGGTCACAGATACTTCCCGTGGTACCACGCTAGAAGAAAACGGGGTGAAGATCAATACCGTGGAGCATGTGTTGGCAGCACTGGTGGGCATGGGTATCGATAATTGCCTGATTGAGATGAATGGGCCTGAAACCCCCATCATGGACGGCAGTTCAGAGCCTTTTGTTGAGATTATCAAGGATGCCGGTATCGTTGAACAGGATGCCGCAAAAGCTTGGTATAGTATCGACACCAATATTTCACACTACGATGAGAAAAAACGTGTTGAAATGGTGGCCATGCCTTCGATCGATTACAAAATCACCACCCTTATCGATTTCAATAGCCCCGTGCTGGGCACCCAACATGCAGGTTTGAAAACGATGAAGGATTTTCAAACCGAGATTGCGCCCTGCCGTACCTTTTGCTTTTTGCATGAGTTGGAGATGTTGCTTGACAACAATCTGGTGAAAGGGGGCGATATCAATAATGCGATTGTGGTTGTTGACAAAAAAGTAACCGAAGAAGAGATGGCCCGATTGGCCAAAGCCTTCAAAAGAGAAAAAATGGAGGTGAAGAGCGAAGGTTACCTGAATAATCTTGAATTGCGTTTCCCTAACGAACCCGCTCGGCATAAACTATTGGATGTGGTAGGCGATCTGGCTTTGATCGGTTATCCCATCAAAGCACATATCATGGCCAACCGCCCGGGCCATTCAAGTAATGTAGATTTTGCGAGAAAAATCAAACACTACATAAAAAAGAACAAGCACGTGAAAAATGTGCCTGTGTACAACCCAAACCAACCACCCATCTACAATTCCCAGCAGATTGAAAATACATTGCCACACAGGTACCCATTCCTGTTGGTTGATAAGATTATTGAACTGACCGACAAGCATATCGTGGGTATAAAAAATGTAACTTTCAACGAGCCTTTTTTTGTGGGCCATTTTCCAGGCAATCCGGTTATGCCCGGTGTACTGCAAGTGGAAGCACTGGCACAAACAGGAGGCATTTTGGCAATCAATGCCATGCCTCCGGGAGAATATGACACTTATTTTTTGAAAATTGACAACTGTAAGTTCAAACAAAAAGTGGTTCCCGGCGATACCATGATATTAAGAATGGAACTTTTATCGCCAACACGACGTGGCATTTGTGAAATGCGCGGTACGGTTTTCGTTGGCAATAAGATAGCCACTGAGGCTGATTTGGTGGCTCAGTTGGTAAAGCGTTGATAGATATTTACAAATTGTATTTAAACATTGATTTTCCTAAAAATGCAAAAGCCATTTGCGGAAACACAAAAAACAAACTGGTACATGATCCATCCACATACTTATATCCATCCTAACGCTAAATTAGCAACCAATGTAAAGGTGGATCCCTTTTCCGTGATCCATCAAAATGTGGAAATTGGCAATGGCACTTGGATTGGTAGCAATGTAACCATTATGGAAGGCGCCCGCATCGGGAAAAATTGTCGCATTTTTCCCGGGGCAGTTATTGCCGCCATTCCACAGGACCTGAAGTTTGAAGGGGAAGATTCCTTGGTAGAGATAGGGGACAATACAACCATCCGTGAGTTTGTGACCATTAACCGGGGCACTAAAGACAGAGGTAAAACCAAGGTTGGTAAAAACTGTCTTATTATGGCCTATAGCCATTTGGCACACGATTGCTTGATTGGCAACAACTGCATCATGAGCAACAATACGCAGGTGGCGGGTCATGTGGTAATGGGTGATTGGTGCATTTTGGGAGGCATGTGCGCGGTGCATCAGTTTGTACAGATTGGCCAGCATTCTTTCGTGAGTGGCGGCTCATTGATCAGTAAAGATGTGCCACCTTATATAAAAGCAGGCCGGCAGCCACTGAGCTATTCTGGGGTGAATTCGGTTGGCTTAAAGCGCAGGGGCTTTGCTGTGGAGAAAATCAATCATATACTGGATATCTACCGCATTTTGTATAATAAAGGGATGAACACTTCCCAGGCATTGGAATATCTGGAAGAAGAATTTCCCGCTACCGATGAGCGTGATGAAATTGTAACTTTTATCCGCGATAGTGGTAGAGGAATTATTAAACGCTACTCCAAAAACAATTCGGATGAAGATTACGCTGATTGACGTCGGCAAACGTTTCAACCGCGACTGGATCTTTCGTCATATCAATTATGAATTTACGGATGGCAATAGCTATGCAATCATTGGTTCCAATGGTTCAGGTAAGTCTACCTTGCTACAGGTGATTGCAGGGGCAATGGCAGAGAGTGAGGGAAAGGTGAGTTTCCAGTCTTCAGTCTCTAGTCAACAGCCCTCTACTCTCGACTCCCAACTCCCGACTGAAGACTTTTATACCCAAGTTTCCATTGCAGCCCCTTATATGGAGCTGATCGAAGAAATGTCACTTTCCGAATTCTTGGATTTCCATCAAATTTTCAAACCATTTCTCCCGGGCATGAATACGGCCAAGGCCATCGAAGAGTTGGGACTCGGCAAATCAGCAGCTAAGCATATCCGTTATTATTCCTCTGGAATGAAACAGCGGGTTAAATTGGCACAAGCTTTTTTCTCTAATACACCCGTGTTATTGCTCGATGAGCCCTGCACCAATCTGGATCAGGAAGGGATTGATCTATATCATCGGTTGATCAAAGAGTATTGCGTTAACCGCACCGTAATTGTGAGTTCCAATGATGAGCAGGAATATGGATTCTGCGAAAAGAGGGTAAATATTATGGAATATAAAAAGTAGGGAATTTTTTGTTTCGCACAAAGATTGCATATTGCCACTGATTCACTGATTTTTGATGATTTCTGATGTGCCTTTGTTCCTTATGTGGTTCAAAAAAAATTTCATTAGCATGTTGAACTCAAAAGCTGATTGCAAAAGGCATGCCGCCGGCCGAGCAACCCCAATTCCAAATTCCCAATTACATATCCTATACTCAGCGTTGGCTCGCTATCAGCAAATTCAGATCAGTGTATTTTAAATCAAAGCGCTGGCTCAAATGAAAATTGGTCAATGCCCCTTTGAAAAGATAGATACCGCTTCTCAGATGCACTTTATGCCATACTAAATTTTCAAAGCCGCCTTCATCGCCCGCTTCCAATAATAATGGCATCAGTACATTGCTCACGGCCTGGGAAGCCGTTCTTGCAAAACCAGAAGGGATATTGGGCACACAATAATGGATCACACCATACTTAATAAAAATAGGATGCTCATGTGTGGTAATTTCCGAAGTCTCAAAACAACCGCCCCGATCAATACTCACGTCAATGATCACACTTCCAGAACGCATATTGCTCACCATTTCTTCCGATACCACTACGGGTGTTCTTCCCGTTTGCGAACTCAATGCACCCACTGCCACTTCGCAGGTCTTTAGCTGTTTAGCTAGTATACGCGGTTCCATTACGGATGTCCACATCCGCTGACCGATATTGTTCTGAAGCCTTTTTAACTTATAAATACTGTTATCAAAAATTTTTACGGAAGCCCCCAATGCTAAAGCCGCCCTTGCAGCGAACTCCCCTACAATGCCTGCACCCAAAATAATCACTTTGGTAGGTGGTATGCCGGAAATACCACCGAGCAATACCCCTTTACCGTGATTGGAGGATCCAAGATATTGACCTGCAATCAGCATTACTGCACTGCCAGCAATCTCGCTCATGCTTCTTACAATGGGGTAGCTGCCGCTATCGTCTTTGAGATTTTCAAAAGAAATGCCTGTGATCCGTTTGTCCATCATCTTTTGCAAAAGCTCCGCCTTCATAGCGGATAGATGGATAGGTGAAATAATCACTTGGTTCAGTTGCAGCAGTGGCAAATCTTCATCCACTACGGGAGCACTTTTAACAAGTATCGGCGACTGGTATACTTCTGCCTTGTCGTAAACAATCCTGGCACCCGCCTCACTATAATCTTTATCACGATAATGGGTGGGTTCCCCGGCATTATGCTCGATCACCACATGATGCCCGTTGCTAACAAGAACACTCACTGCCTCGGGAGTAAGCGCAATGCGGTTTTCCTGAAAAGCCGTTTCCTTTGGTATCCCGATATGCAATTGCGCCCCTTTGGGCTTTACGTCTAATGTTTCTTCTAAAGTTTCGAAGCTGAAAGAAGGACTTATAAATGGTTTTTGCTGCGACATATCTCTTGCTTTCTATAATCTTTTTTGCAATCGTGATAAAAAGTAAATTACAATTTTAAATCGAATTCGGGGCATTAAAATTATCCATTAAAAATCAATTTACGGGTATCGGTATCAACCGCTTGTATGGTAATATGAAAGCTGTCCTCAGGGAAAATACCCGGTGCCCGCTCCGGCCATTCAACCAAACAAATTGCCCCTGAATAAAGACAATCTTCCACACCCGCCTGAATGGCTTCTTCCTCGTCCTTGAGCCTGTATAAATCGATATGGAAAATCTTTCCATCAGAATAAGCATACTCGTTAATAATCGAAAAAGTAGGGCTACTAACAGGGCTACTTACTTTTTTTTCATCGCACAATGCATGGATAAAAGTAGTTTTGCCCGCACCCATATTGCCATGAAAAGCCAGCACAGTGCGGTTCCCCCTTTTTTGCCAACAGACTTTTGCGGCTGCAGCAATTTGCTTTAGTTCAAAAACCATTTCCATGCTGCAAATATAGTTGACCGTTTATAGAACCCGATAAAAGCAATACCCTAGTTTAATAAGTGTTGCTTATTTTGACCAACTATTACCTAATTAGGAAAAAGGATAACGACAGGTTAAGTAAATTTGCATATATCTACACGATGTAGGCACGATGCTATTTTGGGTTCATATTCTTGTGCCATCATCTTTCAACATAAATAATTTTTAAATGGAAACCGTGAATTGGAAAGTAGAAGGCATGAGTTGTTCCAACTGCGCATTGACAGTAGGCAATTATTTAAAAAAAGAGGGCCTTCAAAATGTAAAGGTTAACCTCATTAGCGGCGATGTCAGTTTTGATGAGATTGAAAACCTCAAAAAGGGGTCAATCGTAAAAGGAATCGAGTCGCTGGGCTATCAGGTACAAACCGGGGAGTCCACTACAACGGATAGGAATAAACACTTTTTAAAAAACCATTTACAGCGGTTTTTCTTCTGCCTCATTTTTACTGTCCCTTTGTTATTTCACATGTTCGACCGATGGATACACATCCATTGGTTGATGAACCCATGGGTGCAACTTGCTTTATGCACACCGGTTTATATGGTGGGTATGGGTTTTTTCGGGAAAAGCGCTATCCATAGCATCCGGAATGGCATGCCCAATATGAATGTGTTGGTGGCGATTGGCGCCACGGCCGCTTTTGTGTATAGCCTCATTGGAACCATTTTTAATCTGGGCGAAGGCTATTTGTTTTATGAATCGGCAGCAGCCATCATCTGCTTTATATTTTTTGGTAATTATATGGAAGACCTTTCCATCCAATCAACCCAAAGAGCGTTGAACAGTTTGTCGAAATCGCAAAAGTTGATGGCCAATATGATTGCTTTCGACGATCAGCACCAGGAAATTGTTTTTCCAGTGGAGAACACCCAACTGCGCAATGGCGATCTGTTATTGATCAAATCTGGTGAGCAAGTGCCTGCTGATTGCAAAATTTTGTGGGGCGATGCCAGTGTGGATGAAAGCATCCTTACTGGGGAAAGCCTACCGGTTGAAAAGCATGCCAAAGATATATTGGTCGGCGGCTCCTTACTAGCAGACGGCACGGTAAAAGCACAAGTAACAGCCGCAGCGAATGATTCAGTACTCTCCAAAATTATTAATCTAGTAAAACAGGCACAGGGAGAAAAACCACCCGTTCAATTAATGGCTGATAAAATCAGTGCCATATTTGTTCCAGTAGTGCTGGTGATTGCGGCGATTACTTTTATAGGTAATTATATTTTCCTGCACCAACTCGCACCTTCGTTGATGCGCTCGATTGCGGTGTTGGTAATCGCTTGCCCTTGCGCCATGGGCTTGGCCACCCCTGCAGCAATTGCGGTGGGTTTGGGCCGAGCGGCCAAAAATGGCATTTTGTTCCGCAATGCGAAAAGCCTGGAGCTTTTTAAAAATATCACACAGGTTGTTTTTGATAAAACGGGCACATTGACCACGGGGCAGTTTACTGTAAAGGATTTCAAAATAGTAGCGGCTAATTTGAGCGAAGATGAATTCAAGAGAATCGTTTTCTCGCTCGAAAAATATTCAAACCATCCAATCGCAAAAAGTATCACAAACGCATGGAAAACGAAGGATGAGTTCCGCTGGAACAAAATAGAAGAACTAAAAGGGCTGGGGATGAAGGCAGTGGACAAGGATGGCAATACTTATGCGGCAGGTTCATACAAAATTTCCCCTGACCGTATTTTTAATGATGACCATAATATCTATGTTACCAAAAACAACGTGTTAGTGGGATGGGTAGATGTGGGAGACGATATCAGGAAAGAAGCAGCTACAGTGATTGAATATTTTAAGCAAAAGAAAATCCGCACTATTTTATTGAGTGGTGACAAACAAGATAAATGCGCTCAGTTAGCAGCCAAGCTTGGTATGGATGAAGTGATTGCAGAACAAACCCCACAGCAAAAATTGGATATGGTTGAAAAGTTGAATAGTCAGTCCCCTACTGCCATGATTGGTGATGGCATCAATGATGCGCCAGCGCTGGCCAAGGCAACCATCGGCATTTCCATGAGCGATGCTTCGCATATTGCCATGCAAACCGCCGATGTGGTACTCATGGATAATGGAATCAAAAACCTTCCCCTTGCATTGGGAGTGGGTAAGCATACATTTATTACAATCAAACAAAACTTGTTCTGGGCTTTCTTCTATAATATCATTGCCATACCCATTGCTGCGCTGGGTTTTCTTTCACCAGTGATTGCAGCTTTGGCAATGGGTTTAAGCGATATTGTACTGGCTGCAAATTCAGTAAGGTTATTTGTAAAAAAGGTTGTCTAATTTAGATGATAGTTGATGGTTCATAGTTCAAGCGTAAATCCACATACAAGGATAGATGACCCATCCCATCAAGCATGCAGAAATCACCGCTCGACATACTGAAACAATATTTCAATCATGATGCCTTCCGCCCATTGCAGGAAGAAATCATCCAAGCGGTATTGGAAAAAAATGATGCGCTGGCCCTTTTGCCAACCGGAGGGGGAAAATCTTTATGTTTTCAAGTGCCCGCATTGGCTATGGAAGGCATGTGCCTTGTGATAAGCCCGTTGATTGCATTAATGAAAGATCAGGTAGAGCATCTGAGGAAAAAGGGGATCACGGCCTTTTCCATTTATTCGGGCATGAGCCGCAATGAGGTCATCCATACTTTAAGAACGGCAAGCGAAAGTAACTGTAAATTTTTGTACGTGTCGCCCGAGCGTTTAGAAACAAATCTTTTTAAAGAATATCTGCCTGCCTTCTATATCAATCTGATTGCGGTGGATGAAGCGCATTGCATCTCCCAATGGGGTTATGATTTTAGGCCACCTTATCTGCGGATTGCCGCATTACGTGAGGAACTGCCCGGAGTGCCCATACTCGCACTAACCGCATCGGCCACCAAAGAAGTGCAATTGGATATTTGTGAGAAACTAAAATTCAGGCAGCCTAAAATTTTCAAACAATCATTCGAACGCCCCAATCTTTCGTACAGTGTTTTTGAGGTAGAAATAAAAATCAATAAAATAAAAGAAATTTTGCAAAACGTTGCTGGCAGCAGCATCGTGTATTGCAAGAGCCGCCGAAACACCAAAGAAATCAGTGACCTACTCCGTATGTATAGTATCCAATCTGACTATTATCATGCAGGTCTTTCTAATGATGAAAGAAATGCCAAGCAGGAAGCATGGAAAAAAAATGAATTGCGGGTAATCGTTTGCACCAATGCTTTTGGTATGGGCATTGACAAACCAGATGTTCGTACAGTTATCCATGCAGACCTGACCGATTGTCTAGAAAACTATTATCAGGAAGCCGGCCGGGCCGGAAGGGATGGAAAGAAAGCCTATGCCGTTTTATTGTTCGACAAAAAAGAGATTATAAACTTGCGGTCTTTGCCTGACCAGCATTTTCCCCATTTGCAAGAAATCAGATTGGTATATCAATCCATCATGAACTATTTGCAGGTAGCTTCAGGAACTGGTGAAGGCAAGTATTACGATTTTGATATTGCCGATTTTATAAAAAAATTTAAACTGGACGGTCCCTTGGTAGTTCATGTATTAAGGGCATTGGAACAGGAGGGATTGCTTTCTTTCAACGAACAGGTATTTATCCCTTCAAAAATGCAATTCACCACCAATAAAGAGATTTTGTATGATTTTGAAAAAAACAATCCTGCACTGGAGCCCCTTATAAAAACCCTGCTTCGCACATATGCGGGAATCTTTGACCAGCTTGTGCCTATTCAAGAAAAGAATATCGCTTTTCTGATGTACCAGAAACCGACTGAAACTGTAGAGAACCTCAAGCGCTTGCATGCTTTTGGCATCATACAATATGTGCCGCAGAAAGATAATCCCCAAATCTATTTCATGCAGAACAGGGTAAAGGCAGAAGATTTGCGTATTGATATGACTGGGTATAAAAAAAGAAAAGAACAATATCGCAAACGGATTGAGAACCTGATTGAATATGTAGGATTGGATTTGCTTTGCCGCAGCCAGTTTATTGCCAACTATTTTTCTGATGCGGAAGCCAAGCCATGTGGGGTATGCGACAATTGCATAAAACTGAAAAACATCCACCTGACCCAAGAAGAATTCGAGCAAATACAGCAGCGTATTCTCCATGCCATCGGCTCAGGCATTGTTGAACCAAAAGCATTATTGCAAGAGCTTGCAAGCACCAATAAACAAAAGCTCTGGAAAGTGATCAACCATTTACAAGCCGAAAATAAATTTACATTAGGGAAAGCCGGATTGGTCGAATTACTTTGAATTTATCTCCTACTGCGCCCACCAAGACCCAATGCTCCTAATATACTTCTGGTGATTACAGCAGCGGCCGTTCTTTCAACAGTTCGGGCAACCGGGTTATTCAGTATTTTTTCGATGGTGGAAGGTTCCTGTTTTGTACTGCCACTATTATTCTGGTTGTTGTTCCCCGCTGCTTCCAGCTTTGCGGTCAAAATTTCATAAGCGCTTTGATTATCGATCACCTGGTTGTATTTGCCAGCTATCTTTGATCTGGCCACAATGGCATCAATCTCTTCTGGTGAAAGGATATCCATGCGGCTTTGTGGTGGCCTCATCATACAATGCACCAGCGGGGTAGGCACCCCTTTCTCATTCAGCATGGTAACCAATGCCTCACCGATACCAAGCTGGGTTATCAGGTCTTCCGTTTTGTAGAATGTTGTTTCAGGATAGTTTTCTGAAGTTTGTTTGATGGTTTTTCTATCGGCCGCAGTGAAAGCCCTAAGCGCATGTTGCACTTTCATCCCCAACTGTGCCAACACACTTGCCGGCACGTCCATTGGGTTTTGGGTGCAGAAAAACACACCAATCCCTTTAGAGCGGATCAGTTTGATAACGGTCTCAATCTGCTTTATCAATGCATCATTCGCTTCTTGGAATACCAAGTGTGCCTCGTCGATGAACATCACCAATTTGGGTTTATCCAAATCACCTTCTTCAGGACAGCTTGCATATAATTCATCCAACAACTGCAGCATAAAAGTGGAAAACAATTTGGGCTTGGCCTGCAAATCAGTAACCCGCAATATGCTAATGATGCCACGTCCATCATCATTAATGCGCATCAGGTCATTTACCTCAAAACTTTTTTCCCCAAAAAAAAGATCGGCCCCCTGTTGTTGCAGTTCTATCACTTTGCGTAATATGGTGCCAGTGGAGGTAGTAGAAATATTGCCATAGTTTTTCGTAAGCTCCTCCTTTCCCTCATCGCTCACATACTGCAAGACTTTGATAAAATCTTTCAGGTCGAGCAGTGGGAGTTTATTATCATCGCAATATTTAAAAATCATCGCTACCAACCCTTGTTGGGTATCATTCAACTCCAATATTTTTGATAATAGGATTGGTCCAAATTCAGTAACGGTGGCACGCAATCGAGCTCCTTTCTCATTGCTCAATGTCAAAAATTCAATCGGGTAGGCTTCTGGTTTAAAATCAATGCCTATTTTTTGGCAACGGGTTTTGACTGTATCGTTCAATGTTCCGGCCGATCCCAGTCCGCTAAGGTCTCCTTTAATATCCATCACTAAAACTGGTACACTGGCATCGCTTAGCGCTTCCGTAATCATCTGCAAAGTCTTGGTTTTACCGGTACCGGTTGCGCCTGCAATTAAACCGTGACGGTTCATGGTCTTGAGCGGTAGGTTTACACTGGCACCATCAACGGTTTCACCATCCAACATACCCACCCCAATTTTCACCGACTCAGTTTTAAAACTATAGCCATTATTCACGGCCTGCAAAAAAGCGTCTGTATTACCCATAATAAAAATTAGTTATTGATTAGCAGGAAATTGAAGACACGAAAATATTTATTTTTAAGTATCTCGCAACATTATGCTTGTACTTACAAAAAACATTGCTATTTGATGACTCATCTTTTTTCCAGAAAGTTTTTCTTACTATTTATAAGAAAGCGGAGTAATCAAACAAGCCATTCTTGTTTGATTTATTTAATAGGCAGGTTATTCAAAACTCAAACCTTTTCTGCCATCAAGTGCTTTACGAGGTCTTCCAGTTCTTTGATGCGTTTTTCCATCTCGGGCAGGTTACGTGCAGTAGCTTGGCTGCGTATAGCCTGGTTATAGTTGTATGCGGGTGATCCTGTAACGGAACTGTTTGGTATTTTCAATGATTTGCCAAGACCAGCCTGCGCATTGATTTTAGAGCCATTTGCCACTTGAATATGCCCTGCCAGTCCAGCCTGTCCACCAATCATTACATTGTTGCCAATCTTGGTGCTGCCGCTTACTCCGGCTTGGGCTGCGATGGCGGTATTATGCCCTACTTCCACATTGTGTGCAATCTGTATCAGGTTGTCCAACTTGGCACCAGATTTTATAATGGTGGAGCCAATAGTAGCGCGGTCAATGCTGGTATTCGCACCAATCTCCACATAGTCCTCGATAACCACATTTCCAATCTGTGGCACTTTTTTAAAACTGCCATCCGCTTGTGGCGCAAAACCAAAACCATCACTCCCAATCACGGTACCCGCATGTACGGTCACGTTGGCTCCAATCACACAATGATGATAGATTTTTACCCCCGGGTTCAATACAGAATTCTCTCCTATTTTTACATTTTCCCCTAAAAAAACATGGGGGAAAATCTTGACACCATCTGCTAGAGAAACATTTTCACCGATATAAGCAAATGCGCCGATAAAAATATTTTTGCCCAACTGAGCCGTTTTGGAAATATAAGAAGGCTCTTGGATGCCCACAGTCTGTTGCGCCACAATTTCCTGGTATTTTGAAAGCAGGGTGGCAAAAGCGGAATAAGCATCCGGCACTCTTATCAAAGTGGCTTTTAAGGGCTGCCTGATCTCCTGGTTTTCATTTACAATGATGATGGAAGCTGCCGTGGTATACAGATGGTCCTCGTATTTGGGGTTGGCCAAAAAAGCAAGCTGGCCATCGGTTGCTTCTTCAATTTTTCCGAATGATGCGACCGCCACAGTTGGGTCGCCATCTACTTTTCCATTGATTAAATGGGCTATTTGCGCAGCAGGGAATTGCATAGTATCGATTTAGCGATGAGTTTTGAAATATAAGATTAGCATTTGGCACAGCAATGATCACTCATCTCGTATGACAAATATAAAATTTTTTTACAGGGCTTGATAAGGTTTGGTGAATTAATGCATTATCCACTTTCGAGATATCTTTCACCGAGCCATCCTTGAACAGGATATTTATCCGTTCATCCATGGTATTATAGGTGGTATTGGCGGCTTCACCGGTAAACACAAAATAGCCCGCTTCTTTTTCATCCAGCCCAAATTCTACACAAACCTTATGCCTTAGTTCCTGTACGAGGTTTTGACTGAATGGGTTTGCCTGAAGTTTAACTTTTAGCAAATTTCTATCAACAATGAACCTGCAGAGGTTCGACAGAATTTTATCAGGATGGCTCATCCAGTTTTTGATGGCGCTCGTAAGGTCAAAATCATCGAGCTGGCAAAATTGGTCAAGATGTTTGGTGATCGGGTAATTGTTTTCTTCATTGTGTAAAAAAAAATCCAATGCCAGGGACCCAGAAAACAATTCCTTTTTCTCTCCGATGAGTTCTTTAGCCCGCTCAATGATTTTTACCAAATTCTTTTCTGCACTCAGAACCGTTTTGTGCAGGTACACCTGCCAATACATCAATCGGCGTGACACCAAAAATTTTTCAATGGAATAAATGGCCTTTTCTTCCACCATCAATTCCCCATCATGAACGGTAAGCATTTTAATGATGCGGTCGTAACCAATAACACCTTCCGAAACACCAGTGAAAAAGCTATCCCTTGTGAGATAGTCCATCCGATCCACATCGAGCTGACCAGAGATAAGTTGATGCAAGAATTTTTTGGGGTATCTATTGGTGAAAATTTTAATCGCAATATCAAGCTGCCCATTGAATTCTTTGTTCAAAACCTCCATAATCGCTAGTGAAATCGCCTCATGGTTCACATCTTTGATCAGTACATTTTCCAGGGCATGCGAAAAAGGCCCATGCCCAATATCGTGGAGGAGAATAGCCACTTTGGCACCCAGCTCTTCTTCCGCATTTATTTCAAAACCCTTGCCTTTTAGTTCACGTAAGGCATCGCACATCAAATGGTAGGCGCCCAGCGAGTGGTGCAATCTCGTGTGTACCGCACCGGGGTAAACCAAATGGGCAAATGCCATCTGATGGATCCGCCTTAATCGTTGATAGTAAGGATGGGCAATGATTTGCAACAGCAAAGGGTGGTCGATGGTAATGAAACCATGAACAGGGTCGTTGATTATTTTTCGGGTCTCATTGACCATAGTTCTTGTATATATTTGTTAAATCAGCCCAAAAGGGTTCGCAAATTTAGCATTGCTGGACAGATAAATTAAATTTGTCTGAATACCCTCTCCATGACCGGGAATTGAACTGTGAAAAGGAGTCGGGTTATGGGCGATGGAAAATCTTATATGATCTCTGTGCGCATCGATTCCTGAACAATTAATTTCGGTCAAGGGAAATCGTAATTCTAATATCTTAAATCACACATCAAACATGTCACTAGGAAAAATACTTTGGGTGGATGACGAAATCGAAAGCCTGCAATCGCAGATTTTATTTTTAGAAAACAAGGGTTATGACGTCAATGCCATGACCAATGGTTTTGATGCAATCGATTTTGTGAAAGATAATTTTGTTGATGTCGTGTTGTTGGATGAGACCATGCCGGGGATCACAGGGTTGGAAACCTTGGCTAAGATCAAGGAAATGAACCAGCAGGTACCCGTGGTATTGATAACCAAGAACGAAACGGAAAACCTGATGAACGAAGCGATCGGTAGCCAGATCACCGATTACCTCATCAAACCCGTGAACCCCAATCAGGTATTGCTCAGCCTAAAAAAGATTATCGATAATAAAAGACTGGTAGCAGAAAAAACCAATACCGCCTATCAGCAGCAGTTCCGTCATTTGTTTATGGCATTGAACGATAATCCCAACCATAATGAATGGATGGATATTTATAAAAAATTGGTGTATTGGGAGCTGGAAATGAAAAAAAGCGATAGCCCCGAAATGATGGAGATTTTGCAATCGCAAAAACAGGAAGCGAACACAGAGTTCTTTAAGTTTATTTCCAAAAACTATGCTTCTTGGTTGAACCCCAAAACCACGGACAAGCCCATACTTTCCCATACCCTGTTCCAGTCGAAGCTATTTCCATCTATTGAAAAAGGAGTTCCTACTTTTTTTATTTTGTTGGACAATCTTCGGTTCGACCAATGGAAATCCATACAGCCCATTTTTGCAGAAAGCTTCCGGATCCTGGAAGAAGATACCATTTATAGCATACTGCCCACCGCCACCCAGTATAGCCGAAATGCCATTTTTGCTGGTATGCTACCTGTGGATATTGAGAAACAATTTCCTCAGCAATGGAAAAATGACGAGGACGAAGGAGGCAAAAATTTGTTTGAAGAAGATTTTTTTAGGGCACAACTTAAAAGACTGAAAAAAGAAAACCTCAAATTCTCTTATACCAAAGTGGTGAACCACCAGGCTGGCCAGGATTTGGTAAACAATATCCACAATCTGTTGGGCAACGATATCAATATTATTGTTTACAATTTTGTGGATATGCTCTCACATGCACGCACCGAAATGGAAGTGCTGAAAGAATTGGCAAGCGATGAAGTAAGTTATCGGAGCATTACCGCCAGTTGGTTCGAACATTCGCCCCTGCATCAGGCCTTGAAAAAAATAGCCGATAAAAAAATCAACTTGATATTGGGCACCGACCACGGAAGCGTACGCGTGAAAACGCCCTGTAAAGTGATTGGTGATAAGCAAACCACTACCAATCTCCGATATAAACATGGCCGCAACCTCAATTACGAGCCCAAAGAAGTGTTGGCTTATCGCGACCCACGTGAAGTAGGACTACCCGTGCCAACAGTCAATTCATCTTTCATTTTTGCAAAGGGAGATGGCTTTCTCTGCTATCCAAATAACTATAATTATTATGTGAATTATTATCGGAACACATTTCAGCATGGTGGCGTGAGCATGGAAGAAATGATTGTGCCAGTGATCAGAATGACCAGCAAGGGATCGAACCTTTGATCAAGAAAATCGTTATTTAAATGTGGAAAATTCAAAATGCAGCTATTAGCAGATAGCTTTAGCTTTGCATTTTATCAATTTCCCTTTGAGACGGCATGAAATATACACAGGCAACTTTGGATAAGATTGAGAAAATCACGGATGAGTGCGGATATATAGTGCGCTACGAAAGAGGTAATTTCCAAAGCGGCTATTGCATTCTGGAAGAAAAAAAAGTGATTGTACTGAACAAATTCTTACAGATGGAAGGTCGTATCAATACCATGATCGATCTTATTCCCCAATTAAATATCAACGCCGAATTACTTTCTCCCGATACAAAAAAAGTGTACGATGAAGTGATTGCCAAATTTGAGGAAGGCAATGTGGCAAGATGATCGTATTCCCCCTCAGAAATCTTGTTTAGTCTGTTTAGAAAAGGATGTAAATCTTTTTACGCCAGCAGCCCTCCTTATAAATTATCTTTAAGACTTTGCCATTCTATCAATAGGAAAAATTGTTTTCTTATTTTTGCGTTGTGATTTATCCCTCCTTAAAAATTACTTTTCTTGGAACAGGCACGAGTAGTGGTGTGCCGATGATTGCCTGCGACTGCGAGGTTTGCAGTTCCACTGATAAAAAAAATAAAAGGCTGCGATCCAGTGTGCTGATTGAATCAGCAACTACAAGCTTAACGATAGATTCCACACCTGATTTTCGATATCAGATGCTCCGTGCAAAAGTGAAACATCTTGATGCGGTCATTTTTACACATCCGCATAAGGACCACGTAGCTGGCCTAGACGATGTAAGGGCTTTTAATTTTTTCTCTGGCAAACCCATGCAGGTTTTTGCAAACGAGATGACCCAGGAAGTGATTATCCGAGAGTTCCCTTATGCGTTTGCGGATACCCGTTACCCCGGCACACCGGAAATAAAATTGAACACCATTACCAATGAGCCCTTTTTATTGGGGGATATACCCATTGTGCCCATTCTGGTTTGGCACCTGAAAATGCCCGTCTTGGGTTTTCGATTCGGCTCTTTTACTTATATCACCGATGCCAATCGGATCGAGGAAGCGGAGAGAGAAAAAATAAAAGGGAGCGAAATATTGGTGGTCAATGCACTTAGGAAAGAAAAACACATCTCCCATTTTAACCTGGAAGAAGCCATCCAGTTGGTTAATGAATTGCAAATCCCTCAGGCCTATTTTACACATATTAGCCACCAACTAGGCTTACATGCCGTTATCAATGATCAATTGCCAAGCGGAATGCAACTTGCTTTCGATGGTTTGCAATTAAGCATTTAAACTTTTTTATCCCTACACAGTCAAATCCCGGTTCTGTTTTCCAAAGTCAATATTGCATCGATTATCTGGCAAGCCATTTAATCCCAATCATTTTATATAAAAAGAAGGTTTATGAAAAAATATTTGCTTACAGCATCGATTGCATTGTTATTGGCAGGAAGTTCATTTGCGCAAACCCATTTCGAATTGATGCCCTCCGTGGGCTATACTTTTGCTGACAGGCAAAATTTTGATAACGCTTTCGGCAGGTTGGACGGTCATGTCAATTTAGGTGGTTCACTCATGTTCAATGTGAACCGCATGTTTGGTTTGGAATTGATGTACAACCATTCCGGCACTTATTCAGGCGTTTACCAATATGGTGATGGGTCCATGATCAGTCAGGGTAATTTGTCCATAGACTATTTTATGTTTGGCCCTGTGCAAACTTTTAATATCCCGGGTTCACCGGTTCGCCCTTTTATTGGAGCCATGTTGGGAGCCTCTGTATTTACACCCGGGCAATGGGGTTATGGTACCGATACAAAATTTACTTACGGTCTTCAGTTAGGGACTAATGTATATCTCAACCCGCATTTTGGTCTGCGTTTTAAAGCCCAATTGTTGGCGCCTATCAGTGATTACAACCAAGGTTATTATGTTGGCAGCATCGATAATCCAGCTTATTCGAATATCTATCAGTTCAGCTTGAACGCGGGACTTGTTTTTGGTTTGGGAAGAACCTTACCAGAAATGCGCCCCCGTTATCGTGTTCATAGACCTGCATACAGACGAATACCTCCACCCTACTATTATTACCGTTGATTTTACAACGAACCGAATTGTTTTTAGTGAATCTAGGTTAATATAACCTACTACTAACGGGTGGTTTCCTGTATCAAAAGGATGATTAAATTAGGCATCCTAATATGAAACTGACTGAAATAGTAAAAGACTATTTTTCCTTCACAAAAAAAGAAAGGGTTGGGGCGCTCACACTCGTGGCACTGATCATCCTCTTATTGTTAGCCCCGAAATTTTTTTCTTCGCCAAAACAACAGGATAGCTCCCTTGATTTTGAACAGTTCAAAAACGAGATTGCCCAACTAAAAAGTTCGCAACAGGATTCAAATCGATTTGCCTACAACAATAAGAGTAGTAATAGTGAAAGCCATCTTGTTTATCGCGAGCCGTTTTCCGACGGAACGGAAACCACTCCACTCAAAATGTTTTATTTTGACCCCAACCGAATTTCTGAAGCAGATTGGAAAAGTTTAGGGTTGCGGGACAAGTCCATCCGCACCATCCGCAATTATCTTTCTAAAGGAGGGAAATTCAGGAAAGCCGAAGACTTAAAAAAGATATATGGACTTGAGGAAAAAGAATACCAGCGACTCCTTCCCTTTATTAAGATTGAAAATTCCGATGTGAAAGCTCCACCTGAAAAGCGAGAAAAAGAAAATACGCACTATATAAAGCCTTACAACCCAACTGAAATAAAACCAATCGATATCAACCAAGCCAACGAGCAACAACTAACGGTCTTACCAGGCATTGGCGAAAAGTTGGCAAAAAGGATTCTGGGCTTTCGTGAAAAGCTGGGTGGTTTTTATTCGGTAGACCAAGTTGGTGAAACTTATTTTCTTCCTGATTCAACATTTAAAAAAATAAACCCCTTTTTGAAGATTGGGGTTTTCGATTGCAAGAAAATAAATATCAACCAAGCAGATGCGGCAACGCTAAGCGCACACCCATATATAAACTGGGGTCTTGCCAACGCAATAGTACAATATCGCAACCAGCATGGGGACTATCGATCACTGCAAGACCTGAAAAATATCCACATCATTACAGAAGGTTTATTTGAAAAAATCTCCCATTATCTCGAAAACTAACAATCGTTAGTTTTATCCAAAAAACATTTATCTTTGCTTAACCGTTGCAGTACGGTGTATTGAGTTTGTAAATGATTATTGACCAGGCAATCGCCGAAGGGCTGTGCCTGGTTTTTTTAATAACAAAGAAAGAATCAAGCATGGATTTCCAAACCACCGAATTAGCAAGACAGGTTGCCCAAACCACTAAGGATTTTGCCTTGCAGCATATCAAGCCGCATGTAATGGAATGGGACGAAAGCCAGACCTTCCCCACCGATATTTTTAAGGAGATGGGAAAGCTGGGGCTCATGGGTGTGTTGGTGCCAGAAACTTACGGAGGTTCGGGAATGGGTTATTCAGAATATGTTTCCATTATCCAGGAAATAGCAAAAGTATGTGGTGCTATTGGGCTCAGTGTAGCGGCCCACAACTCACTTTGCACCAACCATATTCTTTATTTTGGCAATGAGGAGCAAAAAAGAAAATACCTACCCAAACTGGCAACCGGCGAACACTTGGGTGCTTGGGGTTTGACTGAGCCCAATACCGGCAGTGATGCAGGCAATATGAAATGCACAGCAGTGAAAGAGGGCAACGACTGGATACTCAATGGCACCAAGTGCTGGATCACACATGGCAAAAGTGGTGAGGTGGCCGTGGTAATAGCAAGAACTGCTGAGCCTAGGACCAAGGACAATGCTACTGCTTTTATTGTTGAACGTAGTACTGCAGGATTTTCGGGGGGAAAAAAAGAAAACAAACTAGGCATGCGTGCCAGCGAAACAGCCGAAATGATTTTTGATAACTGTCGCATACCAGATGCAAATCGAATGGGAAAAGTGGGAGAAGGGTTCAAGCAGTCATTGAAAGTGTTGGATGGGGGAAGGATCTCTATTGCTGCACTTTCTCTTGGCATCGCTAAAGGTGCTTATGAAGCAGCGGTTCAATATTCCAAGGAGCGTCATCAATTCGATCAGCCAATCTCGAACTTTCAAGGCATCGCTTTTAAACTGGCAGATATGGCCACAGAAATCATGGCGGCCGAGCTGCTCACCATGCAGGCGGCCGACCTAAAAAACAGAAACTTGCCCATGACCAAGGAAGCAGCCATGGCCAAATATTATGCCAGTGAGGTAGCAGTGAAAGTTTCCACAGAAGCCGTACAGATTTTTGGGGGATATGGCTATACCAAAGATTTCCCCGTAGAAAAATTCTACCGCGATAGCAAACTATGCACCATTGGAGAAGGCACTTCAGAGATTCAAAAAATAGTAATTGCCAGAGAAGTGCTTAAGGCATAAAATCGTCATCCTCTTTCGGACCGTATTTATCGAACAGCTTATCTATTGCACCTGAAAAAATCGGGAATTTTTCTTTAGTGAAATTTTTGATCACCTCGATGGCTTTATAAGCCTGTTCTTCTGTAAGCCCTTGTGCCATCAAGCGTTTGATAAGATCGTCCATATCCTGCATTTTAAAGCCACGCACGAGGGCGTGGCTCTGTTTTATTAAGTTGTTCTAGAAGATTAAGCTACTTTGAGTAAACTCATCTTGCTTTTATCGAATTTCTTTTTGGCATATTCCAGTTCCACATGCAATTTGTTTTCTTTGGTGGAAGGCATCTCGAACATGGCATCGGTTAAAATACTTTCACAAATACTCCGCAAACCTCTTGCACCCAGTTTATATTCAATCGCCTTGTCTACCATAAAATCCAATACTTCCTCATCAACCGTCAAAGCAATACCTTCAATCTCAAACAGTTTTTTGTACTGCCGCATTAATGAGTTCTTAGGCTCTGTGAGAATCGAGCGCAAAGTTGTTCTATCCAAAGGGTTCAAGTGCGTAACGATGGGAAGCCTACCCAAAAGTTCAGGGATTAGCCCAAATGATTTCAGGTCGGGCGCATTTACAAACTGCAATAAGTTTTTCTTGGCCGCATCCTGCTGCTCCTTATTTACATTGAAACCAATGGCATTCGTATTCACCCGACGGGCAATGATTTTATCAACACCGTCAAAAGCACCACCGCATATAAAGAGGATATTTTGGGTATTGATTTTTACCAGTTTTTGCTCGGGGTGTTTTCTTCCACCTTGGGGTGGTACCAGCACATCAGTTCCTTCCAATAATTTCAACAAGCCTTGCTGCACACCCTCGCCACTCACATCACGTGTGATGGATGGGTTATCGCCTTTTCTGGCCACTTTGTCAATCTCATCAATATAAACAATACCCCGTTCGGCAGCAGCGATATCGTAATTGCAAACCTGTAACAACCTCGTCAATATGCTCTCCACATCCTCACCTACATAACCTGCTTCGGTAAAGACGGTTGCATCTACAATAGCAAAGGGCACATTCAACAACTTGGCAATGGTTTTTGCCAGCAGGGTTTTCCCCGTACCGGTTTCACCCACCATGATGATATTGCTTTTCTCAATCTCCACTTCGTTTTCGGAAATCTTTTGTTGAAGCCTTTTATAATGGTTATAAACAGCTACGGCCAATATTTTTTTGGCATCGTCCTGGCCAATGATATACTCATCCAGGAAACGCTTTATCTCCACCGGCTTTTTTACGGTGAGCTTGAATTGTGAATTGGTAGGCGCATCATCCCTCAGCATCAGTTCCTGCTGAATAATTTCTTGGGCATGCTCCACGCAGTTTTCGCAAATATGCCCTTCCTGACCCGCTATCAGTATTTTCACCTCATCGCGACTGCGGCCGCAGAAAGAACAATGCAATGTATTTTTTGCCATTTGATTTGTTAGATCGATATATTTTGATAGAAAAAACCTACCAAATTTAACTCAATAATGCCGAAACTCCTATTAAGCTGTTAATGAATGATACTATAATTTTTCAATTACTTTGTCCACAATGCCATATTTCACAGATTCTTCGGCATCCATCCAATAATCCCTTTCAAAATCCTTGTAAATCTGTTCAATCTTTTTATCGCAATTTTCGGCTAATATCCGAGCACCAATCTCCTTGGTTTTCTTTATCTGTTTTGCCTGTATCTCAAGGTCAACACTCACTGCCTGATAATGACCGCCAATACTGGGCTGGTGTATCATCACTTCCCCATGAGGATAGATATATCGTTTCCCTTTGGTTCCACCACTCAACAATATTGAACCCATGGAAGCAGCCAGCCCCATACAAATGGTGCTTACTGGGCTTTTCAGCATCTTCATGGTATCATACATCACCATTCCGCTGGTAACCATACCACCCGGGCTATTGATGAAAAATTTGATTTCCTCACCTGGCTTATCCGCATCCAACAACAAAAGCTTGTTCACGACATCTTTAGCCGTACGGTCATTCACTTCGCCCCATAGGTACACGGCTCTATTCTCGAAAAAATACTTTTCCATCTTCTTCATCAGTATGCCCATCTCAGGGGCTTTTTCCTCCTTAGGCTCCTGATCTTCGTCTGGCTCATCATCCATTCTAAATGGCTTCAATAAATATTTTGAATAGTTCATAGTTTATACTTTAATCAGTTATTTAAAATTTGCTTAGGATTTGGTTTCTTTTCTCGGATTGAGCAAAAGCACTTCATCCACCAAGCCATAATCTTTGGCTTCTGTAGCAGTGAGCCAATAATCACGGTCGCAATCTTTTTCTATCTGCTTAGCTGTTTTGCCTGTATGGAAAGCGTAAATCTCATACAATTCTTTTTTTATTTTTTTGATCTCGTTTACCGTGATTTCAATATCGGTTGCCTGACCACCAATGGCACCGGAAGGTTGGTGCATCATGATCCTGCTATGTTTCAAGGCAGTTCTTTTGCCCTTAGTGCCTGCGCACATCAGTGTAGCTGCCATGGATGCAGCCATTCCAATACAAATAGTAGCCACATCGGGACTCACATATTGCATGGTATCATACACACCCAAGCCAGAATAGACGGAGCCACCGGGGCTATTGATATACATCTGTATGTCGCGATGGCGGTCTGTACTATCCAAAAACAACAATTGGGCAGTCACAATATTGGCTACCTCATCATTGATGGGATAACCCAGAAAAATAATCCTATCCATCATTAAACGGCTATAAACGTCCATTACAGCCACGTTCATAGGTCGTTCTTCAATAATGTTGGGGGTGAGGCTGGTAATTTGGTATTTGTTGTAATCGTTCAGCGTATTGCTGGAAATGCCACGATGCTTCACAGCATAACTTTCAAATTCTTTTTGATGGTTCATATATTATTGTTCGGATTTAGAATTGAATATCTCGGATTTTCTTTCAAATCTCCGTCCAAACTTTCAAACCGCCAAAAAACTGACAGACTTGCAGATGAGAGGGACAGTCGGTAGTCAGTAGTTCATAGTCGATAGTTCATGGTTGATAGTCAATAAAGGTACAGACTAACGACTCTTGACTCCGAACTCTTGACTAAAGACTCGGAACTACTAATGATGATGATGCTGGTGCGCTTCCTGCAGTTTGATGAACTCTTCACGGCTAATGGGCTTTTCTTCCGGCTTAACCTGTGTTTCTGCCCATTCAAACACTTTGTTGGACTGTATCCGGTGAACGGCGTCTTCTACAAAACGCTTATCTTGAATCATACGGTTGGCATAATCATCCATCCAAGGTTGTTGGTCATCGCTGATCTGACCTTGCATATAGCTAAGCAGTTGTTGCTTGGCCATATTTTTGAGGTCGTCGGCTTTTACTTCAATTTTATTTTCCTGTGAAATCTTATCAATGATCAGGGTCCATTTCAACTGGTTGGAAAACTCGGGGAACTCGGTTGCAACCTGCTCCTGCGTTTTCGGCTGTTCACCGCCTTCTTGCATCCAGCGCTTGAGGAAAGATTCGGGGAATTCAATATTGGTATGGTCCAGCAATTCATGATAAATAGCATGCTGGAGTTGGCTACGGCTTTGTGCATCCCACTGAGCTTGTATTTCTTCTTTGAGTGTATTTTTGAACTCTTCTTCTGTCTTTATTTCTTTCGCAGGGAAAACAGATTTATAAAAATCTTCGTTCAATTCAGCCTTTTCAATCAGGCCTACTTTGGTGATCAGCACTTTGAAATATTTGTCGGCAGCAGCTGTATCTTCTTTTGCAAAGCCGAGGTCGTTCAGTATCCATTCTCTTTCCTTTTCATCAAAACCTTTGGACAACTGTAGTAAAATAACATCATCCTTTTTTTTGCCAATCAAGCTAGGACGAACGCTTTCGCTGAAATATTTAACCAACAAAGAATTGTCCTTGACAATCCCGTTCTCAATGGTATTGCCCGCTTCATCGCTTTCGATAAAGTCCACACTCAGTACATTATCATCGCCAGCAACTGTTTCTGGTTCGGTCATTTTGCCATTGCGAATCTGTAAGCGCTCTATTTCCTCATTGAGCATTTCATCAGTAACCGCCACTTTGTAGCGGGTGAGCTTTGCATGGGGCAAATTGGCCAAAGTAAAGTCCGGCTTCAGGCCTACTTCGAAGGCAAAAGCATATTCCGATGGCGTGTTCATGTCAATTTGCCTTGCATCATTCTCTGGCAACGGTAATGGCTGAGCGAAAATCTCAAGCTTTTCATTTTGCATGTAGCTTGTCAGTTCTTTTTCAACCGAGCGTAGCACCTCATCTGTAAAAACAGAGTTGCCATACATTTTTTTGATGAGACCAGCAGGTACCATGCCCTTACGAAAACCAGGAATATTGGCTTTTTTGCCATATTCCTTCAACGCTTTTTCAAATGAAGGGAGATAATCCGTTTTCTCCACTTTAACGGTAATCTTATCGTTCAAAAGCCCGATATTCTCTCTGGTCACTGTAGCCATGGTGTGCTCGTTTAATACAGCCCGTGATAGGGGATCAGTTAAAAAAAAGTGCGGGTGATAGGAGTCGAACCTACATACCTTGCGGCGTCAGATCCTAAGTCTGATGCGTCTGCCAATTTCGCCACACCCGCAAAAGGGTTGCAAAAGTAGTATTTTTTGAAGGAAAAAAAGGATTCTTTTCTGTAAATTCGTATGCTATGGAAATTGTTGAAGTGATACCTCAGTATAACCTTACCGAAGACCAAGAAAAGAAGCTGATCCTCAGGGAATACCGCTCCTTATTGCGTTCGCTAAAGCCAAAAATTAAACCGGGCGATAAAGAGTTGTTGCGGACCGCATTCGAAATGTCTGCCGAAGCACACAAAACCATGCGCCGAAAAAGCGGCGAGCCATACATATTACATCCATTAGCGGTAGCAAGGATTTGTGTGGAAGAAATTGGATTGGGGGTGCGCTCCACCATTTGCTCCCTGTTGCACGACACCGTGGAGGATACCGATATCACATTGGAAGATGTGGAGCGGGAATTCGGTAACGAGATAGCGAGGATTGTGGATGGGCTTACCAAGATCTCCAATGTGATTGATGTAAACGCATCCCAACAGGCAGAGAATTTTAAAAAAATATTGCTCACCCTCACCGATGACCCGAGGGTTATTCTGATCAAGCTGGCAGACCGGCTGCACAATATGCGCACCCTTGATAGCATGAAGCGTGAGAAACAATTGAAAATTGCTTCGGAAACGGTTTATGTGTATGCACCTTTGGCTCACCGAATGGGCTTGTACAGTATAAAGACGGAATTGGAAGACTTGGCAATGAAATATCTGGAGCCAGAGGCATACAGGAGCATTGCCCAAAAACTATCCGAAACCAAGCGGGAAAGATCAAGGTATATCAACGAGTTCATCAAACCATTAAAAGAAAAACTGGAAAAAGCAGGTTTCGATTTTGAAATCTATGGCCGGCCTAAAAGCATCCATTCCATCTGGAACAAGATGCAGAAAAAATCTGTGACTTTTGAAGAGGTATATGATCTGTTTGCAATCCGTGTGCTCTTGAACTCTACCCCAGAGAAAGAAAAAGAAGATTGCTGGAAAGTTTATTCCATGATCACGGATGAATATATCCCCTCCACAGAAAGGATGCGCGACTGGTTGAGCAATCCCAAATCAAACGGATACGAAGCATTGCATACAACCGTGATGGGGCCACAGGGGAAATGGGTGGAGGTGCAGATCCGCTCCAACCGGATGAACGAAATCGCAGAAAAGGGATTGGCCGCTCATTGGAAATATAAGGAAGGCACCAACGATGAAAGCCGTTTTGATAAATGGTTCCAGCAGATACGGGAAGCGCTGAACACCGAAAATAATGACTCGATAGATTTTTTGCAGGATTTTAAAACCAGTTTTTTAGCGGAAGAGATTTTTGTATATACCCCAAAAGGCGATGTAAAAATGTTACCAGTGGGGTCCACTGCACTTGATTTTGCTTTTTCCATACATAGTGCCATTGGTGTTCAATGTATCGGTGCAAAAGTGAACCATAAGCTAGTGCCTATCAGCCATAAGCTGAGGAGTGGGGATCAGGTGGAGATTATCTCTTCGAGCAAACAAAAGCCCAATGAGGGCTGGCTCGGTTTCGTGGTAACCGCCAAAGCAAAAAACAAAATCAAGGATGCCCTCAAAGAAGAAAAAAGAAAAACGGCCGACGAGGGCAAATACATTGTTCAGCGCAAACTTGAAAATTTTGGCGCGGCCTACAACCAACACAATATTGATATCCTCACTTCTTATTATAAACTTAGCTCCTCATTGGAGCTGTTCTATCAGGTGTCAATCAAAAATATCGACCTGAAGGAACTCAAAGAATTCCATTTGCTCGGCGATCGATTGGAAATGCCCAAGCCTGCCAAACCGGTGGTCGATAATAAACCAGAGACTTCCATTTCCCTTCCAAAAAAAGATGCGGAACTGATTATTTTTGGTGAGAGCAGCGATAAGATTGTATATACACTGGCCAATTGCTGCAAACCTATACCGGGGGATGATGTGTTTGGGTTTGTTACCACAGGCAAGGGCCTTACCATCCATCGCACCAATTGCCCAAATGCAGCAAAACTCATGGCTAGTTTTGGGCATCGGGTAGTCAAAACAAAATGGGCCAAAAACAAAGAGATTTCTTTCCTCACGGGTATACGTATTGTGGGAATGGACGATGTAGGTGTGGTAAACAAAATCACCAACCTGATTTCTGGGGAACTGCGATTGAATATCAATGCGATTACGATTGAGGCCAAAGAGGGGCTTTTTGAAGGCAATATCAAAATTTATGTGCATGACAAGGAAGAGCTGGATGAACTGGTTCTCAGGCTCAAGCAATTAAAGGGGATACATACGGTGGACCGGTTCGATGCGGAAAATGTTTAAATCATCTTTACAAATTCATTTCTTTCATCCATCGCATTTCGCCTATTTTTGCTCCCTCAAATCAGTAAGCTACAAATTTGCATTGTATGGTAGATGTTATTTTAGGACTTCAATGGGGCGATGAAGGAAAAGGAAAGATTGTTGATTTTTTTGCCCCTCGTTATGATGTAGTAGCCCGTTTTCAAGGTGGACCCAATGCTGGTCATACCTTATATGTAGATAGTAAAAAAGTAGTGCTTCACCAGATCCCTTCCGGTATATTTCATGATGAGGCCATCAACTTGATTGGGAATGGCGTAGTGCTGGACCCTGTCACTTTTAAAAGGGAATGTGCTTCCGTTGCCTCTTTTGGTGTCGATTACAAAAAGAATCTTTTCATTTCACAAAGAGCACATTTGATAGTACCCACACACCGTGCATTGGATAAGGCTTCTGAAATCTCAAAGGGGAATGAGAAAATCGGTTCCACTTTGAAGGGGATCGGTCCTGCCTATATGGATAAAACAGGAAGGAATGGTCTTCGTGTAGGGGATTTGCTGGATAAGAATTTTACTACTGAATATATCAAACTGCGACTAAAACACCAGCGCCTATTGGATGGCATGAATTTTCAGGAGGATATTTCTGCCTGGGAAGAAGAATTTTTTGAGGCAATCGATTTTATCAGACAGTTTAAGATTGTGAATGGCGAGTATTTTATCAACGATAAAATACAACAAGGTAAAAAAGTGCTTGCTGAAGGTGCTCAGGGCAGTATGCTTGACGTTGATTTCGGTACCTTCCCATTTGTAACCTCTTCCAATACCATATCCGCAGGGGTTTGTACGGGTCTTGGTATTGCGCCACAAAAAATAAAGGATGTTATTGGCGTGAGCAAAGCCTATTGTACCAGGGTGGGTAGTGGTCCCTTCCCTACAGAATTGAATGATGAGACGGGAGAAGAGCTTCGCAAGATTGGCAGCGAATTTGGAGCAACTACAGGTCGCCCACGGCGTTGTGGATGGATCGATCTGGTGGCTTTAAAATTTGCATGTATGATCAATGGGGTTACCAAAATTGTAATGACCAAAGCCGATGTGTTGGATGCTTTCGACAAATTGCAGGTTTGCACGGCATATAATATCAATGGCAAGGAGTCAGCAGAGATTCCATTCCAGATGAACAAGCTTGAAATGAAACCGGTATTAAAAAGCTTTGCCGGTTGGAATACAGATATCACTGCTATAAAAAAATCTAATGATATTCCTTTAGCGATGAAGGAATATATTAGTTTTATTAATCAATTTTTGGGTGTCAGCATTCAGTATATATCCAATGGCCCGGGGCGCGACCAGTTAATTGAAAACCTTGGGTAGTTTTTTTAAAAAATAGTGAAAAAAAATTTGGCTAATTAAAAACTTCGCTGAAATTTTACAATATTAATTCCCTAAGGACATGACATCAAAACCTGACAAAGAGAAAAAGGGCCCAAAAAAATCTGCACCTCCATCTGCAAAGGAAACATCGAAATCATCCGCTAAGCCCAAAAAAAAGGATGAGGACGACGATGATGATGAAGACGATGAGTTGGATGAGCCCAAAGCACCTGCCAAAAAAGGCGCTAAAGCTGCTTCCAAATCCAAAAAAACCGATGACGAAGATGATGATTTGGATGATGATGTAGACGAAGTCGACGAATGGGAAAAAGTAGAAGAAGAGGAAGAATGGGACCCCGATTTCGATGAGTTTGATGTGCCCAAATCCAAATCTAAAAAAAGCACCGGCAGTGGCCCAGCAAAAAAAACCACCAAGGGTGCAGCAGATGACGATCTAGGTCTCGATGATGATTTCAAAGACCTTGATTTGTTCGGCGAAGGGGATTTTGATGAAGAAGACGATGATTTCTAAAGAAGATAACTATAATTAAAAAAGCCAGCACTGTTGCTGGCTTTTTTATTGTTCACTATATATTATAATTTATCTGTTTTCCACTTTGGCAACCGTGGCTTTTATTTTTTGATCCTGACTATCGGCTGATTCTGCCACAGCACTCAATAGCAATTGAACCGACTCGTTCAATATTTGATATTTATTGGCAATGAACAGATCCATTTTATCGGCTGGCAACTTAAGGTCGTAGGTATTGTTTGAGCTTGCCATGATCTTATCAAAATCAGGATTGTACCTGTTGAATTCATTCATTTCCATTACGGTGTACTTTGCAATCACACTGGCACAATATTTTCCAGAAACCGATTCCGTTTTGGCATTCTTCGATTCCTCTTGTGTTAGGTTTCTGTGAAACACGTACATCGAGGACCCGGTCAACTGCTGGTTCGCTTCTTCCCTAGTTAAGGTAGTGATGCCACCTTGTCCTTCAAAAATATAGTGGGTAGCAATAAACTTTTTTACGTGGTTTCTTGATTCCGCTGGCAGATAATATTGAAGGTCCCAAAAGTTGCGGCTGCCACTCTTATGCATGGCACGGTACACATTGGCGGTACCTCCGTTATAAGCAGCAATCACCAATAACCAATCTCCCAGTTCCTTATACAAGTCCCGGAGGTATTTAGCAGCGGCCTGTGTGCTTTTATAGTAATTAGTCCTTTCATCGTACCTACGGGTCACTTTTAACCCTAAAAGACGCGCCGTAGTTGGCATTAACTGCCAGGGCCCAACCGCACCTGCCCAAGAAACCGAATTCGGTTTTAGCTGGGATTCGATTACGGCCAGGTATTTGAGTTCGGTGGGCAGACCGTATTTTGACAATATATTATCAATTAAGTTAAAGTAAGGCCTACCCCAATCTTTCATACTCTGTAGGTCTTTGCTGTTCTTATCAATATATTCCTGTACAAAGCCAACAGCCCTTGGATTAAGCCTAGCGCCATTACTGCCGCCCATTGAAGTGGCAATGAAAAGGTCTTTGAAATCGTTTTGGGAACCCGTTTTGTTAATTGCTTTTGCAATGAGGTCCGTGGTGTCTTTCCCTATTAGGTTGGCAGCTTTATCAGGTTGATAACCAACCGTTTTAAATGAAACCCCTATAATAAAAACAAATAAAACCAAAATTCTAACATTCATGAGCGAATCTTAAAAGATTAAGCCAATAATATTATTGGTTATAATCTTTCATAGGCTGAAACAAATCGATTTTTTCGGGAACTAGGATTATGGAAGGACTTTATACTGCCTCATGAGCAGGTGTGAGAACTGAAGCAAAGATAATTCATTAAATCGGTTCGTCATAGCCTGTATACCAAAAGGCATGCCATTTGTATGGCTGAAAAGGGGTAAGGAAATAGCGGGAATTCCGACCAAATTTGCATAAACTGTATATATATCAGCAAGATACATAGCAATGGGGTCATCCATTTTTTCGCCAATCCTGTAAGCTGGGGCAGGAACAGTCGGTAGGAGTATTAAATCGAAGTCGTTGAAAATCAATTCTGTTTTTTTTACTAAAATTGACCTAATTCTTTGTGCCTTGGTGAAATAGGCATCATAATAACCAGCACTTAATACAAAAGTTCCTAATAATATGCGGCGCTTTACCTCATTGCCAAAACCTTCGGCCCGGCTTTTTTTATAGAATTCGGTCAACTCAAGTCCTTCTGATTTTGCCCTATAGCCATATTTTACACCATCAAAACGCGAAAGATTCGATGATGCTTCTGCTGTGGTAAGCACATAGTAAGCGGGCACAACATAATCATTATATTCAAAATCAACTGGTTGAACCGCATGCCCCTCCTTTTTAAGCCGCTCCAGTAGGTTCATACTAGCTGATTTTATTTCTGGATCAAGGGATTCGTGGTTCAATGCATCCTCGAAATAAGCAATCTTGTATTTTTTGCTATCATCATTTTTCAAAATATAAGTTTCCGGCTCCTTGTTGGAAACCGTACTGTCGAATCCATCTGGACCTGAAATCACTTCCAGAACTTTGGCTACGTCGGGGATATTGTTTCCAAAAACCCCAATCTGGTCAAATGAGGAGGCATATGCAATCAACCCATATCTAGAAATTCTTCCATAGGTTGGCTTTACGCCAACCACCCCACAAAAATCGGCTGGCTGCCTTACGCTTCCTCCAGTATCGCTTCCCAAGCTCAACATGCACATTTTTGCCTGCACAGCCACCGCACTACCACCTGATGAACCGCCGGGCACCCTATTCTCATCAATGGCATTTTTAACCATACCGAATGCGGAATTCTCATTGCTAGAACCCATGGCAAATTCATCGCAGTTATTCCTGCCGATGATGATGGCCTCAGCCTCCAAAAGCTTTTCTACGGCAGTGGCATTGTACAGGGATCTAAACCCATGTAATATTTTAGAGGAAGCGGTTACCTGATGATTTTTATAGCAAATCACATCTTTTATAGAAACAACCACCCCATGCAATTTTCCCAACGGTTTTCCCTCTGCACGTTGCTTGTCCAGTTGGGCAGCCCGTTCCAAAGCCTCCTCTTTAAAAACTTCCAGAAAAGCATTGAGGTTTTTATTCTCTTCAATTTTGGACAAATAATATTGAACCGCAGTTTGGCAACCATTTGGGTTGGCAGCTAAAAAAGAGTGATAATCTTCAATGGAACTAAAGGAAAACAAATGATTTCGGTTTTTGAATTAACAATGTTGGCATAAACGGGTTTTACCGTAAACAATCGTCAGCTCCATTCCTCAGCTTCCTTTTTCTCCTCCCTTTCCACTTTTACACAAAGTAAAATACTGATTTCATACAGCAGCATGAGGGGAAGCGTACAAACGATTGGGCTCAGCATATCGGGCGGTGTTATCATACTGGCCACAATCAACATGATGAGGATGGCATATTTCCGTACCCGGCGCAAATAGGCGGCACTCACGATGCCAATCTTGGCCAGAAAATACATGACCAAAGGAAGCTGGAATGCCAGCCCCGCACCCAAAATCAAAGGCACAATGGTATTGAAATAACTGGTGACCGTCCAAATGTTCTGGATATTCTCGTCTATTTCAAAATTGGAAAAAAAGTTGATGGTATAAGGTGCAATCAAAAAATAGCCGAAAAGAACACCTATGAAAAATAGCAATGAAACCCAGAAAATAACCCCTCTGGTATTTCTCAATTCCTTTGGGGTAAGGGCTGGCTTGGTAAATTTCCAGAATTGCCAGAATACATAAGGGAAGGCCACAATAAAACCACCAATCAGAATGATATTGAAAAACACATCGAACTGGCCGGTTACCGCCGTGCTTTGCATTTTCACATTGATATGGTTCATACACAATTTGGCGCCCAGTCCCCAGCGTTCGCTAAGGTGGCACAGAAACCGATAGGTCGCAAAATCTTGGTGGGTCGGGCCCATCAGAATATCTTTTACAATAAAATTGTGAAAGATACCAACGACGATGGCTCCCATAGCCACTGCTACAGCCGACCTAAACAGATGGCTTCTCAACTCATCCAAATGCTCAACAAAAGACATCTCGCCTCTGGGGCTATTGCTGTTCCTATTAAATAATTTCATGGATTTCCAAATCGGTAGCAAAAATATTGAAACAAAAGAAAACCCCGCAAATAGTTTCTGCGGGGCCTCATTGCTTGATTAAAGCAAAAAAATTAATTGTTGATAGAAGTGTTGGAAGAGCTTTGTTTGTTGGCGTTTGTACCAGATGTACTGTTGGTATTGCTATTCCTATCATTGATATGATCTTCGAGTTCTCTAGTCACATTGTCTTTTGCATCTTTAAATTCCCTTATGCCTCTTCCTAATCCACGCATTAATTCAGGAATTTTTTTACCGCCAAATAAAAGAAGCACTACCAATGCGATAATAAAAATGTGTGATGGGGCAAATAAATCCATAGTGTTAAAATTTTGATTCAATTGTAAAGGTATACACAAAAATGGTAAATGCTAGCAGTTTAACAATTTGGGCGTACCGATGGGCTGAAACAAGGATAGGTTGTAAAGTGGCCCTTAAAATCTTTTTTCTTTAATACGGGCATTTTTGCCACTTCTTTCACGCTGGAAATAGAGTTTAGCCCGGCGGATACGACCAATTTTATGCACCTCGATGGACTCAATGTTTGGGGAATAAATCGGGAAAGTCCTTTCCACACCTACCCCATCGGATATTTTCCGAACGGTAAAGCTGGCAGTATGACCAACACCTTGACGTTTGATCACATCGCCTTTGAACCCTTGGATACGCTCCTTATTACCCTCAATAATTTTATAGTTTACTGTAATATTATCCCCCGCTTTGAAGGAAGGGAATGATATCTTTTTTGTCAGTTGTTCGTGCACAAATGCGACCGCCGAGTTCATAGCTTTAAATTTAAGGATTGCAAAGGTAACATCAGGAAGCTGATTAACCAAATTTATAATGGCTAAAGCGGGAAAGCAGAGATAGTTGTTATATGGGTAAAATTATTTGGGCTTTTCGGGAAGATTCAGATAAAAAAATCTTTTTCCATTTTATTCATATAAAACTGTCTTTTATTAAGTTATGAAGTCATGACTGACAAAAACCTAAAAAAGGCAGTTTAGGGCATCAAACTTCAAAGATTGAACTACTTAAAAACCGAATCTGGCAATCCTTTATTTAAAATATAGGAGGAATAGTCTATTTCCACTTTGCCCTTGCTACTCTCTCCATGGGTTTCGGTTTTCTTTTTGGTGCCATCATCATAATCAAAAGTAATGCCCTTGGGAAGTTTGTAATCTTTAGTATTGAAGGTGAATACTACTTTATCAGGCAAGGCTTCGGCGGCATATTTGCCATAACTCATTTCTACTTCATAAGTGCCACTTTCACGTGTGGTTGTTTTTGCCTTCATCACCAAAAGCTTAGCTTCATCGATATAAAAAGTAGAAAGCACGATATCGGCGTTGTCATCCACCGGCAATAGCTTGATCACCCTGAGCTTTACCGAACCCATCATTTCAGTGCCCGCATCCAACACGGTGTAATTGCCCTTTAATAAATTGTTCAGGCTAAAGCTTACTGCCCCTTTGGGCACCAACGATATGCCATGCTCGTTTTTTATTTTCAGCTTGTCGGGTTTCTTAAAAAATACTTGGACCTGGGCTTCCGGCACTTTTAAAAAACTTACATTGGTTTTCATGACCCCGGTTGCTTCGTAGTCGTTTACTTTATTAAGCCGATCCCTTATTTTTTGCAACAGGCTGTTTGCATCCTGCGCAAAGGATATCAAACACAGACAATTTAAAAAAGCCAGCAAATAAAACTTCTTATTTCCCATATATCAACATTAACTAAGAATATCTTTTTTTCTGAAAGAAATAATCGCCACCGTCACAAACAAAATAATATAGCTGAACAAAATACCCAAGCTCCGCAAAATGGCTGGCAAGTTTTCGATAGAGCCTCGGATGGCCTCCCCCTCGTTATCTACCTTTGAATAGAAAAACCCTTTCCAGGCCAGCATATGCGATGTAAAAAGATAGGGCTTCACGGTATTATCGTACAAAGGGATTTTCATTTCTGATAAAATGGTTAGCACCACCACTATGCTGATGGTGGATACAATGGGCCCGATGGAATTGTCCGCAAACACCGACAATAAAAATGCCAATGCAGCTACGGTGCTGAGCGCTACCGCAGCATATCCAAAAGCGGCCACATAACGCCAAAGGATATCGTTTTTACTGATCTGCTCCATCACATCGTTGCGGGCAATGAGCATATCATTGGTACCAAAAAAAAGCATACTCAAGAACAGAGCCAATATGGCCATCCATATCAACAACAAAACCGTGTATACCACAGAAGCACCAAATTTGGCAAGCATCAATTCGGTCCTGCTCACCGGTTTGGTTACCAACAAACGCAAGGTGCCCATGTTTGCCTCACCGGCAACCACATCACCGGCTACCAATGCAATCAACAATGGAACTTGTATCAACAAAGTGTTAAGAATCACAAAAGCGACCAAGTACCCATTCAATATCATATCATATGGGATGATAAAAGAATCCGAGATCCCGCTCATCAACAACTGCAAATAGGACTTGCCATCGAATTTCAACCCAAGCTGTATGATCAGGATCATAGCTGCGATGGCCCCAAAACTGATATAGGTTCTGGGCCTTTTGAAAATCTTGAACAATTCAATTTGCAAAAGCCTGAACATGTTGGTTAGCGCTTGTGAGTGATAAAAAATAATCTTCCAGCGAATGCCTCTGCTGTAAGGATAAAACTTCTACCCCATGGTTTGCCAAATAGGTATTTAAAGCAGGAATCTCTTTTTTGGCCATCTTAAATATAAAAACATCCTGTTGTTGTTTTTGCAGATTGCTTTTCCAGATAGACCCTTCAATTGTTGCGACAGTCACTTCTTGATTGATTACCTGAAGTTCTACCAACATAGCCGATGGGTCAAATAGTTCCTGCACATGGCCTTCCACCATTTTTTTCCCCTTATCCACAATAAGCATGCGGTTGGCAATCAGTTCTATCTCGCTCAATAAATGGGAGGAGACCAACACCGTTTTTTTCTCCTGCTTACTCAAACGCAGGATCAGGTTACGTACATCGGCAATTCCTTGCGGGTCCAGCCCATTGGTGGGCTCATCCAAAATCACCAGTTGCGGGTTATGCACCAAAGCCACGGCGATGCCCAAACGTTGTTTCATCCCTAAGGAATAGGTTTTCACTTTGCTATAGGCGCGGTCGGCCAAACCGACTTGCTCCAATTGTTCCAATAGTTTAAGCTTGCTGATTTTTTCTCCACTCATTCGAGCAAAGAGGGAGATATTTTCGAAGGCAGTCAGATATTGGTACAGATCGGGTCTTTCAATTACTGCACCCACCCTTGTTAATATCTCTTTACGATGGGTGCGCAGGTTCAGCCCAAACACTTCGATATCGCCATGAGAAGGTTGTATTAGCGTGAGCAGCATACGGATGGTAGTGGATTTGCCGGCACCATTTTGTCCCAAAAACCCATACACATCCCCTTCATTGATGGAGAAAGAAAGCCCGTCTACAGCACGGATGTTTTTAAAATATTTACAGAGGTTGCTTACCTGTATGATGGGAGGCATAAAAATTAGGCGCAAGTTAGCCAGCGCTCCATTCATAAAAACAAACCAACGGCAGATTGTTTGTTAAATGCCCTAAAATAATTGTAAAAAAAAATTGTTCAAACAGTTGCATAAACTAATTCTATTTACTACATTTGGTTTCTCTCATCCTTTGTAATTCCATGCTGAAAGGGTTTTACAACCCAACAGCCCAATCCCGAAAACCTTCGAGTTCTGTTTTGTTCAAAATGAATGGTTTTGTCTGTTTAGGCAGGTCAAGCCTGATTGCTTTTGATTAAAATCCTTTGAATCCCATCCGTTGATGTTGCCCTCATGTGCTGGTATCTATTTCCTTAACTAGAAACTTACAAAGATGAGACAACATTTTAAAAGCATTTTATTTGCGCAAAGCCTTCTGTTGGCTACCACTGTTATTTTTGCAAACAGCAATCATAACCTCTCATCCACTTCCAATGAAGACACCATTTCGACCAACAAAAAGACAGCCGGCAACGCTCTGCTTTCCGAAAGAATGGTCAGCTTCCATGCCGCATTCCAAGGTCGTACAGTTAGTCTGCACTGGAACCTAGCCGGCGAGAAACAGACCGGGCATTTTAATGTTGAACGCAGTTTCGATGGTGAGCATTTTGTAAAAGTGGGGGAAATTGGCGCCTCCAACACTTCATCAGAGTACAACTATTTTGACGATATCAAGTTGTCCGTGATGAGGAAGAACGACCTATACTATCGCTTGCAACAGGTGGATGGTGATGAGAACTCTTATTCAAAAGTGCTTATCGTTAGGATGTACCAAACGCATAGCGTATCCTCCATCAGCGTTACGCCTGACCCAACCATCAATGACATTCAGGTAAACGTGCAGTTAAAAGAAAACTCCTATGTGGTAATGAAAATCAATGACAGCAATGGGGATGAAGTGATGAAGAGATTCGAAAAAGCAGGCGAGGGAACCAATATTTACAATCTCGAAGGAACCAGCAAATTGAAACCCGGTAATTATAAGCTCGATATCATCGTGAACAGCAATGAAAAAATGACCATGCAATTGATCAAAAGCTAAACCTATCACCGAACGTTATGGAACAAAGGCCCTCCACCAGTTGGAGGGCTATTTTTTTATGATAAGATAGGATTGCAGGTCTTTTACATAAGCCTCAAAAGCTTTGATACCCTTGGTTGTGATTTTGCAAATGGTTTGAGGATAATTATCCTTGAACTGTTTTATTACTTCAATATAGCCTGCCTCTTTAAGCTTATTGACCTGAACGCTCAGGTTGCCTGCAGTCGCATGGGTTTTTTCCTTGATAAAAGTAAACTCTGCTTCCTTAACACTGATTAGAAGAGAGATTGTTGCCAGCCTTAGCTGTGAGTGCAATATGGGATCGAGGTCTTTAAACAAAATACAAGGTTAAGGATATTTATTGAATTGCCGTTTTCCTGAACTCAATATTGGCAAGATGACCTGGCACAATATAGCCAGCCATTACTGCAGCTGCATGCAGAACCATAACCCATTCAAAACTTTTAACAAATAAAGCAGCGAAAGCAAAAATCCATGTGGCAAATGCACCAACGATGGAAGGCTTAAAATTAATGACCGCTCCATAAATAAGAGCCCAAAAACCATAAGTGCTCATTAAAATCGCGAACCCGGCTAAAACAGAAACGGCTTCGACATTCATTGCTACAATAACAAAACAAATCAGTATCAAAAAACCAATATTAAGTTTGTTATACAAATCATAAGTATAGGTCTTCGCCTTTGGGGGGCTTTTAAAATAGCGCAGTACAAATAGTACGATGGTAAGCACACTAAAGATATTCCAAAAAAAGAAAGTAGAAACAAGTTGAAGGTGTAGGTTGATGACTGTAAGTATGGAAACAGAGAACAAAAGCCAACCCCAGATAATCCGGGATTTGCCATCATCTTGTTGCTCTTTTTTTGCCATGGCAATCATTTGCTGAATGATGGCTAAGCTTTCCAGTTCTGTAAGTGTTTCATTTGGCATAAACAATGTTTTACTCAATCATAATTATATTAAATAAGCGCTCTTCGCACAAGGTCACAAAAAATTTCAACCATATAAGGCTATGAGAAACCTTAAGCAGAAAACGGGGGTCACGAAGTCCCATATGACTTATCTGGTCGGCAAAATCATTATTGGCATTTTGCCAGCATATCGTTTGCTTCCTTCTCGCCCCAATTGGGATACAAGGGTTTTACCTGAAAGGTTTTGTACAATGCTACTGCTTTTTCAAATAATGGTTTGGCATTTTTCTTGCCGCCCCCAAAAGCTTCGGGTGTACCAAACACATTCATGGCCTCCAAATAATACAAACGAGGGTTATTGGGGTCTAATTTCATACCAGCCTGCAAATCAGCAGCGGCCTCTTGTCCATAGCTCTGCCATCGGCTTTGGGGGTCTACCAACATTTGCTGGGTTGCCGACATATTTCGCAGGGCATATATCTCTGCATTTTTTTCAATGGCTTCTGCTTTATCACAAAGCGCATTGATCTTGGCCGAATTGGCGTCCTTGTCTAATTTATTATCTTTCCATGCCAAAGAGGACAATGCAAGACCCGAATAGTAATAAGGCAGCCATTGCGTTTTTTCCGCATCAGCAATACGCTCAAATGCATTGGAAACACTTAGATAATCTTGGGAGGTTTTGGCCGAATCCAACAAAGTGAGATTCTTTTTCATGACTGCAATATATTTATCACTTTGGGCATGGGAACCAATAGCAATAAACAACATGATGACTGAGATAAACTTTTTCATTTTTGATTGTTTTATTTTAGAGATTAAAAGGATTGGGTCACCAAGGGAAAAAATCATAAGTCAATTTTTATTGAACAAACTTGTTTTTACAAATTATTATTGATAGCATCATTAGTCCTGTCCACACCCCAACTTACAAAACAGCCGATAAAATAAAATCTTTGGGCTGGTGGCGTGATGGCTTGTTTTAAATAGGGGTTCCCACTATACGGGTAATTATAGCCATACACTGCATTATATCCCAACACATTGGTCATGCTTGCAAAAAGTACAATAAAGGATTTTGCGTTTTTCTTACCAATACTTGGCACATATTCAGCGCTAAAATTCAGGCTATGGTAATCTTTGGTCATACCCCGGTCGGATAGTACATATTTCCCAGTATTATCAATCAGGAAATTATAATAAGGCCTACCACTTGCATAGCTATAGGTGAGATTAAACCCGCATTTGATATCGGTAAAAAACCGCTTGGTCACCAGCGATGCGGTATGTCTAGCAGCAAAACTGGGCATCAAATCTGTGGTGTAGTTCAAAAAATTCCGTTTGGTATCCAGATAGGAATAGCTGATCCAGTAATCAAAATTTTTGAAAGTCTTCTTATCCCTCCAAAACAACTCAAGCCCCTTCGCATATCCATCGCCATTATTATTATAGGTAAAATAATTAAAGGCCACCGGTACGGTTTTAACCAAATCCTCATATTTTTTATAATAGGCTTCGATCCGAAGCGTCCTTTCTTTGGTCATTTTTTGATAGTTGATGATATAGTGACTGGCTTTTGTATAACCTAGATTGGTCGTATAAAATAGCTGTGAGTTTTCAGGTTTTTGATAGAAGATTCCATAGGCTACTGACACCTGTGCGTCTTTCCCTGTTTTATAGGCCAAGGATGCCCTGGGCGCAAAATCTGCTTTATTCAATATGGAAGAATGCTCAAACCTGGCCCCCAGCTTGGCTGCTATGTCATTAGTGATAAAGATATCCGATTCCACAAACAGGGCTTTGAAATTGTCTGCGAATTTGTGCAGGCTATCGTTATACAATGCAGAATTATATGCATATTGGTATTCGCCCCCAAAACGCAGATAGCTGATACCGCCGAGCTTTTTTTCAAAAACCGATTTTATCTGTGAAAGATCCTGCCTATTGACCAAGGTAAAATTTTTCACCTGCATCCAGAATGCTGCATTGCTGAATTGCACGGGTTGATTAGCGGCATTCTGCAACTGTTGGTCAATATTATCCTTGTTGGTACTGTAGCCCGCACCCAAATTCATTTTCCAGCCATTGGGCAAATATTCCCGCCAACTGAGATTATTGTACCAATTGTGATTGCTGAGCGCAAAAGCATTCTTGAGGTAAATACTGTCAATATCAGGTCTCCGTAAGCCTAAATTGCTATAACCAAAAGTGCTGTAATATTTGACGATGCCTCCGCTTTTAGTCTTAAAACGAAAGTTTGCATCGGCAGAATGAAACTGGGGAATCTTGAAATAATCGGGCACCTGTTTTACCAAATTAAAATAAAGCCCCACATTGGTATAGTTATATGAAATCCCATAAGAAGATTTTTTGTTCTTTGCCAATTGCTGAGTGCCCAAACCAACCAACAAGGGGGAAATGCTTGCGTCTATTTCTGATTTTTCAGGAAGGTCAATCGACTCCAATAGTACCACTGAAGAAAGTGCCTGGCCATATAATGCCGAATAACCGCCGGTGCTGAACACGGTTCCCTTAAATAAAAATGGGGAAAATCGTCCACGCTGTGCAATATCCGGCACACTAGTATAATATGGATTATTCACTAAGGTGCCATCAATATATTGTTTTGCCTCATAGCCCGCGCCTCCACGAACAAACAAACCTTCCTGCTCACCAATTTGCTGTGCTCCTGGCAAGGTTTTCAAAGCCGCGGTAATGTCGGCATTCGAGCCAGCCGTAGTGGCCACATCAATAGAACTGAGCACAGCACCACGCTTGGAATCGCCAGCCGAAAATGACCCGGCTGTGATCGTGACTGCTTTCAGCTCACTGAGTGCTTCCTTCAAAATAATATTCAGCTTCACCTCTTCTCTTTTGAGGATGATTCTTTGCTCGAAAGAATGATAGCCCACATTGGTGACGATGAGTGTTTGATTTCCCTTTTCAGTGCTGGTAAAATAGAATGCGCCAGTGGAATCGGCGGTAGCACCATCATAACTATCTTTTAATGAAATACTGGCCCCAGCTATTGGATGACCTTTGCCATCTTTCACATTTCCGCTGATGAGGGTCTGACCCATCGTATTCACAAATAGGTTCAACAATATAAACAGTGGAACCAAGGGCTTCATTCAATTTAATTTATTTTCAAAAATAAAGTAGTTTATAATATAAACCAAATTGTCTAGAAAAAATCTTCCTGCCTTTGGATTGCATTCGTTCTATTTTTATGTGTGATTGCTCAATAGGTTTACAATTAACGACTCCGAAAAAACTTGGAAGAAAGCCATCTAGACCTTGCACGGGCATGCTAGCGTAAAGTATTTAAATCCCTTCTACGGGAATAAGCACAATCGCTTCCACCATTTCACCGTTCACTTCTTTGATATCGAAATTGGCCTTGGGGCCAAACAATAACTGAAGGCGGTTCTTGGTACTTGTAAGCCCAAAGCCATCGCCATTAATATACCCAATCAACCTGCCAGAATTCTGTATCACTAGTTCATGAAAATTTCCCTTAAAATCAGAAATGATTTTAACACAGCCCCCCTTTAATTGCTTACTGATCCCGTGCTTGATGGCATTTTCCACCAAGGTCTGTAGCATCATAGGCGGTATGGGCTGGTTGAGGGTATCTTCATCAATATCATATTCGATCTTCAGCCTGTCCTCAAAACGGATATACTCGAGGGCGAGATAATCCTTTACGATATTCAGTTCTTTTTCGAAAGTTACGGTTTCTAATTTTTCGGCCTGCATACTACTCCGTAGAATATTGCTCAACTCCGTGATAGCAGTACGTGCACGGCTGGGGTTTTCATCAATCAATGCCCTTATGCTATTGAGCGCATTGAAAATAAAATGCGGGTTGATATGCGATTTGATGGTCTTTAACTCCAACTCTTTTACCAAAGCCTCGAGTTTCAAAGTATCCAACTGCTGCTTTCGGCTTTTTTCAATATAATGGTAGAAATAATAAATAAGGGTCCAGGGTATAATGAAAAGACCATTCTCTAAGGTAGTACCTAATAACCTTTTTGGAAAATCTAGCTTATGGTGGTTGAGGGAAAGCCCCAAAAACCGAATAGCGCCAATTCGGATAAGGCTATTGATTACACAAACCACCAACACCCCGATAACCAATTTAGGAAAGATTTTTTCCACCGACAGCATGAGCCAATGGAACCTTTGGATAACCAATCTAAAAATATGGGTAGTCAATATTCCGGAGCATACAATAATGGCGAGTTGCCCGAATAATTTAGGCTCAAATTTTTGATCGGTAATTGATGAGAGCAAAATCATGATCAAAGCCAAAAAGCCCCAGCCACCAATCTGGCACCACCAATAATATTTTGCAAAGTTCCTTGTCGGCATCCAAACTCTTTTATCAAATCTAATAGATTCTTTTTGCCCCCCAATACTTATTTGGACTAATGGCTAAAATAACTTGTCGCTGGCATCTTTTATGATAACGCCCAATTCTGTAATGGGAAAATGAAAATAGGAAAGCCCATTTATTAAACAATACCACCCAAACACGAGACTGCCCCCTACCTTCGTTATAAGAAATTATAGTTGTATTTTTGTGAATTAACGGCGATCAATGATAGAAATAGCCCCAGGTGCATTACTAAAAACAATTAATTCCCCTGCCGACCTCAAAAAACTGAGTAGGGAACAGTTGCAAGAGCTTACAGATGAACTACGCCAATACATTATTGATGTGGTGAGCGTGCATGGCGGTCATTTTGCAGCGAGCCTGGGCGTGGTTGAACTCACCGTTGCCTTACATTATGTGTTCAATACCCCTTACGACCAATTGGTATGGGATGTGGGTCATCAAGCATATGGTCATAAAATCCTCACTGGCCGACGGGATAATTTTGTTAGCAATAGAAAGTACAATGGAATCAGCGGTTTTCCCAAACGTGGCGAGAGCGAGTACGATACTTTTGGGGTTGGTCATTCCTCCACTTCCATTAGTGCGGCTTTGGGCATGGCCATGGCGGCAAAGTACAAAGGCGAAACCGACCGGAAATCCGTGGCCATTATTGGGGATGGGGCCATGACGGCCGGCATAGCGTTTGAAGCAATGAACCATGCTGGAGTGGCCGATACAGATATGCTGATCATACTGAACGATAATTGTATGAGCATTGACCCAAACGTGGGAGCATTGAAAGAATATCTGACCGACATCACTACTTCACAGGCGTATAACAAACTAAAGGACGATATCTGGAAAGCACTTGGCAAACTACCGGTGGGCAAACAGTTCAGCCGCGAGATGGCCAGCAAGGTGGAACATAGTATCAAGAGCTTTGTGAACAAAAGTAGTAACTTGTTCGAAGCCTTAAAACTGCGCTATTTTGGGCCCATTGACGGACATAATCTGACCAAACTGGTAGATACTTTAAATGACCTGAAAAATATTCCCGGACCCAAGCTATTGCATATCATTACTACTAAGGGAAAAGGATATTCACTTGCGGAAAAAGATCAGACCAAATGGCATGCACCAGGCCTGTTCGATAAAATTACGGGAGAAATATATAAGAAGAGATACGAATTGCCTCAGCCCCCCAAATATCAAGATGTGTTTGGGCATACCATTATTGAATTGGCAGAAAAGAATAAAAAAATATTTGGCGTCACCCCTGCTATGCCCTCAGGATGCTCTTTAAAACTCATGATGGACCAAATGCCTGACCGTGCTTTTGACGTGGGCATCACTGAACAACATGCAGTAACTTTAAGCGCAGGCATGGCAACCCAAGGTATGAAAGTGTTCTGCAATATCTATTCATCTTTTATGCAGCGTGCCTACGACCAAGTAGTGCATGACGTGGCCATACAGAACCTGCCCGTTATATTCTGCCTCGACCGCGCAGGGTTGGTGGGTGAAGATGGTCCCACGCATCATGGCGCTTATGATATTGCCTATATGCGCTGCATACCCAATATGATCGTGAGCGCCCCCATGAACGAAGGCGAGCTGCGCAACCTGATGTATACCGCACAACTGGATTCCACCAATAACCCATTCGTGATTCGCTATCCCCGTGGGGAAGGTGTGATGCCAGAATGGAGAACGGAGATGAAAGAAATAAAAATTGGCACTGGCAGAAAGTTGAAGGACGGAAAGGATATTGCCATACTCTCGATTGGTCATCCCGGTAATTTTGCGCAAACAGCCATCCGCAGCTTACGAACACAAGGCGTTGACCCAGCCCACTACGATATGCGCTTTATAAAACCGCTTGATGAATCATTATTACATGAGGTTTTCCAAAACTTTGATAAAATCATCACGGTGGAAGATGGTACCATTGTTGGTGGCTTTGGTAGTGCAATCATCGAATTCATGTCCAATCATAATTACAAAGCAGAGGTAAAAATGCTCGGTATACCCGATGCCATTGTCGAGCACGGTAGTTTAAAAGAGCTCCATCATGAATGTCATTATGATGCCAATGCCATTGTAGAAACGGTACTCGATATGATGAAGGACAAAATAAAAGTAACCGAACTGCATCAATAATAAGCAACCACTACTTCGAGTAATATTTCCCGTAAACATCAACTCGCCGAACCGTTGAGCATACCTTTATTTATCATCTCAATAAACAACTATTGGGTCTAATGGAATATGGTGATAAATGAGCAGCATCAGCCTTTTTGCCTTCCCCCTCCCTTGCATTCCTGATTTTCATCAATATTTTCTCAAGAAACGAAAACTAACTTGAACAAAAGGCATATTGGCTTTCGTTCGGGGTCAATAGCGGGAATGCCCATAAAGATTGGGCGATATTATTATTTGCTTATCACAACTAAATTTTATGGAAAAGATGAACATCAAAATGGAAACGCCATCTCTTAACGGGACTGAAAAAAAACCTCCTTTGCCGAGAAGAAGTGTAAGAAAATCAAGTCCTACCAAAAAATCAACACTGAACCCCTCGACAGCTACCAGCAGGGAATCACTAAAAACGGTTAGGCCCTTTGTTTATATCGACGAGCTTCAACAATTAAAAACAAAGGATGAGTTACTCAATCTTTTAAATGCAAGAGAAACAAACCCCAAAAAATTGATCCAAACCATCCATTATGAATCGGAACTGGAAAAATTACAGGTGGAATTGGTAAAGCTCCAGCAATGGGTGGTTGCCAACAAAATAAGGGTGGCCATCGTTTTCGAAGGCAGGGATGCTGCTGGGAAAGGTGGCACCATCCGACGGTTCACCGAGCATTTAAACCCCCGCAGTATGCGGGTAGTGGCATTAAACAAACCTAGCGATGAGGAGCAAGGGCAATGGTATTTTCAACGGTACATCAAACAACTGCCAAACAAAGGTGAAATTGTTTTTTTTGACCGCAGTTGGTACAACCGTGCGGTGGTAGAACCCGTAAACGGCTTCTGCAACCAAAAGCAATACGAAATATTCATGCAGCAGGTTACCGAGTTTGAACACATGTTATATGAAGATGGGATCCTATTATTCAAATTCTGGTTTTCCATTTCAAAAGAAGAACAATTAAAAAGATTTAAATCCCGGATGGGAAACCCACTAAAACATTGGAAAGTAAGTCCAGTGGATATGAAAGCTCAAGAAAAATGGGATTTGTATACTCGCTACAAAGAAATGATGTTCAATAAAACCCATTCTTCTTTCAGTCCCTGGATCATTGTAAAAGCAAACAATAAACAGAAGGCGAGATTGGAAGCCATCCGCTTTTTATTGGCAGAAATAGATTATGCCGGAAAAGAAAAAAACTCGGCATTCCTATTACCCAATAAAAATATCGTCAACAATTACCATAGAAATGCGCTGAGGATTGATTAAAAATCAGCCATCTCCCAAATTATTAAAACAAGTGCCCTATTTCCATAACCGAAATAGGGCACTTTTAAATGGCATCACCCATTGAATATAATTGTGAAAGGATCAGTCCTTTTCCAAGAGTTTTTCATCAATCAAATATGCCGCAAACTTGCTGAGTACCGCAGGAGCCCTAGCTGATTTTATAATGATCCTCACCCCATCTGCTTCGGTTTTAGGAAAGGTTAAAATACGTTTATTCCCAATGGTGGTGCCTTCCATTTCATATACCACTTTCCCTTTGTTAAGCAGTTCCACAGAAAAACTTTTTACCCTTTGACCCAATTGGATGGGCTCACGCAATAGCACACAATTGATCATTTGTACCGAACCGATATTGGCTGTATAAGACCTTTGTGCCATGGACAAGGAAAAATCTTTTTCTGCTACGGGTGTCGAAAAACTTTCATCACGCAATTTTTTAAAACCCACCAACGCTGTAGAGTCATGTTCATTGATCTGCCCCGTTCTATCTGGAGGTACATTGAGCAAAAATGAAGAGCCCCTTCCAACAGATTTCAAATAAAGCTGGAAAAGTTTTTCTGGGCTTTTAACCAATGAATCTTCCTGCTGATGATAAAACCAGCCTGGGCGTATGCTCACATCGCATTCAGCAGGTATCCAATTCTTGCCATTTTCATTGCCACTATTCAATACCTCTTGTGGTGGACCTCCCGCCCCACGTGTAAACCCAGCCGTATCCAAGAAATCCCAATTGGTTTTTCCCGCAATACCGTTTTCATTTCCAACCCATCGTATATCCGGACCAATATCACTGAATACAACCGTATTGGGCGCTATCGTCCGCATCAGCTTTTCAAACCTGGGGAAATCATATACCTGCTTCTTTCCATTTGGCCCTTCCCCATTTGCACCATCCCACCAAAATTCAAAAAAAGGCCCATATTTTTCTACAATTTCTTTCATCATATTCACGAATACATCATTGTACAAGTCAGTGCCATAGGCAGGATGGTTTCTATCCCATGGCGAGAGGTAAACACCCATCTTCAACCCATACTCGTTGCAGGCATCTCTCAATTCTTGGAGTACATCGCCTTTGCCATTTTTCCATTTGCTCTGAGCCACGGTATGCTTGGAATATTTGCTGGGCCAAAGGCAAAAACCATCATGATGTTTAGCTGTAATGATGATGCCCTTTGCCCCTGCTGCTTTGGCAATGCGGCACCATTGGCGACAATCCAGATTGCTCGGGTTAAAAACTTCCTCATGCTCTGTGCCCTTGCCCCATTCGAGGTCGGTAAATGTATTGGGACCAAAATGGACAAACAGATAAAATTCCATTTTGCTCCATTCCAGCTGCCTTTCGGTAGGCAAGGGTTTTACTGGCCGAACATTTTGCGCAACCGTTATGGAAAAGGTAAATGCACAAACTGTTAACAGAAAAATCAATCTTTTCATAAAAGCTATATTGTTTGTAAATGTTTATGATTATTCAATGGTAAACCAAGTATAACTTTCAGGACCAATTGTAAAAGTCAATTCAATTTCGTAGCGACGATCCAATTTATAGTTTCTGATCAGTCCTTCTTTTTCCCTAACAGTAGCGATATTCGTTAATCCTGTATAATACAAAGGTAGCTTAATTGTTCTGGTAATTTTTTGCTTCAATGGGTTATAGAGCATCAGCAAAGCTTTGGTTCGCAAAGCCGGGTTCACATGCATGATACCATCCCAGTCCCTTCCGTCTGCCCTACGTAAATGAAGGATATCAGAATTAAGGATATCCCGGTATTTTTTATACCAGTCAATCACATCCGTCACCATTTCTTTGGTCTTCTCCGTATCATAAAGTCTTGGACCACGGTAACAGGCCTGAACACCTGCCCCATAATATTGCACCATCAATTGCTTATAATCATTTAGATGCTCGGAAAGTGGCTCCAACACTGCTTCGGGCCCACCACCTTGATACTTGGTCAAAGGCACAAAGCCCCAGCCCATGGAAGGCGCTTTTTCCCAAAGACCATCATAAATATTTTGTCGGTTCAATATCTTTTGGTCTTCTCTTGGCAAGGAAAAATTCACCTCCCGATACCCGATACCGGTTTTGTTGCTGCCATCCAAAAAATACCAATCGGGAGCGTTCACGTAAACCCCATGCGCACTGCACCAGTGATACATTTCCTTTTGCAGTTCCATCTGCTTCCATTGGCTATCGCCCAAATCTTTATGCCCTGGGTGTGTGGTAGAAGCGCATACATCGCCAGGGTATGGACCATCGTTTTCGAAAATGTCAAAGCCGGTCTGACTGATAAAATATTTGAGTTTGGCCAGATAGGCCAGGCCCCATTTACTTCCCAAGCAAGGCGCATGCCCAAAAAAGGCAGCGGCATCCGGTTTGCCAGTTACCGGATCAATCACATCATCCTCATCACTAATCCTTCTGGAACTGAATAAGGAATAACCACCAATCAAAATACTTTTGCTATGCGCATAGCCGCTCAGGGCCTTCCATTTTTTAATATTGGCTGCGGAGCTATCTTCCATATTGCAATGGCTACCAAAACTAAGTATCAAGGCCTCATAGCCGGTGGCGGCACATTGGTCAATGGCATGAATCACTTCATCATCATTCTTGCTCACCAAGTGCATAAAAATCGGATTCGAAGTCGTCCATGGAGCAATGGTCCGATACATTTTCCGAATGGCCAATCCCCTTCTTTCACGGTCATAGCTATCCATTAATAGCTCGCAAGTACGAACCGATTTAAAGGTTTCGCCAGCATGTACATCCACCGCCGTCACTTTTTCAGGATATACTTCCAATAAGCAAGGGGTTTGATAATTGTAATTCACCTGCGAAGTATATGCTGAATCGGTTTCCCAATGCGTAGTCTGGTCGCTAATATCATAACGCATCGCGTTGTTGAAGGCATAATTGGTTTCTACATAAATCCCATGTTGCTTTTTCATTTGTTCAGGTGAGCCCACTACCGCACTTTCTTCTTCCACCAATCCCAATACCTCATTCATCACCCTGTTCAAAGTGATGGTATGCCCCGATTGGTTTTTTATGGAGACCCATTTAATGATCAATGGAATGCCATCATACAACTCATAGTTTACTTCCACCAAAATGTTTTTTAGTATGGGAAGAGGAGATTGAAACTCGAGAGAAAGCATCTTTCCTGTTGCCTGCTTTTTGTTCAGGGCCCAGCTTTTCGGTTTCCAATCCACATAAGGTTGGATATCAGAAATGCTATATTTTGTGAACCGAAAATCATTCTCGCCCACCTTCATACCATCCAACCATTCAGGTAGCAGATAGGCATTTTCAGTTTGCCCATGAAGTCCGCCCACCTCATATTCCTTTCCATCAATAGTCAACTTTGCTTCTGGTTTAATGGCTCTCAATAATTGCTGCCCATTGCTGAGATTGATATAACCGATACAACTGAGGTTCGGTTGAAGACGGAAACTTCTTTTCACCAAGCCATTGTCCAAGATGATGTCTCTTCCATCATCCGATTTATAGATGGCTGCTTTCTGATCGATATTGGAAACCAACCAATCCTTCACTTGCAAGCCAGCTTCATGGTACACAGGTAGGTCTTGTGCCATGGCTGATATACCAAAAACAAAAAAAATAATGACCAAGTTCCTTTTCATATGCATCCAGTGTTTGTTATTCCAAAGTTTTTTGACCAGCGACCGATGCGGGGTCTGCTTGGAACAAATCAAAAACAATCATTTCATTATTCCCCTTTTTTAACCAAGTGGCCGGGCAGTACAATCTCTGCTGTGGGCCAAGGTTCCAATAGCGGCCCAGATTATGGCCATTCACCCAAACCACCCCTTTTGAAAAATGGCTCATATCAAAATAGGTATCGCCCTTCTCAGCTAATGTAAATGCAGCTTTAAAAAATACACCATGATGGAAACCCTCTGGGTACTTGGGTTTGAGCGATTGAACGAACTTTTCATTCATGGGCAGCAAATAGGTTTGCCAGTCCATCAAGGTCATACCATTTAGGGTAACCCTATCCGTTATTCCTTTCCGATCGATAATGTACTGTGCAAAATTGATATGCCCCATGGCTTCTACCAATATATCGAGTTGGGGAAATTTGCTATCTGTTTTTGGTAGCTGAACCGTCCATTTGCCACCATCGCGATAAACGGTGTCAATGAATTTCCCATCCAGAAATACCAGCGCATAATCATGAGGCTCGGTGATAGTGAGCTTGCCACTTTTATGTCCAATCAATTTAGTGCGGTACAAAATAAAGCCACTTCCCTGATCAAAATCTTCCATGGGTTTTGGCTGTGGGGTTATAATCGGTTTTGGCAATTCTTTCCAGATGCTCGTCATGGGCAACAATTTGATTGGCGCTATTTCAATTGCGGGTATGGTGGCAGGTAGATCGGGAATTTTATAATCAACGTACTGAGAAATCAGCTTGCGTAGCATAAAATATTTTGCGGTTGGCTGGCCCTGCTCATTGATGGGCGCATCATAATCATAGCTAGTAAGGTCGGGCTGATATTGTGTGGGGCTGAACGCATTGGCACCTGCGGTAAAACCGAAATTGGTGCCGCCATGCACTACATATAAATTAAATGATTTTTTATTTTTCAATAAATATTCCATTTCTCGTTTCAGGTTGTTCGTATCAGGTCTGGCCCATTTCTCTCCCCAATGGGTAAGCCATCCCGGATAAGTCTCACTACTAAAAGAAGGCACGTTGGGATTCATTTTCTTTGCCTGTTCAAAATCAGCATCCCCAGAACCACTGTCGAGCCCAATGGCTGCTCCATCAATACTACCCGCCTCCAGCATGAATGGGGTTGGCCCATCCGCTGTATAAAAAGGACCTGGGATGCCGTTTTGTACCCACATCTGTTTTAGCTCCATCAGATATTTCCGGTCGTTGCCATAACTGCCGTATTCGTTTTCGATCTGCAGCATCAGGATATTGCCTCCATTGCTACAAAGCAAGGGTTTTACTTCTTTTGCCAATCGGGACACATAGCGCCTCACGGCGCTGATATATCGGGGATCCATACAGCGTACTTTAATGTCGGGTATTTTGAGCAGGTAGGTTGGTAAGCCGCCAAAATCCCATTCGGCACATACATAGGGGCCGGGCCGCAGCAATACCCACATCTTTTCTTCCTTGCAGATGCGGATGAACTCGGCAATATTATGGTTGGTTGTGGTAAAATCAAAAACACCGGGAGCACTTTCCTGATAGTTCCAGAAAATATACACTGCAATGGTATTGCATCCCATCGCCTTGGCCATCTGAATCCGGTTACGCCAATATTCTTTGGGGATACGAGCGGGATGCATTTCGCCACTAATCATCTGGAAGGGCTTGCCATCCAGCAAAAAATCGGATTTACTGAAAGAAAATACATGTTTTTGCTGTGCGGGAACAGCCAATGCGCAACAAAACACCAAAATCAATAAGGAGACTCTTTTCATGGTATCAATAATAAAAGTTTTGTTAAGTAAAACAATCCATCCATAGAACGGAAACTTTCCGAGAGGTATATAAGCAGAAGCTCAAACTTAGTTCAAAATTTTTATATGATGAGGGTTTCCCTGAAAATTAATGCAGATCGGAAATCCATAATTAACTTTGCCAAACAAAATAAAAATATATGGAATACCGAATAGAGAAAGATACCATGGGCGAAGTAAAGGTTCCAGTAGATGCCTATTTTGGAGCCCAAACACAGCGCAGCATCGATAATTTTAAAATTGCTCAGGATATTAATCGGATGCCAAAAGAAATCATCCAGGCATTCGCCTATCTGAAAAAAGCAGCAGCCTTGACCAACCTCGATGCGGGCGTGCTTCCCAAAGAAAAAGCCGACTTAATCGGAAAAGTGTGCGATGAGATTTTGGACAGAAAGCTGGATAAGGAATTCCCCTTGGTAGTGTGGCAAACAGGTAGCGGTACCCAAAGCAATATGAATGTGAACGAAGTGGTTGCCTATCGTGCACATGTGCTACATGGCGGTAAGCTGACCGATAAGGAAAAATTTATCCATCCAAATGATGATGTGAATAAATCACAATCCTCCAATGATACTTTTCCAACGGCTATGCATATAGCTGCTTATAAAATACTGGTGGAAATCACCATTCCGGGGATTGAAAAACTGAGAGATACCCTCACAGAAAAAAGCAAGGCCTTCATGAATGTGGTCAAAATTGGGCGAACCCATTTCATGGATGCCACCCCATTAACTGTGGGCCAGGAATTTAGCGGATATGCCTCCCAGTTAAACCATGGGTTAAAAGCCATCAGGAACTCCCTGGCCCATTTAAGTGAATTGGCCTTGGGCGGCACGGCTGTCGGTACCGGAATCAACACCCCGCCAAATTATGCAGTAAATGTGGCTAAAAAGATTGCCGAAATCACGGGTCTTCCCTTTGTAACTGCTGAAAACAAATTTGAAGCCCTCGCTGCACATGACGCCATTGTGGAAGCGCATGGCGCCCTAAAAACAGTGGCCGTGAGCCTAATGAAAATCGCCAATGATATCCGCATGCTTTCCTCCGGTCCAAGGAGTGGGATTGGTGAAATTTTTATACCTGATAATGAGCCAGGGTCATCCATTATGCCGGGTAAGGTAAACCCCACCCAATGCGAAGCGTTGACCATGATTGCCGCACAGGTTTTGGGAAATGATGTGGCCATCAATATCGGCGGTGCCACCGGGCATTTCGAGCTGAATGTTTTTAAACCCGTAATGATCTATAATTTTCTACATAGCGCCCGACTGATTGGCGATGGCTGTGTTTCCTTCAATGACAAATGCGCTGTTGGCATTGTGCCGATTGAAGCGAATATCAAAAAACATGTTGACAATTCCTTGATGCTCGTTACCGCCCTCAATACCAAGATCGGTTATTACAAGGCCGCTGAAATTGCACAAAAAGCACACAAAGAAGGGACTACCTTAAAAGAGATGGCTGTTAAATTGGGCTATGTAACCCCAGAGCAGTTTGATGAGTGGGTGGTGCCTGCGCATATGGTTGGTGACCTGAAAGTTTAATTGACTTTCCAAAAAAGTTTGCGTCATTTAGTTAATGATAGCAGAATGTCCCATAATATGTTGAATATTTTTTAATTTCATATTCTATGAAAAAAAATACCAACCTACTTATCCTTGGATTGATTTTATCCGCTCTTTTTTATAGCTGTGGTAAAGAAACCAGTTACGAAAACAATATAGTGCCAGGAGGTCTCAAAGCTACTGGCACCATTGAAGATAGCTCGGGCAATTGCCTACCCATTGTAGTGAGGGGCACCTACTACAATGGGATAGCGGTCAGTGGGGATACCGATTATGTCCAGTTAACCATTAACGTTAAAACCACGGGTAGCTATAGTATCCAAACGCCCCTCGCCAATGGTATGCAGTTTTCTGGTACCGGAGTATTTAATAGTACCGGGCTTCAAGTAATCCACCTCAAAGGATCTGGCACACCGGTTAAAATAGCCACTACCAATTTTAATATTGGTTTGGGTGGGCTTACCTGCCCCTTTACGGTAAGCGTGGAAGACAGCACTGGTCATAGCTCAGGAAATAATAATAGTGGAGGGTCTACCGATACCAGTTCCATCGCTCTAAACAAATGGCAGTTTGTTGCAAACGGTCATACCTATTCGGGAAATATGATGTCCTCATTATATGTCAAGCTAGCTAGCAACTATACTTTTTTTGGATCGATGGCATCTGGCAGCAAGGATACCGCGTTTGGCATACAAATCCAATTTCCCGGCAGCTCGCTGGACACTGGCAGTTTTCCTACTTCATCCCTTGGTAACAATTTTTCTCTACAGTTTGCCACAGGCGCGAATGCGGGTAATATTATTTATGAATCCAATGCACTTTACCAGCAAACAGTGAATATTGTAGTGAGCAGTTATAATAGCAGTACCAAAGTAATCAGTGGAATTTTTTATGGACAAGCCTACGATGCCAATGATAGCACGGTGAATATTTCGAACGGGAAATTCAAAGCTACCGTTACCTCTCAATAAATTTTCAAGAAACCTGAACGGTATCGCTTATTTCTGCACTGGTCTCGGTAGGAGCAGGCTGCTCGTCCTCATGCTTTTTGAAAAACCTTTTTTGGAAAAGTAGGATCGCAATAACGCCTATAGAAATGGAAGCATCCGCGATATTGAATACCGGGCTGAAAAACTCAAACTCATCGCCTCCCCAAAAGGGTACCCAATGCGGATAGTGCGAGCGTATCAGAGGGAAATAAAGCATATCGACTACCCGCCCATGCAAGAAGCCGGCATATCCATGGGCAGGGAACATCTTGGCCACATGATCTATGCTGCTTTCCTCAAATATTAAACCGTAGAACATACTATCGATCAAGTTGCCGAGCGCTCCAGCAAATATTAGCCCCGCGCAAATGATAAACCCTTTGTGATATTTTTTTTGAACGATTGATCTAAGATAATAAACCCCAAAAATCACCGCGGCCAGTCTGAATAATGTCAATGCCGTTTTGCCCCAATAGCCACCAAGGGTCTTACCCCAGGCCATGCCTTCGTTCTCGACAAAATAAATCTGGAATTTTTCACCCAGCACCTGTATTCCCTTATCATATTTCGATACCGGAGTATGATAGTAATCCCACTGATAGCTGAGCGGCATATGTGTTTTTACCCAAATCTTCGCACCCTGATCGGCCACAATAATGAGCAATACCATTAAAAAGACATTCCTAATCTTCACTTTGATAATTTATAAGGCGCAAATATAATTAAATACTTGGCAGTACTGATTCTGAGTATAATTTCATTATGTTTTAACAATGCGATATTTTTTGAAAAAGGAGTCCAGTATAGAAAGCAAAATCATTAAATGAATCCAACCAATACAAATAATTGAAGAGCACATCTCTTAAAAAGGGTTTTGTACATTTGGTTGTTAAAAAGTTGATATTGGGCTAACAACTGAAGTACCCAAGGACTAATCAAAACAGTTTCCATCCACAAATAGAAATTTCGAAAAATGAAAAAGGTTGCAAAACGACTGCTTCTACAAATGCATATATATCACCCATTGCAATCATTCTACAGGGGCAGTATCAACTTCTCAAAAAAAAAATACTATCAATTTACCTATTCAAAATATAAAGGAAAGGGGTTTATCTGTAACTATTGTAAAGCCAGCTATGAGAAATTTGTTCCAGAGTATCCATCTCAACCTATCGAAGAATCCCTAAATATTAACGAAGTAATTGCAGGCTATGGCGCTAATGTGTATTGCCCCAATTGCATGAGCAAAAATCGAGAGAGACTTTTGCTCGCAGTAATACAAAATAGAGTACAATTCAAAAAAAAATCGATACTCCATTTTTCACCAGAAAAACATCTCTATGATTTTTTAAATACCCAAGCCATAGTTAGCCCGGTGGATATTCTGCCTGGCTTTTATCAATCTATAGACAGGTCGACCGCTTATGCGGATGCTACTAACTTGCTTTTCAAAGATGAAAGTTTTGAAATCGTTATTGCAAACCATATCATGGAACATATACCTGAAGATATCCAAGCAATGAAAGAAATTCATCGTGTGCTTAAACCTGGTGGGCTTGCTATCCTGCAAGTGCCATATTCCGAAAAATTAAAAAAAACCATAGAAGACCCATTTATCAATAATCCAATTGAACAGGAAAAATTATATGGTCAAAAGGACCACGTGAGAATCTACGCATTGAATGATTATTTATCGAGGCTAAAAACGGCTGGCTTTAAAATCGAGGTACTAGCTAACCCCGAACTGGAGGTCTATAAAATTTATGCCATACAGGAAAATGAAAAAGTCTTTATCTGCCATAAGGAAAAATAATTTTATGCCCTTTATTCCTCAAAATAAACTCGCTTTACCCTCTGCGAAACACTGGTGAGTATTTCATAAGGAATAGTCTGCGCCCATTTGGCCAGTTGTTCTACTGGAAGACCTGGTCCAAAAACAACCACCTCATCCCCTTCCTGCACGTCGGGGATACCGGTGATATCAATCATTGTCATGTCCATGCAAATGCTGCCGATAACGGGAGCCAATCTTCCTTTAACCATCATTTTCCCAGTGCCATTGCCCATCTTTCTGGAATAACCATCGGCATAACCAATACCTACCGTAGCAATGCCCATATCCTTTTCCGCTATTCCTTTTCGGTTATACCCAACCGTTGTTCCCGCCGCAATATGCTTGATCTGGGAAATGGTTGATTTGAGTACAGAAACCTCATGAAGCCGGAGTCGTTGCCCATGGCTGCTATCAATACCGTATAAACCAATGCCCAGACGCACCATATCCAATTGCAAATCCGGATGGCGTAAAATAGCTGCGGTATTGGCAATATGTTTTAGGAAAGGATATTGGAAGACAGCCTGAATTTCATCTGCAGCGGTTAAAAACAAATCCGCTTGTTGACGGGTAAAGGCATCTTGTTGCGCTTCCTCGCTGGCGGCCAAATGGCTGAAAACGGTTTGTATCTTGAAACAGGATGTTTTCAAAGCCTCAATCAGTTTTTGTAAATCACCAATATCAAAGCCAAGACGGTTCATGCCAGTTTCCAATTCAATATGCACCGGAAAGGGAGGCATAGCCTCCTTTCTCAAAAATGCATCGAATAACTCCAGCAAGCGGAATGAATAAATCACGGGCTCCAATTGGTACTGCAGCAGCAGGTCAAAAGAACCCGATTCTGCATTCATCACCATAATCGGTAGGCCAATCCCAGATTTACGCAGTTCAACCCCTTCATCGGCATACGCCACGGCCAAATAATCTACCTTACGAAATTGTAACATATTGGCAATCTCAAAACTGCCACCGCCATAGGAAAAAGCCTTTACCATCACCATTATTTTGGTAGAATGGCGAAGCAGTTGCTGAAACTGTTTGAGATTATCAGCCATGGCGTTCAGGTTTATCTCCAGAACGGTCTGATGAATTTGTTCTGCCAATAAACGGTCAATAGTTTCAAACTCAAATTTCCTTGCTCCCTTTAACAATATCGTTTCATCCCTAAAATGCAGATGGGTAAAATCGGTTTTAAATAAATTGACCGAGTCATAAAAAACGGTTTCTGCTATTTGGTGAAATACGGCTTTATGTTTGCTTATTTTTTCACCAATTCCAATCAATCGGTTCACTTTTTTTTGTTGTAACAAATTGGCTACCTCTTGATACAGTTTGCTTTCTTCCTGCCCACTTTCAAGAATATCAGATAAAATCACGGTTCGCTTGGCATGCTGCTGTTGCTGTAGCACAAAGTCAAGCGCAATGCGAAGGGAATTGATATCGGCACTATAACTATCGTTGATGATTGAGCAATTATTGATTCCTCCCTTCAGCTCCAACCTCATGGCCACCGGACTAAGCCGTTGTAATTTATTATTGATTATCGCTGGCGTCAGCTTCAGATATAGTAATGTGCAGATGCAGGTCATGGCATTCTCAAAAGAAGCATCATCTGCAAAGGGGATGGAGAAAGAAAAGGGCTCTTCATTATAAACAATATCAAAGTCGGTGTTTTGTCCATGATGGTTGACTTGGGCAACCTTTACGATTGACAAATCATTTTTGCCCCAACTAAAAAGCTCCATATCCTTATGTGATGCAATATGCCTGAGTGATTTTGAAACCGCAGGATGGTCGCTGCAATAAATCACCACTGCAGCATTCTCAAACAAGGCCAATTTTTCTGCCAATTTTCTTTCCATGTTTGTGAAGCCTTCGCTATGTGCTTCACCAATATTGGTCAGTATGCCAATATTGGGCTTGATGATTTTTTCCAGCCTTTCCATTTCTCCGGGCTGGGAAATACCCGCTTCAAAAATAGCCAGCTCATGCGCCTCGTTCATTTGCCATACACTGAGCGGCACACCTATCTGCGAGTTATAGGACCTGGGGCTTCTTACAATATGGTATTCATCTTCCAGCAATTGGTTTAGCCATTCCTTCACCATGGTTTTTCCATTACTGCCGGTAATACCAATCACAGGAATATCAAAAAGAGAGCGATGATGGGTAGCTAATTCTTGTAAGGCGAACAGACTATCTTTTACCAAAATGATATTGGCATCCTTAAAGGGGGCAATATCCATTTCACTAAAGACAACAAAATTCCTTACCCCACGATGGTATAGTTCATCAATAAACTGACTGCCATTTTTTCGATCACCTTTCAGGGAAAAAAACAAAGTAGTAGCAGGGAAAACCAATCGCCTACTGTCTGTGAGCAAATGGGCTATCTCATTATTTTCAGCAAACTGTAGAAACTTGCCTCCGATAATCTTGCCTATATGGTCAATAAGATATTTCATAAAAGCCTACCATGCATTTATTCCTTTTGCCGATAAAATGAGTAAAGCATCGATGTGCCAATACAAGCCACAATCACCAATAGGGACACATATACGGGTAAATGGATATTGAAAATTTCCACCAGCATTTTCAGGCCAATAAATATCAGCACCACCGCAATGCCCTGTGGCAGATACTTGAAACGGTTCACTGCACCTTGCAAAAGAAAAAACAAAGATCGCAAACCGAGTACAGCAAAAATATTGGAAGTATAAATCACCAGTTTATCCTGGCTGATACCAAACACGGCCGGTATGGAGTCCAAAGCAAACACGATATCGGTGGAAGCCAATAAAATCACAACCGCAAAAATATTGGTATATACTTTTTTACCGTTCTCCACAATGCGGAACTTTCCACCACCATCACTGGAGGTCATAGGGAAAAAACGTTTCAATAATTTATATGCTGCATTTTTTTCCAGATCGGTTTGCTCGCCATGCTTAGCGAAAAACATGGCAATTCCTGTATAAACGAGTATGCCACCAAAAATATAAAGCAACCAACTGAACCGAGTTACCAATGCAACACCAATCGTAATGAAAATAATGCGGAGCAATACGGCAATCAAGATCCCTATCAACAGCACCCGACCATAGTATTGTTCTTTGACGGAGAAAAAACTAAAGATGAGAATAAACACAAAAATATTATCGATACTCAGGCTCCACTCCATCAAATAGGCACTGATATATTCAATGGCGGTAGATTGACCTTTTTCATATAATAAAAAACCAAAAAAAGCAAGCGCAAGAGTGACCCAGAAAATGGTCTGATAAATGGCCATACGAAAACTAACGGTCTGGCCCTTCTTGCTCAAAAGACCAAGATCAAATACTAACGCAATCAATAAAACCAGCCCGAAAATCAGATAGGTTGTTTGAGAAGCATCCATAGATCAAAGTTATGGGTTATTGATTCAGTGTAAGGGGTTATTGGTAATAGTAATCGGTTGGAATAAAACATGAACTATAAATCAGGCACCATACTTCCGCTTTCTTATCCATTGAAAAATAAAGCCAGCAATTATGACCAAAACCAAAGGCAGCACCACATTCATAAACTGCCAAAAAGTTCTGTTGTCCTCCACTTTTTTAGGATCGAGCATACGCAGTGTAAAATCTTTTGATCGTGCTTCCAAAATACCGGAGAGCCCCGTAACATAGTCCAGACAGTTTTGTAGAAATTCCTGGTTAGCGAAAGTATAATTGATATCCTTATTATACCCCATTGGCAAAGGGCCACGTTGCGACACATCATTCATCACAATGCCTGCACTTGCGCACACAATAATTTTAGAGACCAAATTTCCTGATGATAGGAAAGGCTGCTTATATATATTATCCATCGTATCCCGCATGCCAGATGAAATACGGTTGCTATATAAAGAATTGAATTTCCCTTCCAACAAAACTGCTGCGGGGATATTGGGCCTATCAAATGCTTTCGGGTCATTGGCCATCTTCACACTTTGGATGCTCACAATCGCAGGTGTACTCACAATGCGACCATTGGCCGATGTCTGTAACAATACCGATTTATGAATGCCTTTTGCCTGAACAGTATCCAGTGAGTTGGTGAATTTAGCGTACACGGGATCGAGGTTCTTGGAAATTGGGTTTGTGCTGCTCCCTGACAGCAATGGGAAATAGGGCCAAGGCAAAGCTTGCATCTGTGGCTTGTCGCCTACCATACCGGTCACAAAATTGATGGTGGCACATTGCATGTCCTGCACCAGATCCTCATTGATGCGTACACCAAATTTAAATAGCAGGTCATCTAGGTTCAGTCCCCGATCGTAGGCCAATGTTTCCCGATCCAATTGGAGGCTATCCATTTCGGCATGCAGATAATCCACCATCATAATGATATTGCCACCATGCATTACATATTGGTCCAGCTTAAGTTTTTCCAGTTCCGAAAAACGAGTGGTCGGCTTTACGATCACAATGGCGTTAAACTGAGTGGGAATGGTTTCTACACTGTCCAATCGAAGTATGCCAAAATTATAATTCTTCCGCAGCCCTTCTATCAAATTATACACACTAAAATCCAGCGGCTCCCCATTGCCTAACACATAGCCGATCGCTGGGGTTTTCTTTTCCGTTACCTTATCAATCGCATTAGCGAATTTGTATTCGAGTAATGATTCTGCATTATTATAAAAGGTATTCTCGTCGGGGTTGTTCACTCCTTTGAGCAGATTGATTGGGAATATTCTATCCTTATATTTTACAATGGCACCGGGCAGCACAAAGCGCTCTGTTTGCTCCTCGCCCCTTTTTGATTGGGCAACCTGTGTCATGGGCTGGATGCCCATTCTGTTGAGCGAATCCACCAATGCTTTTTTTGCTGAATCATCCAGATCAGTTAAGGGATCAAAAAACCGGAAATGTATTTTGCCATTACTATATTCTTTGAATTCGCTCAGCAGTTCTTCTGTGCTTTTCGATAATTTTTTTATTCCCGCTTTCAGGTTTCCCTTCAGAAAAACATCCACATTGATATTGTCATCCAAATTTCTCAGCAGTTCTTTGGTCGGCTCGCCCAGGGTATACCTTTTTTCTTTGGTCAAATCCCAACGGTTATGGAATTGGGAAGCCAGCAAATTGATGAAGACCAGTGCGATGATCAGATAAATCCACCAATATTTTGAAGAGGCCAGTTTATTCATTGTATGGGGCATTAACGCTTTGCCAGGTTTCGGTTGGTAAATATCAAAAAGAAAAAAATAAGGCTCAGAAAATAAATCAAGTCACGTGTATCAATCACGCCCCTGCTGATACTCCGATAATGGAAATCGATTCCAAGCATTTCAATATAATAATCCGCTCCTGCCGCAAAAGCCGGTATACTGCTCACTGCATTGAAGCCGCTATAAATAATAAAGCAAAAAAAAGCGGCCGCTATAAAGGCCACCACCGCATTATTGGTAACGCTACTGCAAAAAATACCAATGGCCACAAAAACAGCCGCGAGAAATAGTAAGCCAATATAAGAGCCGATGGAGGCGCCCGCATCAATACCATTTTCTGCAGACAATTGCTGAATGGAAAAATAATAAATGATAGTAGGTAAAAGGGCAATGACCACCACCAACAGACTGGCCAAATATTTGCCGACCACCACATTCCATTTGGTCAATGGCTTGGTTTGCAAAATTTCGAAAGTGCCCGTACGAAATTCCTCTGAAAAACTGCGCATGGTAATGGCAGGGATCAGCAATAACAAAATCCAGGGGGCGAGTTCAAAAAAATTGGAAAGGCTCGCATAACCCGCATCCAAAATATTAGTGCCGGGAAAAACAAATAGCAGGAGACCATTCATCAATAGGAATACCATGATGGCAATATAGCCAGTCAGGCTACTGAAAAACTGCCTTAATTCTTTTTTGCAAACCGCCCACATGCCACGAAAATAAGCGATATAAATGTTTCAAAGATATTCTGGACCAAATCAAAAAGGCGGGTTACCCGATTTTGGGCAAAGCTTCCTACGAATTGTTAAAAAAATGAAACAAAAAAATTTTTTAACATAGCATTTTCTCCTATATTCGCCCTCCATCCAGAGATTCTGGGCCATTTGAAAAATATAGGGCACACATATAAAAATATTTGTCCGAAACCAACTGCAAGGAAAGTCCCGCAAAAGCGGGATTTTTTAGTTTAATAAACGTCCTTAACTCAATGTGGCCACAGAGCAATCTTAAGGCTCCAACCCAAACCCCAAAAAATAAGGAATCTACAAAACCTGATCAGATTTGTTTCGGAGCAAAACGCCATCCATTACTTTTTTATTTTGTTAAATATCTTTTTTGCTTCAATCAGATAAAAAGTAAGGGTAAGCACCATCAGCAATAAAGTGATAGATCCTGCAACGATGTAAAAACCAGTAGAGGCATCATAAAACCCCAAAACGACAAGGTCGAAGAATAATGAAACCAGTAATAAAATAAGGGAGTATTCGTATAGCGCGATTTTTTTTTTCATTCACAAGAGGAGATAAGGTTAATTAAAAAAATGCGCTTAGGTAGTACATAACACAGGGACCACATCCAACCATGTAGCTACAAAAATAAATCAATAATCAAATATTAGAATAGTGTTTATACCAAGCCCTCTATGAAAATCTACGATTCAGGAGCCTAATGATAATTTCCGATAATATATAATTCATTAATTGGTCTGTATTCGACAAAGACAAACAAATGTAAGCGAGACAGATAGCCCCCTGCTGTTGCAGTTTTTACTGACTGGCCAGCAAGTATATTTTCATCACCCTCATAGTAGCATTGCTATTGCTCCTTTATAGGCTTGTATATATCATTGCATACCCACCGATATCTATGTCAATACCGACATCCAATTCCAAATGGCACTGAATTTTAGCCCATTGAAAAGCCGGAACTAACAACCGCTTTAAATTTTAACAGGAATGGATAACCTAAACAAAGCTTCGAAGATATTCCTATGGGCAAAAATGAACAAGGAAACTGGCCGCATCGTTGGCTTTCTTTCAAAAGATAGAAAGCGATGGCTACCTATGGTAAGTGCTGGCCAAAAATTGATTCTGGACAGTGCCGGGGTAGCGAGCTTAAAGCTTTACTACAGCAAAAAATATGGCAACAAAAAAAATCACCTTTTTACATATAGGGAATTCCTTTGTGGGAGCTAGGAGGTTCTAGTGTTCAGTTAAATATAAGACGACTATACCTCACAGGTTTTCAATACCCCGTTTTATTTTGTCTTTTACCCAAAACCTGTGCGGTTTTAGGGATAGTTTACGATTAACATAATACTAGCTTACTGCCAATTTTTTACCTTAGAGCATAAAACAAAACTCCCCACACACGAGTTGCGGGGAGTTTCCTATAAGGCCAAATAATTTATATTATACTGCAAAACTTTCGCCACAACCGCAAGTTCGGCTCGCATTGGGATTACTGAAATAAAACCCTTTGCCATTGAGACCATCGGAAAAATCCAAAGTGGTGTTCACGAGGTATAAAAAACTTTTCAGGTCGGTCACTACTTTTACCCCATTGTCCTCAAACACTTGATCCATGGGCTTTTGCTCGTTATCAAAATCCAATTTATAACTAAGCCCAGAGCAGCCGCCGCCCACCACCGACACACGCACAAAAAAATCCGGGGCATCCGCAATGGCCGCTTCCTGCATCAGGTGCTTCACTTTATCTTTTGCCTTATCACTTACAAAAATCATATCAATCTCAAAATTTACCAGTGACCCTTATTTCTCCATATACAATTCTTATGGGGAATGGGTCATTTTTATATTGTCAAATTAATGCACCACCGAACCTTCGAATTTAATTTCTTCCATACCGTTCTTTACCCGATAATCGTTGATGGCTGCTTTGATCGCATCTTCAGCCAGCACAGAACAGTGAATTTTTACCGGCGGCAGGTTCAGTTCCTCCACAATATCCATATTGTCGATTTTCAATGCATCATCCACACTTTTCCCCTTGAGCCATTCTGTAGCCAAGGAAGAAGAGGCAATGGCACTGCCGCAACCAAAGGTTTTGAATTTGGCGTCCTTGATAAGACCAGTAGCATCATCCACTTCAATCTGCAGACGCATCACATCGCCGCATTCGGGAGCACCAACCAATCCGGTGCCCACATTTTTTTTGCTTTTATCGAGCGTACCCACATTTTTTGGGTTCGAATAGTGATCGATTACTTTTTCTGAGTATGCCATATTTTAAAGTTTATTAGTTGAATCATTGATTTGTTTACAGGTTGAGAAAATCGTTGATGGTTGAAAGCAACATATCAACCCTTCAACTACTCAACCTAATGGTGCGCCCATTCAATTTTGTCCATATCCATCCCTTCCTTGAACATCTCCCACAATGGGCTCATTTCACGCAAATGGTTCACTGTTTTTGCTACCTGTTCAATGGTATAATCAATCTGTTCTTCTGTAGTAAACCGGCCCAAGCCAAAACGAAGTGAACTATGTGCTAGGTCATCGCCCAGTCCCAGCGCCTTCAGCACATAACTAGGTTCCAGGGAAGCCGAAGTACATGCCGAACCAGAGGAAACAGCGATATCCTTGTTGAAGCCCATCATCAGTCCCTCCCCTTCCACATATTTAAAGGAGATATTGCTCACATGGGGGAGCCGATGCTCCTTGCTCCCATTTACATAGGACTCTTCCAATTGGGTCAACGAGGCTTCCAATTTGTCGCGAAGGGCACCAATACGTTTGGTATCCGCTTCCATTTCCTGCATGCAAAGCTCACAAGCTTTTCCAAAACCCACGATACCGGGCACATTCAATGTACCACTTCTCATACCTCTTTCATGACCGCCACCGTCCATTTGGGAGGTTACCTTTACCCTTGGGTTTTTCCTGCGCACATATAAAGCACCAATCCCTTTGGGGCCGTACATTTTGTGTGCGGTGAATGCCATCAGGTCAATGCCATCCTTGTTCACATCCACAGGCACTTTGCCTACCGCTTGCGTGGCATCGCTGAAAAACAAAATGCCATGTTTGCGGGCAATTTTACTGATTTCCTGTACCGGTTGTATTACGCCAATCTCATTGTTTGCATACATAATGGCAATCAGCACGGTTTTGGGCGTAATGGCTGCTTCCAATTCCCCAAGATCGATCAGACCATCGGGCTTCACTTGTAGGTAGGTAACCTGTCCGCCTTCTTTTTCAATATGCTTACAGGTATCCAATACCGCCTTATGTTCCGTGTTTGCAGTAATGATATGGTTTCCTTTGCTGGCATACATATCAAAAACCCCTTTGATAGCTAGGTTATCGGCTTCCGTAGCCCCTGAGGTAAATATGATTTCCTTAGGGTCGGCGCCAATCAGCTTAGCCACCTGTTCACGAGCATAGTCCACGGCTTCCTCCGCCTGCCAGCCAAAAGGATGGTTGCGGCTGGCCGCATTGCCAAACTGGTTGGTAAAATAAGGGAGCATGGCTTCCACTACCCTTGGATCACAAGGGGTTGTGGCGTTATGGTCTAAATAAATCGGAAACTGTATCATCGACAGATTATTATATTTTATATAATGCAAAATTAGACCAAAAGGTTTAGAAAGAAAGACGGCAAAAGCCCATCACGGCACTATTTCCTTATTTCGTAAACCCAGTGCATAAGCAAACAGCGATACAAGAATTGATCCATATGTGACCAATCTATAAATCCAGCCGCTTGGCCCTCACTAAAACATTAATTTTAACCTATTGCGCTATTAGTTTATCAAAAAAGAAGCATTGATTAAAGCATTGATTCAAAATATTCTTTGTTCTTTTTTGCTTGCCCAAAAAAGAACCAAAAAAGGGC
>JAFDYF010000084.1 GCA_018267575.1 Bacteroidota bacterium
GAGCGCTAAGGAGACAAAGGAACAAAGCTAAACGCTGGAAGCTGAATGCTAAACGCCATTCCACCACCTATCAAATTTTTTGCATTTCAAGACCAATTCCTAATTCCAAATCCCTACTTTCATATATCCCATTTCTCACCACAGAGGGCTCTGAGGTTTATTCACAGAGGAAACGGAGTATAAACTCTGTGTCTAGCTCTGTATCCTCCGTGGTTTAAAAAAATGCAATAGAGACTTCTCAACCCAAATCCCTAATTACAAATTCCCAATTCCTCATTTCTGCCGAACCATTTCCATCCTTTTCTGTTTTACCTTTGCAACTCAAAATTCTTAAATGGCATACAAAAACCAGCAGGATTTTATAAACGCATTGGAAAAAGCAGGGGAATTGGTCCGCATCAAGACCTATGTTAACCCACGATTGGAAATCGCCGAAATAACCGATCGGATCAGTAAGAGCGGGAATGGCGGCAAAGCTTTATTATTTGAGAATACGGGTTATGATTTTCCGGTATTGATGAATGCCTACGGTAGCGATAAACGTATGTGCATGGCCTTGGGCGTCGATCATCTCGATGATGTGGCCAAAGAAATAGAAAACCTTTTCAAATTATTATCAGCGCCCAAAGAAGGGATGTTGGATAAACTGAGGCTTCTGCCCAAACTGGGCCAGTTTGCCAGTTGGATGCCCAAAGTAAAAACAGGCAGGGGCGAATGTCAGGAAATCATCGTTTCCAATCCAGATATTACCAAGTTGCCGGTGATCACCTGCTGGCCTAAGGATGGTGGTCCCTTTGTGACTCTTCCCATCATCCATACTAAAGAGCCGAATACACAAACACGTAACGTGGGCATGTACCGTATGCAGGTATTCGGACCTGCGCTAACAGGCATGCACTGGCATAAGCACAAAGTGAGCGCCAAGCATTTTAATGAATATAAAAAATTGGGCATCAAGATGCCTGTGGCCGTGGCATTGGGTGGAGACCCGGTATATGCATACAGTGCCACAGCACCCTTACCAGAGAATGTGGATGAATATATGCTGGCTGGTTTTTTAAGAAAGAAAAAAGTGGAACTGGTAAAATGTATAACGCAACCCGAGATTGAAGTGCCGGTTGATGCCGATTTTATTATTGAAGGTTATGTGGATCCTGCGGAAGAAATGATTTGGGAAGGCCCTTTTGGCGATCATACAGGTTATTATTCCCTGCCGGATTGGTACCCACGTTTTCATATCACCTGCATCACGCACCGAAAGAATGCGGTATATCCTGCAACCATTGTGGGTATCCCACCACAGGAAGATGCTTGGTTGGGTAAAGCCACAGAACGCATTTTTCTGGCGCCCATTAAAATGACCATGGTTCCTGAAATCACGGATATGGATATGCCAATTGAAGGCGTGTTCCATAATTTGGTGATTGCACAAATCAAAAAAGAATATGCTGGCCAAGCACAAAAAGTAATGAATGCCATGTGGGGCGCAGGCCAAATGATGTTCAACAAAATATTGGTGGTGGCTGATATGGGGACAAGCATACAGAACTATGAACAGCTCGCTCAATATGTTTTCAAAAACCTAAACCCTGCCACTGATATTTATTTTTCACAGGGGCCCATGGATGTACTGGACCATAGTTGTAGCAAATTGGGATTTGGCGGAAAGATGTGCATCGACGGGACTGCAAAACAAGAAGAAGAGATGGTAGATAGTTTTGAGTCGTTAGTTCCCAGTACCAAGTTTTCAGGAAATGAAATTTTAGAGAAGTTTACCGAGGTAAAAAAAGTAAATGCTTCCTTATTGGGAAAGCACATCCCCTGCTTGATTATATCTGTGGAGAAAAATAGGGTAGGGCATATCAAAGAATTGCATCAACAAATTTGTTCATCGATTGCTGGCATGGAGGGAATCAAAATGGTTTTGTATGTGGAGCATACCGTAAATGCCAAAGACCTTCCCACAGCATTCTGGCGATTTTGTAATAACCTTGATCCCAAGCGGGACCAAATATTATATCAAGCTAGTTCTAAAACAAACCCTCAAAAAAATATTGCTTGTATGGGCTTGGATGGGACAAGGAAAACAAAGGAGTTCGACAACTTTCAACGTGATTGGCCCAATATCATCGTGGCCAATGAAGAAACCATCAAATCGGTTGATGAAAAATGGGATCGACTTGGATTGGGTTCTTTCATCGCTTCCCCCTCACTCAAATTCAAGGATCAAATGTATGGGGAGGAAGCGGTGGTAGAGTAAATCTAGATTTTATATATTATGGGAAAGGGAAGAAATTTTTGTTCTTCCCTTTCCTATAATATAACTGAAAATAGATTACGGCATCCAAAATAGTTTAGCTGTAACTACATCTTGCCCACCTGGTAATGCTTTTACGGCATTTGCCCAGTTAGTCGAGTTAGATCCTGATTCATTTGAGGGATAAGTTAAACGCAATGGGAGATTGCCATGCGCACCTACAGGCGGACTCACCACATCAAGATTTGGGTACCCTAACCTGCGGATATCAGTCCAAGAATCCCAGTTCATATTGTAATTAGCAATCCATTTTTGATATCCTAATTTTTGTTGCCAAGTTCCTGCAGCAGTTGCATATGCCACAGCAGGTTGAGCAAGATAGGTTGCCGCGTCAGAAGCGGAACCTCCCCAAAATTCTATGGAAGCTGTAATTGCATTATTGTAATGTGAAGCTGCTGTACCCCCTACAGCAATCCCTCTTTCGACAGCTTCTGCCAATAAAAACTCTGTTTGAGCATAATCTAAAATGATCCCCGGGTAGGCTGCCGTTTGCATTTGAGCAGAAAAGTCAGAGAAAGCTCCGTACCCATTCGCATTTCCAGGTATCCCACCTGAATATCCACCATTATATTGTGCAAAATACAATGGCAGCCTTGGGTCGTTCCATCCCACCATGGTATTTACAATTAAACTTGCAGGAACAAAATCATGCCTCCCACTATAATCCAATGCTTGCCAAATCGGATTTGAGTTCCCAGGCGAACTTGGATCATACGATAGAGTGGCATTGTCGCTATTAGATGTAAACACGCCAGAAGTCACAGCTTCCAAAGCTTTAGTAGATGCGGTAGAAGCATCCACATCTGCCAATCTAATGGCCATTTTAAGTTTTAATGTAGCAGCGAACTTTTTCCATTGTGCAGGATCTCCTCCATATATCAAATCAGCCGAACCTATAGAACCGCTAGATGGATCTAACCCTGCAATGCAGGTATCCAATCTCATAAGCAAATCCGTGTACACCGTTTTGGCATCATCATATTTTGGGAAAGGGATTGATTTGTTCAAGGCTTGGGAATAAGGAATGTTTCCATAAGTATTCAATAACAAATCATAAGCGTATACTTCCAAAACATCTGCTATTCTCGAAGCATTTGCAGCAGCTTTGGGGTCAAGGATGTCTAAAGCAAACTGATTTTTTGCCGACTGTAAATTTGATAGCGTATTTTGGTATAAATCGTTCCACCATCCAACATTTGCCTGATAAGCGGCAAAATTATAGACGGCCTCATACACATATGAATTCTCAGTCCATTCTTGGGATATCACTCTAAATGGAGCCACGCCTACCGAAGTGGTAGTGTAATAATCCACTAATTTCTTTTCTCCATATGTAAACAAAGTGGCTGAAGGCACATTTGAGGCAGCTTTTGTGTTCACATTGAGACTGTTAATGTCTTTTGTACAAGCTGATAAAAACACAAACGATGCAAGTATTATAAAACGTATTTTCTTCATTTTTTTACATTTTAGAATTTAAATTTAAGAGACCCGCCTATTGTTCTTATTGAAGGGTAAGCTCCGTTTTGATAACCAATAGAAGCATTCCCTGAAGCTTGACCTTGTTCTGGGTCTGCATAAGGTACATTTTTGTGAATGATCCATAAATTTCTGCCAGTTATCGCCACGGAAACCCCTTTTATAAAACCAGCACCTTTATCAAAAATTCTACTGGGGATGGCGTATGTCAAAGCAACTTCTCTTAGCTTAACATAACTTGCATCATACGTAAATTCCTGATGTGTTTCTGCCCCACTTAATGAACCAAATGTCCATGCTCCATTATCTAAGCTTGATTCATCAACTCTTACTGTATTAGCCCCTCCATTTGCAGTCACACCTGAAAAAATAGCGCCTCCACCCTGAGATAACGGTGCTCTTACTTTTCCACCAGAACTATTTTTACCAGCAGTTCTAGGATATAAACCAGAGAAAGAACCGTAATCCATGTCCAATGAATAAACTTTGCCACCCTGACTTACATCAATCAAAAAATTTAAGGCAAAGTTTTTATACTTGAAATTGTTATTAATGCCCCCAATCCAATCTGCATTGGGTGTACCTAAATCAGTATATTGATTTTTCTGTACCATTGGAAATCCATTCGCATCAATTTCTCTTTTTCCATTTAAATAAACATAAGAGGTGCCTTGTAATTGGTAAGGCTTACCTGGTTGAGCTACTAAGCGTACGGAGTTTTGATAGCTGGCAACAACATATAATGGTTGGTTATTATACAAGGAAAGCACTTTTTGTTTATTGGTGCTCCAATTAATATTCATTTCCCATGAAAAATTTCTTGTTCTTACAGGAATTATATTTACACCCACTTCAATCCCTGAATTCTGGATTGCACCTCCGTTTACATAGAAGGTTGAAAACCCAGTTGAAGTCGAAACGCTAGCAGGCATTATCTGATTGATCTGTTTTCCCGAATAATAGGTAACATTAAACCCGAGTCTATCATTTAAAAAGCTGGCTTCTAACCCAACTTCATATGATTTTTGTCTTTCAGGAACAAGATTAGGGTTATTATTAGTAGAAGGGTTGGCAAACATTGTTTGTCCATTAATCGGCGTTTGAGCTGAATAGGTATTGGCAATACTGAAAATCGGGGCATCACCGCCTACCTCAGCGTAATTGCCCCATACTTTTCCATGCGATAACCAATTCAAATTCTTCATCAGCTGGCTGAATTGAAAATTAAGTGAAGCTGAGGGATAATAATAAGAGTTGTTTTTCGAAGGTAGTGTTGAGGACTGGTCCCTACGAATTGTACCATCAAGGGTAATTAACTCCTTATATGCCAAAGTTGCCCCTGCATAAATTCCATCCACTTCTTTGCTGGCATAATATTCGGAAGGAGCTGGCGGGGTTTTTACCGAATTTGATAAAGCAAATAGCCCAGGTACTACCAATCCCCCACTTGTAGCTTCGTTTATATTCTGTGAAGTGGTTTGGCGTACATTTCCTCCCAATACGGCTTTTAGATTTAATACAGGTCCCAGGTTCTTATTAACGTTAAGCATGAGGTCATAATTGGTTTCATTGTATTGACCATCATACCTATAGTAATATGGGGTGCCGGTGCTGCCAAGATCTTGCCTAAGTTCCATTTTTTGAGTATAAAAATCTTCGGAAACACGGCCCATGGCACTTAACCATGAATTTATATTGTAATCCAAGTGAACGTTACCGAAATAACGTATACGGCTATCGGTTTCTGGGTTTTTGGTGAGCAAAAAATAAGGATTATCATGATATGCAGGAGTAGTACCCAGCGCAAAATTGCCTATTTGTGTAATAGAAGAATTCGCTAAATAAGCTGGTATTTGCCAGTTCCAGGTTGCATTGGTATGTGTGTTGTAAAAATCTGACTTAAGTTTTCTCAAATCAACATTGGTAGGCCACCATTGCCTAAAATCGGCCATGGATCCAAGCTGCCCCTGTCCACCAAAACCTGATCCATAAGGATAAATATATCTATTAATAGCCTCATTTTCAGAATAATTGATAGCCCCGCCAACAGATAATTTTTGGGTCAATTTATATGTGGCACCGAAATCAATCATGCTCTTTTTTAAGCTACTGTTAGGGATAAAATCGTTATCGGCATCATGTGTATATCCTATCTTATACATTCCCTTATCACTGGAACCATTTATATATACACTGGTTGTTGTGGTTATTGGATTTATATAAAAATCTGTGGGGTTATGATGAGCTGCGGGTTGCCATGGAGTCGCTTTTCCTTAGTTTGGATCACCAGGCATGAAAGCATCCCAGCCATAGACCATTTGAGAAGGGTCGTAAGCTGGTCCAGTGGCTGCATCATTAGGTGTTTCAACAACGGGTACGGGGGTACTGCTAAAAAATGTTGGATATTTTGCAAAGCCAAGGACACCAGCATAACCTTCACCGTATTCGGTCTGGTAGGTTGGCAAAGTAGAATTATCAAATAAACCAATAGTGGCGCCAATATTTACAATAACCCCAAGCCCGGCTTTTTTATTGCCTTTTTTGGTCGTTATCATTATTACTCCATTCGATGCCCTTGATCCGTAAAGAGCCGATGCAGCAGCACCTTTCAATACGCTTACCGACTCAATATCGTCTGGATTCAAATCAGCAGCTGAATTGCCCAAGTCAATTCCTTGCTGGCTTTGATTTGTGTTGTCAAAGGGAATTCCATCAATTACAAATAGTGCTTGATTGCTTTGCGTGAGACTTTTCATGCCCCGCAAAATCACATTGGTAGACCCACCCATTGAATTTTCCTGAGTAATTTGAAGCCCCGCAATTTTACCAGACAAATTGCTAATGGGGTTCATGTTCACCGCAGATTTATTCATTTCATCACCCGTAATTTGCTGGGCGGCATAAGGTAGCGTATTCCTTTTCCTTTGAATACCTAGCGCTGTAACAACTACTTCATTCAGTGTAGATTCTTTGCGAATAACTTGAATTTCTAATCGTTGATTAGTACCAACTTTTACTTCTTTTGGAGTTATACCAGATCCAGTGATCAACAATACATCTCCTTCTTTTACTTTGATATTAAAATTACCATCTGCATCTGCAGCTACACCGGCAGATCCACCTTTAACTTTAACCGTGGCAAAAGGGACCGCTTGCCCCTGTGCATCAGTAACTTTACCAGAAACATTTTTTGTTTGCGATAATGCATGTAATGTAAACATTATCAGCACCGCAAATACCGAAAGGAATTTTCTCATGTGTGTAAGTGTTTGGTGAAAATGTTAAAATTAAAAATCGAAATTATATAAAAAGAATTAAAACGAATATGTCATTATTGATTTTATAATTATTTTTTGATCAAACGATTAAAAAATAATTAAAAAGTTAATATAAACAGAAATTTGTTAGTTGATTTTTTAAACTAATATCATTTCGCCTTATCTACAACATTTATGTTCAAGACAACTTTAATATTAGAATATACTGTTAACCGAAAAAGCTAGGATTAGGTTTAGCATTTTTAGCTGTGTTTTTATAATAAGTAGCTAGATCCAATTTTTCAAAAGCTAAGAAAACTAATATTTTATAAACCTTTGAACTAATCATAACTATTAATTTTATTCGTCCATATATCAGCTTACTGACTATAAAGGCCTATCGCCCATGGAAATAAATATTTTGGCTTAATCAATACTTAAAAGGCTTGTAGATATCTATTAGCTTTGTGTTAATGTGTATTCAAGGCAATATATAATTGGAGATTGCTGCATTCATTTTCGCCACGCTATGTTATTGCGATGTTAACGAAGTGTTAGAGTTGTTTTTGATTCACTCATTTCAATTTTATCTGACTTAAAAATCCACCGCCTTTGGCGGTGGTAATGTAATGGAGGCTAAGCCTTAAGATTTATCTTTGAGCAAATACAAAAAGCAATCCCATGTTGTGTATAAATGTGATTACCACATTGTATGGGTGCCCAAGTATAGGTGCAGGATTTTGAAAGGGGAGATAGGGCGGCTGATGGACAAGGATATCCGGATGTACAGTGAATAGTTGGGTTTCGAGGTCTCAGAACTGAATGTCATGGCAGACCATGTACATGTACTGGTGAGCATACCTCCGAAAATGTCAGTTTCGGGCTATATGGGGGTAGTTAAAGGGAAGACAGCAATTAAAGTATTCAAAAGTTACCCTGTGTTGAAGAGGAAACCATATTGGGGCAATCATTTTTGGGCGAGAGGTTATTTTGTGAACACAGTTGGTATAAATGCGCATATGATAAGGAGAAATGTGAAATACCAGGAAGAAGAAGAACGCAAGGAGGAGAGTAACCAACAGGGCTTCGACCTTGGAACTTAACCTTTGGCTTCATAATTCAAACCACCTGCTATGCAGGTGCTGGTTAATTAATAAAAATAGCTTTCATGAAAAAAGCAGTATCTATAATCATTTTTATTTTTTTTGCATTCGTTGCATTTTCACAATCGGAGCGTTCCTTGCTTTGGAAAATATCGGGCAATGGGATCCGCCAACCATCCTATTTATTTGGCACCATGCATATTTTATGCGCAGAGGATGCAAAATTGAGCGATAGTTTAAAATCGGTTATCGGTCGTTGCGACGAAGTGTATTTTGAAATTGACATGACGGATATGGCTGGTATGATGGCAGCCATGCAATATATGCGTATGAGGGATGATAAAAAGATTTCAGATCTGTTGAGCGCGGCCGATTATGAAAAATTAAAAAAATATTTTGAAATGCATCCTTCCATGCTGCCCTTTAGTATGTTGGAAAGGTTTAAGCCCATGCTCATTAGTAGTTTGATGGAAGAATCTCAATTCCCTTGCGCCACTACCAACGGGATGGAGTGGGTGTTGATGAAAGAAGCAAAAGCAGACAATAAAAAGATAAATGGCTTGGAGACGGCAGCTTTTCAGGCCTCATTGTTCGATAGTATCCCTTATGAAGACCAGGCGAAGGACCTAATGAAATATATTGATAGTGGGGAACAATACAAAAAAATATCCGACACTTTGAGAGAGGCCTATATAAAGCAAGATCTGCAACAGATAGAATCATTGACCCAAGAAAACAGTAGCGAGTATGGCCATTTTATGGATCTACTTTTATACGACCGTAATCGGAGATGGGTGGGCATCATGCAAAAACTGATACCAAACAAATCCCTGCTATTTGCAGTAGGGGCGGGGCATTTACCGGGAAACAAGGGGCTCATCAACCTGCTGAGGGAAAAGGGATACACGATAACCGCAGTCAAGAACCATTAAAAGAAAAGAACCTAATAAATAAAACCGGGACTAAATAATATCTAGTCCCGGTTTTTGTTTGCACTAATATTTTTCCAGTCCACTAAAAAAGAAACTGCCTTCAATCTCTGCATTTTCATCACTATCACTTCCATGGATGGCATTTTCCCCAACAGAAGCAGCATATAATTTTCTGATGGTACCTGCATCGGCTTTCGCGGGGTCGGTAGCACCAATCAATTTGCGGAAATCAGCTACTGCATTTTCCTTTTCCAAAATGGCAGCAACGATGGTACCACTACTCATAAACTCAACCAATTCGCCATAGAAAGGCCTCGCTTTGTGCACGGCATAAAATTCGCCTGCTTTTTCAGGGGATAGCTTGGTCAATTTCATCGCTACTAGTCTAAATCCGCTCTGGATGATTTTGTCAATAATGGCGCCCGTATGCCCTTTTGAAAAAGCATCAGGCTTAATCATCGTGAAAGTCCTGTTGGTCATATTTTTTTCGATTTTGGGCGCAAAGGTAGTTTATTCGGCTCATAGTTGATTGGGTTGCCTGTGAAAATGGGTGCTGTTTCACCTGGATTTTTATGCTCTATTGTTTACAGTTCAACACATTTTTTATGTGCTGTAAAAGACCGAACAAATGATAGCCCCAACATAATGAATTTATGAACCGATAAAGAATTCCCAAAATTATACCGACCAATGGCCACAATTCATGAAATTTGCACTGAAAATGCAATGGCAATCAGCCCAAACTTATTTTTCATCGTCTAGCTGCACAAACAAAAACAATTCATGCGCTTTATCAGATTAGTGATTATCAGTATAGTGGTCATGTACATGGTTTTATTGGGAATTTCTTTCTTAATTCCTCCTAAGATGAGTGTATCCAGGGTGATCAATATCGGAGCTTCCCAAAAAAAACTTTTTAATACCATCGATGATATGAACACCTGGGAACAATGGAACCATTTTGTTTCCAAGGCCCCGCTCACAAACAAAACAATATCCAATCCCTCTTTTGGCCCGGCTGCTTTCCTGAAATCGGATCAGCTTACCATAACCATCAAAAACAATGGTACAGACTCAATCCAAACCGTTTGGACCCAAAAGAATGGCAAAGATTTTGTTGGAGGGTTTAACCTATACCCATCTGGCCCAGATAGTATTTCGGTGCAATGGTATTTTGATTTTCATTTTCGATGGTATAATCTAGAGAAATTCACTTCATTGTTTTATGATGCCCAGTTTGGTCCGGCGATGGAAGAGTCCTTGTTGGATCTAAAGCATTATGCCGAAAACAATTCTTCATTTTAAATGTTGTATTTTTTCACCCAAATAACAAAGCAAATATGAAAAAGCTATTATTCTTATTACCCATCGCATTGATTGCACTCACCGCTTGTGGTCAGGGAGACAAATCCAAACGCCCAAGCCCACCTGCAAAAGCATCTGGCACCACCAGCAGTGGTACTGTAATTACCATCGATTATAGTCAGCCTTCTGTAAAGGGAAGAACCATTGGCAAAGATCTGGAACCGCTGCCCGGTAAAGTTTGGCGCACGGGTGCCAATGAGGCTACGGTTTTTGAGGTGAGCAAAGATGTAAAGGTAGAGGGCAAATCTTTATCTGCTGGCAAGTATAGCTTGTATTCGATTGCGAATGGTGATGATTGGACAATCATTTTCAATAAAAAATGGAACCAATGGGGCACTGTGTACAATCAAGGCGATGATGCATTGCGTGTAAATGTTAAATCAACAAAAGCCCCTGCCTTTGCAGAAAAGTTTACTATCAATATTGGAAAGGATGGAATAGTAACCATGCTATGGGGCGATTATCAAGTTGACTTTCATGTAGAGTAAAACCGCTATAATTAGCTAATTAGCTGATAAGCTAATTAGCTAATTAATTATTTGCTTCTAATGGCTACCACAGGATCCATTTTTGCAGCAATATAGGCCGGTACAATGCCCGCCAGAACCCCAACGGTAAGGCATATCCCAATAGCAAAAAAGATAGTATCAATGGAAATAAAAACCTTAAAGCTGAACATGGCAGAGAAAATCTGAGTGAGGATAAACACGGCAATCAGCCCAATCAGTCCCCCAATAATACAGAGAAAGGCAGATTCAAGTAGGAACTCCGTCATAATCGTACCTCGCTTCGCACCAATCGCTTTTTTAAGACCAATCTGACTTGTACGCTCTCTAACCGTTACAAACATAATATTGGCCACGCCAAACATGCCTACGATCAATGACAAGGCAGTGATTGCCCAACCGCCCAAAGTGATATTACCAAACAATTCGTGGATGTTATTACTGAACGTAGCTACATCATTCAATGCATAATTATCTTCTTCAGTTGGGCTTAGTTTTCTAATTGCCCGCATGGTACCAGTCAGCTCGTCTTTAAATTCGGCCAACGAAACATTCGGTTTACCTTCCACCATGATATTCGCATTTGCCTGACCGTATGTGACCATTTGCTTGATAAAAGAATAGGCCATGAATATACTGTTGTCATAATCCCAGATATTGATCATACTTTGCCCCTGTTTGGCAAACACTCCAATGACAACAGCTAGTTTGCCATCTTTTAACCGCACTACTTTGCCCACTGCTTTCTCAGGTTTAATAAACAGTTTTTCTGCTATCGAATACCCAATCACAATCGAATTGGTACCTCTGTCAAACTCGTTTTGTTGAAGAAAGCGGCCATATCCAATATCCAATTTTTGGGAAACGGCAAAATCTTCCGTAATCCCATCGTAGTTCACCCCGCTCAGGATATTATCACCATATTCGATGGTTGAATTGGTGCTTGTAAAATAAACGGCCGTGGCCAATTGGGGCACATTTGCCTTCAACAATTTCATCTCCTCATATTTTGGTACTGGCCGTTTCACAAATTTCCACCAAGGGTAATTATTGTCATCCCGATATTCCCATTTGTCAATAAAAATGGCGGTATTGGAGCCCAGCGATTTCAGATCGTTCTGTATGGCGGCTTCCATACTGCTAATCGTGGAAATAACGCTAATGATACAGAATATACCAAATGTGATACCCAATAGGGAAAGAAAAGTGCGCATCTTGTTGGAGCGGAACTCCTGCAATGCCATTTTGAGGCTCGATCCTATAATCTCAATATATCGAAGCATGAAGCAATTTACTAAATCAAATTTCAAATTATCAATTCAAATTGGTTCAAAGGCTATAAGTTTTGTTAAACGGGCATTGGAACAGCCCCCAGCGGCATTGGCGACGCTCCTTTCAACTAAGGGAGGCTAGGTACAGCTGCCTAAATTTGACAGTCATATTGAATCAGTAATTTTGCAGCATAATTAAATTGTATGTTCATTATTGAAAATGAAAAACTGAGAATAGCGATTAATACCAAAGGCGCAGAACTGCAGCAGATCATCCATTCGCAAATTGGGCTGGAATATTTATGGAGTGGCGACCCTGCTTATTGGGGAAAAAAATCACCGGTATTGTTTCCCATTGTAGGCACTTTAAAAAACGATAGCTATTATTATCAAGGCAAGTCCTATCATTTAAACAGGCATGGCTTTGCAAGGGATATGATTTTTGATGTAGAAGATCAAAGCCCGACAAATATTGTTTTCATACTCAAGAGCGATGAAACAACAATGAAACAATTCCCTTTCGAATTTGAGTTCAGGATAACCTATCGTGTACAAGAAAATAGCCTTCAGGTAGGCTATAAGGTTACCAACTGCTCGACCCATGACATGTTTTTTTCTGTCGGCGGTCATCCCGCATTTAAGCTGCCCTTGGTGGATGGCACCAGCTACGACGACTATTTTCTTGAGTTCAATGAAAATGAAACTTCACCACGTTGGCCCATATCAAAAGATGGTCTCATAGAAACAGTGCCAGAAACACTGTTAGTGGATACTTCTATTCTGCCATTGAGCAAGACCCTTTTTTCAAAAGATGCCTTGGTGTTTAAAAATCCAAGCTCATCTATGGTATCCATAAAGTCTGAAAAAACGGAACACGGACTTGATTTTGATTTTTCAGGTTTCCCCTATTTGGGATTATGGGCGGCAAAGAATGCCGATTTTGTTTGCATCGAACCTTGGTGCGGCATTGCAGATTCTGTAAACTCCCATCAACAACTGACAGAAAAAGAAGGTATCAACAAACTCGCCGCGGGCAATGATTGGCAACGTTCTTGGACAGTAAGTTTCTATTAGCAATGCCCTTTTTTATATGTGCTTTTATTCAATTCGCTAAACCTAATCCGTGTAATTCGTATAATTCGTGCAATTCGTGTACTAATACGAAAATTCCTTTACCGATGGGTCGTTCAATATTTCATTGATAAACTGAAAATGGTTTTCTTCCTTGCCTTTGGCCATCCATTGCCCTGTGATCAGATTCCCGGATTTAGTTTCCCCATCTTGTCTGAACAGCAAATGATGTTTCCCGAGGCATTCTTCATATTTTTTTAAGGTCTGATTATGGTATTCACAAACTATTTTATAATTGCGGGTTTGATTTACCTTATCGATCCATCTTTCAAATTTGCTAAACACAAGCAGCATTATTAAAATCAGTACACAGGCAATGGCAGCCACCAATTCGTAACCCGCACCAATCGCCATCCCCATAGCGGCGGTAACCCATATCATGGCAGCCGTGGTAATGCCGCTCACCCCAAAATCATTTTTGAAAATAACACCTGCCCCTACAAAGCCAATGCCTGTTACAATATTGGAGGCAATCCGGTCCATATTGCCCGGTGCGCCAATCTCCATGGAAAAGGCAGTGAACATGGTGGCGCCCATGCAAATCAATGTCAGTGTGCGAAAACCTGCCGATTTACTCCGATACTCTCTTTCCGCACCAAGCAGGCCGCCCAATACAATCGAAATGATCATCTTCAAAATGATATCTGGTGGGTAATGCATCATCAATGCTAAGGTTTTGAGAAATAGTTTTTCTTATAAGCTTTCTGGAATTGAAGATAATCTTTCTTTACCTGTTTTGAATAGTCGTAGGCGTATTGAAGTGTATTTTTATGCCAAGACTTGTCCTTCCCAAATTCAAGCAACTCGTCGGCGATTGCAGAGCCTTGCCTACCAGAACTCCTTAATTGTGCCGAGGCGGTGAGCATGGCCATATCCATGATCACCCTTTCGATGTTGGCAGGCTTATTTTTGATGAGTTGAAAATTTATTTTATCAGCTAAGGGTTGCATTTCCTTTAGTACAAAATATTCATTTTTGAAAACCATACAGTTCAAAAATGCAGGGGACACATTTTGCATCCAATGTTGCGTGCTGATTACTCGCTCTGCTTCATTGGCCCAGTTTGGTTGTGGGGTTTGCAGCCAAGGTTTTAGGGACGATGCCAAAGCTTGTTTCATATCTATCAACAAATATTTTTTCTGCCCTTTCATTTTTTCGATAAGAAAGACATAGCGTTTAACACCAAGACTACCCGTACCGGCTATGCGAAATGCGGCATCGCGAATTTTGAACCCATATTGTTTGTCAAGATTTTTTTTCAACCACAGGTTCAAAGCACTCATCATTTCCCTTTTTAGTTTTGGGTCTATTTTATAAAGATGGGTATTGTCAATTCGAAATAGAAGCTTGCCATTTTTTTGGGTGGTCCGTTGACGGATCAGTTCTTTTTGCTTTCTAATCCCTACAGCTTTCAAAAAAGATTTTACAATCCCTTTTGAAGTTTCCGGTTCAATATATTTAGGTTTCCCATTTGCCAAGATTTCTGCATAGGTACCCAAGAAAAGAGTGGCCGCTTTTTTTGCCTCATTTAGGGGGATGGATAGCGAATCAAACCCTATGAAAATACTGGTTAGTATCCTAGTGATTTCCCAAATGGCCGGGGCAAGGGAAGCTTCGTCAAAATCATTTAAGTCGAAATATTCCAGTCGGTTATCCCCTTTATAAGAACCAAAATTTTCAAGGTGTAAGTCGCCACAAATCCATGTCAATGGGCTGTTTGGTAATTCCTTTTTTTGCGAAAGATCTTCGTAGAATAGATGACAGGTGCCTCGTAAAAACACAAATGGGTTTTGTGCCATTAATTTATATTTCAATGCGGTGAATTGCGGCAAACGTTCCCTGTTGAACGTTTTAATCCGTTCTGGTATGGTTGGCAAGATGTTAAAATTTGGTATTTATGAAGTTACGTTATTTTTTATACTTGGCTATGCATTAACGATTGCTTTGCATACAGATGATAACGGTGACGCAAAAATGATTTTTTGGTCTGTAAAAGAACCTTTGCATACCATTGTGGCAACCTGTACTCTCTTTTAGGAAGCACAAGCTTCAACGGTTGGGCTATTCTGAGCATTGGTGCAATTATGAAATCAAGGCATCATACAAAACCTCAATAGGGTGCAATGCTTTTCTGGAAGTGCCGTCTTTTATCTGATGCCGACAACTCGTACCCGATGCGGCAATAATAACTTCGGTGGGCTGTTTACGAACCGTTGGGAACAATACCAACTCCCCAATCTTCATGGAGAGATCATAATGTTCTTTTTCATAACCAAAAGAACCGGCCATGCCACAACAACCGGAGGGGATATTGGTCACGGTATAATTTTCGGGGAGTGATAATAATTTTACGGTTGGCGCAATTGACGACAATGCTTTTTGCTGGCAATGCCCATGTAGTTGGATTGATTTTTTTTCTTTGCTAAATTGTTCCTTCTTGATTTTTCCTTTTTCAATTTCGGCAGTGATAAATTCCTCAATCGTGAACACATTTTTTGAAAGCGTTTTGGCTGCTTCAAAATTTTCCTCCGCCGCTAGATCAATATATTCATCACGAAAGGTGAGGATGGCCGAAGGCTCAATCCCGATCAATGGTGCATCTTTGTTGACGAGCGGGTTTAAGAGTTGAATATTTTTATTGATGATTTTTTGTGCTTCCTTAATCATCCCTTTGGAAAGCCATGTCCTCGCACTTTCCTCGTGATGGGGGATCACGAGTTTATATCCTAATTTTTCCAAAAGCAAAATGGCTTTGATGCCAATTTCGGTATCGTTGTAATTGGTGAACTCATCGCAAAACAGATATACTTTACCGTTGGGAAAAGATGTCTGGTTTCTTATTTCTGATTCCCGTTGGTGTTTTTTGAACCATGCTTGCAAGGTCGTTTTGTACATCAAGGGCATGGACCGATCTGCCGCAAATCCCGAAAAACGTTTTATCAGCTTACTGGTAAAATCATTTTTCATCACAAAATTGTACATGCCCGGCATTAAGGCACCCAGCTTTGCAGACTTGGTGAAATTGGCAATCATTCTTGACCGGAAGGGAACACCATGTTCATCATAATAATGCTGCATGAACTCAGCCTTTAATTTGGCCACATCCACATTGGAAGGGCATTCGGATTTGCAACCCTTACAACTGAGGCAAAGATCCATCACCTCATAAATTTCCCTGTGGTCAAAACGGTTGGACTTGGTGGAATTGGTCAGAAATTCCCGAAGGATATTTGCTCTGGCCCTTGTGGTATCTTTTTCATTACGGGTAGCCATGAACGATGGGCACATGGTTCCGCCAGACAAATGTGTTTTGCGGCAATCGCCCGAACCATTGCACTGTTCCGCATGTTGCAGCACATCCTGATCGTAAAACCGGTAATAGGTTTTGAAGGCTGGTGTTTGTTGCCCCGGTGTATAACGCAGCATCGTGTTCATCGGTGGCGTATCCACGATTTTGCCCGGGTTGAAAATATTTTCTGGGTCCCAGGATTTTTTGATTTCTTTTAGTAATTGATAATTTTTTTCGCCCACCATCTGCTTGATAAATTCCCCACGAAGCCTACCATCACCATGCTCACCACTTAAGGAGCCGTTGTATTTTTTTACAAGGGTGGCAATTTCTTGTGCAATGGTTCTAAAAAGCTCATTGCCCTCTTTTGTCTTCAAGTTCAAAATGGGCCTCAAATGGATTTCGCCAGATCCTGCATGTGCATAATGCACAGAATGCAGGTTGTATTTTTTTAGAATCTCATTGAACTCCCGAATATAGGCGGGCAGATCATTTACATCAACGGCAGTATCCTCAATAACCGGAACGGCCTTGTCATTGCCCGGCATATTGCCCAACAAACCCAAGCCTGCCTTACGCAAAGCCCAAATCTTTTTTGTGTCCTCACCAAAAAGCACCGGAAAATGATAGCCCAGTCCTGCCGCCCGCATTTCGGCTTCCACACTTTTGGTGATTTCCAAAATTTCTTCCCAGCTGCTTCTGGCATATTCGATCACCAGTATAGCACCAGGATCACCTTGCACAAAAAAGCGATTCTTGCTTTGTTCGATATTCCCCTTCGTGCATTCTAAAATATAATGATCTATTAACTCACTGGCACTGGGTTTGTACTTTAGTGCAATCAGGTTGGCTCGTAAAGATTCATCAATGGTATTGAAATGCACACAAAGCAGCCCCACTTCTTTTGGAGGCAGCGGCACTACATTCAATTTGATTTCCGTGATAAAAGCCAATGTACCCTCTGAACCTGCAATCAATTTGCAGAAATTGAAATTGGGTTCACCCATAGTAAAAGGCGCGGTTTCCAAAAGTACATCAATGGCATAGCCGGTATTTCTTCTTTCAACTGATTTCTTAGGATATTCTTTTTTTATTTCTATTTGGTTTTCGTAGTTACTTAATAAACCTCGGATGGTTTTATAAATATTCGCCTCCAAGGTATTGCCTTCACATTTTTGATGGAATTGATCAATATCAACGGTATTGAAAATAGCTTCAGACCCATCGCTCAATATGGCTTTTACTTCCAACAAATGTTCTCGGGTACTTCTATATACCACTGAGTTTGACCCACAGGAATTGTTGCCAACCATACCTCCAATCATTGCACGATTGGCAGTAGAGGTTTCGGGCCCAAATAAAAATCCATGGGGCTTTAGGAACATGTTGAGCTCATCCCTAATCACGCCGGGTTGCACTCGTACCCATTTTTCATCCTGATTGAATTCGAGAATCTGGGTAAAATTTTTTGAAACGTCAACGACGATCCCATGACCAACTACTTGCCCTGCCAATGAAGTTCCTGCTGTTCTGGGTATGATGGAGGTTTTGTTGTTATGCGCAAAAACAATCAGATTTTTGATATCGTCGGTGGTCTTGGGGATAGCTACTGCCAAAGGCATTTCACGGTAAGCTGATGCATCCGTTGCATAAAGCGTCCGGATGGCATCATCATAATAAAACTCACCTTCTAGTTCGTTCGCCAATTGCTGTAGCTTTTCTTTCATTTTGCTCGATTTTCGATTTGCTTATGGGTTGCAAAATTAGTCTGTTTTGGGCTTATTTGGAACTGATTTCGAATAGTCCTTTTTAAGGTTTGCTCAACTGTTTTTACTTTTACATCCACATTATAATCTAAAACACCGGTTATGTATAAACAACCAAAGATCCTGCATCTATTACTAATTGCCATTGCATTCATCTTTTTTTCTTGCAATAGTTCACAAACCAATTCGAATATGAAAGAAGATAGCTCAAGTATACCTGGCAGAAAGTGGTGGAAAGAAGCTGTGGTGTACCAAGTATATCCACGCAGTTTTAAAGATGCTGATGGCGATGGGGTAGGGGATCTCAAGGGGATCTTTTCAAAATTGGATTATATCAAAAGTCTTGGTGTGGATGTGGTATGGCTTAACCCTATTTTCTCTTCACCCAACGCAGACAATGGTTATGATATCAGCGACTATAAAGGCATCATGAAAGAATTTGGTACGATGGCTGATTTCGATGCATTATTAAAGGGTATGCATGAACGTGGCATCAAAATGGTGTTGGACCTTGTCGCCAATCATAGCAGCGATCAGCATGAGTGGTTCAAACAATCCAAAAGTTCGAGGGAGAATCCTTATCGCGATTATTATCATTGGTGGCCCGCCGAAAAAGGCAAGCCAGCCCATCGCTGGAGTTTTTTTGATGTGAATGGCGATGCTTGGAAATTTGATCCTACTACCAATGCTTATTATCTCCATTATTTTTCTGATAAACAGCCCGACCTAAACTGGGAAAACCCCAAGTTGCGAAAGGAGATGTATGATATGATGAGCTTTTGGTTCGATAAGGGGATTGATGGATTTAGGATGGATGTAATCCCTTTTATCTCGAAGGACACCAGCTTTCCCGAACTTCCAAAGCAATATAACGGCGATATGGTGGCTTATTATGCCAATGGGCCTCACCTGCATGAATACTTGAAGGAAATGAACAAAGAAGTATTGAGCAAGCATGATGTGATGAGCGTTGCGGAAGGGATTGGTGTAAACACCGCGAGCGCCCATGATTTTGTGGATAGCGATCGCAACGAATTGAACATGCTTTACCATTTTGAGGGTGTGAGTTATGGCTATGTACCTGGGAAATTCAAAACACCAGTTCCGGGTGGTTATCAATTGGTTGGCTTCAAAGAAATTTATAGTAGGTGGGACAGCACTTTTGCTGAAAAAGGCTGGGGCACCATTTATTTGGGCAATCATGATCAGCCCCGAATGGTAACCCGTTGGGGCAACGATGCCCCTGAATGGAGGGCACTTTCTTCAAAAATGCTCACTACTTTTTTGTTGACCATGCGGGCTACTCCCTATTATTATTTTGGTGATGAACTGGGTATGAACAATATCAAATTTGATCGGATTGAAGATTATAAAGACATTGAAAGCATCAACAATTACGCACTGGCCAAAAGCCGGGGCGAGGATTTACATGCTTTTATCGAAGCTCAAAAAATTTCGGCCCGCGATAATGGGCGCACCCCTTTTCAATGGGACAGTAGCATGAACGCAGGCTTTACGACGGGCACACCATGGTTGAAAGTGAATCCTAATTACAAAACGGTGAACGTGGCAGCGGAAGAGAAAGACCCCAATAGTTGTCTTCATTATTTTAGAAGAATGGTAAAACTCCGGAAAAGCAACCTGGTGCTAGTTTACGGTAAATACCAATTGCTGGATAAGGAGAACCCAAACGTATATGCCTACACGAGAGAACTGAATGGAAAAAAGCTACTGGTGCTATTGAATTTTAGCAGCAAACCTGCTAGCGTCAATACGGGCATCGATATCAGCAAGGCAAAATTGCTGATCTATAACTATTCAAGTCCTTCCACCAACGCTACCTTACAACCTTATGAGGCGGCGGTTTACGAGTTGTGATTGAAACCGGCTTCTATCAATGCGCCAAAGGTCTTTTTTTGATCATCCCACCCTTCGTGTCCTTGATATTGTGCATGATGATGAATGCATTCGGATCGATGGCCTCCACCTGAGTTTGTAGTCTTGAAGTCTCCAAACGGGTAACAACGGTATAAAGGATGCTCATTTCCTCAGAATGTGAATGGCCTTTTTTGCCAAAACCTCTTTTGCCCTTATAAACCGTGATACCTCGGCCCAGCTTTTCAGTAACCATTGAAAAAATCTCCTCCGATTTTGGGGAAATGATGGTGACCCCAATATATTCCTCAATACCCTCGATCAAAAATGTGAGAGTTTTGGAGGCAGAGAAATAAATGAGTATGGAATAAAAAGCAGTTTCAATGGAAAGAAAATAGGCAGCCACCGAAAAAATAATAACATTGATTAAAAAAATAGTATCACCCACCGACATGCTGGTTTTCCTACTGATGAAGATGGCCAGAATCTCCGTCCCATCCAGCACGCCACCACCCCGCACCGCCAGACCGATGCCCGCACCAAGAAAAAAACCACCAAAAACGGCCACCAACAATTTATCGGAGGTGATGACCGGATAGGGAACCGCCGTTACACAAATCGCTAGTCCAATAATGGCCAAAATGGTTTTTATCACAAACCATTTGCCCAATTGATTAAAACCCAGAAGTATGAAAGGGATATTGACCAAAACCAAGAATAACGGTAAGGGATAGGCGGTGATTTCAGACAATAACAAGGAAATACCGGTTGCGCCCCCATCTATAAATTTATTGGGTATTAAAAAACTCTCCAAACCAAAGCCTGCCGATAAAACACCTAATGACAGGAATAGGATATCTTTGATCGATCTGATTAAAAATGTTCTTTTCCGCAGGAAATCCCTCGTCCTTCTGTAACTGATCATCCCTTGGTTCATCGAAAGATTGTTACTCATATTGATGAAATTATAAACAATTTTCCTAAGCAATGAATTATAATAAAGATAATACAAGTTCCTACTATTGATGGCATATATTACCTTTGCGGGCTGCTTAAAATAGTGAATAGTGAATAGTGAATGGAAAGGAATAAGAACTTTTGAAAATTGTTTTGGCAAATTGACCTTCCATAAAAATCAGTAAATTAAAAATCGAGATAATCAAGGTATAATAATGAAGTACGAAAACGAAATTAACAAACGAAGGACTTTTGCAATCATCTCTCACCCCGATGCTGGAAAAACAACCCTCACCGAAAAATTTCTATTGTTTGGCGGTGCCATTCAAACGGCCGGTGCTGTTAAAAGCAATAAAATTAAAAAACATGCCACCAGCGATTTTATGGAAATTGAGAGACAGCGTGGTATTTCGGTGGCCACCTCGGTGATGAGTTTTGAATATAAAGGCACTTTGATCAATCTATTGGATACCCCCGGTCACAAGGATTTTGCGGAAGACACTTATCGGACGCTTACCGCTGTGGATAGTGTGATATTGGTAATAGATAGTGTGAATGGGGTAGAGGCACAAACCAGAAGGTTGATGGAGGTATGCCGCATGCGCGATACCCCCGTGATTGTTTTTATCAATAAAATGGACCGGGACGGGAAAAACCGTTTTGACTTGTTGGAGGAAATTGAAAAAGAACTCCATTTGCAACTACACCCCATGACCTGGCCCATCAATAGCGGAAAGGATTTTAAAGGCGTGTATAATCTGGATGAAAAAAGTCTGGTGCTTTTCACGGCCAACACCAAAGCTGCCGATGAAGATGTGGTGCAGATCAATGATATTAACAGCAATCTCCTCGATGAGAAACTGGGCGATCGTGATGCAGCAACTTTGAGAGAAGATGTGGAATTGGTGGATGCTGTCCATGGGCAATTGAACATAGAAGATTATCGACATGGAAAAGTGGCACCTGTATTTTTTGGTAGTGCCATTAATAATTTCGGGGTCAGGGAAATGCTGGATACTTTTATCAAAATTGCACCCACACCGCTATGTAGGCCAACCACATTGAGGGAAATTTGTCCCGGTGAAGAAAAGCTGAGTGGGTTTATCTTTAAGATCCATGCCAATCTCGATCCCAAACATCGCGACCGTATAGCTTTCCTTCGTGTTTGCAGTGGCAAGTTTGAGCGCAATAAATATTTCCATCATGTACGTTTGGATAAGGATGTTCGTTTTAGTAATCCCTATACTTTTTTGGCCAGGGATAAGGATGTGATTGAAGAAGCGTATCCGGGTGATGTGGTTGGTTTGTTCGATACGGGTAATTTTAAAATTGGGGACACCCTTACCGAAGGTGAGAATTTCTTTTTTACAGGCATTCCCTCCTTCTCTCCTGAAATTTTTAAGGAAGTGGTGAACAAGGATCCCATGAAATCAAAACAACTGGAAAAAGGGTTGTTGCAATTGACCGATGAAGGTGTCGCACAGTTGTTCACACAGTTTGGAGGTAACAAAAAGATTATTGGTTGTGTGGGCGAACTGCAATTTGAGGTGATCCAATACCGCTTGCTTCACGAATACAGTGCTTCGGTTCAGTTCAATAGCCTGCCATTTTACAAAGCCTGTTGGATTACCAGCAAAGACCCCAAAAAACTGGAAGATTTTATCCGGTACAAACATGCCAATATAGCCGAAGATAAAGACGGTCATTTGGTGTACCTTGCTCAAAGCGAGTGGTTCCTGAACACAGAGCGAACCAATAACCCAGATATCGAATTTCACTTTACCAGTGAGATCCATAAATAAAACAAATGGTTTTTGAGACATCCCGTTTGATGCTGCGCCCATTAACAATGGATGATTTTGAAAACTTTTTTGCTTTATATAGTGATGTGGATGTGATGCGCTTCATTCGCCCACCCAAAAGCAGGGAAGAAACCTTTCTTTTTTTACAGCAAAATATTGACCATTACAAACAGCAGCCCGGCTATGGAAGATGGGCAATCATTGAAAAGGAAAGTTCGCATTTCATCGGAATTTTTATGTTGAACCCTTCTGCCATTTGCAAGGGTGAAATTGAATTGGGCTATAGCTTTTTAAAAGAATACTGGGGTAGGGGCTTTGCTACTGAGGTGGTTGCGAGTGGCATGAAATATGCTTTTGTAAAACTGGGGCTTCAGGAACTGGTTGCTATAACCCAACCCGGAAACAAAGCATCCCAACAGGTATTGCTAAATTCAGGTTTTTTATTATCGGGAGATATAGTTGATAACGGCAGGATTGTAAACTTGTTCAAGGCCAAAACAATCTGAATGATAGAAACAACGAGATTGTCCATCATACCACTGAGCCATAAACAGCTACACCTATACTTACAGGGCAAAAATAAACTGGAAAAGGAATTGGGGCTGTCCCTAGGTTCTAGATTGGTTTCACCAGAAGTGAAGGAGAAGGCTGTCTTTTTTATTTTACCATTGGTAAAATCCGCCAAAGCCGATCATTATCTTTTCCATACTTTTTGGGTAATTATTGATAAGGTATCCAAAACGATTGTTGCCGAATTGGGGTTTAAAGGTCCTCCGAACGACAAAGGGGAGATCGAAATCGGCTATGGTAGCTTTTGGGGCGAGCATAATAAGGGTATCATGACCGAAGCGGTAGCTGGCGTGCTTCTGTGGGCAAGCAAACGAAACGATATACATTATATATTAGCCGAAACCAATGAAGCCAATAAGGCCTCTATACGAGTTTTGGAAAAAAACCATTTTCAGTTTTTTGAAAGAAAAGGAGATATGCTATGGTGGAGGAGAGCGGTTACTCCCAATCCAATTCTGTGAAATCAACTTTGACGGAGCACCCATCATCTAGCAAAAAATTGAAATCAAGTACATTGTTGGTTTTTAAAGTATAGGCACTGTTTGACAACTCATATATTTCGATAGATCTTTTATCAATATCTACAATCAAGTAATACTTAATTCCCTGTTCTTGGTAAATTTCATATTTTGTATGCCTGTCTCTAACGGCTGTTGATGGGGAAAGTACTTCAATTACCAATGCAGGTGAAAAATCCAAAAACTTTTTTGTAATAGCCTTGCAGACAATCAAAATATCAGGTGCTACTATAGTATCGTCTTTTATTTTGTAATCGATGGGGTCATATATCTTACATTGATTACAATTCGACTTTTTTAAAGCATTGTGAAATGCAACCATTAATTCTACCGTAATCCTTTGATGCTGGGGGCTCGGTAATGGACTCATGGCAATAGGATGCCCTTCTATCAATTCCCATCTACCTTCCCAATGAAGATAATCTTCGTAAGTATAGTGTGGTATTATTTTTTGAGCTAATGCCATAGCATAAAGTTAATCAAAAACCCAAAGATTACCATTTCACGGGCACCCCTGTATAGTTGTGCGGGGATATTTTTTTCAGTTCTTTTTTAATGATGTTGGAAACTTTCAAGCCATCGATAAAACTATGGATGGATTGTTTGGTAATGGCAGCGTTCCCCCGGGTCAGTTCCTTCAACGCTTCATAGGGTTGTGGATAGTTTTCCCGGCGTAAAACCGTTTGGATAGCCTCGGCTACCACGGCCCAATTATTATCCAGGTCTTCTGATATTTTCTTTTCATTCAGCACCAGTTTGCTCAGTCCTTTTTCAATGGACTTCAATGAAAGAATGGTATGGGCAAATGGCACACCAATATTACGCAACACTGTAGAGTCTGTCAGGTCCCTTTGTAAACGGGAGATGGGAAGTTTTGAAGAAAAATGTTCGAACAAGGCATTAGCGATACCCAAGTTTCCTTCTGCATTTTCAAAATCAATTGGGTTCACTTTATGCGGCATGGCCGATGAACCAATTTCCCCCTTTTTAATTTTTTGTTTGAAATAATCCATCGAAACATAGGTCCAAACATCGCGGCAGAAATCGATCAATATGGTATTCACCCTTTTCATCCCATCAAAAAAGGCGGCCAGATTATCGTAATGTTCAATTTGGGTGGTATATTGTTGACGGTGCAAACCTAAACTGCCTTCCACGAATTCGTTGGCGAGTCTTGTCCAATCTTTTTTGGGAAAAGCGATATGGTGTGCATTCAGGTTGCCGGTAGCACCACCAAATTTTGCTGAAAAGGGAATCGATATGAGTAGGTCTATCTGGTCTTCAATCCGCTCCACAAACACCATAATTTCCTTGCCGAGCACAGTGGGAGAGGCAGGTTGACCATGGGTACGGGCAAGCATCGGTACATCGCTCCATTCCTCGGCCAATATTTTTAGTTGGCGATTCAGGTTGAGCAGGGCTGGCAAATATTCTATTTCAACGGCATGTTTCCAAAGCAAAGGAATCGCCGTATTGTTGATGTCTTGCGAGGTCAATCCAAAATGCACCCACTCTTTCACATGCCCCGCTTTGCCCTGTTCCAAAATATTTTTTAAAAAATATTCCACCGCTTTTACATCATGGTTGGTGATAGCTTCTGTTTGTTTTATTTCGGCAGCATCTTCCAAACTGAAATTTTCGGAGGCAGCCTGCAGTTGTTTTTTGGAGGTGGCAGATAAGGTGAAAATCTTTTTATTATTCAAAAAGAGCAAATATTCGATTTCTACTAGCACACGGTATTTAATAAGGGCAAACTCAGAAAAATAATCGTCTAGAAATTGAACCTGTTTACGGTAGCGCCCATCAATCGGGGAAATGGCAGTAAGTGTGTTTAGTTCCATGTAGCAATTGGATGAATAGGATGAAATTCATTTTTCGCTCCTTACATTTGCAGCCAAAATTAAACTAAAGAGATTGGAAAGAAAAATAAGGGTTGCAGCGGTCAGTTACCTCAACACAAAGCCCCTGCTCTATGGTATTGAACGTTCCCACATTCTTCAGGAGATGGATCTGATTATTGATTATCCCGCCCGTATTGCGGAGATGTTGATCAATGATGAAATTGATATGGGATTAGTACCTGTTGCAATCATCCCCAAATTGAAGGAGCATTATATTAACACGGATATTTGTATTGGCAGCGATGGGGCAGTGGCTTCTGTATGTTTGTTCAGTGATGTGCCCTTGGCCCATGTGAAAAAACTGTTACTCGATTATCAGAGCCGCACATCCGTTCAGCTTGCCAAAATCCTGTTGAAGGAATATTGGAATATCCAGCCCGAACTGGAAAATGCCACGGAAGATTTCAGAAGCCAAATACAAGGAAACACAGCAGGCTTGGTGATTGGCGACCGGGCTTTGGAACAAAGATTATCATCTCCTTTTATCTATGATCTGGGGGAGGCCTGGAAAAACCATACTGGTCTGCCCTTTGTGTATGCTGCTTGGGTGAGCAATAAAAAACTGGATGAAGGATTCATAGATGAGTTTAGCAAAGCAAACCACTTAGGCATCCAGTCCTTACCGGAATTGCTAAATGGTTTGCAGTATGAAAATTTTGATTTGGAAGACTATTATACAGAAAATATCGACTATCTGCTGGATGATGAAAAAAGGAAAGGGTTGGATTTATTCCTAAGTAAAATGTAAAACTGCTCACCGAACCAGCATCACTATACCCATTTTGTTGATGGTTCCGCAGGGCGTTATCACTTTGATGATATATGGATAGCCTCCAACTTCTTGCATTTTTCCATTGTAGGTTCCGTCCCAGCAATCTGTTGGGTTTTTTGTGCTAAACACAAGCTGCCCCCAACGGTTAAAAATCGAAAATTCAATAACCGTCACGGGTCCCCATTTCCTGATACCAAAACAATCATTAAGTCCATCCCCATTGGGAGTAAAGGCATTGGGTACTGCAAATGAGGCTAGTCCTGATTTAGAAACAGAGACGGTGATAGCATCTGAGGCCGTGCATCCGTTTGAATCCGTACCAAAAACAATATAGGTGGTGGTACTATCAATAGTGGCAATAGGGTTCGGTTTATTGGGATTATCAAGACCAACGGCAGGCGACCATGAATAAGTGGAAGCACCAGTTGCATTTAATTGAATAGGGAAGCCAAGGCAAGTAAGCAAATCAACGCCTGCATTTACTTTTGGTGTTGGGTTTACAATAATGTAGCTGCTATCCATAGCTATACAACCATCGCTGGCAGTATATTGATACACAATTTTATGTTTTCCTACTCCAGCGTTTACGGGAGAAAAGTCTCCATTGGAGCTAACCCCATTACCAATATAAATCCCATTCCCACTTAGTCCCGATGTTTCATTTACTTGGGTGATTTGGAATGTAGGTTCCTGAATGCATACTGGAGGAATGGTATCAAATTTTAGTTTGGGTGCAGGATCTACTTGTATAATTGCTGACGGGGAATTAAAGGCATTATATCTGCTACAACCTGTTCCATTATTGCTACTGATGGAAATAATAGAAAGCGTGGAACTGGCATATAAAGGAGCCGTGTTGAACAATACCCCCGACTGAACATTATAGTACTTTGTTTGATTGGTGCCGTCCGACAATACCACTTCAAAAGGAGCGGTTCCATTGGTACTATTAAAAAGGACAGCTACTGAATCCCCCTCGCAAACCCTGCCACCTGTAATCTCTCCCTGTGGCAAAGGGCTTACTGGCAACACGATGGTCGTATCTAAAGTAGTAATACAGCCATTGGCATCCTGTATGGTATTAAAAGTGAGTGTGCTGGTATCATTTAAAAGAAAAGGCAAATTAAATGAATCGCCATTCTGCAATCCGTTTTTTGAAAAATTGTTACCGTTAATATTATAAGAAATTCCAAATGGTGGAGATCCAACATTTGAATTGAATTGAAAAGAAGTACTATCACCTACACAAACCGCATTTGCCTTGAGTGATCCTTTGGGGCTAGGGTTGACTACAATTTGGGCTGTGCCTTGAATAAAACCTAGCTCCCTATCACAAAAATTAGCATCAGCAACTGAGTCTAGGACGTAGGTGGTGGTTACATTTGGATTGACTTGCGCTTGAAAAGGAACTCCGCTAACAACCCCTTGCTGTGTATATTTATTGATGCCATCCGTGTACTGAACCGTAAAGGGAGGGATTCCCACGGTTGCATTAAAAGTAAGCGTGCCTGTGCCGCCAGCACAAATGGCGTTTCCAACTAACGAACCTTGGGGCTGATTGCATAAATTGCAGAGTGCGTTCACTTCCTGTTGGTTGATGGCCCGATTATAAATCCTCAGCTCATCAATTTTTCCTTTAAAATATTGTAGGTCACCAACCCACCATGAACCAATTTGAATCCCTGCATCAATACACTGGTTTAAGGTGGTAAAACTGGCAGTTTGTGTTTGTATTAAAGTGCCGTTCAAGTAAATACTCATTTGACCATTATCAAAAGTAACGGCCAAACAATACCATTGGTTTAAAGTGATTGGATTAATAGTATTGACATATGCTGCATTCAAAGGGACCCCGGCACATGCTGAACTTGGTGGGTTGACACCGAATAAAACACCAGGATATAGATTGAAGTCCATAGCGATTTGAAACTGTGTTCCCAAACCTTTTTGATAATCAATTTTCCCAAATAAGGTTTGAACCCCATGCTGTTCCGGATAAAAGCTCATCGCTATGCTTAGAGAATGTGCTGGGTTAAAACTTGCATTGAGCGGTATTTGAACATAACTGGAAAATCCGTCAAAATGTAAAGCGCTATTGGGGTTGTTATATCTATCGCTGGCAGATTGTACCCCATTGATAAGTATTCCGTTTAGATTATTTCCGCTGGCATCATTTGCATTCCCATTAAAAGGATAATACGCTAACAAGCCTTGGGAAAGATTCACTTGAGAATAGACTGTTGGAGTAAATAAAGCAAGAAATATTAAGGCTAGCCTAAGCTTTTTCATTAAGGTTAAATGGTAAGTTATCAAAGATAATGGTTGGGTTATAAACTTCAAAGATTTTTATGGTAATTGAAAGGCATCAAGCAATTAAATACTTATACTACTCTTTTTAAAAGAAAATGATATTTTCGTGCTTCAATTGATTAGAAAATCACATTTTACAAGTTGCGATAACTTGTTAGTTGAGAGAGTAAAAATGGGACGTCAATAAATGTTTGACCCTTTCGTAATTTTATAAATAGTGCCATTAAAAAATCGTTTAAAATTAAAACAAAAAACTAACAAATGCATATTCGCAAAAGAACCACCTGTAGGGTATGTGGTTCCCCATCTTTAACGCCTGTGATTGACCTTGGACCTCAATATTTGCAGGGTTCTTTTGTAAAACCGGGCAAAGAAATGCCATCGCATCGGAAAATCAACTGCTCCTTGGTTCGTTGCAACCCGCAGATTGATGAAAATGCCTGTGGACTTTTGCAAATGGAACATAGTGTACCACCAGAAATTCTTTATGCAGCATACTGGTATCGCAGTGGAACCAACACGACTATGCGAAATCATTTAAAGGGAATTGTGGATAGCATTTTGGAACTGCATCGGAAATCCTCTAAGTGCAATGTACTGGACATTGGATGCAATGATGGTACTTTATTAAATTATTATCCGGCTGATTTTGTTCGCTTTGGTTGCGACCCAAGTGACGTGGCGCAAGAAGTATCCAATGCAACTGTTGTTCAGGATATTTTCCCTTCTGCCGAATTGTTCAAGGCCATTGGGGATAAAAAGATGGACATCATCACCTCCATCGCTATGTTTTATGACCTTGAAAGTCCCGTTGATTTTGTAAAAGGAATAAAAAGGTTATTATCTCCTGAGGGGGTTTGGGTTTTTGAAATGAGCTATATGCCACAGATGTTGGCTTTAGATAGTTATGACACCATCTGTCATGAACATCTGGAATTTTACAGTCTGGCTGTTTTAGAAAAAATCGCCAGCATGGCTGAAATGAAAATCTTCAAGATTTCTTTCAATGACATCAACGGGGGAAGCATTCGTTGTTATGCAACACATAAGGAAAGTAGCTTGTATTTTAATCCAGACAATTACAAACTATTGAATGAGATTCGGCAAAAAGAATTCGATCTGGAGTTGGATACAGACAAACCTTATGTGGCATTTCAATACCGTATCGAAAAAGTAAAAAACGACTTGCACGATTTACTGGTAAAATTAAAGCAGGAAGGCAAAAAGGTCCATATTTACGGAGCCTCCACCAAGGGCAATACCATTTTGCAATGGTGTGATATCAACAATATGTTGGTAGAATATGCAGCCGAAAGAAACCCTGATAAATACGGCGCTTATACTTTAGGCACCAATATTCCCATTATCAGTGAAGCGGAGAGCAGAGCTATGAATCCTGATTATTATTTGGTGCTCCCTTGGCATTTTAAACAGGAATTCGTAGAAAGAGAAAAAGAAGCTTTGGAAAAGGGAACTGGATTTATTTTTCCTATACCAACCATTGATATTTATAAGAAATGAACTGGAATTGGAAAAGGTTTGTAAATAAATGCAAAGCGGGCCTGCATATTATCCGTACCAATGGAAAAGCAAGTTTTTCACAGGCAGGGGAGGATCAGGTAGTGAGTTATCTATTCCATACTTTGGGAATTCCAAAGCCAACCTTTCTCGAAATAGGCTCCAATCATCCGTATTCAGGGAATAATACTTATTTTTTTTATAATCGCGGATCCAGAGGTGTTTGTATTGAACCCGACCCTGATTTATATGAGTTACTCCGAAAAAAAAGACCTCAGGATATTATATTAAATGTTGGGATTGGATTGCAGAAACAGCAGCAAGCCGACCTATATATTTTCCCATATCCATATTCAGGATGGAATACTTTTTCATTTGAGGAGGCGAGTTTTCGTGAAAAAGAATCTGGTATCAAAATATTTAAAAAGACAACTGTTCAACTCATAGATATCAATTCGGTTTTTGAAAAGTATTTTACCACCCCGCCCAATTTTTTGTCCATTGACATTGAAGGGCTTGATTATGAAATACTGCAATCCATCGATTTCGCCAAGTATAAGCCGGATGTTATCTGTGCCGAAACCATTAGTTTCAGCACCAAGAACGAAGAAGTAAAAACAGATGAAATTGCTGTATTCTTGGAATCAAAAGGATATTTTGTATATGCGGACACACATATAAATACCATTTTCTGTCGCACAGATATTTATAAAAAACCGAACTGATGACAGTATTGATTTTTGGATCCAAAGGGCAAGATGGTTATTATCTAACAAAATTGCTTCAGCAAGAAGGTATTGAAGTTATTGGATTTTCTAGGTCTGATGCGGTTAATCTTAGTGATTTTTCAACCATCAAGCAAATTATTGAAAAACATAAGCCTGCTTATATTTTCCACTTTGCTGCCGATTCAACCACGGCTCATCATGCTGTTCTAGAGAACCATCAATCCATATTAACCGGTGCTATACATATTTTAGAATCAGTAAAGCAGGTTTCACCAGATACCAAAGTTTTTCTATCGGGCAGTGGCCTGCAATTCGAAAATATAGGAAAGCCAATCAAAGAAACAGATCTTTTTTCGCTAACAAGCGCCTATGCCATGACCCGAAACCAATCGGTTATAGCTGCCCGTTATTATCGCTCGCTTGGCTTGAAGGTCTATATTGGATATTTTTTTAACCACGATAGTCCTTTGCGCACAGAAAGGCATATGAGCCAGAAAATTATCAGTGCCGTAAAAAGAATTGCATCAGGGGCAAACGAAAAAATAGAAATTGGCGATATTCATGTAAGAAAAGAATGGGGCTTTGCAGGAGATATCGTTAAAGGGGTTTGGACACTGGTCAAACAAGACCATACTATGGAAGCCGTGATTGGTACAGGAAAGGCTTATTCAATTTGGCAATGGGTTGAAACATGTTTCTCTTTGATTAAAAAAGACCCTAAAAACTATTTGCTTGAAAAGAAAGGTTTTGTATCTGAATACCAAACTTTAGTTTCAGACCCAACCAGCATTTTTTCCTTAGGCTGGCGTCCGGAGGTTTCGTTTGAACAATTAGCCGAAATGATGTTGCTAGACAAGCCATGAAAAAAAAATTACTAATAGTAACTGCCAATGATTTTTTGGTTTATCAGCCTTCCATACTGAACCTGTATGATTTTTTATTACCGCATTTTGATATAACCATCGTATCTTTTGAGCCAGCATTTATTGGTAAGACCAAGGATGAAACTAGAAATATCCGTTATCTAAAAATACCTTTCAAAAAACTATTCCAGCATTTGGATTATGCTATTTACCTGTTTCTGAATTTTCTTTCAAAACCATCGAAATATAATTATTGGATATCAAAGCAGCTTCAAGAAAAAGCTCTTTATAGTTGTTTAAAAAAAAACAAATCAGATCTGGTAATTGCCGTTGACAGTATGGCACTGTATTTTGCTCAACAAATTTTTGGGACATGCCATTTTTTTTCCCTTGAAATCTATCCAGAAGACCCTTATTGGAAAAAAATAGACATGGATAAGATTCAATCAGTGATTATCCAAAATACGGAGCGGTATGACTATCTTTTTGCAACTAAAACTATTAAAACCTTTTTTATACAAAATGCACCAGTGTTTTCAGGCGGGCATTTTAGTGATCAGGATCGTAAGGGGCTGATATGGGCTGGTAGTATCATTAAAAAATTTGCCGTACTGGAGTGCATCGATTTTCTTAAACATTTTGAGGAATACAAACTTGTATTAAAAGGAGGCGGTGAAGAAAAGACGCTGACTTATATTCATGAAACCTACAAAGACCTATTGGATGATGGCAGGTTGAAAATTGACCAATCCTATATTGCAGCTGCCCAGTTTTTGGATTATCTGTCTACATTCAAGATTGGTTTTTGTTTTTACGACTGGGCTTTGATAAAAAGCAGTATCAATTATCAAACGGCGCCATCGGGAAAATTATTCATGTACCTCGCGGCCGGTGTGCCTGTTGTGGCTTGCAATATTCCCGGATTTCGGTTTGTAAAGGAGTTCAATGCAGGTGTTTTGATAGAGGACTATGATCCCGCAACGATAAAAAAGGCAATTGATGAAATTGAAATCGCTTATGAAAATTATCAATTAGGCTGCTTTAAAGCAGCTTCTCATTTCAGTTTCGATAAAAGTGTAGAGCCGTATATCCAATTTCTTTTGGAAGTAAAATGAGATTACCAATCTCGTGTACCCGAAACGTTCTTTCACCTTATAATGAGTGATGGCTTCTTTGCCATGTTCCCCCAAACCAAGGCCAGGTATTGTTGTTGGATGGTTTATTTTTAATAAAAGCTTTTAAAAAAACAACCGATATTGTTCATCATTAAATTAATAATCAGTACTTATTTTCGGTCCTATTACATGTAATTATTGATCAAAAAAAATCAGAAATGTAATTTAATATGATTGAAGGGAAAAAGTATACGGAGAAATTCTATAAAGAACATGAAAATGGTTCATATATTTCCGCACAGGAAATATTGCCAACTGTAAACGAATTATTCAAACCAAAATCTGTTATTGATATTGGCTGTGGTATTGCTTATTGGTTGCGGGTATGGAATCAGGATTTTCATGTGCCCGAAATAATGGGCGTGGAAGGTCCTTATATAAGCCCCGACCTGCTCCAAATACCTATTCAATGGGTAAAATTCCATGACCTTAAATTGCCATTGCAGATCAACAAAAGGTTTGATTTGGCAATGTCCCTGGAAGTGGCGGAACACCTTCCTGTCGAGTGCGCCGATGTCTTTATAAAATCATTGACTGATGCAAGTGATATTGTTTTGTTTTCTGCTGCCATCATCGGGCAGGAAGGCAATTATCATATCAACGAACAGATGCCTGAATACTGGGCAAAGATTTTTGATAAATACGGTTACAAACCCATAGACTATCTTAGACCCCGAATATGGGCTAATGAAAAAATAGAATGGTGGTATCGGCAAAATATTTTGTTCTATGTAAAGTCAAACAGGATAAAAGATTTCCCTCAACTTAACCAGGCCTACGAATTAACTGACCCCAATTACCTTTTTAGGGTTCAACCTTGGCTATATTTAGACAAACAAAACTACATAATCAAAACCAGTAAATTCTTAGGCTATTTACGTTGGCGAGGGCATCTCTTGAAGAAAAGAATTCTTGAAAAATTTGAAAAAGCATAATAGCAAGGAGCATATTGTAAAATCAGGATAGTACAATTGAATAAAAATCCCCCGCGATTTTCTCGTGAGTATCACATATTCAAGATTTGAGAGTCAACAGAGAAGATTTACTTTTATTAAACTACATAATATTGGCATCAAAAAAAACAATGTTGAGCCAAAATACTATTATTTCTTGCTCACATACCCCCTCCATTTCTCAATCAACAATCTCATATCATTGGGAACTTCGCTATCAAAAAGGACTTCCTTTTTTGTGCCCGGATGAATGAACCCAATCGTTTTTGCGTGCAGGGCATGGCGTGGACAGATTTCGAAGCAATTGTCCACAAACTGTTTGTACTTGCTGAACACCGTTCCTTTTACAATTTTGTCACCACCATAGGTATCATCATTGAATAAAGGATGCCCAATATGCTGCATATGTACACGTATCTGGTGGGTGCGACCGGTTTCCAATTCACATTGCACCAAACTGGTGTAACCGAAACGCTCTTTCACTTTATAATGCGTGATAGCTTCCTTGCCATGTTCCCCATCGGGATAGGCATCAAATAGCTTCCGGAACCGTTGGTGTCGGCCTACATGTGCTTTGATAGTGCCGCTATCATTCACCAAATCTCCCCAAACCAAGGCCAGGTATTGTCGCTGGATTGTATGGTTGAAGAATTGTTTAGCTAGGCTAGATACCGCTTTGGCATTTTTGGCAAGCACCATCAGCCCACTGGTGTTCTTGTCAATGCGGTGGACAAGCCCAAAGCGGGGTAGGTTTTCCTCGCTCAATTGACTGTTTTGCTTAAGCAGATAATGCGCCACCCCATTGATCAAAGTGCCGGTATAGTTGCCACTGGCCGGATGCACGACCAAGCCCGGTGGTTTATTGATGATCATGATATCCTCATCCTCATAAAAGATATTGAGAGGCATTTCTTCAGGGATAATCTTTTCACCCGGCACTTCTTTATCCGAGTAAACGATAATCTCGTCCTGAGGCTTTATTTTGTAATTAGACTGTACCGTTTGACTGTTTACCAATACCCGCCCAGCATCGATGGACTGCTGCACTTTGTTGCGGGAGGCATTCTCAATGCGCTGTACCAGGAACTTGTCAATGCGCATAGGCTCCTGTCCCTTATCCACCTTGATGCTCATACGCTCAAAAAGTTCTTCGGTCTGTTCGCTCGATTCCTCAAAGTCTTCTTCCAAGGTTTTGTCCATAGCTGCATTTTTGCAAAAATAAGCACTTGTGTTGGTTGAAAGTTTTTGGTTTTAAATTTATGACGGCAATTGCGGAATTAGGAATTGGGAATTAGTTTTTAAGGGTTGATCAGCTCCCATGTCAATCAACATTTTTTAACCACGGAGGATACAGAGGTAGGTACAGAGTTGCATCTCTGCTTCCTCTGTGAAAAAACCTCCTTGCCCTCTGTGGTAGAATAGTCGATATTAGGAATTGGGATTTGGGATTGGGAATTAGAGTTGAAAGGTTGAAGCGTTGATACGAAAGTGCCTTGCGTTTAATGTTCAGCATTAAGCGTTTCTCTTCGTCCCTTTGTATCCTTTGCGCCCTTTGCGTGAAACAAAAATCTCGCAAAGGCGCTATGACGCCAAGGGTAGCCCTGATGTGCCTTATATGTCTTATGTGGTTCAAATATTTTTCACGCAGAGGCACAGAGAACGCGGGGGCATTATTGAAGGGGAAGATGCCTTTTTCACTATTGGCCATTTATTAATAGAGATTTGGGATTGGGAATTGGAGTTGAAAGGTTGAAGCGTTGATACGAAAGTGCCTTGCGTTTAGCGTTCAGCATTAAGCGTTTCTCTTCGTCCCTTTGTATCCTTTGCGCCCTTTGTGTGAAACAAAAATCTTGCAAAGGCGCTAAGGGAAGGTCTTATTTGCCTTATATATCTTATGTGGTTAAAAAAAATATTTTTTTCACGTAGAGGCACTGGGAACGCGGAGGGAAATCAAGGGAGTTGATATCTTTTTCTCTATTCTCTATTCACTATTGACCATTTACCAACTAAATTTGCACCTGCTATGTCAAAACAAAAACTATTTTTCCGCGACCTTGGCAATATGGGTTATAAAGAAGCCTGGGACTTGCAGGAAAACCTGCTGCAAGAAAATTTAAAGATCAAATCCCATACTAGCAACAAGGAAAATTTGGCCGACACTACGTCATCCACCAGCAACCACCTATTGTTTGTGGAGCATCCCCCGGTATATACTTTGGGTAAAAGCGGCCATCCCGAAAACATACTTATCAGTGAAGAAGCAATGTTGGAAAAGAAAATCGCTTTTTTCAATACCAACCGGGGCGGGGATATCACTTTTCATGGGCCCGGACAAATAGTCGGTTATCCCATCATCGACCTGGAGAAATTTTATACGGATATTGGCCGGTATATGCGCGAACTCGAAGAAGTTGTCATTCTGACTCTTTTGGAATATGGGATCATTAGTGGTCGATCTTCGGGCGAAACAGGTGTTTGGCTGGATGCTGGCGTATTGGGCATGGAGCGTAAGATATGCGCCATGGGCGTGCGCTGCAGTCGCTGGGTAACCATGCACGGGTTTGCGCTGAATGTGAATACCGACCTTTCTTATTTCGATTTCATTATCCCTTGCGGGATCCAGAACAAAAAAGTGACTTCTATCGAAAAGGAATTGGGAAAAAAAATAGATATGGAAGAAGTGAAAGAAAAGCTCAAGAATAATTTTGAAAAAGTGTTTGATTGCGAAATGCAGGAACTGGTGAGAAGCATCTAATCCATACTTAAAAATCTTTCTGTATAAATAACCTGTTTTTTTCTTTTAACCGCCCATCTTCAAAAAGTTCGAACCGGAACCAACCGGCATGCACAAAATTGGTTTTATCAACCGTCAATAGGGGCTGCTTAATTTCCTTGATCTCAAAAAGAGGGGACCCATCCATTTCAAAAAATTTCACCGTGCAGTTTTTCTGACCAGCTTCCGGCAATACAATGTTCACATTATTATCCTTGGTGGTATATACGTATCTGGAAATTTTGTACACTTCCTTAGGAATAAAAGGCCTAATCAATATGGTGTCCGTGCCATTAAAAACAAGGGTATCCTTGGTCTTGGCCAGTATGGAATCCTTGAACTTTGGTACCGACCGCTCAAATAATTGCCCAATCAGTGAATCCTGTTTTTTAATATAATAGATTTTGTTCAATGCGATTTTCGGACTTGTATTGATTTTGCCCGGTGCATCGATTTCCACAGGTTCCGTAATTCTTTTTGTATCGCTCAAGCGCTGTTTTTCAGCCCGGGCGGCAATCGCATTATCTGGTTCATCTATAATTGTTGAAGCTGTTTTATTGGTTGTATTTGTCGTTGCCAATTGCACAGCCGTATCCTTGATTGGGCGCAAGGGTTTGGTAAACAGATAGCGACCACTATCAAGCACAATGAACAATCGGTAAAAAATCCGGGGATTTGGGATTTTCGCATCCACAAAACCATTCTCGGCCACTGAGGGGTCAGGCACACTGAGTAAGGTGGTATAATTTTTAAGACTGTCCGCCGACCGCTGAATGCCAATTTGGGTAACTACGGGATAATAATTTTTCCAACTAATGATCACCTTTCCGTTGGCTTTGAGTACTGCGGAAAACTTGGGGAGGCCATCCTGAGCAGACACCATTTGGGAAATCAAAAAAACAATTGAAAATAATGCCAGTTTCCGCTGCATGCTTCAATAACGAATCTTTATTTAAGATGTTTTAAAAAAAGCAAAGATAAGGCTCTGCGCCCTTAATTTCAGGCTAAAAAACAAGGGTGCCAGCAGGCAGGGACCTGTTCCCTTGCAGCCCACCACTATGAACGACCAATAGCCGGCTACCCACAGCGAAAACATCTTTTTCTACCATATCCATCATGGCATAGAATAGTTTTCCCGTGTACACAAAATCGCTGGGGATTTTTGTTTGGGTAAAAAAATGGTTCATGAACGCTAAAAGGGCATCATTTTTTTTGGCATATCCACCAAAATGGTAGGCATGAATAATTTGTTTTTGAGGGCTGCCTGTATAAACTTCCCGCATCCCTTTCAACACGACAATCCCAATCATTTGGGAATTGGAACCGACAGCTTGGGATAATCCTTCAAAACTTGTGCCTGTGCCTATCGCACAAAGAATATGTGTGTATTGAGCATGATCGATTCCATCCAACATTTCCTTGCTACCCATTACCCCTAGTTGTCCAGCACCACCTTCCGGTACAATCAAGGCATTGGGATATTTTTCTGCAAGTCCTTTCAGAAATACGGGGTCGCTTTTGCTTTTATAATCCTCCCGACTTATAAACTCCAAGTGCATGCCCAGCGCAATAGCATCACTCAATGTAGATGACAGCTGATGGGGTTTCTCGCCCCGGATAATACCAATACTCTGCAGTCCTGCTTCTTTTGCCGCACAGGCTGTGGCCACAATATGGTTGGAATAAGCCCCGCCGAATGTAAGAATCGACCGATAATTTTTATCCACCGCCTCCTTTAAATAGTATTTCAGCTTATACCATTTGTTGCCCGACACGATAGGATGTATCTGGTCAAGTCTCAGCACATCCACTTGTATCCCCTTTTCCCAGAATATCTGTAACTGCAGATTTTGTACAGAAGGGGAAATCCCTTTTATGTATTGAGTTGATGACATTCAGTTTTTCCTTTGCAATTATTATTATTTATTTTCGTTTCTGAAAATTAAAATTAAAGTAAATGGAATCAACACTTTTGATATTAGCGGCAGGCATGGCCTCAAGATACGGAAGCATGAAACAAATTCAAGGGTTCGGCCCTTCTGGTGAGACCATTATGGATTATTCAATCTACGATGCTATCGAATCGGGGTTTACCAAAGTGGTATTTGTGATCAGAAAAGATTTTGCAGAAAACTTCAAAGCCATTTTTGAGCCTAAACTAAAGGGAAAAATCAAAACGGATTATGTGTATCAGGACTTACATTCCTATGTTGGCAGCCATCAAGTGCCTGCTGACCGTACCAAACCTTGGGGAACCGCCCATGCGGTACTCTGCGCCAAAGAAGTGATCAAAGAACCTTTTGCGGTGATCAATGCCGATGATTTTTATGGCCGTGATGCTTTCCAAAAAGCACATGCATTCCTCAATGGCGTTTGTAGCCCCAAGCTCTACTCCATTATCGGCTATGAGCTGATCAAAACACTTTCAGAAAATGGCTCGGTGAGCCGTGGTGTTTGCCAAGTGGATGCCAAAAACAATTTAGTTTCCATTGCAGAAAGGGTAAAGATTTACAAGGGAGAAAATGGTAAAATCACCTATGAAGAAGGGGACAAAAAATTTGAAGTGCCTTCCGATTCAAAAGTGTCCATGAACTTTTGGTGCTTTCACCCAGATGTTTTCCCCTTTATTGAAAAAATATTTGGCGAATTTTTGAAAGAAAGCAGTTCCAATCCCAAAGCGGAGTTTTTCATCCCTATCGTTGGTGATCGTTTTATAAAAGCAGGCTTAGGTGCAATAGAAGTGATCCCTACTTCTGCACAATGGTTTGGGGTCACGTATAAAGAAGATGCCCCTGATGTGCAGAAAAGCCTAAACAAGTTGATTGCAGATAAAAACTATCCCAGCAAATTGTGGTAAGAAAATAGGAAAATCATTTTACTAAATAAAAAAAGCCAGACACTAAAATCTGGCTTTTTTCATTATTGAGAAGATGGTTATTGAACATAAACGGTCTTGTTCACTATTCCAGCATCGGTGGCACTTGTTGTTCCGCCACCTTCACTGCTCAAGCTTAATTGCGAAATAAAATTCGCAGTGATGGTGAGTTTGGATTTATGCGTAGCCGTTGCACCAATGAGCCTGATAGAGGAAGTCCAAGGGTTCATCCCTGTTGCATCCATTGAACCCATCACAGTGCTGAGTTTTATTGGGGCTGACGAAGTCCCATAGGTCAAAATGGGTGCACCAGAAGCAGAGGATGCTACGGATAAATAAGTATATACATTCAAGGTATCATACAGCGTGCCAGCTACATTCAAATAAAGGGTATCCCCTACATTGACGGTATCTTTAGTATGGTTCATTGAACTGATGGTAATATTGGCGGTGACAGGTGCCGTATAGGGTGCTACCGAGCTATTAGTGGTGCAGCTGATAGCAAGTATCGCACCTGCAACCATTATTGATAAAACTATTTTTTTCATAAACATAATTTTAAAAGAATTAAAATCAATCCCGGTTTTAACAAAACCGGGATTGATGTGGATATTAATTAAATAGATACTTTACCCCGAGCTGCATTTGCCAACGGGAAAGTATGGAGGTATTGTTTGAATAACTGTTCACCAGTGGCACTTGGTTGGTGGCATCACCATAAGGGAAAGAGAACAATGGCGTTTTACCATCGGCAGCCATCCCTTCAAATGTCAATGGAGTGGTGGTGTTCTGCTGTTTTACCAGCCCCCAATTTCTATTAAGGAAATTACCTACGTTGATCAGGTCCATTGTAAACCGTATGGTATGGCGGTCTACTTCATTATGAACTTTGGTAGTGATGTAGAAATCTTGGGTAATATTTAAATCGAGGTCTTTGAAAAATGGAAATACCACTGCATTTGCCTGCGCATATTGTCCACGGTGCATACTCAAATAATGATCTTGGTTGATGAAATTGTTCAACTGTGCCCAAATTTGTGAAGCAGTCCTAGGATCCTTCGCTGTACCTGTGGTTACACCAGAATGGGTTGAACTGGAATATGATCCCGCATCAATCAAATTGATCTCACTCGCATTTCTGGGGATATAGATCAAGTCATTTCCAGAGTTGCCATCACCATTCAGATCCCCGCCATAAGTATAAGAACCCACGCCTGCAGGAGCGGCTTGGAATATAGCACCAATCGAAGTGGCGAAATGGTCGGAATAAGCAATTTTGTATGAAGCATAAGCAATCACGCGGTGTGGTTGGTAATAATCTGAATAAGCCAGATTAGCTCCATTGGGATCGGCATTGCCAACGGGCCGGCCACTCCACAATGAGGAGGCAGTACTACCTCCAGCAGCCACGTTCTTGGCCTGACTATATGTATAAGCCAGACTCACGAACAAGTTGCGGAAGTTTTTTTGGATTCTGCCTGTTAACGTGTAGGCATACCCTTTTGATGAGTTCTTCATCAAGATAACACTGCTCAAATTCGGGTTGCTAGCGCTTGCCCCTGAAGAATAAATTTTATTGCTGTTGGCCGTTGACGTTAAATACCGCATTCTATTATCAGCTCCAGCCAAAGCAAAACCATTGCTCTCGTTCAAATTGATATTTGAGAAATAAACGGCATTCACGTCTTTTGAATAGGATCCTTCCAAGGTAACCACCCAATCATCTGCCAATTTTTTATCAATGGCCAAACTGGTTTTGATTACGGTTGGGTATTTAAAATTATGGTCGGTAACGGCCGCTCCATAACTTTTTGCACTGCTTAACTTATCAGGAGGCGTTGTTGCACCTGCTGGCAATGGCGAACCGCTTTGTGGCAAGGAGCCTGTGGAAGACAAAACGTTTCCAGAAAAAGGAACATTGGAGTAATTGGCTCCCGCAATCAACACACCGTTGTTGCCGCCTTGGTTAGCAAGCCACACGAAGGGAGGAGGGCCAGAGAAAATTCCAAAACCACCCCGCACTTGCAAACTCCTATCGCCCAATGCATCCCAGTTAAAGCCAATCCTGGGCGAAACCAAAATGGCGTTGCCCGGCGCTTTACCCATATTGTAGGATTGGCCACTGAAACTTAAGTTATCAAAGGATGGGTTATCCAAGAATAAAGATTTATAGATGGTCTCATCAAAACGGAGACCGTAGGTCAACGTAAATTTGGTGTTCAAGCGCCATTTGTCCTGTACAAACAAACCGATTTCGGTGGAACCTGCATAATAGAACGGGAAAGTGCCACCCGGGATATTTGACCATTGCTGATAATAACTGTCTGAAGCAGCACCCCCATTGGCTGCAGTATAAAAGGCAGACAGCGAAGGAAACTGATAGGAGCCTGCGAAACTAGGCACAAATGCATCCGCATATTTCCTCGAATAATCCTGAGTACCAAAAGTGATTTCATGTGCGCCCTTGTAAAGCGTTACGATATCTGACAATTGGTATACATCAGAGTTGATCAAGTTATTATAAGTATAGGTTTCATAACCGAAAGAAGTATAAATATTACCACTGCCATTCAATATGTCCACCATGGGCATGGTAGTGCCGGGTACACCGGGTGCTCGGGGGTCTCTTTCTCTTGTATAACCAACCTGGAATTTATTGGATATATTATTGTTGAAACGGGTATTCAGTTCGGCCAAATAAATATCAAAATTATTATTGATCAAATATTTGCTACCACTGAATGGAAGTCCATAAGTAAAGTTTTGCGAAGCGGGGCCTCTTACAAATCCCGCACCCGCACGGCTGGTACTTTGTGGCTGCTCAGAGTAGGAGCGGAGATAGTTGTATTTTAAGGTCAATGTATTTTTGCTATCGATATTCCAGTCGATCCTAGCTGTGATTTTTTTACTTTGTGAAGCGAATGAATAACCTTGATATTGACCTGGGTCATAGTTGAACTTTGATTTCAGGAAGCTGGCCAAGGCATTCAACGTATCTGCATTTGCTTGTGATACCAAACCGGCGGTTGGGGCTAGTCCTTGCGAACCTCCACTAGCTACAACTGTATAAGCAGGGGCTGTTTGTTTTACCTTTTCATAATTGACAAAGAAAAACAGTTTGTTTTTAATGATGGGGCCACCCAATGAAAAGCCCATCGTATAAAAATTAAATGGCGAAGTTGGGATGGTAACATCTTCCACATTATAGCCCTGCATGCCCGGCCATTTTTTTAAACCGTACAATTCACCGCTAAATTTATTGGTACCGCTCTTGGTAACAGTATTCACACCAGCACCTGTAAAACCACCTTGCTTCACATCATAGGGTGAAACGTTTACCTGAATCTGGTCAATCGCTTCCAAGCTAATGGGCTGTGCACCAGCCTGGCCACCCAAGGTAGGGGAAAGACCAAAACCATTATTGAAGTTGGCGCCATCCACCGTAATATTATTGTATTGGGAACTGCGTCCACCAAAGCTGGAGCCATTTGAAGTAGGCTCTAATTTGGTATAGTCAGAGATGGAACGGTTGATCGTGGGCAATCTTTCGATCTGTGTCCTGGTCACAATCTCCTGACTTCCCGTATGGGAGTTGTTGAAGATTTTGTTTTGACGGGTGGCTGCAACCACTATTTCTTTCAGTTCTTTCGACTCCGGTTGCAAACTAACATCAAGACTAAAATCCTGCCCCAATACCAACATGATGTTTTCATGCTTTTCTTCCTTAAACCCCACATAAGTAATCGTCAAGGTGTAAGGGCCACCAACACGCAGACCGGGCAAATTGAAACGGCCGTCCTTACGGGTTGTGGTAGTGTACTTGGTGCCAGTTGGGTTGTGCAAAGCCACCACCGTTGCACCGGCAAGCCCCGTCTTGCCATCAGTTACCGTACCTAAAATCTGGGAGGTGGTTTCCTGTGAAAATGAATAATAGGAGAGGAAAACACAGAATGCAGCGAACAATAATCTTTTGATCATAAGCATAAGCGTGAGTTTTTGGTTTGCAAAGAAACAATTAAACATTACAGCTTTTTTATATGTGCTGTTAAGAAATTATAAACAGGCGAGGAACCGTTAGGAGAGTTAGGTCAATAATGAATACAAAGAAATGAAAATTGAATATATAATTCAAAATTAAACTGTACAATACATAGATATATTATTACACATAATAATTTATGTGCATAAATTCTGGATAATTCAAACCCTACTAGTTGCCTTTGTTAAAGGCATCAAGCAAGGTGGATATTTTTTGGCTGCCTTCGAAAGTGGTGACTAATTTTCCTTTTTTATCATATAATGCAAGGAATGGAAGGCTATGTATATTGTAATTGGAAGGTATTTGGTAGTTTTCATCCCTACCCAGTTTTATATTATTATAGTTGGAAATATGAAAGTTGGAATAAAAATTCTTCATCTCTGAAAAAGGGAAATAGGTTGCCATCACAATATCTATATTCTTCAGTTTATCCATTTCAGCTATCAGGTCCTTGGTTTGGTGCTTGCAATGGTCGCACTCTGGACTAAAATACATGATCAGTGTTTCATGGTGTTTGCGAAGATCACTATTGGTATAATAGCTGGAACTATCCACTTTCAGTATGCGGAACTTGGGTACAATAAGCGATTGCTTCTTCGCGGGCGCCGGGGCATTCTGTTGCGCAATAACGGAAAAAGCCAAACACAAAGCCAAAAAGGAAAAAACGGTTCTTTTCATGATTTCTGAGATTGTAGGTATTTCTAAATACAAGTACAAAGCAAAAATATAAACTAAATGGCATAAATAAATTTGGCGGCATATGAATTATTCGTAGATTTACGAAAAGTTCGTAGATATGATCGAGAAACTCAGCAAGCAAGAGGAAGAAGCCATGTTGGCAATCTGGAAGATAGGGGAGGGCAACGTGAAAATTTTTTTGGAAAACATGGAAGAACCGAAGCCGCCCTATACCACCCTGGCGTCAACCATCAAAAAACTGGAGAAAAAGAAATACCTCAGCAGCCGTTTGGTCGGTAATCTGTATTTGTACAAACCGATTGTGGCGCATGAAGAGTACAAGAAAAAATTCATGAGCGGTTTTGTGAAAAATTATTTCGACAACTCCTATAAAGAGTTGGTCAATTTTTTTGTGGAGCAAAAAAAATTGAGCGCCCAGGAGTTGAAGGATATAATTGACTTGATTGAAAAGAAGTGAGTTTGGTTGAGTCGATGATAAGTTGAAACCGAAAACATTTATCATTTGCACCAAAATAAATACAAATGCCAGTAGTCATTGCCTATCTTTTAAAATTATCTATCAGTTTAAGCTTGGTCTATTTGTTTTATCAGACCCTATTGCGAAGGCTCACCTTCTATCATTGGAACCGCTGGTTCCTGATGGGTTATTCCCTACTTTCTTTTTGTATTCCCTTCTTCAATATCTCACCCTTGGTGGAAGCGAAGAAAATGGGTGAAGTAAAACTGATTCAGTATATCCCGGTTGTGACTAACTATACAGGGGCAACCAACAACCCCGGCATATCAGCATCCATACATTCTTTTGATAAATGGGATATACTTCTCTTCTTGCTATTGATTGGCATATTTGTTTTTACAGTTCGACTAATTATCCAATTGATTTCTTTGAGGAGATTGCAACAGACATCAACCTTGATCAATGATGCAGGCACACCCATTTATCATGTGGACAAGAACATTATCCCTTTTTCTTTCGGCAATGCCATTTATGTAAACCAACAATTGCATGAACCCAAGGAACTGGAAGAAATTATCCTGCATGAATACGTGCACGTAAAACAAAAACACAGCATCGACATCCTATTGATGGAGTTGGTCTGTATCCTCAATTGGTTCAATCCCTTTGCATGGTTGCTTCGCCATGCTGTTCGTCAAAACCTGGAATTTATTGCGGATGATGATGTGCTGAAAACGGGCATGGATAAAAAAGCATACCAATACCATCTATTGCAGGTAGTGGGCCTTCCACAATACCGTATCGCCAATAGCTTTAATCTTTCCTCACTAAAAAAACGCATTGCCATGATGAACAAATTCAGATCAGCCAAAATCCATTTGATCAAATTTCTTTTTGTATTGCCACTCTTGGCCTTATTGCTCTTGGCCTTTAGGGAAAGGGTAGAAAAGGGGATACTAAAAATGGGTTCTCCCGTACAAGGGGAAAGCAAAGCCATAAAAAATGATTCTGTTGAACTTCGGCCTCCTAGCATGACAAAGTCAACCACCAAAATTTTAGCAATCAGCAAAACTGTGGATGATAGCATCCCCTCTTCAAAAAAAATTGTTCATGACCTCACAGATAGCAGCAAAGTTGATTTTAAAAAAGTATTGGTAGTGATAGATAGTGTGCAGGTGCCCAAGGGTATCGATTGGGCAACGATTATCAACCCCGCAGCCATAAAAAGCATGTCGGTATATAAGGGTAAATCCGCCATGGAGAAATATGGGCAAAAGGGTAAAGATGGGGTGATTGAAATCACCACAAAAGAGTTGGACAATAATTCAGAAATCTTACTGAACGGGAATTCAGATAAAATTACAGTGACTGGGATCGGGATGGCTGGCGATAAAAAAGTATTGACCCTGGTAAATGGGGTAGAGGTGAAGGATATGAGTAATGTAAACCCTTCACAAATTAAATCGGTCAAGGTATTAAAGGATTCGATTGCTGTAAAACAATATGGCGATCGGGGCAAGAACGGGGTAATATTGATAGAGACCAAATCGGATGATTATAAAACAGCTTTAAATGATACGGTGCCTTATTCTCTTGATGCGAGTCAAATAGGCAAGAATCATAGGGAACTAAAATATTTGAAATTTGAACCTACTGAAAAACCCAAACCCCTCTATTTTATCGATGGGAAAGAAGTTGAAGACATAAAAGGCCTAAACCCTAATCACATTGAATCAATCAATGTATGGAAGGATTCTATAGCCGTAAAAAAATATGGCGAAAGGGGCAGGAATGGGGTGATATTGATAAAGACAAAAAAAGCGAGTGATCATTCAGCATCCTCAGAAGGCAAACTTGATCAGTAGCCTATCAGTACTAATTGTTGATGGGTGCAATCCATCTAAAATGCTAATAATGCTTGTTTGGAAAAAAATGGAAACTCTCGTCTCTTTTTTATTCAATGGCGACATTCAAATTTCAAATATGTTATTGGATTTATGGCTATTGAATGGATCGAAATATAATGTTACAATAAAGTAGATGTAATAGGCAATCAAATAAACAACTCAAAACCACTCATTTATTCCTTTTGTCAGATGCCAATTTTTCCTGTAGTTTTGCCGCCCTATTATTAATCAATATAGTTTATGGCAAATACTGCAGACATCAGCCGTGGCATGATCATCAAACTCGATGGCAGCCTGTATTCGGTAATTGAATTTGGTGAGAACAAAACAGCACGGGCAGCCGCCAAAGTTTGGGCGAAGCTTAAGGGTGTTGACAATAGCCGTTCCATCGAAAAAACTTGGAACAGTGGCGATACCATTCACCCCGTTCGGGTGGAGAAAAAAGCTTTCCAGTTCCTCTATAAAGATGACACGGGCTACAATTTCATGGACAACGAAACCTTCGAACAGTTGGCCCTGCAGGAAACCATGATCGATGCCCCACAGTTTTTGAAAGACGGGCAAGAAGTATCGATGCTGATCAATACGGAAACCGAACAGCCCATGAGCGTGGAGCTTCCTGAAAAAATTGTGATGTTGGTTACTTATTCCGAACCGGGCGTAAAAGGCGATACCGCCACACGTACACTAAAACAGGCAACAGTTGAAACAGGAGCCACCGTAAACGTACCTTTGTTCGTAAATGAAGGCGAACTCATCCGTGTAAATACCAAGACTGGCGAATATGTGGAAAGGGTGAAAGAATAAAATCCATTCCCCCGTTCCCGTTTTTACCTTATCTTAGTTCTCCCATTCTCTAACTGTAAATTCAGAAAAATGGATTTTAAACAGATTCAGGAGTTGATCAAAATGATCAACAAATCGAATATCGGTGAAGTAACAATCGAAGAAAAAGGCTTTAGGCTTACCATCAAACAAAAAGAAGAACCGGTACAACAGTTGATTGCGGCTCCTGTTCAGACCCAAGCGATTGCAGCACCCCAGTCTTTCCCACAAGCTACCGCGGCACAGCCCGTTGCAGAAAAGGCAAAAGCGGCAGAGCCAGTCGCAGTGCCGGCCTCCGATAATTTTATTACCATCAAAAGCCCCATGATCGGGACTTTCTACCGTAGTTCATCCCCTGACAAACCAGCTTTTGTATCTGTGGGCGATGAAATTGATTTAGGCAAAGTGGTTTGCATTATCGAAGCCATGAAGCTTTTCAACGAAATTGAAAGCGAGGTAAAGGGTAAAATTGTGAAAGTATTGGTGGAAGATGCCACCCCTGTTGAATACGACCAGCCTTTGTTTTTGGTAGAACCAGCTTAATTAGCAAATAGGCAAATGTGAAACTTGCTTGGAGAACAGCATGTATGCATTTGCAAATTATTTAATTATCTAATTAATTTATGTTCAAAAAAATATTGATTGCAAACCGTGGGGAGATTGCATTACGTGTAATTCGCACCTGTCGGGAAATGGGCATCAAGACCATTGCTGTTTATTCCACTGCCGATAAAGATAGTCTGCATGTGAAGTTCGCGGACGAGGCGGTTTGTATCGGAAAGCCTGCCAGTTCTGATTCCTATCTTAATATTGCGCATATCATGGCCGCGGCAGAAATCACCAATGCGGATGGCATTCATCCGGGTTACGGTTTTCTGGCCGAAAATGCTCGTTTCGCTGAAATCTGCGGTGAGCATGGCATCAAATTTATTGGGCCCACTCCCTCAATGATCAATTCCATGGGTGATAAAATCACTGCCAAGGAAACCATGATCAAAGCTGGCGTTCCTGTGGTTCCGGGCGGCGAAGGGTTGCTCGAAAACTTGGATCATGCAAAAGGACTGGCCTATGAGATTGGTTATCCAGTAATACTAAAAGCTACCGCCGGCGGTGGTGGCAAGGGGATGCGTGTGGTTTGGGAAGAAGCCGAGATGGAGAAATCCTTTAACAATGCCAAAGCGGAAGCGGCCGCCTCATTCAAGAATGATGGCATCTACATGGAGAAATTTGTGGAAGAGCCTCGACATATTGAAATACAGATCGCGGGTGACCAGTACGGCAAGGTTTCACACCTGAGCGAAAGAGATTGCTCGATACAGCGCCGTCACCAAAAACTGGTGGAGGAATCGCCTTCCCCATTCATGACCCCCGAATTGAGGCATCGTATGGGGGAAGCCGCTATCAAAGCCGCTTCGGCCATCAATTACGAAAGTGTAGGTACGATTGAGTTCCTCGTGGACAAGCATCGTAATTTTTATTTCATGGAAATGAACACGCGGATTCAGGTGGAGCACTGCGTGACCGAAGAAGTAACCAATTTTGATCTAATCAAAGAACAAATAAAAATAGCGGCAGGTGAGCCCATCAGTGGTATCAATTATGAACCACAAGGATATGCCATCGAATGCCGTATCAATGCAGAAGATCCATATAATGATTTCCGGCCATCACCTGGAAAAATCACCACCCTGCACCAGCCCGGTGGCCATGGTATTCGGGTCGATTCGCATGCCTATGCCGGTTATACCATCCCTCCTTATTACGATTCACTCATTGCCAAAATCATTGCGGTTGCCCGTACCCGTGAGGAAGCCATCAATACCATGCACCGCTCTTTAAGTGAATATGTGATTGAAGGGGTAAAAACCACCATTCCTTTCCATCTGCAATTGATGAAGGATGAGCGTTTCAGGTCCGGTGATTTCAATACCAAATTCTTAGAGTCATTCAAATTACTATAACCGCTCCGGTTAGTAGAAACAAGGCCTGGCTGAGAATGCTGGGCTTTGTAGTTTATAACAAGTGTATTTCACGTAAGGAACCTCACCTCCCGCCCCCTCTCCATGTGATGGAGAGGGTTGGGACGCACGGTACCTGTTGATATTATTAGTTCTATTTTTAGCGCTCAATCATGGAATTGGAATCAAAGAATTATATACAACAACCCTCAATCAGAAATTCGTTGTCCCTTTGTATTCTTAGCGCTCTTTGTGTGAAAAAAAATTTCACGCAGAGGCACAGAGTACTCAGGGAAAACTATTTGATAGAGAATTTCTTTCATCTTCATTTCAATAATCAGTGAATCAGTGGCATTTCATAGTGCATCAGTGGCAATCCAGTTTTCACCTTTCAAATTCCCTCACCAACTCCTCAATCGTCTTATTGACCTTGAAAAAGCTGATCAACTTACTAATCACGCCTTCCACCAAAGCATCTGGACAAGAAGCCCCACTGCTGATCAATATATGCACCGGTCGCTCTTTGGGCAAATAGTCGTGGGTCAGTTTTTCTTGCTGCTGATGGAAATCATAATGTAGGATTTCGTTTGCAGATAAAATCTTCTCGTCGGAACTGATAAAATAAGTTGGCAATCTTTCTTCACATAATTCAACCAAATGGGAAGTGTTAGAAGAATTATATCCACCAATCACAATCGCAAAATCGGCCTTGGTTTGCAACATCCCCATTGCGGCCGACTGGTTATCATTGGTAGCATAGCAAAGTGTATCCCTGGTATCGGCAAAATGTTTGTCAACCTCGCCTTCAGTCAATTGATATTTGCTGATCATCACTTGTTTTAGAAAATCAGCAATAGCCTGTGTATCGCTGGCCAGCATGGTCGTTTGGTTAACCACGCCTATGCGTACCAAATCTTTTTCCGCATTAAAGCCTTTGCTATACTGATTTTTAAATACTTCATAAAACTCCGAGGCAGGCCTTTCGCCTTTGATGAACTTAGCCAATAGTTCAGCCTCCTTCATATCATTTACCACCACGGTGGCCGTATTGGAAGCAGCATGGGAAAAAGTAGCCCTGGTTTCCTCATGTTTGGGCTTACCATGAACAACTACGGTGTAATTCTTTTTGGCAATCTGTTCAGATCGGTTCCATACCTTCTCCACAAAAGGACAGGTGGTATTATATTTCTCGGTACGGATACCGATATCCGTTAGCTTTTTTTCAATCTCCAATGTGGTACCAAATGCAGGGATCACCACAATATCTTCGGCGCTAAGCTCTTCAAACCCGATCAACTGTTTTCCATAGGTATCCTGCATAAAACGCACACCCCTGGATTGCAGTTCAGCATTTACTTGTGGGTTATGGATCATTTCGCTCAATAAAAAAATCCGTTTGTCCGGGTTCTCTTCAATAGTGCGGAAGGAAATTTCAATGGCATTTTCCACCCCATAGCAAAATCCAAAATGTCTAGCAAGGTAAACTTGCAAATCGCCAAAATCGAGTAGGGTAGGACTGAAATCTTTTTTCATCCTATCCTCTAACTTTCTTTTGTTTTTGATAGCAGCCACCAGCGGGCTTCTATATATGATCGGAACATCAAAGGTTTTCATGCCATGCAAAGGTAGTAGAAATGGGGAAAGAGAAGGGGTAGGGGAAGGGAATTAGGAATTAGGAATTGGAGTTGATTAAATCTGAGTTTCTGAAGTTTACATTTAACAAATGACTATTTCCTTTTTTTCCTTAAACCCTAAACCTTATGCCTTATTCCCAATTCCAAATTCCCATCCTCCCACTAATCTATAAAAATCCCTATCTTACCCTTTCAACAAATCAAGATATGAGTAATTTGTTTTCAGCAGTTGATTGGGGCTATGACACGAATATTTATGAGATCAATACCCGGCAGTATACTATTGAGGGTACATTCAATGCATTCGCCAAAGAGCTTCCTCGGCTCAAGGATATGGGCATCGAGATATTATGGTTTATGCCGATAACCCCCATCAGTTTGAAAGGCAGAAAGGGAAGTCTGGGTAGTTATTATGCCTGCTCGGATTATGAATCCATCAACCCAGAGTATGGCAGTATGGACGATTTTAAAAAATTGGTGCAAGTAGCGCAGACCATGGGTTTCAAGATTATTATCGATTGGGTGGCCAACCATACAGGTCTGGATCATCGTTGGACAAGCGAACATCCCGATTATTATGTAAGGGACTCCCATGGAAATTTTGTAGAGAGAAATGGTTGGGACGATGTAATTGACCTGGATTATACTAATCCTGCGTTGCGAAAAGCCATGATCGAGGCCATGCAATTTTGGGTAAAGCAATGCGGTATTGATGGGTTCCGTTGCGATATGGCGCATTTGGTGCAACTGGATTTTTGGGTGGAAGCAAGAACTGTTTTGGAGAATAATGTCAAGAAACTGTTTTGGCTCGCAGAATGTGAAGAGATTGCTTATCATGATGTTTTTGATGCGACCTATACTTGGAAATGGATGCACAAAACAGAAGCGTTTGCAAGAAACCAGACTGACATCAATGGACTTTGGCAAACCCTGCAAACGTATAACGATGAATTTCCCCATCAGGCATTCAGGGCCTATTTTACATCCAACCACGATGAGAATAGTTGGAACGGCACCGAATATGAAAAATATGGATCAGCTGCCATCAACTTGGCTGTATTCAGTTGCCTTTGGAATGGCTTGCCACTGATCTATAGCGGACAGGAAATGCCAAATCACAAACGATTGAAATTTTTTGATAAAGACCCAATTGAATGGAACGTGAAATATGAACTTCATGATTTCTATAAAACTTTATTGATATTGCGCAAGCACAATAAGGCTTTACGTGCTGGGGACGATGCAGTAACAACTTACAAATTGCAAACAGACCATTCCGATAAAGTATTTTCCTTTTTGAGAAAAAACCAGGAAAAAGAAGTGCTGGTACTTTTGAATCTTTCAGCTGAAAATCTTACGCTAAAAATCAATGACCCTATTTTAAAAGGTGGTTTTGTAAACGTATTTGATAAAAGCGGGCATGATTTTACCAATAGCCCCATAATGGAAATAGCAGCTTGGGGCTATCTGGTTTGGGAAAAATAATTATTGCAAACTGGTATATTTATAAAAACAAAAGCCACGCAAAAATCTGCGTGGCTTTTTTATGGTTTTATTTTCTATTAGTTGCCGCTTAATTGGAGCGGGTAGGTAAAGTTGCCATCATAACCGGGATAAACACCCTCTATTTTGGCAGAAGCACCAGAAGCGCTTTCCAAAGACTTTCTAAATTCCTCTACATTGTTCACGTCCTTTCCGTTCACTTTCAGGATCACAAAACCTTCTTCCATCCGGGTCTTGCTGAGCAAACCATTATCATCAATGGATTTTACTACCACACCACCTTTCACACCAATGGAACTGGCATCTTTCTTATCCAAGGTCTGTAGGTCGGCGCCCAACTTGTCCAGAACTGTATTCTTAACGATAGCCGTAGTTCCCGCATTGTTTCTCAAGATTACGGGCACGGTGGTCTCTTTGCCATCTCTTACATAGGTAATATTAATTTTGTCACCGGGGCGGTAGGTGGCAATTTTCCCTACCATATCAGCCGCACTGGTCAATACATCACCATTGATTTTGGTAATCACATCTCCTTTTTTAATTCCTGCTTCTGCCGCTGCACCATTGGAAGGCACATCCATCACATATACGCCATCCCCATCTTTCACGCCTTGTGCTTTCTTCTGCTCATCGGTTGCATTGTCACGGGCATATTGTATGCCAAGATAAGCCCTCTGTGGTGTGCCATATTTAATTAAATCGGCTACTACTTTTTTTACAATATTTACTGGAATAGTGAAGGAATAACCTGCATAAGAACCGGTAGGAGAGGCTATCGCAGAGTTTATGCCGATCAGTTTGCCATCGGTATTGATCAGGGGACCACCGCTATTTCCTGGGTTTACTGCCGCATCGGTTTGTATAAAGGATTCGATGGGCGATTTGCTTTGCCGATCATTGATATCCAGGGTCCTTCCTTTTGCACTTACGATCCCCGCCGTAACGGTAGTTTCGAGCGTTAATGGATAGCCTACAGCCAATACCCACTGACCAATTTTTACATCATCGGAATTCCCATAAAGAAGGAAAGGTAACCCTTTAGCATCTATTTTTATCACAGCAATATCACTACTGGGGTCGGTACCTACCACTTTGGCCTTGAATGATTTTTTATTGCTGAGGGTTACCGTAATATCGTCCGCTCCATCTATCACATGGTTATTGGTAACGATATACCCATCATCGCTGATGATAACCCCAGATCCTGAAGCGCTTTCTGGCATGGAACGAAGACGGTTGCCAAAAAAATCATTGGGATCGATACCAAATAAATCTGAAAACGGATTGTTTTTGGGAAGGTTGTTGCTAACGGTGCGGGTCATCTTTGTTTTGATATGAACCGTGGCAGGGATTGCTGCGCTGGCTGCTTCGGTAAAATCAACCGGACCGCCGCCACCAAACTTTTCGCCATCAAAAAATTTAGCATAATTCGACGGGACTTTCCCAGAACTAGTGTCTTGTGCATAGAAATAAGTGTGACTTCCATTAAAGTGGTCAAAGCCCCACAAACTGGCTAATGCGGTGGAAGCACTAATAAGGATAACTGAAAATACTTGTTTAACTTTCATAACCTCTGTTTATCTTTTTTAAAAAAATGTTTGAATCTGACAACAAATTAACGCTACAGTTTGAATACTGTTTGTCAACGAATTTTAGTTTAACAAAAAATTTACTAAGCTCTTCGTAGATGCACATCAAATTTACAAAAAGAAAACTTTTTCCTCAAGCTATAATTCAGCGATGAATTTCATGGTATCCACCCCATCTGCAAAATCAATTAGGCGGGGTGTTTGTGCCTGCCCGAATGGAATGCCTCCCTTTCCTACCAAACATTGTATATCCTCATTCCCTATCAATGACTGGTAAAGGGTCTCGGAGTCTTTGTAGTATTCAAAATGCAACATGCTGATGGGTGAAAAGACAGAACTATTTTCTGTGATGAGGATGGCGCCATCGGTCAGATAATATTGCTTGTTGAGAATGAGGATGGCCAGTTGGTAATCGTAATTGTTTTTGTATTTATGGTGCTCACTGAGATAATGATATTTTTTGAATGAATCGATGAGCGGAACAAAATCATAATTTTCCGGCACATATATTTTGGTCACATTCCTACAACCTAGCCCAAAATATTGGAACACATCATCTGCCAGTTTTCCCATGCTTTCCTTGGTTTCGCTGCCATCCAATATGGCAACAGAAGTTCGGTTCCTACGGATGATATGGGGGTATATATTAAAATAGTATTCAAAATAGCGGGCAGAATTATTGCTGCCAGTGGCAATATAGGCATCGCAACCTTTCAGCATTTCGGAAAACGATATGAAATCCTTTGCCTTGGGGTTCAGTGAAAACAGTTTATTGGTCAGGTGCCGGATCAACACCTCATCCTTGGAGGAGGCTTTGATGGTTTGTCGGTGACCGCTTATAAAAGCGCACAAAAAATCATGAAAGCCTACCAATGGTATATTGCCAGCCATCACCAACCCAATGTTCTTTGGGGCCTGCCTTTCATTGGGCAATTGATAATTGGAAACCCATTTTGACAACTTATTTTTATCCAAAAAATATGAAACGATATTTTTTATGGAGAGGTTAATAAACTCGGGGGTGAACCAACCATTGTGCTGAAATGCCTTTTGCTTTTCCTGCTCCCAGGAAGCACTCCCAGATTCCATATATTCTCCTAATTGCGCCAATAAATCAATTCGTTCTTGCAATTGCATACTTGCTTTATATTATATTTGTGCGGCAAAAATAACTTTAATCAAGCCCAAATCTTTAAAAACTATGGCAATAAAAATCACAGAAGAATGTATCAATTGCGGTGCATGCGAACCAGAATGCCCCAACAATGCAATTTATGAAGGAGGAGTAGAGTGGTCGATGGCAGATGGAACATCGTTGAAGGGCGAATTTACATTATTGGATGGAACCGTGGTTGACGCGGGCCAACGTTTGGCCCCAGTTAGTGTTGACACTTATTATATCACGCCAAACAAATGCACGGAATGCCAAGGCTTTCATGAAGAGCCTCAATGCGCTTCGGTTTGCCCAGTGGATTGCTGCGTTCCGGATGAAATGTATAAAGAGACCGTGGAAGCACTGTTGGCTAAAAAGGATAAACTGCATATTTAAAAATGTGCATAAAATAGCGGACGATTATTTGGAATCGCCACTATTTTTTCCTTAACTTACAAGTAATAATTTAAGTGTTTGCAAATGTAGCTCTCATGCTACTAATAACAGGCGGGTGATATTTCCCGTCATAAAAGGGTGAAGGGCATTAAGCCTTCACCTTTCTTGTTTCTGTGACCTCCTGCTCCCGGAATAATAAATGCTAAAACTCATCCCGACTATAATAAACAGCCCATTTTTTTGTTTATTTGCGAAACAAATCCATCAATGAAACCCAATATAGCTTTCGTAACAGGCGGATATTCTGGCGAGGCCGTCATTTCTTATAAAAGTGCCATTACTATCCTGAACAATATAGATAAAGAGAAATTCAATTTCTACAAGATTGATATAACGCCCAATGATTGGTGGTATGAAGAAGAGTCTGGCCAGAAATCAAAAGTCGATAGGTCTGATTTCACCGTTTTTTCCAATGGCAAAAAAATTTCCTTCGATGCGGTGCTGATTGGCATCCATGGTACTCCGGGAGAGGATGGCAAATTGCAAGGCTATTTTGATTTGCTCAATCTGCCTTATACCTCTTGCAATGCAGCCATTTCGGCTCTTACATTTAATAAGAGGTATACCGTGGCTGTGGCTTCTTTTTCAGGTATCCATGTGGCAAAATCGGTGGTGCTGTATAAGGGACGGTTTTCCAATCCCGATGAAATAACATCGGTTTTGAAATTCCCGGTTTTTGTAAAACCCAACAATGGGGGTTCCAGCATTGGCATGTCAAAAGTGAACAATCCTTCGGAAGAATTGGGTGCTGCTATCGAAAAAGCTTTTAAGGAAGATGACCAGATCCTGGTGGAGGAATTTATTACCGGTCGGGAATTTACCATTGGCGTTTTCCGCTCCAAGGGGGAGATCATTACGCTTCCGTTTACAGAAATAAAAACGAAAAAAGAATTTTTCGATTTTGAGGCCAAATATACCGCTGGCTTTACTGACGAAATCACCCCCGCACAAGTAGATGAAGCCATCGCGGATAAAGTAAGGTCGGCAGCTAAGAAAGTATATCAGGTATTTAATTGCAGTGGGGTGGTGAGGATCGATTTTATTTACAATGAAGCAGTGGACCAACCGTACATGCTGGAGATCAATACCGTGCCCGGACAAAGCGAAGCCAGTATCGTGCCTCAGCAAGTGCGGGCCATGGGTTGGACATTGAAGCAGTTTTATTCGGCTCTGATTGAAGATGCGTTGGAGAATAAAGCTAAATAGGGTGGTAGAGAGTGGCCCAATTTTGCCTGACAATACAAGAAAGCACAGGTTTCACAATTATTAGTATTTTCATCTTTTATTAAAACATCATTCGTGTTTAAATTCATTACCGGAAAACCGCTTTGGGTAAACTTGCTGGTCGCTTTTGTTTTGCTGATGCTGGCACTACTCATTTTTTTGGGCTCGCTGGCATTAATCACCAAACATGGTAAGACTTTAAAAATACCATCGGTGACAGGAATGCCTTTTGCTGATGCAAAAAAAACACTCGAAGCGGAGGGCTTTGATGTGCAGATTCAGGATTCCGTCTATAATGACACAGTGCCGCCCCTACAGGTAATCAGACAATTTCCCGATGCAGACAATCTGGTAAAAATAAACCGTATGGTATATCTCACAATCAATCGTTCAGTGGCTCCCTATATTCAAATGCCCAACCTCATCAGCATGACTTTTAGGAACGCAAACATTATCATGCGTCAATACGGTCTGTTATTGGAAGACACCATTTTCAAACCCGATTTTGCAAAAAATTCAGTGTTGGACCAATTGTATCATGGGCAAAGCATCAAGCCCGGCACACAGATACAGCAAGGCAGCAAAGTAACTTTGGTATTGGGAAATGGAATTGGTGGTTTTGAGTTTCCTGTGCCTGATTTTGTGGGGAATAGTTACCGCGATGTAAGGAGACAGCTCGATTCGGCCAGACTGATATTGGGAGCATTAGTGGTGGACAATGATGTTACCGATACGGCCAATGCTTTTGTTTACCAGCAAAACCCACCACGTTTTGATATAGAAGAAAAAAAGTGGAACCATATCCGTCAGGGGCAAACGGTGGATCTCTGGTTAAGCGTGAAGCCGCCTGTGAAAAAAATCGATTCTACAGAATTAGTAGTTCCCCAATAATCATAAAAAATAATATATGCAACTAATAACCGCAGAGGAATTAAAAAAAAGAATAGACAGTAAAGAAGAACTATATCTTTTGGATGTACGTGAGCCATATGAGCGTGCCGAGTTCAATATTGGTGGGGAGTTCCTGCCCTTGGGCAAACTGCAAAACATGCAGATTGATGATATAGAAGATTGGAAAGACAAAGAAGTGATCTGTTATTGCCGCAGTGGCAACCGAAGCGGTCAAGCTTGTATGGTACTGGAAACACTCGGTTTTAAAAATACCAAAAACCTAACAGGGGGTATGCTCAACTGGCAGGAAAAATATGGCCAGTCAAAATAGATACAATTAAATAGTTGCCGCATATGATTACGCTTTTACATTGCTAAAAAAGAAACCTCGTTATGAATAACAAAGCTTATAACCAAAAAGTATGCGTTAATCAAATAGAATGCTAAATAAGAAACAAATCTAGCCCTTCTTATTTTCTGCAAATACAATCAATAGTTAGGTCTTCATAAATTTGTATGAACAATAAATGATCTGCCTTGGATAAACCTGCGCAAATGTTGGAGTATTGGCAAAGAGGACCTGTAGAAAATATACCGGCGCTGCTACAACCTGTAGCGCATGCTTTGCTTCAGGCGAGGGAAGAACTTACTGGCATAATAAAAGGGTTTCCAGAATCACTATTGTGGGAAAAGCCTGCAGGCATGGCCTCGGTTGGATTTCACTTGCAACATCTCTCTGGCGTAATCGACCGACTTTTTACCTATGCCCGGAATGAACAACTGAGCGAAGCCCAATGGCAGATGCTCAAGGAGGAAGCACTGCCTTTCAACCCAAATCTTTCCATTGATATATTATTGACAAGATTTAATGCGCAGGTAGATAAAGCCTTATTACAACTGCAGCAGACCAAAGAGAGTGAGCTTAACGCAGATCGGTTTATTGGCAGAAAAAAAATCCCCACAACAACCATCGGCTTGCTTTTTCATGCAGCCGAACATACTATGCGACATATTGGTCAGATATTGACAACTACCCGAATTTTAATTTCAGTTAGAAATATTGAAAGCTTTAATCAATAAGTGTTTCACATTATTGGCAAAGGCTTAATTCATCCGTACCCTTATTACTGAATTGGATCAGTTTCACTTTGTTTGCACTATTATAGTGTAGCACCAAAGTGCCATACTGGGTTTGAAAGGCGTCCCAATTGCTATCCTTTATTGTAGGGTTGCCCAACCATTTGAACAAACTGCCTCGGCTAGCATTCAGTATGGGCAAACTCATTTTTCCTTTAAATGAAGGTCCTATCTCAATATACTGCCGCTCCGTATAAAAATAAATATCGCGGTCTTTAAAGAAAAGAGCGGTACCGCATTTGCCGCCTTTTTGTTCCTCACTGGTAAAACAAGGGTATTTCAGTTTTATCTCATCATGGGTGAAATTGGGTTTTATATTATCCACCGTACCATTGAGCACATCCACGGAAAAAGGGCCGCAAGCAGCTTTTGCTTTTAACTGGGCTTGGGCAAAGGGCATCATTGAAATGAGCAATAGCAATAGAAGAAGATTCCTTTTCATACAAGCTGTTTTTAGTGATAGTCAGTATTTGCATATTAACCATGCAAAATCCTTGCTAAAAAATCAGTTTGTTTCTATTTTTTCAACCGGTTTATCAAAGAAATAAATAATCAAGCCCAGCAGCAGTATGCCAATACCAATACTGCTTTCTGCCGGCTTATCTACAAATGTGAATATCAATGACCATGCATTGAAGGCTAGAAAGATGACCTGTAACCAGGGTTTGAACGGACTTTTGAACACTCCGGGCTGATTCTTTTTAACGAACAAGCTGGTTGCCACGGTCAAGGACGACATCAACTGCAACACGAAACCGGCATATAGCAAAACCTTCTCAAAGGACCCAGTAAGAGCCAAAAGAACGCTGATGAATACATGCAGCCATACCGCTGCTACGGGAATGCCATGCTGGTTTTTTTTGGCCAATGGCTTCCAAAGTTTGTTTTCCTTGGCCATGGCCCAGGTAACCCGAGGACCTACCCATAAATAAGAGCTGATGGTTGCAACCAATTGAATAGCAATAAAAAAACTAACCCATTTTCCGCCAGTTTTTCCCAGCAGATTGGTAAAGGAAATAAAAGTGACCTCTTCCTTACCGACCAATTGACCAACGCTGGCATTACGAAGGAGCACCAACTGAAATAATATATAGGCCAGGGATACAAACAAAGTGCCCCTGATCAATGCCCGTGGCAGGTTTTTTTCGGGCTGGTCAATTTCATCGGCAACATAAGCCGCCGCATTCCAGCCAACATAGGCGTATGAAACATAAACCATCGACACAGCAAAACCGGGTTTAAATATTTCGTGTTGCCAAGAATTGCCAAAATCAAGGGCATTCACAAGTCCGGTTGGCAATATCAATCCAATCAGGATGAGGCATACAATAAAGGCCACTTTTACAATGGTGGAGATATTTTGAAAACGGCTGCTGCTGCGGATGGTAAAACTGTGCATAATGCCAATAGCAATGATTATACCCACGGCCAACCAGATATTACCATTGAGACCAAAAGGGGCCAAATATTTTGTGAAAGCAATGGCCGCCAAAGATACCGGGGCCGAAAAACCGACCGTAAGACCGGCCCAGGCAGAAAGATAACCCAGAACAGGATGGAATACCCGTGACAGATAAATATAATCGCCGCCAGATTCCCGATACAAAGTACCCAATTCGGCATATGCAAAAGCGCCAAACAAGGAGAGCAGTCCACCGATGAGCCAAAGCAATAAAATGCCCCAAGTATTCTGAACCGATGACAACTGGAAGCCCACACTGGTAAACACACCAGTGCCAATCATATTTGCCACCACAATAGAGGATGCCGTGAAGATGCCAATTTTCTTTTTCAACTATGCTTTGCCGTTATAATATTTTGACAGAAAATTGTACAATATCGCTTATTATTTTAATTAAGTATAATTTAATAGCAATTGATCATTGCCATGCTTAAATTGTGGTATCGTGCTTAATATTGCAAAACAAAAAAAATTAAAACTTATGGCAATTGCAGTTGGGGCCAAAGCTCCCTCATTCAAACTCGTAAACACAGACAGAAAAGAAATCTCCCTGGAAGATTTTAAAGGAAAAACACTGGTCATCCAATTTTTCCCAGCAGCATTTACAGGGGTCTGCACAGAACAATTGTGCAATAGCCGCGATGAGCTAAGTTTTTACAATGATATTGGCGCGGCCGTGGTAGGCATTTCCGTTGACATGCCTTTTTCACTGAAAGAATTTAAGGAGAAAAACAATATCAATTACGACCTGCTTTCTGATTTTAATAAGGTAACCATCCATGAATATGAAATGTACCATTGCAATTTTGCCCTTGGTATGCGTGGTGTGGCCAAAAGAGGGGTGATTGTAATTGGTGCCGATGGCAATGTGGCCTATGCCGAAGAAACAGCCAATCCCGGTGTGCAGGTTAATTTTGCTGCATTGAAACAAGCTTTGCAAAAAATAAAATAAAACTTGGTTTCAAAAGAGATCAACGTTCAAGGCTTGTAATACAAAACCGCCAGCCCTCCTAGGCTGGCGGTTTTAAAATGACACTTATATAAATCGGTTATCTGGCAAATAGGTCGAATATCTTTTTCGGTCCAAGACTATAACTTTACGTGTTGTGCTATTAAAAAATACTTTAGCCGATGTTGAACCTATCAAGGAACCG
>JAFDYF010000085.1 GCA_018267575.1 Bacteroidota bacterium
CCGTTCAGACATTTCCCATCCATCCCATCCATCCAATAAATCCCAGTTCAGACTATGTGCGCCTGGTCGGCTGCGACAGACCCCGCTGGAACCTTATCTATAAAAAAAAGAAAGGGTAAAGAAACAGATCTGTCTGATCGTTCCTTTACCCTTTTACAATATCCTTCTCCGTTATTTTTTCAAAATATTTTGGCTGAACAATATGCCATTGCTGTTCCATACTCTGATAAAATAGTTGCCAGCAGGGAAATGGCTCATATCAATTGAATTGTTCCCTGTTTGTAAAACGGTTGTGGCCACTTTTTTACCAAGCACATCATAAATTTCAGAATAAGTATTGGTATAGTTGGCATTTACCTGCACATGGATGAAATCTGTTACCGGATTAGGCCAAACGGATATATCGGATGACTGTTCGGCTTGGACTGTTTTTATTTCCGAATTGCTTGTCTTGCCATCCAGGTCCTGTTCAATGATGCGATAATTGGTCACGCCCAAGCTTGGCTTCAGGTCAATAAAATTATAAGTCGTTCTGCCCGTGGCATACGACACAAAGCCAATATTTTCCCAATGCACATTGTCCGTGCTTCTCAATACATAAAAACCTTTCACATTGCTGGCACTTCCAATGATCCAATCGAGCGAAACCTGTCCTTTTTCTCTAGCTGCATCAAATGAAATCCAATCAATAGGCAACATCTGCGGAGCTAAAAGTACGCCCACTTTAATTGGTTCAGCTGGAAGCAAGGCCTGACTATTGTCCGTCCTAACCCCGGTAAAGGCAAAACTGTTCCAAGCTATAGAATTATTGGTAGGGGCCGTTAATGGAACACCCATTTGCCAGTTAAAAATCAAGGAATCCCCACCATTTAAAACTGTTGAATTAAAATCGATCATGATCGATTGCACAGTGGTGATATCCGCAGGAGGCGTAAGGCTCCAATCCTGACAGCCGCTGGGAATGGACAAAGTGGACGCATCCCTACAAGGGTTTGTAGATGTGGAATAATACACATTGATACCCGCTGGTGCGCTGATGGTACTGGTGAGATTGGGGCGCCATTCAGAATTCCTAGCACTTGGGTCTATGACACCAATATCACCAACCCAAGGGAAAATATCCACCACTTTAACTTGCTGCATAGGTATATTCCCAGTATTCTTAACGATCAGTTTGTAATTGGCACTGCCACCCGGATAGGAGTTCCCGTACTGCGGGTATTGGGAATAGTTAACATCAAAAGATCCCTTGATCCACTGAACCGCATTCATGGAGGCTGCTGCGGCTACCGTGATATAACAACTATTGTCGTTGCTACCGGCATAACTGAAGTATTCTGTGGAATTGCCATTCATGTTCCAATCCTGTGTATCTTGAAAAGAACCTCCAGGATTTGCGGGCACATTGACGGATGCATTGCCCGCAGATGCCACAACAAGACCTATATATTGAAAATCACCAATCAGAGATGCGCCAATCGTTGTCGAGACGGTAATACTCATATTGGTCCCATAAGGCAAAATAGTTCCCGAGGGAAAAGTGAACCTGTACATATCATAATTAACCCCGCCTAATACAATATAATTGCTCACCGAGTCCTGCAATATGGGGTTGGCCGTGATCCCAGAGGTTCCGGCATTGAAAGAGTAGGATGAGTATAAAAAACCATGTGGCACAAAGATGGCGCAGATGGGATCGGTTGCATCGGAATAGCCCGGGTCGGCACTAACTAATGCGGTAAAGCTTGCAGGTGAGCCAACAGATACTAGGCCTACTGAACAGTCTGGCGTTGCACTTGCATCGTAAATGATTTTAGAAGTGGTTGGGCGTGGCTCTAGTGTAAAAGAGCCATCGCAAGAAGTCCTAGCTGAAGTATCAGGTATCCCTGAAGTGCTGCTGGTCCAAGCAATACAATTCGAAACAGGCAGTGGGCCACTAAGCGTACCAGGGGCAGCAACAAAATGCAATAAGTTATAACCAGTAAAACCGATATTGGGCGGAACCGGATTGATCAATACCAATTTTATTGCTGTATAATATTCACCCGCACCCAATATAGGGAAGTTGCTATAGGAAGAGGAAGGCAGCACCACCCAATTGGATTGAAGATTGGTCTGATATTCACCATGATCAACAATGGAAGACCACGCATCAATGCGGATACCACCATATTCAGCGGCGGTATCGATCCGCATGCTGGAAGGTATCATATCCACGATGCTCACATTGTATAAGGGCACATTACTCGTATTCTGGTAATTGATGGAATAAGCAAAATCTTCCCCTGGGTAAACAGTTAGGTTACTACCCCAAGCTGGTGTTTTTGAAATAGTCGCATTTATGGAAGGGGTCGCCAGTGTTGTGGCCAAACTCAATACAGCAGTACAAGAACCATTAACGCTCTGGCCATCGCTCAATACCGAGGCAGACATTCCGTAAGCTGTATAATTGACCGATGCGTTGTTTGTAACCACTTGCCCTACACTAAAAGTCGGTGAATTGTATTGAACCGTAATTTGAACATTATAGGTATTCACATCACTCCACGCTGAATTGTAATCCATATTGGGAAGCGAAATACTGATGACACCATTGTTATTGGTAAGGGTATAGCTTACCGGTCCCCCACCAGTGGAAGGACTGGTAACGGTTGCACCAATAAACGTGGCCCCTGGTGCCAAGGTATCGTTGAAAACAATATTGGTTGCTTCCAAAGTTCCCAACGGAGCATAAACGCCATCGCCATAATTGATCGCAAATTGATAGGTAGTAGGGTTATTGATTGCTCCCCCGCCCACAAAACTTTCCTGCGCACATATATTAGCGGAAGCGTTCACGGTTATTGATTGGGTTTTGGGACCAGTGCTGTTTCCATTGGCATCAGACAAAGTAGCCGTACTGGTAAGTATGGTATTGTTAGGCGTAGTCAAGTTGGTTGTCAATACACCAAACACCAATGCGCCATTGGAGCCAGATGCCAAGGGGCTATTAAAAGATATGGTAAGTGTGTGTGTACTTGCATTATAAACAAAACCCGATGCGGGTGCATCGGAAGTGCCTATAAAATCCTGCACATTGGTAATATTGGCAGGAAGGTTTACAACCGCTTTCAGTCCGGTCAGATAACTGGTGGTGCTGGACACGGAATAATTCAACTGGATATGGTATTCGCCTCCTGCCTGGATGCTGGTTAGCCCATTTTGCTCACTTAGTTGAAGGGATAAAGTAACCTGTGCATCAGCTTGCTGAAATGCAGCTAAGGATAGGACGCTAAATAATGTAGGGATTGAAATAAATAATTTTCTTCCCCTCCCCTTAATTGAATTAAGTAAGTGTTTCATTGGAATCTTAGGTTAATGGTAGATGGTATATTTACAATTAAAATATCGTATTTTTTCCTTACCCAAACTGTGCCTGAAAATAAAAATATGGTTGCCAGGTAATTATAAAAGTATTGAAAAGCAGATTTCTCCAGAATCTGGAATTGGATTCCTAAATCTGGTAAAATAGGCCTTGACATTAAGGCATAACCTGCTTAGGTTCTGATTAAAATATATATCGATTTAGGTCAATGGTTGAAATTACATTTTGTCCATAGTGTAGTCTAATTCTGCTCGGCTTGTGGATGTATTCTGGCACAAAATCTGAAATCTTCACTACCCTCATACGCTTTCAGCGGCAACAGTTACAGTATCAACGAGAATATATTCAGCTTTGCTAAAAAATCGAGGCAGTATGCACATAGTCGATTTTGAGGTTAGAAAGTTAACTGCAATGGGCTCGATTTTAGTTATGATTATAATTTTCCAAATGATCTTGATGGAGATTTTCGTATGAGGAAAATTGATTTTGACATGTAATAGCATTACTTGTAGAGGGCTTCTCCATACAAAATAAGTATAGAAGATAATTTAACAAATACTGGAAGGAATGGTATTTGGTAGCATTTTCACTAGCTCATTAAACCTCCTATTCTGCACTATGGATTTTGATAGCTTCTTTTGTAAAATAATATTGGATGGATTCCTGAACCGCTTGTAAGCAACTATATCGGGGCTGATAATTAAACTGCTTTTTGGCTTTGGCAATGCTAGCATTGGGACTGTGGGCAATATGGTCCCAAGTGAGTTCGGCATCCCTTTGGCTCACTGTTTTTTCCCATTCTTCCCAAGGTAGAAAATGAAGCTTGGCTTCCCGGCCAAACCATTTGGCCATTTCATTTGCATATCCCCGCAGGCTCCATGCCTGCTCCGAAACAATATGGAAACTTTCGCCAATGGAATTTTGCCAGTGTTCAATCGCTTTCATGAAGGCCTGGGCCACATCATCCGCATGCACATGGTGTAGGGTTTCCATCCCGAGATTGGGCAAGCTGATTTCTTTTCCCTCAGCCAGATTTATAAATACGGATGGGTTTAGATTACCAGCCGGGTTGATAGGTAGCCAACCCGGTCCGGTAATATGCCCCGGATGCAAAATGGTAACCGGAAAACCTTTTTGCCGCCCTATGGAAAGCAGATAGGATTCGATCTTTGCCTTATTGATACCATATTCATCGAATGGCTTGCGCTCCTGACTTTCTGTGGTAGGCACCAACTCGCTATGCCCATGCACCCATATCGTGCCACAGTGTAAGAAATGTTTAACCTCACCCAAAAGAGCCTCCACTAACATCTCAGCACTTTCGGGCTTAAAGCAAATTAGGTCAATCACCACATCGCCCTTCAGCGCTTTGATCTGTGTCCCAAAATCGCCCTGTGCCTCCGCTTTATCGCGGTCTATTTTAACCTGCTTTACTGATTGCCATATGGGATGCTGTACATAAGGCTGACGCTCCTCACGGCTAACGCAAACCAATTCATGACCTGCCATTGCCAATCTTGGCACTAAGTAGCTGCCTATATGTCCCGTGCCACCGATAATTATAATTTTCATTTTTGAATTTGGTTATTTGAGCCCTCCCTGGCCTTGATAGAGTTTCACAGGCGAATCTAACCGCAGCCTTAACACCGCTATATATTTGTCAAGTGCCCGCTGTGGCACATTGATATAAACCAGACCGGGCACAGGGCTCCAAGAAATTTTCCCCACAATTTTATAGCTCAGTTTGGTATTGTTGCCCAGCACGGTAATATCCTTGATTTTATTTAGAAGTCCTTTGATCATTAGGTTGCCACCAGACGAGCCTTCTACAAACAGATAAAGGGTGGTTGAATCTTTCGATAAGGTGGTGGGCCCATAAAAATGCCCCAAGGGCAAGCCTCCAATAGTGTTGAATATGCCTTCGCCGTTCCTTTTGTTCCATGCACCAAGTTCTTTTAGTATGTGGATCTGTTCTGCCGGGATGGTTCCATCTTCCTTGGGGCCCATATCCAAGAGCAGGTTGCCGCCATGGGAAACAACATCTGCAAAAATGCTGATGACCTCATACGGGGTTTTCCAGTTATTATCATGGTGAAAGCCCCAGTTATCATTACTGGTCATGCATAGCTCCCACCATTTGAATTTGGGTCTTGTTACAGGAAAATTCTGTTCCGGTGTTTCGTAATCGCCATAACCTTGTAACCGTCCATTGATGATGGCATTGGGGTTGGTGGATAAAATAATGTTACGCACTTTTTGGGCTTCCCATTCTTCAGCACTATGCTCCCAATCGCCATCGAACCAATAAAGGTCGGGCTTGAATTTTTGGTTTATTTCTTCGATCTGTCCTTGAAAAAAATGCCGGAACCGGTTCCAACGTTCAGGGTCATCCGATATACGGTAGCGGGAACTATCTTTTAAAAATCCCGGATAATCAGGATATCCCCAATCGATCAAAGAAAAATAAGCACCACATTTGATATGTCTTTTTCTGAGCGCTGCAAAAAAGGGGGCTACCATATCCCTTTTGGCTGGAGTTTTTTTTACGATGCTCATATCGTTCATTTTGGTATCGTACATCGCTACCCCATCATGGTGTTTGGTAGTGATCACGGAATACCTAGCACCACTTTCCTGAATCAGGTCGGCCCAGGCTTCTGGATGGTAGTTTTTTAATGTGAAACCATTCAGTTGTTTCATATAATCAGCATAACTGATTTTTTTATTATGAAAACTCCAAGACTCGTCGATGCCATCCACGGAATAAATACCTGCATGTATAAAAATGCCCAGCTTGGCATCCGCAAACCACTGCATCTTGGTTTTAATGGAGTCGGGATCGATTTTGGATTGGGCATTGGCAACAAGGGAAAACACGGTCAGTAAAACAATCAAACTTCTTTTCATCATTTTTATTTAAGGTCATCAAATCGGAGCTAACGGTAATAGAAATTAAATGTAAATAATTTTGGAAAGCCTGCAACCAATTTTTTTGATCGATTGGTAATCGTACAAGGATATCAACAGGGAAATGGGTTCATGATACTAACAAAATGTGAATCTGTTTATTAATAAATGGGCTTAATAAAAAATGTTAATTAATGAATGTGGCCGTTTTTCAATTTAGATTTAGAGCATAAAAAAATTCATGCTACTGATCAGGTACTATTTTCGCGCTCATTGTGTGAAACCTTTCTCACAAAGATTCGAAGGCCCAATGGAAGAAGTTGAAAAGTTGGAGGCTTGATTTAAGCGTTTGGCTTTAAGCGTTCAGCGTTCAGCGTTCAGCGTTCAGCGTTCAGCGTTCAGCGTTCAGCGTTCAGCCCTTCTTTCTTCGATTCTGGAAAGGGGTTGTATAAATAGATAAAGTAGTTTGTACCTAACCTCAGATTGGCAATCGAAAAAATAATTATTTGAGAATTTTCATCCTCACCATTTCAATACGGGTTTCGGTAACGCTCAAAATCTCAAATTCATAGTTGCCGATGATGATATGTGCTTTCTGCTTGGGGATGGCCTCATATTGGTTGATGATATAACCAGAAAGGGTTTCTGATTCCTTATCGGGGAATTCGAGTTTGTATTTTTCGTTCAAATAATCCAGTTCCAATCGGCCAGAGAAAATGAACTCGTCCATGGATAGCTTTTTTTCCTCGAACTCCTCGGTATCATATTCATCCTTGATCTCACCAAAAATTTCTTCCAATAAGTCTTCCATCGTTACGATGCCAGCAGTGCCCCCAAACTCATCCACCACCCAGGCAATGCTTTTTCTTTCACGGGAAAATTTGTTGATGAGATCCGTGGCTCCCATGCTTTCCGGCACAGCGGGTATGGGGAGCAATATGGATTTGATATCTGCCGGGTTTTTAAAAAGATCCAGTTGATGGATATAACCGCTTACATGATCCAGGTCGCCGTCGTATACAACGAGTTTGCTAAGCCGGCTAGACACAAATTTTTTTCTGGCATCCTCAATAGAAGCGCTTAGATCAATCCCTTCAATTTCTTTGCGTGGTACCAGGCATTCCCGCACTTTGACCATGGGCAATGACAAGGCCGCTTCGAACAGTTCGGTGTTTAGCTCTTTGTTTTCCTCATCGCCTTCGCCTGTTTGCAGATAAAACTGCTCAATGCCCGCACTGGAAAAAATTTCCCTGTCTTCATCAATGCGGACGTTGAAAACATATTTCAGAACCCATTTGGAAATCGTGGTAAAAAAAGACAGCACAGGATTAAAAAAACCATAAAAGAAATTAGCCAGCGGTGCAAAAAAGCCAAGTAGGGCATCGCTTTTTACCCTAAAAAGCGATTTGGGTATCACATTGCCGAAAAGCAAAATGAATAAGGTGGAAAGAATGGTTTCCACAAAAAGACGTATGGAATTTACATATCCACTTGGGATATGGATTTTTGTGATCAGCCAGTTCCAGAAAGGGGATAGGGTTTCACCCACCATCAGTCCAAACAATACCAGAAAGATATTGAAGCCCACCATCATGGTCCCAATAAAAAGCGCAGGATGGTCCATCAAGTTCGCCAGGATAAGACCTGTTTTAAGTCCCTGCTTCTTTTTTAGTTCGATGGATAATTTATTGGCATTGATAAAAGCAATTTCAATACCTGTAAAAAAGAAAATCATTAACCAGGCAATGCCGATCCAAATAAAGCTGTACAAATTGATCATACAAACGCAAATGTAATTTTAAAATCCCGCATTTAAAATCAAGTCTGATAGAGAAGAAGCCCAAATCCCTTGCCATTTCTCAGATTGCCACGGAATAATAAATTATATTTTTTTAAATGTTTATTTTAGTTGGTAAATGATTGCTTATCAAGCAATAAATTTTTCAACAATGGCATCGGCCTCAGCGCAGGCTTTTTCCAGCACATCGTTGATGATGATTTTATTGAAATGATGTTTGAAAGAAATTTCATAAGCCGCCTTGTTCACCCGGTTTTGCAAAGCTTCGAGGCCTTCGGTGCCACGGGCCTCCAGTCTTTGTTTCAATACCTCAATAGAAGGGGGTTCAATAAAAAGGGAAAGACAATTTTCACCAAACTGTTGCATCACATGGATTGCGCCTTTTACATCTATGTCCAGAACCGGGGTCTGTTTGTTTTTCCAGATGCGCTCAAGTTCGGTGATCAAGGTGCCATAATATTTTCCCTCGTATACCATTTCCCATTCCAGAAATGCATTGTCATTTATTTTTTTCTTGAAGGCTTCCAGACTCATAAAATAATAGTCGATCCCATCTTTTTCATCTTTTCTTGGCTGACGGGTAGCGGCGGATATGGAAAAAGAAAGCTGTGGATATTTCTGCAGCAGATAGCGTGTAATGGAGGTTTTACCAGCACCCGAAGGGGCTGTAATAATAATCAGTTTATGTTTTGTATCGATCATGCTCGTTGATTTGTGCTTGCCATTTACATTAATAAATGGTTAGATCCTTTTTATCTGCGCTCCTAATTTTCTTAATCTTTCATCGATGTATTGGTATCCCCTGTCGATCTGGTCAATATTTTGGATATTGCTTTTTCCCTCAGCGCTCAAGGCTGCAATCAGCAAAGCTACTCCTGCCCTGATGTCTGGCGTGCTCATGCTGATGCCACGCAGCTTTTGGGCCCTTGCCAGCCCAATAACGGCCGCCCGGTGAGGATCACACAAAATAATCTGGGCGCCCATGTCAATAAGTTTGTCCACAAAAAACAGGCGACTCTCAAACATTTTCTGATGTACCAGCACGCTTCCCTTGGCCTGCGTGGCCACCACCAGCACAATGCTTAGCAAATCGGGTGTAAAACCCGGCCAAGGATGGTCATAAATCGTCAGCACGGAGCCATCAAGAAAGTTTTGTATCTCATAAATATCCTGTGCGGGGATATGGATATCGTCACCCACAAAATCCATGGCAATGCCCAACTGTTTGAATTTGTCGGGGATGATGCCCAAGTTTTCAATACTGGCATTCTTGATAGTGATATCGCTTTGCGTCATGGCGGCGAGACCAATAAAAGAACCCACTTCGATCATATCGGGCAACATGCGATGTTCTGTGCCACCTAAATAGTCCACGCCATCAATGGTCAGCAGGTTACTGCTAATGCCGCTAATCTTGGCACCCATACGATTGAGCATTTTGCACAATTGCTGAATATAAGGCTCGCAAGCGGCATTGTAGATGGTGGTTCTTCCCTTAGCCATCGATGCGGCCATCACCATATTGGCGGTGCCTGTGACCGAAGGTTCATCCAATAGCAGGTCGGCACCTTTTAGGTTGCGGGCAAGTAAATGAAAAAAATGATCGTCGGTATTGTAATTGAAGGCTGCGCCGAGTTTTTCAAGGCCAATGATATGGGTGTCCAATCTTCTTCTTCCAATTTTATCCCCACCCGGTTTGGCAATAAACGCTTTTCTAAAACGAGCCAGCATGGGGCCCGCCAACATCACCGAGCCGCGCAGCCGGCCGCTTTTTTTACGGTAGGTTTCACTGTGCAGGTAATCTGCATTTACATTATCTGCCTGGAACACGCAACTGTGGCGGTCTGTACGCTCAATCTGTACATTCATATCGCCCAGTAGTTCGATAAGCAGGTTCACATCCAGTATATCTGGGATATTGGTAACCGTTACTTTTTCGGGGGTCAACAAAACGGCACTGATGATTTGCAGTGCTTCGTTTTTTGCACCTTGTGGGGTAATTTCACCGCTCAGGTTTTTCCCGCCTGTAACTTCAAATGAATGCACCGTAAAAATTTTTTAGAATAAAAATGGCGATGGGCATTGCCCATCGCCGCTAAATTATTAAGCCTGATTGAATCAGAATCTTTTCTTTTTAAATTTATTATTGTCGCGGCTGCCATTGCGGCCATCACGGTTATTGTTGTTCCGTGGCTGAAATTTTTGGTTGCGTTTATTGCGGTAGTCGCCATATCCGCTCCGGTCCCTATCCCTACCTTCATTGGCACGGAAGCTTTTCACATAAGGCGTGTTGGTAAATTCCAATTGCCCTCCGGTAATATTGCTCAGTTCGCTTTGGATGGCATCATCATGCACCGTTTCCTTATGCCAGTTGTTATAGGCCAATTTCATATAATAGGCCACCGCATTGGCAAAACCATTGCGTTTGTCGGGTTGCTCTTCTGCCAAACCTTTGTTGATGATCAGTTCCAGGTTTTTCCCAAGATGTGAAAATTTGGGATAACGCTTTGGGTAAGGCAAAGGCTTTGGTTTTGCCTTCAGTGTTTCCCTAGTAGGTATGGGGTATGGGGAAGAAACTACCAGCTTGAAATCGGATATCAAGAAAAGGTGATCCCATAGTTTATGGCGAAAATCCTCTACATTTTTCAAATGGGGGTTCAGGAAACCCATCAACTCGATGACCGCATAAGCATTGCGCTGCCTTTTTTCAGGGTCTTCCAGCGTAAGCAGGTATTCGATCATTTTCTGAATGTGCCGCCCATATTCACGTATCACCAGATGGTTTCGCGTGGTGTTATATTCCATTATCATCAGTGCAATTTAATCAACAAACCTACATGAAATACTGTAAACGGTCAAAGTAGGCTAAAGATTTTGTGAATCGCTTATATTTTCTTCATAAAAAAAGGCCCAGCACCTGGGCCCTTCAAAGGATTGGTAATGGGTGTTTTTTATAGGTTATTCAATAATCAGTTTGGTCAAATATTGATGCGAGTCCTTTTTGCCGGTTACCCGAAGGAAATAGAGACCGGTAGCGGGGTGGCTGTTCAGGTCCAGTTTGTACTGGTTAGTGCCCGCCAATGAAACCGCATTGCGTTGAACCACTTGGCCGGCGGTATTCACCAATTCAATGGTATAGTCGCCTGTCAATACCTCATCAAACTCAAGTACCGTATAGGTACTCACTGGGTTTGGGTAGGTGCGATAGCTGGAAATGCCAGTATTACTGAGGTTTACGGTCTTGATTTCAGAATAAATGATGTTAGTCCCACTAGGGCTAGTTCGCTTAATACGAAAATAGATTTTACCATTATCCGCTGATGATATGGGATAGATAAATTGATAACTTGCCATTTTTCCATAAAAGCTGGAGTCTGACATTTGATTACCTAATGACAAAAAATGAGTGCCATCTTTGCTATACTGTATTTCGTAGGAAATACCTAGTTGCTCGTTTTGTCCTTGCCATTGTATTTGTATATTATTACCATTCTTTGCAGCTGTAAAATTCCCAAAAGTATTGGCCAAGGGGAGCGCTGGGCACCAATAGTAAGTGAGGGTGACTGTTCCCCCCATAGTGGTCGCAACAGAAGTGGTATCATTCAATCCCCCATCCAAAACCTGCAAGCCACCACCTGTTATTTGGAAAGACACCGGTACAGTACCTAAACCTAGGTAGGCGGCATTCCCCACGGTTGAACCAGTTTGTGCTAAATTATTGGCTAAGGTATCAGGCCCGTAGCTAATGGTATATCCAGGAACTAGATGCGGAGCAAGGGTATCATAACCATATGTTCTCGTAAAAACTTTGCTGATGGTAATCCCAGGAGCCGAAATTTTGCTTGGAACTGTTAATCCGAATAGAAAGGCAGTACTATCCGGGCCTGTGTTGAGAGCGCTGGACACGGTGATAATGGTAACGGTATCTCTTAATCTCACACAGCTTAAAGTGCCAATCGAAGGATCAAATTGTTGAAAATTATAAGTTATAGAACTGGTTACTGTTGGGGGGATGTTGATAGATTGTGTTACTGGTGTGGCTGGCACTCCTCCTGAACAAAGGCATTGTGCACTGCCAGACTGTGGCATCAATGTCAACAGGCAGGCACACATGGCAAAAATCACTTTGTAGACATTTTTCATGGGTATAGATTTTAATAAAGAAAATCGGATTAAATCGGCTACTAAATTACTTCCGGTAGCTAAGAAACGCAAGGTGGATTTACGCTAGTTGTAAGCATCGTAAAAACCACATGCAAAATAAGAACTTAATATATTAGGCATTTATTGCATAATTAACCCGGTTTTTTTAACCCCACTATGCTTGATAACTTTACCCAATAATGAAAAAGATTATTGTTGAACTTGGTCCATGCACTCAAGATGCGATCCCGATAGGAACTCTCCATTTTATGGTTTCCTGCTACGTAAAACTCATAAAGCAAAGAACGGATATTGAGTGGCTTTTTATTGTAGATAAATCACTCATTTACAATAATATATTAAAAAATATACCCACTGAAAATATATATTTTACCCGAAAGATGGGCAAAAAATTTTGGTACGGTTACCGATTGCCGAAGTTCTGCAAAAAGAACAAGGCCGACCTACTGATCACAACCGCTGGCATTGCTGCTGTCACTCAAACCCCTCAATGCTCATGGATGCCCGCTATCCTCGAAGGGGCCGACCGGGATAAACGATCCTATCTCCGGTTTTTTGAAAAAAGGCTTAGCCGAACCCTGGATGTTTCGAGGCTGGTTTTCGTTTGTTCAGAAAGTCAACAACAAAAACTGATACAACAATACCATTATGATGCAAAGGATATTTTGTTGGTTAGAGCTGCTCCTGATGAATGGGCGCTCCCTCAATCATGGGCAGAAAAGGAAAGCATAAAAGTAAAATTTGCAGCAGGGAAGGAATATTTTATACTGCTGGTGGATGAGTGGCGACCAAAACTGTTGGAGGCATTGAAGGCATTTTCCCTATTTAAAAAAAGGCAGCAAACCAATATGCAACTGGTATTTGCCAGTAGAGAGCGGGTTGTGGAACCGGCCTTTTTAGTTAAACTGGAAAGCTTCAAATATAGGTCTGATGTGCATGTTTGCAACAATCTGGGCGATGAGGAACTTGCCCGGCTGATAGCGGCTGCCTATGGACTGGTGCATTCATTTGCGACAGATGAATCGGAGCATGCTATTTTGAATGCTTTCAAGTCACAGGTGCCAGTGATTGCTGCAGAGGACCCCGCTTCGAAGGAAGTGGCTGCTGATGCGGCGCTCTATGCCAATGGACGGGATATTGACTTGTTGGCAACCCAAATGATGCTTTTATATAAAGATGAGCAATTGCGTAATCAGTTGATTGAAAAAGGGGATGCGAGATGGAAATTTTTTGATCGTATGAATAGCTTGGATCAACTTTATAAGGCGATGCAAGGTGCTGCCAGCCAGTCTAACGAATCCTGATAATTCAGCGTAACTTCGCGACTTGATAAATTTTATATGAAGCAATCTTCGATTAATATTGACGTGAAACTGGATGAACAGAATGTACCAGAAATGATTCACTGGAACGCTACGGATAGCACCGCCGATCGGGCACAGAAAGCAAAGGCCATGATGCTTGCCTTTTGGGATGGGACAGATAAAACGGCCTTGCGCATTGACTTATGGACAAAAGATATGATGGTGGATGAGATGGCCGACTTCTTTTATCAAACCTTTATGACCATGGCCGAAACCTATCAACGGGCTACCCAAAACGCTGAAATGGTAGAGGACATTCGGCAATTCGCCAAGGACTTTTATGGCAAGTTCAGGAAACAGCAATTGGCAGAAAACAAAGCATAACTAAATTTTATTTTATGGCACTGGAACAAAAAATAATGGCAGACATGAAAACGGCCATGCTTGCAAAAAACGAAGCGGCATTAAGAGGCCTGAGGGCAGTGAAAGCGGCAATCATCCTGGCCAAAACATCCGAAGGGGCCAATGGTGAGCTCAAAGAAGAGGATGAAACCAAATTGCTCCAAAAATTGATCAAGCAGCGTAAGGACTCTTTGGAGATTTACGAAAAACAGAACCGTGCAGACCTAGCACTGAAAGAAAAGGAAGAGATTGCTGTGATCGAAAAATTTTTGCCCAAACAAATGGGTTTGGACGAGCTCAAAGTGGTTATCGGGAAAATTATTGCAGAAACAGGGGCATCCTCACCTGCTGATATGGGTAAGGTGATGGGGGCTGCCACAAAAGCGTTGGCGGGGCAGGCCGATGGCAAAACCATTAGTGCCGTAGTAAAGGAATTGTTGCAGAAATAATCAGTTTGCCAATAAACCAATCGACCAATGGCCATAGATATCCTGTTTTTGATATTGTTGTTGTTGGCCATTTTCAAAGGGTTGCAGCAAGGTTTTATTGTAGCCGTTTTTTCGGTGCTGGCATTGGTGGCTGGATTGGCGGCTGCCATCAAACTTTCGGTAGTAGTGGCAAACCACCTGCGAACGCAAATGCACTTCGATGGTAAATGGCTTCCACTGCTGGCTTTTTTGCTGGTTTTTATTGGGGTGGCTCTTTTGGTGAGGTGGGCCGCTGGCTTAATAAAGATGGCGGTTGACTTTGTGTTGCTGGGCTGGGCCGATAAAATTGCGGGGATCATCTTGTATGCGTTTATCTATATCACCATTTATAGTGTGCTTTTGTTTTATGCTAGTAACCTGCACCTGATATCGGCCGAAACCGAAAACACATCCAAAACATACCATTTTATTATGCCATGGGGCCCCTATATGATCGATCAGATTGGCAAGCTGATACCCTTTTTTAAGAATATGTTCGTTGAACTGCAAAGCTTTTTCTCGCATATTGCTTAAATACACATATTATACAAATAAATGAAGCATACTGTTTAGCTAAAAGCCTACAAATGGGTTTGAACTGATCAGGATCAGTAACATCTATAATTGGATATTCGGACTAATATCATGTTTAGTTATTGTAAATTTGTTGGGTTATCAAATTGTTTTGGTTTAAAACCTTTATTTTAGCGCATTGTTCCAAATTATAATTGTATAGAATTGATTAATGACAGAGTACCAGATCAAACAACAGGAAAAGTTTAGATTCATTGAAGAAGGGGAGGGTGAGCCATTGGTCATGCTTCATGGGCTATTTGGGGCCTTGAGCAACTTCTCCGACTTGATTGATTATTTCCGCCAATATAATAAAGTGGTGGTGCCCATTTTACCATTATTTGATCTGGACATCCTGCATACAACGGTTGGGGGACTTGAAAAATACGTGCATAAGTTTATCGAGCTGCGTGACTATAAGAACATCCATCTTTTAGGTAACTCATTGGGTGGCCATGTGGCCCTGCTACATGCGCTGAGGCACCCAGAAAGGTTGAAGTCCATTATACTCACCGGTAGCTCCGGCCTTTTCGAAAGTGGCATGGGCGATACCTATCCCAAAAGAGGCAGCTATGAATTTATCAAGGAAAAAACAGAGCTTACCTTTTATGACCCCAAAACAGCCACCAAGGAATTGGTGGATGAAGTGTATGGGATCGTGAATAACCGGATCAAGGCAATCAAGATCATCGCACTGGCCAAGAGTGCCATCAGGAATAATTTGGGCGAGGAACTCAATCAAATCAATCAGCCTACGTTATTGATATGGGGAAACAATGATACGATTACCCCTCCTTTTGTGGGTAGGGAATTTAATCGGCTGATCCCCAACAGTGAGCTTTATTTTATTGATAAATGTGGTCATGCCCCCATGATGGAAGTGCCCAGCGAGTTCAATGAAATACTGCATAAATTTTTGAAAAAGCTGAACACACCCGCAACGGTTGCCTGAGCAAAGTCGTACTTATAATTAAAACCTTACTGTGCTAAATAGGGAAATCATATCTACCGCGCTTCCTGCACTCAATCCCAATGACCCGGTTTACCAGGCACTAGGGCTGATGGCCGACTTTCATGTTTCGAACTTGGCTGTTGTGGCCGATGAAAAACTGATTGGGCTGGTTGCAGAAAGCGATTTATTGAATGTATTGGATGAATCTATCCCTCTCTCACAGTTGGAGAATGGGTTTTCAAAAATAGCGGTGCACGCCAATGCCCATTTTCTGGAAGCGGTTCAAAAACTAAATGAATTCAATCTTACCGTAATCCCGGTAGTAGATAAGGAAGATGAATATGTGGGCTCCATCACGGCTACCGACCTATTGCAACAACTCGGTCGCTTGGCTGGGGTAAATGACCCCGGTGGGCTGATTGTGCTGGAGATGGAACAGCATAGCTTCTCTTTTTCGGAATTGAGCAAACTTGTGGAAACCAATGATGCCCAGATCACCCAACTCAATACCTGGTCCGATCCGCAGACCAATATTTTTTACGTAACCATCAAGATCAATAAATTTGAGATTGCCGATATCATTGCCACCTTCCAGCGATATGAATATCATGTGAAGTATTCTTTTGGGGAAGAGTTATACGAGAACGACCTTCGCAGCAATTACGACCATTTGATGAATTACCTGAATATCTGATTTAAAACCCACCTTATTTTAACAATTAATCAGCAGATAGCAAAATAGCTTTGCGGCCAAATGATAAAGCAATGGAAATATTGCCTGGCTATATTATGGTTGCCGCTTTCGATCAGCGCGACAGCGCAGCTTTCATCCGGAACTGATTTGCGTATGCAGCAGCGCCCTGCGCTCTTCCACGATTCCAATAGCATTCCCCATTCCTTGAAGTCCACCGCATTTGTGGTGGGTAATATTTATATAAAAGGAAACAAAAAAACCAAGCCTTATATTATCCTACGCGAACTGGGTTTTAAAAAAGGGGATTCTATTAATCTGCCCGAGTTGGTAAGGGCTTTTACCTTTGCGCATAACCAACTGATCAATACTTTACTTTTTACGGATGTGGTGGTTTATTTGAAAGGCTTTAGGGGTTATGAGGTAGATGTGGAGATAGATGTGCATGAACGTTGGTACATAATCCCGGTACCTTATTTCAAGCCTGTGGATCGAAACCTTACTGTATGGCAGGATTATGGTTATAGCCTGAGCCGGGTGAACTATGGATTAAAATATATGCAAAACAATTTCACGGGCAGAAATGACAATACCGTGGTCTGGCTTATGACTGGTTATTCACGCCAAGCTGAGATTGCGTACGACCAACCCAATGCAGACAATTCGCTCAAACATGGTTTTGGGTTTACTTTTATTTATGCTGCCAACAAACAAATAAATGCGCTTACTAAAAACAACCAGCAATATTTTATCAATGCGGATACCATTCCCCATGCAGGAAAATTTTTGAGCGAGCGGGCCAGCCTGTCGCTGCGATATTATTATAGACCAGCCATCCGTGTCAGGCATCTGGTTAAGATTAATCTGGTGGACATAAAAATGGATTCTACCGTATCCTTGTACAATCCCCATTTTTTAAACCATGGCAAAAGGGAACTGTTTTTCCCAGAGGCTTCTTACCAAATTGATTATACCAATGTGGACTATATTGCCTACCCACTCAAAGGGGTAATGGCATCGGGTTCTCTTTTAAAACGGGGCTTGAATGCCAATATGGATTTGTGGCAGTTGAACCTGTCAAGTAACGAGAGCAAACGCCTAGCGCACAAAACCTATATCAATTCACAAAATATGGTCTCGCTCAAATGGCCGCTCGACCAGCCATTTTATAACCAACAGCTTTTTGGTTATGGCAATTTTTACCTGCGTGGTCTGGAAAAATATGTGGTGGATGGCACTTTCGGTTTTGCGGCACGCAATACTTTATTAAGGGAGCTTTTCTATTTCAGTCTGCCAGCCAATATCCCCTTTCTGGGTCTTTATCGCATACCCTTCCGCGTGATGGCCAAAACGTATTTTGACGCAGGCTATGTGCGTAATAATAATGCGACCATCGACAATAGCTTGGCAAACAAATTCCTTTATACAGGTGGATTTGGCATTGATGTGGTTACTTCTTATGACTTTGTTTTTAGGGTGGAATACAGTTTCAACCAATTAGGGGAAAAGGGTTTATTTTTACACATCCATAATGACTTCTAATTACGCATAAGGCTCAAGGCTAAACGAAAAACGCATCAAGCGTTCTGCATTTTGCGTTCCGCGTTTGGCATTAAGCGTTCCGCGTTTTGGGCAACACTTTTTAAATGAAGATAGCCATCTATAGCCGGGTAATCGATTATGAACAGCAGTCGGCCATTCAGCAGCTTTTTGATGAGTTGGCAAAACAACAGATAGAGCCTGTTATTTACGGGCCTTTTTTGGAAAAAGCCCGTACTAGTTTTTCCCTGCCTTCCAATATTTCTGCCTTCACGGATTCCAATGACCTGAACCCTTCCATCGATTTCATCATCAGTTTGGGTGGTGATGGTACTTTACTGGATACGGTTTCCTTGGTAAGGGATAAAAATATTCCGGTGTTGGGCATCAATTTTGGTAGGCTGGGTTTTTTGGCCAGTATTGGCAAGGAAGAACTGAAAACGGCCGTGGCCGCCTTGGTGCATCGAACCTTTTTGGTCGATAAAAGATCCTTGGTGCATCTGGATTCCAATATCCCATTGTTTGGAAAGGTGCCTTATGCTTTGAATGAGTTCGCGATCCATAAAACGGATACTTCGCCCATGATCAAAGTGCATACCTACCTCAATGGTGAATTTTTGAATACCTATTGGTCAGATGGGTTGATTGTATCCACGCCAACAGGTTCCACTGGCTATTCACTCAGTTGCGGGGGGCCGATTGTATCACCCGATTCTTCCAGTTTTGTGATTACCCCCGTAGCGCCCCATAACCTGAACGTGCGGCCCATTGTGGTGCCAGACAATAATATCATTTCCTTTGAGATTGAAGGACGTGCCGATCAGTTTATATGTGCCTTGGATTCCCGCAAGGAAATCGTGGGGATGAATGTTCAGTTGGCGGTGCGGAGGGAGGCTTTTACCATTAGCCTAGTGAGGTTGAACGAGAATAATTTTTTGCAGACCCTAAGGAATAAGCTGTCCTGGGGCCTCGATACTAGAAATTAAGATTTTGTTTATAAGAAAAAACGGGTAATTACGTTACCTAAACCACAAAGACATTTATGGCAAGGATGAAGCTTATTATGCTGGCAATGGTATTTTTTGTTTCGAGTGATATCATGGCGCAGATGCAAAGTATTGTTCAGGAAGGAGAGGTTGGCATTAGCTTGGGCGGGGCCCATTATTTTGGCGACCTGAACCCCAAGCTCAGGTTAAACCGGCCCAAGGTAGCAGCCGGTGTTTTCGTGCGCAAACAGTATGGCAGTTATGTAGCAGTGAGATTGAGTGGCCATTTTGCACAATTGGGCTACTCGGATGTGTACAATGGCTACAATAGTTTCATGCATAGCCGCAACCTGAGTTTCAATACCAATATTTGGGAGTTTACCATGCAGGGCGATTTCAATTTTTTTAAGTTTGTGCCCGGCGATCCCTACCACCGCTATTCCCCCTATATTACTTTTGGTGCAGGTATTTTTAACTATAACCCATATACGTATTATCAAGGCCAAAAAGTGTACCTGCGCCCCTTGGGTACGGAGGGCCAAGGTTCGGCCATTTACCCCAACCGCAAGCCTTATGGCACCATGGCCGTGTGCTTTCCCATTGGGGTCGGTTTCAAATATAGCCTGAACCGCCAGGTGAACTTGGGCTTCGAAGTTGTTTACCGATTTACCACCACCGATTATATTGACGATGTGAGCACCACTTATGCAGGGGCCGCCGCATTCCCCCCACTCCCCAATGGCCAGCCTTCCTTGGCAGGCATTTTACAGGACCGCTCCTATGTATACGGCACCCCCATTGGCACCGCAGGCAGGCAGCGTGGCTATTCCAATCAGAACGATAGCTATGTGATGGCCGAGTTTATGGTCTCCGTAAATCTTACTTCGTATAAGTGCCCGACGGCGAAGAAATAATTTTTGTTGGTTATCAATAACAAGCGCAAACTCACGGGTTCAAAGATTTCACTTTCTCCTCAAGCATAGGAAGTTCTTTTTTGTATTGCTCAATATCCCAGTGTATTTCCCAATGGGCAACATAGTCTGCTAGAGGTGGAAGCCCCATTTCGACCCGCCTTTTGTCAACATTGTCAGGATCAGTCAATGGGAATATAAAATAGTTGCCGGTTTTAGGATCTCTTCCAATCTGACTACCATATATTTGTTTTTGACCTTCCCTCAATGCAACACGGTCTTCAATCAGGGCAAGATTATTTTTTTGAAGTTTGTTGTTCTTGGCTGCTTCCCTCATCATGGGCAAATATTTTTTTTGGGTTGGCAAATCGGCATGTTGGATAACCAGGAACAGGGTTAAACTGCCACGGGCACCTACAGTCTCTGGTCCCAACCATCCATTTTTATCAAGTATCGATTTTACCTTTATCAAGTTGATGGAGTCTTTTTCGCCAATCAGTTTCATGAGCGATTTCATTTCACGGGAATCCCAGCCATAGCTTTTTTGTACCGAATCCATTTGTTCCCTGTATTTTTGGTCTTCATAAAAAACATCCTCCAACCCGGTCATCAATGGCTTATTATACTTGGCTTCCAGCTTCTCCTTATTTTCTTTGACCAAGGATAATAAGGGGCCCCATCGTTTATCATCTCTTAAGGAAATAAAATTTGGGTCAGTGCTGATTTTTTCAAAATCGGAATACTTGGCCTTGGTTACAATATTGTCAAGCTGATAAAAAGCACTGTCCGCGTTCCCAAAATTAGCCCATGAACATGCTGCGTTGTAACGATCTTTCTGTGCCCCCTTCCATCCAATGGATTCAAAAGCCAGCGAATAGGTTTTTGCGGCCTTCTCGTAATCTTTGCTAAAAAGAAGGGAATCCGCTTTTTTAATATACTGGTTATAGCTTTGAAAATCATTTTGCCCAATAAGAGTGTTGGCAATCATCAAAAATGATATAAGTAAAATAGTACTGTTCATAAATGAGATTGGGTGTGCGATATTTTTTAAAATGATGAAAGTCACAAACCTCTTTTAAAGGTATTTGAATAGATTGCAGATTATTACAAATGGTCAATTTTAGTTAAAAAATCTACCCTAAAGTGTAGTGAATTTTTACAATGAACCAATCTTAATCGGTTAAGTTGGTTGCTGGAACTTGCACCCATATCATACAGAATTAGATCAACCCATAATTCATAGCTGCTGAAATGGCCTCAGAGATATTGGTGGCATTCAGCTTTTTCAAAAGGCTCTTTCTGTGGAATTTTATAGTGTTGGGGGACAGGAATATTTGTTGTGCAATTTTCTCAACGGTATGCCCTTGGATAGACAGTAACAATATTTGTTTTTCTTGATTATTAAGTTTTATGATTCTCCCTTCTTTCCATTTGTTTTCAGTTAAATCGTATTCAAGCAATTTGTTCGTTAAGGCATTCTTGAGCAAAATATTCCCTGCATTCAAATTTGAAGAAGGGGAAACTACACAGAGAGCAATCCAAATGCCTCCGTTGCTATCCAATGCCAGTGGCGAAAGTCTATGGTTTATCAAGAGCAAACTTCCATTCGGTTGTCTTAATCGAAAATCATAAGAAATGCTGTAATCTTTTCTTTCCTCGAGGGGAAGGCTGTTGTAAAATTCAAACCCTACTTCATTGATTTTTAAAAGCAACTCAACATCTTCCTCTGGTACATTTTTAAAATAAAACAAATAACCGCATTGCTTTACTTGTTTCGCTGTTTTTCCGCACAAGAACAGAGGGTTATCAGACACATAGAGAAATCCCTTTTTATAATAGTCAATTAAATAGATACTATTATAAGTTGTTCTTGCAAATGTTTCTGAGTAGTCGATTAATAAAGGAACGATTCTTTCATAATCCGCTGACGAAGGTGGACTGGTAAGGTTCACTGGCTTGAAGAAATCGTAAATGGTAATACCCATGATATGGTTAGAAAGGTTAGCAGAAATTTAAATAATTTAAACCAACATCAGGGGTAAAATGTAAATGCACCCATGTAAAGATTTCCTAAAACTATTACTACTAAAGTTAATGTCTGGTAAAACAATGCTTTCAATATTTAATAAAAAAGCTATATCAGATGATTGATTGAATTTTTTTGTAGAAAACAACAATTGGGTGAAAGAGCGAAAGGAACTGAAGAACAATTTTCAAATTAAACTACAGCATACCCCCATGTTATATTAACAGTTCATTCTAATCTAAGACTAGCCAATACAGATTAAGCACCTACCCTTTAGGGTAAGTTTTGGAACTTCCTGAATGGATTGGGCAATAGTTCATCGATTGGTCTTTATTTTCATAAAACTTTTATGGAAGGTTTAAATTTTAATAGGCTTAAAAAGATTGAGCAGATTATTTTGTTAAAACCTTTCTGTAACGAAAAAACTTAGTATTGATTTTGTAAGGCGACCGAATAAAACCGAAATGAAAAATTATGGCAGGAAGTGGGGTCTGTCGTGCTCATTTATTTGACTGGTTGGAACAATCTTGTGGCTTGCCAAAAGAAGAAGCTAAGATAGGGACCAGTGTGTTGGGTTATTGGTGTTGTGAAAGATGCCCGCAATAGTAAACGAATGTTCTAAGTTACCTCTCGTAAATCAAACTATAGCATGCTTTTAAGCAATTGAATTGATAACATGAAAAAACCAAATTCCTTTTTTCTAATATTTTTTGCAATTAATTTTCAATTAAGCGCTAATATTCTTACAGATAGCTACACGGTAACTATCATAAATCAAAGTGGAAATTTGCTGAATTTATATTATCATGACATTTATTATAAGGGGGTTCCTTTGCATGTAGGTCAAAACATGAAATTTAAACTAACGCTAAACACCAAACCTACTTTTTTAATAGTTGCTGATAACTCGCAAAACTTTTATAAAATCTCTGGTTCTGACACTTTAGTTTTTCTAGCGAATGGGGCTGTCAAGACAATTGGGACAGATTCAAACATTAATTTGGCACTCCAAAAACTGTATGACAAAAAATTTCGGTTACGATGGGTAAGTTTTGTAAAAAGCAAATCTAAATATGAATCTTTTAAAAGTTATCAAAATCATTGTTTGCTTTTGGACGATAGTGCAAAAAAGGAGATTAGGAATTTTGGATTTTTAAACGAAAAAGAAAAAGATGAAATAAGAGTATATATTGATGCATTTTATTATTCTTCTTTATTGGCTCCTTACGGTGGTGAATTCAAATTTTCGTATAATGATAGTTTATTCTATTTCTATCCCACTATTTTCACAAATATTTCAAAAAAAATCCCTTTTAGCAAAACCGCTCCAATAATTGTCCCATATTTATTTGCAGCTACAATAAATATGCAAAAAGATTTTACTATACCCCATAAAATATCCATTATTAATAAGGACACAACAATAGGAATAGATGTAAAGAAATATTTAATGACCAAATTTATCATTGATAGTATTGATAAATTGACTGAAAATAAATTTCTAGAATTGCTTGATCAATTTATTGATGATTCTGCAATGAAACAAACGACAAGACATTATTACCAAACCAAAAAAAACAACTCTAATGTTTCTTTGGGCAAAAATTCCGTTTTGGATTATAATGATCATTTAATTCAAATTGATAGCATTTTATTAAGGCAAAATAAAAAATTAACAATAATTGATTTTTGGGCGAGCTGGTGCCTTCCATGTATTGATGAATTTAAGTTTTATCGGGAACTCATCAAGAAATATAACAATTCAGTTCGGTTTGTTTTTGTTAGCCTGGACAATGATAAGCATGCGTGGAAAATGATGTGTAATAATTATAACGACATTATGCTCAATAACTCATATTTATTATTTGGGGGATTCAACTCCTCCTTTGCTGGACAATATCGGATTACAGAAATACCTAGGTACTTTCTCTTTGACAAAGTGGGCAAATTAATTAATTCAAATGCCCCTCGCCCCAGCGACCCAAAACTTATTGAAATTATCGATAAATATGTTTTACAATGATGGCTTCGATGATTTGGTGTATTTATAAGAAAAATAAAAGGAAGCACACTTACCAATGCCATGGTTTGTGCCTTAGGAACCATGGCATTGGTGAACCAAGGTCTAAAAATTCTATTTGATAGCTTATTGGCCCAAAAGGAAAATGTAAATTAAAAAAGATAGACATGAATTTTTTATCCAAAATTTTAATAGTATTATTTTTTATTGGAATACAAGCATTGTATGCCCAAAAAACATTTCAGGTAACCATCATCGTACCCCATGCATTCGATCAAAAAAAATGGTCTTGCACTTATGACGATGGGAGGGAAATCAACACCGTGAAGGACAACTTTGTGAATAACCAATTGCGAATAGAAGCGAATTATTTTTCAAAATTTGCTGTGTTGCGATTGGGCTATAGTGAAAGCGATTCTGTTTCCTATGGGGATAGTTATTTTATGGACGAGAAAAAAGCAAGAATTGTTCTGAAGCCCATATCAGAAAAGGAACTGGGCGACCCATTCAAAAGACCCCAACTAACAAATGCAATATCTTTCAATCAAAGTGAATTCAAACAAAGGCTTGATGCGTTTAACCATAAAGAGGTCAAAGCCATAAATGATTTTTGGCTTTGGAATGCTAGTGCTATTTTCAAAGTGGATTCTCTAAAGAACCTTTTCTATGAAAAACTAAAGGCACTGAATGATAAAAACCTAGTTTTTATTAAAGAGCATCCGAAGGATTATTTCTCTTTTTGGTATTTCGAGAGCCAGATTGTGCCCAATACTTTTATATACGCAAAATCAGGGGCGCTGGAATCTCAGAAACTGCTTTCTGTTTTCTATTCCATTTTCCCTAATGAATATAAAAATTCTTTTGAGGGAAAGAAAATTGAAAAATTTTTGGTGGGCAAGATTGAATCCCAGACTGGGATGGTTGCGCCCAATTTCAAGTCAAGGGATATGGAGGGGAAACCCATAGCGCTAAATGATTTTAAAGGAAAATATGTGCTGTTGGATTTTTGGGCTACCTGGTGCGGCCCCTGTATGAAGGATATTCCTTCTGTCAAAAAAATAAGGGATGAATATCCCAAAGACTTCTTGGAAATCATAAGTATTAGCAATGATAAACCTACCGATAGAATAAAGGTGGAAAATACGATTCGGGACCATTCAATGAATTGGACACAGATTTTTGGAGATAAGGATGCAAGCAAAATATTTGGGGTGGAAGAAATACCAACGATGATCTTGATTAATCGGAAAGGGGTGATTGTCTACCGGGGTAACCATGCGGATGATAAAAAATTGCTAGAACTGTTAAAGACCAACAGCCCGCTTTGAAGGTAAATTTTATTTGGCTAGTGGAAAGTGCATCTATAACCTTTCAATTAAAACCTTTTTAAATGAAAAAATTAAGCATTGATTTTGTAAAACGACCGTACAAAACCAGAACAAAAAAAACATTCCTTTTTTTATTGTTAATGCATTTCCAGATAGTGCAAGCAGCGCCTGAAGTTTTCTTGACTTATAAAGGTTGGGACAATACGTTAAAGCAGGCCAAGGAAAATGACAAACAAATACTTTTTTATTTTGGTGCAGAATGGTGCATTCCCTGCAAGCAACTTTTAACTGGGGCCTTTATAGATTCTGGTGCCGTGGGGTTCTTAAAGCAACAATTCATCAGCTTCCACTTTGATGCGGACGCCCCCCAATCCCTACCACTTTTAGAAAAATACCGGATTGCCTCTTACCCAAAGATTCTGATATTGGACCAATCTGGGTTTTTGAAAGGGGCACTTGATAATATAAACCAAGCGCCACAAGGGTTTATTGAGCAGTTGAACCAAATTGCAAGATCAATAATAGTAATCAAAGGGGTCAGCAACAGCTTGACATTGGGTTACCCAGAATTTTACACCGAATATTTTAAGACACACTTAGCTAAAAAACCTGATTCCTTGACCGTGACCAAATACCTGAATGGCCAGGGCAACCTTTTTTCGGAAGTCAACTGGAACGTGATGAGCCTTTTCAGTTATGACAGTAAATACTTGAACTATATCATCCAGCACAGAAAGAAGTATGAAGACCTGTATGGCAGTTCGGTACCTTTCCGGATATATGAGATCACCACTCAGTTGAGGCGTGTTTACATGGGGGAAAGGGATTCGGTCAAATACAATCGACTGCTCCAAGAATTCCTGCCCGATCCTTCAGATGCAGGATACAAGAGATCAGTGGAATCATATCTGATGAAAGAAATATTCTTTTTGGCAAAGACCGGCATGGATTGGCCCAAATTTATCGCTCGGTCGAAAAGCTATATCAATAGCTATGGGGCCATGTCAAACCAGTTTATCTGCAACTACATTTACTATTCCGATTGTCAAGATGTGGAAGTTTATAAGTTTATGCTCACACAAAGTGCATTCTTATTGGAGAAGGACCCCAATAACCGAAAATACCTGATGTACCATGGTTGCTTTTTGTATAAATCGGGTGATCAAGCAAATGCAGCAAGCTTTTTCCAAAAAGCGATCGGTTTGTCAAAATCAGCAGAACAGAGAGAAAAAACTTTAAATGAAATTTCGAAGATCAAGGAAGGACAGGGCCTTGGCCACTAAGGTTGGATCACCAAGGGGATTGGATTTTCATATTTTTTTAAGGCTCGAAGACACGAACCTTGTCGCAGTATAATTATGAACCAGTGATGGGCGAAATTTATATAATAGCCCATCACTTTAATGATCTTAAATGAGCAAGATTTTTTTAAGCCCATCAACCAGAAGCCTTAAAATGTGTTTTGTGGTTCTACTTTGTGTGATTCTACCGCTTGCGCAAATTTTGGCACGAGGTGACAAGGAAAGTATGGAAAGCTTAAATGGGCAAAAAGTCAAACCCACTTCCAGTGGTCATTTGATAAGTTTTAGAAACCTTTCATCAAAAGAAATCGGCTTTTATTATTATAACAAATATTATGAGGAAGAAAGTTTTTTCATCGAACCACAAGGGCTATATACCATTTCCCTAGATGCACCATCCTGGATCGTACAACTGGACAAATTTCAGACCCCTTACTATTTGTCATTGGAACAGGATAGCTTGGATATAAGAGCCGATAAAAATAGCATAGCCCAAATCTCATTAAGGAATAGTTTGAACCCTACGGCCCAAAACGAGCTGAATGCTTTTGCATATGTGAGCGCCAACATGCCAAAAAGCGAGAACCAAATGTGGATAGACATTATTAGGAAGAATAATTACGCAGAAGCGGATAAGCTTATTCTCGAGAAGTACCATAAAAGCAAAGGACTGTTTCTGGAATACCAAAAAAACCATAAGCTCAGTGCTCAGTTTGAAGAGCTCGCCAATACAAAAATGATTTTGGATCTTTATTCCTATCAGCTTTTTTTCGGGGCGAACTCAACAAAGAAAATCATAGTCCCAGGCAATTACAAGCAATATATCGACTCCATTGCAAACCTGATATTATCCGGATCGATCGATATTGGTTATGGCTATCCCGCTCACAACTTTGATTATAAGCTGTTCAATTATGAGTTCAGGGAAAAGTTTGGAAGCAAAGCAACCCTTGAATTAAAATATTCGATAGCACTTAAAGAGTTTAAACAAAGTAAGCGGCTGGATAAAATATTGTTCTTTATTGCAAAAGACGGGCTTGCGGATGTATTGGACAGTGTCCCCGACTATATAAAAAATTTTTTAACTGATTGTGGCGATAATGACTATAAAGATTATATAACCGAACGGATCGCGGATATCCAGTACAGAAAATCTATTGTTGGCAGCAACGAATTTTTTACTCGGTCCGCCACTAGGTTCAGTTATACCGATATTTTGAAGAACAATCTTGGAAAGATCATCTATATTGACATTTGGGCCTCTTGGTGCGTCCCCTGTCGTAAAGAAATGCCCGCATCATTAAAACTTCAAGATCTTTATAAGGACAAGCCAATTGAGTTTGTGTTTGTATCGATTGATAAGGAGACAAGGGCATGGAAAAAAGCCTGTATAGCGGAGAAATTGGATAAGGTAAAATCAAACTATTATATCTTGATGTTGAAAAATCTGATTTCAACAAAAAGTTCAATATCAAAACAATCCCAAGATATATCCTTATAGACAAAAAAGGTAAACTGATAGACGACAACGCGGCAAGGCCCAGCAATCTTTCTTTGAAATCTTTGTTTGACAAATTGCTGGCAAAGAAATAATATTTTGCCCATGATCTATTTGATCTGGCGGTATTGGCGCAAAGGTCAATAATGAATACATGGAACTATCCATATTCCTCTTCAAAATATTTTGGATGAGGAATATGATAGAGGATTTATAGGAGGGGTTTTAAGGGCTTTGGATTGGTTTGGTAATGGAAAAGAACTGGAGCTTCTTTGCAGTGGTACCCAAAATGAAAAGGACAGGTTATTGGAAGCACTTGAAATTTCCACCATACCCCGATTTATACTGGTGACTTCTTCAGGCTGGATTTTGAGTTATAAAGCCCCTCAATCTGTAATGGATGGTTTTGGCTTCTAATTAAGCAATTGTTAGTAAACAAAAATTTACGGTTAAGGAATAGATAGATGCTATGAAGGGGAACTACCCATTCTAGCTGAACTCGATTCAATACCCTGCCCCATGGTTTGTTGGGTTTTTGTTTCAGGATATCAACAAGCCCTAAAGAATGTAGGTTAAACTATCGCACAATTTCGTTTCCCAACACAACCTCAGTGATAGAAGAAAGGAGTCTTAAAAGAGCACTCATAATGAATAGCTACAACTATATACTTATAAACTTAGCTGAGATAACAGATGGAGCTAGTATTATATGTTTGTATCATTATGCTTAATTTTAATCTTGATAAATGTGAAAAAATGTGGGTAAAGTATTTGTTGATTTTTAGTATTGTTTTTTTCTTCACAAATAATGTTGAAAGTCAATCAATCGGCAAGAACAACAAATTTACCTTATATGGGAAAATCATTGGCAGGGATACGGGGTCTGTGGTGTTATGGTATTTCGACAATAGCAATAAAACGGTTAGCGACACGGTTAAATTAAAAAAGGGAAAATTCAAATTTTCTGGAACAATCAATCGGGCTTGTGAAGCACTTTTATGGACTGATATCAACAATCACATTTATGATGACCCCAGCATGCTGCGATTTTTATTGGAGCCAGATACAATGTACATTTCTTATAAAACTAGCGATCCCTCAAACCCCAAAATAATCGGCTCTAAGTTGCAGACAGAAAAAGAAAAATGGGATAAGAAAAAATTGTTTTTATTAACAGCCAAAGCTCAAATCCGAAAAGATATCGATTCATTGGTTAAAGTCCCAAAACCTTATAGAAGCTCTTTGCATGAAGAAGAGATGAATAAGTTATCAGGGAAATACGATAGCATTAACCAAAGGATAAAAGAGATGGATATGAAATATGTTCAACAACATCCAAGTTCTTTTTTAAGTGGCTATCTTTTATCGAAGCACTCCCGTAAATTATCGGTGGACTCGCTAGCAATATACTATGATAGGTTGACTGCTGATGTTAAGAAAAGCAGCATTGGTCACGACGTGCTGAGTTATGTATACCCTTTGACAAATGATAACGATTTCAGAGAAGCCAATCCTCTAGTTGACATAAAATTTGATCAAGAGCTACGCAAACTAAAATCAGTGTTCGATATTGTTTTAAAAGATACGCTGGGAAATACTTTTCAGCTCAGTTCTTTTAAAGCAAAATATGTAGTGATTGATTTTTGGGCCAGTTGGTGCACCCCATGTATCAAGAATATTCCGGCTTTGAATGAGATGATAAAACATTATGAACCCGACTCCATTCGGTTTATTTCTATTTCATTGGATGAAAACATGAACGACTGGAAGAAATCCATCATTGAGCACCATTTTACCGGAACGCAACTATCAGACATGAACGGCTTTAACAGCTTAGCGGCCATTTACTGTAAAGTTCTATGGGTGCCTAAATATATTATTGCTAATAGGAATGGTCATATTATAAACTATGATGCTCCACAGCCTATTGAACCGGAATTTAAAAAGCTATTAGATAATTTGCTTAATAAGGATTTTAAGAGATTCCAAAAGTAAAATCGCAATTAAATCAATCGACAGTTGTTTTATTTAATTCTTTTCTATCACATTCTTTCCAAATCCTTTCCCCCAATCACCCATCTGCCCTATTTATGCAAATATCCTTCTGCCACAGCCCTTTATAATGGTTTGGGGCCCACGACCGCCTTCTTTTGCCAAGATAACCGCATGATCATTTTTTTCATACCTTCGCAGCCTTTAAAAACAGCCGAACTTGTCTTTAAAAGATAAAATCAACCTGCAGCAGCTGCCTCTACATATTGCCGTCATAATGGATGGCAATGGCCGCTGGGCCAAGGAAAGAGGACAGGATCGGCTTTTTGGCCATTACCATGGCGTGGAAAGTGTGCGGGAAATCGTGGAAGGTTGCGCTGAACTGGGAGTGGGTTATCTTACCCTTTATGCGTTCTCGACCGAGAATTGGGACCGACCGGAATATGAGGTAACGGGCTTGATGGAATTATTGGTCGAGACGATTAAAAAAGAAGTGGTCACACTGAACAAGAACAATATCCGGCTGCATGTGATCGGCGATGTGAAAAAGCTGCCCGAGTCGGCACGAGGGGAACTGGACGAAGCCATTGCTCAAACATCGAAAAATACAGGGCTGAACCTGATTATGGCCTTGAGCTATAGTAGCCGATGGGAGATTACCGAAGCCATCAAAAAAATGGCCGAGGAAGTGAAAAGCGGTTTGCTCGACCCGGCATCCATCGACCAACAGACTTTGCATCGGTATTTGTGTACGAGCCAATTTCCGGATCCGGAACTGATGATCAGGACCAGTGGTGAATATAGGATCAGCAATTTTTTATTGTACCAGTTGGCATATACCGAATTGTATTTTACCAATGTGCGCTGGCCCGATTTCCGGAAAGAAAAACTGTTTGAGGCCATTCTTGATTTTCAGGGTAGGGAGCGAAGGTTCGGCAAAACCAGTGAGCAGGTGAAACAAGAGAACCATCTTGAAAGCGGGTCAGTATAACAAATTGAACGCTGAAAAGCTTTGTTGTAGCTGTTTTTTAACAAACACTTTTAATAAATCAACTTAATTTGCCGCTCTAAAAAACCGATTGGATGTTACGAAGTTTACTGATTTGTGCTTTCTTTTTTTCTTTTTTCTTTTTATTAACCAACCCAACTGCTCAAGCCCAAGTAGTAGCTGACACTTCGCATTCGGTATCCGTTGACCCAGAACTACTTGCCGTCGTCAATTCAAAGACCCCCAAAGAATATACCATCGCCGGTATCAAGGTTACCGGTACCAAATATCTCGATGAGTCCCTGCTGACCTCCATTTCCGGTCTTACCATCGGTGATAAGGTAATGATCCCTGGGGGCGATAATTTCAGCAAGGCCATCAACAATCTCTGGAAACAGAACCTTTTTTCTTATATCGTCATTTACATTACCAAGGTCTCGGTCAATAATATCTATGTAGAAATTAATGTAACCGAAAAACCACGCCTCAGCAATTTTTCTTTCAAAGGGGTTAGCAAATCCGAATCGGACGACCTGGAACCCAAAACGGGGCTGATCAAAGGCCGGGTGGTTACGGAGAACATGAAGCGCTCCTCCGTGGAAGCCATCAAAAAATATTATGCCGAAAAAGGCTACCAAAGCGCCCAAGTAAGGATCAGCGAGGTAAAGGATGCCAATTCGGCCAATTCGGAAACCCTCACTTTCTATATCCAGAAAGGGGTGAAAGTACATATCAACGATATCAGTTTTTTCGGTAATGTGGCAGTATCGGAGACCAGACTTAAAAAGCAGCTTAAGGATACCAAAGAGCTTACCCATATCACCCTTTTCCCCGATCGGGACACCAGCTCCTATGGGCCTAAAAAGACCCTCGATTTTGGTGATTATGTCCGTAATTGGGGCTTTCTTTCGTTCACACAAACAAAAGAGTTTCTGGATCCCTATTTTAGGTTCAAACTTTTCAGTTCTTCCAAGTTCAACGCAAAAAAATATGCGGATGATAAGCAAAAAATAATTGCTTATTACAATTCCAAAGGCTATCGTGATGCCGTGATCGTAAAAGATACCCAGTACTACAATAGGAAAAAGCAAATGGATATCGATATTCTGGTTGATGAAGGGCATAAATATTATTTCGGCAATATCACCTGGAAGGGCAATACAAAATATTCTGATTCTGTCCTGAACCTCATCATGGGTATCCATAAGGGCGATGTTTATAATCTCGATATCCTGAACAAGAAATTGGGCAAGCAGGTGTCTGCAGAAGGTGGCGATATCAGCGGTCTTTATCAGGACGATGGGTATCTGTTTTTCCATGTGGACCCGGTGGAATCGGCTGTGTACAACGATACCATTGATTTTGAGATCAGAATGGTAGAAGGCCCGCAGGCCACCATCAAAAACGTTACCATCAGTGGCAACCAAAAAACAAAAGAATATGTGATCAGGCGTGAGCTGAGAACCATCCCGGGCGAAAAGTTCAGCCGCACGGACCTGCTCCGCTCACAACGCGATATCGTAAACCTCGGGTTTTTCAATCAGGAAAAAGTAACGCCAGTACCCGTGCCCAACCAGGAAGATGGTACGGTGGATATCAACTGGAGCGTGGAAGAAAAATCGGCCGACCAGTTGGAGCTTTCGGCAGGTTGGGGAGGCGGTATTGGCCTTACAGGTACATTGGGGGTTTCCTTTAACAATTTTTCCATCAACCATCTTTTTAAGAAATCCTCTTGGGACCCTATCCCGGCTGGCGATGGGCAAAAATTGAGCCTCCGCGTACAGTCGAACGGTAAGGCCTACCAATCCTACAATGCCTCATTTACCGAACCTTGGTTTGGTGGCAAAAAGAACAATTCGCTCACCTTTAGTTTATACCGCAGTGTGTTCAGGACCGGCGGCTATAACTATGCTACCAATACCTATAAATTCAGTGATACCAACTCACTAAAAAATATAGGCATCACTGTTGCTTTGGGTACTAGGTTAAAATGGCCCGATGACTATTTTACCCTCACCTATTCAGTGAGTTTTGTTCAATATGACCTTACCAACTATTCTTTGTTCACCGCTAATTTCAGGAATGGTTTTTCCAATAACCTGAACTTCAAATTGGCATTGAGCCGCTATTCATTGGATGCACCGATATTTCCCCGCAGCGGTTCCAATTTATTGTTAAGTGCGGAGTTCACGCCCCCTTATTCCTTGTTTAACCCCAATATTTCACCCACACAAAGTTTTGAATTGCCCGAATATCATAAATGGAGGTTTACCAATGAATGGTATATCCCAATTGGTAAGGGTATGGGGGCTGATAAAAACCGCCAGTTTGTGTTGAAAGCAGCCGTGAAATATGGGTTTATGGGCAAGTACAGCAATCGCTTGGGATTCTCCCCATTCCAACGCTTTCAATTGGGAGACGCAGGTTTGACGAACAACTTCGGTTTGTTGGGATATGATATCATCTCCCAAAGGGGTTATCCGGTTTACCAAAACTCTGACCCGAAAGTGAACCCCGAACAACAAGCTACCCAACAGTTTTTTACCATTTTCAATAAATATACATTGGAATTGCGTTACCCATTTGTTACCAATCCAAGTAGTACCATATTTGGGGAGATGTTTTTTGAAGCAGCCAATGGATGGTATAATTATCAAGATTATAACCCCTTCCAATTGCGCCGTAGCGTAGGTGCGGGTCTCCGCTTCTTCCTTCCCATGTTTGGTCTGTTGGGCTTTGACTATGGTATTGGTCTGGATAGGATCACTCCGGGCGGTTCATTAAAAAATGCCAGCCGCTTTACATTTATGCTAGGCTTTGAACCAGAATAAACCTTAATTTTCATGCTCAAAAACATAAGGATATGAAAAAAATAGCTCTCCTGGCCTTGTTGGTCTGCTTGGGTGCAATGGCCAGTCAGGCACAAAGAATTGTGATAGTGGATACCAAATATATTTTGGGAAAAATGCCCGAATATACCGAAGCCCAAAAAAAACTGGACCAGACCAGTCAACAATGGCAAAAGGAGATTGACGATAAGCAAGAGGCATTGAACAAGATGTACAAGGATTTTGAGGCCGAGCAAGTGATGTTGAGCGAGGACCTCAAGAAAAAAAGAGAAGATGAATTGTACAATAAGGAAAAAGAAGTACGCGACTTGCAGCGGAAGCGTTTTGGCTTTGAAGGCGACCTTTTCAAAAAAAGACAGGAACTGGTAAAACCCATTCAGGATAAGGTTTATAATGCAATTCAAAAAATGGCTTTTAATAGGATGTACGATATTATTTTGGATAAAAGTGAGGGAATTACCGTTATCTTTGCCGACCCCAAATTGGATAAAAGCGAGGATATCCTAAGGGAGTTAGGGATAAAATAATTTCGGGAACTGGCTTATTGTGATTTCTCTTAAATATAAATTTTAAAAAAGCAAACAACGAAGCAACTCGCACTGGTTTATCGGTTGCATTTAAAAACACAAACAAAGAAAATGAAAAAGATTTTTTTAACCCTGTTAGTAGCTGCAGGTATTTTATTGACTAACAGTGGCCTTCAAGCCCAGACGAAAATAGGTTATATCAGCCTTGGCGAGTTTATGCCCAACATGCCAGAATTCAAAAAAGCCGATTCTTCAATGCAAGATTATAAAAATGCATTGTCACAGGAATTCGAAGATCAGAAAAGAGAATTGAACGAGCAGGATAGCTTGCTGAGCTCCAAAGACACTGTGAAATATACTAAGGCACAACTCGAAATAAAAAGAAGGTCTTTGGGCCAATTATATGTAAAAGTGCAGGGCTTTTCACAACAGGCTCAGGAACAATTACAGCAAAAGCAACAGGAACTGATTGCACCGATCCAAAAGAAAGCATTGGAAGCCATTCAGGCAGTAGCAAAAGAAAATGGCTTTGCTTATGTGTTACAAAAAGAGGCGCTCTACGCATATCCAGCCGCAGAAGATTTATTGCCTTTGGTTAAAAGGAAATTGGGCATTAAGTAATTTATCTTTATTATATACTTTCAGCCACGCTTTATGCGTGGCTTTTTTTATTTTTACAAATGCCTTCCTCAAACCCCATTGCTGTTTTTGATTCCGGATATGGAGGTCTCACCGTGCTAAAAGAACTCAGGGCCAAGCTGCCCCAATACGATTTTATTTATCTGGGCGATAATGCCCGGGCACCCTATGGCACCCGTTCTTTTGACACCGTATACCGCTATACACTGGAAGCAGTGAAATGGTTTTTTAAAAAAGACTGCCCCTTGGTGGTATTGGCCTGCAACACGGCTTCCGCAAAAGCCCTGCGCAGCATACAACAGAAAGATTTGCCCAAAATAGATCCTAGTAAAAGAGTGTTGGGGGTTATCAGGCCCACTACGGAACTGATAGGCAAGTTTACCAAGACCAATCAGGTGGGCATATTGGCAACCAATGGTACCGTTCAGTCAGGATCATACTTGGTTGAAATAGAAAAATTTTATCCCAAAGTGCATGTGGTTCAACAGGCCTGCCCCATGTGGGTACCTCTGATCGAGAATAAAGAGCATTTGAGCCCCGGTGCAGATTATTTTGTAAAAGAATATACCGATGCACTTTTGCGGCAGAATGCCCAAATCGATACTATTTTGCTGGCCTGTACCCATTACCCCCTTTTGAAGGAAAAGATTGCCCAATTTTTGCCAACAGGCATTAATGTGATTTCGCAAGCTGAGATTGTAGCCGATAGTCTTTCCGACTACCTACAAAGGCACCCTGAAATGGAGGAGAGATGCAGCAAACAGGGGCATACCCGCTTTTATACCACCGATTCGACGGAGGATTTCGACGATAAAGCAGCCATATTCTACGGCAGTCAGGTAAGTTCACAACATGCCGAACTGCAGGAAGATTGACCCCGATTTTATAGGCAATCTAGAGTTCCACAAAAAAATCAGGCTCGCTGTTTATTATATAGATTTATTAAGCTACCTTTGCCGACCTTTCACGCTTTCGGGCATGGTGGCCCGTAGTAATGAATTGATATACCCGCTTCTCCGCGGGCATTTTTAACAGGGTTAGTAAAATTATTTAAAGATGAAACGTACATTTCAACCACACAGACGCCGCCGTAAAACCGTTCATGGTTTCCGTAAGCGCATGCAAACCGCCAATGGCCGTAAAGTGCTGGCAAGCCGCCGTAGGAAAGGCCGCAAAAAGCTGACAATATCAGACGAATCAAAACTGAAATAGACCGGGATCGGTTTGTTTTATTATATATTTTTATAGCTCCGGTTTTACCGGGGCTATTTTTTTAAACCTACCACCATCAGGCAGTTTACATTAGGAAAGCAGGAGCGGCTTAAAAGCCGGAAGCTGATCGAGCAATTGTTCAGCAAAGGGAAAAGTTTTAATGCCTTTCCATTTCGTGTCATCTATTTGCTGGAACCAGAACTGTTTATATCTAAAAAACCAAAGGCACAAAATGATAGCACAAGACTTCAGTTTGGGGTGGGTGCCAGTAGTAGGAACTTTAAAAAAGCAGTTGACAGAAACCGCATCAAAAGATTGGCCCGGGAAGCTTATCGGAAACAAAAAAACGAACTCGAAACCCTACTCATAGAAAGGAAGATAGACTTGGCCGTTTTTTTTATTTATAATGGTAAGGATTTGCCCGATCAAAAAACGGTGAATGAAAAGATCGCTTTAATTTTACAGCGCTTAATGCAGATGGTTCATGAAAGCAATACTTAGAATTCTTAGCCTTCCTTTTATTGGGCTTATCAAGCTCTACCAATGGGTCATATCTCCCATACTGGGTCCCAAATGTCGTTTTACGCCAACTTGTTCCCATTATACCATCGAAGCTTTAAAAAAGTACGGGCTCTTTAAAGGTTCCTGGTTGGCCATCAAAAGAATATCCCGCTGTCATCCTTGGGGTGGCCATGGCTATGACCCTGTACCATAAAATGAATGGGTTGCCACAGCCTATATTGGCAATAAGAACAAGAAAATTCTGCTACTAATTTCCTGAATTTAGTTCCCCGAGTTTTTTTAGTCTTGCAATAATATCCCTTACATCATCCACTTTGTAAAACTTATAGATCTCTGGAACGGTAGAGGCATCAAAACCAGATGGGATGGTGGTGAAGGGGCCAAAAATTTTGGCATTCACCGTTTTGGTGATCCATACCATGCTATGCGGTTTTATAAAATAGTTTTTATTGGCCGCACTGATATTGGTGCCGTTCACCAATTTTTCCAAACTATCGATCATGGCTTCTTTTCGTTCCGGAGTAATTTTTACCTGGCCATTATCTGCCCCTACTTGTTGATAACTCCCAACCAAGGTATCGGGCTTCAGGTTGGCGATATACAGCCCATCATCGGTAGCTTCCAAATTAAATTTGCCAGTGGGCGATTCCACATTCAATGTAATGGTGCCACTGCCGGGAAAATCCAACACTTTCTCATGATGGGTTGTACCTTCCGTAACAGTAATATTTTTTTGGCTGGCATCTACTTGAATATCGCTGCTGGCATAAATCAGAATCCTTTTGCTATGGGAGGGACCGCAGGAAAAGAGCAGCGTGCTGGCCATCAATACCACGGCAATCTTTATTTTTTTCATACACAAAATTTTTATAAATAAAATCCCGGTAATTCTACCGGGACTAAAAATAACATCATTTTTTGAAAACTGGTTTATTTGGTTGCATTTGCAAAATGTTCAGCCACTTTTTTCCAGTTCACCAAGTTCCAGAAAGCGCCCAGATAATCTGCGCGGCGGTTCTGGTATTTAAGATAATAAGCATGTTCCCATACATCAACCCCGAGGATGGGGCTTCCTTTCACCTCTGCAATATCCATCAAAGGATTGTCTTGATTGGGAGTGGAAGAAACTTCCAGCTTGCCATCCTTTACGATCAGCCATGCCCAACCGCTACCAAAACGGCCAACACCCGCCGCATTCAGTTTCTCTTTCAATGTATCGAATGATCCAAACGCAGCGTTGATGGCATCGGCTACACTGCCAGAGGGCGCACCGCCCGCTTTAGGCGCCAATATCTCCCAGAAAAAACTATGGTTCCAATGGCCGCCACCATTATTGCGTACTGCCGGGCTTATACTGCCCGCATGCTTTACCAACTCCTCCAATGATTTGTTTTCATTGGCTGTGCCTGCAATGGCTTTATTCAAGTTGTCAACATAGGCTTGATGATGCTTGCCATGATGTATCTGCATGGTCATGCTGTCGATATAAGGCTCTAATGCTTCATGCGCATAAGGGAGCGCAGGTAATGTAAATGCCATAATATTAAATTTAAATTTTTATTGATTACTACTAGAGATAACAAATTTACGGTTTGCAGGTTGATTGCTCAAAACAAATGGAATTACGAAATGCGGAAAAAAAATTTCACATTGCTTTTGAAATAACCGAATTTTTCATTGAGGAATAATTTTGAAATGTATGAGCAAGTAGTATCAACGTCAAATGGGATTTGAAATTGGTTACCATTGATGCTTTCTGTTTATCATACCAAACCATCAAACATGCTGTAATCAAGAGCAATTTCATCTTATCTTCTTGCTTTGAAAAAAGCTTTCATCAATAAGCTACATTCCTCTTTAAGAACGCCTTTGCTGAGAATTGTTTTCGGATGGAATGGCCATGGGCCTACACCCACCTCTTCGATGGAGGGTAAGGGAATCACATATTTTTGATAACCATTTTTTTTATCATCGGCACCATATACTACCCGACCAATTTTACTCCAATACAAAGCGCCTGCACACATGAGGCAGGGTTCCACGGTGATGTATATGGTTGCATCGGGCAAATATTTGCTCCCTAAAAAATTAAAGGCAGAAGTCAGGGCAATCATCTCCGCATGGGCACTGGAATCGTTTAAATGCTCCACCTGGTTATGGCCTCGGGCAATAATTTTCCCATCCATGGTAATCAATGCGCCAATCGGTACCTCGCCGATATCAAAAGCTTTTTTTGCCTCCTTCAGTGCTTGGAGCATATAATATTCATCAGTCATCATGCGTGGGCGTCTTTATTCACTTCCAATCCAAAAAAATTTTTAACGATCTGTTTTATAAAGAATCCTTGATCTTCCGATATGCGTTCCCGGAATTCGGGGCAATCCTAATCATAACAAGGGATCTGCCCACTAAGTTAAAAACTTTACTCTGCTTTGCAGTAAATTACAGTCTTCATAAACACTAACATGAGCCAGCACCCACTTAATGAAATGCGTTCTTATTTTGAAACGGGGGCCACCCTTTCTTACAATTTCAGAAAACAGAAATTGAAGCAATTGGAACAAGCTTTACTGATGCATGAGGAGGAAATTTATGAAGCGCTCTATGCCGATCTGAAAAAGAGCAAGGAAGAAGCCTATGCAACAGAACTAGGCTTATTGTTGGGTGAACTTAGGCTGGCATTAAGGAATTTAAAAAAGTGGATGAGGCCTCAATCAGCCAGAACGGACTTGGTGAATTTTCCATCATCCACCAAAATATACCAGGATCCCTTGGGTGTCGTACTCATTATCGCACCTTGGAATTATCCTTTGCAGTTACAGTTGATACCCTTGGTGGGGGCCATTGCCGCGGGCAATTGCGTAGTACTGAAACCTTCTGAGCTCGCTCCGGCAACAGCAGCGATCATCGAAAAAATAATCAGTCCATTGTTTCCGCCCGAATATGTGCAGGTAGTGCAGGGCGACGGGGCCAGCGTCATACCCAGCATGATGGGTTCCTTCCGTTTCGACCATGTTTTTTATACGGGCAGTATTCCAGTAGGAAAGATTATTTATCAGCTCGCTGCCAAAGATTTAGTACCCGTAACCTTGGAGCTGGGAGGTAAAAGTCCAGTGATTGTAGAAGCGGGCGCGGATCTGACCGTAGCAGCCAGACGCATTGTACTGGGCAAATATTTGAATGCTGGCCAAACCTGTATTGCCCCTGATTATCTGTTGGTAGATAAAACCGCGAAAAGCGAATTGATTGAAAAAATAAAAACCTGCATTGACTCTTTTTACGGGAAAAATAAAATGCAAAGTGGCGACTATGGTAAGATCATCAATGAAAAGAGATTTGATAAACTCTTGGGTTATTTTCAGGATGGGAAATTGGTTTATGGTGGGGAACATGACCGCTCAAAATTGTTTATGTCGCCTACTATTATGGAGAATGTTTCTTTGGACTCGGCATTGATGAAGGAAGAAATATTTGGTCCCATATTGCCTATGCTGGAATTCAGTTCCTTCGAAGAAGCTTTGTCCATCGTGAAGCAGAACCCTAATCCCTTGGCCTTTTATCTATTTAGTGCCAACCCGCAGCAACAGCAGGCTTGGGTCAAAGCCGTACATTTTGGAGGAGGTTGTATCAACAATACGGCTTATCATTTTGCCAACTATCATATTGGGTTTGGAGGTATTGGCAATAGTGGCATTGGGAGTTATCATGGGAAACATAGTTTCGATACTTTTTCACATGCAAAACCACTCATGAAAACCCCGGTTTGGTTTGATCCTTCTTTTAAATATCCACCCTACAAAGGGAAAATCAGACTTTTTAAATGGTTTATTAAATAATGGTATAAACCGAAATTAAAGTTATAGCTGCAACCATTACGGATACGATTTGTTCATTATTCACGATACCAAAAAAATTCCCGATTGCTATAACTGAAACTAGAACATGACCACCAAGCAAAAAATAATAAAAGCTCTTTATCCCGCGATACTGTGGGCTTCCCAACTTAAAAACAAATCCAAGCGCATGCAGGTGAATCAAAAGAAAATAGTACCCATAAGCTCTATTTATGATCTTTCTGTGAATTTGAACAATGGCGATACCATTCTTCTTGAGAATTTAAAGGGTAAAAAAATCCTTTTTGTGAATACGGCATCTGAGTGTGGCTTTACCCCACAGTACGATGGGCTGGAGGCATTAAGTAATGAATACAAGGAAAAACTGATTATTATTGGGTTTCCGGCCAATGATTTTGGTGAACAGGAAAAGGGGACCGATCAACAGATTGCGGCATTCTGTAAGCTGAATTTTGGGGTGAGTTTTCCGTTGGCGAAAAAGAGCAGCGTCATAAAATCAGCGGAACAAAACAGCATCTTTAAATGGTTGAGCGATGAAAGCTTGAACGGTTGGAATCAGCAAGCCCCCACTTGGAATTTTTGCAAATACCTTGTTAGTGAGCGGGGTGAACTGATGGGCTTCTTTGATTCTTCGGTTAGTCCCAACAGTGAGGAAATAAAAAATGCCATAAATAATTAGTACATCAAAACGCACTCATCACCGTGTTTCGGTAACGGCATTATGTTTGAGGTAATGGAAAGCCGATTTTAAAGACCGCGGCCTTGAAAGAATCCAAATTGCAATTGGAATGAATTGCCCGCTGAAAGAACTACCGGAATATGGGTATAAAGCCATGATAGAAGGAAAAGTATTTGCCACCCATGGGTTGATGAATAAATTATGGCTAACTTCTGTCCGCTTTAACCCTCATTGGGGGATTCGAAAATGAGTAAGAAAGATGCAGAACAAAGCAACATAAAATTTATCTTGGCCAAAAATATAACGGATGCTGACCAAAACCGATATCGAAAAATATTTTTTTGCAGAGAAACACGAAAGCCTATTCTTTTTGATTGTGGGTGCGGTGGCTATTTTGCTGGTCATCAGTTTTTATGTTTTCCTAAAAAACCATTTTTATAAAGGGGCGGCCATACCCTTATTGTTGATAGGGCTTGTTCAACTGATGGTAGGTTATACGGTTTATGCAAGAAGTGATAACCAGCGCATCGACAATGTATATGCATTTGATATGAACCCCTCCAAATTGAAACATGAAGAATTGCCGCGTATAAAAACAGTGAACAAGAATTTTATGATCTATCGTTGGGTAGAAATTTTCTTTCTTATTGCAGGACTTATTCTATTATTTTATTTTAAAGGGAATGAACATAAAACCTTTTTCTTTGGGCTTGGACTGACCCTTGCTATACAATCCGCTATTATGTTGGGGGCAGATTATTTTGCAGAGAAAAGAGCATTGTTTTATCAGCAACAATTGGAAAGCTTTGCGCAGCAGAAATAATAATTGGTATGTGCTACTACCAGAGCAATTGTCAACTAATTACTCTATCGGGCATTTCTCATGATAATTGATCAACTCCACCACATTATGCTGAAATTCAAATCCAGAATAGGTCTCAGCCACTTCATTCAGAACAGCATCAATTTCTTCAGCGGTTTTTAGGGTTACCAATTTGTTTCTGAATTCTTTGATATTTGGCAGTCCTTTCAAATAATTGGCATAGTGGCGGCGCATTTCATTGATGCCCACCACCGGTCCCTTCCATTCAACAGATTTGTAAAGATGTTTGCGGCACACTTCAATACGCTGTTCAATACTGGGCGGGGCTAGGTGTTCACCAGTTGCCAAAAAATGTTTGATCTCGTTGAACACCCATGGGTAACCGATAGCCGCACGGCCAATCATAATGCCATCAATACCATATCGGTTTTTGTATTCCAATGCTTTTTCGGGGCTATCGATATCGCCATTTCCAAAAATCGGTATCTGTATACGTGGGTTGTTTTTTACTTTGCCAATCAATGTCCAATCAGCTTCGCCCTTATACATCTGTGTGCGAGTACGACCATGGATGGCCAGCGCTTTGATGCCGATATCCTGCAGGCGTTCTGCTACCTCTTCAATGTTTTTGGTATTGTCGTCCCAGCCCAAGCGGGTCTTTACCGTTACAGGCAGTGAGGTGGATTTAATCACGGCTTCGGTTAAACGAACCATCAGGTCCAAGTCTTTCAGCACACCGGCGCCTGCACCTTTAAGGGCTACCTTTTTTACTGGACAACCAAAATTGATATCCAGCAGGTCGGGTTGGGTTACGTCTACAATTTTTGCAGCGAGTGAAAGACTTTCCTCATCGCCACCAAAAATCTGGATACCCACTGGGCGCTCGTATTCAAAAATATCGAGTTTGCGACGGCTCTTGATGGCATCGCGTATCAGCCCCTCACTGCTGATAAACTCAGTGTACATCAGGTCGGCGCCATTGTCCTTGCACACAGCACGGAAAGGTGGGTCGCTCACATCTTCCATGGGCGCCAACAATAATGGGAAATCGGGGAGTATAATATTACCTATCTGAACCGACATGCATATTTTATTTTGATGAATGGATAGGCTGCCCTGACACGCTAAATTTCAATCTCGTAACTTGCAGCTCTTATCCTTGCTGCTTTTGCAGCGGGCACAAATTTACACATTAATCGTATAAACTTATAATGAGAAGTTATCAGCGTATAGGCTCTCCCTTATCCCAACTGTCGGTATTTCTATTACTGGTTGCTGCGGGTTTTTTTGTAACCTTACTAGCCAGCTCCGCCATCCTCATAGGCAAAGGAATTATGGGACCTGGTTTGAAAAGCCTTGATTTTAATGATGTCAAAACGGTGGCGGCCTTGAAATGGGTACAAGGAGTTTCCACTATCACGATGTTTTTGTTGCCAGCCATGGCATTTGCGTTGGTCACATTCAGGTTCAGGCCATTTTATTTTTTGGGGTTTCGCAAACAGTCCAAAATTAATTTTTATCTACTGGCCGTAATTATGTTGGTTTGTTCATTTCCCTTAGTAGGCTGGCTTGGTGAGGTGAACGAGCATATCCCATTAGCGCATTGGATGATCGATTCGGAAAAAGAAGCGAGCAAGCAGATGAATGCATTCCTCAAAATGAACAGTGCGGCAGATGTGGTATTTAACATTTTACTGATTGCGCTGTTGCCTGCCATTTGTGAAGAAGTTTTTTTTCGTGGTTGCCTGCAGCGCATTATGATCTATTTATTCAAAAGTCCTTGGGCAGGGATTATTATTACCGGCGCTTTGTTCTCGGCCTTCCATATGCAATTTCAAGGTTTTTTGCCACGCATGTTTCTGGGGATTTTGCTCGGTGCCATTTATTGGTATGGCAATAGCCTTTGGCCGAATATCATCGCCCATTTTTTTAATAACGCCATACAGGTAATCGCGGTGATTTATTACCCCAAAATGATTGATGAAAACCCCAGCATACCGTTTCTTGCTGCTTTGGTCAGCGCAGTGATTACTATCCTGCTCATGAAGATCCTTGCACGTCAATCCAACCATTCTTATCCAAAGGAGTATGAAATGGAAGAGGTGAACGAGCACAACCAGTTTATTGCTTAGTGGTTGTCAACAACCTTAAAACCTCATTTATTTTCAGTATTAATCTTATCCATTTTTATATCTTTATAAAAATTATAATATGAAAAAAGTTACCTTCCTATTTAGTTTATTGGCTTTGGGTTTTATTTGTTTTGCCCAACAAACACCCACAGCCGCTAATGATGCTGCAAAAAAAACAGTAACCAAACATGTGCAGAACCCGGCTGCATGGGCCTGCCCAAAATGTTTTAAGATTACTAAGGATGGTGGCACCTGTGCCGATGATAATACTGCCAAAGTGCAGCTCGGTACTTATTATTGCGCTCATTGCATGAAGGCTACTGGAAACAAGCCCGGCAAATGTGGCACTTGTGGAGCAGCCACTACTCAGATGACACGCAAGCTTTGCGCACAGCATGCTGCAGCGCCATTGAAAAAAGCAGCCTAACCGAATTAAAAAAGTGAATGGTCAATAGTGAATGATGAATAAGGGTTTCCCTATTTACTATTCACCATTCACTACTCAACCTTCATCGCTTTATAAATCGCTTCCATAATATTTCCCCTCACACTGAGGCTGGAAATTTTTCCGTTTTCGCTTGTGGGGTTCACGCGGTTCGATAAAAAGATATATACCAGATTATATTTGGGATCTACCCATACGCAGGTACCTGTGAAACCAGTATGGCCAAATGTTTCTGGGGAAGCAGATGCACATGGGTAAGGCTCTTTGCGGGTAGCATTGTCTTTTTCCGGCTTATCAAAACCAATACCACGCCTGCTCAGATCGGTATGATAAGCAGTGAAATAATCAATCGTTTCCTTTTTCAAAAAGCGATGGCCGTTGATCACTCCTCCGTTCAATAGCATTTGCTCCATTACAGCTAGGTCGTAGGCATCGCTGAACAAACCGGCATGGCCTGCTATGCCTCCAAACATGGCCGAACCTGGATCGTGTACATCACCCCTAATCAATTGCTTTCTGAAAATCTGTTCATTTTCAGTAGGGGCAATCCGGTTCAGTGGAAAAAAGTTTCTTGGAAGAAACCCGGTGGTATACATTCCCAATGGCTCATAAAATGTTTTTTTCACGTACACATCCAAGGGCATACCACTGATGGCTTCCACAATTTTACCCATGAAAATAAAATCATTGTCGCTGTACACATATCTTTTATGCTCGTCCACATTGCTTTGCAGGATACGATTATAAATAGTATCGATCCAATCGCCACGCATATATAAATTTTCAGCTACCCGCACACAATGGGTGCTATCAGGCTTCCAGGAATAAATGGAAGGGAGTGGTATGCCAGCTTTATCCTGACTGATGGTTTCTTTATAAAATGGGATAAATGCTTTTAGTCCTGCTTGGTGCAACAGCACATCCCAGATTTTAAGGGATGATTTGTTGCTGCCTTTCAACCAGGGCAGATAATCTCCCAAGGTTTTTTGAATGTCCAGTTTTCCTTCATCGTATAATTTCATAACGCCCATGGTAGTGGCGCAGATTTTGGTTACCGAAGCCAGATCATAAAGGGTGCTGGTATATACAGGTTCTTTTTTTTCGTAGCTGAGATAACCAAATGCTTTGTCGTAAACTACTTTCCCATCCTTGGCCACCAATACCACGCAGCCGGGGAAGGCTTCTTTCCGAATCGCGGTATGACAGATGGAATCGATCGTTTCCAATTTTAAAGGATCCAGCCCAACACTGGTAGCTTCGGCCATTGGCAATAGACCGGGGCTAGAAACCACCCCATCACCAAATTTAAGATGCTCGCAAACCGTGACCGGTAGTTTACCGTTCGCAATGAATTTGCCATTCAATAGATCGGCAGCCACATCCTGTGTGGTTTCATCATCTTCATAGCAGGCAATCAGGTTTTTTGCATCACAAAAATTCTTAATCGCATAAGGGTTGCCAAATACCAAGGTCACTGTTTTTTCCTGCTCTTGCAATTGCCTTGTCAGCCATAGGGCGCTGCTACTGATTCCAAAATTATTGGAGGGGAACCGGTGATAACTGTGCAGACCGATGACTACCGTTTGATAACGGTCTTTCAGCAATTGCAATAAAGCCAGCGCTTTCAGACTGTCTAAAGAATAATCAAAATAATACACATTGGCATTATAGTCGGCGCGCATGCGTTGTGCAAACTCATTATCGTCGTTCAGACCGATACCAACATAAGCGATTTTTTTCTTTCCATCTATTTTCAACGGCAATAGCTTGGTTGACACTGGATTTAATAGTGTCAGTGCTTCTTCGGCAATGCGTTTCCGCATTTCTTTTACGTCTTTGTTCAGGTCTTCGGTGAGCGAATCGGTGCTGATGGGTTTCCAATCAGCAAGCCCATAGTTATATTTCGCCAATAAAACTTTTTTCACATGGGCATTGATATCCTTCCATTTTAGTTTGCGGTCATGGATGGCTTCTTTGATGGTGGCAACCACTGTATCCACATTGCCCGGCAGGCAAAGCATATCATTGCCCGCGATCAATGACTGCACGGCTGACTCTCCCGTGGGGAAATATTTTGCGACTCCTTTCATCTCCAGTGCGTCTGTAAAGCTGATGCCCTTATATTTTAGTTTTTTTCGCAATAGCCCGCTTACCATTTTCTTGGAAAGCGAAGAGGCCAGATTGGGGGTGTTGTCAATATCAGGAATGGATAAATGGGCGATCATTACAGATGCCACTCCCGCCGCAAATAATTTTTTGAAGGGATAGAGTTCCAGCGAATCAAGCTGTTTAAGCGATTTATGGATAATGGGCAAATCATAGTGCGAGTCCACGGCAACATCGCCATGACCGGGAAAATGTTTGGCACAGGCCATCACCCCAAGGCTCTGTAGCCCTTTCATATATTGGAGCCCATATTCAGCCACCTTGTATTTGTCTTCGCCAAAAGAACGGTCGTTGATCACCGGGTTGTCAGGGTTATTATTGATGTCCACCACGGGTGCATAGTTCACGGTAATGCCCATCCGTTTGCATTGTTCGCCTACCAAACGCCCATATTCAAAAATCAGTTCAGGATCTTGTACGGCGCCCATCATCATTTGTCTGGGCAATCCCATCACACTATCCATCCGCATGCCCAAGCCATTCTCGGCATCGATGCAAATCATGATGGGTGTCTTCGCCATGTTTTGAAATCGGTTGATAAAATTTGCTTGGGTAATAGGCCCGCCTTGAAATAGACAGATGCCCCCGATATCATATTTCTGGATGGCTTCTTCAACTTCTTTATTATAAAAAATTACTTTTTTACTGCCGGGTTCTATGGCAGACAAGCGCATCACAATCAATTGCGCAATCTTCTGTTCTTCGTTCAAGGTCTTGAACACACTATCCACCCATTTATTGGCAGGAAGCTGGGAATGGCCTTGGCCTGCTGCCAAAAAGAAAGAAAATGTAAGCAACAAGGAAATAATCATCTTCATTAAAATAATTTTTCACAAATTAATCATTCGTGTTGATTAATAGAGCAAGAGAATGCTTTCTGTATTAGGTCAGCAAGATTTTTTCCAGATCTATTCCACTCCTCTTACCAGTGTGGGGATGATGTATACCGATTTAGAAGCTGTGATGAACAAACTATTTTTATTCTTTCCACCAATGCAAATATTTGCGGTCCATTCTTCTGGGATGGGCAGATGTCCCAATGGTCTGCCTGTGGAATCATAGACCATCACCCCATTACCAGTAAGATAGAGATTACCTTTATTATCGATGGTCATGCCATCTGAACCCATATCCACAAAAAGCTTTTTGTTTTTTAGGGATCCATCTGCAGCGATTTCATATCTAAAAGTTTTCCAAAGCCCCATATCAGCCACATATAAATACCTGCCATCCGGTGAGCCTACAATGCCATTGGGTTTTACTGTACTGCTATCGGCTAGGGTCAACCTTTTTCGGTTTGCTGGCAAATAATATAGTTTTTCACCACTGATTGCCGTGTCTGCCTTTTTTCTATTCCAATAAGGCCTTGGGTAATAAGGATCGGTGATATAAATGCCACCAGCAGGTGCCACCCAAAGATCGTTCGGCCCATTCAACAAATGGCCGTGATAATTTTTGAGTAGTACGGAAATCTTTTTTTTAGGACTGATTGACCAAAGTTGGTTTTGTTGATCGGCACAACTGATGAGGTTCCCTTTTTTGTCAAAATACATTCCATTGGATCTTCCTGCAGGACTTAAAAAAATAGAAAGTGTTCCAGCCGTATCGAATTCCCAAATCCGATCATTGGGTTGGTCGGTGAAAAAAATATTTCCATATCTGTCCACTGCAGGTCCTTCGGTGAAGACAAAATGGCTATCTACTAGTATTAGCTTTGCATCTTGGGCGATGATGCCATTTTCAATTAAGGCTTGTACTCCATCCGTTTGAGCAAAAACGGTAGATGTGTTCACTAAAAACACAAAACTGCATATCCAAAATAACCGCAAGCTTCTGTAAACCATTTTTTATGTTTAAAAATAAAATTACGCCGAATGGCTATAAGCCAAGCAACAGATTTACGGAAAAAATCCATGAACTATTTAGTTTGACCAATGGATCAGCTCTTCTTCCAACTACTGTATTTATTCCATAATTTTGCTTCCTTTTCAAATTACAGGAATTGCCAGACATCATCCAATTATTGCCCGATAATATTGCCAACCAGATTGCTGCTGGTGAGGTGATCCAGCGGCCCGCCAGTGCCGTGAAGGAACTATTGGAAAATGCCGTGGATGCCGAGGCCACGGAAATCAAACTGATTGTCAACGATGCTGGTAAGGCTTTGATCCAGGTGGTTGATAATGGCAAGGGAATGAGCGAAACGGATGCACGCATGGCTTTTGAACGACATGCTACTTCCAAAATCAGGAATATTGATGACCTGTTCCGTATCCGCACCATGGGTTTTCGTGGGGAGGCATTGGCTTCCATTGCGGCTGTTGCCCAAGTGGAACTGAAAACAAAAAAGGCAGAGGATGAAACAGGCACTTATATAGAAATCGAGAACAGCCTTGTAAAAAAACAGGAACCCATTGCCTGTGCCACCGGCAGCAGTATTGCCATGAAAAATCTTTTTTTCAACGTGCCGGCACGCCGGAATTTTTTGAAGAGCAATGCAGCGGAGATGCGGCATATTATTGATGAGTTCATCAGGGTAGCCCTGTCTTTCCCTGATATTTTTTTCTCGGTGATCAGTAATGGTCAGGAGATTTTTCATTTGGATAGGGGAACATTGAAACAAAGGATTGTCCAGATTCTTGGTGATAACCTGAATCCCAAATTGGTATCGGTACAGGAGAAGACGGATTACATGAATATTTTTGGTTTTGTGGGCAAACCGGACGCGGCGAAAAAAACCCGTGGCGACCAATACTTTTTTGTGAACAACCGCTTTATCAAAAGTGCCTACCTGAACCATGCGGTGATGAACGCCTATCAACAGATGATTGCCCCCGACAGTTTTCCTTTATACGTGCTGTTTATCGATCTGGATCCTTCTGAGGTAGACATCAACGTTCATCCCACCAAGCAAGAAATCAAATTTGAGGACGAAAAAATCATTTATGCCTTTGTACAGGCTGCGGTGAAACATGCGCTGGCGCAATTCAGCATTACGCCCACTTTGGATTTTGATCTGGACCCCTCCATCCAAAAATTGGATGCCATCAATAAGCCCTTCACTTCGGATAAAAAAGAAGAAGCTTCTTCTTCTTCTTTGTATAAAACCTTTACCCAAAAAAATCAGGCCCATTTTATTGAGCGGGAAAATAAAAGCGGGCTGCAGCATTGGAGGTCATTTTATGAAGGACCCACCACCGGAAGCCCCGCAACCGGACATGGAAGTTTGGAACAGGTGGCTGGAGAAGTTCCTATCGCGACACCCAATCCAAGATCGGGCATTGAACTGCTCGAAAAAGATCTGGTGCAGATACATTCTAAATATATACTTGCGGAAACCAACCGAGGGTTTATTTTGATCAATCAGCAATCGGCCCATGAAAGGATATTATATGAAAGATATCTTGCGGCTGCCCATGGCAAACCCATTGCCACACAAAGGTCTTTATTCCCAGCAACCATGCAGTTGTCTGCACAGGATGCTGCATTATTAACCGATTTGATGAGCGAACTTAACGGTCTCGGATACATGATAGAACCTTTTGGCATGGATAGTTTTGTGATCCAAGGGACACCCGCTGATGTGCAACAGGGCAATGAAAAGTACGCGATTGAAAATATGTTGGAACAGTTCAAGCATTTCAGTAGCGACCTGAAATTTTCAAAAAGAGAAAAGCTTATCCGTTCCTTGGCTTGGCAGCATGCGATCAAACCGGGCACGGCACTCGGACAAAGGGAAATGAAAACATTGGTAGAAGAATTGTTTACCTGTACACAGCCCAATATCACCGCTGCTAGCAAACCAACTTATATTGAGTTCAAGAAAGATTATCTAGAATCACTTTTTGGAAGGTAATTCCTTAGTTGTCTTTTAAAACTTTGTACGAAGTTCCCCAATATACTGCTGTATTGCATCCCTGATTTCTCTTCCACCACCATTGTTGTTGTTCACAAGAATGGAAAAGAGCAGCAAGTGATTTTTTTTGGTGATCAGATAGCCACTGAATGTGATGACGCCTGATAAAGAACCCGTCTTGGCAAACACATAGCCGCTGTCCTGTTTATAACGGTTGCCCAATGTACCTTGGCCTCCGGTGGGGAGAATGCGTTTCATTCTTTCCAGACCGAATTCGTCTTTCAATTTCTTTAATAGAAAAACAAAATCTTCGGGGCTAAATAAATTATAATGGCTCAAGCCGCTGCCATCGACCCATACCGGTTTTTGTGGCAGGCCTTTCAAATCGCTACTTAATAAGGTATCAATCATCTGTTGATCGTTCATCAAACCGAGCCTTTCGTTGGATGCCATCAACAGAGTCTGCTCCGCAAAAAAATTATCGCTGCGGAACATCATGGGGCAAAAAATGGAATCGACTGGTTGGGAGCGGAGGGCTATGAATTGTGAATTTAAGATTGGTGATTGGGTTGGGAGAATAAAAATATTTTTGCCAACAGTGTCTTTCAATAGTTCAACAGCCGACTCTAGTCCATTGGTCACAAAGGGAACGTCCTGCTCGGCTGTTTTTTCAGTGCCTTGGGTGATTTTGAAAATATTGGCGCACCAGTCTCTTTTTACAAAAAAATTTTTGGTCGAAGAATCGCTGTTGAAATTTACTTTCCAGTTTACTTCGGGGCTGGAAAAACTATTGTAAGACCCATCGGATTGCTGCGCCTGCTCCCATTTGATGATATTGCCATAAACAGGTAGGGGGCTTCGCTCCACCATGTATCCATCATTGTAGTCGTCCCAACTCCAGCCGCGGCCCAATGCCTGTTCCTGCCAATTGGGCGATGTTACATAAACAGGTTTCTTTTTCGATTTCAAAAAATCGATCACAGGTTGCCTGCTATAATCAGGGTGAAGCAGGGTAGGGTCGCCGGTCGGCAATAGCAAAATGGCACTATCCCTTTCTAAATACCTGATCCCTACAAGTGAATCGCCAATATATTTCAATCCCGCATATAAGGAAAACAATTTGGTATTGCTGGCGGGGATAAAATATTTATCGCTTTGGTACTGCTGTATGTATTTGTCAGTATTGGCATCGTACACACAAATACCCACCTGTGCAGTTTTGACAAAAGGATTATCCACGAAGCCCTTTAGTTCCTTGCTGGCTTTTTGTGCAAAGGCAATACCACAGACCAATAAATGAAAAGTCAAAAAAAGAAAACGGAGATGGTGAGATGGAATTCGGTTCATTGAAAAAAATTATGTTCTGAATATTTGAAGTTTAAAAGCTCCGTAAAGAACCCATGTACAAGAGTGCGACGCAACCACAGCTTAATAGTAGTACTAAGGTTGGCTAAAAAAATATTTCAAGTCTAAGTAATTGCTCAGACCCTTTCTTGTGCACGCATCCATCGCTCTGGGATTTCATTGCTGCTGGCGAGCAAGTAATCTTTATAGGAGCAGGCGATGTATTTTTTATCGGGCAACTGCATCCACCAGCGATTTGTTTTTCTGCTTTTGAGAAAAATGGTTTCCACTTCGGCGAATGCGGTGTGGTATTCGATAAAAGAATCTTTTTCATCGAGCCTGGCTTCGCGGCGGCCGCGGCTTTTGCCATCGATCAGGTACCAGAGCATATGGCTAATCTGTTTGGCCGTGAGTTGGTCATGATCTTTTTCGGGTTCGTACCCATAAATGCCAACGGTGTTCACATTGGGACTTAAACCTGCATAGCGCATGAGCGTGCATGCTTCCTCGCCATTAAAGCCATTGGGCGAAAGGCTATTGGATGGAGCAAATGCATGAGCGATGGCAGATATATCGAAACTGAATAGTGAGCAGTTACGGATCACCGGCTCCATTTCTTCGATATTTTCTTTTACGCTACCTACCCGAAAACAGTCGAAGCGGAGTTTGTCCATAGTCTCCAACATGCGTGGGTGCACATAATAACTTTGGAAACCGATATGGTTATAATGACGGATATAGTTTGGCTCCGTGGTGAGCATTTCCATAAGATAATTACCGCTGCGGCTCTGTGCTTCGATATTCAGGTTGATGAGCGCATCCACACAAACGGCCTCAACAATTTTTTTATTATCAACATACGTTTGGTATTGGGCGAGGGTGAGATCGCAGGAGCCACCTAGCACCACAATAGTTTTTCCATATTCAAGCAATTCGCGGATGACTGTTTTGAGAGCAGCATGCGTATCATTGAGACTGGCACCGGGCTTGATATTGCCAGCATCGGCAATTTTTATATCGGTATGCCAGCAATAGAGTTTGTACAATTCATCACGGATTGCATCGGGTGCGCTGCTCCATTTAGGGCCTGGACCTTTTCCACGTATTTCGCCACAGCCCACGATGATGATATCCTTCTCGAAAAAGTCTGGGAATTCGTCTTCGTATTTTTCGACCAGTTTGCCTAATTGCCCATCGGCATATTCTATTTCGGTTGCATTTATATGTGACCCGATGGGTTCTAAAAAATCCTTTAGGTTCTGGATATCATTCATGTGGGAATATTTACTAGCAAACTTAAATAGAAAACAAACGCCTAGCGAACAGTGGTTATTCACATACCTTGAAAAGCATGTATTTGGTATAATACTGAATTAGGGATGCATGTTCTAAAATAAAATCTCAAAATGGTGTAGGTTATCCTTGAAGAAATAGGAGATGGTATATTGATAGTTATCGCAAATCTGTTTTACGATGGCCAGACCCAGCCCCGACCCTTCGGAACGACTGGATTTTTTGAACCGGTCAAAAATGACGGAGGGGTCAAAACTTAAAGCGGGACCCGTATTTCTGATGAGCAGCTTTTGATTGTCCAGTGAAATGTGGATACTACCATTTTCCACATTATGGCGGATGGCATTACCCAAGAGATTATTCAATAGGGTATCGGTCAGATATTCGTTCATTTTGAGCGAAACTGGTTGAAGCTGATCGGTCAATTGAAGCTGTTTGGTACTGATCAGGTCTTCCATCTGAAGGATTTTTTGTTTGATCAAACTATCCAAAGAAAGCATTTCCACTTCTTTAAACTGGTTGTTCCCGATTTTGGTGAGCAATAATAAAGACTGGTTCAGTTTGGTGAGCCTGGTGATGGCATCGTACATGGATTGTAATTGACGGCTATGGGTTTCCGTTAGCCCCGGTTCCTGTATCAACAAATCCAGTTTTGAGTTGAGGATGGCCAAGGGGGTCTGCATTTCGTGGGAGGCATTATCGGCAAAATTTTTCAGCGTATCATAATCTTTTATGATTTGTGAGGTCATAGTCTGTACTACATTGTCAAGCTCCCTGAACTCCTCGGTATCGGTGGGACTGCCTTCGTATTTTTTATTGGAGAGATTGAATGCTTTGATGGAATCGAGTGTATCGTAAAATGGTTTCCATATTTTTCTTAAAAGCAAGCGGTTGGTGATAAATAAAATCAATAATAAAAGGATGATCAGCCCCATGGTGATGAGTACGATCAGCATCACCAGGTCTTCCATCTCTTCCTCTGTTTTGGTGACAGAAGCTTTATAAAATTGGTTGCCCACCGATATCGGGAATACCAGTTCCCGATAAGGATTGGTTTCGTGCTCGTGACCATCGACCAATTCTATATTGTTGAATTTTCTTTTCACAGGGCCCTCTGCTGGATCAAAACGGATCTGCTGATCGCGGTAGTGGGTAGCTTCGGGCAATCGGTTATTGCGTTTTACATAATTTAAGATTTCAGCTTCTTCCACTTTCAAAGTATTGTCCAACTGACGGATCAGCACATAGCGTAGCATAAAAAAATAGCAGATGCTGGCCGAAAGCATGACCGCAATGGTGGCGATGATATTGACCCGGTTGTATTTTGCGATCAGTTTCATGTTATCGTTCTTGAACAGGATTTGTTTGGATATCTAGATCTATCTCTAACCAGTAAATTTATACCCCATTCCATATATGGATTGAATATAATCGCTGCAACCAGCGGCAATCAGTTTCTTGCGCAAGTTTTTTACATGAGTGTAAATGAAATCATAGTTGCTTGCTCCTTCCATCTCATCGCCCCATAAATGTTCGGCAATGGCATTTTTGGAAATGACCCTTCCTTTATTGTAAGCAAAATATAAAAGTAGCTGATATTCCTTTCGGGTGAGGTCGAGCAAGTGGTTGTTCACAAAAACGGTTTTTGCCAGTATGTCGATGATAAGCTCGTTGAACTGGAGTAGGTTGTTGCCCGCGGAATGCCGCCTTCTGATGATGGCGGTGATCCTGGCCACGAGTTCAGAAAGATGGAAAGGTTTTGGCAGATAGTCATCTGCACCCAACTGAAGTCCCGTGATCCGGTCCTCCAGTGAATTGCGGGCAGAAATGATCAGCACCCCATCCATTTTTTTGTTTTCTTTCAACTGTTTGAGTAAGTCCAACCCACTTCCGCCCGGCAAATTGATATCCAGCAGAATGCAATCATAATCGAAAAGCTCGATTTTTTCCAAAGCGGTAGCATAATCTGTTGCGGCATCACAGATAAAATGCTCCTGCTTCAGGTATTTGTAGATGCTTTCGCTCAATAATTGCTCATCTTCTATGACCAGTACTTTCATCTTCAACTTGAATAGTTCGTTCGAATTCGGATAACTTCAATATTTCTTCAGAATCTTCCTCCACATTTATGTGCAAATTCAGATTTTGTTCTCATAAAACTAAAACAGATTCTCATGAAATATTCATTTATTGCCTTTATTACAACTGCTTTTCTTTTTGCTTTTACAAATCCTACAGCTGCTCAATCTGGCAGTGGGTACAAAATTGACCGGGTTTTTCATATTGCCAGCGGCGGTGGCTGGGATTATATTGCGGCAGGGCCGGGCAATGGCCGCATCTATGTTTCCCATGGTACGCAGGTCAATATCCTAGATCAAAAAACGGGTGATTCGATAGGGGTAATCCCCAACACGACAGGGGTGCACGGCATTGCATTTGTTCCATCATTGAACAAGGGCCTTACCAGTAATGGGAGGCTCAACAATGTAACCGTTTTTGATTTGAAGACGAATGCGGTGCTCTCACAGATAGCCACTGGTCAAAACCCCGATGCCATTATGTATGATGAGTATTCCAAAAAAATCATCACCTGCAATGGCCGAAGCAACGACCTTTCTATCATAGATCCAGTGAGTGAAAAGCTGGTGGCTACGATTCCGGTTGGCGGGAAACCTGAAACGGCTGTTTCCGACCAGGCAGGAAAAATTTATGTGAACATTGAGAACAAGAATGAGATTTCGGTAATCAATATCAATACGAATAAAGTGGAAGCAAGTTGGAGCATTGCCCCGGCAGAGGGCCCGACCGGACTGGCTATTGATATCAAAACAAAAAGATTGTTCGCTGGTTGCGAAAAGCTACTCGTAGTGGTGGACGCCACCAATGGCAAGGTAATCGACAAAATAGCTATTGCCGATGGTTGTGATGGGGTGGCTTTTGATAATGGGCTGAAATATATTTTTGCTTCCTGCGGTACGGGCAAACTGGCGGTTATTCAAGAAGTGAATGCAGACCATTTTAAACTCATTGATAATGTGGAAACAAAAAGAAGTGCCCGCACGATTGGTCTGGATGAGACCACCCATGAAGTGTTTTTGCCAGCGGCCGATCTTGAAAAAGCGGTTGCAGGCGAAAGACCGAAGATGGTACCGGGCACTTTCCAGGTTTTAGTATTGAAAAAATAATCAGACTATTTGCGAGCCTATTGTAAATCACCTTATTTTTTAATTTTAAAATCATAAAAAATGAAACGCTTACTCTTGCTGACCAGCATTGGTTTTAGTTTGGGATTACAGGCACAAATGAAAGCACCCTCGGCTGTTTCAAAAGCTTTTGAACAGCGATTTGCAAATGCCAAACATGTAAAATGGGGAAAAGAAAATGCAAAGGAATATGAAGCTGATTTTGTCCTGAACGGAATAAAAATGTCAGCCAATTTTGATTTGCAGGGAAATTGGAAAGAAACGGAAACGGAAATAGCCATTACCCAACTACCTGTGGCGGTGTCAAGCTCCGTCCGTGAACACTACCAAGGTTCAACCATTGAAGGGGCTAGCAAAATCGAAAAGCCAGACGGAAAAATAATCTACGAAACCGACCTTAAATGGAAAGGAAAGAAAAAAGAAGTGGAATTATATCCTGATGGTAAATTGGTAAAATAAAAACGGATAGAAATAAAAAGCCATGGTTATCAGCCATGGCTTTTTATTTCTATTTAACGTGTTGTGCTATTAGTTTAGCAAAAAAATAAGCATTGATTAAAGTATTTATTCAAAATATTCTTTGTTCTTTTTTGCTTGCCCAAAAAAGAACCAAAAAAG
>JAFDYF010000086.1 GCA_018267575.1 Bacteroidota bacterium
TGAGTAACTTAGAAAACTCTAATTAGCCCTGGCACTAAAATAAGGGGAGCTTACACTCCGACTACAAGAAATCATTATCCTAAAGCTCATTTTGGAGTTATTGCGACGGGTGAAAAAGTTATTTCAACAAAGCAGTTTGGAGAAGATTTTCAAAAAATTTGGCCAAAGGCTTTAGGTGTTGAAATGGAATCGTATGGTACAGCTTTAGCAGCTTTCCAATCAGAAGACAGACCTGGATTTTTGTTTATTAAAAGTATTTGTGATTGGGCAGACAGCAAGAAAAACGACGAATGGCAATTCTATGCAGCCCATGTAGCGGCTGCATATACTTTTAGCTTATTAAAATCTGTAATTAACTCTGCTTTTAATCTAAATCGCAATCGTGACCAACCTGAGAGAGTTGAAAAGAAGGGATTCAATGGCAAGAATAAAATCTGCATTTGTAGAGACTTACTAGATGATTGGCATGACTTAGCTGACTATTTTGACATACCACCGCATACCCAGAGGAGGTTTCTTCAAGGACGAGAATGTAAAGACATATGGGAATGGTTGGAAGCTCGTAAGAAACTTGATGAAATTGTTGACGCTTTGAGGTTTATTGGCCGAGAAGATTTGTTACGTTGCATTGATTCGTAAGTCTGCTGCTAACATTCGGTTTGCTTCTATCCTGGCTGACGGAATAACAATCGGCTTTCACACTACTCTCAGCTAATATCCGGCAGTCGAATTTCAATTAAACTATTGCCCTTAACTTCATCATCAGTAATTTTATTCAGCTTCGGTTCCGGGCTGGACAAAATAAAATCCCAGCAAAGCAGAAAGTCTTGGCCCTTAAGCGAAATCATTATTCACTTTCTTAAGTTTTTCCATTTTTCTTTCTTCCTCATTTACCAAATAGTGCTTTAAGGTAATTACTGTGGAGGTATGCCCTGCCATTTTTGCGGCGGCTTCTGCATCTAAAATTGTGGAGGTTTCATCAAGGTTCAAATGCTTTAGGGAATAAAAATCAATTTTTGATTTTTAAATCATCCTTTACACACTTTTTCCATTTTTTTGAAATCAATTGTGAGCGTAGGGGCTTAACTCGAACAGGCGCAAGCGTCCGCTTGTGTTTCCCAATCAAGCAAAATCATTATTCACTTTTTTAAGTATATCCATTTTTCTTTCTTCCTTATTAACCAAATGATATTTTAGAGTAATCAGAGTGAATGCATGATTCGGAATCTAGCTGTCTGCTAAATTCACATGACACCTTTTGAAGGGATTAGGATTTTATTATGATTGTTATAAAACTGCTAATTATACTAATGGAATAGGGATAAAAGCATTTAAATGAATATATTTATATTTAATAGCATTTAAATGAATATCTAAATTTGTCATGCCATATTAATATAAATAAAAAAATTAAAATTTCTCATTGAGGGATTTGGTTTATTGAAAACTAATAACGTAATGCCAACCGAAATAATAACAAAAGAAGACTTGGAATCTTTTCGAGTCCGGTTACTCAATGACCTCAAGCAATTACAGGTCTCAGTTGCACAAAAGCCTACCAAAGAATGGCTAAAGGGAGCAGAAGTGAGGAAGATGTTGAATATTTCAGCAGGTACTTTACAGAACCTTCGAATTACTGGAAAACTTCAATCCACCAAAGTAGGAGGTATTTATTTTTACCGATACCGAGATATCGAAAAGTTATTTCAACAATAGGTTCTCAGTTAAAAGCACCTTTATGTATTTGCCCCAAATGACTGATTTTTTTGCAACTATAAGTGCGGATGAGAGGATCAGTTATCCGCACATAGTATTATACATGGCCCTTTTTCAATGCTGGAACAATAATGAGTTTGTTAACCCCATTTCTATTTCTCGGTCAAAGCTCATGCGGTTGTCCAAAATAAATAGTCAGAGTACTTACCACAAATACATGAAGGAGCTTGTTGAATTTGGTTATATCAACTATGCTCCTTCATATCATCCATTTCTTGGGACTACTATTTATATAAAACCCCTAACCAAAGTTGGGAAGTCACTGGCTAGTTGATGTCAGGTTTTACGACTTTTAAATTCCCCGCGGATTTTTTTTCAATCAATTTCGATTGAAGGGCGTTCATGTCCGCACTCACTTTGTTGTCCAGGATCTTCGCATAAATCTGGGTGGTGGTAATTTTCTTGTGCCCCAACATTTTGCTCACCGAATCGATGGGCACCCCATTGCTCAAAGTGACCGTGGTGGCAAAAGTGTGCCTAGCCACATGGAAAGTGATGTTCTTTTGGAACCCACATGAATCGGCAATTTCTTTTAAATAGGAATTTACTTTTTGGTTCGAAAGGACTGGTAATAGTTTCCCTGAGTTGCTAACATTTGGATGGTCTTTGTATTTTTCCATTATAGCAAGGGCTTGAGGCAGGAGAGGAATCCTTGAAGAAACATTTGTTTTTTCCCTGTTTTTTGAGATCCATTTTTTGCCATCGATCCCAATCTCGATATTGGTTTGGGTCAATTTGGCTGCATCCGCATAAGCGAAACCGGTATAGCAACTGAAAAGAAAAATATCCTTTACTTGTTCAAGCCTTTCGATCTCAAACTCTTTTTCCTCCAAAATCTTAAGTTCAGCGTCCGAAAGGTGTGGGATATCTGCGTCCTTGTGCTTCACTTTGAACCCGATAAAAGGGTCTTTCTCCAGCCAGCCCTTGGCCTGGCATTCATGGATTATTTTTTTGAGGTTCTTGATGTATTTGCCATTGGTATTGGTATCGATGTTCTTTTCGGATTTAAGATAGAACTCAAAATCGGTGACAAAGGAATACTTGATGTCCTTGATGTTGATATCGGACAGTTTGTATTTCCAGTGAAGGAAATTCCTTAGATGGGTCAGGGTTGTGTTGTACTTGGTCCAGGTGCCCTTGCAATATCCCTTCCCAATGAGCTGGAGGATTTCCTGGTTGTGCTGTTCTACTACTTCCAAGAGCTTGTATTGCTTGTCCCCGATACCAGCGATCTTGTTCTTAATAAGTTCGCATGATACCATTTTGCCACTGGCAATAATTTCGTGATGCGCTTCATAAACTTTTGCTTGGATCAGGTCAAGGAAAGCATTCATGATTTTTGCATCCTCCTTGGTTCCTTTTGCCCTGCCAGTAGCATTGTCCCATCTGGATGGTTCCCATTTTCGTTTTGTGCAGATTTCAGTCCGTTTTGTGTCAAGAACCAGGCGAAGATAAACCGCGAAATCCCTTTTTGAATTGTTCTGTTTTTTGAGGTAGAAAAACAGGCTAAACCGCTTGTTCAGTGTGCTCATGTTGATCTCATTTTAAGCGTGATAAAATTAAGACCGCAATTCACTGAAGACAAGATGTCCAAACGCTGGACAGCTTGCCCATAAAGGGTTTGAGCTGTTTTAGGTGAGCGTTTTTTTGGTGGGCTTGACGCGCTCACCTATTCGCTCACCTAAATTATGGGCAGTTTTGATGAATTTTGTAAGGAGCTGAAATAAAAAAAGCCTGCTAATCAACGATTTGCAGGCTTTTGATATGTTTTGTGAAGACTAAAAGCGGACCGGACGGGTAATTTGGCAACGAAAACACTAGTCCCTCTCTTTATCTCACCATATTTTACTTGATCACAATCGGATGGTTTTCAGTATTTAGCAACAAGTCCTGAAAATTACTGCCATTATCTTTATCCTGCCTGACTGCTTTTTTATAGAATAAAAATAGAACAAAGTCATGGGGCAGCCAATCAAACTCATCATCAAAAAAGGTGCGGTACGCAAGGACGGTACTGCGGTCGTGTTCATCCAGTATTGCCATAATGCGGAGCAAAGGATATTGCTCAACAGCGGGATCGCAATACCCCCACAATACTGGAACAAGAAAACAGGGCGTATCACGGGAACATTGCCCATTTCGTATGGAGAGGCAGAAAAACTTCAGTCTGAACTTACGTCAAAGCTGCGCAAAGCTGAGGACATGGTCACAAATGCCCTTAAAAAAAAGGGGACCTGCCCAATGAAGTTCTTGAAGGAAAATTTCCACTTGCAGGCGAACTGGAAAATGGAACAGATGTCCACCGCCAAAAAAAACCTGGATGTCTATTGGAACATCGATGATTATGTAACGAGCAAAAAGAGCACCGTCAAGCGATGCACGATCAATGTCATAAACATGATGAAATCCCATTTGAAAAGTTATGAGATTCACAGGAGGGATCCGATCACGTTTGATTCTTTTGATGTGGCTTTTTATGAAGGCTTTGTAAAGTTCCTTACCTATGATATTATACAAGCAAGGCGAAGGGACGGCGTTCGAGGTTTAAAAGTTAACAGTGTAGGCAAAACAATCAAACACCTCAAATCGTTCCTGAGGGACAGGATGGTGAAAAAGATTATTCCCTTTATGGATCTAAGTGCCTTCAAGGGGATGGAGGAAGAAGTGGATGCAGTATATCTCAACTGGCAGGAACTGTCAAAGATCTATCACCTTGACCTTTCTAAGAATAGAAATTTTGAGAAGTACAGGGACCTGTTCGTTCTTGGCTGTCTGACAGGTTTCCGTTTCAGCGATTACTCCGATATCAGGCCGGAAGAACTGCGGGGCGGTATGCTCTATGTCAACCAGGCAAAGACACTTTCGACAGTTGTCGTTCCATTGAGGGAAGATGCAAAAAGGATATTGATTGATAAATATAATATGCAGATGCCACAGGTGAGCAACCCCAATTTCAATCATTATATCAAAGAAGTGGCAAAGCTTGCCGGAATTGATGAAATGATCAAGATCACCCATAAGCGGGGCAACAGGATAATAGAAGAGATAAGGCCTAAATACGCTTGGGTGATGTCGCACACCTGTAGGAGATCGTTCTGTACCAATGAATTCCTTGATGGCACACCGATCAACCTCATCATGGCGATAAGTGGACACAGAACAGAAAAAGCATTTAGGAGGTACATCAAAGCTGATCAGGTGCAAAAAGCACAAATGATTAAAAAAATTTGGGAAAATAGACCGAGTTTATAAAATTAGTTCTTTAAAATGTAAATGGCTAAAATACGAGGCCGATAAAGAATTGATTTAATCAATTAAAAACTATATTTCAAGACCGGGTTAGTAAATTCCGAGTAACTAAAAGCATAAAGTGTAACTTCAAAGTATCTTGTAACGAAAGATAATAATACCGTGATTTTTTTGCGAAAAAAATTAGACAAGGCTATGGGATTGATTATTTATTAAACATCTTAGCTAAGACCAAACAAAATGATATGTATATTGGCTGATAAGGATGAAATAGTAAAACGATTACAATGATTTGTAAGTTAAACAGATTAATTAATTCACTTTACTGATAGTAAGCTATTAAAAGAAATCGGTTTATCAAACAATCTTTCAACATGAATACTTGGTTCTATTAGATTAGGGTTTGCTTTCAAACTATTTATTAAATTATTAATCTTTGTTAAATCAGAATTATACATTAGTCCCCTAGCTCCTTCATAAAGACAATTAGCAGCTCCAAGAAGTTGGCCATATTCTAAAGCAGTTTCAATTTCCGAGATTGATGAAGCTCTTAGTCCTTTTGCCCCATTTTTACCTAGCATGTGAATAATACCCGCACTACACCAATCACCTGCACCAGCACTATCCGCAATTTTAGTCAATTTTAAGGATGATAAATATTTCCATTCATTTTTCTTTTGCTTTTTGGTTCTATAAAGAAGCCCCTCACTCCCTAAAGTTTCTACTTCTAAAAAAGCTTGTTTCTCTGGAAATTTCTCTGAAAAACTCCTGATTCTTTCGCTTGAAAATTTGATTATATCCGCTAGTTCAATAGCTTCTTTAAATTGGGTGTCCTCTTTAATAGAAGATGGTTCAAAAAAAATTAAACTCCCAGCTTTTTTATATGAATAGGCTAAGTCTAATGCTGCTCGAGATACGCGATCAAAGAAAAAAACATTTGCTGCCGCTTTTTTTGCGAGAATATCTTCCGTTTCTGTCCGCAGAATTGATTTATACCCAGGTAACCATTTGCCCGTTCCAGGGACCTTAAATTCAAATCTATGCTTAACATTATTATCCTTATCGTTGTAAATACGATGAATAATTATAGGTGTGCTCCCCGTCTTCTCGATAAAAATAAAGTCCTTGTTAACATTCCATTTGTTTAAATCGATAAGAATTTCATCTGTTGCTTTCATCTTAGAAAATCTGGCGATAGGAAATGTCTCCCATCCCAGAAAAGATAAAATTGAAATTATATTTCCGCAAGAACCTCCAGCAAATGTTTGACCCTTTTTAGGGTCACCATTCATTACAATGTCAAGAGCCATTAGCCCAGTTCCAACACACACAGGACTTTTATCCATAATATCATTTACTTTAGGTAATTTTTTACTTTTCATAACTTTCTCCAGCAAGCCAAATTTCGACTAAATAATTATGATTAGAGATGTTTTTTATTTCGGTCTCCAAAAGCCCATCAATTAATTTATGCCCCCTTGATTCAACATGCAGAATACCAACTTCAATCCCATCCTGCTTCGTTTCATATGCAGCAAGTAAGGTGCCTATGGAAAGCAATTTACTTGACAGGGTCGATAAATATATTTTGCACCCTTTTAGTATATCGAATGATTTTTTATATCTCCATATAGTATTTACCAGGAGTCGATAAGTTTGGAATGGGTTTGATTCATCCGTATATATGATATTGTTAAGTGAAAACGCAGGGTCATTAAATAATTTATCCTGATAATAATGAATTAGTTCATCCCCTCTCCTAAGGTCCACGGAAGGAAAAGGTAATATGGGGCATATCTCATCGGGTTGAACAAGGTTTAGGATTTTTGTAAACTGATCTATTTGATTTTCTCCTAATATGGGTATCCATACTTTCTTGTATTCATTGGTTCTTGATTTTTCAACTACAGTGAAGCCTTGTACATAGGTAGGTGATTCTTCGACCCCTTGCTCAATAATTTTTGCATCAAGTAGTGGATTTTCAGTAGCCACTAAATGAAGATTGATTTTCGAATTATTTTTACTATTAAAGTCTTCAACAAGATTTAAAATCTTGTTAGCTAATGCAATAAATATTGTTCTTGGCATTGCACTGATATCAACAATGATATCAGTATAGTTCATGATATCGTTTATATCAGTGATGATTTCTGAAGCAGCGTTAATCGAGGCAGTGCTTGTATCAGAGTCTGAACGAAGAATAAGGTCTTTATAATAGGGTGCAGGAAATGCTTTTGCAGAAAGAAAAGATTCAAGATTTTCTAAATGTTTTTTTACTCTGTCGTCTGATGGGTCGTCCTTCTTTTCTGTGGTATAATAGCGAATACCAACTACATCTCGTTTACCTCCTTTATTATCTAGGTCGAAAATTGTGTTGATTCCGTTATACGTTCTTGGGTCAAATCCTATGGCAAGAATATACAATATATCCCTTGTCTTTTCATCGACAAAAGATTTCCAGAATGATAGGCAATCTGAGCCACTTTTTAATACATAGTTTTCCCATTTCAAGCTCATAGGTCCAATAAAATTTCTTTTTTGTTATATCCTTTTGTAACCCAATTGAACAATTCATTAATTTTTAATTTCTTAAACCTACCATTAAATAAGGGAAGATTGTAGTATACGCAAAGAAGACGGTTCAAATAAATAATCATCCACAACCCGTCATTTTTATAATTAAGTTTGATATCAACTAGATTATAAGAGATGCATGTTGATATCGCTTTAGCTAATCTATAATGGGGGTGTTCCTTTTCATTCAGTACTATTTCCCGTAGCCTAGCCCTATCGGTCATTGATATGGCAATACCATTTAACCCTGGTGAGTTCCATGCGTTAGGTGCAAAAGTCTGGTTCTGACAAAATTCCCCCAATGAATTTAACAGCCTGTAGACGTCATCATAATCTGGTATTTTTATTGGCAATTCTTTCCATTTCGAGTCACACACTTTTCTTATAATAGCTTCTTGCTTCACTGGTGAGGTTTCGATTGTAGCATTTTTTTTTGATATTTTTTTGATATAATTAGACTTGACTTCTTCGAATAAATGTCCACAAATAAAAAGAAACTGCTCAATGTTAAAAGATGCTAGACGACAAATAACAGAAATTCCAAAGTAATATGGGAATTGGTATTTGAAATTCAAAAATAGCTTCGCTGCATTTAATACATCTGAGCCCTCTCTCTCATCTAACTCTTCCTGAGTGAGCTCTTCTTCAAACCCTAAAGTTTGCTGTGTCTTATTTTTATCACGACATAGAAGTATTTCTAATGAACGCCATTCAATCAATTGATTGTACAAGTCTCCATCTGGCTTTTTAGCTTCAATTAAACCCTTATACCGGTCGCCTGAATACTTTTCATTTATTAGTTTTTTAAACTTTTCAATTAAATCAGTTATGGCTTTTTCCTTATCTTGATTAAATTGAACTTCTTCTTGCAGAAAACTTGCAAACTCCCTTCTATCTTCAAGTAAAGCCATTTCAACTCGCTTATTAGCAACAGCTTTAGCGAATTTTTCAAATTTCGAATAATTACTCTTTTCGGCCCAAAAATTTTCAATTTCAATATTTGTTACATCCCTGCCCAATGTATTGCCTTCAGAAAATATTTCATTCATAGTAAGTGCCTTGAATCTTTCCGAAATCCAGATATTTACTAGTGACCTTTTATCAATTACTTTTTTCAGAAAATATTCTCGTTGATTTGCTGAAAGATTGTGAACATCATCAACCATCACCAAAATTCTTTGAGTAACCTTCTTTTTTTTGTATGAAACATTGCCTGGTGTAAAGAGGCTAAGTGCATAAAAGTCATCAGTGCCTATAAGGTCTGCTTCTTTAATGGGCAAGACAGCATCAATTTCTTTGGCAATAGTCTCCTCTTGATTACATGCCCACTCATATAGGGTAGAGCCAGTTTTTAATTCTCGTATTTGAGGCGGCAGTAAATGGAGCGACTCGTTATCAAATTCAATCGAAACTAAATCTTCAGGGAATGAAAATTTAAAAGCTACACTAAAAGAGTGTAAAATTGCAAGCGTTAGTCTTGCATTTAAAAATGAATTAAATAATCTGATTTTTTGACCATTATCTTTTTTTAGATATTCAAGAGACGCATATTCATTATTAAATGCAATAAGAGACCCAATGACATTTAATTCGCCTGAATCATACACGCCCAGGCCTGTAAGGGTTTCGAATATTTTTCTACAATGCTCTCCAAAAAAAGTATTCTCTTCTTTTTTTTCACTAATTTCTAGGAGAACCCTAGGAGTAAATATTTTGAGCAATGTTGTTTTGCCTCCGCCTGGTGAACTGCGCAGAACATTTACTGTACTCCAAATGCTAGATGCGTTAAAAATAGTCAATACTTCAGGGCTAAATAGCCTGATAAACCGGTTATCTTGATCTATATATTCTGATGCTCTTGAAAAGAAAGGGTTTAAATCAACTCTCATGATTCTCTATGTCTTGGGATTCTTGGAAAAAGGCCAGAAAACTTAAGATTTTCATAAGCCCATAAAATAGATATTGAATTGTTTGGAGTATTGTGTTCTAAAACCAATGGCAGCGAACAACTCTTGTATCCTAGCCTCACTTCTCCTGTATGTTTATCCTCAATTTTTTTATCGTAATATTCTTCCTTTTTACAAATATCAATTATCTTCTGATCTTTCTGGGGTACTACAACCGTGTTATTATTGATTAAATGTAAAATATGCAATTTCGGAGTATTTTTATGCTTATTTGTAATTTCTGGTATAACTGAATTGATGTTTTCCTCCGCTTGCTTGGTACATAAATATAAGATTATATGAACCTGAAGGTCATCGGTGTCAAACACACTACTCATTTCAGATTTATCATTAAAAATGCTATCATAAAGTGCCGCAATTTTTCCTTTTAAGTAACCTTCTTGTGATATGGTTAAATAGGATGATCCGCTTGCCGAGAAATCATCTAACAAAAAAAGTTGTTTAAATTTTTTCCTGTCATTTGGTGAATTTTTTCCATATTTCTTCACTAAATCTTCTTCTAAACCTTCTTGCATCTTTGTTGCTCTTGTATCGGATAGTTCATAAGTTTGATAAATCTGTTCATGAGATATTATTCCAGAATTGGATCTTCTAAAAATATCAGTTCTTGCACCATCACTGAGGCCACAAAACAAGGATTGTCTTAAAAGAATATCAAATTCACTGGTGCTAGTTATTTTTGAAACGTAGTAGGACGGAATATTCAATTCCTTGCTAATTCTCTCAATAATTATTCCTTTAATTTTATCTTGATAACATGACGCAACAAGGGCATTTATTTCCTCGTTTGAAACATAGATTAATCTGTTTCTAATGAAGTCTAAAGCTATATTTCTATCCCCCTCATTGAATTTATTTAGCCAATGAGCAAAGCTTTCTATAAATCTTTTCCCAGCAGAGTATTGCTGATAGCCATCATATTTATAGGCTGCCATATTTTGAAAGTATTTTCTATGTTCCTCAAATGACGCGGCATCAACTACTTCAGCAAGAAATGCCTGTACTATTTCATCTTTCATATCTTAATTTTAAAATAGCCTTTATATTTTTTAATTTTTCCAAGATATTCTTTTGTTGCGGACACGCCTCTAACCCCAGGGGATGCTAAATTCCATCCAGTATTCAATCCAGCTGGGCATGAATCCACGCTTAAAGAAAAATTTGAGTTAAGTAATTCAAAATCGTTACCAGGCCACCTCCCCATATCTCCAATACAGATGAAACTATTAGGTACTTTTAGTCTATTGGCCAATATTTGACATTGGGGTACAATATCAAGTTTTGATGTTTTGGTTTCTAATATATCAATTGAATGTCCTGATTCAGTGAACTTTAATGGATACTTGTTTTGGCTCAAGTTAATATAATCTCTTATATAATTTTTTAAAGGAAAGAGAACTGATTTACAAATTTGGACTTCAATCATATTGAACTTAAGTTCAATAACTAACTGATTTTTTTTGATAAAATTTTTAATAAGAGAATCACTAAGTAATTCTGAAGAGAAATTTTTGAGATTTTCAGAGGCATCTCTCATGGGGTCTGGTATTATATTCTCACTCAAAAAAGCAATCTGTGAGCCGTTATAATATCCTATGATTACTTGATTATGAAATTTAGATAGGATTGTTTTTTGTAGAGCTGTTCGTACTGATTTACCCCGGCCAGTAACAATACCAATAAAATAACCATTCTTAAGTAAATCGTTCAGGAGCTTTTTTATTTCAGTGGAAGGTAGAGTAAACCTCTCCCGTAAGTTACATAATGTGCCGTCATAATCAAATAGGATACCACCAAATTTAGCTTTTGAAAGACTAACCTTAAATTGGTTCAACGACTTGGATATTATGCTCTTTTCATCTTGTGAAAAAAGGGTTGTATCAGTAAAACCTGACTTTCTTTGCATCCATATTTCTTCTTGGACCTTTGATTTTGGGGGCAATAAGTTCCCGGCATAGCTCAAATGATATAATTGGCTTCCGTAGGATGGCACACCTGGACGGCCTGGATCAATGCCAACTTTTTTGCCTGCTAAATTCACTAACTGAAATGACTGGATAAGTAAGTCAATGATTGCGACAGGACTTGAATCTGTAGTTCCCAGTTTAAATATGGGGATTTTTTGGGGCAATATTGACAATGTTTTATCTGCAAGATCTTTTATTTCAGGAGTTACTAATGCTATGATTGCAGTATTGTTTTTTTTATCAAACCAATGGTGTCGACCATGCCCAAAATTCCTATAATCGGCAAGTAAAACATTCCCTAGCGCAGCTTCTGAAAACTTGGACTCAATATCATATGCAACAGGTGTTGATGGACCAGAATAAAGAATATAAAGCGTGAATTCGTTCGGAAGATTTACAATGAATTTTTCTAGATCATTTGGAAAATGATTAAAGGCGGTTCTATTTAGATTTATACCATATAATCTGGATAAAATTGTAAAATAGGCGACTAATGAATTCGTGGCTAAAAAGCCATCTTTTCCAGTTGGGATATTAAATTCGAATGTATTTGATATCTCATATGTAGAAGTGCTTTTCGCAAGCATAGAATTCTTGGACATTATAATGCTTGTAATTGTCTTGGCATTAAACTGCTTTGCAATTTCACATGACTTCAATATGTCTGCGTTTCTACCACTTGCGCTTAAGAAAATAATATGAGATTTTGCAATAAGGGTTTTTGATTGCAATAATTCTAATGGTGTAAGGGCCTTGGAAATAAAGCCCAATTTTTGATGTAACCAAACCCCAAAATAACAGGCACTTAAGGAACCTCCTGATCCAACAAAGAGAGCGGGTTCTTTTTTGAAATTATAAATTTCATTTTCATTTATTGGAAATGCAACTTTGGAAGCCCAATTAAACGTATCATTGATTTTTTGCAATTCTTTTTCAAAAGGTTTTCCCATTATATCCTCAAAGTTTTAAATAAGATACAAAAATATGCAAAAAAGCATTACTAATATATTTAGTATTTTTATTATGGCAATTTGATATTTAGATTCATATTTCACTATATATTAACGATTTCTTTGATTTCAGCAATCACTTCCATTTTCTCTTGTAGAAATGACCGAATACACGATTCTGAGCAAATTTTGAAACAATATTAATGGCTTTATGTGTACTTATATCTTCTATATTTTAGTAGCCCCATTGATTTTCTCCTCAAAACAACTGAGAATAATTTTTTCAAAGTTATGGGCAACAAAATTGACAAATTACCAGTTAGAATGAACAGATTTTTATTGGTAGGAATGGTGCTACCAAATTTTTTGGTATACCCATGTGAAGTATTAATTTGTTCACAACGGGAATTTTCTGACCTACATTATTTTACCAAATCAGTCTGGTACTAGCTTCGAATTTTCTCTGCCTACTTGGTCGCTGATATTGTTTTTTTGAAGGATTACCGTTTCATCAACCTGCTCTTTTCATTACTTTTTTCAATTGGTTTAAACCTTGAATTTCGCGAATGTGAGAATCTTATTGGTTATTAATCATTCTAATTGAGTTTCAATGTTGTTAAATAAATGGTCAATAATTTGTCTAATATAAAGTTGCATTTCCTAAATGCTTTTCTATTCAGCTGTTTTAGTAATCGATCGCTAGACAGCATGTTCAAGCAAGCCTAAACTTTAGTGAATTATAATGTAAATTCTGTTAAATTTAGAAAAATTGGAGTAGCCCATTGACAATGAAAGAATAATAGCCATCATTAGTAAAGATGATATTGTCGAGCTACTTTATTTCGGAAGATCTTGCCGTTTAAATGGGGGATAACGTCAAGGAGTTTATCGGGAGCATTTGGTTTCAGTCCCCAGACCGATTGTTATAGCAGCTATTGACCAATAGGGGGATAGAGCATTGTCTTCCATTCAAGGCAATCCAGTTTGGAATTTCAGCCAAAAATTGAACTTATATAGGAACGCTTAAATACTATAAATCTTCAACTCTCTTATGGAATTCGGACAGTGGGATCTTGAAATATTTACAGATCGCTGAAAGGGTGCTCACGGAGAGGTTGGCCTTTGCCGTCTCTATCCTGCCAATGTGGATATTGGTATCATTGTAGAATTCCTCTTGAGAAATGCCAGCTTCTGACCTAAGGCTTTTTAGGACCACCGATATTTTTTGCAGCAATTTTTTATCCCTTAGTTGAGGCATGCCCCAAAGTCAAAAAAATGTCTTTCTTGGACAATGACGAATTCGTCATTTATTGTTATATTTACAGTACCGTACCAATCAATCATGATTAAAAGCCAATGAACATGCCAAAGAAATCTTTGGTGAATAGGGTGGGGTGCTTGGCATTGGTTTTAAGCACGGGTGCTTAGATACATGATATCCATGATGCTTAAATCATAAAGTGTGTGACCGGATTTTCTAGTCTAATGAAAATATCTCATTTGGGTATGGATAAAACAATATCTGAGGCGGAACAGAAATTTTGTTCCTCAATGGAGCAAGGGCATGGAAACGGCACCATTAAAAAAATTGGCTACGGGGCTGAAGAATTTAATACGCTTTATACAAAACTTCACGCAAGTGTGTTTTTCTTTGCCTGCCGATTTGTAGGGGAGGCCGAAGCCTCCGACGTTACGGCGGACGCCTTTCTCAAGCTTTGGGAAAAGGGGGTTGTTTTTACTGAGATGCGTCAGTGCAAATCCTATTTGCAAAAGACTGTGAGAAATGCCTGCATCGATATTGAAAGGCACAGTCAGGTCAGTTCAATGGCATCAAAATTTTTGTCCCTTGAAAGTACGGAGTACAATGAAATTTCCTTTGAGTCACAAGAGGCCCGAGATCTGCTGATCGGTAAGCTATTTGAGGAGATCGAAAAACTCCCACCAAGATGCAAACTGGTTTTCAAGCTTGCATATATGGAAAGGACAAAGGAGCGGGAAATTGCCAGCAGGCTGAAGATCAGCCCCCATACTGTCCGGGCGCAGATCGTCAAAGCCCTTGCCATCCTTCGACTGAAAATGAAACCCTACGATTGGGCTTACTTATTTTTGCCCCTTTATTTAATAATAATTTGACCTTGATCCAATAAAAGGTTATTCGCAGCAAAGTTGAGATACGACTATATCGTTCGTTTGATCCTATTAAATTTTGCTACTATAGTTTTTTTATAAAACACTATCTAGTAAAAGGGGCTAGAGCAGCCCCTCGTCAGCGAAGGAATAATACCCATCACTTGTAACGATGATATGGTCGAGCAGCTTGATGTCGAAGAACCTTGCGCCCTCCCTGATCTTGGCGGTGAGCTCGTTGTCCGGTGCGCTCGGCCTCAGGTTCCCCGAGGGGTGGTTGTGGCCGATGATGATGGCAACGGACAGCCCTTTGAGAGCGACTGCAAGGATCAGCCTTGGATCTGCCACAGTAGATGTGAGCCCACCAGCGGAAAGCTCATAGACGCCCATGACACGGTTGGCCGTGTTCAACAACAGTACCTTGAACTCTTCCTGCCATTCGATCCTTTCCATGTCCCATACCTTCAGGAATGTTTCATAGGCATCCCTTGAGGAACATATCAATGGCCTTTCGGATGGCCTGACGTTTGCTTTGTAGACGATCTCCACTTCCGATACCCTTCCCCATGCTGGCATGTTTGTTCTCTTTTCCATAATATTCATTTTAAAGTTTAAAGAATTGATTATGGAACCGCCCCGGCTTTTGGCGGGCAAGGCAAGGGAGGAACGGAATAAATAGCGGAGCGGTT
>JAFDYF010000087.1 GCA_018267575.1 Bacteroidota bacterium
TGAGTAACTTAGAAAACTCTAATTAGCCCTGGCACTAAAATAAGGGGAGCTTACATTGTGCCCTCAATAAAGAGTGCTGTCAAAGTAAAAAGCTTTAAAGTATTTCAAAACCTAAATTATTCGTTGTTCATAATTTACCCGAACTTAAATCGGTTAAACTTCCTTATTTCTTTAGATGTCTAACTATAAAACCAAAAGAAAAACAGGTCTCCCGCATTAGCGAAACCCATGCAAATGGGTATCTTTTTAAATCCTTTTATCAATGAATGTTACAATAAAAGATAAAAGAGGTTATCCAAGGGTTAAGGCTTTATTCTTTTCTTTGTGGTCATTTAAAAAAAGCACAACTTGCCCCGATACTAATAAAAAAACCATGAATAAAACACTTTTCCTGCTTGCCTTCACTTTAGGCGCATTCGCCAACAGCAATGCACAACCGCACCGGATCGATTCCGTGGCCGTTAGCGTGTTAGACCATATGAGCGCCATGATTGGCAGCCTCCACTCCTGCAACGTTTCTATAAACTCAAATTATGATATCAGCAACAAAGAACTTGGACTGATCAAACATTCCGATGACCAGCAATTATTCTTTCATGGGTCAGATAAAATGTTAATGAAATCTGCAGGTGATAAGGGAACACGTTACTACTTCTATAATGGAAAAACTTTTACTTTTTATTCGATTGACAAAAACCAATACAGCCAGATACCTGCACCTGCATCGGTTATCAATATGATCGATTCTGTAAATAAGACTTATGGTATTAAATTCCCAGCGGCAGATTTTTTTTATCCGGGCTTTGTGGATGACCTAATTTCGGAATCTCAAAACTTGGTTTTTTTGGGCACTACCAAAATAGGTGAAACCGAATGCTTCCACATAGCCGGTACCGCAAAAGATAAGACTTTTCAATTTTGGATATCGGACGATGCTTTTTTCCTGCCTGTAAAAATGGTGATTGTACATACTACAAAACCTGGCAATCCCCAATATGAAGCACTGTATTCAAAATGGCAGATCAATCCCGAACTGCCAGATGCACTTTTTGAATTCAATGTGCCTCCCAATTCAAAAAAAATAAAGATGATAGCTATTGCTAAAAAGAAATAACCACTAAAATTTTTTTATGAAAATCTTCAATGCACCATTTTCAATTTATATATTCTCAACGCTATTGCTCATAATGTTTAGCTTCAATGAGGGTTTTTCGCAACGTTTCAACCATCAGAATTTTGGTGGAAATTCGGGTGGAAGGCAGCCACAAGCCCAGCCTCAACCTCAACAACAGTTTCGCCAACCCCAACAACAGCAAGCCCCGCAACAAAACCGTCAGCAGGTGATGATGCCACAACCCAATCGCAGAAATGACCCCAGTCCTTATATACCGGAAAACAGGGTTACCATCAATGGCGGCAGCCGGAATTTTGGCAACCATGATTTTAACAGAGGCAATAATAATGACAACCGCCAAAATATAATGCCTCAAAACCCTGTCACCCCTGATAACCGGGATGCTCGTCAATATAGAGCTATTCATGACAATCAGGGGGATAATCAAAATCTTCGTAACGATAGATACGGCCGCGACGAAAACTATATCTACCACAGAGACCAATACAGAAGTTACAACGATTATTCCTATCATAATTACCAACCCGCTTATTGGGGGCCTCGTTGGCATCCGATCGGATATTTTCTTTCCGCATTGGCCGCAGATGCCATTCGGCTTTCCATTGGAAACAGCAATTACTATTATTCTGATGGCTGCTATTATAGCCCTTATAACGACGGATATGCGGTAGTTCAACCTCCAATGGGCGCAGTGGTTGGTTATTTGCCCGATGGTTATGAGACCGTGCTAGTGGGCAATGATTACTATTATTATTTCGCAGGTGTGTTTTATATTGACAATGGTCAGGGTTATCAAATGGTGGCAGCCCCTTATGGCGCTATTGTAAGCCAATTGCCTGCAGGTGCGGTAGAACGCGAAATCAATGGCGAGATAGTTTTGGAATACAATAATACTTTTTTTGAACCGATTATGCAGGATGGCCAGGATGCCTACCAAGTAGTGCCAGTGAACTGATTATTTATTTGAAGAATAATAATGGAAAGGCCAGCTAGATTGAATGACTAGCTGGTCTTTCTATTTATGCCAATCTACTTTTTGCCTGTCCATTGCCTTCTACCAACCATTTATAACCCAAGGAAGTGAGGAAACACAAACAGCCCGAAACCCACCATAATGTCTTAAAGCTATAATGACCGGCCACTTGTGCACCAACTGAAGGTCCCAACACTTGGGCCGTGGACCAGGCCATGGTATACATACCAGCATACTGCCCTCGGTTCCTGACCGAAGTGCGGGCAACCCAAAAAGCGTTCATAAAAGCCATTGCCGATATTTCACCAAAAGTGGCCACCAGCATACATAAGACAGCCAGCATACCTGCACCTGGCAAGAGATTCAACAATAAAAAAGAAATGCCCACAATAAATACACCACGGCTAATATAGTAGAGGCTTCTGCGCTTGCCTTCCAATGAAAAAACTAGAACCATTTCAATTAGGGCAATCATCACACCACTCATGGCCATCAACAAACCAATAGCATATTCTGGTAAGTGAAGCTGTTGTTTGAAATAAACTGGCATGGTGGTAAACAGCTGAAAAAAGCAAACCCCAAACATAATCGTGCAACCGATAAAAATGATATATCCGCGGTCATGATAAGCCGATTGATACACAGTATCATCAGTATGCTTAACTGGCTTGGTAGCTTCATTGCGTGCAGGCGATAAAAAACGGGTGAGTAAAATGGCAGCAAGTATATTCGTACAACCATCCACCCAAAACAATAAATGATAATTGATAGAAGCGAGTATGCCCCCAATAGCACCACCAAAGGCCCAGCCCAAATTAATGGCCATCCGGTTCAATGAAAAGGAACGGGTACGGTTTTCCTCCTTGCTAAAATGTGCGATGGCTGTAGAATTGGCAGGCCTAAACGCTTCGTTGATCAGGCTCAACAAAAAAGTAAACAAACAGATGAATGGAAAATTTTTAATCTGGCCAAGTATCATAAACATGATGCCACCACCACAAAGCGTAACCAATTGCACATAATAAAAGCCAAACCGATCGGTAAGTTTCCCTCCCATCAAGCCACCGCAAACAGCACCCAGCCCAAATAACCCCATCACAAAACCAGCTTGGCCAATAGAATAGCCCATAGCAGGTTGGGTAAGATAAATGGTCATAAAAGGAATCACCATGGTACCACTTCGGTTTACCAATATCACAAAAGACAACAGCCAGGTTGACCGTGACAAACCGCTAAAAGCATTCTTATATAATGATAAAGCACCTGTGAGCATGTTTGATTGATTAGCGCATCGCGAATTTAAAAAATATATTTAGCTCTGTAGCAAAACAAGTCCAAACAGCATTTCCACTAGCCACCTTAAACTTTAAGTTTTACTGGTGGCTCAGACAGCAATGATTTATACTTTTCCATTTGTCTGTTCATTACAAAAAACCAGATTGGGGGAAAAAGGGAAAGCAACATCATACCCGGATATCCGGTAGGAAGTTCAGGTGCGTCTTCATGATGCCTTAAGAGTTGGTATTTTCTACTGGCTAGATAATGATGGTCGCTATGCCTGCTCAATTCAAAAAGCAATAATCTTCCTATCGGATGGTCGCTGTTCCAACTATGTCTTGGCAAAGCTCTTTCAAATTTACCATCGGCCATTTTTTTTCTGCTCAGTCCATAGTGTTCGATATAATTGACCGTTTCCAATAATAAAGCTCCCATAAAGGCGGCAGCTAAATAATACAGCAAAAGTTTCCAGCCAAAAACAAAAAAAATCAATAGAATAAAAACAAGTTGTACAAACTGCAATTGCAGCGTCTCGTTTTGTAATCCGAATACCCTTCTGTTATTTTTTTGGGCATCCTGACCAGCAATCCTCCATGCACTAATATAGGTGAGGATAATGGTTCGGGGATAAAAATGATAGACAGACTCGCCCAATCTGGCACTACTTGGGTCCTTCCTCGTAGCCACATTCTTGTGATGTCCTTTATTATGCTCAATAAAAAAATGGGTATAAAGGCTGATGAGTAACGATGCTTTTCCCAGCATTTGCTCAAATCGGTTTGAACGATGCCCCAACTCATGACCAACGTTAATGCCTATTGTACCGCAAAGCATGCCCATGGTAGCAACACGGGCAATCCGATCTGAGAGTGCCAATCCTGGTTCCTGCATGGAATGCAGAAAAATAAAAAGAGTCGGGTACAAAAGCACTACGCTTAAGTAAAGTAATAAATCATAAACTTTGTCCTTCTTTGCCATTTCTTCTTCTGCTTGGCTCAAATTGCGAATATCCTTCTTCATCAATAATTCCATCAAGGGTATCAAAACCCATCCAAACAACAACAATAACCAGCAGTAAATACCATGACTGCTAAATGAAATCATCGCTAATACATATAGCATAAGAGGCAAGGCATATTTCAAGGCCCTAATATTCATAAAACTAATTTACCTCAATAAGGCTTAGTTCGTCTCCTGCAAATTTTTTCGTTTGAGTACAGATTGAAGCAAGATCATGATAGCCCCGGTGGTAATGGACAAATCCGCCATATTGAAAACCCCAGTTTGGAAAATCCCATAGTGGATATAAAAAAAATCGGTAACGGACCCATGAACCATTCTATCGAAAATATTACCAATGCCACCACCAATGATAAAACAGATACTCAATAAAGAAAGTGAGGAAAGGTCATGTTTAGTGAAAACATAGATAGCAGCAAAAATCAGGGCAATCATTGGCAATGCGGATAACAAAATATTCTTTCCTGGTTTTGACAAGGAATCGCCCAAACTGAGAAAAGCACCGGAATTTTCAACCCTAGTCAATATAAAATGGTTTTTCAATAACTCCACCGTTTCGTTTTCGGCCACTCGTTCCCTAACTATTTTTTTGGACACTTGGTCGCACCCAATATTCATCACTATAATCAGCAGAATCACAATAACACGATATATTCTATTGGAAAGCATAATGGTTGGTTTAAAAGGATGCCATTTTATAGTCCAAAGATATATAATTTAGCAGGGAATACTTTTCCCTTTTAGAGCCTCGGTTTTCTTTTCATATCGAAAAAATTTTAAACAACTATCCGGATAAGACTTAGGGTGAATATTGCTCATCGGTGCCCATCAACCGCTTAACAATTCCTGAACATTTATTTACTTAACTTTCCGCGCCATTATAGATGCTTATGAACCAAATAAACAAAAGCCCCATCAATTCATTGGGCTATCAATTTGTTGAGGACAAATACCTGCCCGTTGGCATGGATGAATATTATCTCCGAAATGAACAGAATAAAAACCCTATCCCCTACCGTGGGCTAACCGCTTATGAAATCGAGACTTTGGTGCGCAACCGCAACAGTTCCGACGATTGGAACCAGATATTCGTTTCAGAGGCTTTTACCCCTGAATTGGTAGTAAACTGTAAATTTTTTGGTTTGGTGAGGATTGGGAAATTAGAACCCTATTATCTCGAGTTCCATAACTTGCGATGCCCTGTGGGTCTTTATAACAGCACCATCATTAGTAGCGATTTGGGTGATAATATATCCGTTGACAATGTGAATTATCTTTCCCATTATATCATTGGCAATGATGTAATCATTGTAAATGTAAATGAACTGGCCACTACCGACAATGCCAAGTTTGGCAATGGCATATTAAAAGATGGGGAGCCGGAGCATAGAAGAATCTGGCTGGAGCTACGGAATGAAAATGCAGGCCGAAGCATTTTACCCTTCGATGGTATGCTGCCCGGCGATGCCTATCTATGGAGCAGTTTCCGCGACGATGAAATATTGCAGAAAAAATTCAAAGAATTTACAGAAAAAAAGTTTGACTCCCGCAGGGGTTGCTATGGAAAAATTGGTGATAGAACCGTTATCAAAAACTGCCGCATCATCAAAGATTGTATGATTGGTACCGATGCTTATTTAAAAGGCGCCAATAAAATAAAAAACGTTACGCTCAATTCTGCCGCTGACAGCAAGAGCCAGATTGGTGAAGGCTGCGAAATCGTGAATGGTATTATCGGTTATGGCTGCCGAATTTTTTATGGGGTCAAGGCTGTCCGCTTTATCATGGCCTCCCATTCACAATTGAAATATGGCGCCCGCCTCATCAACTCTTATCTAGGTAACAATTCCACTATTTCCTGTTGCGAGGTACTGAACTCACTCATATTCCCGGCCCACGAGCAACACCATAATAACTCTTTTTTATGTGCCGCATTGCTAATGGGACAAAGCAATATGGCAGCAGGAGCCACCATTGGCTCCAACCATAATTCACGCAGTGCAGATGGGGAAATAGTTGCTGGGAGGGGTTTCTGGCCTGGTCTCTGCGTAAGCCTGAAGCATAACTCAAAATTTGCATCTTTTATCATTGTGGCAAAAGGCGATTATTCATCGGAGTTAAATATCCCGATGCCTTTTTCACTGGTAAGCAACCATCCCAGTAAGGACGAACTAATCGTGATGCCAGCCTATTGGTTTTTGTACAATATGTACGCACTGGCTCGCAATTCATGGAAGAGTGCCGATCGCGACAAACGCATTGAAAAAATCCAGCAAATTGAATATGATTTTCTGGCACCCGACAGTATCAATGAAATGATTCATGCACTTGAACTGATGGCAAAATTTACCGGTCAGGCCTATCTAAAAATTCAGGAGAAAAAGAAAAAACATACAGAGGCAGATATAATCGCAATCGGCAAAAAACTGCTCGATACAAAAGACCCAATCGTAGATGACTTAGAGATCATTGCCGAAGGTTTTGAAAACAGTAACCGAAAAACCAAACTGATCAAAGTACCCAAAGCTTATCCTCTTTTTAAAGAAATGATTATCTATCATGCTGCCTCTCAAATGGTGGAATTCTTTAATCAAGAGCCTTATCCTGGGCTTAAGGAAGCACAAAAAGCTATGCCGACAACAGGTGGCATTGTGGAATGGGTGAATATTGGAGGCCAATTAATCAAAAAAATGGAGCTGGAAAAATTGATCAAACAGATTCATACAAGTAAAATCAACGATTGGGATCAGATTCATGGCTTTTACAAGAAAGAAGGAGGGCAAGCAGCTCGGGCAAGGCTTCAGCACGCATTATCAGCAATGAAAAAAGTGCATGGAATTGATTGTAAAAAAGCAAGTAAAGCAAGCATCAAAAATATTTTATTGAATAGTATTGCCACAAAGGAATGGATGACGAAACATATTTATCAATCCCGTGCAAAGGATTATGCGAACCCTTTTAGGCAAATGGTTTATGAAAACAGGGCAGAAATGGATACCGTTATTGGCAAGCTGGATGACAATAGTTTTATCAATCTCCAAAAGGAAGAAGCCAAAAAATATAAAACATCCGTAAATCGACTCATAAAAAAATTGGAACTATAAGGATCCTCTACTAAAAGTAGAAGATCCTTATACAGTTGTTTATTTTTTCATAAACCGAACCACCACTTTTTCACCACGGCTGTCAATAGCAGATATCAAATACATGCCAGAAGACAATCGCTCCAGATCGATTGTAAGGGTATTCCGACCTTTCACTACTTTCAAATTGGTTTTTCTAACTATTCTTCCATCCATACTAATAATATTCAGTTGGAAAGATTGATCTTCTTTAGAATCAATCACCAGTTCAGCCGATTGCTCCACTAAATTGGGTTGTACAAAAATCCAAGGGCGATTGCCATTAAAATTACGAACCGAAACAATTTTACTCAAAATGGAATGACCACTTTTTTCGGCTAACCTTAATTGATAGTATCTGATAGATTGCAGAGGATTGGTATCAACAAACTCGTATTGGGTTTTATTTGTAGTCCCACCGACCCATGCCATTCTTTTCAATTGGTTGGCTTCGGTCCCGGCTAGAATTTCAAAACCATCGAGATCGATTGCTTCACTGATTTCCCAATTCAATGTGGTTGCCTCATCCATTCGGTTGGCTGTAAAACCGAGCAATAAAATGGGCAAGGGGTTTTGGTCTGAGACGCTACTGGCAAGTACAAAATGATTAATTCCCGGATGGAAATCGCTGATCATCTCACTAATAACAGAACCCGCAGCACCTGCCGAACCAGTGGAAGCCATATTCTTTCGGTCGATCCAAATATTTGAGAACAATTGGGAAGCCCTCAAACTAGCCATATCGGTGACACCTGTACCCGATACAAAGGGAAAAGACAACTCTACCTGTGCTAAGGCTGACGGATTTGGGTTTGCCTCGATTTCCCAATAACCTTTTGGTGAAATATGATGAATGCCAGTGCCATAATTTGTACTGATCCCTCTCGCATCCTGATCGATATATTCTGCCGTAAAATTTCCAATAGCATTCTTAAGTTCCAGCCAATGGAGCTGACCAGCCTTGCCTACAGGGAATAAGAAGTAATCGGTTTCTTTCGATAATTCTTTTCGCAATGGTCCATCAATAAAACTTTGATTGCTGGAACTGCTGTCTGCCGAAAGGCTGCACCCCGATCCTAAGCTTAATAGGTTCTCCTTAGTAGTAATCAAATTCCCTTTTACCAGTTCCAAGCGATAAGGAATGGATAAAGGCGCTTGAAGTGCAGCACCATTTGGGTTATTTATCCTAAAAACAATACTATCAGCGATTGTCCCTTCCATTTTTACGGTTTGCTGTGCTAATCCATTCAGTTCGATGGAGGGATACCCATGAATTGATCTGGTTATTAAACTTTCGGGCAATTGTATCATATTTCCTTTTATAGAAAAAACGCTATTGACTTGACCATTGGCTAGATTCAGCACCCCTCCTTCTTGAATAAAATCCCCATACACAAAAATATTTCCATTTTCAGTAGTAAGCTTTATGTTAACAGCCACCCCTGCCCCTATCCGTAAATCACCCCTAACAACCAATGTACCCTTACCAGTACCTGTATAAGTTTTAACATTAGCAGTAGATGCCTCTCCCTTGAAAATAAGAGTCCCAAAATATCGATTGCTAATGGAAAGCGTGTATCCTTTTGTGCCCGGCACGTCAAATTCAAAAATACCCATTTCAGTTCCAGGCATTCTTGATAAAACTTCAACATTCGAGGCATGAGGTCTTTGGGTGTTTTGAATAAATTTACCTTCATTGTTAATCCTAACCGAATCTGAAATATCTACGGTAGTCCCACTTGTTGCGCCCGAAGAGTTCCTAAAAATGCCCCCTGCATCAATAATCAATCCATAATCCGACCCGGTAGCAACTAATCCAGGAACTAAATCATTGGTGGTTGGCAGAACCAGTTCAATCTGGTTTCCTCTGCTAGGGGAAATACGGATAGTTTTCACTGTGACCAAAGTGTTGGGCAAGCTTACCATATAATTTCCTGACAATTGGCTATTATCCAAAACCACTTCATCTGTTTCAGTGGGTACTGTATTTCCATTCCAATTTGTTGCGGTTTCCCATTTACCATCGGCAGCCTGTCCGGTCCAAACTTTTGATTGTGCCCATAGGTTCGAAAAAAAGAAGAAAATGAAAGTGCAGCTACAAAATGTCTTGATTGATTGGGTAGCATTTTTCATGACCGATAATTTTTATATTAGGGAAGAATGAACTGCTGACAATGCTTATTGCTGACCAATGAGCAAACACTATTCTCAAACTGTTATAAACTATTAAATCCTAAAACAGGTAAGCCGTGAGAAATCATAATCGCTGGGGAACGGTTGGAAATATGCCCCAAAAGAAAGTCAATTTATGATTTTAGAAAATACCCTTTTGGTAGTACGGATAGAAAAACTATCTTATCCTAGAGTGAAGTTGAATGACAGACAAACCTTTTACCCATTTAGCCCTTGACTCTACCAATATGGATATACTAGGCCGATTGATATGCGCCTAAAAGTTTGATAGCTTCCTTAGCCTCTTTCACATCATGCACCCGAAGTATATTTGCCCCATTCAAAAGTGCTACGCTGTTCATGACTGTAGTGCCGTTCAAGGCTTTGTTGGCATTGATCCCAAGAGTTTTGTAAATCGTCGATTTTCGGGAAAGTCCAACCAGCAATGGTTTTTCCAATATTTTGAAAACGGACAGGTTTTTGAGCAGTTCCAAATTATGTGAAATGGTTTTGCCAAAGCCAAAGCCGGGGTCGATTATCAGGTCATGAATTCCAGCTTTTTTACATTCATCTATTTTCTTTATAAAATAATCGAGCAAATCCTTGGTCACATTTTCGTAAAATGGCTTTTTTTGCATGGTCTGTGGTGTGCCCTGCATATGCATGCAGATAAAAGGCACCCGCAGCTTGCCAACGGCCATGAGCATCTGTTTATCCATCTCTCCCCCACTGATATCGTTCACTATGGAGGCGCCTGCCCCTACGGCTTCTACTGCCACCCGCGAATAATAAGTATCCACAGAAATGATTGCTTCGGGGAAATTTTTATGCAGCAAAGCAATTGGCTCCAGAATTCTTTTCAATTCTTCCTCTGGACTCAATGGTAGGGAATCCGGTCTGGTACTTTGCCCCCCGATATCCAATATTTCCGCTCCCTCCTTCAACATTTTTTCCCCTTGCCACAAAATATACTCACTGCCCATCACGCGGCTGTTCTCATAAAAAGAGTCGGGGGTAGCATTGATGATACCCATTACAATCGGATTTTCAATCAGCAGCAACCTGCCTTTGCAGTTCAGTGTAAACATCTTTGCTATCTTTACATTTTGATTGGCAAAATTCATTAATAAAATTGAAAATAGCAGAAATTAAAGCAATGGACAATACGAACCAGCAATATGATGCGGCAGTAAAATCATGCAAGGAGATATTCCTGAAAAAAACCAAGGACTATGGCACTTCCTGGCGGGTGTTGCGACCGATATCGGTGGCCGACCAGATTTTCATCAAGGCACAACGGATCAAAAATATACAACAAATCAAATCGCAAAAAATCGGGGACGATATTGCTAGTGAGTTTAAGGGGATGGTGAACTATGGGGTGATAGGTCTCATTCAACTGGAATTGAATAACGAGTCGATAGAAGACCTTTCAATCAGCGAAACAGAAAAAAGGTATAATGAAAAAATCAATTTTGCCAAGAACACCATGCTGGAAAAAAATCACGACTATGGTGAAGCTTGGCGTGATATGAGCCAAGAAGCTTTTGTTGACCTGATTCTGATGAAACTACTTCGTATAAGACAGATCCTAGCAAATGATGGCAAGACCCTGATCAGTGAAGGCATTGATGCGAACCTAGTAGATATTATCAACTATTCTTTGTTTGGATTGATATTAATCAGCGAAGGAAGACATGGAGGCTGACTCGAGCAAAGATGATCGATTTGTTATGAAAAACTTTAACAAATAGGACGATAACCCAATCCCAAAATAATTTGAAAAAAATGAAATATTCCATTTCCATATCAAGGATCCTGGTCGGCGTACTTTTTATTTTCTCCGGTCTTATAAAGGCCAATGACCCACTAGGTCTGAGTTATAAAATGCAGGAATTTTTTGAAGTATGGAATTTTCACCTATTCGATCATTTTACTTTGGCATTTTCAGTAATTATGATTGTGTTTGAAATTGTGGCCGGAGTAGCGATATTATTGGGCTGGCGCATGAAACTCTTCAGTTGGCTCTTTCTGCTCTTGATCATTTTTTTCACCTTTCTTACCGGTTATGCCTACCTGTCGGGGAAAGTAAAAGAATGTGGCTGCTTTGGCAACTGTATACCGCTGACATCAGGCGAGTCTTTCACCAAGGACTTGGTATTATTGGCGTTGATCTTTTTTCTTTTTATCAATAAGGATAAAATCAAACCTTTGTTTACTTCGGTGCCGAGCTTGGTACTCTTGTTTTTTGCCATCATCGCTTCCTTTTCTTTGCAGTGGTTTGTATTGCGGCATTTGCCCATTATCGATTGCATGCCTTACCAAAAAGGCGTCAATATACCGGTGCAAATGAAGCCCCCGGTTGGATCTATCCCTGATAGCACTGTGATTTCATTTGTATATAATAAAGATGGTAAGGAGATTGAATTTACCGCCGACAAATTCCCAAAAGACTTTGACAGCACCTATAAATTTGTCAAACGCTATGATAAACTGATCCGTAAAGGAAATGCTGAGGCCTCCATCAAAGATTTCAATCTTATTACAATCGAGGGCACGGATAGTACAGATGCCATACTCGCACAAAAAGGGTATAAACTGTTCATGTTTGTAAAGGAAATGGACAATACCAGTCCGGAATGGAACAAAGAATTCAATGTGATCTTCACTTTTGCTAAATCAAAACATATCCCCGTCTATTTTATTACCGCAAATGCCGATGAAGTAAAAGCTTACGTGGATAAAAACAACTTGGGTGCTGATATTACTATTTTTAAATGCGATGCTACTGCCATTAAAACAGCCGCGAGGGTAAACCCAACCCTTTACCTGCTCCGGCAAGGTGTTATAATGGACAAATGGGCCGGTGCGGATTTTGATAAAGCCATTATTGACTTGAATAGTTTGAGGGAGCAATAAAAAAGAAATCATTCTTGGGAAATGGGATATTTCTGATGCCCATTTTCGAATGAATATTTATTTATAGGATTAGGTAGATTGAGCTCAAACCTTTTAACAGAGGTTCGTCATTATTTATTCCCGCAGTCGGGACTTGAAATTAACAAGATGGCGCTGCGCTCTATGTACCTAATTCTATTTATTTAATCACCACTTCCTTGATGACTTTTTCGCCCAGAGCTTCGTTTACCCTTTCAATAATTTTTTCTTTTTGGTAGAGCAGTTCGTTTTTTAATGGCGCTACCGTGGTAGAAATATACAAAACCTGTCCATGAATCTTTATTTCATCTGTATACTTGGCAATGGTTTTACCCATAATTTTTTCCCAAGCTTCCTCGATCTGAAAAGCTTGTATATAGCCCTTGATACGACTTTGCTTCAAAAACTGTTTCATGGCTTCCGCCATCGAATACTCACCCATTGGGCAAAGATAGTTTATAGAATTAAGCGTTGCGTCATTACTCTGCCCAACTCATCACATAATCTGGATTCTCAATTTTCAAGGCGTCTTCTGTAATCATTAAAGGATAGAAGGTATCGACCATCACTGCCAGTTCCTTTGTTTCCTTGGCCCCAATACTTCTTTTTACAGCACCGGGATGTGGACCATGGGGTATTCCAGCGGGGTGAAGGGTGATCATTCCCTTGGTCACGTTGTTGCGGCTCATGAAATCACCATCCACATAATACAAGAGTTCGTCACTATCAATATTGCTATGGTTATAAGGAGCCGGGATAGCCAGTGGGTGATAATCAAAAAGCCTGGGGACAAATGAACAAACCACAAAATTATTCCCTTCAAAATTTTGGTGCACAGGTGGTGGTTGATGCACCCTGCCCGTGATGGGCTCAAAATCATGAATTGAAAAAGCAAAAGGATAACAACAGCCATCCCAACCAATCACATCAAAGGGATGCTGCGCATAATGGATACCGTAAAGCCAGCCTTTCTTCTTCACTTTAAGCAGGAAATCACCTTTTTTATCTATGGTATCGAGTTCCTTCGGCGGACGGATATCCCTTTCACAAAAGGGGGCATGCTCAAGTAATTGGCCATTTCGGCTCATATATCTTTTAGGAAAATGTACTGGGCTGAAGGATTCCACAATAAATAAACGGTTTTTTGTATCTGAAAACTCAATTTGGTAGATTGTACCCCGTGGAATAACCAGATAATCCCCATAGCCAAAAGCAAGATTACCGTACATGGTTTTGAGAAGTCCCGAACCCCGATGCACAAAAATAATCTCATCCGCATCCGCATTTTTATAGAAATAATCACGCAGGCTTTGCTCTGTTGCCGCCAACACAATATGGCAATCATTGTTCATCAGCACTGTTTTCCTACTTTGAAGAAAATCCGCTTCGGGTTTTATCTGGAATCCTTCAAAACAACGGTGTTTCAACATTTTTTCCTCGGCAATCTTTGGTGTTATATCAATGGGCTTTTCTGTTTTGATGATTTCGGTAGGCGGATGGAGATGATACAATAAGGAATAATCGTTTGAAAAACCTTCCGTACTGAACAATTGCTCAGAATACAGTTCCCCATTGGGCTTTTGAAATTGGGTATGCCGCTTGTGCGGGATAGAGCCCAGTTTGTTATAATAAGGCATGTGAATTCGATAAATGGTGAATCGGTCCGTGCGAATGACCAATGAGACAGTTTCAAAATGACATCAAGAAATGCTGTTGATGATTGTAAACCGTTGCTAATTTTTCAAATTCGCACATTTTAAAATTAGCAAAGCAACCCATCAAGCATTCAGCTCAAGCGAGACCATCAGAAAATAGAATTTCCATTTCCTTTTGTCAATCCAGTAGGTGAAATTGCGGAAGTATGGCATGTTTGTATCGTTGATGTAAAGTTAGGAAAATTCAGAGAGTGGAAAATCTCCAAAGAAAACTATATGAAAATGTCTTTATTTTGATTGAAGGGATCAAATAAGGAAATCATTTTCCCTATCAATAACCGAATTAGAAAAATATGACGAAAATTGGGCTTATATCGGATACGCACCATTTTTTGGATGAGGCTGTTTTTAAGCATTTTGAAAAATGTGATGAGATCTGGCATGCTGGTGATCTTGGGTCCGCAGAGATTGCAGACAAATTAAAAGCGTTCAAACCACTGAAAGCTGTTTATGGCAATATCGATGGCTATGATATCAGAAGCATTTACCCCGAGAAATTAACATGGCTCTGTGAAGAAATAAAAGTGTATATGGTTCATATTGGAGGTTACCCCCCAAAATACAATCCCGCCACGAAAAAAGAAATCATATCCATCAAACCCCAATTATTTATTAGTGGGCATTCGCATATTCTGAAAGTAATGTTTGATGCCCAATTGCAATGCTTGCATATGAACCCTGGGGCTGCTGGCAATCAAGGATGGCATAAAATCAGGACCTTGATCCGTTTTTCGATTGATGGAAAAGACATCAAGGATTGTGAAGTAATCGAATTGGGCAAGAGAGGATAAGCAATCTTTAATGGTCAACAAATTGAAAATTTGATAACATTTTTTAACATCTAGATCTAGTAGTTTTAGGGTATTAATTATTAATCATTTAAAATTTATTTTATGAGCGTAGATGCAAAACATATTGCTACTTTTCTTTTGGGCGCTGCCGCCGGGGTTGCTGCACATAAATATATGAACATGAGTCCGGAAGAAAAAGAAAAACTGGCCAACGATCTCAAAGACAAAGCCAATCAATTTAAAACCGAAGCTGAGAATGCCGCAGGCAAGGCCAAGGATTATTTTGAAGAGCTGAAAACAAAAGGAGGCGATGCGCTTAAAGAACATCTGGGCAATGCTGAAAACATTTTGCACAATCTTTTTGGTACAAAACCTTCTACGAATTCAGATCAGGGAGCAAAGAATGCTTAGAAAAAAATCACCTAAAAAAATAAGCCTGTGATGAACAGGCTTATTTTTTTACTAAACTATTTTATTATAGTAAAGGTAAATAGCGATGATAAAAATTTGCATATTACTATTCAAATCATTTAAATTTATCCTTTTTTCCTAACTAATATTTTTGAAACTAAAATGGGAGATCTTCAAGTAAAAAAGCAACCAAAGCAATATGATGCAGTGATTGTGGGCTCTGGCGCAGGTGGCGGTATGGCCGCCTATGTATTGGCCAATGCCGGACTCAAAGTTTGTATGATCGAAGCGGGCCCAATGTTCGACCCCAAAACCGATTCAAACCAGTTAAAAAATTCTTGGGAATCCCTTCGTCGTGGGGCAAGCACCAAATATCGTCCCTTTGGCGATTTTGATGGTTGTTACTGGGGTTGGGAAATTGATGGCGAACCATACACGCATGTGGGTGACACCAAATGGGAATGGTGGCGTGCAAGGATGCTAGGGGGTCGTACCAATCACTGGGGACGTATCTCTCTCCGTTTTGGCCCAAAGGATTTTAAAAGAAAAAGTATCGACGGTCTTGGGGATGATTGGCCTATCGGCTATGAAGATGTAAAACCCTATTACGATAAGATAGATAAAATGCTGGGCGTTTTTGGTACCAATGAAGGTTTGCCCAATGACCCCGATGGTTTTTTTCTGCCTCCACCCAAGCCAAGGCTGCATGAACTTTTTATTAAAAAAGCAGCTACGGGTATTGGCATCCCGGTTATCCCTTCCCGTTTGTCTATTTTGACAAAGCAAATCAATAATGATCGTGGCCAATGTTTTTTCTGTGCGCAGTGTGGCCGCAGTTGTAAAGTGTATGGCGACTTCTCCGCTTCTTCCTGCTTGGTAATCCCGGCTTTGAAGACGGGCAATATAGATTTGGTAACAAATGCCATGGCAAGGGAAGTGCTTACCAATAAAGATGGCTTGGCTACCGGGGTTTCCTATGTGAGCAAGGATGATTTGCAGGAATACCAAGTTTTCGGCCGTACGGTTGTGCTTGCTGCAAGTGCCTGCGAAAGTGCCCGTTTATTAATGAACTCTAAATCTCCCCGTCATCCAAACGGATTGGCAAACAATAGCAATGTGGTGGGCAAATACCTGCACGATTCCACAGGAGCGGATATGGGAGGCATCATTCCAGAACTTTTCGACAGAAAAAGATATAATGAAGATGGGGTTGGTGGTATGCACGTGTACACACCATGGTGGCTCGATAATAAAAAATTGGATTTCCCTAGAGGCTACCACATTGAATATGGTGGTGGTTTTGGAATGCCTATGTATGGTTTCAATTGGGGCATCGAAAAAATGCAGGAAATGTTCAAGATAAAAGGCCAACAAAAAGAACCGGGTGGATATGGATCTTCTTTAAAAGAGGATTTTCGTTATTTCTTTGGTTCGCATGTGGGCATGGCCGGTCGTGGTGAAGCGATTGCAAGGATCGATAGCTATTGTGAGATCGACCCCAGTGTGGTGGACAAATATGGTATCCCTGTGCTCAGGTTCAATACCTCCTATACAGATTATGAAATCAAGCAAGCAAAGCATATGAAGGAAACTTTCAAAGAAATCCTTCATGCCATGGGTGCCGTAGTTACCTGGGGTGGCGATGATGGTCCTCATAACAATTATGGTTTACACGCTCCGGGCAATATCATTCACGAAGCAGGTACTGTACGTATGGGCAATGATCCCAAGACTTCACCATTGAACAAATACAGCCAAGCGCATGATTGTAAAAACCTGTTCTGTGTGGATGGCGGGCCTTTTGTTTCGCAAGCAGATAAAAATATTACCTGGACTATTCTGGCACTATCGATGCGCACCAGCGAATATATAGTGGATGAAATGAAAAAGAGGAATATCTAATCCTTGCCCTCATGGGAATTTTCATGAAGATATCTTTATGAATAAATGAAGTAGCACTAAAAAAATCGTTCATCTAATTTTGTAAATCGAAAATAAAATGGATAGAAGAAAATCGATAAAAACATTGTTGATTGGTGGGGTTTCTGCCAGTGTGTTGATTGAAGCTTGCAAAAGTGGAGATAAAAAAGTGGAACTGGCCAAGCCCGATGAAAGCTTACAGACCGGCACTTTGAACCGGATGAAAGAAGAAAAGGCCTACGAAAAGCAATTGCTTTCCGAAACTTTTTTTACCCCGCATGAAATGGCTACCATTGCCCTGCTCTCAGATATCATCATCCCTAAAGATGCTGTGAGTGGAAGTGCCACGGATGCAAAAGTGCCCGACTTTATTGAGTTTATCGTGAAGGATATGCCCGAGCACCAAACACCGATGCGTGGCGGTCTTCGCTGGTTGGATGTACAATGCCTCAACCGCTTTAACAACCCCTTTAAGGATTGTACCCACGATCAACAAATGCAGATGGTAGATGAAATTGCCTGGCCTAAAAAAGCTAAACCAGAAATGGTTCAGGGAGTTGCCTTTTTTAACCTGATGCGAAACCTTACAGCTAGTGGCTTTTATACTACCGAAATCGGTTTTAAAGATGTAGGCTATATTGGCAATGCACCCAATCAATGGAATGGCGTACCTGCCGACGTACTGAAGCAATACAATATAGCGTATACCGAAAAGGAGCTGAAGGAATGTGTAAATTTTGATAAAGCCTAAAGTAAGAAATTGATTATCCTTTTTTGCTATCGGATGTAATATTGAGAAAGTCTATTGTTTTGGTCTGATCAACCAATCATACGTTCTTCATATATAAACTAGGGATGGATTGCGAATCTGGGAAACTCAAGATTTGCAATCCATTCTTGGTTATTACACGTTCTAATTCTCCACTGGGGCTAAATAGTATCCTTCCTCGCTCAGTACAAAACTATTGGGAACAAAGGATAATAAGGATTTGCTCACGGTAGTGGCAGCCTGTTCAAGGTAGGTTTGGCGAATGCCCGGTGTTTTGGATGCGAATTGCCAACTTTGTATTTTTAGAATAGCAATTTTGCTTTCCTGCATAACTTGTTTGTCTTTTTGACAAAACTCTTCTGCCAAATAGGATTGGCGGTTTTCAGTATTGGATCTCATAGATTTAGTTCTTAGGGTAATAGATGGAAGCCTATGACCGATTAAAAACGGTAATAATTTTACAAAATTGCGTATGTTGAAAAACCCTTGATATTTTTTATCCAATCGCCCTAAAGCCTGAATGGCTGAAAGTTTTGACCTAAATCATCCCCTTAATTCAATAATTATAATATTTTACACTTTTCTTTTACTATGAATTTTGACTTTAACTTGTATCGCTTCTTGAATTTATTAATTTTGTAATAAACAGATTTGATGTTAGCCCCTCAGAATCATAGAAAACCCATCGAACTTGAAGAATATGACACTGACTTGCTCACTGTCAATGAAAACCCCTATAGCTTAATTGTGTGGAATGATGAGGTAAATACTTTTGAGTGGGTAATCCAGGCTTTGATAGAAATCTGCAAACATTCCAACGAACAGGCTGAACAATGTGCCATGATCATACATACCCAAGGGAAATATGCGGTAAAACAAGGTTTGTATGATGACCTAAAGCCCATGTGCGATGCTATCACCGAAAGGGGCATTGGCGCAACCATCGAAATACTATCTGAGTCCTGATACTAATGCTGCTTGCCCCAAGCAATTTGTGGCGATTCGCTTCTACCCAATAACTTTGTGAAGGTGAATAATCAGCATCCATCACCAATCTTATAATATTCTTCACTCCATGTTTGTAATAAGCAAGGAACTTGTTTTTCCCCCAGTCGATCTAGCCGAGCCAGATGGGCTTTTGGCCATTGGTGGCGACCTCTCCACAGAACGCTTATTATTGGCTTATCGATCCGGCATTTTTCCTTGGTATGAAGGAACCCATGTGCTTTGGTGGAGCCCAGATCCAAGGTTTGTACTTTTCCCAGAAGAATTAAAAGTGAGTAAAAGTATGCACCAGCTATTGAGAAAAAGCGCCTTTTCATTTAGCATCAATCAAGCATTCAGCGAGGTAATCAACAACTGCAAATCCATTTCCAGAAAAGATCAAACTGGCACTTGGATTACCGACGAAATGAAAGAAGCCTATATCCGTTTGCATCAATTGGGTCATGCCCACAGCGCAGAAGTATGGGAAGGAAAAGAATTAGTTGGTGGACTTTACGGCATCCGGATGGGCAAATGCTTTTTTGGCGAAAGCATGTTTAGCAAAGTAAGCAATGCAAGCAAATATGCTTTTATAAGCTACGTACAGGCATTGCTGTTAGCGGGTATTAAATTGATAGACTGTCAGGTTTATACCGAGCACCTAGAAAGCCTTGGTGCAAGGATGATTGACCGAAAGGATTTTATTGGGCTCATTGACCAATGGGCCTAAGCTGCTCTTTATATATGAGCAAAGAGACTATGGTGCAGTAGTCAATGAATAATGTTTCAGCGTGGTCACTTTTAGGTTATTCCCATTTTCTACATGCACCAATTTATATTCCCTGAATTGATTATTCGCATCCATAAACCCAATAATACAGGAGTATTTGTTCTTCCCTTTTTGTATCATGGGCTTAGGATAGATGCCTAGATTGGGCAATCGCAAGGTATCTTCCCCTCTGATTTCCTCAAATTGTAATTTCATCAGGTAGTTGAACGTGGTAGGGGTTTCATATATGCTCACTGAAAAATACCAATCGTTCAATGGGTTATCCGTTTTTTCTTTATAGGATGCCACCGCGTCGGGCTTTACTTCTTTCCTGAATTCTGGGATATTGTTAACAGGGTTAACGACCATTTGTTTAGATGCACTATCATGGGCGTCTGAGTTATTATTACTGCTAGGGCTATGACAAGAAACAAAAATGAAAGAAAGCCAGAGCAAACATTGGATAGGCAATTTTCGTGCTATGAATAAGGACATGGTTATTTTTATTGGGTATGTTTATTTAACTAGAGAATGTGTCAGAGCAATTTTTTTATTGGGCCATTTTTGTGCATACTCATAAATCAATCCACGCATATAATCATTTTCCGGATAACGTGTCAGGTGGTTTTTTATTTCCTCTGGGCTCATAAAGTTTGCATCCACGGGTAGATAGCCCATTCCGTAAAATTTACCTTCTTCTACCAGCACACAGCTTTGCTCGCCAGCATCCCTGCCATCATCAATCAGCGCAAAACTGGGCAGCTCTTTCTTTAATAATAGCATAGCTTCCGCAACCCTTTCATTATAAATACTAGGATCTTCTTTTTGCTCACAAGCTCCCAGACAATAGCCAGCTTCTATACCGTCACAACTACCCTCTCCTTTCTGAATAAAGCAAAGTTTAGGGCAAAGATTGAACTGCTTGATCATTTTGCGCAGCATATTCTGACCTTCTACCATCAGTGAAAAGCTGTACAGTGGCTGCAAATGCTTTTTTCTTTTTTCGATAGCCAATCTCAGATAACCATTCCTATCCTCAAACATATAAATCCCATAGGTTTGTTCAAAGCGTTTCAGGCTTCGGTTGTACTGTGGCCATAAACGTTTTATCTCGATGCATTCAAACAAATAAGCCATCAATTCCGTACCACAGGTTTGGTGCGAAATGGAATAGATATTCCTTAAGAACTCCTGCTTTTGTTTGTTTGGTTTATTATTAGAGAAATGGCTGGTTACCCTTTTAGAGATGTTTTTGGCCTTACCTACATAAATCACTTTGCCTGCCTGATTATGGAAATAATAAACACCGGGAACGGGTGGCAACTGTTCCAGTGCCGCAGCCGGGAGGTTCGCAGGAAGGTATTGATCCTTGCTCTTGCCCTTCAGCATTTGCTCCACATGCCCTTCACGATCATTTTCCAAAATCATCTTGAACAAAAGAGAAGTGGCGTTCGCATCACCCGCAGCACGATGCCTGTTTTCGATTTCGATTCCAAGACTTCTGCAAAGATTACCCAAACTATAGCCGGGCAAGTCCGGGAATACCTTGCGGCTCAGGCGTACCGTGCAAAGCTTTTTAAGATTGAGTGAATACCCCAGGTGGCCGAGTTGGTGTTTTAGGAAAGAATAATCAAAATTGACATTGTGGGCCACAAAAATATTTCCCTGCAAAAGCTGGAATACCTCGTTGGCAACTTCATCAAAAAAAGGGGCATCCTTGACTGTTTCCTCTGTAATACCAGTCAACGATTGTACATAACGCGGGATTGCTATGCCCGGGTTTATTAAAGTTTCATATCTTTTTATTTCATGTTGCCCGTCGTGCAACACAATAGCTATTTCAGTTATTGCGTTATTAGCAGCAAAGCCACCGGTGGTTTCTATATCAACTATAGCATACATAAAATAAAGTTGCGAAAGGTTGATAAAGGTAGAGAATTATCGGAGGCTTTAGGTGAATACTCGGTTTTTTGAAGGGCAAAAATAGAACAGTTATCAAGTACGAAACTCATAAACTTCTTACCCGAACGAAAACTAAGAATTACCGTCCCGCTATTGTTTAACAATTTAAATCCAAACACCATGGAACAAATGAACACATTACCAGCTAAAGAAACTGCCATCATTACTGCAGTGACTATTGTGCTGTACTTCTGCGCCATCTTGATGTTTTCTTACCAGATTACGATGTAGTACGAACATTAGGAAGCTTTTTGAAACCCCATTCTTATGAATGGGGTTTTTATTAACCATTGGTTATCAATTTTTTGTAAAAACAATCAAACCTAGGCATATTTAGTCTATTCAAAAAAGCGCTTTTTTGGTCTATTATTTTGCGTTTTTCAAATAATACTCTAAATTTGACGTTAACAAAGCTTAACTTACAAGCTTCTACGTTCGAATTAGTCCTACCCTTTATCGCTGAAGAAACCTAGACATTGTTCAAGTTCCATTTCCTGAGAAGCCAATTTGAATCAATATGGTTTCACTTCAAAAAAATTCGTTATGAAAAAAAACGGTAACTCTTTCCACTTAGGAGAAACAGCAAAAACAGCTTTAATGGCAGGAGGTTTTTTAGGCCTCGTAATGTTTCTGTCTTATCTGTATTGGTTTGTATTCTAATCTAGCCTACAAACACACAGATTAGGAAAGTCTGTCGACCCTAGTATGGATGATGGATGCTAGTATGCCTCATTATCCAAGTACAAAATATTATTCCCCATTCAATGGGGAATTTTTTTTATCCATTACTGCCCACTCCTCTAGCCATGGCTTCTTAACAATGATTACCTTTGCAAGCCAAAAAAAGAATATTAAGCAATATATAAAATGGAATTAAGCAAGAACTATATACCCGCCGCAATCGAGGAAAAATGGAACAAGCATTGGAAAGAGAAAGGTCACTTCAAAAGCCAGCCTGATGAGCGAAAACCCTATACAGTTGTAATACCGCCACCCAATGTAACGGGTGTGCTGCATATGGGACATACCCTCAACGAAACCGTGCAGGATATATTGGTACGCAAGGCTAGGATGAGCGGATATAATGCTTGCTGGGTGCCCGGTAGCGACCACGCTTCCATCGCCACGGAAGCCCGGGTAGTGAATATGCTTAAAGAAAAAGGTATTGACAAGAATAAACTGAGCCGTGAGGAATTCTTAAAATACGCTTATGAATGGAAGGATAAATATGGTGGGATTATTTATAACCAGATTGAGCGTTTGGGCTGTAGTGTGGATTGGGACCGCGTTAGCTTCACTATGGACGAACATTATTACAAAGCCGTTATCAAAGTATTTGTAGAATTGTATAACAAAGGGCTGGTTTATCGCGGCGCTAGAATGATCAATTGGGACCCACAGGCAAAAACGGCACTAAGCGATGAGGAAGTGGAATACAAGGAAGTGACTGGTAAGCTTTACTATGTAAAATATAAGATAGTTGGGAAGCAAGGAGCGGAAGCAGCTCAAAACACCTCTGCCAATGAATATATAACCATTGCTACTCAGCGCCCAGAAACCATAATGGGCGATACCGCCGTTTGCGTTAACCCTGCTGACGAACGGTATGCACACTTAAAGGGGATGAAACTAATCGTGCCCTTGGTTAACCGGGAAGTACCTGTCATATTTGATGAATATGTGGACAAGGAATTTGGTACTGGTGCATTGAAAATTACGCCGGCACATGATATCAACGACTATAATATTGGATTGAAATACAATCTACCCATCATCGACACTTTGAATGAGGATGGCACCTTGAGCAAAGCTGCTGAAGTATTTGTTGGGTTGAATCGTTTTGAGGCCAGAAAAAAAGCAGTCACACAATTAAGGGAAGAAGGATTATTAGTGAGAGAAGAAGATTATCAAACCCGCATGGGATTTTCGCAGCGAACCAATGCCGTGGTTGAACCACGCATATCCACCCAATGGTTTGTGAAGATGAAAGAATTAGCCGGCCCCGCACTCAATGCCGTATTAAAGGGGGATATCAAAATACATCCCGAAGAACGTTTTCTAAACACTTATAGATATTGGTTGGAGAATGTGAAGGATTGGTGCATCAGCCGCCAGCTTTGGTGGGGGCAGCGCATACCCGCTTGGTATGATGCGGATGGGAACGTGTTTGTGGCCGAAACAAAAGAAGAAGCAAAGCTCAACGCAAAAGGCTCAACGCCGAAGTCTGGAACCAGCGTTCAGCTTACCCAAGATGAGGATGTGTTAGACACTTGGTTCTCTTCATGGCTTTGGCCCATTGAGGTTTTCAATGGCATCAATGAACCAGATAATAAAGATTTCCAGTACTATTATCCCACTTCTGTATTGGTAACTGGTCAGGATATTATTTTCTTTTGGGTAGCACGTATGATCATGGCAGGCTTTGAATTTAAAAACCAAAAGCCTTTCAGCGTTGTGTATTTCACGGGGATGGTGCGTGACAAGCAGGGAAGAAAAATGAGCAAGAGTTTGGGTAACTCACCCGATCTATTGGAGCTGATTGATAAATATGGGGCAGATGCAGTCCGTTTTGGCATTATGATCTCCTCACCTGCCGGAAATGATCTGCTATTTGATGAAGCTGCATTGGAACAGGGCCGGAATTTTAATAACAAACTTTGGAACGCATTGAAATTGGTTCGTAGCTGGGAATTACGGGTGAAAAGTTCGGAATTAGCGACCGACCCATTTGCCATGGATTGGTTTGAAAATAGGTTGAACGAAGCAAAATCGCAGTTGGAAGAACTATTCAAGGATTTCAAATTAAGTGAAGCACTCAAGATTTTGTATTCACTTATTTGGGATGATTTCTGTAGTTGGTATCTCGAATGGGCAAAGCCGGGATTTGAGCAACCTGTTTCAAAAGAAGTGTACGACAAGACCATCTATTTCTTTGAGGAACTATTGCAATTGCTCCATCCTTTTATGCCCTTTATTTCAGAAGAAATTTTCCATTTGCTCAAAGAGCAACGCGAAGATTTGTGCATCCGACAAAATCAGCCTTTTGGAAAGCCACAAAAACAGGTTCAGGAAAAAGGAATCCTCCTTCAAAATGCGATTACTGCCTTGCGTGATGCCAGAACCAAAAACCAATTAAAAACAAAAGACGCCATCAGCCTATATATACAAACGGCTGACACTGCTTTATATCAAGCAATCGAACCCATTTTGGCAAAACAAGTTAATGCGAAATCTATTATCTATAACCAACCCAATGCCTCAAACAATAGTATGGTTATTGCCCTTGGCAAGGACAAGTTTCATATAGAAACTGAACAAGTGCTGGATACAACCAACCTGAAGGAAGATTTGTTGAAAGACCTAGCTTACCAAAAAGGGTTTTTGGTATCGGTTGAAAAAAAGCTGAATAACGAACGCTTTGTGCAAAATGCCAAACCCGACGTGATTGCCCTTGAGCAAAAGAAAAAAGCAGATGCAGAAGCCAAAATAAAAATATTGGAAGAAAGTATAGCCAACCTTTAATCTATGATGCGTAAAAATAATTGGTCACGATCCATAATTTTGTTTTGCTTTTTGTTGGTGATGGGTACTGTTTCCTTAGCCCAAAACGGGGAACAGCGTTTTCTTGAAAACCTCAGCAAGAACCGAACTATAGGGATGACGCATTTTATGCAAGGCATTTCGAATACAACCACCTATACCAGTCTTGCGGTACCTGCTAGTTTGTTTATTGCCAGTGCGCTCAACCATGATGACCACATGCGCCAGAAATCTTTTTATATATTCGAAAATATAGCCGTGGGTTCCAGCATAGCCATTGTACTAAAATATGCCGTGAACAGACCAAGACCATCCACCCAAGATTCGCTGATCATTCCGGCAAGCGATATGGGAAGCCCCTCCTTCCCATCAGGACATACCGCTATTTCTTTTGCTACGGCAACCGCATTGAGCCTTGCTTATCCCAAATGGTATGTGATTCTTCCCTCTTATGCTTGGGCTTGCACAGTCGGTTTTTCAAGAATGTATCTTGGCGTTCATTACCCAACGGATGTGATTGCGGGTGCTATCATTGGTTCTGGGAGTGCTTTTCTTTGCAGGGCGGTGAATAAGTGGTTGTTTCATCCGAAAGCGAACCATAAACAATTCATATGGTATTGATGGGTTTGCCTCATAATAATAGTCAATCGCTGCAAAGAAGTAGGCTCACTTACTCAACAAACTAATCGGGATAATAAGCTCCCAATGGTTGGGGCCGCGACCGAGAAAATCGTGATCGAGCAAACGGCTATATCTAATTCCAAAACTTACAGGCAACTGGTTCCACCAATTGGTATCAAAATAAATTTCAGACCCGAAAGATCTAAATTCAGCTTCAAATCGCTTTCCCGTTCTATAAAAATCAAATACTTTGGTATAATCAAAGAACAGATTGGCACGAACCCGAAGAAAATAGACGATGCTAGCGAAACCCCAATCAGGGTAAGCGATGGGAAAATGATAGTTTGCCCCCAAACGGTACATCTGATAAAAATTTTCTGCCGTATATCCCCTCGAAAACGGAAGTCCATTGGAAAAGCTGATTTCTTGCAAACTATCTCTTTGTTGGAATGCAGCCGCAAGTACCAAACTATGTGTTCGGGAAAAACCGGGAAAATAAAAATACGAGGATGCCAGAAATTGATTGCCACTCAATGTAGTAAAGGCTCGGTTATATCCCAGCAATAAGGTTTGTGCAAAGCTTGGATAAATCTGCTTCTTTGCTTGTTGCACTTGGTTCACGAACTGTAGATAGGTCGAACTATAAGCAAAAGCCCGGGTATCAAAACTATCTTTGAATGCACTCTGAAAATAACGCTGGCTATATATCAAATCATCCCCAAGCAGTAAACTCGTAAAATGATTGCCACGGCTAAAATTAAGGGGAATGCTCAAACCTATTTTGGCCTGGGCCTCATTCCAATAAACAATTTGATTATGAAATAAGCCATTCCGATCAAATGTATAATTGAGCCCCCCATTGATCCAAGGAAATAACTGTGCATAGTTAAAATCGAGCCCCAATTGCTTGGAACCTTCGTTGCGATTATAGTCGAAAAAGATTTCAGACTTTAGCGTGTTCAGAATATTCTCGCTTTCCAATGAAAACATATAATCTGGATCGTTCACATACGGTCTCCAACTATTGAAATTGAGCAAGTGGAAGGATTGAGAATACGGGCTAATGGGATAATTACTCATGACCGTTTTATCCAATAAATCAGCAGGCCCTTTATCCAAAGACCGGATATGCTGCACCGTTAAAGGTATTTTTAATTCATCTAAGGAAAGTTCATCTAAATGAGTGGAGACTGTATCTGCTTGGAAAATTTTATATCCCACCGCTGTAAAACTGGTCCAAACATATTTACCATGAAGGGACTGAAGCTGATAATTGCCAGTGGCTTTATTATTGATTGGCAAGGCCAATTTAAATAGGCGATGGTCAACCACAGCGAACAACTGGTCCTGCCCTTGATGCGAAGCCCCAAAATAAACCGTATCCCCTCGCACCGAAAGAAACCCGACCACATTCATGCTGAATGGCGTCAGATAAACAATAGAACCATTACCCATATCAATCAAGGCAATTGCCATTTCCCCTTTATGATCCCTAACGGCTACGAATACTTGCTTCTCATTATAAAATTTAGGTTGGCTAAAATAGAGTTCTTCTTTATTAGGCAGCTTTTTTTCAAGCCCCCCCGTTTCGGCATTAATGATAACCAAGGATGACTCACCATTCACGGCTTGCTCCACAGCCACAATCTGTTTCCCATCGGAAGAAATATCCGGTGAAAAATATTTGGTTTTGAAAGTGATGCGCTTTTCTTTTCCGGTATTCAAATCCAAAAGCCGCAGCACGCTATAATCCCTCCAGCCCCACCTTGGGTCTGGTTCGTAGGCTGCGTATACAATCTTATTATTTTTATAAGAAAAATAATTGTCAATGGAAATAGACTTTGTGCCAATTCTTGTCTCCTCGTCCGTTTGTAAATCCCGAATTACAAAGGTAGGAGGTTGTGCATAGCTGGCTCGCACAAAAACGATATGGCTATCATCGATAAATTGGGGAAAATCTTCGTCTGCTACAAAATGACAATGCGAACGGGCATAGTTTGCAGCAGAGTCGGATGCTGGAGTTTTCTTCAGTTCATCCGCCGAAAAATAGTTGAATGCCTCTTTTCTGAATTCCTCAAACGATATGCCTGCATATTTTTTGATGGCCCGCTGCCAAGGATAAAACAATCCCTTGAAGGAAGCCGCATCCAAGGATACTTTTTTCCAGAAATCACTCCCATATTTTTCTCTACCATAGGCGACCAATATATACCCGAGTGGATAATGATCGGGCGTAAAATCGCGCAAGGAGCCATTGCGCAATTTTAAATAGGAATAGTTTTTATTCGCCGACCATAGTGAGCGGTAACCATTAAAAAAATAAGGGAGCCGGCCCCTACCCTGTTTGCTCACCAATGTTTCCTGGTAAACAGCATCACCCTCAAAAAACCAATTAGGAACAGACAAACTATTAGCCAGTGCCTGTCCTCCTTCCCCAAATAAATAATAAAATGCTTTGGATAAGCCTACCCGAAAATTATTGTATTGTTCTACATGCCGGTATTCATGAATGGCAAGTTGTTCTTGCCAAGGTAGACTACCCAATTCAAAACTGTTTTGATCGGCCGTTAGTTGAAACTCACTCCTAAAAGGAGCCAGTCCAACGTAACCATTGGAAATGGTGGTCTGGTTTTGAATAACAATATTGATTTTTCTTTGCTGTGGTCCCATGCTGTTTAGTGTATTCCTGCTTAAAGCATGAACCATGGACGCGACTTGATCCGCCTGGGTTTCCAACCCTTTTGGGAAAATGATACGTGCCGTATCCGTATCGATCTGAAGCCATTTTAGAGAAGGTGGGTTTCCTCCAAATTGTTGGGCACATAGGGAATTGGAAAAAAATAAACTAATAGGTAAAAGCAGCCAACGCTTAAAATCCATAAGCCATTTTTGAGTGCTGAAATTAGCTGATATGTGGGAAAGAACAAACAATCTGCTTGATAAATACACTAAAACGCGAAACTTATCGGAAATTTTGTTTAGTGTGACTTTAATCCATTCAGGTTCTTAAATCAGTTCCTTCAGCTTCGCAACCACTTTGTCAACTTCTTCTTTGCTATTTTGATTGCTAAAGGAAAAACGGATTGCTATTTGGTTGGGATTATTATTGATGGCACGGATCACATGTGAACCCTGATCGGCGCCGCTGGTACAGGCACTTCCTCCGGATGCACAAATATTATTGATATCAAGATTGAACAAAAGCATTTCTGATTTTTCGGTTTTTGGTATGGCAACGTTCAGCACCGTATACAAACTTTGGTTACTAGTATCGCCGTTGAATGCAACGCCCTTGATGTGCTTTTCCAACTGACTCTTCATATACATTTTGATGTCACGGATAAAAGCACTTTCTTTTTCATAATTGGCAGTAGCCAATTCCAAAGCTTTGGCAAAACCGACAATACCATACAAGTTTTCAGTGCCAGCCCGCATATTGCGCTCCTGAGAACCTCCATATATGTAAGGGTTGATCCTGATATTCTCATTGATATATAGCAAGCCCACACCTTTTGGTCCGTGAAATTTATGTCCCGCACCCGTAACAAAATGTACTGGCGTGTTACGAAGATCAAAGGGGAAATGTCCGATTGTTTGTACCGTATCGGAATGAAAAATCGCACTGTGCGCTTTGCAAATTTCACCAACTACATGTATGTCCAACATATTACCAATCTCGTTATTGGCATGCATCAAGCTAACGAAACATTTTTCATTACTGGATGACAAAAGTTCTTTCAGGTGTTTTAAATCAACATGTCCATTCGGTAATATTTTTACGTAGCTCAGGTTTATTTCATCGCGTTTATGCAAATGCTCCACGGTATGAAGCGTGGCATGATGCTCAATGGGAGAAGTGATAATATGCGTACATCCCAAATCACGAACTGCAGCCGTAATGGCCGTATTCGAACTTTCCGTGCCGCCCGAAGTAAAAAAAATCTCAGCGGGGTGCGCATTCAAAATTTTTGCCACTGTTTTTCTAGCCGACTCAACTGCCATCCGACTTTCTCGACCATAAGAATAAATAGAGGATGGGTTACCGAATTTTTCAGTTAGATAGGGCATCATGGCCTCCAGTACCTGTGGATCCAAAGAGGTAGTAGCCGCATTGTCAAAATAAATTCTCTGCATATGCTAAAAATGGATTGCAAAGATAATAAACAGGTGCGAATGATGAATGGAAACTGATAGAAATGGGGATCAAGAAATATACAAGTATCCATTTTTATTTAATAATAGATAAGATATGATCATAGAGAAACACTAATATTTTAACCTGCTCGGCTTGGCATCCATCATCCAATATCTGTTTCCTGATTTTTTAATTTCATTAGTACTTCACCCACACAGCCTTCAAGACTTTTTTTTATTTCATGCTCCCAGAAGCGGATCACGGTCCATCCTTGTCGAAGCAGGGTTTGGGTCACGGTCATATCACGCTGCATATTCCTTTCAATTTTGGGAACCCAAAATGCCTTATTTGTTTTTATTTTTTCTTTTTTGTTCTCCCAGTCGAAGCCATGCCAAAAATCACCATCCACAAATACCACCACTTTAAATTTGGGGAAAATAATATCAGGTTTCCCAATCAACTTATCTGAATAAAGTCGATACCGATAGCCATAATTCCATAAAGCTTTGCGAAGCATCACTTCTGCTTTACTGTTTTTGGCTCGGATGCGGCTCATCACGACAGAACTTTTGGCGTTGGCATAAAAGCCAGCGTCCTCCTCAAAGCGGGGCACTTTGATGGGCTCAGGCTCATAAATCCTATTAATCCCGTCCAGCACCATTTTTATAATAATGATTTATTCATGATTGATAATCGCTTTCATTCTTTTCTTGACCAAATCCCCATTCAATACTTTTCTTTTTTTAGAAGAAAAAAAGGTGGAAGTATTTTTATTTTCCTTCAAATCTGAATATATTTTTTTTGCCAACACATAAGCAAGCTGAACGGGAACGGCATTGCCAATCATTTTATATCCATCTGCAATATTTTTATAATGGAAATGATAATCATCCGGGAAAGTCTGGATCCTGGCACATTCCCTTACCGTTAATCTCCTATATAATTTTTCCTTACTGGCAATAAAAGCCATCTTGTCCTTGCCCATCCATTGCATTTTGGGGGCTTGTGGATGCAGTGGCGCATGCCTACCTCCTGCCTGGATGGTAAAGGAAAGTTCATCCCAATTTCTTACCCTATTCCTCGACATATACATGGACGAAAAACCTCCAATCATGAATTCATGGTTTGGAAACTTACATAAATCCCCATTGGTGAAATTGCCCGGTAAAGCCGGTATTGCGTTTTCTTTTAAATCGCCAATAGCGTTTTCAATCGTCACCCGGTTAGTAGAGGTTATGGGTTGGGGAAATTCAAAACGGGTTCCCAAATCTTTTCGGTAACCAATAAAAAAAACCCGTTTGCGATCCTGAGGCACCCCATAATCCGCCGCATTCAGCAAACGAAAAGAAAGTCGATACCCACATTCCTCAAACAGGTTCTTGATATGCTGCAATGATTTTGCGTGTCGGGGTATCAACATGCCCGATACATTTTCTGCCAAAAAGAATTTTGGCCGCTTATCAGCCAATATACGCATGAACTCAAAAAACAATTGTCCCCGACGATCCTGAATGCCGCGCAATGCACCCGCTTCACTCCAACTTTGGCAGGGAGGCCCTCCAATAATACCATCACAATCGGGTATTTCGGTCGAGGGGATATCTGAAATACTTCGCTTATCCAATATCGTGTTTGGATGGTTTTTTTCAAAAGTTTTCCAAATAGCTTTATCATATTCATTTGCATAGAGCACCCCAAAGCCCGCCTTCTCAAAACCGGTATCGAGACCGCCAGCTCCTGCAAAAAATGATACTAATTTCATTTAGGAAAGTTAAACAAGTTATCGGATTTAATAAATCAGGGAGATAGTTTCCAAGCCATCCTAAAAAAATAAGGGCCACACTTAATAAGTGCAGCCCACATCATTTGTAAAAAAGACCAGATTATTTGATCAGTTTAACATTTACAGCGTTGAGGCCTTTTTTCCCGTTCTGTACATCAAATTCTACACGATCGTTTTCTTTAACCTGATCGATCAAGCCACTAGCATGTACAAAAGTTTCTTTGTTGGAGTCATCGTGCTTGATAAAGCCGAATCCTTTTGTACCATTAAAAAACTTTACGGTGCCTGTCGTTTTAGTGTCCATTATTAATTGTATTGGTAATAAAATGAGGCACAAGATACATTTTTTTATCGGATTGCCTGTTTTTGGGCGGTCTAGTTTGTGATTGGTGCGAGATGCGATGTTCCATCCAAAAAAACGGGTCATGTATTTGCCACATAACGAATTATAATACACAATTAAATATATAAGTGGTAAATGTCACAAAAAGGGATATACTATTTTTACTGGCTTAAACCTAATTGCTAACTTATGTTTCGGGGCATTTCTCTTTTTTCTTTACTATTGATTTTTTGTTATTCATTATTTGCCCAAACAAACGGCTCCGCCCATTTTCAAAAGGATTATCAATTGCATGTGTCAAGGGCAAAAAGTACTATAAAAATAGATGGGGAACTTACAGACTCTGCTTGGCAATATGCCAGTCAGGCCAATGATTTTTGGGGAAAATACCCTAACGACTTTGCGAAGGCCAAAAGAAAGACCGAAGTAAAATTGCTTTTTGACAACGATTATCTGTATTTCGGTTTCACCATGTGCGATTCCGGCGATGTCATTATCCAAAGTTTGAAAAGAGATATCGGCCATGATAATAATGATGGTATCGCTATTGTATTAGATCCCCTGAATAAAAAAACGAATGGCTTTTGGTTTGTTCTGAATGCGTTCAATGCACAATCCGATGACCAGTTGCATATTGGTAGTGATGTAACTTTAAGTTGGGACAATAAATGGTATTCGGAAACAAAAAGGTATAAGAATAAATGGACTGCCGAAATCGCTATCCCATTTAAAACTTTGCGATATTCTACTGACAAAAAATTATGGGGAATCAATTTTGTACGGATCGATCAAAAGACATATGAATACTCAACATGGACGCATGTACCCGTGAATTTCAAATCCTATGACCTTGGCTATACGGGAGCCTTGATCTGGGATGAACCGCCCCCGCCGCCTGGAAAAAACATCGTATTGATCCCCTATGCAACAGGCGGGGTTAGTTCCGACAAAGAAAATAATATTCCTACAAAAGGGACTTTGAATGCAGGCTTCGATGCAAAATTAGGAATCACTCCTTCGCTGAACCTGGACATGACCTTAAACCCCGATTTTTCTCAGGTAGAAGTTGATCAGCAAGTCACCAACTTGACCCGCTACAATATTTTTTTCCCGGAGAAACGATCTTTTTTTTTGGAGAACAACGATCTGTTTGGGAGTTATGGTATCAATGGTTTCATCAACCCCTTTTATTCAAGAACCATTGGGCTCGACAAGAACGGGAATAAAATACCTATTATAGCTGGGGCCAGGCTTTCGGGGAATATCAGCAAATCTACCCGTATTGGAGTGATGGATATGCAAACGGGTAATAAAGGGGATTATTATGCCGACAATTATGCTGCGCTTTCCATAAACCAAAGCGTTCTAAAACGGTCAACGATCAAAGGTTATCTTTTAAATCGCCAAAGTATGGAGCCAGATTCTCTCAAACAAAGCGACCCCTTGAGCAAATGGGGAAGAAATGCCGGGCTTGAATTTGACTACAGCAATCTGTCTGGCACCTGGAATGCATGGGGCGCTTTTCATCAGTCGATTAAGTCGGGCTTGCACAATGCCAATCAGTTTGTTGATTTGGGGTTTACCTATAAAACACGTCATTTATCCATTACGCAGGATCTGGGAAGCACTGGCACCAACTATTATACGGATATGGGCTATGTACAACGCATCAATAATTATGATGCGGTACGTGATACAACGATCCGGGTGGGCTTCAAACATTTGTTCAATGAACTGGGCTATAACTTTTTCCCAACAAAAGGACCTGCCGCCCGCATTGAGTTTTTGTTGGATAATTTTATTGTTTTCAATCCCGATAATTCATTCAATGAAAGAGAGCATACTTTAAATTTCAATCTAGGCTTTAAAAACACTTCGAATATGAAAGCTATAGTTATTGCAGACGAAGTGCATCTGCTTTACCCCATATCCTTCACCAATGGGAAACCGCTACCTGCCGCTCCTTATAGCTATGCCCAATTTACCATCAGCTTTGGCTCTGACACCAGAAAATTATTCAGCTATAATATTTCAACAGGAGGTGGCGGTTTTTATAATGGTTCACTAAAAACCATTAGCGGGGCTATCAATCTAAGAAGCCAACCACATTTGAACATTGCTATACAAGCAGAATACGATAAAATAAGCTTGCCAGACCCATACGGTAGTACTGAGTTGTTCCTCATTTCCCCGAAGGTGGAAATCAATTTCAGCACCAAAATTTTCTGGACCACCTTCCTGCAATACAATACCCAACAAAACAACTATAATATAAATAGCCGTTTCCAATACCGTTACAAGCCGATGAGTGATCTTTTTCTAGTATATACAGATAACTATTTTACCACCCCACAACTAACCAATAAAAACCGTGCAATTGTTTTTAAGATGAACTATTGGCTTAACCTTTAAACGCAAGCGTTATAGTTAACCGAGCATTGGAAGGCGGTATTGGTATCAGAAAAAACGGGTTTCATCGCAAGATTTTTTTGGGGTATTCAAGTGATTGTTACATTTAACAGATGAAACAGCCTTGGTATTCAAAAAAATGGGTCGTCATTGTGCTGCATATTACGGCTTGGACCTTATTGTTCTCCCTGCCCTTCCTGCTCCAACGCTCTTACGAAAACAATGGCGAAAAGCATATTGACCATAGCCAAGAGGAAAGAAATTTCCTTATCATCAAATATATTTTGACCGACCTTTTATGGGTGGCCTTTTTTTATCTGAATGCCAATCTACTCATCCCCCGATTTATTTATAAAAAGAAATATTGGGAATATGGCTTTTTGTTGGTTGCCAGCTTTGTGTTACTGATGTTCTGCGACTGGCTGCTTTTTGAACAATTTTTAAAAGGCAGAACCTACCAATTGAGGCTAGCCATTCTCTTTGTGATATTTCCTTTTCTATTTGCATTGGCAGCCAGTACCGCATTCCAACTGATCCGAGACAAGATGGAAGCGAACCGCTTGCTCAAGGAAAAAGAAAACGAAAACCTGAAAACCGAGCTATCATTTCTTCGTTCGCAGGTAAGCCCACATTTTATGTTCAATGTGCTGAACAATATGGTGGCCTTGGCAAGAAAGAAATCGGATATCTTGGAACCTTCCCTTATCAAACTCTCCTCTCTGATGCGCTATATGCTCTATGAAGCTGATGAGGAAAAAGTGCCACTGGAAAAAGAAACAGAATACCTGCAAAGCTATATTGACCTGCAACAACAACGTTTTGGAAAAAACCTGAGCGTGAATTTTACGGTCGAGAAAGCTGATAATAATTACGATATAGAGCCTATGCTCCTGATCCCTTTTGTGGAGAATGCCTTTAAACATGGTACCGGAATGGTGGAAAACGCGGAGATTGATATTGAACTGCGGGCAAAAAACAACTTACTGCAGTTTTCGGTACGCAACAAATACGACCCGACATCACTGGAAATAAAAGATAAAACTTCGGGTATTGGCATGTCGAATGTTAGAAGACGACTAAATTTGCTGTATGGTGGAAAACATTCTCTGCTCATCACTCCCAACGATGAATGGTTTATGGTTTCGCTTCAATTAAACTTTCATTGATGCTCAAATGCATTGCCGTTGACGATGAGCCTTTAGCGCTCGAACTATTGGAAGACAATATCAGTAAACTCCCCTATTTGCAATTGGTGGGTAAATGTAGCAATGCCATCGAGGCCATGAAAATGCTACAATCACAGTCGGTTGATTTAATTTTCCTCGACATACAAATGCCCGGTCTAACAGGACTCCAGCTCATACAAAGCCTCTCGCAAAAACCCATGATTATCCTAGTTACTGCCTATGAGAAATTTGCATTGGATGGCTTCAATCTGGACGTGGTGGACTATCTGGTAAAACCCGTGCCACTGGAACGTTTCATCAAAGCCTGTAATAAAGCCTGGGAGCTTCACCAATTAAAATCAAATACAGGACAACCCAATACCTCGGCCGCCGAATATTTTTTCGTGAATGTGGATTACAGTCTGCTAAAAGTCAGTTTTGCCGATATCATTTGGGTGGAGGGGCTCAAAGACTATCTCAAAATACATTTGAAAAGTAGTAGCAAAGCAATCATTACCCGAATGAGCATGAAAACCATGGAAGAACAATTGCCAACCCAAAAATTTATACGGATACATAAATCCTATATCGTTTCCGTTGACCATATCACCGCCATTAGAAAAAACAGTGTTTTTATGAACCTAATAGAGCTACCTGTTGGGGAGAGTTATAAAGACAGCATATCCTATCTAACCGGTAAATCCAATTGACATACCTCTTTCTGCTTTTAATAACTATTTTAAAAAAATCAACAAACAATGTACAAATTACGAACTGCTTTTGCCACTCTACTATTGGGCCTTACCATTTTATTTTCAGATAAGGCAGGTGCACAAAACCTAGCCAGCAATAAAAAGCCACTACCTCAATTGGGGAAGAGCCCAATCAAAGAAATCATTTCAGCCATGACATTGGAAGAGAAAGTAAATTTCGTTGTGGGCAATGGATTTAAGATGCCCGGCGTAACCCCACAAGGCCCCACAATTGGACAAACAAAAGACAAAGTGCCCGGTGCCGCTGGCACTACCTATGCCATACCCAGATTGGGGATACCGGGCATGGTTGTATCTGATGGCCCTGCTGGTGTTCGCATTGACCCCATCAGAAACCAAGACAGTAGCATAACCTTTTATGCCACAGCTTGGCCCGTTGGTACACTGCTCGCTTCTTCCTGGGATACTGCTTTGGTAAGAAAAACAGGAGCTGCATTCGGCAATGAAGTACATGAATATGGAATTGATGTGCTGTTGGGCCCCGGCATGAATATCCATCGCAATCCTTTGGGCGGCCGCAATTTTGAGTACTATTCCGAGGACCCCTTGGTGAGTGGCCGTATGGCTGCTGCATTGGTGAATGGTATACAGAGCAATGGGGTGGGTACATCCATCAAACATTTTGTTGCCAACAATCAGGAGACCGACCGTAACAGTGTGAACAGCATTGTGAGCGAAAGAGCCTTGAGAGAAATTTACCTGAAAGGTTTTGAGATCGCCGTGAAAGAATCCCACCCATGGACGGTAATGAGTTCCTACAACTATTTAAATGGCACTTATGCCTCTCAAAGTCACGACCTGCTGACGAATATCTTGCGTAACGATTGGGGCTATAAAGGTTTTGTAATGACAGATTGGTTTGGTGGAAACGATCCTGTTGCCCAGATGAATGCAGGCAATAATTTGTTGATGCCGGGCACACCAGAGCAAAGCAAAAAAATAATGGCGGCTGTGCAAAGCGGTAAATTATCAGAAAAAATATTGGATGAAAATATCGCTGGCATATTGAATATACTGGTGAAATCACCTGCCTTTAAATCTTATCACTTTTCAAATAGCCCCGACCTTAAAAAACATGCCGAGCTATCCAGAATGGCCGCTGCTGAAGGTATGGTGTTATTAAAGAACAATAACAATGCCTTGCCCCTAACCAGCAACATCCATAAAATAGCACTCTTTGGCATTGACGGCTATGACCTGATCGCTGGCGGTACAGGAAGTGGCGATGTGAACAAAGCCTATACCATTCCATTGGATAAAGGTTTGAGCAATGCGGGCTTTGAGGTAGATCCGGAACTAAAAGATGTCATGAAAAAATACATTGCTGAAGAAAAAATAAAGCACCCTAAAAAAAGCTTTATCGAGGAGTTCATGAACCCAACCCCACCGATTGTGGAATTCGCGATGGATAAACAAACCATCAGCAAAAAAGCAGCCGAATCGGATATCGCTATTATTGCGATTGGCAGGAATGCAGGGGAAGGCCATGACCGCAACCTTCCGGGCGACTATTATCTTACTGAAACAGAAAAGGCTTTGATTAAAAACGTATCCAATGCCTTTCATGAACAACACAAAAAAATCATTATTGTATTGAATATTGGTGGGGTGATTGATGTTTCCGAATGGAGGGATGATCCTGATGCTATCCTTTTGGCATGGCAACCCGGTCAAGAAGGCGGCAATGCCATCACCGATGTGCTCAGTGGAAAAGTTGATCCATCTGGAAAATTGGCCACTAGTTTTCCTTACCATTATAATGATGTGCCCTCTGCCAAAAACTTCCCGGGTAAAGAGTTTCCCGAGAAAGCTACAACTGGCGCACTGGGCATGAAATTAATCCCGGCCGAAGTGATTTACGAAGAAGGCATTTATGTGGGTTATCGTTATTATAACAGTTTCCATGTAAAGACGGCCTATGAGTTTGGTTATGGCTTATCCTATTCCCATTTCGATTATAAGAGCCTCAAATTAAGCAGTACTGATTTCAAGAACCAGATAACCGCATCGGTTACCATCACCAATACCGGCAAGTCAGCAGGGAAAGAAGTGGTACAACTTTATATTAGTGCGCCTGCAAAGAAAATGGATAAACCTTCAGAGGAATTGAAAGCGTTTGCCAAAACAAAACTATTGGCACCAGGCCAATCGCAAACACTTAGCTTTATCATTAAAGCCAGTGACCTTGCTTCCTTCGATTCAAATACTTCTTCGTGGGTGGCAGAAGCCGGGGAATACACTTTAAAAATCGGTGCTTCTTCTTTGGATATCAGGCAAACAAAAAAATTCCAACTAGACAAAGAACTGGTCACTGGCAAAACCAGTAAATCGTTAGTACCTAAAATAGAAATTAATGAAATGAAAAACCAATAGCCGGTACTAATAATAGTTAATAAATAAAAGCGCTGTTGATCAACAGCGCTTTTATTTTATTTGTTAATCTATTTTTTCAAAGTGCGCACAAACACAACCAAGTTCCAAATGTCTTCCTGATCAGGAATTTTTTTCTTGAAACTAGGCATATCATCACGCCCTTCAGAAATTTTGTAGAATAGAGAGCCATCGCTTTGCGATTGTGAGGAGGATTTTGAAAAATCACCTGGCTGCGTTTTTAGTTGAGCTGCTTTATTTCCATCGCCCAAGCCTTGCTTACCATGGCAGGATGCACAATGCTGCATCCAAAGCGTTTTTCCTGCAGCGATTGATTCAGAATTGGATTTTACAGGATTAGCCATTTTTGCATTTTTCTCAGGCACAGACCAAGGTTTTGGCTGTTGATCTGTTTTGAACGCAATGCTCAAAAAACTTGCTGCTAGCACAGAGGCAGCCATCATTAAATTCCGTTTCATTGAATGCTTGTTTTAGTTAGTAAATATAAAAATCTTCTATTTAAAATCTACGTTTTTTAAAAATTCCATAGCCTTGAAATGTTAAACCCAATCAGAAACTGTCCCTTGCTAAAATCGTTCTGGTTGTATACACTATTGTTTTGTGGTAGCACATAGCCATAGTTCCCTGCAAAAATTTGGAAAGTATGACCACTTGTTGCCATCTCAATACCAAAGGCAATATTGGGATGGGGATTGTTCATTGGGTTTTGTGTAAGGGGCTGGTCATAGTCAACAATAATGGCGGTCTTGGGCGAAATTTTGTATCTGCCCAGAAACGAAAGCGTGAAATTGTCGTTCTTCAATTGGGGTTGCACTTTTCCTGCAGTGTCCAAATACCCAGCTACATTATTGAAATGCGATAAGGAAAGACTGGCTTGAACTGAAAAGTTGTTGGTCACTTTTCTCGCCACACTGATCTGGTTAAAAAAAGAAAAACGGTCAGAGCTGGTCACAAAAATAGTGGTGGCGTCAGCACGGCGGGTATCCATCAAAATATTTCCATAATAAGAAACGCTCACAGGCATGGAACCATCCTTGGTTTGTTTAAAAATGGCATACTTAAGATTAAGGTCAACCTGTGTGCGGTCGCTACAGGCACCAAACCCAACCTGAAGGTTTTTGATGGGCACATAGCTAAAACCAAGCCGCATGATAGCACTGGAAAAAATCCCATAGAGATCCCGAATGCCATTGGTAGTAGTGCCAAAGCGATGTTGGATATCAAACTCGAAAGTTCCTTTCACTGGCACCATCACCGTCTGGTTATCGATAATCGAGCTTCCGTCAAATGTATTTTTGGTAAATGATTTTTTCTTTACCACCTGTTGCGTTTCCGCTGTGGAGTCCTGCGCATACAAGTGTCCCATGCCCATGATACAGATCGCGAACAGTAAGCAGTATATGCGGGTTAAAAAATGTATTCTGATATTTCTATTTTCCATTTTACAGAGTTTAATTGTTTTTGGCACCTTGTTTTATCCAAGCGAGCATCAGCCCATTGATGTTTGAAGGGTTGTTGGAAGACCCCAGCGGCATGGCCGCTGCTTCCTTGCCTGTAAGCCATAGGTACACAATACTTTTCTCAGGTGTAGCAATATTGATATAGTTTCCATTTACCAATGCGCTATATGCCGTTGCACTTGATAAGTTGGGCGCAACACTACCACTATGGCATCCGCTTTTGGCACAGCTAGACCCGAGTATCGGTACCAGATCCTTGCTAAAGCTGACCGTCTTGGTAACAGCGGGAGTATTGTCCTCCAGCACTGTAACCGTCTTAGTACAGCCTATTATGGCAACCCAACCCATTGCTATGACCAACAGAGGCAATCCTATTTTTTTCTTTGACATGGTCTTTGTTTTTGATGGTGAAAGAACTGCCAAATATTATTTCTGGAATGTCAATGTTAGGTTTGGCTGAATACCATGTTGATAATTCGATTGATTCCAGATGGCTATCCCAAACTGTTGGTCTGCCAGATTGGAGAAATCGATATCCTGCTTAAGCACATCCCCTGTTTTTAAAGCACGTTTGTATTCAACCACCCAACCTGAACCGGTGTATACAGCGGCACAAGCAATATCTGCCCGGCCACCAACCAATGGTACTGCGATATAAGCAGCAATGGATTTGGCAGCAGTGGGTCCTGTAACGGCATCGCCCGTACGCTGATAGTCAGTACCCGTGGTTGGGTCAATCTTTGAACCGTCGTTGAGCGTGAGCACACCCAAAGAGTCAACAGCAACCACTTTTTTTGCAACAGCACCCCCAGTGTCACTAATCATAATAAAATTGGTATTGGAACCAGGGATCACCCACATCGGCACTGAAACAGAAGTGCTGGATCCTGTAATCTTTAAGTTTTGGGAATTATTGACCTCACCTTGTGTTGGAGATACGGTATAGTTTGGACGGTAGGGCCATGTCGCAGAGGCCGTTCCATCGGGAGAAATGCCGTCAACATGCCTACCATTCGCGTTGCCGCCGGTGATATTCCAGATGGAGGGACCGCCTGCCCAATCCTGATAATTGTCATCCATATAGTTGAGGCTGGCGTCTTTGCCTATATAGCCCAGTCTTGCCCACCACATATCAATCTTTTCAGCTGCACCATTGGTATAGTGGTTACCGCTATTTGCATTTGAAGTAAATACCGCAGGATTTTTGGAATAGTCCATATATGGAGTGAACACGTGGCAGCTTGCATAGCAGGTCTGCCCAGTGAACAAAGGAGTTGATGAATCGATATTCCAGAGCATGGCCAGCTTGTCCTCACCAAACCCACTTCTGGTGAGCACACCATTCACATCATAACTATTGCTGGATGGTTCTTTCTGCCAGCCTGTTGCCTTACCGGGATTGTTTACTGAAGGGTTGAAATACCAAGGTGCCACGTTTACGCTTTTACCCGCATCGGCCCATTCTACCAGAAAATAAATATTTTGGGCATCATACATCGACCTGATGGTTGCAGGGTATTGATTACCGCTATAACCCGCAAAAAGACCATTCCCTGGATCAGGAACAGCGGGGGTCACACTCAGCTTTGTTGCCTTGGCCCAAATGGGGTCAATAGTACCATCAATTGTAGGGGCAGTAGCTGTCTTCAAAGATACAAGCGTAGTTGAATTGGTACCGGAAGAACTTGGCATGATGACCTGATCATTCTTTACACAGCTTACTGCATAACCAATGACACATACCATGGTTGACATAATCCAGATTTTTCTGTTTTTTACATAGTTCATGATTACTTGTTTTAGGTTAGACTTAAAATTGATTGAACAAAAATAGATGGGGATCATGGGGAGGATTATGACATCAGTCATTGTTAATGATGAGTTAAATCAGTAGGTATACATGACTGTTAAATGCTCATCTCAAGGAAAATGAAAAACTAAATAATGGAGTGTACGCCTTAGTGCAAGAAATAGGCACTTTTGTGTAGTACTTGCAAAAAAAATCAGACACAAAAAAACCCATTGATTGCTCAATGAGTCTGATGCATAAAAAATCTATTTTCTAATATTAATTAATAGTATTAAATCTCGCTACAGTGGATCGTTCTTTTTCTGCTTATAATACACACAGAAAGGATAGGTTTTTACCATTTCGTTTTGCTTTTGCAAAAAGTCTTCCTTGGGAGGAGGGACAGAAAATTTGATTTTGTTTGTAGTCAATGAATAACTACCCTTTGGTTGTGGCAAGTTGGCTAAACCAACTTGTGGTATTTGTGATTGCGTTTTCATGTGACATCGTTTTAGGTTTAAAATATTGGATGAAGTGATAAAAAACTAGTACCCACACAGCGTCATTTATTGAAAGGCACGGATAAATCGATTTCGAAGGGGGGATTGTTATCGGGAGTAGATTCGATATTTTTCAATAAACATATCAAATATATACAAAAATATTTAATATTCCAATTTAATTTGCCCTTCCTTTAAACAATATCAATTATGTTAGCCTTTGCAGACCTTGGCAAAAGCTTTTAAAAAAATAACGAAGCCATCATTCACCCAAGCTTACTAAATTGAGGTTTCAAAAATTGAAGCATTATGAATGGCAAGCATATACTCTGTACTCTTTTTCTCCTATTGGCAATGGCAGTTTCCCACGCACAGAACAGTGGCAAAGTGATTGAACAACAAGTTGTCAAAAGCCAAATACTGAACAAAAACGTGAAGTACACGATTTATTTCCCCGCAGATTACGACCATTCACAAAGGAGCTATCCTGTTGTATACTTGTTGCACGGATATACTGACGACAATACGGGTTGGCTGCAGTTTGGCGAAATAAACCGCTATGCAGACAAGGCCATTGCGGAGGGCACCATCCCGCCGATGATTATTGTGATGCCCAATGGGGACTCTAGTTGGTATATCAATTCTTACGATGGAAAGGAAAAATATGAGGATTTTTTCGTGAAAGAATTTATTCCAACGATCGAAAAAACATATCGGATCAAATCTGAAAGAAAATACCGTGGTATCGCAGGTCTTTCCATGGGTGGTTATGGAACCCTAATCTATTCCCTCAAATATCCAGAACTTTTTGTAGCAGCGGCCCCTTTGAGTGCGGGCGTTTTTACCGATGATGAGGTTGCGAACATGAGGGACGAAAATTATGAGACGGTGCTTGGCCCCTTGTATGGACATAATCTAAAGGGAAATGCCCGGTTGAACCAGGCTTGGTATAAAAACTCAATCCTTAAAATAGTGGAAACCAAGAGTACCGATGATTTAAAAAAAGTACGCTATTGGATCGATTGCGGGGATAAGGATTTTTTGACCAAAGGCAATTGCATGCTGCACCTAGCACTGACCGACAAACATGTGCCACACGAATTTAGGGTTCGTGAGGGATCTCATAGCTGGACCTATTGGCGCACAGGCATTACAGATGCCTTGCAATTTATTGGACAGAGTTTCCATCAACAATAAAACTTTTGGCAATCTCAAGCAAAGAGTAGATAGATTTTATGCTATTTCTAATATTATAAAATCCTGCTTCAGCGTGAGTGAATGTTTATATAACATATCAATGAAAGCTTTTCCCCATTTGGCATAAAAAGGCATAAAATTATCAATGCGCTCTTGAAGGTTATTGAGTGGGAAAAGAGCAGATTTCAGCATTTGTATCTGTCTTTGCTGGTCATCGAATTTTCTTTTTTCAGCCTTCAATAATTTTTTTTCAAACCCATGCAAACGGTTTGCAGTTTTGGCATAGAGTGCATCCGCATGCTTTTCCAGACTACTATCTACTTTAGAGGCAATGGCTTTCAGTTTTTCATAAAAAGCTTTGGCTTCGGCTAGTTCATTGTCCAAAGTCAACTGATGATTACTGGATTTTTTCACCAGCTCATTGAATAATGTATCTGTAGGTTTAAAGCTATCCTTAACCGTTAAACCCAGCTTATGCATTTTCTCGGACCATTTTTTTTCAATAACCAGAAATGAATTGCGTAACAATAGAACCGGATAAGGGACTTTAAAATGATCGAACAAATTTTTCAACTCAAGCCAATAAGCCATCTCTCCACCACCACCAATAAAAACAATATTGGGCAATAGGGTCTCCTGCATGATGCCACGCAATATCACATTGGGACTAAAACTTTCTGGATGGATTTTTAGTTCCTCTCTTATTTCCTGTTCGCTAAAACTGATTGTAGAATCATGAACGATAAACCGGTCTCCTACTTTTTCAATCCTTCCCCTTAAATTATCTTTCAAATAAAAAAGGTTGATTTCTCTTGGGTGGGCTTGCGCTTTATATTGTTCAGGCAATTCCTGGATGGCTCTCTCCACTATTTTAGATGGCGTTTGCTGGAATAGGTCTTCTTCAAACACAGGAGTCATTGCCTTTTTAAATTCAGCGTTATCGGGTATGAATACAATTACCCCATATTGCTCAAATAATGCATGAACCAGCTTTAGGGTGGCAGTCTGTACATCAGGACTACCAATATAAGATTCCTTCAATAGCAGGATCAGTTCTTTCCCAAATGGCTGAACCGATATTTCCCCTTCAATCCGGGTAATTATTTTTTCAAGCCCCTTATTATTCATCCGGCCAACCGCGCCTTTTTGTTTGGTATCCCATTCCAATTTCTGCCCACTCATAAAAATATGGCCCAGTTCATCGAGGTCCGCATCCTCACTGCCCATAAAATATACCGGCACAAAATTGTTGTTGGGGAATTGTTCAGAAAGTTGCGCTGCTAATTTTACGGTGTGTAGAATTTTATAAACAAAATACAAGGTGCCAGTAAAAATCGCGGGTTGGTGTGCCGTGGTAATCGTAAAAGTATTGCTGAGCAATAACTTTTCAATATTGTTATTTACAAAAACAGAGGGAGTGATTGATTCATATTGTTTACGTAACCCATGCACCAATAATTTTCGATCGGTCGGAAATTGTTCCCGGGCTTTTATTGCCTCACTGATACCAGCCAATGACACCGGGTGGCGGTAAAAAGGCATCAAGGATTTTTCACTGTCCAGATAATCCAAGATCAGCTTTGAAAAATATCCCGTTTCTCTATAAGCTAAATGACTAGCTGTACAATCCATAAGAGCGCAAAAATAAGAAACCTGCCTGTATCTCTTTGGCCATTTATAATAAATTAATGGAAGCGCTCTACATCAAAAGCTTTTATACCTATGCTAGTGGGTTTGTGGCCAATAATTTCTTCCACCAATTTGCCCGTAGCTGCGGCCAAAGTAATCCCAACCATGGCATGCCCACCTGCAAGCGTCAGATTTTGGTATTTGCTATGCCTGCCGATATACGGCAAACCATCAGGCGACAGTGGTCGCAAACCGTTCCAGATTTTATCGATTGAGGGAAAGGGAAGATCGAGTCCTGGATAATAATCCAATGCCCCTGCATGGATTGCTTTGGCCCTTTTGATGAGCACATCGCTATTGATACCACTTATCTCCATGGTGCCACCCATACGCAAATCAGCACCCATCGGAGTCATGGCCACACGTCTGTCTACAAGAATGGCCGGATGCCTCAAGTTCTTGCCCACATTTTCAAAAGTCATGCTATAGCCCTTGCCGGGCTGTAAAAGCATCTGAATACCCAATTGTTTGGTAAGCAATGGAAGCCAAGAGCCGCTAGCAATAATCAATTCCCCGCAATCAAATTTTCCTTTATTGGTAATAACCGAACTAACCACGGTGCCATTTTTCTCAAAGCCTGTCACTTCCGTGTTCAACTGTAATTTTACCCCATGGGCCAACAAATGTTCTTTCAATGTTCTCATGAAATCACCCGGATGGATATGGCAATCGATGGGATACAATATCCCGCCTTTTGTTCTTACTTCCACTTCCGGTTCCAGGTCCTGCACTTCTTGGCCATTATAAATTCTGGTTTCTATACCAAGCGTGGCGGCCTCTTTGGCAAGTTCCAATTCATGCTTTTCAGTTTCATCACTCTTGTACAACATAAAGCAACCTACTTCCGCCATGCGGAAATGATTGCCCAAATCTTCTTTGATATCGCTCATCAAATGCCTGCTCAATTGCAGGATACTGTGCAGGTGTGGAACATTCTCCTCCACCGTTTTGCTATTCGATTTTTTCCAGAAAGTCATCAACCACTTGATGAGAGAGATGTCCAATCGCGGTTTGATATAAAAAGGACTAGAGGCACTCAACATCCAGCGCAGGCCTTGCGCAATAATGCCGGGGGAAGCCAAGGGAACAAAATGACTGGGGGAAATATAACCTGCATTCCCAAAAGATGTACCATTGCTGATATCCCCCTTTTCAATCACGGTAACATCGTAACCTTCTTTTTGCAGATAATAAGCGCAGCATAGGCCAATCACCCCACCGCCGATAATCTTAATGTTTTTGCTCATGAATCAATTAGTAATTGGTTATATATTCATCCTGATTTTGCGGTACCAGGTTGTATTTCCATGTTGTTTAAAAAACGAATTTAATCCTCATTCAAATGGTATAGTCGGCAATCAAAACACTGCTTATATAATCCAGAAATGCAATACCCTTCAATTTTGAAAGCAGCATCAATATGGCATTAGTACTTCTTGTTTCCGGTACATATTTCCATAATAAAAGCAACTTCATTGGGATCAAAAGGCCTACCATCCTTCCTAAACACATCATGAAACCAAACCCTAGGTTCTACCGATCCCGGCTTTGAATCCCAAGGGAAAATGGTATTGGTCTTACCACTTACCAAACCCCAATTGATAGCCCCTACCCTATATTTTTTGAAAACAGGCAAATGGGTTATAAACTTACTACCATTTGTTCTGGCCATATATTCTGAACAAATAAGGGGTTTACCTAACCTCTGCAATTCCAAAATCTCCTTTTCAAGTTCAGGGGCTTTATCATAATTATGGAAACTGATCACATCGGAAGAAGCTAACTGAAAATCCCTGAAATTTTTATCATCATTCCAAATACCACAAGTAAGTGGTTGATTGGGTCTCACCTCCCAAGCCCATTGGAATACTTTTTTCAATAATGGCAAGGTCGTTTCATTATAGTCGCTATTACCGGGCTCATTGTAAAGGTCCCAGAGCAATATTCGTTGATCATTTTTAAAAGTAGACAGTATATCTTTTGTGTATAACTCCAGCCTCACCCAAGAACTGCTGTCCTCATGCATTTTTGTACCCGGACATTGAAGCCACCCGCTATTATGAACACCAGGTTTAGGTAAGGGCTGTGGTCCTAATTGTGGGTCATTGTTCCAGCAATCATCAAACAATACAAACATGGTCTTGATATGATGCTTGGCAGCTATCGCCAGATATTTGTTGATTCTTTCTTTAAATCCCTTTGCGTCTTCTTGCCAAGGTAGGTAATGAAGAAACACACGAACCACATTCATGCCTATCCCATTTGCCCAACCCAGTTCCCGGTCGATGGTTTTGAGGTCAAAGGTTTTCGCCTGCCACATTTCCAATTCATTGATGGCAGAGCTTGGGATAAAATTGCAACCTACCAACCAAGGTTGTTTTTGGTACCATTCGTTTGCTTTGGCAGCAGTCCATACCGATTGATTTTGCGCTAGGGAAACAAGTGCAATCAAACTAAATATCAGTAAAAGGGAATGCTTCTTCATAATAAAACAATTACGGTGTATGAAACAATAAGGAATTTATTTTTTACCATTCCTGTTCTTCCATTTCCACTCCAACATTTTTATAAAATATCCTCCTACCACACTCCTCGCCTGAAAGCCAACCTTTTTTCCATCCATGGTTTCGTGCCAGTCGCTGAGTGGCACGCGGGTTGGGGTTTCTGTTACAAATTTATAAACCGGATCGATCAATGCTTCAAAATCTTGTTGGTTGCTGGCTAAAGTAGATGTCCATAAAATCCAGTCCGATTTGGTATAGGTTTTACGACTGTCCAATGGCAAACCAAAAGCATTCTGCTTTGTGAGATAATATTTTATTTCCTTATCATAAACCGCTTGGGGAAAAAGCTGCAAGCCTAATAATTTATCCCAAACCAAATTATACTTCTGACTCCAGGAATTTTTATTATCAAAGGTCAATGAGTAATGATCTCCAGCATCTGCCATCTGCGCCCATTTCAATGCGAAACCTTGGGCCATCTGCTTGTATTTGGCTGCTGTGGCATATTCACCAAGAGCTTCTGCCATTTGCGCATAAGCACCGATACCTACTATGGCCTTGATGGAAAGGTTGGCATTGCGTGCCAAGTGACCTGCAAAATCATCAGTACATAATTGATTGGCGGGGTCGATGCCATCCTTCACCAAAAAATCAACCCATGTTGAAAGTGCCTTCCAATGCAGTTTTGCATAATCTGGTTTGCCCACTGCTTTGGTGACCGCGGCTGCTAGGATAATCATATTGCCAGCTTCTTCCACGGGCATATCTTCCCCATACGTCTGACCATTGGCAATAGGGTAAGTACCTAGGTCATGAGCGGGGAATGGTTTTTTCCATTTGCCAGATTCCGAATAATCGAAAATGCCATTCATCATGCCCATTGTCAAATCCGGATTGTATATGAGGGTCAATGGAGCTGATGGATAAGTTACATCTACCGTCCAAATGGATCCGTTGCTAAAATTTTCTTTCTGGGGAAAAAGGATTTCATTGTTCGCCCCTCTTACCAATTTATGTGCGGCCAAGGATTGTCGATAGGCAGCCACGCACAATTTCGCATACACATCCCCACCGGCAGTTGTGGCATCGGCATAAAGCTGTTTATCGAAGGCATTGCATTTTGCTTTGATGACCGGATAATCAAAAGCTGATTTGTTAAGCAATTGTTCCATGGACATTCCATCTTTTTTCCACCAAGCTTGTAAGTTTTTATTAAAATATTGGATGGAATTAATATCGTCATAAGCAATCATCAGCCTTTTTTCAACAGGGTTGGAAGATGCCTGCAGATCGTAAGTGGCCTCCAACAAAACCTGCTTAGCATCGTTAGGTTCCAGTTGCTTTGATGCTGCAGAACTGCTCTCATTCAAAAACTGGTCCAAGCCCGTTTTATAATCCACCGCATTCAATGAAACTGATTTATCGGCAGCAGAAGCCAGGTAGAGGTACCCCCAGTCAATCCGAACATCATCCCCTTTCTTCTGTAATATTTTTTGACTAAGGGTTCCTGTCTTTAATATAGAAAGGCCATAATTATTTTTTACGTTGCCAGCACTCACTGTTTGGTTGCCATTATCGGCTGCAATCATGGCCGATGCCCCAAAGAACAATTGCACATGGTGGGATTGCCCATCGAGTGATTTTATTTTAAAACCAATATAGGTAACAGGTCTTGAAAAAAGATCCAGGTCATTCGCCAGAAGCGGCGAAAGAAAATTAAGTTCTAGTCCTACCTCCCCACAGGTGAACGCATAACTGGTTTGGGTGGCCGTGATCAACACCGCATTCTGTACTGCTGGACTCAACCCAATCGGCGGGGGCAATATAGCCAACCCTGCATCAATATAGGCCCCGCCCTGCCGATTCATACAGTGCATCGCCAATACATTTTTTTCTTTTTTCAATTTTGATTTAATAGCATCTGGTAATGGAAAATTTTCATAGCTCCCATTATAGCAAGAGCTGCATTCAAAAGCTTTTTCTCCATTGATATATACTTCCGCATCATCATCGTGCCTCAATTGTAAAAGAACCTGATCGACCAATGGATCGTTCAGATCAAAAACCCTGCGCACCCATATATCCTTGCTTGACCATTCCGTTGCGGGGGATGCCTCCTTGGTGCCAAATGGAGCTTTGCCTTTTTTCCATTTTTTATCATCAAAGTCTGTTTTCATCCAATCCATGCCAGGGCTGGTTTCGGTATACTTACATTCATAAGGACGGTTTTCGCCTGTTGGCAAAATCGTGCGCTCGGGATATTGTGGTATGCCTAAAAAATTATAAATATTGCCATCTACCCGAATCATCCCAATCAAAGGTTGTTTCTTACCAGTCCAATGCCGGGTATCCGTTTCGTTTAGCTTATCAGAAAAAGACCAGATGCTGAAATAGGGGTCATGCGTGATCAAGGGATAAGCAGGCGCTTTGGTTAGTTGGGAAAAAATAGGTTGGCTAGAAAAAAAAATCGATAAGAAGGCTGCAATCGAGTACTGATAAATCTTTTTCAAAATGAATGATTTTAAAATGGGGTGAACACTGATTTCAAAGATTTTCATAGAGCGGTTCGGCAAGTCATCCGTGAATGTAAACACTAAGAATCAAAAACCCAAAACTAGTGCGATGGTGCACTAGTTTTGAGGCAGAAAATCATTGGAAGGTATAAACCAATCGTATCTATTTTATAATAGCACTCTCTTACACCGTGGAAACATCCTTGGTTAGCATGTTGTTCACCGTTCTCCAAATATTCAAAGGGTTTTCATTTTTTAGTTCATCGGGCAATAAGGCATTGCTCCAATTTTGGAAAGCGACGGGTCTGGCAAAACGTTTGATACCATCTGCCCCTACTGAAGTGAACCTCGAATCTGTAGTGGCAGGGAATGGCCCGCCATGATGCATACTGAGACAAACTTCCACACCAGTAGGCACTCCATTTAAAATAAACCGACCACAAATATTTTTAACAGCCTCCACCAAGTCTTCGTTTTCCATTATTTCCTTATCGGTAGCCATGAGGGTGGAAGTCAATTGCCCTTCCAGGTGTTGGGCAACAGCCGTCATCTCTTTCATATCCGCACAGGAAACAATCAACGAATAGGGTCCGAATATTTCTTGGTGTAGTAATGGATTTTTCAAAAAAGTTTTTGCGTCCACCGAGGCGATGGTTGGCGTCCCTTGATTTTCTTTTGATGGCAATGATGAAACAGCGACCGTTTCCACGCTTGGCTGTTTTAGCGCAGCTTCCCTTTTCCCTACAAAGGCCTTGGCAATGCCGGGATGCAGCATGGTAGCTGGAGCGATGTTTTTAATCTCCGCAGCTAGATTGTCTTTAAAGTTTTGCAGTGATGGTCCAGCTATCCCAATAATCAAACCGGGATTGGTACAGAATTGCCCAACACTCAAAGTAATTGAACCTGCATACATTTTTGCAATATCGGTGGCTGATGCATTCAGTTTTTCTGGTAATAAAAAAACCGGATTGGTGCTGCCCATTTCGGAGAAAACAGGAATGGGTTCCTTCCGCTGGTTGGCGAGGTCAAACAAAGCCTTACCGCCAATGAAGGAACCAGTAAAGCCCACCGCTTTTACATGTGGGTGCATGACCAAGGCCTTGCCCCCTTCAAAACCACTGCTATGGATATGCGCAAAAATGCCTTGGGGCATATTAGACTTTTCGGCTGCTTTCAAAATAGCACCCGCCACCAGTTCAGAAGTAGCTGCATGTGCAGGGTGTGCTTTCACAATTACCGGGCAACCGGCGGCAAAAGCACAGGCCGTATCGCCCCCAGCAGTAGAATAGGCAAAGGGAAAATTACTGGCACCAAAGACCACCACAGGACCCAAGGGCACCAACATTTTCCTAATATCGGGTTTGGGCGGGGTTTTGGTTGGGATGGCTGTGTCGATCCTAGCCTCTAGCCAATCGCCCCTTTCGCAAGCTTCGGCATAACTGTTCAATTGGAAGATGGTTCTGGCTCTTTCTCCTTGCAAGCGAGCCTCGGGGAGATTGGTTTCCTTCATCGCCGTCTCTATTAGAGATGCTCCCAGCGCATCTATCTCCACCGCAATGGCCCTCATAAAATCAGCACGCTGTTTTAAGGATTGTTTTCGGTAAATATGGAAGGTTTTCCAAGCGAGGACCGCTGCTGAATTAATTTCTTCTATTGTTGCATCTTTGAACATCATCAATCATTTTTGTGATGCAAAAATAGTTCTTTATAGATGAAATTTGACTTGCATAATCTTTACAGATATTGACTAATACCGGATGGGATTTGCAGTTCATGCACTCCCAATAATTAGCTATTGCAATAATATTTCAGATAATTCAGGTTAAGAAACGACCCCTTCCAGATCATAATCAAATGCCTTGGTGATTTTCGCATCAACAAACTCCCCTATTGGCAGTTTATTTTCAGAATGGATGATTACTTCATTGTCCACTTCCACGGAGTCGAATTCTGTTCGCCCTAGGTAGCGGCCGGCCTCTTTTTTATCTATCAAGGTTTTGAAAACCTTCCCAACCTTTTCCTGATTTTTCTCAAACGATATCTGTTGCTGCACTTCCATCACTTCCTCCGCTCTCTCTTGCTTTATGGATGCTGGCACATCATCCTTCAAATCGTAGGCACCCGTTCCTTCTTCATGGGAATAAGTAAAAATCCCCACCCTATCGAAACGATGCTGTTTCAGAAATGATTTTAATTCTTCCACATCTTTTTCTTTCTCTCCCGGGAAACCAGCGATCAAAGTAGTGCGCAAGCAAATGCCTGGAACTTTTTCACGGATGGCATAAATCAACTCGTCCATTTCTGTTTTGCTGATATTCCTTCGCATGGCTTTCAACATATCGTCACTGGCATGCTGGAGGGGCATGTCCAAATAATTGCAGATATTATCCCGCTCCTTCATCACTTCCAAAATCTCCATCGGGAATTTAGAAGGGTAGGCATAATGAAGGCGTATCCATTCCAATCCCTTTACATCCGCCAACCTGTGGAGCAGGTCCGGCAAGGCCCTTTTTTTATAAATATCCAGACCATAATAGGTCAGTTCTTGGGCAATCAACATCAGTTCCTTTACACCCCTCCTTACCAGCCCTTCGGCTTCTTTCACTAATTCCTCAATGGTTTTACTCACATGTGCCCCACGCATAAGAGGTATGGCGCAAAAAGCACAGGTTCGGTTGCAACCTTCCGAAATTTTTAGATAAGCATAATGGTTGGGAGTTGCCAGCAGTCTTTCTCCCAACAAATCTTTTTTATAATCGGCTTCAAACTGTTTTAGCATGAGGGGCAGTTCCATCGTGCCAAACCAAGCATCCACTTCAGGGATTTCTTTTTCCAAATCCTCCCGATATCGTTGGCTTAGGCATCCAGTTACATAAACCTTATCGAGCCTGCCCTTTTTTTTCAGTTCAACCTGTTCGATAATCGTATTGACAGATTCTTCCTTTGCCTTATCGATGAACCCACAAGTATTCACAACAACAATATTATGGTCACGTTTGGAGCTTTCGTGAACAACATCAATATCATTGGCGTTGAGCTGACCGCTTAACACTTCACTATCTACCATGTTCTTGCTGCAACCCAGTGTAATAATATTTACCTTATCTTTTTTGAGTGTTTTTGATTTCATAATTAAGCTAACAAAGGTAACTAGGAAATGCCATTCCATCACCTAAACCATCAGAATGGTATCATAGCTAAGTATCAACAAGTCTGCTATTAAACCATCCAGGGAGTTTCATGTTGGATAATTTTGCCTACAATAAGTAGCAAATCACCTTGGGTTTGGGTTATATCAGCCAAAAGCCAATTTAAAAGCTAGACAACCAGATTTCCCAAAAACACGTATAAAGCATCAGAAATAAGCGCAATGCTCATTCTATAGTCTAATAAAGAAAATGATTGTATGCAAAAGAAGGCATCAGGGTTGATTTGGGTATCATTTTTACTGATCGGTTTCGTGGCCATCCTAACTGGTTGTGTAAAACCAAATGTTTCGATGAATAATAGTTCCGCCATCCCCATCAGCTATTTTAATGTGATGAATCTTTCCTGTGACCAGGATACCTCTGCCGTTTTCTTTGGGGGATCGTCATACCCACTTCTTTTCCCCCCGGGAAGTTTTACCAAAGATTATCTAAAACTAGTCAGTGGAAATTTTGGGATTCAATTCAAAAATGCAACTACCGACAGCATCTTGGCTCAACTATCTGCCACTACTTATGATTCTGCTGGTTTTTACACATTGATTCTTTATAACAATAAAAAAGATAGCAGCTATCAAGCCAATGTGATTGTGGATGATTATTCCAATATCAGTACTGATTCGGTGGCCTATTACCGCTTTTTTAATTTAAGTCCCGATCTTGATTCTGTTGATTTTTATATCGACAACCTCAAAATACAATCGACTAGAACACCCGCCGATAATTTTGTCACCTCTTCCTTTAATCGCTTTCAACCCGTCAACCAGGGCCATCATAGCTGGTCGGTCACCTATTCTGGCGGCAATACCAATATTTCGGGCTGCAGTTTCGATGGCGTTTTACAAGGGGGGCATGCCTATACTTTTTTCATTGAAGAACTTCACCAAAAGCCTGAAAACATTTACTCCCTTCAGGTATTAGAGGAATCATTATAGAATCTTTTAAGAGCATAACGTGTTGTTCTATTAGTTTATCAAAAAAATCAGCATTGATTTAAGCATTTATTCAAAATACTCTTTGTTCTTTTTTGCTTGCCCAAAAAAGAACCAAAAAAGGGGACCAGAAAACGATGTACAGCCTCCCGAGATCCGCTACGCTCATCGGGACAAGCTGTTTTCTGGGAGGAGCTT
>JAFDYF010000088.1 GCA_018267575.1 Bacteroidota bacterium
GTAGTACGACAGATTTTGGTTCTGTTTGTCTTGGTTCGAATCCAGGTCGGGCAACAAAAAAAGCGAAGTAAAAACTTCGCTTTTTTTGTTTTAATATGAAACATCAGTTCCTTTAAAAAAACCTATTGACTTAAAACAAGAGAGGCATTTTTTTCCAAGAATTCTTTGCGTACTGCGGTTGCCGTCTTATGTTCCCCCGTATGGCTCCAGCCCGGCGGCATAATGATATATAAGAGCTTATTTTTGATGCCCGGTGCTTTGATAACATCCTTGAACAAAACAACGAACTCGCCAAAATAAGCATCCAGAAAACTATTGGGGATCATTTTTCTGGTGATGCCATAATCAACAGGAACTTCTTCTTTCTCTACGATATACGTTCCAAAAACCCGGTCCCAAATATTCAGCAGGTTACAAAAGTTCATATCCATGTATATGGGATTCCTCGCATGGTGAACTCGGTGGTGGGAAGGCGTAAGGATGAGATTGTTCAAGAATCCAAGCCTCGCATTTTTCATGATATTTTCACCTATATGGATAAACGCACCCCAAGTGCCATCGATAAACATTATAAAAAATAAAAGGGCAGGATTTACCCCCAACAGAATACAAATAGAGGTCCTGATCACATCGGCATAAGCCCCTTCCAGAAAAAAATGAGCATAACTGACAGAAAGGTTCATGGCCTGCGGGGCATGGTGAGTGGAATGCAGGCACCAAAAAAGCCGCACTTTATGACCGAGATAATGATATATAAAATGAGAAAATTCCCAAACTATATATCCATAGATAAGCCAATACCAAGTAAAGCTGGTTTTGAAGATTGCATGTTTCTCAAATAACCCAATACAAAAAGCCACCGCTGCTATGGAAATAAAACGCCCAATAAAACTGTTTACGATATAAGAGAAGAACTGGATTTTATAATCAACGGCCTGAAAGCGTTTGTATATCAATGCCCGAATAATTTCAATAATCAGCAAAAAGGGAATCAGTGGGCCGATGGCACCCTGAATACCATCCAAAGTTTGCAGTGAGCTATAATCGCCCGACCGATACATTTCCAACCAATGGCCAACGCCCAAAAAATTAATCAGTTCTTGGTACAGTTCGGTAAAAATGTTCAATATAAAAAGCATCGTTTTATTTTTTAAACATGACATATACAGCTGCCAAAAGCAAGGCAAAGCCAAGTAAATATCTCCAATGGAAAGGTTCTTTGAGGTAAAGTACGGCAAAAAAAGAAAATACAACCAGCGTTACCACTTCCTGAGTCATTTTTAATTGAAACCCATTAAACCCGTGGGTATAGCCCCATCGATTGGCAGGTACGGTAAGACAGTATTCAAAAAAAGCAATCCCCCAACTGATCAATATGGCTTTCCAAAGTACTAGTTCTTTATGTGTCAAGTGCCAGTACCATGCAAAAGTCATAAAAATATTAGAGAGAAAAAGCAGTAGAATGGTTCTCATTGGTCTTTTTAGTATTTAAATATAAGAACGAAAAAGAAAATATTCAATAAGAATATGAATAGAATGGTATAAGCTTTAGAATTTGGTTTTATCATCAAACATTTAGGAAAACAAAACCATACTAGGATACTTAATTTCTTAGAAGTCTTGAGGAATAAAATATAGTCTAAATAAAAAATCCCACCAAATGGCGGGATTGCATTTTATGCTATGTGAATGGATTAGTTCAGGTTTCTGAAATCTACCGGCACCAGCCTGCTCACACCCGGCTCTTGCATGGTAACGCCATAGATCACGTCTACACTGCTCATCGTCATTTTGTTGTGGGTAACGATGATGAACTGTGAGTTCTCGCTGAATTGACGGATCATATTGGTGAACTTGGTCACGTTCGCATCATCCAATGGCGCATCCACCTCATCCAGTATACAGAAAGGTGCAGGTTTTATTAGATAGATGGCAAACAACAAAGCAGTTGCTGTTAAGGTTTTTTCACCACCGCTCAACTGGCTAATGGATGATGGCCTCTTCCCTTTGGGTTTGGCAACAATATCAATCCCGGTTTCGGCCAAGTTCTCTGGGTTTTCCAACACCATGTCCGCCATATCTTCTTCTGTGAACAATGCTTTGAACACTTTCTGGAAATTGTCACGAACTCTGTTAAAAGTATCGAGGAACTGTTTGTTGGCGGTAGCCTCCACTTCTTCAATGGTCTGTACCAAACTTTCTTTGGCATTTACCAAATCAGTCTTCTGTTCAACGATGAACTCGTAACGCTTTTTCATTTCCTGGAATGCCTCAATCGCCGTAGGGTTGATCTCGCCCAAGTTTTCCAGTCTCTTTTTCATGCGGTCCGATTTCTCATTCAGTTCTTCCACTGGTGCTTCACCCGTTCTCGGCTGATCAATGATATCGTCGATATTGATCCTAAACTCCACGTATAGCCGCTCTTTCATCCCTGCCAATTGCAGCTTTAATTCATTCAGCTTGTCCTTGATTTCGCTCAGCAAATGCTCCACCTGTTCTTTCTCTTTAACGGAATGCCTGAGTTTGCTTTCTTTTTCAGATAGCATGTTACGCAGATTATAATAAGCTTGGTCGGCCTCATTCAGTTTTTTCTCTTCCTCATCTTTCCTGCGTAACAAGTCAACCAATACTTCTTCAAAACCACCCAGCAATAGACTGCTTTCATCAATACTTTCACTGGTTTGTTTTAACTGCGAAGCATTGGCCTCCACCTGTTGTTGCAGAGCATTCAATTGGTTGTTCTTGAATTCAAGCTCTTGGTTCAATGCATTGATCTTGCTATGCTGGCGGGTAACCTGTAAGTTAAATTCATTAAAGCCCGCAAAAGAAGTGTTATAGGAAAGCTCAGCAGATTTATATTCTTCCTCTCCTGCATGCATTTTTTCACGTACCTCATTTGCCAGTTCCAGCAACTGCTCCCATTCGCTGCGGGTACCTTCAATGGAGCCAATCGTTTCTTCGAGATTTAATTGGAATTCTTCCAAACGGTTTTGCGAAGCAAATTGCTGTGCATTCAGGTTCTCCGATTTATTCTGTAAAGAAAAAACCAGATTCGTGAGTCGGTTGATATCTTCCTGAGTTTGCTTAATCGCCTGCTCTTTCAACTGCTCATTATAACCAATCACTTCGTTATGCTTGGTCTGGATGCTCGTTTTCAATTCGTTCACCACGATTTCTTGTGCAGCAATCTGCTCTTTCAGCCTTTCCAGATTTTTGGCACGACCGATTTTCTTACCTTCAAAAAGACCCACACTGCCTCCCGTTAAGGAATATTTGCCTTTTACATATTTGCCCGTTTTCTCCAATACAATAGCGCCATTGCTGTTCTGTAAGGCATCTTCGTTTTCTGCAATAAACACGTTGCCCAAAAGATTTTCTGCAAGTTTACGGTATGGGCTATCCACTTCAATCACGTCCATCGCTGGAATGCTCGAAACCGGTTGGTGATAGCTGGGGATTTCCTGTTCGGCAAATTTGTCCAACAAAAAGAAATTGGCCTTTCCCTTTTTATTTTCATCAAGCAAATGAACTGCCTGCAAGCCTTCCTGCAAATTGTTCACCACGTAATAGTTCAAATAAGGTTCCAACACGTTCTCCAATGCAGCGCGGTATTCTTCCTTCACATAAATGATATCAGAAAGGATAGGCGCTGTATGGTTCCAGTTTGGATTTTTGTGGAGAAATTTGATGCTCTCCGGATAACCTTCCATGGAATCGATCAAGCTCTTCAATAAGTTGTGCTCATTTTTTTTCGAATCCAGTTTACGGCTTTCCTCTGCCAATTGCTGACGGAGCTGTTCCACTTCCGATTGGGTATTCAGTATTTGTTCTTTGGTGCGCTCATGATGCTGTTGCAATTGCTCCAAGCTCAGTTTCTTGCTTTCCAGTTCTTCCTCTTTGCTGGTTCTTTCCTCAGAAAGCTGCCTGAGCTGCATCTCGCGGTTCACATTGTCCTGTTCAAGTTGTGCGATGCTACGTTGTAGATTTTGGATAGTAGTGTCGGCAACTGCTATCTTTTTCTCGGCGTCAAACTGGTTGCGTTGTACCATCGCGTTTTCGGAGCGCAAAGCTTCAATGGAAATCTTTTTCTCGTCAAAAACTTTTTTGCTTTCGTCCACCGCTAATTTCAAAGAGGCCAATTGTTCTTCCAACCCAGCCAATTTAGCTTTTTCCTCTTCGCTTTGCAGTTGGGTGAAGGCAATACTTTCATCTAGTCCCTTCAGTTGGCTCTCGCTTTTCTGTAAAAATTCTTGAAGACTGTTTTGTTTTTCCTGCAAAAAATTCAAGCGCTGCGAAGCGAGATTTTTTTCGTTTTCCTTACCACGCAATTGCTGCAATAGATCATTGAAATCATGCTGCATGGACTGGAGCGCTCTTTCACTTTCGATGAAACCAAGTTTTTCCTTTTCAATCTCGGCCTCCTCACTGGCAATCACCGCATCCAGTTGAATGCGTTTATTGGTTTCCGTTTCCGATTGTTCGTTCAGTACTTTATAGGTTATATTGAAGCCTTCTAGAGCGGCCTTTGCCAACTCGATGCTCAGTTCACGATATTCTTTTTTGATTTCGTAATATTTCTCTGCCTTCTTTGCTTGGTTCTCGAGACTTTTCAATTGGTTATTGATCTCAAAAAGCAGGTCCTCAATACGGGCAAGATCCTGTTCCGTAGCATCCAGTTTTTGACGGGCTTCTTTTTTACGCGTTTTATAGATGGAAATACCCGCTGCTTGTTCCAGCATACGGCGACGGCTATTCTCCTTATCCTTGATGATATCATCCACCATGCCCAATTCGATAATGGCATAGCTATCGGTGCTGATACCCGTATCCATAAACAGGTTCTGTATGTCCTTCAGTCTGCAGGAAACATCATTGAGGCGGTACTCACTTTCACCGCTCTTGTAGAATTTACGGGTAACCGTTACCGTGCTGAACTCGGTGGGCAGCAGGTTGCGGGTATTCTCGAAAGTGAGGCTCACTTCAGCCAGACCGGAAGCCGAGCGGTTTTTCGACCCATTAAAAACCAAGCTTTCCAAATTTTCTGACCGGAGATGGCTGATCTTCTGCTCACCAATCACCCAGCGGATGCTATCCACAATATTGCTTTTGCCACAGCCATTGGGGCCGATAATGCCAGTGACCCCTTCATCGAAATTGATATGGGTCTTGTCGGCAAAACTTTTGAATCCTTTTATGTCTAAGCTCTTTAATCGCACAGTTCGATATTTTTTAAGTCAACGACAAACATAATCTAAATTGCTTAATTCTATTTTGGGCTGTTGATAAGTGGTGGATAGAAAAAAACTTGGATTTTTTTGCAATTTCCCAAGGTTTTTAAGAAGTATACTGGCTGGGCATTTCCCTTGCATTTGCAGAAGTTTAAGGAGTAATTTTGAGCTGGAAAGCCCGTCTGAGGGTCCCGTCTGACGGCTAGGTTGTTTTTCACGCAGAGGCGCAGGGGGAGTTGAGAGGTTGAAGGGTTGATATATTGTTCCCGTGCTTCTCAGTGAAAGCGCCATGTCCGTTGGGGAAAAAATTTAACTGCATAGGAAAGTCGTCTTAAGGTACTGTCTAGGATAGCTCTATTAGAAAATTTGCCAACCCGATCCGTCGCATAGAAATCCCGCTGTACAAGAGTGCGACGCAAGAAAAGCTTAAAAGAATTGCCGCTGCTAGGTTAAAGAATAAAAAAATATTTGCGAAACCAATAGGTTGCATTTATATTTGCAACCCATTGGTTTCATTTTTTAAAATTATACTATGCGCATACTAAAATTACAAGTACAGATGACCATGGACGGTTTTATTGCTGGGCCACAAGGTGAAATGGATTGGCTAAATATGAACTGGACAGATGACATCAAAGATTATGTTACCAAAATCACCGATCCGGTTGATACCATTTTACTAGGCAAGAACCTTGCCATGGGTTTCATCCCTTATTGGACAGAAGCGATCAAGACCCAAGTAGAGGGCTCCGAAAAAATGGTATATACCCCTAAAGTGGTTTTTTCAAAAACTTTGAAAGAATGCTTGTGGGAACGCAGCTCGATTGCCAGCGGTGAACTTTCATCCGAAATCAAAAAACTGAAAGCGCAAAGTGGGGGCGATATGATTGCTTATGGAGGTGGGCAATTTGTTTCTTCCCTAATACAAGAAAACCTATTGGATGAATTACACTTGTTTATTAACCCGGTTGCCATCGGAAAGGGTATGCCCATTTTTTGCTCCATCAATGAAAAGCGTCAATACCGATTGATGAGTGCAACTGCTTTTGAATGTGGTATTGTAGTTTTAAAATATCAACCCCTGATCAATGCGTAGAGATGTATTTCAGGCAATAGCCGACCCTACCCGGCGTGCCATCATCGGGTTGATTGCCATTCAGGCCATGACGCCCAATGCACTGGCCGAACATTTCAACACAAGCCGACAGGCCGTGTCCAAACACCTGCGCATCCTTACGGAATGCGAATTGGTGAAACAGCAACAAAAAGGGCGCGAGATCTATTACCAACTTGAAGTGCAGAAAATGAAAGAAATAGACAAATGGCTAAGCCGTTTCCGAAAAATTTGGGAAACCCGTTTCAACGAACTCGACAAAGTATTATCAAACATCAAAAACACTAAAAAATGAAAAGGACACTCCTATTTGATTTTTCTGTGAACAAAGAAAAAAAAACAATCCAAGTAAAAAGGGAAATTGATGCCAGCATCGATTTGGTATGGGCTGCTTGGACTGAGCCCGAGCTGATCGACCAATGGTGGGCACCCAAACCTTATCAGGCAAAAACAAAATCTATGGATTTTAGGGAAGGTGGCCATTGGCTTTATGCGATGGTGGACCCCGATGGCATCGCTCATTGGTGCAGGGCCGATTTTAAAAAGATTGAAGTAAGAAAATATTATTCAGGGCTGGATAATTTCTGTAACGAAGCTGGCGAGATCAATAAAGATTTTCCGCAGGCCTTTTGGCAAAACTCATTTAGCGAACAGGATGGTTGTACTTTGGTGGAGGTGGCAATTGAATATGAAAGTTTATCCGATCTTGAAAAATATATCGAGATGGGCTTTAAAGAGGGCTTTACTGCTGCACTGGAAAACCTGGACCAATGTATTGAAGTGCAGTTCAAGCACAGGAAGTAACTCCAGACCGAAAACAAAGTCCAAAAACGTAAACAAAACAACAATTTAATAAAAACTCAAGCGCATTTTCCTATATATACCCTAGGAAAATGTTTAAGAACCGTTTAAAAGGAATAATGAAGTCTTTTTTTACGACAAGTCCCTCGTTATAACAGATCATTTCATTTTATGCAAACGTTTGCATAACAATAGGCTCGGGAGACCTATTTTTTTTGAAATTTTAATCTGAACTTAACATAGTTAACCTATAAGGGATACTAGTACGCAAAATAACCATTAGTCAAATAGGCCCCGAGCAATTGGGGCTCTGTTTTTTACAACCGGTATAAAATAATTAGCCCCTCCCGCATTGATGCCAATCGGCTATCTCTGAATGACTAAAATAATTCTCCAATTATAGTATTTGCTAATAGCCAAAGTGTGACCGGCTAAATAGCAGGCATTCATTGTAAGATTAGAATATATTAATAAGGGAATTACCTTTCTGTTTTGAATATCCTTTCAGCAGACTTTGTTGATATGCATCAACGACAATATAACGCTCCATCCCGTTTTAATATTTCAATAAATGAAAGTGAAGCATACATCGAGTTGCATTGACCTTATTTTATGCCATCGATTTTCTACATTGCAGTAAATACAGCCCCAACGGGGATTGGACTGACAAATGAAAATGAAGAAATACATCCCATTATTATCTGGCTTTATCCTAATGTCGCTCTTGGTATCCCTGATCGAATATATATCCATGAAACAAACAGGAGGGCATCTGTGCTATCCGATCGACGATAGTTTTATCCATATGGCAGTCGCTAAAAATTTAGCACTGCATGGTAATTGGGGGATCAATCCGTCGGATTGGGTTTCAGCCACTTCCTCTCCTTTATTTACGGTGTTGCTGAGCATCCTTGATAAAATCTTTTCTGTTCAGGTGGGTTTGCCCTTGGTATTAAGCGGTATCGGTACCGTCCTGTTGATTTTTGCCATGCAAGAGGAAATGGATAACCATAGCAGTTTGAATACATTGAACAAAACGATTTGTATTATAAGCACACTAATCATCGGAGCCATACCAGCTCTTACTATTCTGGGTATGGAGCATACTCTTCAAATCGCTTTTACGCTATTCTTTGTGCATAGTTTTGCATCATTCCTGTCCAGCCATGAAAGTAAATCCATTTGGTCTATTGCAGTCTGGGCAGCACTCATGACCATTACCCGTTATGAAAATAGTTTTCTGGTGATGGCCGCATTTGCTTTACTAGCTTCACAAAAAAAATACAAAGAGGCGTTTATTATAGCGGCAGCAGGCATATTGCCCATCGCTCTTTTTGGTTTTTATTCCTTGATGCATGGGGGGCTTTTCATTCCCAATTCAGTGTTGTTGAAAGGTGGACAAAACTTAAGAACTGTATTGCCTTTTGATACCGCCATTTTTGAAAGAACCAGAACCATCAGTGGGCTATTGCTAATAGCAATTATGATTGTTTTTAAAAAATCACAATTACAGAAAAAAGACAGGGATTTCTGGATTCTAACCATGCTGGTCATCACCGGGATCCTTCATGGCATCTTCGGTTTGTTTGGATGGTTTTACCGATATGAAGCTTATTTGATTGTGCTAGGCAGTTTTCATTTACTGAAAATAGGACTTAGCTACCTACAACAAAATGGAATAATAGCAGTTCGTAAAAATTTAGTTTGGTTCGGGCTGGCTAGCCTGCTTGTGTTCAATCTACCAATAAGGGGGATGGAATCTATACCGAACTCAATACTGGCCATGCATAATATTTATGAACAGCAATATCAGATGGGTTTGTTTATTCAAAAGTTCTATAAATGCAACACGGTTACTGTTAATGATATTGGGGCCGTAAGTTATTTGGGAGATTCCAATATACTTGACATTTGGGGAATTGGCACCACAGAAGTGACCCTTGCAAAAAAACAGGGAAAAGGCAGCAATGATTTTTTATATGGGTTGATGAAAGAAAAAAATACCAAAATCGCAGTGATCTATGACATTTGGTATACAAAAGAACTGCGTGACAAATTATATAAAGTAGCCAGTTGGGAAATACCCAACAACTATATATGCGCTTATCCCAAAGTAAATTTTTATGGATTCAGTGCAAATGACGCAACCATCTTAAAAAACAATCTCATTTCTTTCCAATCCCAGCTTCCTAAAGAAATCAAAGTAGAATATCTACGATAAAAAGGTGCCACGGTCTTTACCATGGCATCTTAAAAAATATTTCAAAAAAACTATTCGTTTTTAGGTATGCCATAAATTTTTAACCCTGCCCTTTTTCTCAGTTCATTAATGGGCATATCAATTTGCCGACCGATGGGTTTACCATTCCGATAGGTAATCACTTTAAGCATTACTGCTTCCTTGGGAACGGACAAAGGGCTTTCATATTTTGGAAAGAAATTATCGGGTTGTGAATTATCAAATGTATAATAGATATCCAGGCCATTTACTTCTGTTGAAAGCAATATCTGCAAGGAATCTTTGGCGTCTTTTTTTGCCGTGAAGATCTGATCGAACAGAGCCCTGGAATATTTTACCTGGCCTTCGTCCATCCTTTCAAAATTCTTTTCGGTTTTCTTGGCAAACCAATCCCAGTTCTTTTTGTCTTTGGGGCTCCAAAGGCATTCAGCCAGCGCCTGACCTCTTGGCCAAAGCATATATTGCATATGGCGCACATTATAGAGCTGCTCGCTCCATAAATTTCCCTGACCTCCAATAATGAATTTGGGGTCAACGCCATCGGGAAGTGGTTCAAACTCATAGGCCGTTTTTAGGCGAAGGGTAGCATACACATGCGGCTCTACCATATCATCGGACTGCATATAGTCGAGATAGGCAAAATTGGTGGGACTCATTACCACGCCATGACCCATTTTGGCAGCTTCTATCCCTCCTTTCATACCTCTCCAACTCATCACCACTGCATTGGGGGCGAGCCCACCTTCCAAAATTTCATCCCATCCCATAAATTTTTTTCCCTTTGACTCAACAATCTTTTCCACCTTTTTCTCAAAATAGCTTTGCATCCCTTCCATCGTTTTGATACCTTCTTTTTGCATCAGGACCTTGATTGCATCACTTTTCTCCCAGAAATTTTTTGGGCACTCGTCACCACCCATATGGATATATTCAAAAGGGAAAAGTTGGGCAACCTCAGTTAACACTTTATCAAGGAATTCATACACTTTATCATTAGCAGGGCAAAGCGTGTTGTCTAAAAGAGCAACTGGGCCGCCGGGGTGGGACCAGTCCATAATCTCTTCCCCAGACCGCACTTTATAGTTTTCTGCGCCGGGTGTACAGGAAAGCTCGGGGTAGGAAGCAACAGCCGCCAAGCTATGACCGGGCACATCAATCTCTGGCAAAATATTCACAAACCTTTCTTTGGCATATTGTACCAACTCTCTGATATCGTCCTGTGTATAGAAACCACCATAGTCACGAGGCTCATCCGCGGCAGGCGGCGCAAAAGTGCCGAAATAGCCAACACGCTTCACATTCCAAGCACCCACAGATGTGAGCTTCGGCAGGCTTTTTATTTCAATGCGCCAACCCTCGTCGTCAGTCAGGTGCATGTGCAGCAGGTTGAATTTATATTTCACCATTTGGTCAATAAAATCCTTCACTTGTTCTTTTGTAAAAAAATGCCTGGCCACATCAAACATCAAGCCCCTCCATTGAAAACGAGGATAGTCGGTAACTGATACCAAGGGCAATTGCCAAGCCACATTTTTGGCTGCAGCTTTGCCTTCAATTTCTTTTGGCATCAACTGTAAAAGAGTTTGTACCCCGTAAAACAGTCCAGCAGGTTTGTTAGCCTTAATGATAATATGCGTCGGCCTCACATCCAGTGTATAACCCTCATCGCCAATAATGGGGTTGCTTGTTTTGTTCAACAAAAGCCGGATGCTGGCACTTGCACTATTATTGACCGATACTTTATGCCCAGTAGCCAAAGCCAATTGCTTGGCCAATAAGCGGGCTGTGTAATCTACCTCTTTATTTCCCTTTGCGTCAATAACAATATTTGAGGGCAACTTATAAACCCCGGCAACCGTTTTCAAAGAAACAGGTTCGGGAATAATGGATATACCCTTATCACCCGATTGAGCCAATATATGCCCCAAGAAAAAAACGGAAACCAAAAAACAAATGCTCTTTCTCATTTAATACAGTTATGGAGTTAGATAATTTTCAACACAGATTGAAAATAGTAAATAATGTTTTAATCAGGATCGCAATCACTTAATAATAAATTTTATTTAGTACTTTGACCCTTTAAACTAAAGTTAGTCACTGATAAACATAGGCCGGGATTTTTTGATATCGATAAGCTAATAATTTTCGTTGAGCAGGTTCAAAATTTTCCCATTATAAAAACCATGCTATTGGTGGCACTTCATTTAACAACCCTTTTTTATGAATCAATATGACATTATCATCATCGGCACCGGCGCGGGTGGCGGAACATTGGCCCACGCACTGAGCAATTCGGGAAAGAAAATATTGATATTGGAACGTGGCACTTATCTTCCCAGAGAAAAAGAAAATTGGGACTCTATTGAAGTGTTCCACCATGATCGTTACCACACCAAAGAAGTCTGGAAAACCAATGATGAAAAAGATTTTCATCCTCAAACAGGTTATTGGGTAGGTGGCAATACCAAAGTCTACGGAGCTGCCCTATTCCGACTCAGGGAAAGAAATTTCGAAAGCGTAGCCCATTACGATGGGGTTACCCCTGAATGGCCTTTGAAGTATACAGATTTTGAACCTTATTATACGGAAGCGGAGAAATTGTACAATGTGCATGGATTGATGGGGGAAGACCCTACGGAACCTTTCAGGAGCAGCGAGTTCCCCAACCCGCCTATTTCGCATGAGCCTCGTATCCAGGAAATACACGATGAGCTAAAAAAGAATGGCTATCATCCTTTCCGGTTACCCATCGGCGTTAGAATGAACGAGCAGGACATGTTGAACAGTGCCTGCATCCGCTGCGATACCTGTGATGGCTTCCCTTGTCTGATACATGCCAAAGCAGATTCAGACATCAATTGCGTACGCCCTTCATTAATCTCTGATAGCAATATCACATTGATGACAGAAATGAAAGCCACCAAACTGATTACGGATGCTTCAGGCAAAACTATAATCAGCGTGGAAGCAGAAAGAGGGGATGAAAAATTCAGTTTTACAGCCGATATTTTTGTGGTAGCTGCAGGAGCCATCAATTCAGCGGTTTTATTATTAAAATCAGCAAACGACAAACATCCGCAAGGATTGGCCAATAGTTCGGGTATGTTGGGCAGAAATTTGATGAAGCACCACAATGCAGCCATGCTCGCCATTTCTACCAAGCTCAACCCAACCAAATTTCAGAAAACATTAGCCGTAAATGATTTTTATTGGGGAGATGATAATTTTAAATTTCCCATGGGACATGTACAGTTGATGGGCAAATCGAATAAGGACCAGCTTTCTCCAGATGCACCTTTTTTTACACCGGGATTGGTTTTGGATGAAATGGCAAACCATTCAGTTGACTGGTGGTTCACCTCTGAAGATTTGCCTTTGGCAGAAAACAGGGTGACCATCAAAAATGACCAGATCTATCTTCAATACAACGAAACCAATATGCAAGGCTTCAATCGGCTGAAAGATAAATGGGCCGATATCCTGAAGCAAGTAGATAATGTGAGCCATTTAGTTCCTCATTCCATGTACCTGAAAAAAAACATACCTACAGAGGGTTTGGCGCACCAATGCGGTACTTGCAGGTTTGGCAATGACCCCAAAACTTCTGTGCTTGACATTAATTGCAAAACTCATGATACCGATAACCTTTATGTTGTGGATGGCTCTTTCTTTCCATCCAGTGGTGCAGTAAATCCATCCTTGACCATCATAGCAAATGCCTTGCGGGTAGGGGAACATCTAAAGGCTAGGATGAAATAGGTGAATGTTTGGATTTAACTTCTGACTTTAAAAATCAATTTCATTTCTCAATGTCAGACGGAGACCGTCAGACATTGAGAAATCTTGGCTAATGGCAAAGTCTTTGAATTTTATTCTCAACTAAACAATAGTTTTGCAGACAACATTTTTGCTAAATGAAATATTCCTTAGCCCTCGCTTTTATATTTTTATTGATCGGCAATATTAAGTCGCAGGTAAATATCAAGGACCATAAAATTGTTTACAGTTCTGAACTTAGGAATCTTGGATTTGAGCCCGCAAGCCCAATCATCAAACTTTCTTATTCTGTCAAGAAATTCGTGACAGGTCGGGATGGGATTCAATTTTCTGTACTGGTTTCCCCAGAAAAAAATATGCCCATTGTGAATATGGACAGCATTCTATTCACATCGACCGATTATAAATTTTTGACCATAAACAAACCTTATTTTGACACAACAGAATACCTGATCAATATGAATATCTCCTACAATGCTGTTCATTGGCTAGATGAAAATGCTATCAGGTTTCTTCAAAATGAAAACGTGTTGGAAATTACTTTTTTTGTGAACCAAAAAGCGATCCCTATTAAACTGAATAAAAAATCACAAGCCGATCTGAAGCGGTTTTCAAAATCTAGCTTTTGACCAATTTATTCAACTCCTTCCCAATAATTTCACTTAGTTCCTTTGCGTTTGTCATCACCATCAAATGACCTGCTTTAGCAATAGTATAGGTAGGTCTGGTAAATCGGATGGGCAACACCTCATCCCTGCTCCCATGGATATGAATATAAGGTGATGGAAGGACATTGTTTTCCCATTTCAAAATAGCATCCATCGCCCATCTGATAAAATGCTTATCACTTTCGTAGATAATCTGCTTGATGGTATTTTTATCTTCCTCTGTTTCTGCAGTAAACAACCGCTTGATAATAGACATTGATTTTACCATTGAAATAGGCACCATCTTTTGCAATCCGAGTTTGCCTATAGCCCTAAAATAGAAAGGTAGATTGCTCGATACGGGAACGCTTGATATCAGTATAGTCAAAACAGGTTCCCATTTCAGGGCAATTTCGGTAGCCATCATCCCTCCCATAGAAAGACCCAGAATGGCAAATGGTTCCTGTGTATTTATCTTTTCAGCAAGCCTCCATGAATAATCCCGCAACGATTCCTTTTTTTCAGGATGGATCCAATCGAGATAAACAGGCTCAAACCCAATAGGCAATCGAAGATATTTGAATACCCGGCTATCTGCCGCAAGCCCACTGATGAAATAGATTTTCATAAAACGAAACTAAGAATATTTATAGGTAACCATAATCGAGAGTGTTTGGAAACCAGTTTTTTGCCAGTCCCAACCCAATAGCCTTTAAGCCCAATATTCCCTACATTTGCAACAAGCAATCTATTATGAACATTAAGAATAATATTCTTGAAACGATAGGGAATACCCCATTGATCAAACTGAATAAGATTACAAAAGATTTCCCCTGCACGGTATTGGCAAAAGTGGAATATTTCAACCCTGGAAATTCCGTAAAAGACCGTATGGCATTGAAGATGGTGGAAGTGGCCGAAAAGGAAGGGAAACTAAAACCCGGTGGCACCATCATTGAATGTACCTCTGGCAATACAGGTATGGGCCTGGCGTTGGCGGCGGTGGTCAAAGGCTATAAATGCATTTTTACCACTACAGACAAACAGTCCAAAGAAAAAATGGATATCCTGAAAGCACTGGGAGCTGAGGTAATTGTATGTCCGACCAATGTGGAACCTGATGATCCCCGCAGTTATTATTCTGTTGCAAGAAGGCTGAACCAGGAAATACCCAATTCTTATTTGTGCAATCAATATGATAATCTGGCAAACCGTCAGGCACATTATGAAACCACAGGGCCTGAGCTATGGGAGCAAACAGAGGGAAAAATTACCCATTTTGTATGCACTGCAGGCACTGGTGGAACGGTCACCGGAACCGCAATGTACCTGAAGGAAAAAAATCCCAATATCCAAATTTGGGCCATAGATGTATATGGCTCTCTGCTCACGAAATATTTCCGCACTGGACAAGTGGATATGTCGGAAGTGCATCCCTATATATCAGAAGGCTTTGGGGAAGATTTTGTTCCAGGCAACTACGATATGAAAGTGATCGATCATTTTGAACAGGTATCAGATAAAGATGGGGCCATTATGGCAAGACGTATTGCCAAAGAAGAAGGATTGTTCTGTGGTTATAGCGCAGGCTCCTGCCTTCAAGGCTTGATGCAATTAAAAAGCAAATTGAAAGAGGGCGACTTGGTAGCTTGCCTACTTCACGATCATGGCAGCCGATATGTAGCCAAGATATACAACGATCAATGGATGATGGAACGTGGATTTTTGGAAGTAAAAACTTTCAGGGATATCGTGAATGGCCGCGGTGCCAAAAAAATTATCAGCATTTCGGCCGAGCGCACAGTCAACGACGCATTTGAACTGATGCAGAAATATAATATCGAAAATCTTCCGGTGATACAAAACGATGAAGTATCTGGAGCAGTTAGCGAAAGCGGGCTTTTCAGTAAGATGATAAAGGAAGGACAGGATCTAAGGTTCAAACGAATTTATGAAGTGCTTGAAAGTCCCTATCCCATTGTTGCCTACGACACGCCGATGGAAAGATTGAGCCACCTTATCAGTAAGGAAAATGGTGCCGTACTAGCGAAAGATGATACCGGCAATTACCATATCGTTACCAAGTATGATGTGATACAGGCTTTGGGAGGATAAAATCATACTAAATTTCAATCACACTATATATATTTGCGCAAAATCAAGACCTTTTTTGAAGCCAATTCTTGCTGCAATATTATTACTTGCCTTCTTGTTGCAATCCTTCTGCCAAGGCTTGATTGTATTGGATTATTATGCCAATATTGCTTCCTACCAAATGAAATGCGAAAACAAGAACAATCCCAAAATGCATTGTTGCGGTAAATGTCAATTAAGAAAAAAATTACATAAAGAGGAGTCTGACGATAAGCAAAACCCAGATCAAAGAGGCGAGAACAAATCATTTTCAGTTTTTTCATCCAAATCTTTTTTTGCAACAGGCCTTCCTTTAATGGTTCAGGAGCACAAAGTGGCATATCCTCAATTATCCTTCCCCAGGGATATTAAAATGCCCCGCTCTTTTTTCCACCCACCAGGTGCATAAACAAGTTTCTTTTTTTTAACATCTTTTAGTATCAGTGCTATCCCAATGGGATTTATCCGCATGCCTACTAAATAGTTCTGACAATTATTGCAGCCCATAGCAGCAACTGGCTTTCATTTAAAAATAAGCTAAGCTGAAACTGGGCTGCTCGCTAAACTCCTATTTTAATCTTTTCTTTTAAACGACCTATAAAATGAAAAAAATAATTCTCTTGTTTGCATTAATCAATATATCTATCCATCTTTTAGCACAAAATCGCCAACCCATCTCCGGAAAAGTATTCGACGAGCTGAGCAAAGAGGCA
>JAFDYF010000089.1 GCA_018267575.1 Bacteroidota bacterium
GGCGGGACGTTTTCCAAATGCCGCCACAACATGCCAAGCCCTGGCCGTTGTGTGCTACCCAGTTTGAAACTCTGCAAATGTTAAGTGAGAGTAATGAAAAGACATATAGCAATAACCTTACTCTTTGCCATTACGAGTAGCATTACTTTTTGTCAGGCTCTTCACCTTGACAAAAATTGGTGGCATGATTTTAATGGCAAATTGGGTCAGACAGAGGTTCAATTATCTATTTATCTTCTCGATAGTGGGCATCTAAAAGGAAATTATTGCTACAAAAAATATGAAAATAAAATTCTGCTAACAGGACAACTGACTGGCGACAAAATTGAATTAACTGGATTTATTAACGGGAAAATTAACGAGCATTTCAGTGGTAGAATTTTTACTGATAGCCTGGACAGATTTGAAGGTGTTTGGAATGATAGCTCTGGAAAAAAGGTTGCTAGCTTTAAATTGACTCTTACATCAGCCAGCTACGCATCAAATTGGGAACATCGTTATTCTGATTATTCGTGGACAGATAATGATGTAGAAAATTTCATGAAACGTGTTAGGAATTTAATTCTAACAAATAACAAAGAATGGATTGCTGACCATATAGCTTATCCCCTTACAACTACACTCAATGGGAAGACGCATATTAAGATTAAAGATAGAAACCAACTAATCAATAATTTCAATAAAATATTTCATCAAGCTTTTAAGGAAAAGATAAAGACATTTTGCACTTGTAACATGTTTAATAATTATCAAGGGACAATGTTTGGAAATGGAGAATTATGGATCAAGGACAACTCAACAGCCGACAAATTTGAATGCAAAATAATAGCGGTAAATAACCAATAACGCAAGGGCAGCACACAACATGGGGCTTGGCGTTATGTCGGCGGACGGAACACATCACCCAACTTCACCTATCCAGCAACATTGGTCTCGGGGGACGGATTGGCCCGAGCGTTAAAACATGTTCTCAACTTTTGTAACTTTATCAAGCACCGGTCCGGGCGGGACGTTTTCCAAATGCC
>JAFDYF010000008.1 GCA_018267575.1 Bacteroidota bacterium
GATCCGCTACGCTCATCGGGACAAGCTGTTTTCTGGGAGGAGCTTCGATTGGGCTCTGGCACTACTGTGCTGAACAACAGCGGTGCCTTGATGGGTTCAACATCGGCAAAAGCATTTCTTTAATAGCACAACAGGTTAAGAGCGTAGGATTTGTTGATTGGGTTTCCCTACTTGCCTATTTTACCATGCACTTGAAGGTTTATAATTGCCCATTAAAAACACCGTCTAGCAAACTTAAACCCTACCAACACAGTTGAATGGTAGACTATTGTCGTTTTTAATAGTAAAAATCAATTTTATTATTCAAAAGACGGGGGATTATCTTTACAATCCTAAACCCACTAACTCATATGAACTCACGGCTTTTTTTCTCTTTGATTTTGATCAATCTGTTTATGCTTTGCTTTATTGGAATGCAGTCTCACCCACTACCCTATTTAAAGGATACTGATTCCAGCAAATCAGCCGGTCTTGAACTCCCAAAAGGTTTTAGTGCCCAATTGATTGCCCAAGGTATGGATGGGGCCCGACATATTGCGATTACCAAACAGGGAGGTATTTATGTCAAGCTATCCAGACTGAAAAATGGAAAAGGTATCTATTACCTAAAAGACAATAATGGGGATGGTATTATCGATCAGCAAATCGGTTTTGGCGATTATCCCGGCACAGGGATTTTCATCAAAGGTGCTTATCTCTATGCTTCGTCCAATGAAGATGTATATCGATATAAACTGAATAAACAGGGAGAAGTGATACAGCCTGAGAAACCAGAAAAAATCATAACGGGACTAGTTAACCGAAATAGGGATAATTCAAAATCGATTGCGGTGGATGATAACGGTCATATCTATGTGAATATTGGATCTTATAGTAATTCCTGCCTATTAGATCCCAAATCCAAAAAAGCACCCAACCCTTGTCCATTGCTGGATTCTGTTGGAGGCATCTGGATGTTCAAAACCGATAAGCTGAACCAGCATTATCGGGATGGCATCCGTTACGCCACGGGTTTCAAAAATATTGTGGGATTGGATTGGAACCGCTTTACTCATTCGCTTTTCATCATGCAGCATGGCCGTGACCTATTGCACGACCTCTACCCTGAATATTACACGCAGGAAGATAATAATAACCAGCCTGCCGAAACCATGTACGAACTGCATAAGAACTCCAATGGTGGCTGGCCTTATGTTTATTATGATCAAATCAAGCATCAAAAAAAACTGGCACCCGAATATGGTGGCGATGGTAAAAAAACAAGCAATCTGCCTGCTCAAAATCCCTTGGTTGCTTTTCCCGCACATTTGGCACCCAATGGCCTTTTGTTTTATTCAGGGAAACAGTTCCCTGCAAAATATGCGCATGGCGCTTTCATCGCTTTCCATGGCAAATCAGAAACCTTGCAAAAAGGATATCTATTAGCGTTTGTGCCTTTCAATCAAAACCACCCTAAAGGGAAATGGGAAATTTTTGCCAATAAATTCACGGAGGGCAAAAACCTACACCGACCTTGCGGGTTGGCAGAAGGCCCTGATGGCAGCCTCTACGTGACAGATGACATCAACGGGAATATTTATAGAATCAACTACAAGAAATAGAAAATAGGGGTCGCCTATTGGCTGTCAAATTGTTTAGCAAAACTACTTTTGAAACTACAGAACAAAAAATGTTGTTTTGTTTTAAAAGGGGTAGTGTGCACTTCTGATACACAGCGTAGTTTATTGAACCCATTTTGAAGCTCGGCGGTTAAGGTCTCTTCACTGTATTGCTTTGTATCAAGCCCACTACATTTTTTTGGACCATCCACAGAAAAAGTGCCGATGGTCATATAGCCGTTCACCGATTTACGGGCAATCTCCATATATTTTTCAACCTGCTGATCGGTAGTAAGAAAATGAAAAGTAGCTCGGTCGTGCCACATATCAAAAACCATTTCTGGTTCAAAATCCGTAATATCGCTCACGACCCAATTGATTCTTTCTGCTTTTTCGCCGAGCCTTTTTTTTGCTTTTTCAAGTGCCACGGATGAAATATCGAGCACCGTGATATTCTCAAAGCTTTCGTCAAGCAAGCAGTCAACCAATTTACTATCGCCGCCACCCACATCAATTATCTTGGCCGATTTGGGCAAACCAAATGAATGTATAAAATCGAGTGAGGTTTGGGGAACTTCCTCTGTCCAACTCACTTGGTCAGGGTTTTTGGTTTTATAAACAGTTTCCCAATGTTTTTTCATACTAGAGTCCATACAAAAATCTTGTATTTATTACTAATGAAAAACACAGACACTAAAAACTCATCCTAAAATTAATTCTTTTACCAGATTTTTAAAATGACAATTTTCGGAAAATTATTCATGCACTAAAATGTAGAGCAATCCATTCAGTTTTGGAATCCTTCTCCATCGGTACTTTAGCTTTCTTGATTGAATACATCCATCCCTAAGCCAACTTTGGTTCATGCAGACCAGACGCCAGTTTCCATTCACCTAATAGTCTCGGCCCTGGCCTTTCACCCCCCAAGAACCTTAGACCATATTTGGTAGCACTTGATTAACGTTAACTTGTTGTGCTATTGGAGTCGTTTTTATTTCTTTGAAATAAATAGCATGACCGCCTTGTCCAAGGATTGCTCCAACCCCAGTGTAGCAAAATGGGTTATTTGTCCGAAGTTCGCATATTCTGTTACCGTCATTTCTGTTTCGGCAGGATTGATCACATTGAAGGTTACCACCGTTCTAATGTCTTCAGGAAAATCAGCAGGCATGCCTACCTCACTTGGTTTTTGCTTATTTCCATTCTCGTCCGCTAAATTCATTACAAACTCTATTCGTTTTAAATGAATGATTTTTGTGTATTGCCAAATATTGTAATGGACTTGGCCACCAAACTCCTTGGGTGCCTGCATGCAAATCAATGAGGTGCTTCCCTCATTGAAGTTAATATTTGCCAATGGGCAAATAAAATGGTCTGGGCCCCACCATTGTTTCACATATTCGGGTTCAGTCCACATTTTCCAAACTTCTTCAACGGAAGCGTTGAATATTCTTTTTACTTCCAATTTCTTTTCCAATTTTAGGCGTTTTTAAGAGTTTCTATGTCGAACTTTTTCATTTTCATAAATGCTTGCATTACCCGTTGCCGATTGTTTGGGTTCGACATGAGTTCGCCCAACATCGCAGGTACTACTTGCCAGGATAACCCGAACTTGTCCTTACACCAACCGCAATTGCCTTCACTCCCACCGTCAGCAGTCAGTGCGTTCCAGTAATGGTCAATTTCATTTTGGTCTTTGCAAGAGATCACAAAGGAAACAGCTTCATTAAATTTAAAGTTGTCGCCTCCATTCAGCCCCATAAAAAATTGGCCGTTCAATTCAAAATTGACCACCATTCCTTGATCGCTAATTATTTTTGAATTTGGGAATACGGAGCAATAAAATGTTGCTGCCGATTTGGCTTGCCCGTTGAACCATAGGCAAGGATGGATTTGCTTTGTCATTTCACTTTGGTTTTATTTTGTTTAAGAATATGCCCCATTTTATCCAATCGTTGTTCCCATATTTTTCTAAAGGTTTCCAACCAAAGGTCCACTTCCTTCATTTTTGGGGGATTAAAATGATAGTATATTTCTCTTCCCTTTTGTGTTTGGTTTAGCAATTCGCATTCGGTTAAAATTTGAATGTGCTTTGAAATCGTTTGTCTGGAAGAGTCAAATTTTTCGGCAATCGCCCCCGGTGTCATTGCCTGAAAAGCCAGCAAACCTAATATTGCCCTACGTGTCGGGTCTGCTATTGCTTGAAAAACGTCCCTACGCATTTCCATGTTATGCAGTTATTTGACAGCAAAATAATGCAACTATTTGACTGCGCAACTTTTTGTGGCAATTAATTTTTTATTTTTATTGGGGCACACCAAAAAGGGGTAGGGCAAATTGCGTGAAGGGATGGTGATTAGTTCCCAAACAACTTTTAATTTAATGCCCTGGCAAGAGCTCACGCAGAAATTTCCCGCAAAGGAATATTCCAACAGTTATCCTGCTCTCCATTGGGTTAAAACTAACAAACTAAAATGATAGGTTATGGCAAGTTCATCGATTGGCAGGAGTTTAAAACAAAGAGTAGATGGAAAATATGGAAATCAGCAAATATCCGCAAATTGGTAACAGGTTGCCATTGCCAAGAATTTCAAACCCCATTGTATATACTTACAGTAATGCTTTATTGGATAACAAATTTTGTCGTTATCTGCTTGTTGCCGGAATTGGCCATAATAACATAAACCCCGCTTGTTAGCCCATTAGTAGGTAAATGTGCCAGTCCATCCTGAAATAGCAGTGAACCTTCCCATACCTCTTGCCCCCCGCTGTTAAAGACTTTTGTTTTGGAAGCGCCCTGAAAGGAACTGCAATTAATCTGGAGCTGCTGCCCAACATGTATTGGGGAAGGCCACACAGATAATGTAGCAGCTTGACCAGAAGTACTTATTACCATGGTCCTAGTTTCAGAATAGCTGCTGTTACCATTAAGGTCAACAATGGCAAGCCTATACACATTTTGCCCCATGACTGGGGATTGGTCGGTAAAGCGATAATTTATGGGTGCGTTTATATTTAATTGAAAATTGACTTTTCCGATGGGAATAAAATTACTGCCGCCAACTGACCGCTCCACTTCAAAATAACCAAGATCGGTGGTGCTTTGGCTGGTCCATTCCAGCCCCACCACATTGTTTGAATATTGGGCAGTGAAGGATGTTAGCGTCACTGGCAATATACTAGAATTCGTGCTTATCGTACTCGCCGACTGGTTGGTGATGTAAAGGGTCTGGGTAGCGCTGTTTATGGAAATCTGAACGGGGTCGGTCGTTGTCCATGTTGCAGACAAGGTGCCTGCCGAGTTGATCACACTTACCGAGTTTGAGACCGAGTTTGCGACATAGATATTGCCATGGCTATCTGCGCAGATACCGAGAGGGGCTGTCCCGACAGTCCAAGTATTGACTATTGCCCCTGTTGAGGGATCGAGTTTCACGACCGTATTGTTAAGATTGTTGGACACATAAATATTTCCCGAGGGGTCAGAACAAACCCCATGCGGCCCAGCACCCGCTGGCAACGTGGCAAAACTGGCAGTCAGTATTCCCCCAGCGCTTATCTTACTCACGGTGTTCAATGAATAGTTTGCCGTGTACACATTCCCAGAAGGGTCGGTACAGATACAGAACGGGCCATTGCTGCCCGAAATCGTATAATTGGCAGCCACAACAAGGCTACTGTTGATCTTGCTCACGGTGCCCCCTGAATAATTTGCCACATAAACGTTCCCAAGGTTATCCGCTGCTATTCCTTGGGGACCCACCCCTGTGGAAATTGTGCCTAAACTTGCACCCGTACTGCTATATACATAACATCCTCCCAGTGTATTGCTGCTGACAAAAATCCTTCCTGAAATATCCGAAGTGATACCCCTGATTCCCATAGCCGGGGAAACCCATACTGCTGTGACGGTACCACCAGGGGTTATCTTACTTACCGTTGTATTGGAAATGTTCTGTGTATAGATATTTCCAGAGGGGTCAACCGTAATGTAATTGGGGCCTGATCCCCCAGGGAGTGATGCCCACACGGATAGTTGTGCCATTGTGGGATTTCCCAAAAAACTAAGAGAAAGTAACAGTGCTAATATTAAGAAGTTTGGGTTAGCGGTATCGTGTTTTTTCATAGCTTAGAATTGCTTGTTTTAGAGCCTAACAAAATGATCGAAATATCATGATTGAAGGAGGTCTATTCCCTAAAAATTTATACTGTCATTAACTATTATGTATAAATTGAACGGTTTTAAAGTTGTAGTATTATAAACCAGTGGGGCAATTTGGTGAAACCGTTTTCTCTATATGCCAATTGTTGTTGCTAACGCATAATGCTTCCCCATTAACACAATCATCAGAAGCTTTATTTCACCAACTTGGGAAATCAATTTGAAAAATATATGTCAAGCCTACGCAGTTTTGCCCATGAATTATGGGATAGTTATCATTGAATCGGCCCAACAAAAAACAAATTTCTTTGTCGCGGGTATTGTACATGGGCAAAGCGGGTAGGTACCACAACACTAGGGATTGCATGCCTACGGCAATATTATGGCTTACGAATCGGTTGTTGTTGGGCTTTTGCACTAACTTCCGATCAAAAGCATCAAGTGAGAAATCAAGTGCTTCTTCGATAAAAAAATGGAATCACAAAGTTTTCTTCTGGGTTCACCAATCCCATAAATCAAATAAATCCCAGTTCAGACTTACTTTCCGATACAAAACTTACTAAATATATAATCCAACTGATCTTCAGATGTGACCTCACCCGTAATCTCCCCCAAGTAGTATAGGCATTGACGGATATCAGGGGATATCAGGTCGCCTGAGCGTTTTTCATCCAATCCCTTTTTTATTTCAGAAAGGGATTCAGCAACTTTTTGCAGGGCATGGAGATGGCGCTCATTGGTTACAATGGTATCACCAACGCTGGTTTTGTCTTTGAGCACCAAATCCACCAAATGCTTTTTCAGCCCTTCGATATTTTTCTTTGATTTTGCCGAAATAAATACCAGGCCATCAAGACCATCATATTTTATAAGCAAGGCTTGCTCTTCCATTAGATCCGATTTATTGGCCACCAACAAAAAAGCCCTTTCTCTTTTTTCGAGTTCCCGCTTCTGAGCCATCAACGAATCGACACTATCCATCACATCAAAAAGATAGATAACAATATCGGCCTGCTGCATTTTTTGAAGACTTCTTTCTATCCCAATATTCTCGATCAGGTCATGGCTATGTTGACGGATACCCGCCGTATCAATCAGTCGGAACAGGATGCCATCAATATTGACGGCTTCTTCGATCGTATCGCGGGTAGTGCCTGCAATCTCGCTCACAATCGCTCTTTCATCATTCAGCAGGGCATTCAGCAAAGTAGATTTGCCTGAATTGGGTTTGCCCACAATGGCCACCTGCACGCCGTTTTTGATTACATTTCCCAATTGGAAGGACTTGATCAATTGATGGGTTGAAAGCGTGGCTTCTTCTATCAACTCATAAAATTTTTTACGGTCGGCAAACTCCACATCTTCCTGTGAAAAATCCAATTCCAGTTCGATCAATGCAGAGAAACTCAGCAAGCGCTCACGCAAGGCTTTTAAGTCTTTGGAAAAACCTCCGCGGATATTATGCAAAGCTGTTTTTAAGGAGGTTTCAGAATTGCTGGCAATCAAATCGGCCACGGCCTCGGCCTGTGCTAGGTCCAATTTGCCATTCAAAAAAGCTCTTTGGGTAAACTCACCGGGTTTAGCCAGTCTAGCCCCTTGATGAAGTATGGACTGTAACACTCTTTGCTGCACATAAGGAGACCCATGGCAGGAGATCTCGATCACATCCTCACCGGTATAGGATTTAGGGGCTCGATAGAGCGATATCACGACCTCATCGATTTCTTCATGGCTATCTATCAATCTACCAAAATGCAGGGTATGAGAGGGCTGCTCTGATAATTTTTTTTTAGGGAAAAGCCGGCCAATAATCGAAAAGCTCTCCTTACCACTGATTCGTACCAAGGCGATGGCACCCAATCCCGCCGGGGTAGCCAAGGCCACAATCGTATCGTCCCATCCAACCAGTTTACCAAGCATCTATAAGATTTTCCCAAACCTACGTGAAAATGTATAAATAAAAAATCCCCCTACAAGAGGGGGATTTGAAATACTTATTACAAATGACCTATTCAGAACTCAGTTTGAATACGATCGGCTGTTTTTTGTAAGACTTTACTTGTCTACCATTCTGTACAGCAGGTGTCCACCTACCACTTTTCTTGATCACACGCACAGCTTCATCCCTCAAGCCTCCGTCTGTTGGACCGCTGATGGCTTGTACATCACTCACATTCCCTTCCTTGTCCACGATAAACTGGACAACAACGGTACCCTGAATTTCATTGTTTATCGCTTCGTCAGGATAGTGGAAGTTTTTGTTTAGGTATCTAGCCCAGGCTGCTTGCCCACCGGGATAGTCTGACTCTATTTCTACTTTGGTAAAAGTCTGGTCATAGTCTGTTTCGTCTTTTTTTACTTCTACCACACCTTTACCTTGGTCTACTGGAGGTGCAGCTAGACCCTCATCTTTCACACCTTCTTGGTTTTTTATGCCAATCTTGGTGTCTTCCAGTTTTTCCTGCTCAGGAGGCTTCTCATCTTCTTTTACCTCATTGTCCTTTACGATTTTTGGAGGTGTGAATTTGGCCATCTCCACTTTGGGTGGCTCCACTTTGGGGGGAGGCGGGGGCGGGGGCTCATTTTTCTTTTCCTCATTTACCTGCTCCAGTTGTACATCCTGCACAACCATTGCTTTTTTCTGTTTGCCGCCATTCATAGCACCAGAAACCAGGTAACCAATCAACAAAAGAAGTACTACCGACACCATTGAAATGATGGCAATGATCAACCTTTTGTTATAGGTTTTCCGAAGTTCATAAGCCCCATACTCTTTATTACGGCCCTCGAAAATAATATCGAGTATGTCGGCATTTAAAATTTTATTTACATCCATTGTTGCTGGGTTTTATAATTAGACTCCAATTAGAGCAATATTCCATAACACAAGGGTCATCAATTGATACCATTCGCCTTTTCAGTCGCCTGTACAATTTGGAACTCTTGTGGAGAGATGTCGACCAGCGCATAACGCTTTACCTCATCGATGGTCATTTCGTCCAGAATATTCACGGTGTTTTTATAAGTCGCATCCACTGTCGGCTTGATTACTACCATAAAATCCTTGGGATCGGTCCTTCTTTTTTTGTCGATGATAATATCCCTGATTTTTTTATAGCCAACGCCTTGTAGCTTGCTGGGGTCATCCCCCTCATAATAGTAAACCTGATCATTTTTCCCAAGCATGAGCGTCAACACAGCAGATACCTTTACCTTGTTCTGATCCTCAGGCTTTTCCACATCCTTTGGAAGGTTCAGCCGCATTGCTGTGGGCTGGCTCATGGTAGTGGTAAAAATGAAAAAAGTAATCAGCAGGAATCCGAGGTCCACCATGGGAGTAAGATCCACACGGGTCGACATTTTCTTGCCCTTTTTTACGCCGGGCCCTTTTTTGTGACCACCACCCGACGATGTATCCATTTCTGCCATAAAATCAATTTTTTATTTGATGATAAATCTTTTGTTAAGATGATACCTCCTTAGTACCTAAGGTCATATTGGTTTTGTACAGATCGGTACCCGCTGGTACAGCAACCGGGTTGGTAATCATCTGGAACTTCATCTGGTCATTCTTTTTAAATGCATCTATCACCCCCTTGAACGAAGGGTATTTAGAGGCATCGTCCCCTTTCAGCAAAATGTTCATACGCATTCCTTGAAAGGCAGAGGCCGCCGCATGCATCCATTCTATAAGTTCATTGTTTGTACTGTCCAGAACAGGTATCCCTGACAGGTTAGCATTTTTCAGCTCATCAGGTGTTTTATCCAGGAATGATTTCAGTTGACTGAAAGGCACCCCAATATAACCAGTTGCATTTTTTGCAAAACCCTGTATTTCGGCTTTGGTCAACCCCAAGTTCTTGTCGGTATTGATCTGGTCCAGAATATCCTGTTTTTGAGCGGTATTAGCGTCAGATACAGAAAGATAAACTTTACCGGCCTTATCGATGGTGATCATCACCACATCCTTTTCAGGGGCCACTTTGGTGGACACAGAATTGGGTGTTTCCACTTGCAGTGCCTCTGTGGGTTTAAATTTGGTTGCAAGAATGAAGAATGACAGTAACAGGAACGCCACATCGCACATCGCTGTCATATCGATATTCGTACTCTTGCGTGGTAGTTTCGCTCTTCCCATTTTAGATATTTTTATTAAGATTCATAAATTTCATTTTTCCATAAACCGCTATGTAAAAGCGAATGAAAAATGTTATTTATATAAGGAAGCAAAGCTTTGTGTCAAAGTAAAACCACTTTCATCGATACCATAAGTAATACCGTCAATTTTGGTAGTAAAGATGTTATACATAATGATCGCAATCGCTGATGTACCAATACCAAGTGCTGTATTATACAAAGCCTCGGAAATACCTACAGAAAGTTTTTGAGCAGCTTCGCCACCACCACTATCACCAAGAGCTGAGAACGCACGGATCATACCCATAACCGTACCCAACAGTCCAAGCAGGGTTGCTACTGATGCGATGGTAGAAAGGAATACGAGGTTTTTTTCAAGCATGGGAAGTTCAAGAGAAGTAGCTTCTTCTACTTCTTTTTGGATAGCCAATACTTTTTGTTCTGTATCCAGATCGGTAGTAGTAATCATTTCCTTGTATTTGCGAAGGCCGGCTTTCATTACATTTCCTACGCTCCCTTTTTGCTTATCGCACTCGCTGATAGCCGCATCCACATTTTTGTTGGCCAGGTTGTATTGCACTTTGCGGATAAACTCAGCAATATTGCCACTCCCAGTTGCTTTGCTGATGGTAAGCATACGCTCAACCACAAAGGTCAGTACTGTCAAAAAACAACCAATCAACACTGGCACAATGATACCTCCAAGGTACATACGTGATAATACCGTTTTAGCTCCCTCATGACTTGGCCAGAAACCGCCATTAGGATCAGGATGTGTGAAATTATCTGCATTGCCAATAAAAAAGCGCCAGATTACATAACCTGCGGAAATACACAAAATAGGAGCTAACCAAGATATCGAATTGCCCCTTCTCTTCGGTTGAACGGAACTAGTAGTCTTTGACGCAACCGCTGCAGTTGGTTTTGTTTCAGCCATGATCGTTTGTTTTTAGTTTTTAAAAAATGAAATCTGAGTTTGTTAATAAATGATTGCACAATTGTAAGGAAAAAACCTTTTATAAATATAAATAATGCAACAATTTTTTTTGCGATGCACAATTTATGAAATTAATTGATTGATAAAGCCCAAATTAAAAATAGCAAGAAAACCCAAGCCATCCTTTATCATTGTTTTCCCTAGTACTTCCTTTGATATGAACGTAGATTATCTTCAATTAAAATAAGCAAGAATGCCCCCATCTCAAACGTTTGCGAAACAATGCTCCTTTCCGATTCTATATTTTTATTTTTCCCTGACCGCCCTCTAGGGCTAATAAAAAAAAACCTCATGGCACTATGCTAAGGCATCGCTGCAAAGCCCAAAAAAGAAATCAAACCCGGAAGGCAAAATCAAAACAGGGCTTTTACGATATACAATTGGAAGACTAATGGTATTTGTGAATACCGGGTTTAATTGGTGGTTAGCGCAGGCACCTACTGTTTCTTTTATTCATATCTCAGAGCCTCGATCGGATTGAGGCGTGAAGCTTTAAATGCTGGATACAAACCCGCCAAAAGACCAGTGACAAAACAAATCCCAATTCCAAGTAACAGCCATTTATACGGCATTACAAAACCCGTATTCAATACCAGGGAAAAGCCGTTTCCGATTATAATGCCCAGTACAATACCAAAAAAAGCGCCCATCAGGCTGATCATAATGGATTCGTACAAAAACTGACGTCGGATGGCTTGTTGTCTGCCCCCAATTGCTTTTACAAGACCGATTTCTTTTGTTCTTTCTGTAACTGATACCAACATGATGTTCATTAGCCCTACTGCCGCCCCAATCAATGTGATGGTACCAATTACAACAGCACTGATGGTAATAAAGCTCAGGTTACGCATGAGCATCTGCACAATGGCATCACTTTTATCGATCACGAAATTATTGTCCTCCGTTAGAGCCAATCGCCGGATAGGTCTAAAAATACCTTCCGATTCGCCCATGGCTCCGTCCACCATCCGCACATCATTCACTTTTACCGCAATGGTGAAGGAAGCATTGCTATTGGAATTAAAAAATTGCCTTACGTTATTATAGGAAGTCAGTATCATATTATCCTGCGACCTACCCATGGTAGCACCCTTCGGTTCCAGCACACCAATAATCCGGAAGGGGATATTATTTACTTTAATGATTTTTTCCAAAGGTATTTCGGGGTTGCTGCCAAAAAATTTGTTGGCAATATCACTACCTAATACACAAACATTCCTGCCCGATTTCACATCCAATGGACTCAGGTCTCTACCGGCAGCGATGCTGAACCCATTCAATTCCGGATAATTTTCATCACCACCATAGACCCGTACATTGGGAGGCGTTTTTTTACTGCCCAAGGATACCACCGCATCCCATGCACCGGGATAACTCAATCCTATTTTGGAGGGATAATCAAACCTTTGTTTAAAAGCTTCTGCCTCTTCTTTGGTTATTGGTTTATTAATATTCGATTTTTTTTGTTTGCGCCCTTTTTTATGTTCTTCCACATCATCCCTTCTCCCGCCCATCCTTACCTGATAGTCTTTATAGTGAATGATAAAACCATTTGCCCCCATGGCAGAAAAGCTTTCTGAAAACTTTTGCTTCATCGCATCAATGGCCGTATTGATACCCACCAAGGCCATGATGCCAAATGCGATAATAGCAACGGTAATGCCTGTACGAAGTTTGTTGCCCCTCACGGTTCTAAAAGCAAGAGAAACGATATCAGTTATTTTCATGAAGATTTTATTAATGATTTGATGCCCATCTCCCATTAGCAGGTCTGGGCTATTACGATCTTTACCATCCTACCCACTTTTGCAATCTGATGACTAATCCTGAAACAAAAATGGTGGACCTCACTTTACCAATTGGGTATAAAAAATTAAATTTACCGATAAATAATTATATTGAACTTGCATCCATCGCCTGCCTATAATATTTTTAAACTTTTCCTATGCAAATGATAAAACTAGATACTGGATTTAATATTGAAGTTGATTTTGCAGTCAGTCCATTCCATAAACGGCTTTTTGCATGGGCGATTGACCTATTGTTGATTTTCGCCTATTATTGGTTGATGTCAAAACTCCTATCCCCTGTCCAGAAAAAATCACCCATCCTTACCAATTGGGTTGCCATTCTTGCCTCCCTGCCTGTATTTTTTTACTACCTGATATGCGAAGTTATCATGAATGGTCAAAGCATTGGCAAAAAAGTGATGAACATACAGGTTATTGCTTTGGATGGTGGCCACCCATCCCTTAGCCAGTATTTACTGCGTTGGATGTTCCGTTTCATTGATTTCCCCCTCATCGTGTTGGCAGCCGTTGCTATGCAGGAACTTCCATGGTGGTGCACGATTTTTCTTTTTACTGGAATTGGCTGTGTGATCATTTCCCCCTATTCGCAACGGGTTGGCGATCTGGTTGCCGGCACCGTGATTATCGACAAAAAAACAAGAACCTCTTGGCAGGATACGGTATTCACGGAACTTGAAACCGGCTACCAGCCTAAGTTCCCACAAGTGATGCAATTGAGCGACAAAGACATCAACACCTTGAAAAGTATTATTGAGTCAGTAAAAAAGAATAGCAACTATGACCTTTCGATGCGTATTGCCGAACGCATCAAATCAAAGCTGAATATTTCGAGTGATTTGGATTCCCTCGAATTTTTAGAGACCCTTCTTAAAGACTATAATTTCTTTACCACCGATTAAACGATTGCTGAACTGCTATATGATAGCTGAAACTTTTGCACCCTTTACTATTCTAGCGGAAAGCAGCACCAGCAATAATACTAAAGATGATGGCCAATACATAAAATGATAAAATCACGATGGTCAAAATGCCCAAAAACTTAAAACATGATTTTAGGTTTTTAAAGGAATTGTTCAACTGAGACTGATCGTTGTTCCTAAGCGCTATCTGCATTTTACTGGAAAAGTTATAAAGGTAAAAACATGGGAAAAAATAAAGCAGTGCTAGAAGTATGTATATAATGGCAAACAATGCACCAAACCCTCCAGCACCTGGAGCACTACTCATTTCAGCACCCGGCAATTTGCCAGAAAACAATGCCCCTATGACAGACCCAAAAAAAATACCCACAATCACAAAAATGCCGCAAAAGATAAAACCTAGGATAGATAAAAATTTGGTCCATTTAGCCGTTTCCCCCAAATAACTATTTGTCTGTTGGTCTATTTGCAAATCAAATAAATTGCTGATGTTGGTGTTCTGTTCCATATTGTTGGTTTTGGTTTAAAGATTAGTTTGTTAAATGTATTAAATAAATACTAATTGTAGGTAGCACTTTTAACAAAAAAAAGAAGCCAATCTAGATCAGGTTGGCTTCTTTTTTAAAATATCAGTTTGACTTAATAAGCTCTGGCAAATAATACCCTTTGGGTACTCGGCTTTCCGGAAAAAATGCATTTACCCGCCTCCTGTTCATTGTTCAAGGGGATGCAACGAATGGTGGCTTTGGTTTTCTCCTTAATCTGTTCCTCTGTTTCGGTGGTGCCATCCCAATGGGCGGAGATAAAACCCGTTTTTTCATCCAACAGTCTCTCAAATTCCGCCCAGCTATCGGCTTTGCTGATATGCGCATCGCGAAAAGCAAGCGCTTTATCATATATGCTCTGTTGAATATCATCCAACAGTTTACTAATTTTTTCTGCCAGTCCTTCCATTCCAAATACCATTTTTTCCCGGGTATCCCTTCTGGCTACTTCAACCGTATTATTTTCCAGGTCCCGCAACCCCAGCGCTATGCGAACTGGCACCCCCTTCATTTCATATTCCGCAAATTTCCAGCCCGGTCTCGCATTTTCGCTATCATCAAATTTCACGCTGATGCCCGATGCTTTTAATTGTTGGGCAAACTCTTTTCCCTTTGCATCCAACAAATCTTTTTTCTCCGCCCCTTTGTAAATGGGCACAATCACCACCTGTAATGGCGCAATTTTGGGCGGCAATACAAGTCCATCATCATCGCTATGCGCCATCACCAAGGCGCCAACCAACCGGGTACTAACACCCCAGCTTGTAGCCCATACATAATCCAATTTGTTATCCTTATCGGAGAATTTTACATCAAAAGCTTTCGCAAAATTCTGCCCCAAAAAATGGGATGTGCCAGCCTGCAGGGCCTTTCCGTCCTGCATGAGTGCCTCTATACAATAGGTATCAATGGCACCCGCAAACCGTTCGTTTGCCGTTTTTACGCCTTTAATTACCGGTAATGCCAAATAGTTTTCAGCAAACTCCGCATATATATTCAACATCTGTACGGTTTCCGCAATGGCCTCTTCCGAAGTAGCATGTGCCGTATGTCCTTCCTGCCATAAAAATTCAGAAGTACGCAAGAAAAGCCGGGTCCGCATTTCCCAGCGCACCACATTCGCCCATTGATTGATGAGCAAAGGAAGGTCTCGATAGGATTGAATCCAGGTTTTGTAAGTGTTCCAGATGATGGTTTCGCTGGTGGGCCTTACAATGAGTTCTTCTTCCAATTTTGCCTCGGGGTCCACCATTATCCCACCATTTACCTCGTCGTTCTTTAATCGATAATGGGTAACCACGGCACATTCCTTGGCAAAGCCTTCCACATGCGAGGCTTCTTTGCTAAAAAAACTTTTTGGGATAAATAAGGGGAAATAGGCATTCTGATGACCGGTGTCCTTGAACATCTTGTCCAATTGCGCTTGCATTTTTTCCCAAAGAGAAAAGCCATAGGGCTTAATGACCATACAACCTTTTACAGCCGAATTATCAGCAAGACTGCTTTTTTTTACCAAGTCAATATACCATTGTGAATAATCTTCCTGCCTGCTTGTGATCTCTTTGCTCATATAAATTCAAAATTGTGTTAAAATAGGTCGTTTGTAAGCTATTTTGACCAGTCACCTAAAACCAAGCAAAATAACCGCTGAATAAATTAGAAATCCATTTAAAATTTTGTAAATTACAAGTATGAAATAGTTGTAACTTTACAAAACAATCGCGAAAGTAGCAACTTCAGTTTGAAAACTTTTAAAAGACTTTGCCATGAAATATTCAGCAATCATACTCATAACCGCAACTATTGGATTGAGCAGTTGTTCATCCGCCTATCGGACAGCACAAACTCCCGACGATTTGTACTATTCCCCCGCTAGTGAAGCTGGCTATGTGGCCAACAACAATAATGGTAACAACGGTGAATATTATAATGCCAACCCCGATGACCAATACCTTCGGATGAAAGTACAGGACCCTCAAAGGTGGTCGGCTTTTGACGATTACGGATATGATGCTTTTTCTTCTCCCTACTATGGTGGCTTTGGTTATGGCAAGGGTCTTGGGATGGGATATGGAATGGGAATGGGATATTACGGAATGTATTCCCCTTGGTCCAGTTTTGGTTATTGGGATCCATATAGTTCTTATATGAGCAGTTACTATATGTGGAACAGTTATTATAATCCATACTATTACTACAATACTATTGCGGTAAGTCCCAAATCACCCACCTATGCTTATTATAGCGGCAATAGGGGACTGCGTCCTTTTAACCAGAATGCTTATGCAAATGGGGTTTATCGGAATTCCAATGCGCTGAGCAATTACTATAACAGAAACAACAATGCCGCTGGTAATGGTTATTATAATAACCGGAATTCTTTTCGAACCAACTTTTCGAACCAAAGAGCCACTTATTTTAACAATAATAGCAATTTCAATAACCGAAGCTTTTCCCAACCTGTAAGAAGCTTCGCACCAGCCAGCCCCTCTTCCAATTTTGGAGGCGGCACTCGTAGCAGCGGCGGTGGTGGTGGTGGTTTCAGCCGTCCAGGAAGACCATAACCGAATATACCATCCCTCTAGCGGAATGGTATAAATAATCATAGATTAGGAAAGAACTACTGTCAATTATCTTTCCCAATTATATTTTATTGTTCTTACTCAAAGGAATACTGGCTATGAAAAAAATCCTTTTGGCTATTAGTTTTTTAGTTTATCATCATCAATTATTTGCCCAGCTTCCAGAAGATGCCTTACGCATGTCATGGACCTCTCCGTCAGGCACAGCCAGGGAGCAGGCTATTGGTGGGGCGATGGGTTCCCTTGGTGGGGATATCAGTTCCAGTTTTGTAAACCCGGCGGGTTTGGGCTTTTTTAAAACAAGTGAGATGGAAATCTCACCCGGTCTTCGTTTTTTGAATGCCAATAACGATTTCCGAGGAACCAACAGCAAAGGCCCTATGGCTAGTAATTTTAATATGGGTGCATCTGGTTTTGTTTTTGGCTACCCAACCAGGGGAAATAATTCTGCCGCTTTTAGTATTGCAGTGAACAGTATGGCCAATTTCAATAGCGATGTACATTATCAAGGCCAGAATGATTATAGTTCTTTCGCTGAACAGTTTGCTGAAGAATTTGCCAATTCCAATTATACCATCAACCAAGCATTATCAGCCACAGACATCAGTTACGGCACCAGAATGGCGCTATACACCTACCTGATAGATACGGCTACTATTAATGGGGTGCCGCAAGTAATTAGCTTGCCATTGAACGCAGGCTTGCTGAATCAAGACTATCACGCCGTTTCCCATGGGGGCATCACGGAAATTTCTTTGGGACTAGCCAGTAGCCTACAGAATAAAATCTATATTGGTGGAAGCTTGGGCATCCCTATTGTTAGTTATCGGCGTCACCTCAGTTACACCGAAACGGATGCTACGGGAAACCCAAATAATAATTTCGCTTCTTTCACATATATAGAGGATTATACATCAAAAGGCTTTGGGCTCAATGCCAAATTAGGTATGATCTATAAGCCCACTAATAATTGGAGATTGGGATTGGCCATCCATACCCCCTCCATCTATGGACTGACCGATAATATAAATGCTTCGATGGTTACCAATACAGAAGCGTATGCGAATACAAAATCCATCAGTTCCGATTCATTGGATTATTATAGCAATTCCACCGCCAACCCTGCCCAGTACAACCTGCACACCCCCTGGAGATTCCTAATCAGTGGATCTTATTTATTTGGTGGCGGTGTTGAAGATGTAAGCAAACAACAGGGCTTTATTACGGCCGATGCAGAATATGTAACCATCAGAAGCGCTGGTTATAAATCTGCCGATCCTACTACCATTGCCGATAGCTATTATAATGGGGTGAATGATGCCATAAAAAATAATTATAAAGGCAGTTTCAATTTCAGGATGGGCGGGGAGATGAAATTCAATACCCTGATGGCCCGTTTGGGTTTTTCCTATTCTACTTCCCCTTATGCACAAACGGTATTAAAAGCAAACCGGATGTTTATCAGCGGTGGGTTTGGTTATCGTAATCGGGGCATGTTTGTTGACCTGACCTATGTTCAGCAAATTTCTAAAGACGTCAATTTCCCCTATCGGTTGGCTGATAAAGCCAATACCTATGCCACCCAAAAATTTAGCGGTGGAACCGTGCTGGCCACGATTGGGATGAAATTTTAATTTTAGCCATTAACTTGCAGTGATTACTTATATTCATGATTCGATTCCTGCAATTTTTGGCCATTAAAAAAAACTACGATTCTCTGGTCGCTGCCCTTGTTGGCTTTATCATCATCTACATATATACGAGGCATAGCGGTATCGGCATTTCACCTGATTCGGTGGTGTACCTGAGCACGGCCAAAAGTCTTCACGAGAAGGGAATACCCCTTGACTATAGCAATCAATACATGGTGATTTTCCCATTGTTTTACCCCGCCTTTCTAAGCTTTATGATGTCCATCCTATTCATGGATGCCATTTCATTTGCGCCTATTTTGAATGCTTGTATCTTTGCCATACTCATTTACACTTGTGGATGGATGATCCAAAGCTTCAATTTACGATTTCGATGGTACAAACCCATTTTGCTCAGTTGCCTTGTAGTAAGCCCCTGCCTCATTGAGATCTATTCCATGGTCTGGTCAGAAACGATTTTTATGATGCTGCTTCTTTTTTTTATTATTGCTTTATCGTGCTATCTCCAGCAAAGCTCTTGGAAAAACTTGATCATCATTACCGTTATTGCAGCCCTTGCTTGCGTAACCAGATATATCGGCGTAGCCATGATTGCCTGTGGGGGAATTATCATCCTTTTCTCGTATGCCAATATCAACAGAAAAAAATGGGCACATCTACTGATTTTTGCACTTGGCTCAACTTCATTGCTGGTCATCAACCTGCTCTATAACCAACTACATTCAGGCACACTTACCGGAACCAGACTCAAGGGAAGTACTCCCCTTTTCAAGAATATGGAATACTTTGGTATGGTTTTATGTAATTGGCTGCCCTTACCAGAAAATAGCCATACACTTGCTTTACTGATCACATTGTGTTTGCTAATCCTATTTTCAATCTTGATACTTAAACGTTTTATCCAAAAAGACCATTTCAATTCTTATGAAAATATTTCAATGGTTTTTTTTGTGATATATGCTTGCTTCATGATTTTAACCGCTACTGTTTCGAGCTATGAAATTTTTACAAGCAGGTTATTGTCGGCCGGATTTATTCCACTGTTTTTTGGCGTAAGTGCACTCATCACCCAATCCATCAGCAATAATCCCTCTTTACAAAAACACCGATGGGTCACGGTGATGACATTATTGCTGTTTACCGCTTTTCAAGTGAAACAATTAAAAAATGATTATGAAAATTATGATGGGATCAAAGATGCTGGCATCCCTGGATATTCAGAAGATAGTTGGACCAAAGACTCGGAGATTGTTCATTTTCTAAAATCAAACAAGGCTATTTTCAAACCGGGCTATACACTGTACTCCAACTTGGATGATGCGATGTATTATTTTTCAGGACTCCCATCCATCCATCTCCCCCACCATGTACTCGATGCGGAAAAACAAAAATTTATATCGGATAAAAAATGCTACCTCATTTGGTTTGAGGATGACTCCAATGCCAACCTGCTCAATCTAAAAGAATCCTTGAAACTCAAGCCCATGATCCTTTTGCAAAAATTTGACAATGGATCTATTTATGTCACTGAATAGGAAAACCCAAAATCAAAGTATATAACTCATTTCGGTATCAACGGCTTGTCAATAAGTCCCGGAACCAGTAGCCTGAGTTTTTTATCGTGCGCAACTGGGTTTTAAAATCTACATGGATCAGACCGAAGCGGGCATGATAGCCCTCAGCCCATTCAAAATTATCGGTGAGGGTCCAAGCAAAATAACCCTTGATATTCATGCCTTCATTTTTTGCCCTAAGCAAAGCAGCAAGATATCCATGAAAATAATCGATCCGTTTTTGGTCATCCACTTCGCCATCCACCAATTGATCTTTGAAGGCTGCCCCATTTTCTGTAACAATAATTTCTTTAACACCCCGATAAGCGGAGAATTTTTTCAGTATCCGATAAAAACTGTCTCCGTTAATTTCCCATCCCATGCTTGTATGAGGCACGTTTCGCTTTGTGGCTTTTACATCCGATGCCATTACAACAGGTATCAGTGGGTTGTGTTTCACCACAATTGGAAAATAGTTCTGCACACCAATATAATCGAAATCAAAACGCATCCGTTCCCGATGCTTCCATGCTTTATTATACATCTCGAGCTTGTCCAAGAATTTAAAATCATCACGCGGATAACCATAGCCGAGAGTAGGTTCAATAAACAAACGGTTTAATAAAATATCAACCCGTTGAGCAGCTTTTATATCTTCTTCATTATTGGAAAATGGCACTACTTCGGAGCAGGAAAAGGTAGTGCCAATATAGGCCTGTGGCACCAGTTTGCGCAGAATCCTCCCTCCTTCCGCTTGGGCAAGTGCAGCATGGTGTATGGCGGGCAGAAAATTGCGCATCCCGATTTTACCCGGCGCATGCTTGCCTAGCATATAACCCAAAGAGGTGAAACCAAAAGGCTCGTTCAGCACAATCCAGTTCTTTACTTTATGGCCAAACTCCTCCGCACAGATGGTCACAAAACGGCTAAACCATTTCAACATCAGATGGGCCGACCACCCCCCTTCCTTTTCCAAGGCAGCAGGCAAATCCCAATGGTAAAGGGTTACAAAAGGTACCAGCCCCAACTTTAGGCATTCATCAATCACCCGATGGTAAAAATGAATGCCTTCTTTATTGATTCGGCCAACCCCATCCGGTAAGATCCTGGGCCACGAAATGGAGAAACGAAATACACTAAACCCTAAAGCCTTTGTGAGCAGTAAATCATTTTTATAGCGATGGTAGAAATCACAACTTTCGTAAGGGGTATGACCGCTTTTGATTTTTCTGGCTTTTTTGGAATACACATCCCATATGGAAGGTCCCTTGCCATACGTATCATGGGCACCCTCATTTTGGGCAGCAGCAATAGCCACTCCCCATAAAAAATCATCACCAAAATCCTTTGCCGAAAAACTTGCCTTTGTATTGGGCATTGAAAAAAATAATCAGCAAAATTTGTATTTTATTGATTAAGCCAATATTATGATTCGGTTATTTTTTCCAACCTGCCATAGTCCGATGGGCTTAGCCATTCTATTTCCCCATCTTTCCGAAACCAAGTCATTTGCCGCTTGGCATAGTGCCGGGTATTTTTTTTAATTTCTTCGATCGCTTGGTCAAGAGTAAGCTGACCTTCCAGATAATTGAAGATCTCCGAATAGCCAACGGTTTGTAATGCGTTGAGGTTTTTATAGGGCAAAAGGCTTGTTGCTTCTGCTATCAAACCACGCTCAACCATTTGGTCCACCCGCATATTTATGTTTTTATGCAAAACTTCCTTGGGCAAATGGAGACCTATTTTTTTGATATGGAATGGGCGCTCCCTTTTTTGATGTGAGCGAAAATCCAATATCGATCTGCCTGTGCTGAGTTTTATTTCCAAAGCCCGCATCATACGTTGGGGGTTTTGTATTTCACCACTTGCATAAAACAAAGGGTCATGAACCTTCGCCTCTTGTTGTAGCCAAGATAATCCTTCCTGCAGATAACTGTCTTGTATTTTTTGTCTGATGGATGGATCGATGACAGGCATCTCATCAAGCCCTTCGCAAAATGCTTTTATGTAAAGACCCGTACCGCCCACCATCAGCATCGACTTTTTCTCTTTGAATATTTCCTCGGCCCATTGCAAGGATAATTGTTCGAACATGCCTGCATTCACCTCTTCTTTTATCGAATGCGAGTTGATAAAATAATGGGGCACTTCCTGCAACTCATCAGGTGAAGGCTTGGCCACAGCAATATCCAATTCCTTAAAACATTGCCGGGAATCGGCAGAGATAATTTTTGTTTGAAGATATTTGGCGAGATGGATCGCCGCCGAAGTTTTACCCACCGCCGTAGGCCCTACAATAACAAAGACAGTTCTATCTTTCAATTTTTATATTGGGGCAAATGAATCCTCCCCTATTTAAAATTCAAGTTATATGGATTATAATCCAATATAAAATTGGCAATGGTAAATTTAAAAAAAGATGAACATCTCATCGATGTGTTCACCAATTAAATCACTGCTTCATCTTCTGCACCTTCCTCATCCGCTTCATCCTCCGTTTCCTCAGCATCATCACTATCCCCTTCCTCACCAAAACCTTCCGCATTTTTGGTAAGGTCGTATTTCTCTTCAATCTCAGCAAGCTTGTCACCTACAACACTTCGAGTCCCATATTGGGGGGGGGCAATCCCTTCCGATTTAACCACAATCGGATAATCCATTTTCAGATCCTCATCTTTGGAAACACTGATCAGTTCCACCCAAAAAGTCCAGTTCTTAACAAAATCATATACAAAAACAAATTTCTGGTTGGGGTCACGCATTTCGGAGCCCAATATGGTTGATACCATAATCAAAGGCTCGACCTTATAGGCCTTGTCATATTTCTCATGTGTGATTTCCCGACCACGCTGCCAATGATCATTGCTCCTATAAAAAGTGGACTGGTGCTTATTATCAAACTCATATGCTTTCAGAATGATATCCCTCAACTGCAAAAAGGACTGTGTATGCCTGACTGCCACATCACGGTAAACACTATCATCTTCTTCATAATAAGCCCTGAATTTAAGAATCGCCATATTCTAATTTTATTCTTTTATGAAACCAGCTTTGTATTCTCTCCTCAACATCCTTGCCACAGTTTATCCCGCTTATTGCGGTACTCGCTTGTACTGTTGTACTGGGATGAACAAAAACAGTGATGGTAGGCCTTCAGCAAAAGCAACCATGTAAACGTTGCCGCGGCAGTTGTTTTGGTCAAACCAGTATGCAATTTATGTGAAACATCTACATCCACAAAGCATTTATTGCTTTCCCACCATCATTGACCAACGGGCTGCAAACCCAGTTCCTTTGCTTTATGAAGCATAAAAGCATAGGCAGCATCATAATTATTTTCTATCAGTCCATCCAAGATCCCTTCCCTAATCGCATTTTTTAAATCACCAACCATCCGGCCTGGAGGTAATCCAAATATCTCCATAATCATTTCCCCGGTAATGGGCGGCTGCCAATTGCGGATGCGGTCCTTCTCCTCCACCTCCTTTAAACGGTTACGCACCAACTCAAAATTTTCAAGATATCTCCTCACCTTGAATTTGTTTTTTGAGGTGATGTCCGCTTCGCAAAGTATCATCAACGATTCAATATCATCGCCCGCATCGAACAACAAACGCCGGATAGCCGAATCCGTAATATTTTCCTTGGTAAGGCTGATGGGCCTCAAATGAAGCTCCACCATTTTTTGCACAAAACGCATCTTCTCGTTCATGGGCAATTTAAACGTGGAGAAAATCTTAGGTACCATCCTAGCCCCCACCACTTCATGACCATGGAAGGTCCAACCATGATCTTTCTCAAATTTTTTGGTGGCTGGTTTGGCAATATCATGCAATACGGCAGCCCAACGCAACCAGAGATCATCTGTTTTCTGGCAAATATTATCAACCACTTGGAGTGTGTGATAAAAATTGTCCTTATGCCCCATGCCATCGATATATTCGGCACCGGCCAAGTCCACCATTTTGGGGAATATGATTTGCAGTAGACCGCTCTTATATAAAAGATCTAAGCCAATAGAAGGTTTAGGGCTCAACAATATCTTGTTCAGTTCATCGCTGATCCTTTCCTGTGAAATAATGCGGATCCTTCCCGCATCTTCCTTGATTGCCTCAAAAGTAATGGGGTCGATGGAAAAGCCAAGCTGTGTGGCAAAACGGATTGCACGCATCATGCGCAAGGGATCATCGCTAAAAGTCTGTATTGGGTCTAAAGGCGTTTTGATAATCTTTTCAGCAATGTCTGCAAGTCCGTTGAAGGGGTCAACCAATGAGCCAAAATCAGTTTCATTCAGGCTGATCGCCATTGCATTAATGGTAAAATCCCTTCTCAACTGATCATCCTCCAAGGTGCCGGGTTCTACTGTAGGGTTCCTGGAATGGGCACGATAGCTTTCTTTACGTGCGCCGACAAACTCAATTTCCAGTCCCTCGGTTTTGATCTGCGCCGTACCGAAATTCTTAAAAAAAGAAACGCTTGGGCTGGGATTGAAATGGGTGGCAGCACGCTGTGCCAACTCGATACCATCCCGTTCACACACAATGTCCATGTCCTTGGTAGGCCGGCCAATGATCTTATCACGCACAAAGCCGCCGATGACATAACAACGCACATCCAGTTCCTTGGCCGCACGTGCCAACTTGTTAAAAATAAATAATTCTTTTTCAGAGCAATGGATATCCATGATTGCTGCAAATGTAAGAGAAGTTGGGATTGAGTCCTCACCTCCCGCCCTCTCACCATCTCGCCTAAGGCGAGAGAGAGTGTTGGTTTTTTAGTATTGATTGAAAGTTGGTTTTTATTCTCAGATGCATTTTGCGTTCTGGGTCTTGCGTTCAGCGTTCTGCATTCTTTCCGACTTCCAGTCTTTCTGACTTCTGGACTTCATATTCGTTGCGTGAATCAAACCCGTTCTGCGTTCAGCGTCCAGCGTTAAGCATTCAACGTTTCCAACAACTGTTCATCCTTTATCCCAAGAGCACAATTGAAATGCCCCTTTGGGCAAGCTCTATGCCCGTGCAAACCACAGGGTCGGCAATCCAATGTTTCAAGAGTTTCAATAATAAATTGCTTATCGGACAATGGACCAAAGCCAAAAGCAGGTACGGTTGAGCAAAACACGACAGCCACCGGAGCATTCATGGCGGAGGCAAAATGCATCGGCGCAGAATCATTTACATAATTCATTTTCGCATCCTTCATCAAAGCGGCAGATTCAAGAAAAGAAAGTTGCCCACTGAGGTCAATGATGTTTGCCTTCTTGCAAGATTGCTGGATGGCTGAACAAAGATTTTTATCAGTCGGTCCACCACACAAATAAATGGGCAATGTTTGAGGCAACTTATCTATAAAACTTATCCATTTCTCTTTGGGGAATTGCTTGGTAAACCAAACAGAAGCTGGCGAAACCGTTATATAGGCTGCGTTTTTATAAAGCTTCACTTTCTCAAAATCCTGTTCGGAAGGATAGAGCTTCGGCTTGGCTGCTTGCCCATCGGTAAAATCTTTTATCAATAAAGCATTGCGATCGATTTCATGTTTGCCCGCCTCTAATTTATGGGGTAGTTTTTTGCTAAAAAGAAAACTAAACGGGTTCTTATCAAAACCAATGGTTTCCTTTGCCGCAGAAAAAGCAGTTAGCCAACCCGTTGCCGCAAACCGTTGTACGTTGATCAGCTTATCATATTTTTCCTTTCTGATTTGAGTTAGCAGTTTTAATAGATTGCGCTGCTTATTCTTTTTCTTATCCCAGATCAAAATACGATGCAAAAAAGGGTTGTTCGACAAAAGCCCTTGGTTGCCCTTTCTGACCAAAAAATCAATCTGTGCGGAAGGATGATATTGGTGGATTTTTTCTACAAGTCCGGTCGCCAACACCACATCACCAATAAAAGCGGTTTGTATAATCAGTATTTTTTGCACGCTGCAAATCTATATGATGTTAGGGAAAACGAGAGGGAATAATTGTCGGGAAAAGGTCAAGGCTGATCAAATAATGAAAATAAAAGGAAGTATCATCAATCATCATCGGCAACCCTCATTTTCTAATAAACTCTGCTACCCCACTCTTTCCCCATTTTACAATAGCCGATGGTTCATGGATCGTTTTTTCCTCCTGTCGCCATTTGACCACATAATCCATTTTTTCTTTTATGGATTCATCAATTTCTTCAAAATATCTTGGCGAGGGATTGCCTGAAATATTTGCGGATGTGGATACTACTGGTTTTCTAAATCGTTTGATTAGGTGTCTGCAAAAATCTTCTTTTACTAACCTAATGGCAATCGTGCCATCGGTAGGTAGCAAGTTTGTGGCCAAGCCAACCGCTCCTTCATAAATTACAGTCGTTGGCTTTTGGACTGTTTTCAAAAAACTGAAAATCTGCAGGTCGGTCTGGCTGGTATATTTCAATATATCCCTTTCATGGGCTAGCAGCACGATCATACTTTTTGATTCTGGTCTTTTTTTTATGGAATAGATACGCTGCACCGCTTCCGCATTGGTGGCATCGCAGCCAATGCCCCAAATGGTATCTGTGGGGTACAGAATCAGTCCTCCGGTACGCATTATTTCTATGCTTTGTACTATATCGTCTTGAAAGTCCAACAAACCTATTTTTATTTTGCGCAAAATTACAGGCATTCGAATTAAAAACGATACAATCAAAACTTATAGGTGATGCCTGCCTGAAAGAAAAAAGTATTGCTCAGCTTTTCTGTAAAAACCCTTGTCTTTGGTGGCGCATTTCCTTTAATAGTGGTAATGGCCAATGTGGCAGGACTTACCGGCACCACATAGGTAGGTGAAAAATCGAAAGTCCATTTTTTGATGGTATAATTGACGGGGGTAGAAAACTCATAGTCCAGTATTTTAAATTGCGAAGCATTGAGCACCGTTCCGGACCTCGAGCCATCCACTATTACATTTACCCCTTTTCTGATTACAGAAAACTTACGCTTCTTATAATAGGAGTTGTAATAATTTTGAGTGCTTCCATTGGCATTCAGACTGGGCGTAATATCCAAATGATTATTGGCAAAGTAAAAGCTATGTTCCAACCCAAATGTGGTTGCAAAATCGGTTTTGTTGCCAATATTTACATAGGGTACTATCAAAGGTTTGATGAAACCAAAATCATATCCAGCAGAAAAAGAAATCGTTCCTTGAATCTCCGACTTTACATTATAGCTCTGATTGCTGTACCAAGATTTCATCGCTGTGGCCTGGCCTTCAAATTTTCCGGCTTGAAAAGTATAGCCCGCTTCCAAACTGGTCAGGTCGATGCGGTTTTCGCCCGAAGCCAAAAGATAGGACACAGATACAGTGGCGTATAATCCTGATTTATGGTAGTACCCAAACATGGCTGTCGCATAGGGAGTAGCCGCAGTATCTTTTCTTCCCAAATAAACATTATTGCTCAAAAAGCCCAGGGATTCCTGAAAATAGGATTGGGAGGCCAATAAATCTTCTATGGAATCCTTGAAGGCTTCCAATGAGAGGGAATCTTCTGTACTCAGTTTGGTCGAATCCATGGTTTTGATAACGGAATCCTGAGCAAGGGCCTGCCGCCCATTAATGAATAAGATGACCAAAAACAGAAATATAGATTTTCTCATAAGTCCGACCAATTGCGCCTTTTTTGTAAAAAATTATCAATCAAAAAAATGTCTGAAACCACCACACATAGACGACGTTTATGATCAAACGTTTAGTATCGCCTAAAATATAGTGTAGTCTAGGTTTGGTGCCAAAAAGCTAGGCTATAAAAAATATTGTCTTGTTTTACCCTTGAGACCTTAAGTTTGCAAAAAAAATCAAACGGAATGCAGTCATTGATCATTGAAGCCTGGAGCAACAGGGAATTATTGAAGCAAAGTACTTATGCAGACGCCGTGAGATCGGTGATCGAAGAGGTGGATAAAGGCAGGCTGAGGGTGGCCGAACCCTCCGATAATAATTGGAAGGTGAATGAATGGGTGAAACAGGCTATCCTTTTATATTTCGGGATACAGCCCATGCAGACCTGGGACCTGGCCCCTTTTGAATTTTATGACAAAATGCTCTTGAAAAAAGATTATAAAGCTTTGGGGGTTCGGGCCGTGCCCCATGCGGTTGCCCGTTATGGTGCGTACCTCGCCAAGAATGTGGTTTTGATGCCCAGTTATGTGAATATTGGCGCTTATGTAGATGAAGGTACGATGGTAGATACTTGGGCGACGGTGGGCAGTTGTGCTCAGATTGGTAAAGGCGTACACCTGAGTGGGGGCGTGGGTATTGGCGGTGTGTTGGAACCCTTGCAAGCATCACCGGTTATTATTGAAGATGGCTGCTTTTTGGGTTCAAGGAGCATCGTGGTGGAAGGTGTGGTTGTAGAAAAAGAAGCCGTGTTGGGGGCAAATGTGGTGCTGACCCAATCCACTAAAATTATTGACGTGAGTGGCAGTGAGCCAAAAGAATATAAAGGGCGGGTGCCGGCCAGAAGTGTGGTGATCCCCGGGTCTTATGCGAAAAAATTCCCTGCGGGAGAATATAGTGTGAGCTGTGCATTGATCATCGGACAGCGAAAAGCTTCCACAGACCTAAAGACAAGTCTCAATGATGCGTTGCGGGAATTTAATGTGAGCGCTTAAGATTTACATTTTTCAGTTCCTGAATTTCATTTTACATTTGCAATCCCTGAAAAAGCCCAGGTGGCGAAATTGGTAGACGCACTGTGTTCAGGTCGCAGCGTTCGCAAGGATGTGCTGGTTCGAATCCAGTCCTGGGCACATGACATGGAACAAGAAACCCGATAATAAAGAATTTTATCGGGTTTTACTTTTATTGGCTTTGGGGAAATAAAATAATCCCTTTTAGTGCTTCAACCCCGATGCAGTCACTTATGCTTATTACGAAATACCTCCTATTGGTCAAAGAGTAAAATGAATCAGAAATTCAGAGATATTATTAGTAGATCTATATTATTGGCTATTTGTTTAGCAGGAGTCTTATGGGGTATTACTAGGAGAAAAAATTTGGAAAAGAACCATAAGTTTAGCGTAGCTTATACATACGATTGTTCTTCAGGAGGACGAGGTAATGGAGGCGGAATTTATATTGATTATATAATCACTTTAGATGGGAAAAAGTATAAAAGCTCATCAAGGTATTTGACTGACGAGATATCTATTGATGACTGTAGAAATTATTTCATTGGTAAAACTTTTCCTGTCGCCTATTCTCCATCTAATCCATCAAATTCACAATTATTGATTCGTCCAAAAGATTTTGAGCATTTTGGAGTTTCATTTCCAGATAGCTTAGCCTGGGTATTAAAATTTATAAAAAAATAATCCAGCACTCCTCTAGTAGCAAGCTTATTAAAAAATCTGGACCTGGCCCCAACTAGCGCAAGCATGTTAAAAGATAAGGGACCTGACGCAAGCGTTGTAGCTTGGATTGGTGTGAGAGCCAAGCTTCTGTGTAAGCGTACCCTTTTTTCGGTCAGTTTGTGATTAGAGTTTTCTAAGTTAATCA
>JAFDYF010000090.1 GCA_018267575.1 Bacteroidota bacterium
GACATATGAGACACATCAGGTATTTCGTGGCGTCGTGGCGTCTTTGCGAGATTTCCGTTTCACACGAAGGGCGCAAAGCGGAATGCCAAACGCTGAACGCTTAAAGCAGGATGCTGCCTGACCAATCAACTTTTCAACGAATCAACTGCTCAACTACCTCCCCAGGTACTTCATATAAAATGCTTCGGCATCTTCTTTTGTTGGTTGCTTCAAAGGTCTGATTACCCTGAATCCTACATTATAAGCTTCTGTGAGCCACCATTTGCTTTTGGGTATCTGTGGGTCACGCTTGTTCCATGCGGGGTCTGATTTAATGCGGTTCGCACAGCGTAACTGGTCGGCATCGTCCGTAAATGAACCACCTTTCAGCGTTTTCGGATATTTGGATTTATTCGCCTCAGCAATCGGGTCAGTGGCTTTGTCTTCCAATTTTGCCATCATGTTTTCATCGTAATGGTCCAAGGTCCATTCGCTCACATTGCCGAGCATATCGTAGAGTCCCCAAGCGTTGGGCAGTTTTTGTCCAGACCGCTGATATTTTTTGTTACTGTTCTTGTTATACCATGCGTATTTGTCGAGTTCCGCGGGATTGTTACCAAAATAATAAGTAGTTGTCGTTCCTGCACGGCAAGCATATTCCCATTCGGCTTCCGTTGGCAAACGGTAAAAGATACCTGTTTTAATATAAAGCCAACGGCAATACATCAACGCAGCAAATTGTGACATACTGTTCACGGGATAACCTCCCGCTTTTCCCATGCCCCAGGTCAGGTCCACATATTGGGCGCTGGGCCGGGTTACGGCATCGATATCGGAATTCTGACTGGTCGTTTCATCTTTATAAAACACATCGAACTCATCGCGACTTGTTTCAAAAGCGGCCATCCAAAAAGGGGAAATACTGATGTTTTTTTGAGGGGTTTCATCGGGCTTTTGTTTTTTATCCTGTTTGCCACTGCCCATTAAAAATTGGCCACCGGGTATGGGCACCATTTTGAATTGGAGTTCGGAGCCCGGTACTGTTTGTTCATATACTTGAAAACTATCTTTTACAGTTTGAGCATTAATGCCAGTATTGATACAATAGAGGATTAATAAGACAATCGTTTTTTTCATCGCGTTCTTTAAATCAAGTTAGGTAGTGAAGATTTATGATAGTTTGCAATTTACAAATCAATGGCGAATGGTCAATAGGGAATAGACGATAGCGAATAGTCAATAGTTAATAGTGAATGGTGAAAATTTAGGGATTCAAACTAATCAAGCCATCAACCCCAATCCCTAATTCCTAATTCCCAATTCCCAATTCCTTCTCAACTACTCAACCCTCAACTTTCCTCCCCAATACTTCCCAAACCCCTTCGATATATATAGTTTGATTTTCCCATTTTTCATTTCACCAATCAATACTTCTGCGCCTAAGGAATGGGCCAGTTTTTTAGCTTGGCTGATGGGTAAAATACTGCAGGCCTTTGTCAGCCAGTCTGCCATGGTCCCATCTTTAGCAATCACAGTCACGTTTTTCTGTGAGGTAATGCCATAACCCGTTTTGGGGTCCACGATATGCGAATATCTTTTTCCATCATGCTCGAAAAATTGATACACATCGCCAGAAGTGGTAACGGCCATATCACGAATGAGCAATTGCTTCTTCAAAAGAGTTTCCCCTTGTTCGGGAACGTTAATGGCTACCGTCCAACCCGCTTTGCCCGGGGGCCTACCAATGGCAGCGATATCGCCGCTTACATCCACCAAGGCATTATGGATATTTTTTGTTTTTAGGAAATCGATTGTTTTTTGTGCGATATAGCCCTGCCCAATTCCACCGAGATCGAGCTGCATCCCTTTTTGCAAAAGTTCGGCAGTATGTGCAAGCGTATCGATCCTGATTTTATCAAAGCCGCAGATGAGCAGTTTTTCTTTCACCATGGAATCGGCGGGGAATATTTTTTCTTTTCTGGCCTTGCGCCAAAGCCTGGTAAGGGGTCCTAAGGAAATATCAAAGCTGCCATGACTTTTCTCATACCCAAATTTCGATTGCATCAAAATATCATACAGGGCAGGGGAGAGGGGAACCGGTTCCTGATTGCCAGCTCTTGTACAAAGTCTGTTCAGTTCGCTGCTATCGATATAGTCGGAATAAATCGATACAAATGAATCCACCAATTGAAAACATTCTTTAGCGATTAGGTTCGCATTCGCCGAATCTGTTGCATAAAAAATGATGTTGAATGGTGAACCCATTTTGGGTTGGGAAAAGCTAAAGCGTTTTTCTTGGGCCTTCGACTGCTGCCATAGGGTTATCAAAGAACATAGTAGAATGATAGACCCTTTCAGTTTCAAGTATTTGATCATCGATAATGGCTCATCCATTATGCTATTTGTTGCTTTTAAAAACCAAAATAGGTTTTGCTCTCTGAGAACAACTGCTAAAGGTTTCTTTTTTTCAATTCAGATACTGCGTAGTCTGCAGCTCTGGCTGTGAGTGCCATATAGGTGAGTGATGGGTTCTGGCATGCCGAAGAAGCCATACAAGATCCATCGGTGATAAATACATTTTTAGAATCATGCACTTGATTCCATTCGTTGAGCACCGAGGTTTTGGGATCCTTGCCCATCCTGGCCGTGCCCATTTCGTGGATGCAGAAACCAGGGGCAGGCGCACTATCATAAGTCTCTATGTTTTTAAGACCTGCTTTCTCCAACATTTCGGCAGCGCTGTTCATCATGTCCTTGCGCATCGCTTTTTCGTTGTCCTTAAATTCACAATCGATATCCAATGTAGGAAGTCCCCACTTGTCTTTTTTGTCTTTGTTCAATGTGGCTTTATTTTCAAAATACGGAAGACATTCTCCCCAAGAGCCGATGCCCATTCCCCAATTTCCCGGTTCTTCCAATTCTTCTTTTAGCGTAACGCCGATTCCTTCTGCCCATTGTTTTCTGCCCCTGCTAGCGCCACCTTGATAACCGAATCCTCTCACATAGTCTTTTTGTTTGGTCTGTTCATTTAGATTTCTAAACCGGGGTATATAGATTCCGTTTGGTCTTCTACCATAATAGTATTGGTCTTCAAAACCATCAAAACTTCCAGAGGCACCAACCCCATAATGATGGTCCATGAGGTTATGTCCCACCTGACCGCTATTGTTCCCAAACCCATTGGGGAATGCATCAGAAACAGAGTTCAACAAAATAGCCGTAGTGCCCAAGGTGCTTGCGTTTACGAAAATGATCTTTGCGAAATATTCTATTGTGTTCATGGTTTGGGAATCGAGCACCCTTACACCCTTCGCTTTTTTTAGATCTTTATCATAGATTAATTCCAGCACAATGGAAAATGGTCTTAAAGTGAGGTTGCCTGTTTTTTCTGCAGCAGGCAAGGTGGCCGAATTGCTACTGAAATATCCGCCAAATGGACAACCTTGATGGCATTTGTTCCGGTACTGACAAGGCCCTCTATCGCCTACTTTATGCGTATGGTTTGCGCTTCGGCCAATGATCATTCTTCTGCCATCAGGAAAGCCTTTATTCACTTTTTCCGATACATATTTTTCAAGGCAATTCATCTCCATGGCTGGGAGAAATTTACTATCTGGCAATTGGGGCAAACCCTCCATAGAACCACTGATACCAACAAAAGGTTCTACATGATCATACCAAGGCTGTAAGTCTTTATAGCGGATGGGCCAATCAACAGCATGACCATCTTTGGCGTTGGCTGTAAAATCAAGATCGCTCCATCGATAGCACTGTCGGCCCCACATCAATGAACGGCCACCTACATGATAGCCCCTGATCCAATCAAAAGGTTTTATTTGGTTGTACGGATTTTCTTTATCGTTTACAAAAAAATGGCTCGATACTTCATCATACGCATAGCATTTGCTTTGGATGGGGCTATTGCTATGATCTGAATTTGCATTTGAATTTCTATGAGGCAGTTCCCATATATCTTTTGTGGTGTCGCCATAATCCTTGATATGCACCACGTTTCTCCCGCGTTCCAGTACCAAGGTCTTCAGCCCTTTTTCGCATAGTTCCTTAGCCGCCCAACCACCACTGATCCCTGACCCTATCACAATTGCATCATACTGATTATCTGCCATAATTTGTTTTTAAGATTTGATAAGGAAACTTGCTCCTTATCAAAATTCCATAGTTTGCATCAAAATTCCAAAAGCGTAATTTTTTCAAAGGTTTGAAACTTTGGAACAGTATACGGCATCTTTAAACTCCTTATATAAATCAATCGTTCATTTTGAACCCGGCGAAGAGCAGGGGCATTGAATAAAAGTAAGCAGGGTGAGAAATCCACCGCTAATAATCGGCTAGAGATTTCTCGATACGCACAAACATACTTGATATCGCAGGTTGACAAAGCGTGACTCGAAATGACGGCCCGCATTGCTTTTAGGATGCGATTATTTTTTTTACCAGTTTGTCAATCTCCTTTATTTCTACTGTCAAGTGTTTTTTTATCTGTGTTCTTAACCGGCCAAGGTGGATGGCGGAAAGTTCCTGTTGGGGTGGGTTGTCCTTAATATACTGTGCCGCTTTTTCGTGGGCGGTTTCACTGAGGGCTGCCAATTGGGTATGTGTTGGGTTGGCTTCATCAAATTTGGGATAATAGATATCGAGGATTTTTTTATGAACATGTCTTGCACCAAATAGACCTCGTGCTTGAAAGTCTTTCATCATTTCATTTGGGGCAGTTGAATTAAGAATAGCGGTTAAATAGAAAGCTTCTCGAATTTCATTGGTATAATATACATAGGCTATGTTTTCTACAATAAATTCTAAATCCAGTTTACCTCTATCTACTACACAGGCATTGGCATCTTTTGCAGATGAGTTATACAAAACAAGAAAAGGGCAATTTAAATTCTGCTTTACAAGTTTTTGTTGCCAATTAATACAGTCTAAGAGTGTTGTATTTTTATTTCTCTCGGTTTTATGTATATCCCATACATTTTCTCCATTTTGCAACCACTTTGAAGCATTCAAGAATCCTTCTCTCATTAACTCTTTTCCCGAAAATAGTTTTATTTCTTTTAACCCATTGCTATTGGAATTGACAATGATTGGCAAAAAAACCAGTTCAGGTTTATGAAGATGAAATGGAAGAATGCTTTTTGCCAATGCAGTTCTAAATAAAAATTGGCTTTCAATTTTACCTGAAAAATTCAGTCCTTTCCATGGAGGTTTTGAATCTGGTTGTATTGCATCAGCAGTTTTTATATTGATGATTCTATCGCGAAAATCAGGAGGGGCATCTTGAGTTAATTCTAAAAATAAAAATACTCTTGGGTACAAAGTAGCTCCATTTTTAAATTCTTGTTTATAAGGATTTGTCTTTGTTCCTGCTTTTAGTTTTTTATTCGAAAATGCCGATGATTTACCCTGTTTGCTATAAAACCATTTTACTTCCTCTTCGGTTAATTTTTTCTCTGCCGCCATCCAGTTGCAATTATGTGCTGGCAGGTTTCCCGTAAATGAAATGCCTGCTTGACCCGAGGCTGGCAGCCCTCTTTTTGCATTAGCTTTTACTGCAAACAATACAGCACTCGGTATACGGAATAGCGGCTGCACCCCGTTCAGGTCCCAGATCGCCGAAAGCTTGAAACCCTTTGCTTTTCCACTCCTCGTATTATCATGATGGTCGGCACTAAAAAAACTCCTCGGCAACACAAAGGCTAATTTGCCCTGATCCTTTAAAAAATAGCTGGTACAATAGGAAAGAAAAATGGCAGCAATTTCAAGGTGTGGGAAATTGGCGATCTTGTCTGGCTTTACATCATATTTCTCGGCTAGTTTATTCAGTATGTTTTGGTATTCCTCGTTTTTGATACTGCTATAGGTAAACCAAGGTGGGTTGCCAATCACATAATCAAATTTGTCGTGCAGGAAATAAGGCTTGTACAAGTTTTGTACTATAAATTTCCAGATGCTGTCGCGCCCAGCTTCCTTTACTTTTTTCAACCCGGTATAGATCTGGTAAAAACTATTGATCACCTGCTCGTTGATGCCCCCATGCTTATACTGCTTTTTTAGAACATTGCCGAAAACGGCAAGGCTCTCTGTTCTTTTGCCCTGTGTTTGCTCGGCAAGTTCTTCGCATACTTCGAGGGCTTCATCGAACAGGTGCACATCTTCAAATACCTGCGTGTTCAAATAATATTTGTCCCTGTCTATATTCATCAAAAACTCGCCACCAAAAAGATTCTTCACCCCTTCTGGGGCAAGTAGGGTGTTGGCGAGGATGATATTGATATGCACCGGTTTCTTTGCATGGATGACTTCTTTTCCCAAGCTTACCAATATGGTAGTCTTGGCAATCTGTACACTGAGCGGGTGGATGTCAATACCATAAATGCTATTGTTCAACTGCTCCACCGTAATCTGTGGGTTCAACTTTTTAAGTTGATGGATGGCAGCACGGAGAAAAGAACCACTACCACAGCTTGGGTCCAATATTTTGTCAGTGGGCTTAAAATCAAATTCCCGCACAATCCTTTCGCAAAGCCAATCGGGTGTATAATACTCGCCCAATGCATGGCGGGTGTCCAAGTCTATCAGTTCCTGATAAACCCCTTTCAGCACATCCTCATCCACTTGGTTGAAATCGAAAGTGGAAATTTCCTGTGCAATCAGGCGGAACACTTTTTTCAGTTTCCTGAAATAGATATCCTTGTGTACCCAGTGATAAAAATCATTGTCCACAAAATTGCGGATATTGTATTTATGGAAAATGGCACCATCCAAAATGGATTTCATTTCCTCATCATCCACATAGTCATCATTGCTCAGCACTTCATAGGCCAACACTTTGGCCAATACGCTCAAATAGGTATGTATCACAAATGCCGCTTCGGTATCAGCAAAAGAACCATAGGCGATGCTTAGGAATTTTCGCCATTGCTCATAGCTTATCTGTACCTCACCATATTTTTTTGCGTCTTGGAATACCGCACTGATCTGCCGAAAGCTTTCAATGAACACGGGGCTCCGATATCCGAACGCTTCTTCAATGCGCTTTAAGGTGGCTTGTTGTTTTTCTTCTTTGAAAAGAAAACGGTCGAGCCAATAATAAAAATCTTCCCCATTGTTTTCGGTAAGGGTGAAAGAGGCTGTGGGGACTTCGTTCAATATAAGTTCATCTTCTTGAAGGGTATCCAGTTTTTCCAATTGGCTCACATCGGGCACCACTATTTTCCAATTGATAAAATCGGAGGCAATCAATGTATAGTTATAGCCTTCGCCACTTTTAAACTGACCGAGCATATAGCCAGCCAATTGCTCCTTGGCGTGTTGGTATGTTAGTTTCGGTTCATTTTCGAACTCGATGATGATTTTATTGTAGAGTGTATCTGCACTTCCTTTATGGAGTTTATCGCGACGGGTATGTTCAGGATGGTTTTTTCGGCACCCGCACTAATGGCATCAATAATCTCCTCAATTTCCTTTTCACCAGAGTATAAGCGGTGAAGCAGATCCTTAAAGATTTCCTTTTTGGTGAGTTCCTTATTTGCCGCTTTTGCTTTGTGAAAATAGTCGTTGATCAATTTTACCCGGTCGGTCATGCAAAGTTCAGTTTCAATGATAAAGTATTCGGAAATAAGGAATAATTCAGTGATGGGTTCATCAACCAAGCATTAGGGCTATTTAAATTTCTGACAACATTTGCCTATAAAGAAATAGCTACCTTATTTTTGAAAATTGTAACTTCAATATTTGTATAATTAGTGAATAACGTGTTGTGCTATTAAAAAATACTTTAGCCGAAGTTGAACCTATCAAGGAACCGCTGTTGTTCATTACAGTAGTACTAAAGCCCAATC
>JAFDYF010000091.1 GCA_018267575.1 Bacteroidota bacterium
GAGCTAAGGGTCCATATAAAAATAAAAGAACTTCAAACAAACCTGTTGGGACTGAGCTAAAAGTCAGGCAATTTTTTCAGGCTGCAAAAATAAACAATAAACTCAAGCAGCGAAATATAAAGCAGCTTTCTATTAAAGAAAATTGTCAAATCAAGAGTATTATGTTTTTTCTTTATTAATATTGTAATAGACTATTGCTTATAACCAATGATTGCTGCCGAACGAATTGAGTATCTGCAAAACCGGATCGCGAGGTTTGAGGACCAACAGGCTTATAAAGAGCTATTCATTGGGCTTTATTCATATCTATATCATTTTGCCTGGGGTTTTGTAAAATCCAAAGAGCTTTCTGAAGAAATTGTTTCGGATGTTTTTATAAAGGTCTGGGAAAAAAGGAAAGCCATTTCTGGCGTGGAGAACCTTAAGGTTTACCTATATGTAGCTACCAAAAATATCTCCTTGAATTATATCGATAAGCAAAAGCAAGCTAATTTTGTGGATCTCAGTGAGGTTTCGGTCGATATCAAGAGCAGCTACGCTGATCCCGAACAACTGCTCATTACCTCAGATATGATGGAGCGCATCCAGCAAGCGATATATCAGCTACCCCCTCGTTGTAGGCTTATTTTCAAATTGATCAAGGAGGATAAGATGAAATACAAAGAAGTGGCCGAAATCCTGCACATATCTGTAAAAACAGTTGAAAACCAAATAGCTATAGCTGTAAAAAAAATTGGTTTTGCCATCAACTTCGATATTAGCCGCACGCTACCCTCTCATGTGAATGGCTAAAAATTAACAATTTTTAAACTTTGTTTGGGGGTTTTCATTGATTTCCCTGTCCTGTACTCGAGTCTGCTGCTTATGGAACAAGATCATATCTGGGAATTGGTTGCCAAAAAACTTTCCGGCGAGGCTGGGGAAGAAGAATTGCAGGAGCTAAAACAGCTCCTCCGCAATCATCCGGATCTTCATTATCCTATACAATATATTATTGACCTTTGGAAGTCCGATACTACTGGATTTAAGTCGGGAGATGCGCATGAAGCCTTTAATAGACATGTTGAGCGTATGGAAGAGCATAACGTAAGCTATTCGGAACCAACCTTTGAGTCATCCGAAACGCTTGAAAGGGATAAAACGGATAAAAACCCCCATTCTTTTTTTTGGCTCTTATTATCCGTTGCCGCCTTTGCCTCCGCAGTTTTCCTTGGGCTTCATTTTATGCGATCCCAACCCATCCCGTCTGCATCGATATCGCCTGTCTCTGAAAAAAAGATCAGTGAGGTATTCACAAAAAATGGCTCAAAGACCAATCTGATCTTGCCCGATGGCACCAAGGTTTGGCTGAATGCGGGCAGCAGCCTGAAATATGATTCTACATATGGAAAAACCATTAGGGAAGTGGTTTTATCTGGAGAGGCTTTTTTTGATGTGGTAAAAAACAAGGAAAAACCTTTTATCATCCATGCTTCTAGGATCAATATCAAAGTACTTGGCACCAAATTCAATGTAAGATCATACCCAACAGATAAAACAACGGAAGCGGCCTTGATTCGAGGTAGTATAGAAGTTACTTTTAAAGATAGGCCAAACAAAAAAGTGATTTTAAAGCCCAACGAGAAAATTGTAGTGCAAAATACGGCTGGTAAAGATAATATTATAGAGACAGCCCATCAGGGCAAGACCGGGAAAATGCCAGTGGCCACCCCGGAAGCCATTGTTGAAAAACTGACCTATGAGCATAAGACCGGTGCTGTCATTGAAACCTCTTGGGTTAATGATAGGCTTGTATTTCAGGACGAGTCATTCCAAGATCTTGCGATGCAACTTGAACGTTGGTATGGGGTTACCGTTAAGTTTGAGAACCAGCAGTTAAAAGAAAACCACCTGACAGGCAGCTTTAAAACCGAAACCATACGGCAGGCATTGGATGCCTTGAAGTTTACCGCCCCTTTTAACTACGAAATCGACAATAATAATATTGTAACCATTTATTAAAAGCCAAAACAACTATTGCTAAATGAAAAAAAACAACAGTACATAAAAGATAATAAAAGGGGCATGTTGGAGCATACCCCTGTAGGTTAATCATTCAAACTCATAATGCCGGGAAGCATTAAGTTTTACATTTCATAACCCATAATGTGATAAAAGTATGAAGAAAAATCTAACGATTGGAGGCAAGCGCTTCCATTCCGTCAAAAAAGCTCTTTTATTTATGAAACTAACCTTTGTAATGCTATTGGTCGGCATTTTGCAGGTGTCTGCTAAAGTAAGCGGGCAGGCAAAGGTGTCCCTGAATCTGAACAAAACAGAAATAGGGAAAGCTTTAAAAGCGATAGAGAACCAAGGCGAATACCGCTTTCTCTATAACAATAACCTAAAAAGTATCCGCCAAAGAATAAGCATCACTGCAGATGCGGCCGATATCAAGGATGTGCTGGACAGGATGTTTACCGGTACCGACCTAGGTTATAAAATCCTCGACAACAACCTGATTGTGGTGTTATCCAATAGCCTTGCGGTGCAGGATATTAAGATCACCGGTAAAATCACTGGCGAAAATGGAGAGCCTTTATCGGGTGTGAGTGTGGGCGTAAAAGGCACTTCAATTGGAACCACCACGGATAATTTTGGTAACTATACATTAACGGTACCAGAAAAGGGGAGATTGGTAATATCCTACATTGGATATGAAACCCAAGAAATTGCAGTCAATAGCCAGTCTGTTATCAATGTGAAAATGGTATTATCGAAGGCCCAGGCCATGAATGAAGTAGTGGTGATTGGATATGGTACGGCTAGCAAAAGAGATTTGACAGGTTCTATCGTTAAGATTTCTGGAAAGGAAGTTGCCGACAAACCTAATACCAATCCAGTTGCTTCTTTACAAGGTAAGGTAGCCGGGGTTTACATCGTAAACGACGGAACACCCGGTGCTCAACCTGATATACGTATTAGAGGTACAACAAGTATCGGTCAAGTACATCCCCTATATATTGTGGATGGGATTTTTGAGGACAATATTGATTATCTAAATCCCAACGACATTGAATCAATAGAGATTTTGAAAGACCCTTCTTCCCTAGCGATTTTTGGTGTTAAGGGTGCAACTGGCGCCATTGCTATTACCACAAAAAAAGCGAAAGCAGGGCAAACCACAGTAAACTTTAATGCCACCCAAGGTTGGAAAACTTTGGTTGATGCTCCCAAATTTGCTGATGCAACTACTTTTAAAACTTTGTATGCTGAAGAATTGGCTAACACTGGTATCACCACTTCACCTAATTATACAGGCCTAAATTCTAATACAAATTGGATCGATGCTGTTACCAGGAATGCCAATTTCCAAACAAGTAATCTGAGTGTTTCAAGTAGTACTGAAAAAAACAAGTTCAATTTGGGTATGGGTTATACCAATGACCAGGGTATTGTAAAACATATTCAGCTCAACAAAATCAATATCAACTTGAGTGATGAGTTGAGACTGAGCAAACATATCAGAGTGGGTGCAAATCTTATAGTGAGCCGGATTCATAATCCTTATGGTTATGACGGGGGGGATGTTTTGAGTGATGCCAGGCAATTGGTTCCATTGTTATCCTCCAGTCCAACACCTATGCAGTTGACTGACCTTTATGGGTCTGCTGTGATCAATCAAAATATTTATCCTTTAGCTCCCTCTTTTCAATTAGCTGGGGTAACAAACCCTTTGCTTAAGTTGGAAAATGAGTGGAATAAAACCCTTGATTACACCTATAGGTATGTAGGAAGTGCCTTTGCTGAAGTCAATTTCCTGAAGTATTTCACATTCCGTTCTACTGTTTATGGCGACATGAGCTTTGAAGACAATAGGAAGTATACCCCTACCTACTATGCTTTCAACCCTGTATCATTAGCCACCCAGGTTCAGAACCCAACCACTAGTGTGCAGGAAATCAGCACATCTATCAAACAATTTCAACAAGACCATGTACTGAGCTTTAAAAAGAGCTTCAACCAACATAATATTACCGCTATTGCTGGTTTTACAACCCGCTATTTGGGTAGTTATGCAGTTACTTCCAATGCCTATCAGGGCACATTCGGCCCTATCCCGAATGATAAGCGTTTTTGGTACATCACTTCCGGTTTTGAAGACCCAACAACCACCACTTCAAAATCCAGCCAGTATGAAAGTGCTACTGCTTCCTACTTGGGCAGGGTATTGTACAATTATGCTGAAAAATACTATCTGACATTGTCCTACAGAGACGATGGTTCTTCCCAAATTTCAGGCCCCCACCGCTACCAGAATTTTTGGGCGGTCGGCGCAGGATGGGAATTGACCAAGGAAAATTTCATGCAGAAACAAACGCTTTTCAATTACATAAAAATAAAAGGATCTGTGGGTGTATTAGGTAACCAAAGTGCGTATGATCCCAATACAGGTCAGGCAAACCCCTACCTGTTTTATCCGGTTTTGGCAACTGGTTCTGTCACTCCTTTTGGCAATAACCTGTTCAGCGCTGCACAAGCAGCCTACAATCCATCCTATAATTTGCAATGGGAATCGGTAGATGCACAAGAGGTAGGCTTTGAGGCGACTGCATTGAGTAACCGCCTGCATTTCGAATTCAACTATTTCAATAAGACCACCAATCAATTGATGACCGTTATCAATAACAGTGCATTGGGTATTCAAAACGGGGTTCAAAATGCTGGAACACTAAGAAACTGGGGCGAGGAACTGAGTGCCTCTTGGAACCAAAACATGGGTCATGATTTCAATTTGAGATTGAATGGAAATATTACTTTCCTGAATAACCAGGTGGTTGCATTAAGCCCATTGTTGGCAGGGGGCAAAATCATACGCACAAGCCAAAACAATGGTCAACAAGCAAGTTATACACAATCGGGCCAACCGATCGGTTATTTCTACGGGTATCAAGTGGCTGGTTTGTACCAATCCAATTTGGATGTGTTGACTTCGCCCAATGCTTCAAGTATAGGTACTTATAGGCCTGGTGATTTTAAATTCAAGGATATTTCCGGCCCTAATAAAAAACCAGATGGTATAATTGATGCAAATGATAGAACCAATATAGGAAACCCAAGTCCTAAGTTTATTTATGGAGGTTCAATCAATTTGAGCTACAAGCATTTTGATTTGGGCATTGATGTGGGCGGTGTTTATGGCAACCAAGTGTTTAGGACATGGGCTGCTTTGGAATCCCCTTATTCTTTTGTGAACTATGCTTCCTTCCAACAAAACCGTTGGCATGGCGCTGGTACATCCAATTGGGTACCTGAAATCAATTCCGGGGAAAGATACAATTATCAAGGATCGACATATAGTATTGAGGACGGCAGTTATTTTAGGATCCGTAACCTTCAATTGGGATACAACTTTGACCCCAAAATGCTGATGCATGCACACATTACCAGCTTCCGGTTTTTCGTGAATGTTCAAAATCTTAAAACATGGAAAAACAACAGTGGTTATTCACCTGAGTTTGGGGGTGATGCTACCAGCTTCGGCGTGGATTACGGAAAATCGAACAATGCATTGCCTCGCATTACCAGTGTAGGAGTAAATGTATCTTTTTAAAAAAACAACTCTATTGATATGAAAAAGATGACAAAAATATTTTGGATTTCCACATCGGTAATAATGGTTGTTGTTTTGGTGGGCTGTAGTAAATTTCTTGACAGGAAACCACTTACGGCAACTTTACCCGATGTTCAAAAGGAACAAGGTGCCATGGAAGCACAAAGTTTGGGTTTGTATAATACCTTAAGGACTTATGCAGGGTTCTCTTCCCTGCCATGGACTGATTTCAATAGCATTCGCGATGACGATGCGGCAAAGGGTAGTGATGCCAATGATGGTAAGGAAATCAATGCCGAGTTTGAGACCTTCCAATACACCAAGGATGATTGGGCTACCGACACCTATTGGAATGATCATTATTATATGATCAATCTTGCGAATACAGAAATACATACAGGAAGGGATTCGCTAAAAGTAACTGACCCCGCTTCTTTGCGCCAACTAGGGGAAGCTTATTTTTTTAGGGCCTATTCCTATTTTGATTTGGTGAAAGCCTACGGACAGGTTCCTTTGATTAATTATTATTACACCAACCCTGCTGATGGTATTCGGCCAAAGGCAACTGTGGATGCCATTTATGCACAAATTGATGGAGACCTGGATACCGCGGCCATGTGGTTGCCCATAAATGCAAGTGCCTATGGTAATAGTGGCAAAATGAAAGGCCGCTTGACGCAAGGGGCAGCGAATACACTTTGGGCCCAAACTTATTTGATGCGCCAAAATTGGGGAAAGGTGGTGGCTCTTTGCCAAACGGTGATCAATTCTGGTCAGTATTCTTTGATGCCCAATTTCTATGATATTTGGAAGGATGGAGTGAACGGTGCAGGCAAAAACGGCGCTGAGTCTATTTTTGAAATGAATGCGTATTGCGGAGCCAATGCACAGGCTATCTCCACCCAAAACCAAGGGCAGGATGGATGGGGAACTGCACAGCAGGTTCGTCAAAATGGCGCCCCAGTAGCTTGGAACTTGGGATGGGGTTGGAACGTTCCTACCGATACTTTAGTAAAAGCATGGGATAATACGGACCCCAGAAAGTCAATGACCATTTTGTACTCTGGTCAATTTGATGGGGGGGCCACTACCGGTGGATGGGGCTCAACCCTTCCTGCATATACAGATCCATTGGGTTCTGGCGGGTTGGCAGAAAAATATTGGAACAAAAAACTATATACTGGCAACGACCCTGCCATGCGCAACTACACTGGCTTTGTGAATGGCAACGGGGCTGCTCCATGGATTGACCATCGCATTCTGCGTTATGCCGATGTGATATTAATGTTGGCCGAAGCAGCCAATGAAACTGGCGATGGCGCAACAGCCGCTGCAAACTTGGAATTGATTAGGAGTAGGGCAGCAGGCAGTACAGATAAAACAAGAACTATAGTGCCCTATATTGCTTATAGCAGCCAAGCGCAGATGAGGACAGCCATAAAGAATGAACGGCGTTGGGAATTTGCATTGGAGGGTTATCGATTCTATGATCTCGTTCGTTGGGGAGATGCCCTCAATGTGTTGGGACCATTAGGTTATACCTCACGTAACCAATACTACCCCATCCCCCAACCAGCTATCGATATTTCCGGAGGCGTATTAGTTCAGAACCCCAATTATTAATCTTAGAAATAATTATAATCATGAAAAAAAATCAAATTCCCCTTCTTGCAATAGTCATACTCTTAGCGATGGCTAGTTGTAAGAAATTGGATAGGCCAGTATTGCCAAAAAATTATCCAACGGATAATCCGGTAAACCCAACTACTTCCCTGAGATTTTTCTTGAGTTTTGATTCAACAACTGCCAAAGATGCACAATTGAACATACGCTTCAAGGATAGCATTTCTGGTTATCCCTGTTTCTTTCCCGACCCTTCCATCGGGTATATGACCGGGGTTACAGGTACAGCCTTACAAGGTAGTTCGTCCGCATTAATCCATTACGTAAATGCCAATGATTTCGCAACATCTACCAGTTTCACTATTTCTTTTTGGCTAAATGCAAGCCTGGCACAAAAAGACCATGCCAATGCAGATGGTCTTTTGTGCCTTCCAAGTACTACCAATTTTTGGAGCAACTTTGTTGTTTTTGCAGATCATGAATCGAGCACATCGGATTCCATGCAATTAAAATTTGTTTTTGCCAATGGCACTGGAAACAACTGGGATTTTGCGGGGTATACTGGTACCAAGCGATGGCCAAAAATGTATGATGGCAACTGGCACCATGTGGTATTTGTGTATGATGCTACTGCAAAAACAGGAACACTTTATCGAGATGGGGTTCAATTTGATCAAAAAGCGAATGAAACCATTGCATTTGATGGCAATGCCACTGGTCTTGTGGTTGGCGGTTTTCAGGAAATGTTGAACATCGTTGATAAATGGTCTAATAACGGCTGGATGTCAGGTTGGCCTGGAGGCATTGATCAGGTACGCTTGTATAACACAGCCCTGGCAGCTTCAGATGTTCAATCATTGTACAGTACTAAACAATAATAATATGATATTTTGAACTTGGCATAGCATATGATAGTTATATAATCAATAAAACAAGGGCTGAAACTTTTACTTCAGCCCTGTTTTATTTTGCTTGAAAAATTCTTTGTTCTACTGGTTGTTTAGAATGATTAGATTATGGTAAAGAAGATACTTAGTCGAAAGTGGGTATTGATTATAATGGGCTTGATACTTTGTACATCCTTGTTTACCATGTGCATTAACCATCAAGAAAAAAATAGCGAACAAGTGGTGCAAAAGCAGCGGGAACTATTTTCAGGTTCAACTAGCTGCGCAAATTGTCATAAATCAATTTATGACTCCCATATACATACGGCGCATCACCTTAGCTCAAGGCCTGCTGATACCAGTACGGTCATGGGAAAATTTGAAACAGGTCATAACAAGTTTGTATTTGATCTTTCCAATACCATTTTAGTAGAAAGGAGTGGGGATCGATTATATCAGGTGCTTTATGTAAATGGGACAGAAAAAAAGCGAAGGCCTTTTGATATTGTGATTGGCTCGGGCACTAGAGGGCAAAGCTATCTCTATTGGTGGAAGGATACGCTTTTCCAATTACCGCTGACCTATTTTACCGCAACAAATCAATGGTGCAATAGTCCTGGCTATCCCGGTCGGGTTGTTTTTGGTAGACCTGTTACTTCCCGTTGTCTTGAATGTCATACCACCTACGCCCAATCTATTGCTGCACCCGATGCGCAGTTCGAAAAATTCGACCACAATATCATATATGGGGTGGATTGTGAAAAATGCCATGGTTCAGGTATACAGCATGTTCAATTTCAAACACAACACCCCAATGAAAAAACAGGTAAATATATCATTAACCCAGCTTCATTTACACGAAAACAAAGTTTGGATTTATGTGCCCTTTGCCATGGTGGAAGACTAGCCAAAACCAAGCCCTCTTTTGAATTTCATTCGGGAGATACATTAGCAAATTATTTTCAAATAGATAACGTTGCCAAAGAGGCCGTGAACATTGATGTGCACGGAAATCAATATGGTATGTTGGCTGCCAGTAGATGTTTTAAAGAAAGTGGCATGACCTGCATGACTTGCCACAACCCCCATGAAAATGAAAAAGGGAAAAAAGAATTATTCTCCCAGCGTTGCATAACCTGTCATAATGTTGAACATAATAATTTTTGTAAGCTTAATAGCCGTCTTGGAAATTCTATAACAAAAAATTGTATTGATTGCCATATGCCCGAGCAACCCTCAAGATCGATCACTGTTCTTTTGGAAGGGGCAATAGAACCAACCTCAGCTAATATGCGTTCTCATTTTATTAGCATCTATAAAGACGCAACAAAAAATTATTTGAACAAAAATCTTCGGCCATGATAAAAATAAGCCCCGTTCGATATGTTTTTTGCTTTAGCATATTGGCAATTTTTTTTGCTGCTTGCCAACGAAATAAACAGTTTACCAGACTTTCATCATCACATACCAATATTAATTTTGAAAACACATTAAATAAGAGAGAGGCATTTGGCATTCTTTATTATTTATATTATTACAATGGCGGTGGTGTTGCCGTGGGTGATATTAATAATGATGGGTTGCCTGATATTTATTTCACGGCGAATAGTAAGGGGGGCAATAAACTTTATTTGAACAAAGGTGATTATAAATTTGAAGATGTTACAGAGAAAGCAGGAGTAGCAGGTACATCGGACTGGTGTACGGGTGCCACCATGGCCGATGTGAATGGGGATGGTTTATTGGATATCTATGTGTGCTCCGTTCAAGGGGAACACAACCTGCATGGGCGCAATGAACTTTTTATCAACAATGGCAATGGCACTTTTACAGAAAGTGCCGAAAAATATGGATTGGCGCTTTCTGCGTATTCAACACAAGCTGTATTTTTTGATTATGATCACGATGGGGATCTGGATTGTTATGTTTTGAACCAATCCCATCATCCTAGTTCAAACATTGTGGACACCAGCAACCGAAGAAAATTCGATCCTAATGCAGGGGACCGATTATACCGAAACGATATCAGCACTACAGGCAAATTCACGGATGTGTCTGCAACGGCCGGTATTTATCAAAGTAGTTTGGGATACGGTCTTGGTATTTCGGTAGCAGACCTGAATAATGACGGGTGGGATGATATTTATGTGGGAAATGATTTTCATGAAAATGATTATTACTATATCAATAATGGGGATGGCACCTTTACTGAAAGTGGGGCAAAACATTTTGGCCATTATTCGAGGTTCAGTATGGGCAATGATATTGCAGATTATAACAACGATGGACAACCGGATATTATCACAGTGGATATGCTGCCGCCAGATGAAAAGACATTAAAGACCTATGGCAGTGATGAGCACTATGATATTTATAACTATAAAATATTGAGGAACGGTTATCAAAACCAAGTCTCCCGGAATTGTTTGCAAAGGAACAATGGAAGTGGTACCAGTTTTAGCGATGAAGCATTGATGGCAGGAGTTTCAGCTACAGACTGGAGTTGGTGCCCCTTGTTTGCTGATTTTGATAATGATGGGAACAAAGATTTGTTCATTTCGAGTGGTATCGTAAAACGACCAGTTGATTTGGACTATGTTCGTTTTGTATCTGATCTTTCCTCTAAAATAGACAGAAACGCTTCAGGGAAATATGATGACATGACGGTGGATAAAATGCCTGAAGGGAGTTCTTATTGTTTTATGTTCCAAGGAAACGGGCTCGGAAAATTCAAGGATATCGGCAAAGATTGGGGCATTAGTGATCAGAAGGGGTTTTACAATGGTGCTGCTTATGCCGATTTGAATAATGATGGCAATCTGGATTTGATAGTAAACCCACTCAATGCCCAAGCCTTTATTTTTAAGAACAATGGCAAGCTAAAGAACCATATCACCATTAATTTTAAAGGAAGTGATGAAAACAAATTTGGGATAGGCGCCAAGGCCTATGTTTTTACTAAAGAGGGTATGCAGTACGAGGAACTGATGCTAACTAGGGGTTTTCAATCTTCATCAGATACGCGACTTCATTTTGGGTTGGACACCGTTTCGGCCATTGATAGCTTGTTAGTGGTGTGGCCTAATCAACAATGTCAGGTAATCAAAAATATTAAGGCCAATCAAATCATCACGGTTTCTCAAAAAGATGCCTCAGTTAAGTTTGATTATTCTTCCTTTTTTCCTCCTAAAAAGGAAGAATTGGTGAATGTTACAAATCAGGTGAAATGTGACTGGAAACATGTGGAAAATGATTTCAATGATTTTGCGGTGCAGCCATTGATACCGCATAAAGAAAGCACCAGAGGACCAAAAATTGCTGTGGCTGATGTGAACCAGGATGGATTGGAAGATTTTTATGTTTGTGGGGCCAGAGGCACACCCGGTGCATTGATGCTACAGCAGAAAGACGGGAATTTTAAGCGAACCGATACCGCCTTGTTCAAACAATTTGCAGATTGCGAAGATGTGGATGCCCTTTTCTTTGATGCAAACGGCGATGGATATCCTGATTTATGGGTGGTTGGTGGTGGAAACCAGATGCCTATCAATGCACTGGCAAATGCAGATAGGTTGTACATCAATGATGGCAAAGGACACTTCAGTTTCTCCCCTAAAGCTTTTCAACAGCAATATTGGGATAAATCATGTATAACCGCTGCGGATATTGATCACGATGGTGACTTGGATGTTTTTATTGGTCATTTGGCCGATCAAAAAAAATTTGGGTTGCCTAGGGATTCCTATTTATACATCAACGACGGTAAAGGGAAATTTGAAATAGCCGCTAATAAAACCATTAATCTTCGCCAACTGGGAACAGTTACTGCTGCGCAGTTTGCGGATATCAATAAGGATGGATGGCCCGATTTGATTGTGGCAGGGGAATGGATGGGGATAAAGATATTCATGAACGATCACGGAAAATTAGTAGAAAAGGAGATACCGAATTCAACGGGTCTTTGGCAAAGCCTTTACATTACAGATATTAACGGGGATGGTTATCCGGATATTCTTGCGGGCAACTGGGGCCACAATTCCAAACTCTGGGCGGGGAAAAATGGTCCCTTGAAGCTTTATATTAAAGATTTTGATTTCAATGGCATCACCGAACAGGTAATGTGTTATACGATAGATGGGAAAGAATATACTTTTTTGGCAAAAGATGAATTGGAACAGGCCCTGCCCGTTCTAAAAAAAGCCTATTTGACCTATCATGAAGTAGCAGGGAAAACGGTTCAATACATGTTCTATGATTTGTTCAAAGATTATACCGAACTAAAAGCAGAAACCTTAAGTTCCTCCTGTTTTATCAATGATGGCAAAGGTAATTTCAAGCAGATGGATTTACCTGATGAACTGCAGTTGTCGCCCATTTTTTCATTTTGTAGTATTCCAGAAAATTCATCACAATCTTTTCTTGCAGTAGGCAATTTTTATGGGGTAATCCCTTATGAGGGCCGTTATGATGCGTTATTCCCAACGTTATTTTCATTTTCGAAGAAGAGTAATCAATTTGACTATCGTTCTATCATACCAGAAGCTAGTGGGGAGATGCGGGATGCAAAATGGGTGAAGAGCGTAAATGGGTCAAAACTTTTGGTTATTGCAAGAAATAATGATAGCCTATTATTTTACAAATTTGAAAAATAATATTGACCATGAAGCGCAAATATTATATACTAGTTGCAAGTTTTATTTTGTGGATGGCTTGCGGAAAGAAAAACCCGGTGCCGCCACAATCATTTGCGCTTACTTTTTTAGTAAATGGTAGCAATAATGGCACTTTGAACTATGCTGGCCTTAACCTGGATCCTGTGATTCGGTTTTCATTCTCCTCGCCAGTGCAATCTGCCAATATAGGCTCTGCATTTACACTTATAGACAAAAGTAATACCCCGGTGAGTGTTTCTACCCAATTAATGAGCAATGATAGTGTAGTTATTGTAAAGCCTTCTAGTGTTTTGAAGGGTTTCTCAAGTTATACCTTGTCTGTTTCATCTGGATTGCTTTCTTCAACAAAAGGTACACTCACCAACCCGATTACCATTCACCTTCAAACAGGTATTGACTCTTCCGATAAGTTTCCTCAAATTACAGATAGTGCACTCCTTACCCTTGTTCAGCAACAAACTTTCAAATATTTCTGGGATTTCGCACACCCCGTTAGTGGGTTGGCGAGGGAAAGGGATAATGGCGACAATGAAGTGGTGACAACCGGTGGCAGTGGCTTTGGTATTATGGCAATAATTGTGGCAGCAAACCGTGGGTTCATTACTAGGACTGATGCTGTTTCAAGAATAAATACCATCTTAAATTTTTTGATTACCAAATGCCAACGTTGGCATGGCGCCTTTTCACATTGGATCAATGGCTCTACTGGCGCAACGGTTGCTTTCGGTACAAACAATGGTGCAGATATTGTGGAGACTTCCTATTTACTACAGGGCCTATTGACAGCACGTCAATATTTCAACAATCTTTCCGATGTGAATGAAACAGCATTAAGGGACAGTGTCAATTCCATTTGGAATGCGGTTGAATGGAAATGGTTCACACAAAATGGCAGTACTAGCTCAATGTATTGGCAATACAATCCAAGCTATACCGCCAATACTGATATTTGGAGCATTCCTGTTAATGGATGGAATGAGGCATTGATTACGTATGTATTGGCAGCTTCTTCCCCAAACTATTCAATAAGCAAAGGAGTTTATGATACAGGCTGGGCAAGAAACGGTGCTATGGTAAATGGCAGTTCTTATTATGGTATTGGATTGCCATTGGGCGAATCCTACGGCGGTCCCTTGTTTTTTGCACATTATTCTTTTTTGGGGATTAACCCGAATAACCTCAGTGATGCCTATGCGAATTATTGGACACAAAATGTTTCGCATGCAAAAATCAATTATGCATATTGCGTGGCTAATCCAAATCATTATTATGGCTACAGCAATCTTTGCTGGGGATTAACGGCGAGCGATATCCCAAATGGCTACACGGCTTCTTCACCAACCAATGATGTAGGGGTAATTGCACCGACCGGAGCCATTTCTTCCTTGCCCTATACACCTACCGAGTCTATGAATGCCCTTCGGTTTTTTTATTATAAACTAGGAGATAATTTATGGGGAAACTATGGCTTTATTGATGCTTTTGATTTAAATACGGGTTGGTTTGCCCCTTCCCATTTAGCCATTGATGAAGGGCCGATTATTTGCATGATTGAAAATTATCGTACAGGATTGCTGTGGAATCTATTCATGAGCTGTCCAGAAATTAAAACGGGGATGAAGGATTTAGGATTTACAAGCCCTAATCTGAATTGAGCTAAAAGGCTTAGTCTAGTTTTTCAACTGGTAATTAAATTGAATTGAAATGAGTTTGTTCATTAAACATTCCTTACTCACTATCGCGATAACCATCGCTTCTGCATGTGCCTTGCTTGCCCAATCCCCAAACATGCAAGTGCGGCCGCCCAAGAAAACGGTTGCCCCTTCACGTGAAACCTTATCCGATACGGCACTTTTGGAACTTACCCAAAAACAGACTTTCAAATATTTCTGGGACTATGCCCATTCAGTTAGTGGGCTAGCTCGGGAACGCAGTAACAAAACTTTTCATTACGGGGATGAAGTGGTAACCATTGGCGGGAGTGGTTTTGGGGTGATGGCCATCATTGTGGCCACTGAAAGAAAATGGATTAACAGGGATACCGCCGCAAAATTTTTGTTGAAGGAAATCCATTTCCTTTCAAATGCAGATCGTTATCATGGCATCTTCCCGCATTGGATGAATGGGGAAACCGGAAAGACCATCCCCTTTAGCAAAAAAGATGATGGGGCCGATATTGTGGAGACTTCCTATCTTTTTCAAGGACTGTTATGTGCAAGACAATATTTCAATCAAGACAATGAACTGGAAAAAGATTTGCGAAATGGTATAAACAAACTTTGGATCAACGCACAGTGGAACTGGCATTCCCGAGGTGGAAAGGATGTGCTTTATTGGCATTGGAGCCCGAATTATGGTTGGGACATGAATTTCGAGATCCATGGTTGGAATGAATGCCTTATTACTTATATCCTCTCTGCCTCCTCACCTGATTATGCCATTGATGCAAAAGTGTATCATGATTGCTGGGCGCAAGGCAACCATTTCAAAAATGGCAAGGAATTTTATGGAGTGCAATTGCCTTTGGGTTTTGATTACGGAGGTCCCCTGTTTTTTTCCCAATATTCTTTTCTTGGGCTGGATCCTCATGGCTTGAAAGATCGATATGCAGATTATTGGGAACAAAATACCCATCATACTTTGATCAACTATCTGTATTGTGTTAGCAACCCAAAGCATTTTAAAGGTTATGGTGAAAATTGTTGGGGACTTACAGCTAGCGATAATTACGAAGGTTACAATGCGCATTCCCCTACCAATGATCTGGGGGTGATTTCGCCAACGGCAGCGCTTTCGGCATTTCCGTACACCCCGGAATATTCTATGAAAGCACTCAAACATTTTTACTATGATTTAGGAAATAAGATCTGGAAAGAATATGGTTTTACAGATGCATTTAGCGAGGAAAAAACTTGGTATGCCACAGAATATTTGGCGATAGATCAGGGCCCAATAGTAGTGATGATTGAGAATTACAGAACTGGTTTGTTGTGGAAGCTGTTCATGAGCTGTCCCGAGATTCAAAACGGTTTGAAGAAGTTGGGTTTTGAAAGTCCATGGCTGAAATAGTTGATAAGTTGAAAGGTTGGTATGTTGGTACTTTTCGAATGGTAATTAGGAATTTGTAATTGGGAAATAGTTCCTCTGTGACAACCTCCATTCCTCTGTGGTAAAAGAGACTAACCAAAATGATTGGTAAGTTTAAATTAAAAAATGCTTCAAGACATTACAGGTCTCATAAAGCTTGTTATGTTTTAAATGATTTTGCAGACCTGTGAGGTCTCTGGTGTTTCTTGAATAGTAATTAAAAATTTGTAATTGGGAATTGGTTCATCTGTGAAAACCTCCTTTCCTCTGTGGTAAAAATGGATAATAACTTTTTAATTTAAAGTTCATGATCAAAAAATCGATTCAAATACTAATACTAGCATTTATTTCCATAGCCTCATTTGCACAGAATAAACATAAAATAGATGCGGCAGATAAAAGTACTATCGCCCCTATTGGCATCATTAAAAACATTTCAGACTCAGCATTGCTCGATATTGTACAACGCCAAACCTTCCGATTTTTTTGGGAAGGCGCTCATCCTGTAAGTGGTTTGGCAAGGGAAAGGGATAATACCGTGAAGGCAGAATATTATTGGGACTATATCAATGAGGCGGAGGATGAACCCAATTTGAGTAAAGACAGTTTCGGTCCCGAAGCCTGTGCAATTGGGGGTACCGGTTTTGGAATCATGGCAACCATTGTTGCGGTGAATCGTGGATGGATCGGAAGGGACACCGCCTTGAGGCGCTTGATCAAGATTGCAGATTTCTTGATCAAGGCAGATTGCTTCCATGGCATCTACCCGCATTTTATGAATGGTACCACGGGTAAAACCATCCCATTCGGAAGAGTGGATGATGGAGCCGACATCGTAGAGACTTCCTATCTGATGATGGGCATGCTGGTAGCCAAAGCTTATTTCAATGGGAATAGCTTGTCAGAAAGATATTTCCAGAAAAGGGTGGATCAAATGTGGGGCACCGCCAATTGGAACTGGCATAGCAAAGGCGATAATAAATTGCTCTACTGGCATTGGAGCCCCTATAATGATTTTGATATGAACTTCCCCGTATATGGTTGGGACGAAGCCTTGATCACCTATATCATGTCTGCTTCATCGCCCTGGCATCCCATTTCCAAAGAGCTTTATGAAAATTCTTGGGTAAAAAGCAGTTCTTGGAAAAATGGGAAGTCATACTACGGTTATACGCTTCCGTTAGGGAACTTTGAAAAAGGCGGTCCTTTGTTTTTTGAGCAATACACTTTTATGGGAATAGATCCCAATGGGCTCAAGGACGATCATGATATTGATTATGCCGAGCAAACAAAAAATCATACACTCATCAACCGGGCCTATTGTATCGAGAACCCTAAAAAATATAAAGGCTATGGTGAAAATTGTTGGGGACTAACTGCCGGTGACAGCTATAAAGGTTATGTGGCCCATTGTCCTGAAGTAGATCTTGGAGTGATTCAACCAACGGCAGCACTTTCCTCCTTTCCCTATACACCTGAATATTCCATGCAAGCACTCAAACATTTTTATTACGATCTAGGCGATAAAATTTGGGGATCTTATGGTTTTTCCGATGGTTTTAGTGAAACACATGACTGGTATGCAAAAACGCATTTGGCCATCGATCAAGGACCGATTGTGGTGATGATAGAAAATTATCGCAGTGGTTTGATCTGGAAATTGTTCATGAGCAATCCGGATGTGCAAAAGGGGTTGAAAAAATTGGGTTTTCAAAGTCCTTGGCTGAGGTAGTTGATTAGTTGAAAGGTCGATAGGTTGGAGCTTCTTGATTGGTGATATGGAATTAGGAATTTGTAATTGGTCCCTCTGTGAAAACCTCCTTTCCTCTGTGGTAAAAATGATTATGCAAAACGAGTGTTTCTTGAATGGGAATTTGGAATTGGATGGATTAGTCGTGAACTTGCGTTTCGCATTTAAATTTCGGCGTTCAGCATTATATAGCTTTATCTTTTCCGTAAACCCAATCTCAAAAATTGCGAACAAATGAGAAATCTGATTTTGGCTTTATTGTTTTTTGCAAATAGTCCTTATGTTCTTGCACAACAGAAAACCTTTTGCAACCCCATCAATATCGATTATGGCTATACGCCCATCCCCAATTTTTCCGAGTGGGGCCGGCATCGTGCCACCGCCGATCCGGTGATTGTTTTGTACAAGGGCGATTACTATTTGTTCTCTACCAACCAATGGGGCTATTGGTGGAGCAGTGATATGCTGAATTGGAAATTCATTTCCAAAAAATTCCTTCGTCCTTGGAACCATGCTTACGATGAGCTTTGCGCCCCTGCTGTGGGCATAATTGGCGATACGATGATTGTTTTTGGTTCAACTTATACCAAAAATTTTACGCTCTGGATGAGCACAAACCCTAAGGCAAACGAATGGAAACCTTTGGTGGATTCCTTTGAGATTGGCGGCTGGGATCCCGCTTTTTTTACGGATGATGATGGGCGTTTGTATATGTATAATGGCAGTAGTAACCGCTTTCCAACTTATGGTATTGAGTTGGATCGGAAAACCTTCAAACCGATTGGCACAAGACAGGAAATTTATTTCTTGGAAGATTGGCGTTATGGTTGGCAGCGCTTTGGTGAATACATGGACAATACCTTTTTGGATCCCTTCATTGAAGGAAGTTGGATGACCAAACACAATGAGAAATATTATTTTCAATATGGTGCACCTGGCACGGAAATGAGCGGCTATGCTGATGGCGTGGTTGTTGGCAACAAGCCTTTAGGAAATGAATTCACAGCCCAATCAGATCCTCTTTCCTTCAAACCTGGTGGTTTTACAAGAGGGGCGGGGCATGGTGCCACTTTTCGGGACAAATGGAACAATTATTGGCATGTGAGCACCATGGTGATTGGGGTAAAAAATAATTTTGAGCGAAGGATTGGTATTTGGCCCGCTGGTTTTGACAAGGACGATGTGATGTGGTGCAATACCGCTTTTGGTGATTATCCACTTTACCTTCCATCCAGTGGGAAGGAGTTTGGGTCAAGACCCAATTGGTATTTATTGAATTACAAAAAGCCTGTTCAGGTTTCATCAACCCTTGCCGCCTATAGCGCAAATTATGCGGTGGATGAAAACATCAAGACCTATTGGAGCGCTGCATCTGCCAACAAAGGCGAATGGATACAAACCGATTTGGGAAAATTCAGCACGGTGAATGCCATTCAAATCAATTACGCCGATCAGGATGTGGATAGTAATCGATTGGGAAAATACAATGGCCAATACCATCAGTATAGACTTTATTATTCCACCGATGGAAAAAAATGGAAGGTATTGATGGACAAAAGCAAGAACCAAACCGATGTGCCGCATGACTATATAGAATTGAACAACCCGGTTCAGGCAAGGTTTTTGAAATTGGAGAATATTCATATGCCCACTGGAAAATTCGCCATTAGTGGATTGCGTGTTTTTGGTACGGGGAACGGTCCCAAGCCAGATACCGTAAAGAATTTTATTGTGTTGAGAACGGAAAAGGACAAACGAAGTGCTTGGATAAAATGGCGGCCCGTTGAAAATGCCTATGCCTATAATATTTATTATGGCACAGCACCGGATAAACTCTATAATTGCGTGATGGTTTATGATGCCAATGATTATTGGTTCAAAGTGATGGATAGAGAAAAACCCTATTGTTTTTCCATAGAAGCGATTAATGAAAATGGGGTATCTGCAAGAACGCAGGTAAACAAAGTAGAATGATACAGACCTCACAGATCTTAACATGCATTATAATTTTAAACAGTTTTGCATACCTGTGAGGTCTTGGCAAACCTGATTCTTTAATAAAAAAACAAAAAAATGAAAATTATGTCCAAACTTTTTGCTACCCTTTTGGTTGTTTTCTTTATACAATATGCTAATGCACAGCAAGCCGCTTTTTACAACGATATTCAAAATTTCAAAAAGCAGGACAGCCTTCAGTCTCCCCCGCAACATGCCATTCTATTTGTTGGCAGTTCATCCTTTACCAAATGGACAGATGTGCAGGATTATTTTCCGGGCACTACCATTATCAACCGTGGTTTTGGTGGATCCTGCCTGCCCGATGTCATTCGATATGCGAAGGATATTATATACCCATATCATCCGGATCAAGTGGTTATCTATTGTGGGGAAAATGATTTTGCTGCCAGTGAGGCAATTACCCCACAAATCGTAATCGCAAGAGTGAAACAGTTGTTTTTGATGATCCGGAAAAAATTGCCCAATACCAATATTGCTTATATCTCCATCAAGCCAAGCCCGTCCAGGATTAAACTGGTTTCTAAAGAAAAAATAGCCAATAAGGCCATCAAACTTTTTCTGGCGAAACAGAAGAACGCTTCTTTCATCGACGTGTTTCCTTTAATGCTCAACGAAGACAAGAAACCAATTTCATCCATCTTTTTATCCGATAGCCTACACATGAACGCCAATGGATATGCGATTTGGAAAAAAGCCATCGACCCTTACCTGATTAAAAAATAATAGTAAGATCAAGGAATTAAAACTAAACGATTAATATATTTAACCATGCAAGAATTTACCGCTTCCCGATTGTCCAAGGGAAATAAAATGTATCCCGTCCACTTAATCATCGATAATGGCAGCGTGACCTTAAAAACCCCGGGTTTTTTAAAGGGCAAAGAAACAACCATTCCATTTGGAAGCATATCAACCGTTGATATTGAAACACCGATGGTAGGCTTTTCGACCATTTCTATTGAAACAAAAGGAGAAGGAAAAATTGTTGCCCATGGGTTTACAAAGGCGGAGGTAAAGGAAATGAAGCAGGTGATTCTAAACAAAATGAAATAAAAATCTCCCAAAATTTTAAACTTTGGAAAAGTTGAAGCTAAACCAACTAACCATTCACATAAAAACACATGCCAGATGAGAAAGCTTACAATTGTTTTAGTACTGTCTTTGTTTGCCTTGGTGCAGTCACGGGCACAAGATGTAAAAATGAATGCCTTCATCAGCAAGCTGATGGGCAAAATGACATTGGATGAAAAAATAGGCCAACTGAATTTGCCAGGCTCTGGCGATATTGTCACCGGTCAAGCTTCGAATTCTGATATTGGGAAAAAAATAAAAGAGGGGCTGGTGGGCGGTTTGTTCAACATCAAATCGGTAGCGAAAATAAAAGCAGTACAAAAAGTGGCTGTGGAGGAAAGTCGCCTCAAGATTCCATTGATTTTTGGGATGGATGTGATACATGGTTATGAAACCGCTTTTCCCATTCCATTAGGACTAAGCTGTACTTGGGATATGAATGCTATTGAAAAATCAGCGCGAGTTGCAGCCACCGAAGCCAGTGCCGATGGTATTTGCTGGACATTTTCACCCATGGTGGATATTGCCCGTGACCCACGTTGGGGCCGCATTGCGGAAGGAAGTGGAGAGGATGCTTATCTCGGTTCGCAGATTGCTAAAGCAATGGTGAAGGGTTATCAAGGTGATTTTAGCAAGAACAGCGATATCATGGCATGCGTAAAACATTATGCATTGTATGGAGCTGCTGAAGGCGGTCGTGATTACAATACCACAGACATGAGCCGAGTAAGGATGTTCAATGAATATTTGCCTCCTTATAAAGCCGCGGTGGATGCAGGTGTGGGGAGTGTGATGGCTTCCTTCAATGAAGTGGATGGTATACCCGCGACCGGAAATAAATTTTTGATGACGGATGTGCTTCGCAAACGTTGGGGCTTTAAAGGTTTTGTGGTATCGGATTATACAGGTATCAATGAAATGATTGCGCATGGTATGGGTGATTTGCAAGCTGTCTCAGCCCTGGCACTGAAAGCGGGCATTGATATGGACATGGTAGGGGAAGGTTTTTTGACCACCCTAAAAAAATCATTGAAAGAGGGAAAAGTCACAATGCAGGAAATAGACAATGCCTGCCGCTTGATATTGGAAGCAAAATACAAACTGGGGCTTTTTGATAACCCTTATAAATATTGTGATGAAAAAAGAGCGGCAACCGAAATTTTTACAGATGCAAACAGGAAAACTGCCAGAGAAATTGCTGCGGATTGTTTTGTACTCTTAAAAAATCAAGGGAATCTGTTGCCGTTGAAAAAATCTGGCACCATTGCTTTAGTGGGTCCATTGGCTGACAATAAGGAAAATATGGCGGGCACGTGGAGCGTGGCAGCAAACTTTGAGAAATGTATTTCTGTTTTGCAGGGCATGCAGGAAGCCGTAGGCAATAACGCCAAACTATTATATGCGCAAGGTTCCAATCTGGATGCAGACAAAGCTTTTGTAGAACGAGTGGGGATTTTTGGCAAGCCGCTGCACTGGGATGATCGCCCTGCTGCCGACATGATACAAGATGCTTTGAATATTGCCAAGCAAGCAGATGTGATTGTGGCTGCCGTTGGAGAGTCCGCTGAAATGACTGGCGAAAGCAGCAGCCGGAGCAATATCAGTATCCCGCAGGCGCAGGAGGATTTAATAGCTGCATTATTGAAAACAGGAAAACCAGTGGTGTTGGTATTGTTCACCGGTCGTCCACTAGCTATAAAATGGGAGAGTGATAATGTACCCGCAATTTTAAATGTTTGGTTTGGTGGCACCGAAGCGGGCCATGCAATTTCGGATGTACTTTTTGGTGATGTGAACCCTTCGGGTAAGCTAAGCACTACCTGGCCACAGAATGTGGGCCAGATACCTCTTTACTATAATCACAAAAATACAGGTCGCCCACTGCCTGAAGGTGGTTGGTTCCAAAAATTCCGTTCCAACTATTTGGATGTTTCCAATGATCCGGTGTATCCTTTTGGATATGGGCTTAGCTATACACATTTTACTTATGGGGATTTAAAACTGAGTAGTACTTCACTAAAAGGCAACCAAACATTAACGGCTACGGTTACCCTAACTAATACAGGTACAAAAGATGGTAAGGAAGTGGTTCAATTGTATACTCACCAATTAGTGGGGAGCATCACAAGACCCGTAAAAGAACTGAAAGGCTTTCAAAAAGTATTCCTAAAAGCGGGGGAATCGAAAGAAATTTCATTTAATATCACCCTTGCAGATTTGAAATTCTACAACAGCGATTTGAAATACGATTGGGAAGCGGGTGATTTTGAAATCATGGTTGGTGGCAATTCAAGGGATGTGAAAGTAGGGAAGGTAAATTGGAAGAAATAGAGGTTGCCGAATTTTTACCACGGAGGGCACAGAGGGTTTTTCACAGAGGAATATTTTTTTCACTAGCCCCAGCATTCATGCTGGGGTTATTTTGGATTATGTAATTTCATTTCATGAAAGAAATCAAAAACATCATTTTCGATCTGGGTGGTGTCCTCATCAATCTGGATAATAAGCTTACCGAAAAAGCATTCGTGGACTTGGGTGCCAAGGATTTTCACCAATATTTTGGTCATGGTTTTGCCGCTTCTTTTTTTAAGGAATATGAAGTAGGGAAAATAAGTGATAAGGAGTTCATTGCTGCATTGAGAAAATTGGGTAGCTTGACCGTTTCTGATGCAGTAATCATTGATGCATGGAATGCCCTTCTGCTCGATATTCCCCCAGAAAGGATTGATCTTTTAAAAAAACTCCGTTCAAAATATCGTCTCTTTCTTTTCAGCAATACCAATGCACTGCACATGGTAAAAGTGAACGAGATATTTGAAGAAACCGTAAAAGGGGGAAAATTGGACGAGCTTTTTGAAAAAGCCTACTATTCAAACCTTATGGGTATGCGCAAACCAACAGTCGAATCTTTTCAATATATCATTAATGAAAATATGCTTCTAGGTCACGAAACGGTATTCGTGGACGATGCTTTGGTAAATGTGGAAGGTGCCAATGCTGCTGGACTGAAAGGATATTATCTCGAACCGGGGAAAACGATTTTGGATATTGAATGGTAGAAGCAGGTTGGCCGTTGGTGGTTGAACGATGACCGACTTTAGGTTGAAGAGCAAAAGTTTATCTCAATCGGGGGAATCATGACGATGACCGTTGGTGGTTGGTCGTTGACCGACTTTGGATTAAACAGAGAAATATTTTCTAAAAGGAAATTTAAGTAGTGGAACTCGACCATCGAACAACGGCCATCCGCCATCCTATTTCTTCACTTCCTCAAAATCAATATAATCTCCTTCCACTTTTTCTGCTTTTCGAGTGGAAGTATTTTGATGATTATTTTGCTCTTGATAGTTGTTCTGTTGTTGTTGACGCATATGCTCGTTCATATCCCTGAACTGTTGCCTCATTTGTTTTCCGGCATGGGATACCGGTAGTATAAAGTCAAATAGGACTTTATAAATCAGGTAGATGACAATCCCAAAAAAAAGTACTTCTGCTAGCATGTTGACAAAATTAATAGAAATTTAAAACAGCAGTGTTAAAACAATGTTTAATCGGGTTTGGTTTTTGTTCTTCTTAATTTTTCGGCCACATAATCAATCCCTTCAGAAGTACGGTCAAGTATTTTTTCAACCAATTTTACCAAAGTATCCTGCAAACGGTCATGTTCTACGAAAAGTCCTACAATGGCGGCTGGTATGCCCCTATATTTTAGTTTTTCTGGCAAAATAGAGTTAAGGGTCATCGAAAGCCCCTTTTCCTGCAAACGGTTGAAATTATCGTCCATTTGGGCTTCCATCCGTTTGGTTTCGGCCTTTAGCCTAATTATCTGACCTTCCAAAGCTTTAAGGCTATTTATCTTTTTGGGTGTACTGCTCATAAATACAATTTATTAAAGAGTATCTTCTTCCAATTCCTCGTTTGCATGTTTGATGATCAATTGTATAAAAGGCTCAACAAACAGTTTCTTCCTAAGAAGGGCCAATATGCCAAATAGCAACACAAAAAACAATACCACGATCCCAAAACCCTTAGCGTGGCTGTTCAAAAGCTCAGAAAGCCAGAAACCGGCAGCAAGCCCTGAAAACAGTACGATCAGGAAAAAAAGAAAAAGGGAAATGATGACCCACACAAAATATCCAGCCGATTTGGAAATGAGCCGGATGGAGCTGAGCCTGAAAATTTCCAACCTCGTTTCCAGATACTCTTTCAAGAGGCTTTTGTTGTCCTTAATAAATGACCCAAGACTTTCATGTTCACTCATAGTTTCCATTTTTCTAAAATTACTTTGTTTTATCCAAAATCATTAGGATAGCCATCAGGCTAAAATTATTTGGGCAGTTTTGGTTCGAATAAAATATTTGCCTTACATTTGCAATGAACAAAGAAGCAACAGGAAGGGAACGAGGTCGTTCCCTTCTTTATTTTCATATGGCGAACGACATGCAGATCAAGGCCATTGAAACGATGGTCCAGGATATATTAAGCTCAGAGCCCGAGTATTTTTTGGTGGAAATAAAGATAAAGCCCACCAATAACGTAAAAATTTTTCTGGATGGAGATCATGGGATTTCTATCGAGAAATGTGTATACTGCAACAGGGCGCTGTATAAGAAAATGGAAGAGGAGCATTTTTTTCCTTCAGATGATTTTTCTCTGGAAGTATCTTCCCCAGGTCTTGACCAGCCTTTGAAATCATTGCGCCAGTACAAAAAAAATATTGGCAGGCTCATTGAGGTATTGCTGGTGGACGGGAAGAAAATACTGGGAAAACTGATCGATGCCAGCGAGGATGGTATTGTACTGGAAGAAACAAAAGGGAAGAACAAGAAGAAGGAGCTGATCAACCATGCTATCTTATTCAACAATATAAAATCAACAACTATTCAAATTGTATTTTAACGGCAGGGCTTTTGCCCAGCATTAAATTTAAGCGTTATGGCAAGTATCAATCTGATCGAGGCTTTCCAGGATTTCAAGGAAGCTGAAAATATCGACCGGCCTACCATGATGAAGGTAGTAGAAGATGTGTTCAAAACATTGTTGCGCAAAAAATACGGCAGTGATGAAAATTTTGACGTGATCGTGAATGCCGAGAAAGGCGACCTTGAGATTGTACGTCACCGGATTATTGTAGAAGATGGGGCTGTGAACGATCCTCTTGCCGAAGTTCCTTATAGCGAAGCCGTTAAGATTGAGCCAGATTTTGAGGTGGGCGAAGAATTATATCAGGAAGTGGAGATATTGGATTTTGGCCGCCGTGCTATTTTGGCCGCCAAACAAACACTGGCCAGCCGTATTGGCGACCTGAAAAAAAATGTGCTCGTAAAAAAATACAGCGACCGTATCGGGGAGATTGTAAATGCAGAAGTATACCAGGTTTGGAAAAAGGAGATATTATTGTTGGATGAAGAAGGCAGTGAACTGATTCTTCCAAAATCAGAACAAATCCCTCAGGATTATTTCAAAAAGGGGGAAAGCATCCGGGCCGTTGTAAAAAAAGTAGATCTGAAAAATAATTCACCCGTAATCATTTTATCAAGAACCAGCCCCTCTTTCCTATCCAAATTATTGGAAATAGAAGTGCCAGAAATATTTGATGGTTTGATCGTGATCAAGAAGATTGTGCGAGAACCAGGAGAACGTGCCAAAGTGGCCGTGGAATCTTATGACGACCGCATTGACCCCGTGGGGGCTTGTGTGGGTATGAAGGGTTCCCGTATACATGGTATCGTTCGTGAACTGAAAAATGAGAACATCGATGTGATCAACTGGACCAATAATACCCAATTGCTGATCCAACGCTCATTGACGCCGTCCAAAATAACTAGTATGGACCTAGACAGCGAAAAGATGCAAGCAAATGTCTATTTAAAACCAGACCAAGTGTCCTTGGCCATTGGCCGTAAAGGGGTCAATATCAAATTGGCTCAGGAATTGACCGGTTATAGCATTGATGTGTTCCGCGATAATGAAGGGGAAGTGGAAGAATTTGATATCGATCTGGAAGAGTTTAGCGATGAGATTGAAACTTGGGTGATAGATGAATTTAAAAGGGTTGGCTGCGATACGGCTAGATCAGTGCTATCTTTAACCCCTGAAGAGTTGGAAAGAAGGACTGACTTGGAGCGGGAAACGATTGATGATGTGCGGAAGGTATTGAAAGCAGAATTTGAAAAAGAATAACCTGATAATTCATAGAAATATGAATACAGGATTGATATTTAAACACAAAAACTCATGACGATGGTCCATGGATCCATCGTCCATGGACAAACAAAATATGTCAGAAACTCCAACATTGCGATTAATGGCAGCCGCCAAGGAATTCAATATCGGCAAGGACACGCTGGTAGATTTTTTGGTGGCCAAAGGATTTAGTAAAGACGACCTTAAGCCCACTTCCAAACTTACAGAGGAAATGTACCGTTCCCTGCAACAGGAATTCCAGAGTGATAAGGTAGCAAAAATCAAAAGCGACCAGATTGACTTGCCAAAAGGAAGTAGTGTGGAGGCAAAGAAAAGAAAGGAAGACGAGGCGATTTTGTTTAAAAAGGAAACCAAAAAAGCGCCAGTAGAAGAGCCGGCTCCGGAACCACCCAAACCAACCCTAAAACAGGCAGAGCCCGAGCCGGTTAAAAAGGAAGAACCTGAAATTATCAAGATAGAAACCCCAGAAATAGAAGGGCCGAAGGTGTTGAATAAAATAGATCTTTCATCGATTGATTCCTCTACCCGTCCCAAAAAAGTTGCTAAAAAGAAAAAAGAAGAAAAGGCCCCCAAGGAGGCAATCGAGGTTCCCAAAGAAGAAAATGAAATAAAAGAAGAAGTAGCGCCGGTTGTGGAAACAAAACAGGAAGAAATCCCCGTACCTCCAATTATTGTAGAGGAGCCGAAGGCGGAAGAAAATCAAGAAATAGTTATTGAGAATATTAAAGCGGAAAAAATAGAAGGACCTAAAATTCTGGGCAAAATTGATTTACCAGTAGATAGCGATACCCGCCCTAAGTCATCAGTAGCCCCCGCTTCGGAAGAAAAAAGAAAACGCAAAAGGATTCCCATCGAAAAGAAGGAACCGGGCAGAATACATAGGGACGGTTTTCAAAAAGATGCTGCTGCTACAGGTGGCGAACAGAAGCCGCGAGAGAGCCGTTTTCCCATACAACGTAACCCAGGTGGTAATCGTGGAGGTGCTGGAGGCGACCACCGTAACCGCGGTCAGGACTCCCGCACGCCAAGAGAAGTAAAAGAGATAGACAAAAAGGAAATTCAGGAAAAAATCAGGCAGACACAGGCCAAGCTGGCCGGTTCTGGTGGAAGAGGAAAAAGCCTGAAAGCAAAATACCGTCGAGCCAAACGAGAGGAAATGGCTGATCACGCTGATGGGTCCGAACTTACAGACAACAAATTGCAGGTAACGGAATTTATCAGCGTAAGTGAATTGGCCAACCTGATGGATGTAAACTATGCAGATGTAATCAGTAAATGTATGAGCCTTGGTATGATGGTTTCCATCAACCAACGCCTGGAAGCCGACGTGATTGAGTTGGTGGCGGGTGAATTTGGCTATGTAGTGGAATTTATCGGCATTGATGATGCCGCAGAAATGGAAGAAGAAGAGGAAGCAGATGCACCAGAAGATTTATTGCCCCGCTCACCCATCGTAACCATCATGGGTCACGTTGACCATGGTAAAACCTCCTTGCTGGATTATATCCGCAGTGCCAATGTGGTAGCGGGTGAGGCTGGGGGTATTACCCAGCATATCGGTGCCTATGAAGTGACCCTGGCCAATGGAAAGAAAATTGCTTTTTTGGATACTCCGGGTCACGAGGCATTTACGGCTATGCGTGCCCGTGGTGCGCAGGTAACGGATATCGCTGTTATTGTGATTGCAGCAGACGATGCAGTGATGCCACAAACACGTGAGGCAATCAGCCATGCACAGGCAGCTGGCGTACCCATGATTTTCGCCATCAATAAAATTGATAAAGATGGCGCCAATCCACAAAAAATCTATGAGCAATTGGCGGGCATGAACCTGCTGGTAGAGTCATGGGGCGGTAAATATCAGTCTCAGGAAATTTCTGCCAAAAAAGGTTTGAATGTAGAGCAATTGCTGGAAAAAATATTATTGGAGGCGGAATTGTTGGAACTGAAAGCAAACCCCAACAGGGAGGCTTCCGGCACCATCATTGAAGCAACATTGGATAAGGGTAGGGGTTATGTGGCCACTGTGTTGGTACAAAACGGCACCTTGGATAATGGCGATATTGTTGTATCAGGACAATATTATGGAAGGGTAAAGGCGATGTCGAACGAGCGTAACAAACGTGTGGAGAGTGCACCCCCATCAACCCCTGTATTATTGCTCGGATTGAACGGTGCTCCTCAAGCCGGTGAAAAGTTCAAAGTATATGAGGACGAGAGCGAAGCAAAAGAAACGGCCAATAAAAGAGCACAGTTATTGCGCGAACAAGGTATCCGTACCAAGAAACATATCACGCTGGATGAGATTGGCCGTAGGTTAGCATTGGGCAATTTCAAAGAGCTTAATCTTATTATCAAAGGTGATGTGGATGGTTCTGTGGAAGCATTGAGCGATTCCTTGCAGAAACTATCTACCGAGGAAATTGCTGTTCGGGTGGTACACCAAGCGGTTGGTGCCATTACAGAAAGTGATATCCTACTGGCGACGGCTTCCGATGCCGTAATCGTGGGCTTCAATGTAAGACCATCGCTACAGGCTTCTAAGTTGGCCGAAAATGAAGGGGTGGAAATCAAGACCTACTCCATCATTTACAATGCCATTGAGGAAGTGAAGAGTGCAATGGAAGGGATGCTGGAACCAAAAATTCAAGAGAAGATCACCGCAAATGTGGAAGTGCGCAATGTGTTCAAGTTTGATAAAGCCACAGTAGCGGGATGTTTTGTGTTGGATGGAAAAATCAATCGTAATTCAAAAATACGTTTGGTGAGGGATGGTATCGTTATTTACCCAACAGGAGAAGGAGCCACCGCCGAACTTCAATCACTCAAGCGGTTCAAAGATGATGTAAAAGAAGTGGCTTCTAGTATGGAATGCGGTCTTACCATCAAGAATTACAATGATATTAAAGTGGGCGATATTGTAGAGGCCTATGAAGAAGAAGAAGTAAAAAGAACACTTTAAAAAGTTATTAGGCATAGGGCAGAAGGCATTTCTTTCCTTATACCCTTAGCCTCAAACCCTTTATCATCTCTAATAAAACTTTTGTTAAATATCGGCAGCTCTTCCACAATGAGCATTGATGAAACTAATTTTGACCCTCACATGTTTGATATGAATAGAACGCTGCTATTTTTTGTTTTTTTGTTAATCGGTTTGAACTCTTTTTCACAACAGAAAGTAGTGGCAGATAAAATAGTGGGGATTGTAGGGGATAAGATTATCCTTAAATCAGAAATTTCAACAGCCATTTCGGATGTGGTACGCCAAGGTGGTCAGGCCCCGGAAGATTGTCAGGTGATTGATGGCATGCTGATCCAAAAAGCCTTGGTAGTGCAGGCGGAAAAAGATTCCATACCAGTAAGCGATGATGATGTGGAAGCAGAGATAGACCAGAAGATCCGTTATTTTATTGGTCAATACGGCAGTAAGGAGGCGTTGGAGCAAATTTCTGGCAGAACCATCTATCAGCTAAAAGAAGATTTCCGTCAACCGATTAGGGAACAACGTATGGCTCAGGGCATGCGTAACAAAGTGGTGGAAAATGTAAGAATCACCCCTACGGAAGTAAAAGAGTATTACGATAAGATCCCAAAAGATAGCCTGCATTTTTATGAATCGGAATTACAGGTCGGTGAAATTGTAATGTACCCCAAAGCCAGTCGCGATATTGAAAAACTCGCCATCGATGACCTGAACGAGTATAAAAGAAAAGTGGAGGCTGGCATTAATAAGTTTGCCGATTTGGCCAGGCTTTATTCTGATGACCCTGGTAGCAGAGATCGGGGCGGTGAATATGATATCAGCCGCGGTGACAAACAATGGGACCCTGTATTTATGGCTGCTGTTTTCAGATTGAAAGATGGACAGATATCCCCGGTAATCAAAACCCAGTTTGGGTATCACATTATCCAAATGGTAAGCAGGAATGGGGACGACGCTAAGATTCGCCATATTTTGCGTATCCCACAGATTACAGATGCGGAAATCAATATCACCATTCAAAAGTTGGATTCGGTGCGAACCCAACTCATCGATGGCTCAATTTCTTTTGGTGAAGCCGTAGTAAAATACAGTGATGACCCACAAGCCAAATTTACCGCAGGTCTAAAAATGGCCAGGGATGGGTCCACTTACTTAACCATCGATCAGCTTGATAAGGATGTGGTAAAATTGTTGGGAAATCTAAAAGTGGGCAGTTATTCAAAACCAACTGTTTTTACTGACGATAGGGGAAAAAAGGGAGTTCATATTATTGAATTGATTTCAAAATCAGCACCACATCGTGAGAACCTTCAGGATGATTATAACCGGATAGCCCAGCGGGCATTAGAAGAAAAAAAGCAAAAAGCGTTGGAACAATGGTTTACTTCAAAAATCCCAACCTTCTATATTTTAATTGATAAAGATTATCAGCATTGCCATAATCTTGACAAGTGGAAATCTGTAATGGTCTCCAACAATTGATTTTCTTATCATAGGTTAATAACACTTCTGAAATTTTGATTAACTTTGCGCTTCATTTTTATTCATGAGCGATGAAATAAAACATGAATGCGGGTTGGCATTCATCAGGCTTCGCAAACCGTTCTCATATTACCTGCAAAAATACGGGACTGTGCTTCATGGTCTTAGCAAGCTCTACCTGCTAATGGAAAAGCAGCATAATCGTGGACAGGATGGGGCAGGGGTTGCTTCTGTTAAATTAAATGTGGAACCGGGCCATCCCTTTTTGAACAGGATCCGCAGTAACGAAAACCAACCCATAGTCGATATCTTCTCGAAAATTTATGCAGAGCTAAAAGAGCTCGAAAAATACCAGCCCGATATTAGCAAACACCCCGGGCTCATGAAAGGTCATATCTCTTTTCTGGGCGAATTGTTGCTAGGGCATCTCCGTTACGGTACACAGGGCAAGAACAATGTTGAGTTCTGCCATCCATTCATAAAAAGGAACACCATTCCTACTCGCAACTTGGCATTGGCAGGAAATTTCAATCTGGTAAACACGGATGAACTTTTTGCGTTGATCAATGTAGAACCCGGGGAGTTTCAAAAGCAAAGCGACCTGGCTGCTATGATGGAAGTGATTCATCATTTTTTGGTGAAGGCAGATGAACTGAGTCCGGGCAATCTGGATATTGCGAATGTATTGAGAAAAGCCGTATCCCTTTTTGATGGAGGCTTTACCGTTGGTGGCTTGGTAGGCAATGGTGATGCATTTGTGTTTCGCGATGCACATGGCATTCGGCCCGCATATTATTTTATCGATGATGAAATAGTGGTTTGTGCTTCGGAGCGCTCAGCAATACGCACGGTTTTTAATCTGGAAGAAAATGATGTGAAAGAGTTGATGCCGGGCATGGGGCTGATTGTAAAAGCCGATAGCACCGTTAGCTTGGAGCAGCTATTGGAACCCAAAGAGCGGAGGGCTTGTAGTTTTGAACGGATTTATTTTTCACGTGGGAGCGATGAAAAAATTTATAGAGAGCGCATTGCATTGGGTTATAACCTGAGCGAGCAAGTATTGAATGCGATCAATAGTGATTTAAAGAATACCATTTTTTCTTTTATACCCAACACAGCAGAAGTTGCTTTTTATGGTTTGTGGAAAGGCATGGATGATTATCTGGAGAAAGTAAAGATCCAACGCATCCTTTCTTGGGGCAGGGATTATTCGGAAGAGAAGTTGAAGGAAATGATCAGTCGGAAAATCCGTGTGGAGAAAATTGCCATCAAAGATGTAAAGATGCGCACCTTCATTACAGAAGATGTGAGCCGCAACGAAATGGTACAACATGTGTATGATGTAACCTATGGAACGGTGAACAAGGGCACGGATACCTTGGTAGTTATCGATGATTCGATTGTTCGTGGTACCACGTTGAAAGAAAGTATTGTGCGGATGTTGTCGAGGTTGGAGCCAAAGAAAATCATTGTGATTTCATCCGCACCGCAAATACGCTATCCCGATTGTTATGGCATTGATATGAGCAAGCTTGGAGACTTTATCGCTTTTCGGGCTGCCATCGCATTGACAAAGGAGTCGGGGAAAGAAGATTACCTACAAGAATTATATCTAAAGTGCAAGGAGTTGGATCGCACAGGTCAGCTTCATTCTTTAAATGTAGTACAGCAGGTGTACAAGCCTTTTTCACCTGAGCAGATTTCTGAAAAAATTGCACAGTTGATCACCCCACCAGAAGTAAAGATTCCTGTACAGGTGATTTATCAAACAATCGAGTCCTTGCACAAGGCCTGCCCTACCAATACAGGCGACTGGTATTTTACGGGCAATTACCCTACGATTGGTGGCAACAAAGTGGTGAACAAAGCTTTTATTAATTTTATGGAAGGGAAAAATGTAAGGGGCTATTGACCACCTTGCATCCCTTTCAAAAAGATTGGTATGAAATCACTTTTAATAATAAGGCATGCTAAAAGCAGTTGGGATCATATACTGCAAAGCGATTTTGACAGACCGTTGAATGAACGCGGTAAAATGGATGCTCCCATGATGGCATTGCGTCTTATAAAGAGGAATATTGCTATTGACCGCTTTATTTCTAGTCCCGCCCGACGTGCAAAAAAAACAGCTTCTCTTTTTATAAATGAATATGGGAAACCGGAAACGGATATCCGTTTTGTTGATGAGCTTTATCATGCGCCTGCCCACACTTTTATAAAAATAGTTTCAGGATTGGATGATGGACTGGCAACTGTAGCCATCTTTTCCCATAACCCAGGGATCACCGAATATGTAAATATGCTCACCGGGACCCAAATCGATAATATGCCCACTGCTGGCATATTTGCAGTAAAAGCCCCTATTTCATCTTGGGTGGAATTTGCAGCCGCAAAAAAAGAATTCTGGTTTTTCGATTATCCCAAATCAGATATTGGTTTATAATTTTTCCGTTTGAATAGCTGTGCTAAGATTTTTAATGGCGGTACCCAACAAGTCCTGATTTTGTTCCGGAAATTTTTCAAAAGGGAATTTCATAGCGGCTTCGAATATCTCCTTCAATGAAAAATCTTCTTGGTTTATTTTTAGTGCAAACTTTTTCTCCGAAAGATAATCAGCCAGGTATTCCTGTTCAGTTTGGCCCGGCGTGGGGATAAGGATGCTTTTTTTACCCATCCTTGCCAAATCCATCATGGTTGTATATCCTGATCGGCAGATTACCCACTCAGACTTTGCTATTTTTTCATTGAGAGCTACACTGGAAAGATGGTTATATGTTTCCACAGAAGGAGAAATAAAAAGCGTTTTTTTTTCAGCCGGAAGACCCCTGATAAAAATGGTTTTATAGGGATAATCTTTTAATTCAGCTATCAATTTGTTTTCCAAAAGAGTTCTTTGTGGCTCGGGGCCCGACAATAAAACCATTAATGTATATGTCGGCAAGCTTTCTGTTTTTATAAACCTTGAAAGATTGCCAATATATTGAATAGGCTTTTTTGGAAAAATAGCTGGGTGGGATAATATACCAGCAAGTGCTTGGTTCTTTTTATTATCCGCCACCCAACAAATGGAAAAGCGATTAATAAACCTGTAGTTTAGAGCCTGCAGTTTTTTCTCGATCCATTTACCGAAAGCTGTTTTTATATACAATTGATGGGTGATAAAAACAGAATAAATCTGTTTTGAATAAAGCCCATAACGGTTATCAGAAATGATGAGGTCAAGTTTTTCGGTGCATAAAAAATTCTTTAGCCAACTGTTTTCCTTTTTGATTTCAGTTAATATCTTAGGAATTTGTAGGCAGATTTTGAAGATGGTGGTCCGTCTGCCCTTGCCCAAAGTGAGGTTATACCCCGGCAATTTTACCATTCTTAGTGTAGGGAACTCTTTTTGTAGGACTTGGGCTTGGGGACCATCCGAGGCGATAATAACCTCATAGCCAGCTTCTAATAATCTATTAATTATCAATACGCATCGTGTGGCATGCCCCAAGCCCCAGTCCAGTGGAGCTATCAAGACCTTGAGGGGTGCATTGTCCCTAAAATTATTTTTTTGAAGTTTTGGCAAATTTTCTGCTGATTTACATACAAAATACTGTAAATTGGTCATCAATTTCTATGGAAAAATCAAAGTCATTGTTCTTATTTTTAATTGCCTTGTTTACCATTGCTATGATGAGCTGTAGCTCCGGAAATAAAATTGGCGGCAGCAGTAAAAATTGTGGATGTGGTTTGAATAAGGGGATGGTTGGTTACGGAAAATAAATGCCTGCGCGATGAACACCCGGGAAAGAGATTTACTGGTTCTTGTAAAAGATGAATTTGTCAGCGAACAATTCATGGAACAGGAATTGGAACAGTTAAACGAAATGCTGTTTCATTACGAAACGATTGACAAGTTTTGTATGGTTCATGAAATGTTTGATATAGATAAATATAAAACAATCGACAGATTGCAACTCATGAAATTGTTGATGCGTAAAAAAGAACTCAAACCTTTTCAATTTATCTGCAATAAAAACTAATTAAAAAAAGCAACCTTGGTTGCTTTTTTTGTTTTTGGGCTATCAATTTTTTACCAGCTTTTATGGTTGGGGATGTATCCATCTCTCAAAAAATTCATAGGTACGCAACATCTGGTCGATGCGCTGACGGTTATCACCACTGCGGGTAATCTCGTGGGTTGCGTTTGGATGTCGCACATATTCTACCGGACGACCCAATACCTTTAAGCTGCGGTAAAGCATTTCACCTTCCACAAACCCAGTACGACGGTCATTATCCCCATGAAAAATAATATACGGGGTGCTGATATGCTCCACATAAGTAATCGGCGATTCCCTTTCCAAGTTTGCTTTGGCAGTTGGCTCCCAAGGGTAGCCACCAAAATAAATGGGTACCAGCCTCCATGCATTCCCTTCCCCAAAAAAAGTGGCAAGGTCATATACCCCTCGCTGTGAACAGGCTGCTTTAAAACGATGGTCATGTGCAATGATCCATGCAACAAGATAGCCCGCATAAGAACCACCACTCACCACCAGTTTTGAAGTATCGGCCCATCCTTGCGCAACGGCCTTGTCCAAGGCAGTGAGCACATCACTCGTAGGGCCCTTTCCCCAATCATTGATATTTGCTCTTAAAAATGCAAGGCCATAACCCCCCGAACCACGGGGATTGCAATATACCACTCCATAACCTTTGCTGCAGAAGTATTGAAACTCATGCCACATACTGGTTTCGCCAGGCCCCCACATAGCAGAGGGGCCACCATGGATTTCCAATAGCAATGGGTATTTTTTTCCTGGCTCAAAGTTTAATGGCTTCATGACCCAATATTCAATAGTCTCCCCTTTTTCATTTTTGAATTCATATTTGTCAGGAAAACTGAGCTTTCTGTTTTGTAGCCACTCACAATTAAATGCGCTCAACCGCTTCTGCTTTTGCATGTTCATATCGGCACTATATAATTCAAAAGGATTGTTCACTTCTGTTTTCGCATACACAAGCTGGTTAGATCTAAGGTCAAAACTCACAATCCCACTTTCAAGGTTCGAAAGTTGCTCTATTTTTTTTGACTGGATATTGGCTCGATAGATGGGCATAGCACCATTGGATGCGGCAGTGAAATAAATATATTTTTCATCCTTGCTCCATTTGATATTTCCTTTGCTACGGTCAAAAGGGATCTCAATAATAGGATTTCCTTTGCTTTTTAAGGAGATGATGGCAAGTGTTGGGATATTTACAAAAGATGTGGCTCCCCGCTGGAATGCCAACCATTGACCAGAAGGAGAAATGGAAGCACTATTAAAAGTTTTGCCCTTTTCGCCCAACAATAGTTCTGGATGGTTACCATTGGCATCGGTCAGATATATGCAAGTTTCAAGAACACGGTCTGGGTGTTGCAAGGAATCCATGCTTCCGGTAAGCACTAGATGGCTTCCATCCGGTGTGAAATCGATTGTGGAATAATTATAGAAACCGTGGGTAAGTTCAATAGGCGAAGATCCTGATTGCAGGTCCTGCACAAAAAAATGGTTAAAGCTTATATCCGGGTTAACACCCATCTCGTCCTGAAAATTAAGTTTGTTGACCACTTTTGCTTTTTTGTCGGCAATATCTTTATCGAGGTAGGCACGGATCTCTTCGATATTCCCATCGGGGTTGGGTTTTGCACTAATGGGACGCAATGCACTAATATTATCAAGTCCCGGTTTTTCATAAGGCCATTTTGGCAAAGCATGGAAGGGATTTAGAATGGTATCCTTGATCAAGTCTTTCAAACCAATACTGGATGAAAAAACGATTTTCTTTCCATCCGGCGACCATTTGGGTGAGCCGGCTCCGTATTTAAAATGGGTGAACTGGTAGGGTTCCCCACCATCCAATGAAAGTATGAATATCTGCGGCTTGCCATCTACGGCACGAACAAAAGCGATCTGTTTACCATCAGGGCTCCATTCTGGTTGTGAGGAGCTCTCCTTGGTGGTAAGCGCTTTTGGGCTTGCACTTCCATCCGTTGGCACTATATAAATGTGATTTACGTATTTATAATCTAGTTTGCTTTCCCCATCAGGCTCAATGTGGGTAAGGGTAAATATGGCCTTGCTGCCGTCGGGGCTAATACTCACCCCGCTGATCGATTTTATATTGAGCATATCTGTTACCTTAATAGGTTGCTTTCCCTCTTGAGAAATAGCGGTTATGCCAATCAGCAGGAAACTAATGGTAAAAGCAGTACTTCTTTTCATACAGAAAATTTTGGTTTTTGAATATACGAAATCATACATTACGTAGGGATAAAATAAAGCACAGGCCCATACACTGCGATCTTTGTTGAAGCTTCTTGGTACGGATAAACAATTTTGCAGCTTGCCCAACGTTCATTAATGTTTTATTAGCAACAAATAAGTAAATTTGCTTTGAATTTATAATCATGAGTGAAACTACAACGATCTCTCAGCCTGCCTTGACCGCTAAAGATTTTGCAACCGACCAGGAAGTGCGCTGGTGCCCCGGATGTGGCGACTATTCCATCTTAGCACAAGTTCAAAAGATTATGCCAACACTGGGCATACCCAAAGAAAATATTGTGATCATATCAGGGATTGGCTGCAGCAGCCGTTTCCCTTACTATATGGAAACCTATGGTATGCATTCCATCCACGGAAGAGCAACGGCCATCGCATCGGGGCTCAAGGCCTCTAGACCGGAATTGAGTGTTTGGATTGTGACGGGTGACGGCGATAGTTTGAGCATTGGTGGCAACCACACGATTCATCTGCTCCGCCGCAATATGGATGTGAACATCATGTTGTTCAATAACCAAATTTACGGTCTTACCAAAGGTCAATATTCGCCTACTTCAGAAGAGCACAAAATAACCAAGTCCTCCCCTTTTGGTAGTATCGATCATCCTTTCAACCCGCTGGCGCTGGCTATGGGGGCGGATGCAACATTTATTGCTAGGACTATGGACCGCGATCCCAAGCATTTACAGCAATCGCTTTTGCGTTCACACCAGCATAAGGGCGCCTCTTTCCTCGAGATCTATCAGAACTGTAATATTTTTAATGATGGCGCTTTTGAAATCTTTACCGAAAAAGCTTCCAAACCAGTTGAGACTTTATTCCTAGAACAAGGCAAGCCATTGGTTTTTGGTGCTAAACAGGAAAAGGGCATTCGCTTAGAGGGTTTCAAACCTGTGGTGGTGGAACTTGGTAATGGCATTAGTGCAGATGATTTGTGGGTGCATGATGAAAAAGATTTTTATAAGGCCCAAATACTGGTTCGTATGTTCGATTCCCCCACTAAAGAGGGTCATTTGCCCCGGCCATTTGGTGTTTTTTATGAAACCGAAAGACCTTGCTACGAAGAAGTGATGAGCCTGCAATTGGAAGAAGTGATAGCCAGTAAGGGAAAAGGCAATCTGGATAAATTGCTACGCGGCAACGAAACCTGGACCATTGTTTAATTGACGATTTTGGTAAATGATAAAAGAAAAGCCCCGCATTTGCGGGGCATTTTTTATTGGTTTATTCACAGCAAATAATAATTTATGGGTGGGTAAAAAAATAGCCAGCGATAGAAATCGCCGGCCTGTGCTTACCTCTGAAACCACAAAAAGAAAAAGTTGAAGATTGCATAATGCAAACTTTATTTGATGATAAGTTGATTTTGCTTGGCCCAATGTTTTTAGCAAATTGGATACGCTATGTGCCAACAGATTGTGGTCGTTATAACTTACTCAAAATTGCTGGTCAATTTTGAAGATTGCTATTAGCAGATAAGTGTGTAGTACAATTGATAGGAATATAGCCAAATGCAGCGCTTGTAAATCACTACAAAATTATTTTTTCAGGTTTGAGGCTATACCAATCATTTTTGCACAACTTAAATACAGGCAATTTCTGATTGATTCAAATAACATTAGGGGGTTTTCAACAGCTCGTGATGGCTTACGCCATATACGGAAGTAGTTTCAAAAGGGGGTAGATAAAAACAGATATAAGTAACGAAAAATGAAATTTCCAAATAACAATAGCAATGGTGAAAATTTTCGAGGAATTGGAAATGAGGGTTGGAAATTGGATGGAATCGGGTTTGTGTAAATGATCATGGTAATTGGTGAATTTCCATAAGTCACGTAAAAGTAAAGGTTGTTTTTTTAAAAAGCAATAATTTTTTATCTTTTTTTGTGGAGCGGTGAATTTGCCATTTTTTTGGTATCTGGCAACTTGTTATTTATGTACTCAGTTTTTATGAGTTGCCTATTGGGGGCGGGTTTCAAGCTCTTTGGCAGCCGCCCTGAAGATTTTTGCCTGTTTTTTATTAAACCACCATTCAGGAGCTGTTCTTTTCATTAAGGTATCAATACTGCGCATGCCAAATAGGTTCCATGCCCCTTTAAGTTTTCCGGTGATGGAAGGTTGGATGGCCCTCAGGCTCATCGCGAAACCACTATCCAGATATTCCATATGGTGCCAATAACCAGCGGGCATAAAAAGGGTATCCCCGTGGTTCAGGGTTACTTCATAGCCATTGGCCAAACCAAGTGCAGGGAATTTCTCCATGTCCAGTTTATTCTCCTGCTGATCAAAATATTTTTCAAAATTTACCAAGCTGAGCACTTCCCAAGGTTTTCGATAAAGTTTGTATTGTTCATTGAAAGGGAAAAGCAATATTTTTTTTCTACCCGCAAATTGGGTATGGAGAATATGAGAAAGGTCGATGTCAAAATGCATGTGGGTAACCGAACCTTGCCCGCCCACAAATAGCATGGGGAATTTTTTTACAAAGCCGCTCATGAGTTCTTCGGGCCAGGAAAAATCCTTGGTCATTTGCGGGGCATGATCGAAAATGTTGAACAAAAAAATCCGCCATGCCGCAGGTCCTTGACTGACCATATCAATATAATCGGCAAAATTCATGTAGTCGTCAGCGGTATTGATGGGCGTATAGGCATCGCTTTTGACATTGTTATAAATGCCTACCTGTTCATGGCCTGCCATCAACTTCAAATAATCCCAGTTCCATTTGGTATAAGCGGGCCATTGCTTTGAAAGGTCCTTTATCACCAATGGCTTCATGGGTGCATAATAACCCTTCCTAAAGTCTTCGGCACTGATGCTTTCCACGGTATCTACCCCCTGTAGATGCATGCAATAATTTTTTGCAAAAATAGTGTTCTAACCGTTAAGGAAATGTTGTTGGGTTTTTTAGCCCATTCCAGTAGGCCAAGTCTTGGAAAGCACCCCAAAATTTTGTTTAAATTGCTGCAATGTTACTGCACCTACATCCAGAGAACCCACAGCCCAGGAATATTAAGACAATTGTGGAATGCCTCATGGATGGGGGAGTTATTATTTACCCAACGGATACCATTTATGGCCTTGGCTGCAATATTTTTAAGCATAAGGCCATTGAAAAAATCTGCAGGATTAAAGAAGTGGATCCATTAAAGGCACAACTTTCATTTGTTTGTTATGACCTGAGCGACCTAAGCAGTTACACCAAAAGTATTTCCACCCCATTATACCGCTTGCTCAAAAGCCATCTGCCAGGACCGTATACTTTTATTCTACCGGCGAGTAAAGAAGTGCCGAAAATTTTAAAAAGTAAAAAAAACACCATCGGCTTAAGAGTGCCTGACAATTTGATTGCACGCACGATCGTGAAAGAATCCGGTGGCCCTATATTGAGTGCTTCCTTACCGGGGGAAATGGTGGAAGAATATACCGACCCAGAACTGATCAATGAAAATTTCAAAAATCTGGTAGATATTATCGTGGATGGCGGTATTGGTGGGATGGTTCCTTCTACGATTATCGATTGTACAGACGCTGAACCCGTTTTAATAAGAAAGGGATTGGGCGAATGGGAGGAAGGGGAGTAGGGTGTGGGTAATTTGGAATTTGGAATTGGGGTTGATTTGTTGATAAGTTGCTAAGTCTGCTACATACGTTCTGCCTTAAGCGTCCAGCGTTCCGCATTCTTTGTGTTTCTTTGTGCCTTAG
>JAFDYF010000092.1 GCA_018267575.1 Bacteroidota bacterium
TCACTATGAGCGTGGGGCCGGAGAACTGGGTGCGCCTGCATTTTTTTGTTTCTTCTTCTGTTGCCAATGTTTTCTCCTGCTCATTGATGATGTTATCCAGCACCGGAAGGAATATGGAATAATAGGAGGGGAGGTAGATGATAAAGAACAAAATCACAAAGCTCAACATGGATGCAACCATGAGGCAAAAGAAATATAGCGGCCTGTCGTTCGAGAAGGGAAATGAAAAAAGCATTGCTGTCCCGATCAATGCAACAAAATGCCGTGGCACCTGCCTGCACCAGAAATAGGCTATGATCTTTTTCCTTGTTGCGGCAAGGCTCCAATGGGGAAACTTTGTTGAACAGCATTTATGGGCATTGACAAACTGTTCATGGATGCTATCGTCACTCAATGGGCTATTGAAAGTGATGAAATCGGTGATCGCTTTGGATGAAAGGTTCATTGGAAGGCTTTCCCTAAAATTACCTGAATTTACCTGTCAGGTTTTAGAACATGGGCCATGTTAGCAAAATTTTGTGTTAAAGAAATTGCTTTCTTGTTGAGCAGCATATCTAGAAGGAGTATACGAAACCCAATTTTGAATAAGATTATTTTTTTGAAATACGTTTTGATGGGTACCGTGATATTTGAAATAATTTTAAATAAGCAAACCAGTTTTTGTATCCTAAAAATAAAAACTTATAAAATCAATAAATTTTTTAGAAATCAATCATAATAATTAAAATTTACTGCAACTTCCTACCAGCTGGCATTACATGGTTTGTATAATAAAAATTTAAACCTATCGACTTTATTTACGAAGATGATAAGAAACTGTCCTAAATAATTGTAAACAAAACGCTATTGCATGTTTTTTAAAAATTTATTTTCAAAACACCAGATGAACACCTAAATAAATCCCATATTTTTTTGCATAAGGATTTGTGAGTTGTGTGAACCTTCTATAGTATTCGATGGAAAGTATATGGAATATGTTATCAACACCAATGCCCGCTTCCATGAAGGGCTGCTTGCCTACGATGTTAAAGTTTGCTTTCTTATTGTAATCCATATTCTCATGGGTCATATCCCCCCAATACATATTGTAAGAAATGAGTTCTCTCCACCCTAATTTTTGAAGGAAATGAATTTTGTCGAATAAGGCACCGCCAATCGATAGCCGGGTGTGCAGTGCAAAATATCGGTCTGCGGAAAATTCATAGGGTGTCATCGTATTATATTCATACCTACTTGACACATAGTATTCATTTCCCGCTGGTATATTTAACAATAAGTAAGGAATGGTACCAAATACTTTGCCTGCATCCAGACAATAATAAAATGTAAGCTTTGGGGGTAAATGCAATTGTTGCTCGATGCCAATATTTATTTTGTCATAATCTAAATGTGTTTTGGATAATTCAAACCCATGTGTAAAATTTAATGTAAAAACCGGACTGAAAGTCCCTAGGCGTATCTGGTCGTAATTGAGAATCGTGGTCCTTTCCTTATGCGCATACCGTAAACCAATAGAAACTTCCCCAACAGGCAATATTTTTAATGAAACACTATCTATGGGTTTTTCCAGGACAGGGTTAATTGGGTTATAACTAAAGTCAAATACCGGGTTTAATTCCTTATATCCTATAGAAGCTTTGGCACTGAAATCTTTATTGAGGTATTGCTCATGTTTTAATTTCACCTGCTTTACATAAGTGCGTGCATAAGGAATGTTCTTGCGTAAGAAAGAACTGATGATATTGTCCTTGTCCAATTCATCATTCTGGCCAATAATAAAATCATAGTCGCTTCCAAACCACATTGAGGTCTTTGTCCATTTTCTATCATTCCACACATATTTTAAGCCTAACCCGCCTTTTAATTTTCTATCTTTCGTACCATAAGCACCGTAACCATAAAAATTAAGACGTTTGTTGATTCCCGGCATCGTCCAAAAACCCGCCCGAAAACGCAACCCTTCTATTGAATTGCTGCTGATAAAAGAAGAATAGGGTCCTATGCGTAATTGATTTCCCAGATCCCAATAGCCTGTACCCGCAAATGCTATCAATTTAATATTCCGCTGAAAACGTTTATTCTCTTGTAAAGAGTCAACCATGAGGTAAATACCCTTTTCATGTTTGGTAAGTGAATCCAGCCGGTGTCCCGCCCAGTAACCATCTGGTTTTTCATAATTCGATACCTTTTCTATATTCATCAAGTTGCCGATAACCAAACCAGGCTCATTGGTATTGATAATTACTTTATCAAGGACAGTGGTGCTTTTGGTTACGAGTTGCAGGCTTTCTTTATTCTCCGGTACAGGGATACCCAGCAGTGACAATCCGGCTTCGAATTTTACTTCAGAAGAATATTTTAATGGCATGTACACCATATTGTCTGTTGTAGAATCATATACTTGTTTATATTCCTCACTATAATCAATGTCCTTAACAAAATTCAAATTACTTGTTTTACTAAGGTGCATATTCACATTTTCAATTGCGTAGGTACTGTCGTTTATCCATAATGTACCTGTAAAAGCTCTTTCGTAGGCACGTTGGGGGACAAAGCGAATTTGTCTTATGGTAATGCCATTTTCTACAATCGTATCACCGGAAAAAAAATTGTAATAACTGAAAGCATTATTATTTAAGGGACTTACAAAGGTCTGGTCAAATACCGGTATCCAGTTATCATATACATTGAAGAAAAAATAGAATTTTTCCAAGTGCCGAAGCAAGTCATCTGTTTTCAGGCCCAATGATTTTTTGGCGAGAAGAGTTTCCCTATCAATTTTGGGAGAAATAGAGTGATAATTATTGGCCAGAACTTCAGAGAAATAAATGGGTAACTCTTTGTCATATTTGCTGCTTGAATCAAACCCAGAATAAATTGAGGCCATCAGGCTCTTCATGCCTTTTTTATTCATTTTTTTATAATCCAGGTTATTCAGGTCAAGTTCATTTCGGGTATAACGTTGGTAGGTGTAAGCATGAAACCGGTCCGGGTTATTATATTGTTTATGCTCAATCACTTTTTCCATGAAAGTTTTACCCGGTTTTTTAGCAATGCTTACCGTGACTGTTTGTAAGCTGTTAGCGGTATTTTTTAATTCAAGAACAAGATTACCAGTATGTTGCTTTTGTAGGAATATTTTAAACAGTTCATATCCTACCATGCTGATTTGAAGCGAATCATACCATGTATAAGTGATAATACGAAAGGAGCCATCTTCTTTGCTCAGTGTGCTTCCAGTATTGCCCACTAAATGAACAGTTGCATATGATAATGGTTGTTTGGTTGCCGCATCTATTAACTTGCCGGAAATAGCAAATGTGTTTTGGGCCTGAGCTGCAAATCGTAAAGAGAATATAACAATTAGAAGAGCTGTTAATTTACAATTCAGGATATACATGCATGATGTTTGAGTCGGAAAATAGTAGATTCGAATGTGGTAAAAAATCTGGATAGTTTTTTTTCGAGTATCAAGACTTGTTTTTTTTTTAGAATATTAATTGGATGGGTGAATTAAATATACATTTCAGTTTACACCTTTAATAGATAGGGGTTCTCGTAAAAAGAGTTGGGCTATAATATTAATTTATGAATTTATTTTTCTTGTGCTGCAAACCAAACAATTTCAATAGTGGGTCTACTTTCAAGCAGCCTAAATGGCAAAATGGCCGGAATCAATTCTGGCCATTTTGTGTAAAATGTAAAATAATGTTAATGCAATGTAATAGTGGGCAATTTAGTTTCAGTACCTTTTTGTACCTGAACATTATTGATGGTCGTGTCCATGTAAGGACTTGTCGCTTTATATAAAACATTGTATGAGGCGGGTTTTAAACCACGGATCTGAAATTCCCCATCTTCCTCAGGTATGGCATAAGCCGTATCTGTTAAATTGTATGCAATTATCTGTGCATGGGCATCCTTTGGCTTTACTTTACCTTCAATTTTCCCTGTTGTGCGTTCCGAATAGGATTTTAATTTGGGCCATAGGCATAAATGCCCATTTTCACTCTCAATTGACTTGGCTACATCAAAATCAATCCTGATTCGATGTTGTCCGCCTGGTAAACTATCGATGGAATTAGCATAAACTTTTATATAAACGTAAGGTTTGCTATCGCATAGGGGCAAGGGATCGGAATGGGCACTATCGGTCCAAACACTGTTATCAGCGCCAAGTGTTATCCTTATTTTGGTAATCTTGCCAACATTTGCGAAACCATTTGCAATTAGTGTGTCCATCCCGTTTTTAAGTTTTAATAGATCATATTTGCGTGGTGTTACGCTCAATGTGTCCCATTTGCCAAAATGATCCCCATCATGATGATCATTGTCGCCATCATGGTCAGCATTGTAATAATCATCTTCATGGTGCATTTTCCCGGTATCAATTTTCACTTCTATATACTTTATGTCGATCAGCACTTTTGTAAATTTGGGAACAGGGTCATCGTTTAGATAAACGGCCACGGTTTGTTTGCCTGCAGGGACTGTTGTGACGGTCGATACAGAATTTTCTTTTTTACACGCTGTTATAATGAAGGTCACGAATAGGGTAAGGCAACATAACCCTAACCAGATTTTTACTTGTTTTTTCATATTCTTTTATTTTAATTTATTTAAACAGTATGCATGCATATGATGGTAAAGAGGTTTGCAAGCTTGAACTTTATATGCCCTGTAATAGATACAAGGATTTCTGAAAATGGTTGGGTGGGCAAATTATTTAAAGTGAATTTTCGAAAACCCTACCAAATTTTAACAGGTCCTGCTTTAAAAGCCAAAAACATCAACTCAGATTTTCTTCAGATTGATTGTATACTTTTCACTTTTTAATCTCTGTTTGCGCAACAAAAATAAAAATCGGGGGTTCACCCAACCCTTTTCCTCGTCTTTATATCTAAACAGTTAAATAGCTCAACTTGTCCGATTCAGAACAACTGATAATAAAAGGGTGTATTGAAGGAAACCGTTCTTCCCAAGCGAGGTTATATCACCTCTATGCCCCCAAGATGATGGCTGTTTGCATGCGGTATTGCAGGAATAGGGAAGAAGCCGAAGAAATACTGCAAGAAGGTTTTTACCGGGTATTTAAGTATTTGCACACATTTAAGCATAAGGGCTCATTTGAAGGATGGATACGTAAAATCATGGTTAATGCGGCTTTGCAACGGTATAAATCCAAATCGAACTTACGTCCCGTTATCCAAATTGATGCGGATGGTATCGATGTTCCGGATACCTATGATATACAGTCGAACCTGAATATCAAAGAGTTGGTGCAAATGATACAGAGGTTGCCCACAGCATATAGGCTGGTATTTAACCTTTATGTTTTTGAGGGATTTAAGCACAGGGAAATTGCTAATATGATTGGTATCTCGGAAGGAACTTCTAAGTCAAATCTTTCTGATGCAAGGGCTATTCTTCAAAAAGCATTAACCACAAAAAAAAAGTTGATAACTTCTTAAAATGGTCAGCCTATGAGCGAAGATTTACAACATATTGATGAATTTTTCCACAATACAGTGGGGCCATATGAAGAATCTCCTTCACCAGCTTCCTGGGAAAACCTTCAGGCTAGGTTGGATAAAGAATATGCCACAACATATAAAAGAAGGTTTATTGCAGCAAGAAGAGTCTCCATCATACTTCTGTTATTACTGATAACTTTTGTTATATGTGAAACCAGATTGAATAAGCTAAGCCCTAGGGGAACAAACGAGGAAATTGGTGCGAAGATTAATGTAACCAACAAGCCCAATAAAATGAGTCCAACAGAAAATTTATCAAATAAAATCAGTGACATCAAAAGCAATTCCTCAAAAATGCAACAACACTTTCTCAAAACTGATAATGGAACTCACTCTAGTAAGGAAGTTTTTGAAAAATGGAAGCTGGCAAGTAACCATTTTTTAAAAGAAATTGATAATACAAAACATCGAGGTGAAGGGCAAATCAATAGAGTTTCCCTGCCAAAAGCCAAAGGTAAACTTTCTGATGCCGGTTTAAACCTACAGGCAAATATAGCAGAAGGTAAATATTACAGTAACGAACATGGCACCTTTTATTTGGGCGATAAAAAAACCTTTGAACGAAAGAATAAACCTGATCACAATAAAAGTGATTTGAATGTTAGCATCTCTGAAAATACAAATGATTTGCTATTTTCCCCAAGATCACCTTTTGTTATTCAGCCATACATAACAAAAACATATAACAACAATCTGAATTCTTTACCTTATAATAATAAAACAAGTATTGCAAAATCAATTTTATCCGATTCGATTTTGCAGAATATTCCCAAATCGTTAAAAAAGGTCACTGGAACAAATACTTCATTTAAGCCTTATTGGACTCTCACAACTATTGCTTCCCCTGAATGGACACAATATAGCCTGGAAAATGGTGTGCCCGATAATGGAAACAGTCAGTTAGACGAAAAATCACAAATCCAACAAAGGGAGAAACATGAGCTTTCATTTTCTGTTTGGGTAATGGCATCATACCAGTTTAAGAGGCACTGGGCCATACAGACAGGTTTATTATATTCCAATTCTGCTATAGCTATTGACACTCAAAAAATATATGCTGCGAAAGAAGCCAATGGAGAAATAGCATATAAATACAATTCATCATCGGGGTATGCGTTTTTAAAACCGGATTTTGGGTTGCCACCTACAATAGGTGATAGCTTGATTGCTGCAAGTGCGCAACACAATCTTCAATATTTCAGCATCCCCATCATATTGAAATATAAATTTGAAAAGAAGGGATTTACATTTTCCCCCGGGCTTGGACTTTCTGCTAATTTTTTAACCAGTGCAAAAATTAAGACGGAAGTGAAAGATGCACTGAATAGGGAAACAGTGACAATATCTAAATTGGAAGGAACAAGATTATTTTATTTCGGTCTAATCGCAAATGCAGATATACAATTTAACTTCTATAAAAAATGGGCATTAAATGTTACGCCCGCTTTTAGGTTAGCGGTTACCCCTATTACTAAAAACAATGTTGTAAAAACATTCCCTTATGGTTTTGGGGTGGGGATTGGCCTGAACTATAGGTTCTAGAAAAATTGATTTTAAGTTCGCTGTATTTTTTCTCGCTAATTGAAAAATTGGTATGGGGAACACTAAAGTTTTTCGGTTCGAAGGGTATTTTCAAAGTATATACAGATGTTGAAACAATTACTGTCAGAAGAAAACTATGCGGGGAATAAATTTCTTAGGTATTTGTTCACGATAAAATTTTGGATTATTCTCCACCTTATATTGACACTTTTCTATTGGATCCAGGTTGGTATTATTACCGATAATTACAACAATTTCCTTATATTTCGAGGTTCATTCTTCCATTTGATTGATCATAAGGGTTTATATGCACCATATCCAAACGAATATGTTGACCTATACCTGTATAGCCCAGTGTTTGCTTTTTTAATGGCTGCTTTTGCATGGATCCCAGTTAAGGTCGGACTTTTGACATGGCTTTATTTATCAGTGGTTGTTCTATTGTCTGCATTACAGAAACTCAGTCTAAAAAAAGAACATCTTCTATTTATTCTGATCCTATTGATTTTTGATCTGGGTAACAATCTACAACTTGCGCAGGCCAACATAATCGTGCTTGGGGGAATGATTTGGTGCTTTTACTTCCTTGAGGAAGGCCATAACCTCAAATTTGCCATCCTGTGCTCATTGCTATTCTGGGTCAAGGTGTATCCGGCAATAATGATCCTGATGGTTTTCATTTACGACAAAAGCCTTAGAACAATTGCCTGGTTTCTCTTATTTCTTTTTTTGTGGGGCTTGCTCCCTCTAACTTTAATAGGCCCGCATGAATTAGTTTCTGTATTATCCGATTGGTTTTACATATTAAGCGGTTCATCTATACTTGAACAGTATTCCATAATGGGATTCTTCCGCACTCAGTTAAAATTAAATTTTCCAGAGTTGTATTTCGTTCTAGGAGGAATGATATTTTTTGCTGTTTGTTTATATCTACTAATGATTAAAAAGGGAAACCTCAATTATGAACAAAGAATTTCCATTTTTTCATTTGTACTTATCTGGGTAGTTGTGTTTAACAGAGCTGCAGAATCAGCTTCCTATTTATTGGTTTCTACGGGTATATATATCTGGACCGGCTTTCACCGGCAAAGAAATTCAGTACTGGTTATATTTCTTCTATATTTTTTATTGACAACCCTGCTGCCTTCAGATATTTTTTATTTCATAAATCACTTATTCAAAAGTGGAGTGCTTAAGCCTATTGCAGGATGCGTCTTCTTGATATTGATTCTTTCTGGGTACATAAGATCAATGACAACTGAAAAATTAAAACTCAATGAATATTAATTTGAAAAAATTGGAAGTAGCCTTGGTTTTGCCTGTTTATAAAAACAACACTTTTTTTTTATCAGTGATCAATACCTATTGTATGGAATTGGTCAAAAGAGCACCCGAATTCTGTTGGACAATTATAATCGTAAACGATGGTTCTCAAGCGGTGCCTTCTGAAAGTGAATTGTTTTTAAAATTATCCGATTGTATTAACTACAAGTATTATCATTATCAAAATAATATGGGAAAAGGTTATGCCGTAAGATTTGGGTTAAGTAAAGCAGTGGTGGCGGATATTTTTATTTATACCGACTATGATTTCCCATTTGGTACACAGGCTGTAATTAATGCGGTAAATATTTTAAAACAAAGAGAAGCGGATATTGTTGCCGCTGACAGGGGCGAGGGTTATCTCACTATACTTCCTTTCGCAAGAAAAATAATTACTAGACTTTTAAGGTTGGTTAACACTATATTTTTGAAATTAAATTTCAAGGATACACAGGCGGGCTTAAAGGGTATGAATAATAGAGGTAAAGTTTTTATGCTCCAAACTACTACCAATGGCTTTTTATTTGACCTACAGTTTATAAAAAATGCCGAAGATCATTGTTTGCGGATACATCCGCTACCAGTTGATTGTAGAAAGCATATTGAGTTAAAGAATTTCAGGATGAATATTATTTACTCGGAAATAAAAAATTTATTTACCCTATTAATTGGAAAAAATGAAAAAAATACCATTCCTTCTTACAGTGGATCTGGAAGAGTTCGATATTCCCTTGGAATATGGACAAATACTTTCGTGGAAAGCCCAAACAGAAATCACTTTGCAGGGGTTGGAACGCCTACAGCTACTGTTAATGAATTTGAAAATTAGGGCTACCTTTTTTGTTACTTCCGCGTGGGCAAACGAATATCCACAAAAAGTTGTCGAACTATCAAGCTATCATGAGATAGCTTCCCACGCCTGTTCGCACAGTACTTTTACAGATGCTGATTACCTCAGCTCTAAACTGGAACTTGAAAAAATAACTAAAAAAAAGATTACAGGATTTCGTAAGCCTCGGTTAGGCAGTGTAAACCATGCAAAGTTAAAGATGGCTGGATACAAATATGACGCATCGTCGAACCCTACATGGGTTCCTGGTAGGTATAATAAAATAACCGATCCTATCATACCATTTTTTAAAGAGGGATTGGTTATCCTACCATCTTCTGTTACTCCATTTTTACGAATTCCTCTTTTTTGGCTCAGCTTTAAAAATTTTCCAAATATTATTAACCTGTTTATCACAAAATGTGTTATGCAGAATAATGTAATAGTATTTTATTTACACCCATGGGAGTTTGCAGAGATCGGAGACTTTAAATTACCCTTTTACATTAATAAAATCTGTGGGGATATCCTTACAAAAAAGTTTAATAGGTTTCTTAATAAAATAAAAGATGATGTTGATTTTATTGACTGCAATGAATATTCGGAATTAATCATTAGCGATGGAAACGTAAATAATAAACATTAATATGCTGTTCTCCAATCTTCATTGCACTTTGTCACTTTTAAAGTGAATGCTCAGAAATAATTATTTAAAAAAATAGTAAAATAAATTCAAGATTCCAACAGATTTAGCTATGAGCTTTGATATATTAATTAACAAAAAACAAAACAAAATGAAAAAGATTTTAACAGGTATGTTACTCAGTGGTGCACTTTCATTCTCTGCCTTTGCACAGAAATTGGATGCTTCAAAAGTGCCCGTTCACGTTAAAGAAGCATTTGCTAAAAAATATCCGGGCATCACTCCGAAATGGGAAATGGAAAAAGGTGATTTCGAGGCTGGTTTTAAACAGGAGGGTCATACAATGTCCGCTCTTTTTGATTCAAATGGAATTATGAAGGAAAGTGAAGTGGATATTAAAGTAATGGAATTGCCCTCAACCGTCTTGGCTTATGTGAAAGAGCATTATAAAGGCGCAACTATTAAAGAAGCTGCAAAAATCACTAAAGCAGATGGTACTGTTAATTATGAGGCCGAGGTGAATAAAATGGATGTGCTTTTTGATATAAACGGGAAATTCATCAAGGAGGTTAAAGATTAATTCCAATTAGTAAAACCACAAAGGGCAACCCTTACATAATTGCCTTTTGTGGTTTTGAAAAGCTTTAAAAGTGTTCGTGGTTTAAAAAATTTAAAGCTCAATATTGATATACTAGCAAATAATAATCGAGCTATTGGCACTCAGTTAAGAAAAATTACTTTTTATTAAAGCAATCAAATAATTGGAATGGCATCCTACAAAAAGTAGTGGACAAGATTTTCCAACCCTTCTTCACCACCAAACCAACGGGACAAGGGAAGGGACTTGGCCTTAGCCTGAGCTATGATAACGTGAAAGCGCATGGCGGTGAGATGAAAGTGGGGACCAAGGAAGGGGAGGGACAGCATTCTATATAATATTGGCTTAAATTTATTTATTGGATAAATGTTCTAGTAAGTGGTATCTAAACATTTCCTTTTTAAAAAATAGTATTCATTTTGCTATATTTTGATATTTTCTTTTAGATTTTATTTTCCTATAACTAAATATTGGTTGAATTTTTGTAGGTTTATATTAGATTATCAGGTCTTATAATGTTAAAGAGAATCTTGAGCAATTCATGGAGCTAACAATTTTGCGGCCTCTAAACAATTGGTTTATAATATTGGATTGAGTTGGTTCATTTCCCACCCTCTCCGCTGGTTAAAGCTGTAATTAATTGTAAATCAATTTTTACAGCTTTTTTATTTGTACGATGGTGCAAAGGAGGGCGCAATTTTTTTTAACTACATCCCAAATTCTATCAAGCATTCCTCTGTTCTACCTTGAATATAATTAATCAAGTTTATATTCGAGCCAGATTTGAATTACCACAATAATAAATAGTCATGAATACAATTAATGATTATTTGCTTGAACTGGAAACTAGACTTTCCAAAATCAATTTTGTTCTTCGAGATTTTAAAAGGAAACGAGGCGGCTACTTAATCTTGAGTGCAATTATAATTTTAACTGCCGCCTTTTTCGTCTGCAATTATTTTTTCAATAAATATTCAGACAACGTTTATAATAAATCTCATAGTAGTATTCTGTCAAAAGAGCTCTCTAGCATCATTAGAAAGAAAAACCCAGCTACGAAGTAGCTGGGAACCTCAACAGAAATAATAGCTTATTTCACAGCTATGTGCTTTCCAGAAAGTTTTTTTGCTTCCTCGGTTTTTGGAAGAACCAATTGAAGTAGCCCGTTTTCATAGGTAGCTTCAATTTTTTCTTTGTTTACTTCATCTGGTAAAGTGAAACATCTGGAAAACGAAGAGTAGTTGTATTCCTTTTTGGTATACTTTTCATCCTTTTCTTCCTTTTCCTGTTTTGTTTCAGCACTGATGCTGAGCATATTGCCTTCCACATCAATTTTGAAATCGTCCTTTTTCATTCCAGGTGCAGCAACAGATACTTTGAAATCTTTTGTGTTTTCGGATACGTTCACTGCTGGAACGGTTAATTCCCTGCCCCAAAGGCTTGAGGAGTTTTCAAACCATTCATTCCATGGCCTAAAAAAATCGTTAAATGTAGAGGGGATTAACTCATTTTGTTTTACTAATGATTTTGTTGACATAATAACCTCCGTATTTAAAGTGTGATTAAATAATTCGTTACAAATATATATGGCTGAGAAACCCTAACAAAGGATCTTGATCAATCGAAGTGATGAGGGTTGTCAATGTGTTCCGGGGTTGAAAAACTGTACATAACCAGAAACGTTAATTTAGGGAAACGGCAGTTTTCAATCTGTTTTTTAGTAGAGTACTATAAGAGGGATTTTTCAATTGGGAGCAAAATCGGTTTTTAATTTCTTTCTTCTTATTCTTCCAGCCTTTTTTGATATTTAGTAATAAAATGCGTTCATTTCTAGTAACCTTTTTTAGGTAGTATGACCGTAAGAATTTCAAACCAGTGCAAGTGTCTTGAAAATCGCCCAACAAGTTGGTGAGCGAATTTAGTTTTGTTTGATTTGACATCCAATCTGGTAAATAAGTCTGCCCTTTTTTGTTTATATAAGGCATTGCATACAGAATGTCCTTAAAAATTTTTCTTATGGAATGAAATTTTTTATCACTCATTGTATTGGACAAGGGCATTTGTTTACTTAACATTTTTAATTCACCCAAGAGGAACCTTTTTATAGAGACCGTTTTGGGTTTCTTTTTAAATGTGTTTTCAAACTTTGTCTCTTGTTTTGTAAGGTCATTCATTGACCTACAAATTATTTTCGTTTTCTGGATTTTTTTGATTGCCTCATTATTGAGCAAACCCAAATAAGTGGAAGGTTTTGCCTCGCCAGAATTATTAACTAATTCAATGATGCGATTTTGCTGCAATCTGATATTTCTGATAGCTCCAATAGTTGTATAGAATTTATTCATCTTTTTTGGTAGTTTCATTTTATTTGAGTGGTTTTGGCTCGATGACAGCGCATGAAGAAGCATCGTTAGTTTCTTAATTTCCACCCTAAAATGATGGATATCTTCCATGGCAAAACGGGTGACTACCACTTTGTAGCTTTTGTGTATTTTTTTAAACCTTTTTTTAATAAGGTGAATGGCTTTATTAGGTTTCAACAGAGTTGTTTAAATTGACTTTAAATTCTGGTTAAAAGAATCGAAAATTGGAAGTTTGATCACGGTTTTTAAATAGTGATAGAAACCTGTTTTTCTGCTTCAATAATGTTTTCTATACCCTTCAGCAAAGCGTCTGGGTTAAACGAAATGCTATCGATCCCTTTCTCGACTAAAAAACGTGCAAACTCAGGAAAATCACTGGGTGCTTGTCCGCATAGACCAATTTTTGATCCTGCATGCCGGGCTTTTTTTATGACCATGGCAATCATTTCCTTGGCTGATTTGTTTTGTTCACTGAAAAGGTTTGCGACCAATGCTGAGTCCCTATCAATACCAAGGGTTAGTTGGGTAAGGTCGTTTGAGCCAATAGAGAAGCCGTCAAAAAGTTTGGCAAACTCCTCAGCCTGTAATACGTTGCTTGGGATCTCTGCCATTACTAGAATCTCCAAGCCGTTCTCATCCTGCGACAGTCCATATTGTTTCATCATATCTATCACTTTTTTCCCTTCCTCTACCGTTCTGCAAAAGGGTATCATCAGCTTGACATTTGTCAGGCCCATTTCTTCGCGTACAACTTTCATAGCTGTGCATTCTAGACGGAACCCTTCTTTATAGAGATTGTTGTAGTACCTGGATGCTCCCCTAAAGCCCAACATCGGGTTTTCTTCCACAGGCTCGAATTCTCTTCCGCCCAAAAGGTTTGCATATTCATTGGTTTTGAAATCGCTCATACGCACAATCACGTTTTTTGGGTAGAACGCAGCGGCAATGGTCGCAACACCTTCAGAAAGTTTTTCTATGAAATATTCTTCTTTGTCCGGGTAATGATGTGTGATTACTTCAATCTTGCTCTTTGCTTCCAGATCTTTTAGTTCATTAAATTTTACCAATGCCATTGGATGAATCTGTACAGCGTGATTGATAATAAATTCGATGCGCATTAAACCAACCCCATCATTGGGATAGAAGGAAAGCTTGAAAGCTTTTTCGGGATCTCCCACGATCATCATCACTTCTGTACTTTCAGGCATTTTCACCTTGGTAAAATCAAGTGCTGTTTCTTTGAAAGGCAGACTGCCCTCATATACAAAACCTGTTTTTCCTTCGCAGCAGGAAACAGTTATCATGGTTCCATCTTTGATGGAGTCAGTTGCGTTTCCTGTGCCAACAATAGCCGGAACCCCTAATTCGCGTGCAATAATCGAAGCATGGCTTGTTCTTCCCCCTTTGTTCGTTACAATGGCGGCTGCATTTTTCAATATCGGGTCCCAATCGGGACTAGTCATATCTGTTACCACAATCTCACCTTTTTTCAACTTGCCCGCATCCTTTGGGGATGCCAGAATCCTTGCGATTCCAGTAGCTATCTTAGCCCCTATGGCTTCCCCATTTGTTATTTCTTTTCCTTTAGCAAGTAATTTGTAATCTTTTATCAGTAAAGGATTTTTTCGTGAGTGCACTGTTTCTGGTCTTGCCTGTATAACGAACAATACATTGGTAATGCCATCCTTAGCCCATTCTATATCCATCGGTTTGCCATAATGACTCTCAATTTGCAAGGCCCAAGTGGCAAGTTTTGTAATTTCATTTTCATTTAAAACGAACCGCTCTTGCATTTCTTTTGGGGTCTGGATATTGGTTATCGGGCTTTCTTTGTTGTCGCTATAAATCATTGTCATTAGCTTATTGCCCATTTTTTTTTGAATTACCGCTTTCTTTCCTTGAATCAAAGAAGGCTTGAAAACAAAAAATTCATCTGGGGTCACTGTTCCCTGAACTATGTTTTCGCCTAAACCCCAGGACCCCGCAAGGTGTATGATGTTGCGAAAACCCGATTCCGGCTCTAAGGTGAATCCGACACCAGAGCAGGCTTTGTCTGATCGTACCATTTTTTGAATCCCTACGGACAATGCAATGGTCTCTTGTGAAAAGCCAGCATCCTCACGATATTTTATTGCCCTGTCCGTGAATAGGGATACAAAACATTTTTGAACCGATTCCAATAAATATTTTTCCCCTGTTATGTTAAGATAGGATTCATGCTGCCCTGCAAAACTCGCTTCGGGCAGGTCTTCGGCGGTTGCACTGCTCCTTACCGCAACCGCAGCATTCTTTAAGCCACAGAGTTCTTGATAGCTAGAAACGATGGCATCAGAAAGGTCTTTTGGCATTGTTGCATTCAATAGTAATTTTCGTATTTGCTGACCAATTTCTTTTAGGTTGGAGAAATTCTCCCTATCCAATCGGGTTATGATTTCTCGGATGGGTTCACGTAATTTATTTTCATCCATAAAATGCCAAAAAGCAGAAGCAGTAGTGGCAAAGCCGTTAGGGACATTTATACCTTTGGAAGAAAGTCTTGTGAACATTTCACCCAAAGAAGCATTTTTGCCTCCAACGATGGGCACATCCTCTATATGTATCTCTGAGAACTTTTTAATGAGAACTGGCATAAAATAATTTTTATTGAAATTCAAATTGTGTATTCGTGCCTACAATGATTACCATCAAAGAGAGCAATGATTGGTATCACTGTGTTTAGGGGAAATAAGATGGTTAATGTGTAGTATTGTTTGTTTATTTGCTTTCGTTATCATTTGGACAAGCAAATCATTGTTAATGGATTCCCTTACTCATATTGCGCTGGGGGCCTGCATAGGAGAAGCATTTGCAGGTAAAAGGCTTGGCAAAAGAGCAATGCTTTGGGGAGCATTGGCACAGACTATTCCCGATATCGATTTTGTGGCTTCTTTCTGGATGGACACCCCATCCAGTTTATTGGCGCATCGAGGTTTCACGCATTCGATTTTGTTTTGTGCTATGATCACACCGGTGTTTGCAATGGTGGCAGAACGGCTTCACCGCCCCAAGAATTTTAAATTGAGCAGTTTGATGCTATTTTTCGTAGTAGCGATTTTTAGTCATATCTTAATCGATGCCTTTAATAGTTATGGAGTTGGGTGGTTTGAACCGTTTAACCATTATCGAATTTCATTCAATGCGGTTTATGTGGCAGACCCATTCTTTTCCTTTTGGCCTGGCATTGCATCTGTTGCGCTCATTATTGTAAAAGAAAGCTTGCCTCAAAGAAAAAAATGGTGGCTGACAGGTCTGGGGATGAGTGCATTGTATTTAATAGTTTGCTTGTTCATAAAATTTAAGATTGATGCTGGCCTTAGCGATATTGTGGTAAAGCAGCAGTTAGAACACAAAAGATATTTTACCACTCCCGCTCCATTTCAAAACTTACTATGGTATGTGGTGGTTGGGAATGATAGCGGTTATGAAGTTGGCTTCCGTTCAATTCTGGATAGCAAAAAGCAAATTGATTTTCAATATTTCCCACGAAATGATTCTTTGGTAAAACAAATGGGCAATCGGGAAGAAGTTCAACAACTCATCCGATTCTCCCAACAGTTTTTTACCATAGAGAAAAGGGGAGATACGATTGTGTTCAATGATTTGCGTTTTGGTCAGATTCATGGATGGGAAAACCCAAGAGGGCCATTTGTGTTCCACTATCTTCTACAATATGATTTAAATAGCAATCTGGTGGTTCAACGGGGCCGATTGCAAGGATGGGATCACTCAACCATCAAAGCATATCTCAAAAGGATTGAGGGAAATTGATATGTGCGGGTTTTTGGTATTTCAAATGGTTTTGAGATTTAAGACCCGTTTAAACCGTTGAGTAAAAACATTATTTACAGTGATTGGCATCATTTTATTGGGCATTTATTGAAATTAGCTTCGCCTTCAAACTTGTTTATGAACCCAATTGTAACAAAGGAAATCGGTGAAGTGATGGACGCTGTTCATTTTAATCCAGAGTTATCCCTGATAATCCCATTTGAGCCGAAAATGTCCAAGAAAGCGGAAATGGAATATGCACTCAAGATAGCGTTGGATAAGGTAGAAAGACAACTAAGGGAGCGTTATTCCAATGAGATGGGGGATTTGGTTATCCATAAACTTCGGAACATTATAAAAAACCTGAATTATCATACCCACAAAAAAAGCATTGCAATTTATGTATCGCCTGTTTTTGAAAAAATCTTGTATTTGGATTTGCTTGTGGAAGAGAAGATTATTATTGACGGCAGGTTTGAGATTCGAGATCTTATCTATTGTAAAAAGCAGGTACATAAATACCTTGTATTATTGTTAAGTAATAAGGAGTTTAAAATATTTATCGGAAACACAGAAACTTTTGTGCGGGTTTTAGCCAATACCTCAGAATCCGTTTATGCCTACATAAATGAGGCTCCTGAAAAAGTAGCCAATTTTTCCGATACTGGTGAAAGAAAGGAAATTGTGATGGAAAAGTTCCTTCATCATATTGACGATTCTCTTGGGCATATCTTAAATTCCTATCATCTTCCTGTATTTGTTTTGGGAACCAAAAGAATTGTTGGGCATTTTTTAAAACTGACTAAATATGCCAATAAAATAGTTGAAACAGTGCACGGTAATTATGAAGAAGCTTCTATCGATGAGCTGAAGAATGTTCTTTTACCATTTGTTTTGGATTGGAAAACCCTTCTGCAAAAAAATATCTTGAACCAATTGGACGAAGCAAATGATAAGAACAAATTGGCCGTGGGTATGAAAGAGGTTTGGGAGGCTGCCATGAGTCAGCGTGGTCATTTATTGGTGGTTGAAAAAAATTTCATGTACCCAATACAAGATGAAAATGGAAATGACCCTATTTCTTGGGGGGATAAGCCCTATTATAAGTTTTCTTATGTTAAGGATGCCGTGGATGCGATTATTGAAAAGGTATTAGCAAACGGCGGTGATATCGAGTTTATGGATGAGGGTGCGCTCAGCTCATACAGTCGTATCGCATTGATAAAGTTTTTTTGAACCTATAATTTCATTTTATGAATACTATTCTTGTTGCCACTGACTTTTCCGATGCCTCTTTAAATGCAGTGAATTATGCAGCGGATATGGCGAGCATGATACATGCGGATCTATTTATGTTGCACGTATGCGAAATGCCAATTGGTATCAATGAAATCAGTGTTATATACACTGAAAGTGAATCCTTGCCCAAGTATGAGAAATATATGCTAGAACAAAAAAATAAGCTTAACACCAAATTTGGAGGGAATTTAAATATTGGTACGGAAGTTTGCACCGGTTTATTTTTTTCTTCCTTAATGGATGTTTGCAAAAGAATAAAACCTTATATAGTTGTAATTGGAACACAGGGGAAATCTGCAATGGAGCGGTTTTTTTTAGGTGCGCATGCGGTTTATTCGATGCAACATCTTGAATGGCCGATAATGGCTGTCCCTCTTGGAGCCAAATTTTCTGGGATAAAGAAAATGGCCATTGCCTGTGATTTTGTCCATGTGTTGGAGACGGTTCCCATTGAAGCCATTAAACAATTGTCAACAGATTTCCAGGCTGAACTTCACATAATTAATTATGGCAAAAAGGACAAGTTTGATTCAGATGTTGTTTTTCAGTCTGGGCTGTTTCAGGAACTGTTCCACAAAATGAAACCTATATACCATTTATTAAATGGTGAAAATATAGTTGAAACAGTTGTTGTTTTTGCGGAGCAAAATCAGGTCGATTTGTTGATTGTCTTCCCCAAATCTCATGGCTTTGTTGAACAGTTTGTCCACAAAAGTTCCACTAAGGAAATGGTGCTGAATAGTCATGTTCCCATCATTTCGCTACATCGGTAAAATCAGTTCGGTTGATTTATATGATGCCGAATTATCCAAAGAGATTAGGGTCTTTTTTTTGTACTATTCTCTGTCCAAACCCACCTACTTGATTACTGGATGATACCATTATAGCTGGTCCATCTATTGGAGATTTCTTTCTGGTAAGCCATTTATTGTTAGAATATTTAAATTTGGATGACCAGTATTCCCATAAAATCTTTCATCTTTTCTTCTGCAACTAAAGCTTTGGTGGACTAGCCTACTAACTTAAGTAATTTGTCTTTATTGTTCAAAGCTGTTTGGTATCCTATTTCATATATGGCATCGGCATCATTACTATCAAACATTTTGTATTGTTCTAATAAAGGTTCAATGAATACATCACATTGATTTTTTTTTAGGTAGGAGGAAGTGGCACTTGCCATATTTAGACTTCTTTCAAGCATTAACATTTTCCCAAAATGATGGCCAACGGGGACTTCCAATTTTTCAATCTTATTGACATAGGACCCAATTATCTTAGTATCATTGTTTAGGAGTGGCTCAATAGGAAAATTATTTAATACACCCCCATCAATAAAAATTTCATTATCAATAATTACTGGTTCGAAAATTACGGGTACGGAAGAAGAAGCAATCACTGGATGGAATAAGGGACCTTGCGAGAATAGATGCGATTCGTTTTTTGTAAAATTGGTAGCTATGACAAATAAATTTATGGATAGGCTTTCGAACGAATCCACTTTGATTTTCCGTTCCAGAATATTTAAAAAAGATTGCATTGAAAAAAAACCATCCTTTTTAAACTGCAAATTGGACCAACTGAAATATGCGTTTTCTTTCATAAAAGCAAGTATACTTTGGGGTTTATGACCTGCTGCGAAAAATGCCCCCACAATAGCGCCAGAACTCACCCCTGAAATGGCATGAATTGGAATGCCCTGTTCCTCTATTACCTGCAATAGACCCAAATGGGCAAATCCTCTGGCGCCCCCTCCACTTAAAACCAGTCCAATCTTGTGCATTAGATTTAATTAAGGATACTAAATAGTATAATACAATATATAAGTTAATATATAATAAGTAATGATGATCAAGGTCATTACTTATTATATATTCTTTACAGATATTGAGGTAGAGTTTGTGGAATTATGTTTTGAAAATATTTTCGGTTTTCACCCTATTGAAAATTGATTTTTATTTTGGATAAAAACCAATTGGGTTGCCAAAAAGGTCATATAAATAACTTCTTGTAAGGTCCTAGGAATTAGCAGTTTTTTTGTAATAGGTGTGGAGTGGTAATAAGTAAACTGGAGAAAATGATCCGCGGTGGACAGAATTGTCCTTTAATGGGGCTTGATGGTGATTTTAAAAATAGTAATGGTTATTGCTGTGGATTGTTTTGGCAGCTGTTATTAAAGAGGAAAGAGTTTTAAAAAGTAGATATGTACTGATAAAACAAGCCAAATAATATAGAACAATCATAAAATAATCGATGTTATGAAAAAAATATTATTGATAGAGGATAACGAGGATATCCGAATAAATACGGCAGAAATACTGGAACTGTCTAGTTATAAGGTAGTAGTAGCGGTCGATGGCAAGGTTGGTGTAGAAAAAGCTATCGAAGAAAGACCGGATTTGATTATATGTGACATTATGATGCCACTACTGGATGGATATGGGGTAATCCATGCGGTTCATAAAAATGATTTGATCAAGAATACCCCGTTCATTTTTCTTACTGCCAAAACAGACCGTGATGATTTTCGAAAAGGTATGGAGCTCGGTGCGGATGATTATCTGACAAAGCCATTTAACGCAACCGAACTACTGAATGCGGTTGATAGTAGGCTGAAAAAGGCCGAATATTTGAAGGAGGGTATATCTTCTGCGTTGGAGGGTATGGAAGAATTGATTCGAAATGCCCAATCTAAAAATACGCTTCAGTCAATTAGTGAGAATCGCCCCATTAATAAATATTCAAAGAAGGAAATCATCTATTCGGAAGAAAATCATCCAAATAGACTTTATTTCATTTTGAGTGGGAAAGTAAAAACATATAAAACCAATGAGGAAGGTAAGGAATTGGTAACTGAGCTCTTTAGTCCGGGCGACTTTCTGGGTCATATTGCCATGTTAGAGGGAACAACTTATAAGGACACGGCGAAAGCAATGGAAGAATCTGAGCTGGCAGTAATACCAAAGGAAGACTTTGATGAATTGTTTAACAAGAACCCCCTTGTGGCTAAAAAAATGATTCAGATGTTGGCAAAGAATATTTCCGAAAAAGAAAGCCATTTATTGGGCTTGGCCTATAATTCACTTCGTAAAAAAGTTGCCGTGGCGCTTATTCAGCTCAACAAAAAATATAACCCCAAAAATGCTGAAAGCTTCGTAATTGATATGAATAGGGAAAGCTTGGCCAGTATTGCAGGGGTAGCGAAAGAATCCTTGATTAGGACTCTTGGGGATTTTCAAAACGAAAAATTGGTTGAAATTAAAAAAGATGGTACAATAGCCATAACCAATCGTAAAAAGATTGAACACTTGATGAGTTAAAGCAAACATGAATATCAGTGAATTAGTACTGTCCCCAAGTACCTTATTTACAAAGGACTAAAAACTACCAGCCGAATTCAGCTATGCCTCAATCCATGCGCCGTTTTCTTTGATCAGATTGATCAATTCTTTTACGGCTATATCGCTATCTACATTCCTTTTCACGATTTCCTTTCCTTTGTAAAGCGTTATTTTTCCGGGGCCACTACCCACATAACCGAAATCAGCATCGGCCATTTCACCGGGGCCATTCACGATACAGCCCATGATGGCAATCTTTAATCCTTTTAAGTGGTTGGTCACCGATCGTATCTTATTGGTGGTTTGCTGAAGGTCAAAAAGTGTGCGTCCGCAAGAGGGACAGGAGATATATTCGGTTTTAGAAATCCTGGTACGAGTGGCCTGCAGTATGGAGAAAGCGGTATTATTAAGGAACTGATGATTGTTTTTTGTTTCAAGATAAGTCCGACCGCTAACCTGCTGGTTGCTGATTTTTTTGGGGTCATTCCTGAGCCAGATACCATCACCCATGCCGTCCAATAGCAAAGCACCCGCCTCAGTAGAAAAATGGATTAGCTGCTCGTCGATACTTCTATCCTTGCTTTCAACGGAAAGGATTACCGGGCATTGAATGGCCTCTTCTATTAAACGGATCATCAGTCCCCGCACGGCAAGCATTGGGCTAGGACCTGAGGCATTCACACAAAGCACAATATTGTCGTTCTTTCTTATCGCATGCAATATTTCATCAGAGGATTTTTGATCTTGCGCATCAATGGAAATAAAATTCATAAAAGCAGAACGGTCATTTTCAGCAAGGAATTCACTAGGCTGGAATAATGGGTAATGATTTTCTGAGTTGTTGCTTTCCTTCCATGTTTTGTGGTCGCAAATCACTTTTAAAGTGCCGGGTAATGCAAAGTCAATCTTTTTATTACCTGAATAAATATAATCAGCTGCAGCATCCCCGATGGTCCATTTATCGGTGGTCTCATTATAGGTATACCCAATCGCATTTAGGTCAATCGCTGTAATTGTTTCAGCTCCACTAAAATCAGCCATCACTACCGGCACTTGATGCTGCCCAAAATTGCTGATAGAAAAAGTGGCACGTCTAGCATATTCAAATGGCGAATATGGGATATTGACAATCGTCTCCGACTCTTGCTTTTCCACTCCCGCATTCCGAGAGGCATACCGCTTCACCAAATCTTTGCATACCGGAATCTCAAATTCAGGATCTTCGGTTAGGGATACCCGTATGGTATCGCCAATACCGTCTTCCAAAAGTGTTCCAATGCCAATCGCTGATTTAATCCGGCCATCTTCCCCATCGCCAGCCTCCGTTACACCGAGATGCAATGGGTAGCATTCACCAAATTCTTCATTCATTTTTTGAATGAGCAACCGATAGGCCTGCACCATCACCAATGGGTTGCTCGACTTCATGCTGAGGATAATTTGATAATAGGATTCATCTCTCGCCACTCGCAAAAACTCCATGGCGCTTTCAACCATTCCGATTGGGGTATCGCCATAGCGGCTCATGATCCGGTCGCTCAAGGAGCCATGATTTGTACCAATGCGCATAGCCGTACCATATTCCTTACAAATTTTCACGAGTGGGGTAAACCGTTCGCGGATACGTTCAATCTCCTCATTATACTCTACATCATTGTATTCGATAAATTCAAACTTCTTTTTGTCGATATAATTTCCTGGGTTTATCCTTACTTTTTCCACAATCCGAGCTGCTATTTCCGCCGCATTGGGGGTAAAATGGATATCGGCTACTAACGGTGTGGCATAACCGCGTTTACGCAATTCGCTTTTGATGTTCAGCAAGTTCTCTGCTTCTTTTTTACTGGGGGCAGTAATTCTTACCAGTTCGGCTCCAGCTTCAATGCAACGGATGGCTTGATCCACGGTGGCCTGTGTATCCATCGTGTCTGTGGTGGTCATGGTTTGGATGAGTATGGGGTTCAGATTGCCCAATAATAGGTTTCCAACCTTTACTTCTTTAGTTAGGAGCCGACTATATTGGGATAGTGAGTTACTGTAATGCTGCATTGGTATGTAGGTTTGCTTTGATGCTTTAAACAAAATTAACAAACAAAATACAGAGGAAGTTTTATGAAACCATTATTTTACCAGTCTTTATCTGGCTGAGAGAGGGATCTTGTTTTATTTTGGTTCATTTTATCCTGAGCGTCTTTTTCTTTTTGTTGCAAGGCTTTTAATAATTGCTCCACCTGTTGCTTGCTCAACCTGCTTTTGGGCTGCTGTTGTTGCTGTTGATCTTTCTTGTCCTGATCCTTTTTTTGTTGGTCCTTATTTTTGTCCTGCTTTTTGTCCTTTTGTTTTTTATCGTCTTTTTGCTGTTGCTGTTGTTTGTTTTTTTGTTCCATCAAGGCCTTTTGGAGGTTCTCCCGAGCGTCTTCATCATTAGGATCTAATTTCAAAGCATCCTTCCATGCGGCAATGCTTTCCTCCAATTTCTGTTCCTTAGCTAGAGCAACTCCTTTATTATAATAACCTTGTTGTTTGATTTTATTATTATCGGTATGATCCAACAGCGCATCATAGGATTTTACAGCATCCTCAAAACTATTTTTCCTGAACTGTGTATTGCCCAAATTGTACAGGGCGGCTGGATTATCCGGTGATTCCTGTAAAGCCTGCTGGTATTGCTTTTGGGATTCATCCAATTTCTGTTCTTTATACAAACGGTTACCCTTTCGTATAGCCACATTCTCTTTTTGCGCAAAAAGGCTTTTGGCACAAAAAGAGAATAAAAAAATCAATGTAAAAAGGCTATTCTTCAAACCAGTTTCATTTTTCGTTCAGGTAAAATAAACTCTAACAACAACAATAATAATGCCGCAGCAATAAACCACTGAAAATAGCTTTGATAATTCACATATTCCGTATCGTTCAAGGATTTTTTTTCAACGCTATCCAGTTGTTGGGTCAAGGTAATCAATGCATCATCAATATTGCCTAGCCGCAGGTAAATACCATTTGTCTCTTCGGAAAGACGGCTCAATTCAGCTTCATTGAGTTTGGAGATAACGGTATGCCCTTCTGCATCCTTTTTTAATTCTTTGGTTGTGGGATCTATAATTGGAGCACCATCAGGCGAACCGATACCCACCGTATTGATCATCACCCCTTCCTTTGCCATTTTAGCAGCTACTTTTTCTGCGTCTGGATCATGATCTTCCCCATCAGAAATCAGCACAACCGCTTTATATTTTTGTTCCTTGCTATTAAAAGCATTATCGGCCATCGTCAAGGCCTCGGCAATCACCGTTCCTTGTGTTGGCACTACATTGGGACTCGCATTTTGGATATACATTTTTGCGGCACTATGGTCAGTTGTCAATGGCATTTGCATATAAGCCCTACCTGCAAACAATACCAACCCAATCCGGTCATTTTCCAATTTATTAATCAATAAAGAGAGCAATTGCTTGGCTTTTTCCAATCGGTTAGGCTTTACATCTTCGGCCAGCATACTTTTGCTTACATCGAGCACCAGCATCACATCCACCCCTTTTCGTTTTATGTTCTCGGTTTTCCCTTGCTTTTGTAAATTCATGGATGCCATCGTAATGCTCGCGAATGCCAACATTATCATTGTAAACTTGATCCAAACTTTTTTGGGGGAGTAGTTACGGGTCAGCAGGCTTACCAATCTTTCATCGCCAATTTTTTTGGCAATGCCCTTTTTCCATTGTAGGAACAATAGGAAAAGCAATATCAAAAAAGGGATAGCCGTGAAGCCCCACCAATAATTTACATGCTCGAACCGGAACAAAATGATTTTATTTTATTGATTCAACTAGTTACAGCTTGCAATTTAACAAACTAAGGTTTATGAAATGAATACCGACCCAATTTTAGGGTTTTGCATGGATGCTATCCAGATACAGGTTTAGCGTTTTGTTTGACCTGGCACTTATTGATTTAACCCAATACCGAAACTAAAAAAATCAGCCTTTACTTTTTGCCCTCAAAAAACCCTAATTGTTTTAGAATTTCATTCAGGATTTTAAGACGCGCATTCACGATGTCAATATGTGGATCAGCCGACTCTATGTTCAGTACAAAAAAATAGGGGTGTTTATTCTCTTCGATCCAACCGACAACCCATCCCAAGTGGTCTCCATTTTCCAGATCACCAAAACCTGTTTTATAGCTCAATTGATAATTGGCGTTATCGTCCCTTAGCATCATCTTGCGAACGATATTCTGTGTACGTTCATAAAAAGGCAACTGACTGAAATAAAGTTTTTTCACCAGCCCCAATTCCTCATCGGGGGTAATCTTTAGGCGATTGTTCAGCCAAAAAGAATCGACTGGTCCACTGATATTTTTATTGCCATAACCCAGCGAATCGATCCATTTCTTCATAGTATCCTTTCCAATCCTTCTGGCCACTTCCTGATAATAGGGTACACATGACAGTTTGAAAGCCTGCGCCATGTCCATGTCTTGGTTCCAGTCGGGGTTCCAACGTTTCACGCTATCCCATTTAATTACCATATGCTCATCGGAAACCACTCCGGTTTGGATGCCAATCAGCGAGTTCACTATTTTGAAAGTGGAAGCGGGCGTAAAGGAACTGTCACGAAACCTTTTGATATTGTAGATGGTAAAATGGCCGAGTCCATTATCATACATGCCGAAACAGCCATTTACCTTTTCGTCATCGAAATATTTTTTTAGGCTATTGTCTTCAGTAACATTGTTTGGGGAACAGGCTGAAAAAGCAAGGGAAAAAAGAAAAAGGGAAAGCCCCCAAATGGACAGCCTCGAATACAACTTGGTCATTGATCAATTTTTTGCAAAGATAGAGGGGAATGACGATTATAAAGCCTTTGCAGAAACCAGATAATTATTTTCAAGTATACAATTAGCCTGATTCAAAAGCAATAGGGTATAAAAGTCATTTAATAATTACGGCAGAACCTCCAGAATCAGGAATGGGTAAGTAATTTAATTTTTGTTCTTCGCAGTACTGCTCAACAGCTTTTCTAGCTCCTTTGTAGTTGTCATTATTAAAATCGTGAATGAAAATATATCCACCCTCAACTAGTTTAGGATAGAAGAACTGAAGCCCATGATATATTGGTTCATATAAATCTGCGTCGAGGCTAACAAAAACAAATTCGCCTGCAATGTTTTTTGCCGACTCTGGGAAAAAGCCTTTAACAGGAATACATTTTTCACGATTGACCATCAACTTTAAGACCAACTCAACAGATGTATTTGAAAAATCTTGATTGCCTGTTGAAAAACTGTTTTCGGTTTCACTCTTTACATCCCTAGTATCAAACCCTTCAAAAGTGTCAAACAAATAAAGACTCCTATCAGGAAAATATTGATTAATATATTTAGCAAACCTCCCTTTATAAACACCCAATTCTGCAACATCCCCAGCAAGTTGCTTTTTATTGATCTCATAGCTTATCAATTCTAAAGTTGATAACCGCACATAATCAAAATAGTTTTTATCTAGATTTCTATTTCTTTCAAGATAAGTTAAAGAGCCGCAGATTACTATCCTTTTCTTTTGTAAAAAACCGCCTGAGAGAAAATTTATTCCTTTTGCAAGGGTATTTAGCATAGCATTGATTTATTGCAAATGTACTTAATGAATTAGATTGAATAACTGCAAGATATTACATAAACATCATACTCAAAATGGACGTAATTATTAGAGAATGCACAAAAAAGCCCTGTAAGTTATTACAGGGCTTTTGATTTTTAATAACTTATATTAATAAACCAGTTTATTGACAATCTTTAGATATTTGTTTTTCAAGATATTGAGATAGCCCACTTCCTGATTGCTGATGGCTCTATTATAAATCCTTATTTCATCAATCTTACCATTGAAATAATAAGGGAATAATGGGTTTTCATGTTTGCCAATAAAAAGGTCAAATGTATTTGGCGTAAATGAAACGGTTTGAGTGTTTGTATTAACCAAAGCACCATTTACAAATAACTTAGCTGTTGTTCCATCATAAGTGTAAATTACTGTGAACCATTGATTGGTTTGAACGTAAATGCTATCGTTACCAGCACCAGCTGCAGATCCCTGAGGATAATTGTCACCATACTCTCCCCCAAATATTTCTCTAGTCGTATCTACAGTGGGGCTACATACACCGCCTGTTCCATTATAAACGGAAAAAAAGCTTAAACTATAAAATCCATTGATATCATAGGGATAACCTTTTGATAGGATTTGGTTACCGTGGCATTGCCCTTGAAAAAAACCATTGGGTTTCACAATGGCATATAAGGTGATATTTTTTGGGTTGATACTAGCACTGTTTTTCACCACCATATAACTAGAGCTACCATCAAACAAATAGGCGTTATTTGCATTTCCAAACCTATCGGTAGTTAAGGTTGCATTATTGAATGTTATGTTATTTCCAAGACCGCTACTATCTGCAAGAGATCCTCCATTAAAATTATAGTACGCAACGAGCCCCTTCGACAAATCGTATAAGGTATCGTTAATTATTACAGTATCCTTAATGGTAATTGTATCCTTTACAATCAGGGTTGTAGTATCATGTATCGGTGTTTGCTTAACACAACTGGTAAGTGTAGTGCCAAAAAAGGAAAATGCAGAAAAAGCAATAGTTGCTGAAAGAAGCAGTTTGAACAATTTCATAAAATAATTTTAATGGTTTAATTGAAGTTCTTACAAATATAACATTTTTGCATATAATATATATGCAAGAACACCAAGGATAAAAACGCTGGGCTATTCTGCTTATTGTGTTTAAATCATGCCATTAATTATTTGTCTACCCAACACCTATAGCCCCTGTGACTTATAATTTGCCCATATTATAGTCTACTTGCGAACCATTAAACAAGTGATACTAAAATGGATGCTTCCTTAAGACTTTAACAAGAAGCTTGATGGGAGCCATCACTGCTATTTTGTCTCAATAGTTGTTATATCGAATACCTCGCCAATCCGTTGGGTGTTTGTGCATTTACCGGTTCTTTCCTTTTCATAAAATGGGAACTTAAAAAGTACAAAGCCAATAATGACCCGTAGGATCCACCCCTTTCCACCCATTCAAAAATTTCATGGTGGGGATAAAAGAGTTCGCTGCCCATTTTCCAAATAAACAATAATAGAATGATGGGGGCTAGCGGTTTTATCAATAACAGAACCGATCCAATCAGCTCGAAAACCCCGACCGAATTTGCCATATTTACAGGGTTGGTGAAACCTAAACTCATGTATTGGTCCAACAAACCCTGTTTGTGTATCAAATTGAGCCAACCATGGCCCAGCAGGAGCAGAAATACAATTATCCTCAAATAAAACCCCACCGTTTTCATTTTGTTTGCAATTGGCTTTATGTCAACTCTTAGAGGCTTGAACCAGCCCGGGGCGTTTTTGCCAATGCCGCCACATAAAATCAGTAAGACAAGTGGTGCACCAAAATTCCCGGCCCTTTCCACCATTTCGGCGAATGGCTCACCGGATAATGGCCTTAAAGCGGCCGTGGTTAAACCCCAGATCACCAGCCAGGTCAGCACGGCTCTTGTTGGATAGAGCAACAGCGAAATCCCAAACATAATATCCATCCAGCCCACCAGGGGCATTAATTGATAAGCCAGATCATGTCCGATTCCGAACACGGCAAAATAATTGCACCAGATGGGTTTTGTGATCACGCCCCACGCTCCATGACCAATACAGCACATGGCGGAGGCAATGCGGAGTGTATAATATATTTTATGTTCTTGCTTGATTGATTGTGTCATAAAAAATCATTTAAAATTAAAAAGCAACCCCGCGAGGAATCGAAGGGTTTTTTGCTTTATGCTTAAACCAAATAATTTTTATTCAGCACCATCCCCTTCTGCCCTTAGAATGGCGAAATTTCCAACGTTACGGCCTACTTTCAAGGCGGTTGTACAATCATTCTGTGTATGTATGCCGGCTATATATCTTGAGTTCGAGGCCTGCTGTGACATGGCTTCGTACCTTGCTGCATTTGCTGGAATGATATGGCCAAGGATAGTGGAGGCCGCTTCGCTAAAAGTGGCATGCCCTGAGATATAGGAAGGGAAGTTGGGTATCCCCGTTAATGTTTTTATTAATGGATTTAGCTGTGTTGGTCTAGGGTTAAAATAATAGTATTTTGTGTTCCAGCAAACAATCCCAGCATCCATGAGTGCCATATTTAGCAAGGCCATATTTCTGGCCCACCTCACCTCACTATAGTTTTGGTTTATAAAATCCAATGCAGCGATATAGTTCCAATGCCCGGGTGGTGTATAGGTGCCGATACCATCGGCCCAAATCTGCACGATAGCCATTTGTTCCCTGGTAGGGCTTTTGATTTGGTTATAGGTCATTTGCGTTTGCAATGCCATCGTATCGCTATTGGCAGAGGGTGGAGGGCCCGGCCGCAAGGAAGCAACCGTTGCTGAATTAAATAGAAAAGGTGTCACATTCCCAAACAATGGGAGCATGGGGGGGCGTGCAGGCGATTCCAAACTGATCCATGGGGTTTGGCCATTGGCCTGCGTTTGTGTTGCCAATGATGCCCACTCTGTTGGCGTACCTACCGCATTGGATGCATGGTCGGTTTTTGCCCTTGCAGTGAACAGATTGGCCACTTGCCTTCCCAATGCTTCACCGGCCATGACATCGCTTCTTGTGGCGGCGCCTGATTGAATGGCCGCCAGTTCTTGTTGCTGCAATTTTTGTTGAATGTTTGCATTTTCAGCTGGGAACAATAGTTTCATCATTTCGGCGGTAACACCGGCTAACACGGCTGCTTCAGAAGGATAGGAGGATAATGATGTTTTGGGAACCAAGGCATGCACATTTGAATCCACTGCATAAGGCGCTGGCCGATTGTACAGTTTTTTGTAATGCCAACAGGCTACCAGCGCATCGTATTGTGCTGCGCTAATATAGGCATATGCCCTTGCTGCATAAGGTGGGTTCGCAAAAGGGAACAGTGGGTATGCGAAAGGGTTCACTGAACTTGGGATTGGATAAATACCTTCACTATTTTGATAGGGAGCTAAATTGTATTTTGCCACCAACTCCCGCATGATCTCATTCCATCTCAATACCCCGCCCGCGCTCCAATATTTTATGTTCTGTTGATCATCTGCGGATAGATTTTGTTGATACCCCTTGATTTCATTAAGATCGGCAAGATAGGATGCCGCATTGGTAGCCGCGGGTGCAGCTACCGCAAAAGTATCCGGACTAGACAGAAGCACTGTTTTCCAAGTGCCCGCATTCAAATCTTGATTGGTTGGATTTAGTGCAACCACGTTTGCGGTAATTCCACTGATGCTTTTATTGCACGAGATTTGCGTTAGGACCAATAGGAAAATCGCTATGGTCAAATTGAATATGAATATCTTTTTCATGATGATTAGTGTGTGGTTGGTTTTGAATGATGCTTAATATACAAAGCATAAAATGCGCCCAGGTTGAAATCGGTTGACTGTCCCACATTGCGTCCAGCCAAAACATGGTCGCCGCCGCCCACTATAGAGATATGGGTGAAAAATGGGAAAGTATATTTTGCATGGATCCCCATACTGGTGCTGTTCATCCTATTGCTAGGGAAAGGCATATCATTTTTGCGGATATCAAAACCTCCCAGCGTATTCATCTGGTCCACCATCAGTTCGGCAATAAGATATTTTGTAAAAATGCCCAAACTACCATTGAAGGTTGCCAAGTTGGGCATTTGAACCGTATTTGAGTTTATCAATTCCGTCGTATAATAAGAAGGTTGGTCAATTTTTATATTGCTTCTCCATATATAAGATCCGGAAGCTCTAGCAAAAAAGATCCCCGACTTGTAGTAAACCATTAATCTTCCAGTGAGATTGGTTGAGCCAAGCCCAATTGACAAAGGAAGATAATCAGCAATATAATTACTGGTAGGAGTGCTTGCCCCACCAATTGCAAAAACAGAAAACTCACCGGGCCCAATTTTCCAATTCCCTGCTCTCCATTTTACAAATAGACTGGCATCCTGAAATCCCTTTTGCCCATGGAGTGTTCCTTCACTTGCATTTGTCCAAACATAGGGAAGTCCGGCCATTATATTTAGGTTATTAGTGATCCCATAATTGGTCATTCCCATTACCGATTGGGTGGTCACCGTACCAATATTTCCATTGGTCCTTTTAAAGGTTCCTTCCCAGTAACTATTCCATTGGGAATGCATATAAGTTGCTCCGGTGCACCATTGATATTTGTTCATCATGACAGCGTCATTATCTGTTTGCCCAAATGCACTGCCCAAGCTTATTGTAAGCAATAGGCAGAGTATGAGGCGGATATTATTTTTGTAAAGCATATTATATTTTGGTTTGAAATTTCAAATAACACATTTTGAATCGCAATGGGTAATTGCAATGCTAACATGGAAAAGAGACCATGCATGAAACCTTGTTCCAGCAGTTTTCCTGAAACAAATACAATGAATAGTAAGATGAACTGAAGATGGTTCAGTTATTCTTAAACTAAAGATGATGCAGATGATGATCCGCTAAGTTTCATGTTGGCATTCTCCCAATATGCTTAGCTTACTCTTTTTTCATTTTTAATTTAGATACGATGAATTGGCCGATTTTTTGGCCAACATCATGGCTGACCATCACTGAGTAGCGGTAGTGGATGCCCCCATAATACCTCGAAAGTTTGACTTCTTCTGCCGCATCCCTAAAGGATTTGTATGACCTTTTAGGTACTCCGAATTGTTCTTCGGTAGTATCAGTATAAGCGAAATTGTCACCAAACACACTTGTCAAAGCTTCTGAGGCGCTGGCTGAAATATAACAATGCCCGCAGGTATATTCGGGGAAGGGTGGCGTTTGTAAATGAGGCCTCCAATTGGCATCAAAATATTTGTTGATCACCGTTTCAGGTCGAACCGTATTGTACCGGTATTTGATATTCCAACATTGTATAAATGCCTCGAAAAGGGCAATGCCCGTTTTTGCTGATGCATATACAGTGGTGGGAAAATCTGCGTTTGCTTGTTTGGCCGCAATGCCTGCAATGCTCATCCAATGCCCTCCCGGAGAAAACTTTTTGGTACCAAACATCAAGTGCCCGGAAACATTTAGTTTAAAAGGATTGTCATCCCAAAAATCAGCGGTCCAAGCTTCATCCTTGCTAAGACTATCTCCTTTTGCTTGTATCAATTTTACTTCCTTATAATAATTGCTTGATTTGTCGGTAACATCAAACCGATAAGCAGGAGGGGGTAGAAACTGGTTCACGCTGTCCATGACCATTTCCCTGATTTCCATCCAATGTGGCTCGGCTGCTGGTGAATAGGCAGGAGGGGTAGGGACCCATCTTCCAGGAGAATCATTTACATTATATTGAGGTGCCCCACGGGTTTCCAGATAATTATCTTTTTGGCTCCATTTCATGATCACGGATGAAACCGTATCTGCATAGGCCATGGAGTTTTTATAAATATCAGAGGGCATTCCATGATCGGTGGCCATTTTTTTCAAACTATCCACATAGTCTTTCATGCTCCCTGCGGGAAATGTTACGGATTCTCCCAATTTGCAAAATGCCAAGAGGGAGGCAAATTCAAAATCAATAGAATTCCCCGCTTCTGGCTTGGGAACCGATGTTAATCCCCTTAATTGCCCTGCCAGTGAATTAAACCGGTTCGGATACCCCGCCGCAATGACCTCGTAGGCGGCAACACTTGCATATACATAATTGCGTGATGCAACCATGGGGCTGAAATTATTACCCATCACCACATTGTTTAGTTCAAAAACGGTAGCACTATATAAGTTAGGATCTTTGAAAACTTTATCGTAATCCTTTTTTGTATTACAAGAATAGATGCTGATTGCAGCACAAGCAATAATCAATAATTTTTTCATAATTCAATTTTGTAAAAACGGAAATGACATATAGCTATTCACCAATGGATGAATGCATACTTATCCTTTAGCCCAAATAAGTTGCTTGTAAGAAAAAATCAGCAAATCTCAGGGGGCTGTTCCCCGGTAGAAGCATATGAAGTAGCCAATGCCGCATCATAGCGCGGCATGATAGATTTGGTTGCGATAATAGCCATATGGAGGAACTGATAGTCCCCTTCAAGGGTATAATTATCGACCGAGAAATTTTTTGAGGAGGAATGTGACTCTGATTTTTTGCTTTGGCCCGTATGCTGTAGGTCGTTTACCAAACGGAAAAACTCATCTTTGGCCGATTTCAGTTTCATGGCGGTTTCGTTCGGGATACAGAGCAATTCCACCGAGTCGTTAAAAATCCTGCTTTTTACATATTTGTATTGCACCCCATTGATCTCAATCTGGCCATCCACTCTCTTGAATTGGTTGGAATTATTATAGTAAGAAAGGTGGGTAACGGGTATTTTAATCGAAATCAGGTCTGCATCGTCATAATCATTCTTGTCCAGTTTTGCTTCCAGCTTTTGGTCGGCCCTATCTTCCATATAGGAAGATAGCAACCGATAGCCTATGAAGTTAAACAGGAGTATTATAAGCAGTAATATGGAGGCAACCCGTTTCACGAACCGGCAAATTAATAAATATTATTTAACCGTATAATTTTTCTTTTCGATTCCTATCCCAGTAAGGGTAAGGTTTTTCCATGCCTTTGGCAGTTTGGACTTGACCTGAATGATACCTTTGGCCGTGATGTCGAGGCCTCCAAAACCCATCAGCAGGCTTTGAAGCACCCCGCCTGCGCCGGTTGCAAAATAAGGATTGGTGCCTCCCTTTGTTTCGGCAATTACCCGAAAAGGTGGGTCAAGATTGGGGAGATAAGCATCTCTAAAAAAATGATAGGCCTTTTCTCCATCGCCGAGCCTAGCGTACAACAAGGCAAATACGGCCTGTGTCATGGCGGGCGTACCTTCGTTTGGCACACGGGTTTCGTAATACTGAAGGTCTTTTTTCACCTGTTCTGGATTGGTAATCTCTTTCAAAGGATAGGCCAATAGGTTCACATCGGCCTGCTTGATTCCTTCCCCATGATAGCTTGCATGCTCTTGGGTAACCCCATTATCCATTTTCAGGATGGGGATATTAGCAGCCACATGCATCCAATCTGGGTTTGGCGCGATACCCAATAATTTTGCCGCTTCGGTAGCATTTTGAAGATTGGCTTTTGCGGCAGCATTGGTGAACGCATTATTATCTACATTCTCAGCCCACTCATCCGCAGCCACCACATTTTTGATATCATAATGGCCTTCCCCATTTCTTTCCACCCTGGAGGCCCAGAAATCGGCCGTGGCAGAAAGTATGGGCCAACCTTTTTCCTTAAGCCAATTTTTATCCTGAGTTACACTATAATAACTCCATACCGCCAATGCAACATCGGCGGTGATATGATGTTCAAAAGGGCCACTCAAAGCCCAAACGGGGGTTTCCTCAACACCTGTGCCTGCACTCTCCCAAGGGTACATCGCTCCCTTATACCCATTGGCAAATGCATTTTGTTTGGCTGCTTCCAAACGATTATAACGGTAATCCACCAGCGATTTTGCCAATTCAGGATGGAGTACCAATAAAGCTGGGAACATCCAAAGATCGGCATCCCAGAACACATGACCATTATAACCCAGTCCGCTCAGCCCCATGGGCGATGGGCTATAGGCCGACCCTTCCCGTACAAAAGAATATAAATGATAGAGCATGCTATGTACATCCTGTTGTGCTTGGGCATCCCCATCAATGAGGATATCACTTTTCCATAACTCATCCCAAGCCTTTTCGTGAAAGGCAATCAATCGGTCCCTTCCCTGCAACTTGGCAAAAATAGTAAGCCGCTCGGCTTCGTTCAAAGGATCATCATGATGGGCCGATGTAATAGAGGAACCGACAATGGAAAAACGGTAGGTTTCTCCCGCCTTGATCTTTTTGCTGAATTTCATCAGGTGCATATTGTTGTCCCACATTTCATGTATCACGCGAGGCTCCTGGCCATGCGGTTCACTGAACAGAAAAGTATTGGAGGCACACATCAACAATTTTCCCGTAGGGCTTTTGGCCGAGGAGGTGAGCAAGCTGATCAGCACATGCGGCCGGTCGATTTCGTTATAATAATTCTGTACATCTTTGAGTGCATCCGGCGCTTCCATCACACTGGAACCGGTAATAGAAATGTCTTTTCGAGCCTTGATGGAAATATCCATCAGCACGGAAAAAGGCAATTGGCGTAGTGCATAGTAAGTGTAGGAGATGATAGCCTTATCTGTATAATCAAACGAGGTAGTAAAACTGGCATGATGCATATCCAGTTCCTGCTTCATGTTGGCAATATCCTTGGTAGCGATTTCCCGATCGTCCACACTCAGTTTCATGTTCAGCAGATTAAAACTCCGCAGGAAATTGCTTACCCTACCCCTGCCATACAAATCGTAGGCGCCAGCCAAAACCACATCCTTTACCTTAAAAGGTTCGGGGGAGGAAACGATGCCAATCATACCATTGGCCACTGTAACACCATAATAATGGGAAGGGTCGATTTGATCGGCACTGATTTTCCAGGCATCCTGAGAAAATGAAAAACCATAAGCCAGCAGCAAAAAATGAAGAAGAAGCAGTCGTTTAAGCATAGCCAAAAAATTATATGACTGCAAAATATTGAATTTGGAAGACAAATCTTTGAAGGATTTCTATTGAACCTTCGTATCCATTTCAAAGCCGTACAATAACAGTCGCGGATATGCAGCCAAGCCCTTGCGCGGTTGGGTATTCGTGCCAAACCAAAATCATACAAATTGAACCAATGATTGGATGGCACAGATTCGCCAACGCTTAATGCTCATGCGGCATATGCGCCAGAAGGGGGGTATTTAAAAAACCAAGCTGTTGCAATTGAAATAGCAGAACAAGAAATTGCATAAAAAAATTAGTGAGCCAACCTAAAAAAAGATTGCTCACTAAACAGGCTAATATACGGTTGCCTAAAAGACAAAAATAATACAAAAATTATTTGGACAATACCACAGAATCTGCGCCAGGATGGAATCACTGACAAATCAAGGTCATACATTGTATTTCTGTAATCTGGCACAAGCGGATGCTTGCACCAGATTTTTTGATTATCTTTAAGCTTGCATATTTTGTACGCTGCTTTAAAGTACATTTTTTATTTGCTCGATTTTCCCTTCTCTGACAATAGAGTAAACATTTTCCGCTTTTTCTAAATATTCATAAATCATCAAACATTTCCTGTATAGCATTTTTTTTTCTTGGCCTTGACTGTACTCTGCAATTAATAAAAGTATGTCAGCAAGTTTATTTATGTTCTCATTATTAAAGCCTTTGTTTGCTCTAAGCGTTTTTATGAAATTGTCAGGTGGAAGGTTAATCAATTTCTGGATATCAAAATCTAATTCTCCTTTAAGGGTTTGATTTGTCATTTCAAATCCATCTTCTATTTGTCCTTTATTTTTTAATCCAATCAGGTTGGAAGATATTTTTCCCAATACTCTTCCAAGTTGTTCAATTAACCTTTGTAAATAGTCTTGCTGCTCCATAAACGTAATAATTTTTGTTCATTCTGAAGCGAGTCTTATATATTCGCAAGTTACCAAAAAATGGGCTGTAGGCAACCTGTTCTTCATCCGGTCGGATATGTAGTTACTCTGGCGCGGATATTCAGCCAAGCCCGTGCGGAAGGGCATCCGTGCCAAGCCAAATCATACGAATTAAGCCAATGATAGCATGGCTCTAGCTACGGAGGCACGCCTTAGAAGCTAGCCTTATTCACGCAGTAACCCCTTTAGGCCAATGCGTTTCGATCCCCTGTGAACGGATAAAATTTTGAAACTCCTCCAGTTCATTTCTTTTTTCCCTAACCGCCCTTGGGATCAACCCTTTCCTTAACGCATAGGTTACCAACAAACCCACCGCTTCGCCAATGCCCCACTCCACCGGATGAAGCCGATAGCAACCATTGGTAATATGTGTGGTGCCAATATTTTTGTTCGCAGGAAGCAGATTATTCATTCTTACCGGCAAAATTGCCCCAAGGGGTATTTGAAAAGGCAAGGATTCGATATCAATGTAATTATTACCAGCAGTGCTCGGATGCAAATCGAGGTGATAATAGCCTGTTCCAACACTATCATAAAAATCTGCGGCTTGGTTGCCCATTTCCTTTCCCGTAATCAGTGCACGGTTGGCAGCCCCTACGTGTTCTTCCAAAATGGTAAACACAGATTTGATGCGTCTTGATTCCCGGATATAGGGATATTTTGCCAGGCCATCATCAGTACCAAGCACATCGCCACGCAATCGCAAACCTGGCCAACCCTTACCCCCATCTGGGCGCATAACTTCTGTTTGTAGCCAATAAAAAAGTGATAGACTGAGTTGCTTAGCGTTGTCAATTTGCTCCTTAAACCCATCATCACTTACATCAATAATATTCCCAGAAAAAAAATCGTTTTGAGGCCAGTTCACAATAGTGATATCCCCTTCATAAACACCTTTTTTGAAATTGCCCTTATGAATGATACGACGATAGTTCCATAGGTTAAGTGCATTTCCGGTAGGGGCACCTTCAGGTTGAAAACCCAAAATTTTAGGCTGCAAGGTGCTGGGATTGGAATAAGCAAGATCCAATAGCCTGCCCGACCAAGCCGGTGTAAGATCGGGCGAAAAATTTTTCCAAAAATCATATTTTTTAGGCTTGCTAATAATATTGCTGGCACCAGGAACATAATCCATAGCAAAGCAATAGGTAATGGCCTGATTATTTTTCGGGTCCGCTACATCGGGAGCATGCATTTCCTTGGTTTCGTATCGTGATTCTGCACCACATACATACTCGGTACTAGTGAGCGGAAGCAAATCCCCCAACTCTGTAGCATCTATAAAATAGGGTGCTTTGAGAAATACTTCAGTTTTATTGCCATTCGTGCTAACCGCTTTTAAAGAGTGTACCCTATCCCCTGATACATCTGCACCGGTTATCTTATGTTCCAGTAGCAGCCTGAGATTTCCTGAACTCAAATAGGGAGCAAGCATATTATATAACACAGCAAGTGCCACACGCGGTTCATGACATAATCCAGAAACAAGGCCATCCCCTGGATTTAAATTATGCTGTGATCGAGCGGCCTCCGTTAATGGGTAGTTTCGAAAATAATATTCGCGTACCGCGGTACGAAAATCACGATAAAGTTGGGTTGACCCATGCGTCTCAATCCATGGATGCTCATCCGGACAACTCACTCCCTGCTGTGTAAGTTGTCCCCCTATCCAATCCGTTTCTTCGGTAAGAATAACTTTTAAGCCATTACGCAAGGCCGCATGGGCGGCAGCAAAACCACCCAGGCCTGCGCCAGCTATTACCAAATCCGCGTTAAGTTCGTTTTCATTCCCTCCAAAAATAATTCTTCCCGGTTGAGCAATCATGGATGTTGATAAACCAAAAATGGACCTTGATGCAATGATGCCACTGCCGCATGTGAGCAACTCAACAAAGCTTCTCCTGTTCATAAGATCTAAGTTAGGTTTTTGTGCTAACAAAGTTTTATTGATAATATTTTCTTTTGCTGCATTGGAGATTACTCCCACTTGCGGAGATATGTAGGGCTGGTAATAGCATTAGCGTATCAGTACCAAGGACCGCTTGACAAAACATACGCCACTTTTACTAACTACAAAGGATTGCTTACAAACCTTCATTAGTCCATTTCATAAAAGCCATTTTTCCTTTTCGAAAAAAAGGGATCAGAAAATGATGTTCGTCGAGCCTATAGGTATCAGGTACACCATACATATTATGAGGATCCGCTTGAATATCCATTTCTTTGATCGCTGATCCATTAATATGGAACACTTTAATGCCGTATACGTTATTTCGGAATTCCTGTAAAATAAAAAAATAAGACTCTTTACCAATTTGAGTGTAGAATGAACCACTCAAATATAAATGAGTGTCATGCATCTCTTTAGTGAGGCTCAAGTCGCTTCTGCATTTGATAGAATCATCAATTTGAAGTATATCCAGAGTTTCTATCGGGTAACCCCGAACTGCATTGCTTTGCGGTGGAACCATGGCTATTAGTCGTACCCCATATCTCGCCGAATACATTATAGATCTAGCCCCAAGGCATATCAAATAAAGGCTATTGTCCTTTACGAACGCTTGTTGGATCCAGTAATTGATCTTATAACTAAGTTCAGTCGGTTTGATATCTAAAAATTTTGCAGCAGAGGAAGCTACCTTTAAATTCGAGTCCAGTTTGGCAACAAATAAGGAAAGGGTCCCTGAAATATGCTCAAGACTGACATCCGAACTATCTGGCTTTTTCAAAGCAAAAACCCAAATAGAACCATTGTCGTCCTGAATGATCCCAGGACGACCAAAGCCTGACCCAATTGCTCTAAATTGAATTTGCTTGCTCTCTTTCAAGGTATCCTCATATATCTTCTGTACGATAAGCAGGTTATCCGATAAGTCCAATGAGTCCGCACCTGCTTTATTCTTTGCTGTAAAAACTTGAAAACGCGATCCTCCATTGGCATTGGCCATCGACTGCCGAATCGGGAATTCATTTTCTTTTTTTTCTGAACCGTTCGGATCTTCAGTGCCTGAAGTATAGTCCACTGAATTGCCATCTTCCCCAATTCGCCACATATCTCTTTTCACAATATCATTACCATAGATATAATTGACAGAGGCATCATAAACATTCCCCATCCGCCTAAAATCCACTGATACTGGCAACTGGTAGCTGCCGTCCAACTGAATGGCTTTTTCGTCTAACAGTTTCAAATCGGGTGAAAAAATATAGATGCTTGCTGTTGAATTTTTTTTATTTTTTCCATAGATATTTTTGGGAGTTTTCCAAACCTGTATCGAATTGCCTACTTTTCCAACAATGTAGAAATTAAATTTAGAGATGTAGCCGGGAAGAAAATCAGAATACTTGATGCTTTGAGCCCTCGATAATAGGCACATGAAAAGGAGAAACGCTGGTAATAAACAATTTTTTTTCATGTAAAGGTTTTTATTATTTCATTACCTAAAAAAATCCGATAAACCCTAACCTGCCTTTAATATTTAAAAGACATTGGAAAACTATCCCAATAAACCATAGTCACCGTTTTTTAAAGAATCATTGCTAATGGGAACAGAACCGCATAATTTCATTTTACAAATATAGAGGCATCGGTAATTCATATTTATTGATATTTTATGCCCTTGAAAAATTCAAATATTTTTTCCGAAGCGCTAAAATCCTTGCAAAGATTTCCAATCACCGACCTGGGTTCGTATTGATACCCCCCAGGCCAGCTATGCCCTCCGCCCGTTATCTTTATAAATTCCATTGCAACCCCTCTACAGTTATATTTATAATCAGTCGCCACACAACCATCTTTTGGGTCATTATCCGCCAAATTTTTAACGATGGGTTTTGACTGACAGTTATTAAGGGCTAATATTTTTTGCACCAGTTCTTCGGTAGCCATCATATTGATTGGTTGCCCCCCAGAATAAGGCACACTAACTTTTCCAGCACCACCCCGATAATTAATCAATGGGTCTTCTGTACCATTGATGAGCAATACTGGCAAAGCATGTGCAAATGTCCATTCGTTTTTAATACCATTGGGGATGCTTGCACATACGGGAGCAATGGCCCGTATACGGCCACACAATTGCCAGGCTAGCAGCAAACTGAAAACCCCGCCTCGGGAAATACCTGTACAGAATATACGGTTGCTATCCGCTTTATAATGCGAGCTAAGTTCGTCCAATAATGTAGAAATAAAAGTATAGTCATTGGCAAGCCCTCTGTTATGGTATTTGCTCCAATTGAGGTTCCACAACCCGTTGATTGCATTCGGATAAACAACGATGAACCCATTTGCGTCTGCTAGCCCATTCATATTATAATGCCTCGAGGCGATTTTGGAGTCCCCGCCGCTACCATGCAAAGCCAACACAACCGGAAGCCGAGCCATTACTTCAAACCCAGTGGGTAGATGGATAAGAAAATGTCTTTTTTGATTGTCGACAATTATTTCTTTGTCGAGATTAATGCTTTGTGCAAAACAACCAAGGCTAAAGCAGATCAAAAAAAACAGAAGCCTATATTTTAGTGCCATCATTTTTATGTTGTACTAAAATTAGGCAAAAGCGATAAAATTGGAGAAAGCGCTTGGGAGGTATTTTTTGAAATTGGATAAACAGACAACTCGCCTCAGGTTGGCAACCAATCAAAAAAATCAAGCTGGCAACATGATGTCGAGCTTACAGCCTTTACCCAAAGCCGTTTCCAGCTTTGTTTCCCCGTTAAACTGCTTTATCCGGGTAGCGATATTCAAAAGCCCAATACCTTTGGTGGACTTGCTTGCATCAAAACCAATACCATCATCAGCAATGGAAAGATGGACCATCTTATTTCTGTAAAACAACTTCACTTCCGCATGTTTGGCGCCGCTATGCTTCATGATGTTATTGATCTGTTCCTGAGCTATACGAAGCAAGGCGATTTTTTTAAGATGTGGCAAACGGGCTATCCGACTTTCGGGGCTATGTTCAAAGCTGATCTGCAAATGCCGGGCAGCATTGATATTATTGATGATATCCGTAATCTGCTGCACCAACGAAAAATGGGTTTTCTTTGAAACGGCCAGTTGCGATGAAATGCTTCTTACGTTCTCAATGGCCGCATTAATGGATAGCTCGATTTGTTCTTTTATAAATTTCTCTTCCTTGGTTTTCGCCTTGATGGATTGAAGATAAAGAAGCGCTACCGCTAACAATGGGTTCACGCTATCATGTAGCTCATGACCAATTTTGGTTTTTTCATCCTCTTGTATATGGGAGATGATCCTTAGGAGTTCTTTCTGCTCGATACCATTTTTGGTAATCGCGTCTGACAATTCGGGGATTTTGCATACAGTTTTGCCTTTTATTTCGTCTGAAAACTGAGACAAACGCATCATAAGCTGGTTTTAGAGGGTCATGAAAAATGGATAGCAACTTATACCCAAACAGATATTCCCATGCTCTTCAATAATGCTTTCTTGCCAAAGGACTAAAGCATGCTTTGTTCTAATCAGATTGCTATTCTTAACTTGTTACAAAAGTATGTACAATTACCGATTTGACCGAGACTCTTTTGTGCAAGCTCTTATTATAAGATGTTCCAAAAATCTACCACTCTTTCAAAGTAGGTCAGCAATTATTGACTTTAGCCGTTCTGCAGGAATAATAAAACGCTTGTTCCTCGAATTAATTATACACCTCGCTAAAGAAAAGTAAGCGGAAAGGGGAAATGAAGCAAAACTACACAAAGGAGTAGTGTATAAAACAGAGAAGCTTCTTATATTTATACATGCTAATTATACCAGAACCAATTACTGCAGCCTGTGCAATGCGTTAAATGCCTTTGGATATTGGAGATTTCCCTTTTCTTATGTTTATGGGGTCAAACACTTTCGGCGCAGGAGTATGACTATACCAAACTTTACTTCAAACATTATCTCGCCAAAGATGGGCTGCGCTCTGCCAATTGCTATAAACTTTATAAGGATAGCTATGGCTTTATATGGATCAGCACCTATTACGGCATTAGTATATTTGAGGGAAACCAGTTCATCAACTTACCTATCTGTCCCAAAGGGAAAAACTATTGTTTTACCAGCAGCCCCCACAGCTTTTTTCAATTAAATAAAACGCAGATGCTGATCGGCAGTTCCGATGGGCTGTTTATTTTCAATTATGGCACTATGGAAATCGACCGCCTGCCAGACCCGCCAGACATTTCAAAAGATTATAAAATAACCATCTTAGGGATGGATGCCGAACGCAAGACCCTATTTTTAAAATGCGGCAATGCCCTCATTCAACTGGATTCCTCTTTTAAGCAAATCAGTACGCTTAAATGCGAGGACGAAAGTGAGGGAACGGAAATAATCAATATTGGAACCTTCCCTCAGTATTTCTATTATACCAAATCATCGCATATCATTTCTGTAAATATTGAAACGGGTAGGAAAGATACCCTGCTCCACTTGCCGGGTGCAAAAGACGAGATGGTGATCAATGCGGAGTCGCCCACCAAATACTGTATCGCCAGCAATATGGGCATTTACAATCTAGACATCAAAAGCGAAAAGCAGATCAACAAAACCGATTTCCCGAACAAAGCTTTTCTGCCCTTTTGCGTTAAGATGGATGGTCTAGGTAATTATTGGGTTGGGGGGAAAGAAGCTCTTTATTATTATATCAGCAGTTCAAATAAACTCATTTTTACAAAAGGGAAATCAAGCGTTGAGAATGACCCATTGGAGGGCATCATCACCGATATCATCCTCGACAAGGACGACCTGTTTATGTCTATGTCCAATAACGGCATTTTGAAATATGAGCACCAATCTTCGCCATTTGTGGACTTCTATTCACAGGACCCACAGATTAGGGACATCAATGCCATGACCGTGCAAGGCAACCATTTGATTATTGCAAAAAGAAATGATGGGGCAGAAATATTCAATATTAATGACTCGCCCAACCAACGACCAGAGGAACCAAAGAAAATAAAATCGGAAAATATTATTTATGTAAGCCCACTGGAAGGAAATAATATATGGCTGGGATTTGAAAAAGATTTCCGTTTGGCAATTGCAAAAACAAACCCTTTTGAGATTATTCAACCCGGAGGTTTCCCTACAGATAGCATTGCCAAATCATTTTTTGCAAAACACAGCAGGTTCTGGCGCATTGACCAATACCCGATCATCCAAAAAATATCGGATAACTTTTTTTATTATTCTATCCATAATTTATTGTTTAGCATTCAAGGAAGTGTAGCCAAAGGTTTCTCATTTTCATTTATCGACTCCATCCCTTCCTCCTCTTTTATTTCTTCCATAAATCAATCAGCAGATGGCATCTTGTTGATCGGCTCTAGCAATTTGGAAATCTTTGTGCTGGAAGATAAGAAGCTGGTAAAAAAATATGCGCCTAATGCATTTTTGAACATTCCCATTAAATCCATTTGTCAAGATACTTCGAGCCATGAAACATTTGTAGTTACGGTAAATGGAGTATTTATTTTCGACAACCATTTTCATTTGATCGATCATCTTTCAAAAGAAACCAAACAAATGAAAACCGATATTTTCTATGCGGGAGTGCTGGACAAATGGGGCATCCTTTGGCTATCCAACCCCGTAGGCATTACAGCCTACGATAGCAAACGAAAACTGATTTATGATTTTCCGTCTAATCTTTTTCACGATTGCGACTTCAGCACCAGGTGTGTGGCCGAAGACAGTATTGGGAACATCTATTTCGGTGGCTCAACAGGTATCACTGGCATCCATATTAATGATTTCTCAGGGAAAAATGGGACCAGCTATCTATATATCTCCGCTATCAAAAACACTGACTCCACGCTCTATCAAGGTATCCTGCCCAACAATATACTGAGCAACCAAAATTTTGAATATGACCAGAACAGTTTTCAGTTCGACCTGAACACGATCTGCAGTCATCAAATTGCGGTGGTATCGTTTAAATATATGCTGGAAGGCTACGATAAAACTTGGCAATATGCTTATGGTCGAAAAGTATGCAATTACGAAAACCTGGCACCGGGCAGTTATCGGTTCAGGGCGTTGCGGGTAACAGGGGATGATGCGCATGGGGATGGAATTACTTATACATTCAAAATCAGTAAACCCTTCTGGAAAACCTGGCTTTTCATGGTAGGCAGCATTCTTTTTGGGATATCCCTCATCGTGATTGTGATTAGGTATTTTATGGACAAAGGGTTTGAGCAACAAAGAATAAAAACTGCTAAGGAACTGGCCCTAAAATCAGAGAGGGAACGTATTGCCCTGGAACTCCACGACAACCTAGGTTCGGGGCTTACTTCCATCCGACTGCTTTCAAAAAGTATTGTTGCAAAACCTTATCAGGAAAAAACAACGCCAAAGCTGTTGGGGAATATTGAAAAAATTTCTGGCGAGTTGATAGACCAGATGAGTGAGATCATCTGGTTGATGAACCATATGGACGATACCATTAATGGCCTCATTGCTTATACCCGTAATTATTTGGCCGATTATATACAGCGTGCCAATCTGCCATTGCAAATGCATTTTGAAAACAACATCAAATCCGATTGTTATATCAACGGAATTACACAGAGAAATTTATTGCTCGTGCTCAAGGAAGCTTTTCACAATGTGGTCAAGCATTCAAATGCCACCTCATTCACGATAAGTTTTAATGAAACCGATAGCCTGATCAAAGTAAGTATATGGGACAATGGGATTGGCATACCCAAAGATATTTCCCCAAATGGCAATGGCATCAATAATATGACCAAACGAATTACTTCCATCAATGGAAAAATTGATTTTAAAGTAGATGGAGGCACCCATATCAACATTCAAATACCCAAATAAAAATACATGATTACCATTTGCATTGTAGACGATCAGCGATTTATGCTAGAAACATTGGAGACCCTAGTTTCAGATGCTGCAGAAGTTTCGTGTATTGGCAGTTTTTCAAATGCCGAAGCTTTTATTGACCAGTACGAAAACCTGCGTCCCGATATCACCTTGATGGATATTGACCTGCCCGGCATGTCGGGCATCGAAGCCATATTGGCCGTAAAGTCCAATTATCCCAGCGCCAAATTTATGGTGCTGACTGTTTTTAACGACGACGAAAAAGTGTTCAAAGCATTGCGTGCAGGAGCGGGCGGCTATTTGCTCAAAAAACATTCTTTCGATTATTTGTTGGAAAGCATTCAGGAGCTATACAAGGGAGGCGCACCCATGTCGCCTGAGATTGCTAAGAAAGTAATCAACTATTTTCAGGTGGATGGCAATAAGTTGGCCAAGCTCACCGATAAGGAAAAAGCAGTGCTGGAAATGATCGTGGATGGGTATTTGTACAAAGAGATTGCTTCTAAACTGGGAGTAACCATCGATGCCATTAAAAAGCATGCACACAATATTTACGAAAAACTGCATGTGCGTACACGTAGTGAAGCCATCAAAAAATTTCTTTCCAATTAAAAAGCCACCCCAAAGGATGGCTTCAGTATATTTTAGCAGCCTGATAGATGCTGCATTCCATCATCCTAACGATAATGGGAATGATAATAATGATGATGATACCCTTCGCAATAACAACTGCTCAAGGTAACCGCAATCATAAAAACTGATAAAGCGATGAGCAAATACTTCTTTTTCATTTACTGTAGTTTTAAGTTTAATAATCTAACACCAACGGATAAGCGCATTTCAATCCCAGCTTATCAAATATTATAGAATCAAAAAGGTTTCCATTGTTTACTAAAGAAATGTTTTAATATGCTAAGTGCTGGTTAACAGGGAAATGGGTAGTTTTCAATGATTGGAATTCATGGTAGTCATCCTTCCGTCAAAAATTTCAAACCCTATAAATAGGGTAGGCATTACCGATAATATCGCGTTGACGGACTTGTATCAAAAAACCATTCGCTTGTCCCATTTTAAAAATTCATTCCCGATATGGCAATAAAAAAGGTATCCAATAATTCCAATGTAATTGAAAATCAACAAGTGGCATATTGGCATCCAAATGGATTAATACCAGATGTCCAACAAATCCAAATCTTTGAAAAACAAAAATCCAATTTTGAAAACCATATAAAGCAAAACCAATAAAGTCCTCCTTGAAAAACCAGAAATGTCCTTGAAAAATTAAGATTGTTAAAAAATTTGACGGCCATCATCTAGATAATTAACAGCTTAGTTATAGAGAATCTCCCAAAGCGGAGATTTTTTATTTAGTATCCTTCAAAAGGTTTGGGAAATTTTCGAAAAAAGAACAAAAAATAGAACCCTTTCCCAAAATGAGCCATAAAATAAGAGTCAAAAAAAACAAACCATTGGTAATCATCAAACTAAAAACTGGCATCCAATTGGGTTAATAAAGGTAGAGTCCGATCGTATCTTTTTAGAATATCCAAATCCCTTGATAGCGTATCCAGAAACACCCTGATCCAAGTTCCCTTGAAAACCCGAAAGCCAATAACCGAAAGACCAAGATCTAATCCATCGAAGAACCAATGAATCAAAGTCCGAGTCCAAAAAACCAATGAATCCTTTGCCTTGAAGAACCAAAAAAATCTTTGCTTTAAAACCATCAGAATCCATTAGCCTAACGAATCCTCAGTCCCTTTGAAATTAAGCTTGTTAAAAAAATTTCACTGTTACGTCTATGTGAAATATCGATACATCCTTAATTTGCTATTAGGTAATTAAAAAAGTCTTCTTTGATCGGGAGACTTTTTTCTTTTAGACCTACTAACAACAAAATATAGAATGGAAAAAAATTCCCGCTCTGGGCTGAAAATGCAAAGCAATTATTTGCTGTCGACTGATAATCAACACTGATATGAATTGGCATCCAATTGGAATATGCTAATGTACAAATGTAGAAACCCTTTTTAATCTGTACCCTAAACCTAAAGGATTAGGATTGCACACAAAAATTTCATGGTTTTAAGTAGATAGTATAGCAGTCTTAGTTTTTATTAGGTAGAAAAGCCCTTCGTTTACGGGGGGCTTTATTTTTTTCCCCAACCCTAGCTTAGTGGTTTTAATTTGTGCTACGCGAAGGTTCAAATCTGGCTTTTAGCCGCAAGAATGGTTTTTCTATTATGAAATAAGAAAAACAAGCGGCCAAAAATATACAAACAAAACTGATGGGGAACCTGCTCAAGGATATCATTTTCTCCGAAAAAAAGAGTTGTTGCCAGAGATAGATGGAATAGGATAATTTTCCGATAAAACGCACCGGTCCCAAATTCAAAAACCAAAACCAGCCACCCTTTGAATTGATCGAAGATAAAATCAACATGCCTACTAGTATACTGGTAAGCGTTCCTGATGAGGAACCAATGTTCAATGCCTCAATTATACGCCCCATATGCAAATGATAATCCCTGTTCAGATTTGGAATTAGTTCAGCGCTTACAATGTCAATGAGCAAGATCAACACAAAAGGTGCTATCGACAATCTGCTAAAAGGCATCAACCAATTGGTAAAACGGGTTTCAAACAAAGCGAAAAGGCAACCAACCATCAATGCATCCCCTTTCTGAAAAATAGAATTACCTTGGCTCAATAAGTTAAAAGGGATGAGTTTTAAACTGACGTTCAACCGGCAAAACATACAAACCAAAATGCTCACAATGGCAAAAAGGACACGGTATTTCTTTGAAAAAACAAAAACCAGTGGCCATACCAGATAAAAATGTTCCTCAATACCAAGCGACCAAAAATGCGCACTCTCCCAATCATTCCAGCCTGTAATATCCTTTAAATAGAAAATGGAAGATATCCATGAAGAAGTTGTAAAATGGAGAACAGAAAAAAGCTGTAGAATAAAATATACGAGCAAGAGAAAATAAAAAGCTGGGAAAATCCGGAATGTACGCCTGATGTAAAAATTTTTAATGCTCACTCCCCAACCAAGAGATTCTTCCTGCACTAATAATTTCGTGATCAAAAAACCGCTGATCACAAAAAATACGATTACCCCAAACCCACCATCAAATAATAAAGGGATGGAAATGGGATAGTTGTGTAACGACTTCAATTGCAAATGCCCAAGCAAAACGAACAGAATACTTATGGCCCTAAGACCATCTAGGCTGGGGATAGCTTTTTTCATGAATAAACTTAAAGGTATTTACAGCGCAAAACAAACACAAATTTATTAAGCATGCTTAGTAGATTGAAACTTTGTATTGGTCATTCGGAAGGTCGGCAGCACACCGCCCAAATCTTTTCGCGTAACTTGCGCATTTTACTGTAGCACAATTTTTATGGAACAAGTATTTGAATACGGGGCAATTTTATCTTTTACCGAAAACATTTTTAAAGAAATGGGCTGCTCGGAAACAGATGCAGCCACCGCCGCAAAGGCACTGTTGAGCGCCGACCTCCGGGGCATCGACTCGCATGGGGTAGCAAGGCTCAGTGGTTATGTGCGTTTATGGGAAGCAAAACGGGCCAATACAAAACCACATATACGGGTAATCCACGAAACCCCATCCACGGCAGTGGTAGATGGTGATAGCGGTCTCGGATTGGTAGTAGCTCCTTTTGCCATGCAGATTGCTATTGATAAAGCAAAAAATGTAGGAACAGGATGGGTGAGCGTACAGCACAGTAACCATTTTGGGATTGCAGGCTATCATGCGATGAAGGCTCTAGAACATGATATGATTGGCATTGCCATGACCAATGCCAGTGCCTTGGTTGCGCCCACTTTTTCGATTGAAAGACTGCTGGGCACCAACCCAATATGTGTGGCCATACCTGCAGGGGAAGAACCTGCATTTGTAGCCGATCTGGCAACCACTACGGCTGCTAATGGAAAGCTGGAGATATTACAACGGAAAAATAGTACCGCACCAACCGGATGGATACAGGACAAATATGGCAAGCCTGCCACCAACCCTCATGAACTAAAATCGGGCGGGGCGCTGCTGCCCTTGGGTGGCGACCGTGAGCATGGATCGCATAAAGGATATGCATTGGCTGCTGTGGTGGATATTTTTTCTGCTGTATTGAGCGGGGCCAATTATGGACCATGGGTGCCCCCATTCCCTGCCTATGTGCCCATGCCCGAGAACATGCCGGGAAAAGGCATTGGCCATTTCTTTGGGGCCATGCGTATCGATGCTTTTCGCGAAGCTCTCGATTTTAAAAAAAATATGGATCAATGGATACGGCGTTTCCGTTCGGCAAAAACCGTGGAAGGGGAAGAGCGAGTACTAATTCCCGGCGACCCCGAACGGGAAATGGAAAAAGAAAGAATGATCAATGGCATACCATTACTACAAGCAGTAGCTGACGACCTCAAAAATTTGGGAGAAAAGTTTGGCGTTGAGCTCATATCACATGTTTAAAAAACAGGCTAGGTCACTGGCTGGGAACGTTCTGCCTTCCACCATAACTCCCTATCTTTGCATCCCAAAAAAATCGAATAATGAAAATTATGAAGTTCGGGGGCACCTCCGTAGGCAAGCCCGAAAGAATGAGACAGGTTTCTGAACTGATCACGAAAGATGCCGACCCAAAGATAGTAGTGTTGAGTGCCTTAAGTGGGACCACCAACTCATTGGTCGAAATCGGTAATTCCATTGCGGCCGGAGAACGTGAGCAGGCAAAAAAGCAGATTGAAAAATTGGAAGCCCATTATCAAGAATTTATAAAGGAACTGGTAAAGGAAGAAAAATATTATACAAAAGCAAAAGCTATTTTAACCGAGCATTTCGAGTTCCTGACCATCATTTTACGCATATCCTTCAGCGAGGCCTTGAGTAAAGATATTCTTGCCCAAGGGGAACTTTTGTCGACCAAGTTATTCTCCACCTATCTGGAAGAGAAAAAAATCGACCATGTACTGCTTCCCGCACTGGAATTCATGAGCATTGATGCCTATGACGAACCACAGGTCAGCAGCATCAAAACCAAACTGAACCAACTATTAAAAAAACACAAGGGTCAAACCTTGTTTATTACACAAGGTTATATATGCCGCAACGCCAAGGGCGAAGTAGATAATTTGAAAAGAGGGGGTAGCGATTATACCGCATCGTTGGTGGCTGCTGCTATCAATGCTGCTGTATGCGAGATATGGACGGATATTGATGGCATGCACAACAATGATCCCCGTATGGTAAAGAAAACCGTGGCTATTGAACAGTTGAGCTTTGAAGAAGCAGCGGAACTTGCCTATTTCGGTGCAAAAATTTTACATCCAGCCTCTATCTGGCCTGCTCAGCATTATAAAGTGCCCGTGAAGCTTTTGAATACCATGGAGCCAGATGCCCGTGGCACATTAATCACAGAAGAGGCAGGGTCAGTTGGCGTGAAAGCGGTTGCTGCCAAAGATGGTATCCTCGCTATCAATATCAAAAGTAGCCGTATGCTACTCGCTTATGGTTTCTTAAGGAAAATATTTGAGGTTTTTGAAAAATATCGTACTTCTATTGATATGATCACCACTTCCGAAGTGGCCGTATCCGTAACCATTGAAAACACGCCGCAACTAAAAGAAATCATCAAGGAGTTGGAGCCGTTTGGCACTATTGAAGTGGAATATGACCATACCATTGTGGCTATAGTGGGCAATGAAATAGCAGAAACCAAAGAAGTGCTCAGCAAACTATTTGCATCCCTTACTCCTGTGCCTGTGCGTATGGTAAGCTATGGGGGCAGTAAGCATAATGTTTCTGTGCTGGTTCCATCTTCATTCAAAACACAAACGCTCCAGTTGCTCAATAAGGGGTTATTTGGACTTGAATAAATTACTGAGACAGCAGGCAAATCTGAAATAATATTTTTAAATTCGATGATGGAAAAAGCTTGCTGTTTTTTTATTTTTTCATTTCTCCTCCCTGTTTTTTTATTTTCCCAAACGAATAGGATAATAAAAGGAAAAGTAATAAGCGAGGCCAATGACACTCCGTTGCAAGATTGTAGTGTATTCATCAATAGCACATCCAAAGGAGCTGTCACCAACACGAATGGGGTATTTGAACTACAGGATGTGCCTGAGGGTAAATATGAGCTCATCGTATCCAGGATTGGCTTTGAAACATATGTACTTGAATTTTCGAGCAGCCAACTTCCTTTAGACCTCCACATTTATTTAAAACAAAAAGCAACAGAACTGTCTGCGGTTACGGTAGAAGCCGCTCCCCAAGAAAATGGATTGAGCAAATGGGGAAGGGTTTTTGTGGATAATTTTATTGGCACCACCCCCAATTCCAAATACTGCACCATAAAGAACAGCAAGGCACTCCGTTTTTGGTTCTCAAAGAAAAAAAATAGATTGAATGTAAGTGCCAAGGAGCCACTCATCATCCAAAACAAAGCACTCGGGTATATCATCAAGTTTCAACTGGAAAGTTTTTATTACGACTTCAACACGCATATTGCACTATATACTGGCTACCCTTTTTTTCAGGAAATGAATGGCACTGAAAGAAAGAAAAGACGTTGGATAGATGCTCGCCGGAAAGTGTATTTTGGTTCTATTCCACATTTCATGAAGAGCCTTTACAATAACCAATTGGATGAACAAGGCTTTCAGGTAATCAGACAATCGAAAATTTTTGATCCCGAAAAAGAGCGGGTAAGGGACTTGTATAAAAAAATCTTTCCTAGCTCGGATACCTTTAGGCTGCAGAACAATACCTTGGTCAATATCAATCAAAAATCAGACTACCCGCCAGATTCCATTGCTTATTTCAATTCTATATTAAGCAAGCCCGATTCCTACTCAAGATATATCGGTCTTGGCGCCAATAAACTGCTTAAAGATAGCATTGGTACTACCACGAAATCACTTTTTTTCAAGGACACATTGCATGTGATGTACCGCTTTCCAATGCAGGATCATGTCGATCAGTCTACCATCAACCTGATTACCCCCGCTCCGGTGCAGATAGAAAAAAATGGCCATTATTACCCACCGCAGGAATTGCTTGTAAATGGCTATTGGGCGGTCTTTGAAAAAATAGCCAATACACTGCCCTTGGATTATTCGCCTTAACATAGATAACTTAGCAGCTGAAACTGACCAAAAATTATCAAACGAAAATGATTTGTCATGAAAAAACTGATGCTCTCCTATTTCATTCTCTGTTTCTTTTTTGTAGATGTTAGTATAGCACAATCATCGTCTGGCTGGCAAAGTCTGTTTGATGGAAAAACGTTAAATGGATGGAAAAAGCTGGCAGGCTCTGCTGACTATAAAGTGGAAAATGGGAATATTGTAGGCACTACCGTAGCAAATTCTGGAAATACTTTTTTAGTAACAGAAAAGGAGTTCAGCGATTTTGCCCTCGAGATGGATGTGAAAATTGACGACAGCACTTCTAATTCGGGCATCCAGATGAGGTCGCATTTTGATCCCAATGGGCATCAGGGAAAAGGGTTGGTTTATGGATACCAATTTGAAATTGACCCCTCCTCCAGAAAATGGTCCGGTGGTATTTATGATGAAGGCAGAAGGGACTGGCAGTACCCAGTAAGTCTCAATCCCCAAGCTCAAAAAGCTTTTAAAGTAGGTGTATACAACCATATACGTATGGAGTGCATCGGAAATGAAATAAAAACCTGGATCAACAATATTCCTGTTTCGTTTTTGGTGGACACACTGGACAGCAAGGGTTTTATAGGATTACAAGTGCACAGCATTGGTAGTAATGAAAAATTAGCAGGGGAACATGTGTATTATAAAAACATTCGAATAAAAACAGCAGGCATCAAACCCAGTCCCTTTCCCAAAGGCATTTACGTGGTGAACAATATCCCAAACTACCTGAGCAATTACGAAAGGGAAAGCGGTTGGGCATTACTGTTTGACGGTAAAACCTCCCATGGCTGGAGAGGAGCTTACAAAACGGGATTCCCTGAAAAAGGTTGGCAGATAGAGAATGGGGTATTAACCGTTCTTTCATCAGAAGGAAAAGAAGGTGCCAATGGCGGCGATATTGTAACGGACAAGGAATACAGCGCTTTCGATATTTCTTTTGATTTTAAATTAACACCGGGCGCCAATAGTGGTGTGAAATATTTTGTAACCCTTTCTGAACACAATTCGGGCTCCGCAATTGGTCTGGAATATCAATTGTTGGATGACAGTTTGCACCCAGACGCCAAGCTTGGTCGTGGTGGCGACCGCACCATGGCATCGCTTTATGATCTTATCAAAGCAAACAAACAGAAACGTTTTATACATCCCATCGGCGAGTGGAACACCGGAAGGATTGTTGTTTACCCAAACAACCATGTGGAGCATTATCTCAATGGTATCAAAGTGTTGGAATACGAAAGAGGCTCCAAAGAATTTCGCGACCTGGTTGCCATTAGCAAATACAAAATATGGGACCATTTTGGTGAAGCCAAAGAAGGGCATATCCTTTTACAGGACCATGGCAACGAAGTTAGTTTTAGGAGTATCAAGTTGAGAAAACTGAAATAGTTCAAATAGGGGATAGGTTGAAGCCAATGGATAACCATTTTACCCCAAAACTTCAACCTATCAACTTTTCAACTCAATACCGGCTCCCAACCTTTTTCATATTCTCTTTTCCATAGTTCCATTGAAGACTTATCATTCAGGATATGTCCATTTTGCGGATTGCAATGGAGCGTATTGCCTGTGCGTTGGGAAATATTTGCCAGATGGCATAGCAACACACTTTTATAAGCATCATCCACTGGCGCATTGAGCCTCGCTTCTCCTCTTATTGTTTTAATAAAATTGTCGAAATGGTAGAGGTCCAAATTACCGGTTGCACTGATCGGGTTGGTCGGGTCGGCCGCCGTTTCTGATTTTACATCCATCTGCAATTTATTTTTGCTGTCGAAGATTTTATAATCTCCCCCACCCAGGTTCACCAAGCTGCCTTTGTCGCCATATATAATAAACCCACGCCCTGCACCTTCTACCGGATAATTATTGCAAGACCTACCTTCCCAGCTTATTGATTTTTTGTTCCCAAATTCAAAACTGGCTACTTGGGTATCGGGTGTTTGCCAATCGTCCTTAAACGCATATCTCCCTCCTGATGAGTTGACTTTGGTAGGAAAATCCACGCCGAGAAACCAACGGCAGCAATCAATTTCATGCGTACCATTATTACAAGCTTCCCCAGTGCCCCAATTCCAAAACCAATGCCAGTTATAGTGCACCAGATTATCCTGATAGTCTTTTCTGGGCGCCGGGCCCTGCCATAGTTCAAAATCCAATGTGGGTGGAACGGGAATTTTTTTACCAATGCCAATGGACTTTCGATCATTAACGTACCAAGCTTTAGCGAAATAAGCATTGCCAATTATACCCTCTTTTACTTTTTCTGCTGCCTTGATCAATGTGGGCATGGAACGGCGCTGGTCGCCCATTTGAATATGCTTACCATATTTGTGAAAGGCCTGTGCCAGCAGTTCTCCCTCATAGGGGTTATGGGCACAAGGTTTCTCCACATATACATGCTTGTTATTTTGCACGGCCATAATGGCCGCAGGTGTGTGCCAATGATCTGGCGTGGCAATAATCAATGCGTCAAAATCTTTTTGTTTCACTAATTTTCTGATATCCCTATAAACAGTGGGTTTGCGTGGCGCTTCTTTCAGCGCATCCAATCCATTTTGGATGGCTTTGTCTTCTACATCACATATATAGGCCACTTCCACTTTCGGCAATTGTGAATAGGATTTTGCAAGATAGGCGCCCCGGCTATTGACACCCATAACCGACACTATCACTTTGTTGCTGGGTGCATTTTTACCAAAAATGGGGAAGTTGATAATGGTAAGTCCAGCAGAAGCCAGTGATGCGTTCTTGATAAATGCTCTACGTTTCATAAAAAGATATTTATTTTTAAAGGTAATTTTTTTATGCACTTTTCACCAACCAAGCACCTTTTATCATTTTTATAAAACAGAGTCTTAAAATATTATCATTTAAGCATATATTAGTGTTCTTCAAAACAGAACTAATATGCAAACCCCACTCAAGAAATGTCAAGTTTTTTTATTTTTTCTCGGTCTCATCATGTTGTCATTTCTTTCTTTCGTACCAGCACAGGCACAAAAGAAAAAGGCTAAAACAGCAGTTACTTCAGAAGAAGTGTACAACAAAAAATTATTTTCTGGCTTAAAATGGCGTTGTATTGGTCCTTGGCGTTCAGGCAGGTCACTTGCAGTTACTGGCGTTACGGGTCAGCACATGGTTTATTATTCAGGACAAACAGGCGGCGGTGTTTGGAAAACAGTGGATGCTGGCAATACCTGGCTCTGTGTTTCCGACTCCAATTTCACTTCTTCTTCTGTTGGGGCATTGGCTGTTTCAAAATCAAACCCAAATATTGTGTACGCAGGTATGGGCGAAGTGGAGATGCGCAATAATATTTCTTTTGGTGATGGCGTATATAAAACAACCGATGGAGGTAAGACTTGGAAGCATATGGGATTGGAGAAATCCTATGCCATCGGAACGATTGTAGTGAACCCACAAAACCCCGATATTGTTTTTGTAGCTGCTATGGGAAAAATTTTTGGTGCCAACAAAGAAAGAGGTTTGTACCGTTCAAACGATGGTGGCAACAGTTGGCAGCAAGTGTTAAGTGCTGATGATAGCACCGGTTGTGTGGATGTAAAGATGGACCCAAGCAACCCGCTGATATTGTATGCTTCTATGTGGCGTGCGCACCGCACACCCTATTCATTGAGCAGCGGGGGCAAAGGGAGCGGATTATATAAATCCACTGATGGTGGTAGCACATGGAATTTGATTTCGGAAAATCCAGGCATGCCGAAAGGGCCAATGGGGAAAATCATTTGTTCTGTTTCACCGGTTAACCCTCAGCGCCTATTTGCCATAGTGGAAAATGAGCATGGTGGTGTTTTTCGTTCTGATGACGGCGGTGCCAACTGGTCGGTAGTAAGCACAAAAAACGACCTAACCCAACGCCCTTGGTATTTTAGTCAAATATTTGCCGACACCAAGGACCAGAACATTGTATATATTTTAAATGTTGAATTTTGGAAATCAATCGATGGTGGCACCAACTGGTCGAGGGTAGCCAACCGCCATGGTGACAATCACGATATGTGGATCAATCCAGACGATGACAATAACTGGATCATGGGTGATGACGGTGGGCCTCAGGTTACTTTTGATGGCGGAAAAAATTTCAGCGATATCGATTTGCCCACAGCACAGTTCTATCATGTGAACCTGGACAATGATTTCCCTTACAATGTATACGGCGCACAACAGGATAATACCAGTATCCGCATTGCCAGCAGAACCAATGGCTACACGATTGACAAACGCGATTGGTATCCGGTGGCTGGTGGCGAAGCCGGTTATATTGTGCCCGACCCTAGCAATCCTGATATTACTTATGGAGGCGAATACGATGGACAGTTATCTACCTATAATAAAAAGATAGACCAAGGGCGCACTATTTCCCCAGACCCGGAGCTGCATCAAGGTTCTGGGGCAGAGGATTATAAATTTCGTTTCAATTGGACCTTCCCAATTGCTATTTCCCCATTCAATAACAAAATGATTTATGCCGGCTCAAACTATGTGATGCGCACGGTGGATGAAGGACAAACTTGGAACGTGATCAGTCCCGACCTTACGAGACATGAACCCAGAACGTTGAAGCCAAGCGGTGGCCCTATTACTTTGGACAATACAGGGGCTGAAGTATATGCCGATGTTTTTGCATTGGCCGAATCACCTGTTAAGCAAGGCTTAATTTGGACAGGATCCGATGATGGTTTGGTATACGTTACCCAAGACGATGGGAAAAACTGGACCAATGTTACCCCTAAAGCACTGCCAGATTGGGCATTGATTAGTTATGTGGAGCCATCGCATTTTGATGCAGCGACTTGTTATGTATCCGCAACCAGATACAAAAGCGATGATACCAAACCCTATATTTTCAAAACGAATGATTACGGCAAAACCTGGACCTTGATCACCAATGGGCTACCTGCGACTACCTATAACCGTTGTGTACGGGAAGACCCCAACAAGAAGAATATTTTATATTGCGGTTTGGAAACAGGCATCTATATTTCTTTTGATGAAGGTGCCCATTGGCAAAGCCTGCAATTGAACCTGCCCAATACACCCGTTCGCGATATCCAGATTCAGAATCAGCAAAAAGATCTTGTGATCGCTACCCATGGCCGTTCTTTCTGGATATTGGACGATATCACCCCGCTATACCAATTAAACGATGGGATTGCCAAATCAAACACATGGCTTTTTAAACCAAGAGATTCCTATCGTATGCCCGGTGCTTATATCGAAGATCCCAATGTACAGGAAGGGCAAAATGCACCCAATGGGGTCATCATACGATATTATCTTAAATCAAAACCGGAACAAGAATTAAAACTAAAATTTCTTACCGCAAAAGGAGATAGCATTATTACCTACTCCAACTTGAAAGACAATAAAGGCGAGCCTTCAAAAATTTCTAAAGATTTTTACGAAAGCAAGGCGAAGCATCCAGGCTTTTTGAGCATCGATACCGGCATGAATGTGTTTGTGTGGGACCTGGCATACCCTTCTGCCAAAGCCGACCTGAGCGCTACATTCGAAGGCACCTTGGCAGGACCATCCGCTGCGCCGGGTAACTACCAAGTAAAAATGTACTTGGGCGATTCCTTGTTACAAACCCAAAACTTTGAGGTTTTGAAAGACCCCCGCATTGCGGCTACCAACGCTGATATACAAGAACAGTTTGAGTTGGGGATGAAAGTACATAACAAGATCAACGAAGTGTCCAAAGCCACCAAACAGATACGTTCAATAAAAGACCAATTGAATGCTTTTGTGGGAGCTATTGAGGACTCCACGGAAGCTAAGCCTTATAAACAATCATCAAAACCCATTATCGATTCTCTGACTTCCATTGAGGATGCATTGCACAACGACAAGGTAAAAGCTGGTGAGGATGATCTTCGCTACCCTATGCGGCTCGAAGAAAAATTGGGAGCATTGAATGCAGCCGTCATTGGTTCGGATGCAAAGCCTACCTCCTCTATGTCTGAAGCCTTTATATCGCTTTCTGCAAGGATAGATGTGCAGCTACAGAAACTGAAAGCAATAATCGATAAGCAAATCCCTGCTTTCAATGAATCGGCGAAGACCAAACAAAAATCAGTGATTGATGTGAAAGTGAAAGATTAATGAAAAATGTTTTTTAAAAAAGGTCCCAAGAAATTTGGGGCCTTTTTTTATGATTTGGTTTTTGCACCTTAAGGCGTCAGCTCTTTATCCAAGTCAACAAAAAACATGCATACCGATGCAATAAGCATGCTGCCCCCTCCCAACAGCATGATATCGATGGTTTCATTTTTAAATAAAACCCTATTGGCATAGGATAGCAGGAAAGCGGCCGTAACCTGAGGTATGACCACCGAAAAATTGAATACAGCAAAATAAGTGGTCATTTTTTCCTCAGGTGCAATATGGCCAATCAGTTCATAAGGTATATTACCAATACTGCTCCAGGCAATGCCAATGAAGGCAAATGAAAAAAAGAGTAGGTATTTGTTTTGAATAAAATAAATCATGGACAGACCAATAGCTCCCGCCAATAACGCATAGGCATGTAGTTTTCCAATGGAAATTTTTTTTGACAGAACCGGAATCATAAAAACCAGCAATGCGCCCAGCGTTGCATAAAAAGCAAAACAGATACCGACCCAAGTAGTGCCTTTCTCAAAGTCGGCACTTTCAGAATCGCTGGTATGAAAAATATAACGGGTAATCACGGGCGTGGAATAGATCCACAATGCAAACAAACCCAGCCAAGTAAAAAACTGTACAATGAAAAGCGGGAATAGGTGACGAAAAATTTTAAGCATACAGTTCCAAATCGTATTATATAAATTTCGACAAAAGTATCCTGATTCCCACAATACTTAAGGATATAGCCAAGGTTTTATGATATACTACCTTGTGTCCTTCTTGATAAATAAATTACCAGTTGTGCACCCGGTATCAACCAATCAGCATTTGCAGGATCAACAGGTATTTATAGCTGCTTTAAAATAATGATATCATTTTAAAGCCCTTTAGGAATTACTTCTTCAATTTCCAATACCACACTGGTTCTTCCCAAATTGATATCCGCATTTATTCCCAGCTTCATCAGAAACTCGCCTGTATAAATTTTATCACTGGGGATGGTCGATGTTGTACCCGGGTAGAGGTTGATTTCTTTTACACTATATTTTTTTGTTGGCGACAATCCGTTTAGGATAATAGGGCGCTCATTAGTACCCATTTCTTGTCGGTAATTAATCAGATAATTAAACAGGATGGCTTTGGACTTGTCAGCATTCACATACATTAGTGATGAAAAATCGTTTACATAAGGATTGACCAAACGGTACATATCCCCATGCCAAACTATATCCTTAAAAGATTGATAATTGTTGACAGCCTGTTTAGCGAAAAGCATATCATTCGCAGTTAATCTGCTGGTCACAATATCAAAACCCAACTTACCCATACTGGCCACATCCACTTTAAATTTCAGCGATTCCTTCCCCCAATTGGTCACATGGTTATCCATCACAACGGAGGGAAAAAAATAGGAATAATCCCATTGGATGAATACCCTTTCAATCGGATCGGTATCATCACTAGGCCATAACTCGGTAAAATATTTCAACAACTCATAATCGCCCCTTCCGCCACCACCAGAACAAAGCATCATCGGTACTTTCGGATATTTTTCCCGAATCCGGCTTAACACTTTATATAGCCCATGGACATAGTCAACATATAAATGCGTCTGTGGCAATCCCATTTTATTCAAGTAAGCTGAATAAGCATTATAGATGACGGCATTGCAATCCCATTTGATAAAGGCCAATTCTGGGTTTTTGATAAAAAGGCTATCCACAATTCCGAAAACAAAATCCTGAACGGTCGGATTGCTCAGGTCGAGCACCAACTGATTCCGAAAATAAGTTTCTGGACGTAGCGGTTGCCGGATTACCCAATCCAAATGCTTTTCATAGAGTTCACTTTTAGGGTTTACCATTTCGGGTTCAATCCATATTCCAAATTTGATTCCTTCTTTTTTTGCCTCTTTTATCAGGTAGCCGATACCGTGAGGAAGCTTTTTTACGTTCTCCTGCCAATCACCGAGCCCTGCGGTATCGCCATCCCGGGGATGCTTGTTGCCAAACCAACCATCATCCAGCAAAAACATATCCACCCCAAGGTCTTTGGCCCCTTTGAATAAGGAGGTTAATTTATGCTCATCAAAATCAAAATAGGTAGACTCCCAATTATTCAATAGAGTTAGCCGCTCTCCCTTTCCATCCAGTACACGATAATTTCTGGCCCAGGTTTGTAGGTTGCGGCTAGCCTCCCCAGTGCCATGGTCGGATATGGCAAATATGATTTCCGGTGTGCGAAAAATTTGGTTTGGCTGCAATTGATAAGCAGACTCATAAGGGTTAATGCCCGCAATAAAACGGAGGTTGTGATAAGAGTCCACCTCAAAATCGAGCTTAAAATTACCGGACCAAGCAAGCTGCCCAAGAATAACCCTCCCGTCATTTTCTGATGCAGTTTTGCCAAATGACAATATAAAATTGGGGCTTTGCAAAAGCATAGCCCTCGTGCCTAATTTTGAATCAATGGAGCGCATGCCTTGTAACAGTTTTGTCTCGGCCGGTTGCATTTCCTTTGCATACACGCCTTGAAAACTGGTTAGGTAAAAATCCTTGTCGGTAAAATAGTAATTGGCGGAAGCATATTTTTCCAGCATTACGGGCTTCTTTTCCATATGCTTGATTTCGGTCCATTGTGAAATCACATTTTCTTTTTTCCACACTTCATAATTCAGGGTCACAAAAAAAGGATAATTCGGGTCCTTCAATAAAATACGGGTGATGGATATATTCGGATCGATGATTTTGGTTTCATGGCTCACATAATGCAGTTCAAGGGATTTATTGCCATCGCCATGTGTCACCTGTATGGCGGGTTCCGACAAATTCCATGTGCCTGCAGGCGTGTACACATTGCTATAAAAACCCGCATTGTCGTCATTGAAATGAAACTGCTGAGAAATGCTGGCATATTCCTCTTCGTTCCTCAAAGCCTTTCCAAAATAGATGGTATTTAAACGCTGATATTTATCCGTTTGAAGAACAATGGCTTGATCCTGACTTACAATTGGTATAGTTACTGGTTGTGAAAAAACAGCATTGCCCAAAGCCATCAATAACAATCCAAATGCAATATTCTTTTTCATTTTTCTTCGGTTGAATTATTAATGAATGATATTAAGAAGACCAGCAGGAAAAATTGCCAGATTAAATTGGTTCTTAAATAACAAATATGCCGTAGCTATCCGCTCCATCGGAACTGCCTTCGAAAAGATAGGGAACTCCCATTTCTGCTTTTGTATAAATACTCAATATTTTTTCAACCACCTTACCTGCATGCCTATCCGCTAAGATGGCTACGGTACCACCTGCGCCACCGCCTGTTATTTTGGCGCCATAGATACCGTTCTCCAAGCCTTCTTTTTTACATAAGTCTACCAGAAAATCTGTAGCCTTGGCACCCAACCCACATTCAGTATAAGCATAATGGGATTGATACATCAGCTCACCCATCAAATAGTAAGCTCGCTTTGAAAGACTCATCGCAGCGCCTCTGGATAATTCTGAAAACAATTGTACCCGCTGGTTTTCTTCCACCGCATATTTCGTATTTGCCCAAACATGATAAGAATGGTTTTCTTTCAAAGGGGTGAATGGGTCCACATGTACTTGATGCGCTTTCAAATAATCAGTGGCATCCATTTCTTTAGGTAGTAAGTTTTCATATTTTTCGTGAAAGTCGGAGCGACGAAGATTTGCGAGATACCCATTCCATACCGGGTCGGTGTAGCGAGGAATCTCATTCCCTTCTTCTTTTCTTACTTCAATGCCCTCACTATCACAGATTATTTTATAGCCCATAAAAGCAGCCGCTCTTGCCGCTTCGTATTCAATCCCTGCCACTTGGTGGCTTACTCCAGAATCAATACCCCATATTTTCAAATCCTCGGGCAATTTTATCAAAGGTTCGGGATTGCAAGGCTGGCATATCAAGGGCATGATATATCCTTCCTTTCCGGTAACCACCGCAATTTGATCCATGATACCACAAGCAGATTCAGCAATAGTATTCTCCACCCATTGACATGCGAGCGCTAGATCCACTCCAGCCAGTTCAATTCCATAAGCTGCTGCAGAGGCTTTCATCACCGCCACTTCAATAGCAGCAGAAGAGCTTACGCCCCTATTCAATGGCACACTAGATTCAATATATAATCCGATGCCGGCATTAATTTTTTCTGGGAATCTTTTTTTCAGATAAAAAAGATTGCCCAGCACATAAGCCGTCCATCTTACAGAAGATGATTTATTTACCATCTCGCGAACGGTCTGTTCGGATGAAAGCGAATCTATATCTATAACAATATCTCCCTGCCAGCCTGCATCAGCAGCCGTTTTGTTTTTGAGCTTAACCAACTGGTCGCTTCTGATTTGAGCGGCCGCATAAGTCGCTTCGCGGATGGTGGATTCGAATACTAATCCTCCGGTATAATCATCATTGCCTCCCATCAGATCGAGCCTTCCCGGCGACCTTGAAATATGCACAGGCTGATCAATGGAAAAAAAGCCATCTGCTTTCTTTAACTGTTTGGCAGTTTCTTCGAAATGCATGGTCATATTTTTATGAACGAAGTGCTTTAATGCTTGTTATTAAATATTCCAACGCTTCTTCTGTTTGTCTTGGGTTGATCGGCAAAGTCACCAATTGCTCACCGAGTTTCTCTGCATTCGGAAACTGTCCTTTTTTAAAACCCCTGTTTTTAAAAGCAGTGGAATAATGAAGTGGTATATAATGAAAGCCGACTTTAATACCATATTGATGGAGCAAGTTGTAAATAAAGTCTTCCTTATTCATGCCAAACTCTTTAGGATCGATCATCACTGGATAAAGGTGGAATACATGTTTATTATAAGGGCGAACCGTTGGCAATTTAAGACCTGGCACCTCTTTTAACCCATGGGTAAGATAGGCTGCATTGTCGATACGCTTTTGGTTCAGCATATCCACTTTTAGCAATTGCTCGCTGCCAACAGCAGCCTGTATATCTGTCATTCTGAAATTATAACCGCAGTCATCAAAATCCTGCCACCAAAATTTTTTACCGATAGGAAATTGCGTTTCATCCAACTTGCAATATTTGGTACTGACACCATGCACTCTTGTACAATGGGAGCGATACAAAGAAACCCGCTCGTGAATGGCATCATCATTCGTCAACACCATACCACCTTCTCCCAGTGTGGAAATATTTTTCTGTTCGTGAAAACTAAAACAGCCAACAGCACCAAATCCACCCACTTTGCGACCTTTATATTCCGCCCCTATGGCATGCGCCGCATCCTCCACCACCGAGAGCCCATGCTTTTGCGATATCTGCATAATCTCATCCATTTCACAAGGCTGTCCATAAAGATGCACCGGTATCACAGCCTTGGTATTGGGACTAATATGGCTTTCGATTTGGTTTACGTCAATATTATAAGTCTCCAGGTCAATATCCACAAAATCCACCTCTGCTCCCAAAGTCACTGGTGCAGCGGCCGTAGCAATCCAAGTAACTGGTGTAGTGAGTACACGATCCCCTGGTTTTATACCAATACCAATCATGGCCAGGAACAAGGCGGAAGAACCATTGCTGACCACTCTTGCATGTTTCACATTGGAATAAGCGGCATAATTTTTTTCGAACTTTATGCACTCCTCGCCACTGGTAGGCGCATTGTTTCTGATCACTCTTAAAATGGCATCTTCTTCTTTCTTCCCATACTGTGTGCCGAACTTGATTTCCAAATCAAATTTTATCTTGCTCATAATTTATTCCTCCCATTTTTTATTTAATGTCAATGAAAACCCATCGGTAAGAGAAAGCATGTGGGTTTTCAATAATCTTTTTGCTTTGCTGTTGTCAAGGGATGCATCGTTGGGTCTGGGCGCTCTATCTGGGATAGAGTTGGAATCCATGCCACTGATATGCTCTGTTGAAAATTGAAGGGTCCTTGCAAGCTGTCTGGCCATATCATATCGGTTAATGCTCGTGTTGCCAGCAAGATGAATGATCCCCGCAAAACCTTCCATAGACGCCAACTCAATCAATGCAGCGCCCAAGGTTACCACATCAATCGGTGTACGAATCTCGTTCTGTGGGTATCTGAGTTCCTGTTTGTTCTTTGATTTATCTATCAAGTCCGACAAAAATGAATTGCCCCGACTAATCACCGGAAAGCCCATTACCAGTGCCAATCTGGCAACGATATTTTTTGGCGAAGCCTTCAACACAATTTGTTCCGATCTCCATTTTGTCTGCCCATAATAATTGACGGGACTGGGTAAATCTGTTTCTTGATAATATCCTTTTTTACCATCGAAAACTGTATCAGTAGAGCAATGAACCATTTTGATGCCCATTGTCGCACACAAGCTCGCAAGCTGTTGGGTGACCTGCACATTTACAGCCTCAGCCATGGAAGGGTTCTTTTCACAAAAATCGATATTGGCCATGGCGGCCGTGTGTATGAGGGCATCTGGTTTTATCGCTAATAACAAATCCTTCAATTTGTCTTGTTCTAGCAGATCGACTAAATGATAATGTACATGTGGACGTTGTAACAATGATGGGGAACGGGCAATGCCATGAACCTCCCAATTCAATCTCGCCTGTTCGATGATACTTCCTGCCACAAAACCATTCGATCCTGTCACTAATAACTTCATAAACTGAAAAAAATTATTGATTTACAAGAACCTGCTTCCGCCTCTCCATCGCATCCTTTGTAAAAAACAAAGCGTAGATGGTAATCATAACAAAGCAAATCAAAGGTATGATATAAGAAATTTTAACCCCATGCGCATCGGCAATCATTCCCTGCAAAGGCGGAAAAATAGAACCTCCAATCAATGCAAAGTTCAATAATGCAGACCCTTTTCCGGTAAAAGCACCCACATCTTCTATCGCCAAACTGAATATGGTTGGGAACATAATGGATAGGAACAAGCCTAACCCAGCCAAAAAATATTCGTTGTAACCGGTATTCGTCCAAATACAAATAATATAAAGCAGTATCATCCCCACTCCATAAATGGCAACCAATTTGTACGCTTTAATATATTTTAGTAAGAATACAGCCAGCATGCCCATTATAGCAGTCAATACATAATATAAAGTGAGGAAACTGGCGGATTGATGATCGTTGAACCCCAAAGCCGATTTTAGGTAAGGGATAAAAAAGCCAGCGGTACAGGCTTCAGCCCCCATATAAAAAAACATGGCAAAAACACCATAGAACAGGTGCTTATAGCCCATGGCTTCTTTTAGGATACCCTTTACCGTGAATACTTCATCATCTCCCGGCTTCATGGAGGGAAGTTTGGAAAAATACATCAATACCGCGATGGCTAATAGGCTAATCGCCAATAACAGGTAGGGAAAATGGAACCGGATTTCGCCTGCTTTATTATAGATTAATGCCGTGGCCACCAAGGGAGTAGCCGCATAGCCAATCCTAGAGAACACTTGTACAAAATTGATGCGTTGGTGTGCACCTGCGGGATCACCCAACAAAGTGGCAAAAGGATTGGCTGCCACATTGATAATGGTTAGCCCTGTGGAAATGATAAAAATAGCAATCAATACCAATCCATAAGAATCAAAATATTTCGCAGGTATAAAAAAAGCACAGCCGATGGCACAAGCCAGTACCGCCACCAACAAGCTAACCTTATACCCAAATTGGTGGATCATCCAGGCAATCGGAATCGGGAATACAATATAAGTTAGGTAAAACGCAAACTGGATCATCGTAGCCTGCGTATAATTGAGCTTAAAATGCGTGATGAGTGATGGAAGCAATATATCGTTCATGCAGAACAAAGAGCCAACCATCAGGAACATCAGGGAAAGTAGCAGTAGGGGCTTATATTGGTGTTTCATAAACCAAATTAGGGTTAACTAGGCTAGGGTTAAAATTTGAATGCCCAATGAAGATAGTGATATTTTGATTGTTTACGATACCCTGGGTTTTGATTATTGCAGCGATAGTTTCAACTGCCAAACCTATTTTTTTGTGCGATCAGCAACCGGTTCATTTCATCCTGGGTTGCTTCAACTGTCAGCCTGTATTTGTTTTCATCAAGTACCCAGTCAAGCCCATTCAAAGAGCCTGGTCGTTAATGGTTGTAATACGATGCGCTAGACAAAGTTTGAAAACAGGATGGTGAAGATGGAGCTTGAGTTGATGTTCATGGATTTATATTTAAACAGGAATAAGGAACAGCACAAAAATGCCTCATGAGGGTTTAGTGCATGATGGATGCAGCTTCTTCCATCTTTAAAACAACCTCCTTGCTTTTTTGCTTCTTTATGTAATGAAGATGTAAAAAACCAATCACAAAGGCAATCAACCCTTCCATCAAAACGGTGTTTTGTACGCCGATCCGTTGGGAAACACTGCCAATCAATAACCCTCCCAATGGCTGCATACCAAAAAATGCCAATGCATAAAAGCTGATCACCCTTCCCCTCATACCTGCCGAAACCGTTGTTTGAATAATAGTATTGGTAATGGTTATCTGCGACATCATCCCAAAAGCCCCAATCGTCACAAACAGTAAGGCCAATGGATAATTATGCGCATGCGAGAACAAGATTAAACCGGCCCCGAATATAAAAGTATTGATGGCCAATATTTTTCTAAAGTCAGTGCTGTGTTTTAAGGAGGCAAGGAAAAGGGCCCCAGAAAAAGCCCCCAATCCAATGGCACTATCAATGACCCCAAAAGTGGCTGCCGTACCATGAAATATATCTTTTGCATACACGGGTATCAAGGTGCTGAATGGTAAAACAAACAAACTTACAAGTGCCAACATGCCAATCAAAGATGAAATGGAAGGGGTTCTTTTGATATAATCAAAACCTTCTATCAATTCCTCAAGCACATTTTTGGTTCGCAGCTTTTGAACATACACTGGTAGCTTCATCATCAATAGGGAAATGATGACAGCCACAAAGCTCAATGCATTTAATCCAAAACAAACATCTTCTCCCCATTGCTCAATGATAAGGCCAGCAATGGCCGGGCCAATCAATCTGGAAAGATTAACCATGGAAGAATTCAAGGCGAGTGCATTGGGCAAATAATCTTTGTTGTCCACCATCTCATATACAAGGGATTGCCGAGCGGGCACATCAAAAGCATTGATAATCCCTAAAATGGCACTAAGGGAAATGACTTCCCAAACCGTATAATGCTTGAAAAAAATGAGCAGGGTCATCAAAAGGGCTTGGATCAAGGAGCAAGCCTGCGTGGTAAGTAAGACCTTAAAGCGGTTATATCTATCTGAAACTACACCTCCTAAAAAAGAAAAGACAAAAGAAGGAAACATGCTGGCAAAAAGGGAAACCCCCAGCATGAATTTGGAATGGGTAAGCGAATATACCACCCAGCTTACGGCTGTTTTCTGCATCCAAGTACCGATGAGAGAGATGGATTGCCCCATGAAAAATAGCCTATAGTTGCGGCTCTTGAAGGCATTGAAGGTGCTAATGTTCATAATCTTCTTCCCCTAGTGCAAACGAAAAAATGATGGATGTTTGCAGGTTGATTTCTCTTTAAGTTTCCACAAATTTAGTTTATCAGGCTCATTTGCTGTTTTCCATTATTGGCATATTAGCAACTGTGTTGGAAAATAAAAAAATATCTTTCTACCTTTGTGGCCATTGCTATATGAACCATTGGAAAAATATAATTAAGAGTCCCACCTAGCAATACTTCACCAAAGTATCGAATTTGTTTTGGACATCTTTGAATAAAGAATGTCATCATTTTATTATTACACCATTATTTATGCAAACTATAATAGAGCCATTTAAAATTAAATCGGTGGAGCCGATTCATTTTACCAATAAAGAACAACGTAACAAGATATTGAAAGATGCTTTTTATAATCCCTTTCTGATAAAAGCGAGGGACGTGATTATCGATTTGCTTACGGATAGTGGCACCAGTGCCATGAGCAGCGAGCAATGGGCGGGTGTCATGCGGGGAGATGAAAGCTATGCGGGCAGCGATAGCTTTTTTAGATTCGAAGAAGCCGTGCGGTCCATCACCGGGATGAAATTTATTATTCCCACCCATCAAGGCCGTGCTTCCGAGAAAATACTTTTTAGTATCGCAGGCAGCAAAGGAAAATATTTTATCAGTAATACCCTCTTTGACACTACCAGGGCCAATATCGAATTTGCCGGATCAGAAGGGATAGACCTTTTATGTGCAGAAGGGAAACAGCCCTCCTTGGTCGCTCCGTTTAAAGGAAATATCGATCTCGATGCTTTGGAGAAATGCATTCTCGAAAAAGGAGCAGAAAATATTCCCTTGGTGATCATTACTGTGACCAATAATTCCGGTGGAGGTCAACCCGTTAGTATGGCCAATATCAGGGAGGCAAGTGCCATCTGCAAAAAGTACAAGATCCCTTTTTTTATTGATGCTTGTCGTTTTGCGGAGAATTGTTATTTTATCAAAAAAAGAGAGAAAGGCTTTGAGACAAAAACGATTGAAGCCATTGCGAATGAATTGTTTTCTTATGCGGATGGTTGCACGATGAGTGCCAAAAAAGATGCATTTGCAAATATTGGGGGCTTTCTTGCAATGAATGATGAATCACTGGCCATGAAGTGCAGAAACCTGTTGATCATCACCGAGGGTTTTCCAACCTATGGAGGGCTTGCGGGGCGTGATTTGGAAGCGATTGCCATTGGGTTAAAAGAAGTGATGGAAGAAAACTATTTGAAATACCGGATCCGTAGTATCGAATACATTGGTGAAAAACTGGAAGCAGCGGGAATACCTTTTATAAAACCCACCGGTGGCCATGCGGTGTACCTGGATGCAAAAGCATTTCTGCCGCATATACCAGCGCATGAATATCCCGGACAGGCGCTGTGTACACAGTTGTTTTTGGAAGGCGGTGTACGAGGGGTGGAAATCGGTAGTGTGATGTTCGGGAAATATGCAGCAGACCATTCATTGATACCAGCACCATTGGAATTGGTTCGTTTGGCGATTCCAAGACGGGTTTACACCCAAAGCCATATCGATTATGTAGCGGAGGTAATCATTCAAGTTTTCAAACGCAGGGAAGAAATCAAAGGCTTGAAGATTGTTTATGAAACACCGTTGCTGAGACATTTTACTGCAAAGTTTGAAGAAGTAAAATATCATATATGAATGTTCATAATAATGTTTAAGTTTTAAAAAACATTCCTTTTGTTTTGTGCAAATAGAATTTCATAATTCCTGATTTTGAAAATCGATTTCCCGATTGCGGTTTTCCAAATAGCTGTGCTATCCTTCTTTTGCAAGAAAATTAGCTATGTGGAAATACATATTGTCTTTTGTATTTATGATTATCGCTGCAGGTTCTTTTGCACAAACGGGTATTATTAAGGGAAGGGTCACGACCCATGACGGAAAGCCCGTACCAAACGCAAATATTTCTTTAAAAGGTTTTTTGAAAGGCAGCTCCAGTGATGTGGATGGACGTTTTGAAATAAAAAAGTTGAATGATGGCGATTATGAATTGGTCATTTCTTTTGTGGGATTGAAGAAGGAGGAAAGGAAATTGAGTGTTCGACAGGCCGATACAGTTGAGATAGAGATTGCATTGGGTGAAAATGCCCATGAATTGGATGAGGTAATCGTTGCGAATAAAAAAAGTTTGAACAGTAAAACCATTGATATCGGCAGGGCAGGCATCCTGCCAATGGACCTTCCGCAAGGGATGGCCGTTATTGGGCAGAGCTTGATAAAAGATCAACAGAGTCAGCGGCTGAGCGATGTGATCAAAAATATAAATGGGGTTTATCTGGCCGATACCCGTGGGGGTACGCAAGAAGATTTTGCGGCGAGGGGTTATAGCATTTCGTCAAACAACTTGTTCAAGGATGGGGTGCGCATCAATGCTGGTGCCATGCCCGAAATCACTTCCTTAGAAAGGGTAGAGGTATTAAAAGGTAGTGCCGCTATTTTGTATGGCAACGTTACACCGGGTGGCATCATCAATTTGGTAACCGCTAAACCCAAATTTGAGAATGGTGTGTCTATCTCTTTTCGGGCGGGTAGTTACGACCTGTATAAACCAGCTTTTGATGTGTACGGACTTTTTTCGAACAAGTTAGCGTATCGGGTCAATGGCACTTATGAATCTGCCAGAAGTTTTAGGGATGAGGTGAGCAGCAAAAGATATTATATCAACCCTTCTTTGCTGTTTCGCCCCAATAATAAGTTGGAGGTATTGGTACAAACTGATTTTCTGCATCATGAATTTACCCCCGACTTTGGTATCGGCACTTATGATAATACCAAGATCCCGCAGGTTCCCATCCAAACCTTTTATGGCACGCCTTGGCAGTACGCCAAAATCATGCAAGCATCAGCCACCGCTATGGCAAAATATCAGATCAATGAAAAATGGCAATTAAAAAGTTCCGTTTCCTATCAAGCCTATGGGAAGGATTATTATTCAACGGAAAGGATACAAGCTGCCGCCAATGGAGATTGGACCAGGCCTTTGAACCGGTTGAAAACGCAGGAGCAGTATATGATTGGGCAGGTATCGCTCAATGGTAAGTTCAAAACAGGAAAAATCGGCCATCAGGTTTTAGTGGGTATGGATGCTGAAAAGTATTTGACAAAAAACTATAGTTATAATCAACCCAAAATTTATGATACCATCAATATTTTTGATGCCAATAAATTTATTAGAAGAACGGATATGCCCATCGCCAATCAAGTCTTTCTTGCAAATAATATCACCAATCGGATGGGGGCTTATGTGCAGGATCTGATTTCCTTGAGCGAAAAAATAAAATTTTTGGCGGGCATCAGGTGGTCCTATCAAGATGCCTATCCAACGGACACCTTATTCTTTGCCAGCAATATTCACAGTTCTGGGACTGCACATAAAACCGATAAGGCTTTTTCTCCACGCTTGGGTATCGTGTATAGACCAAGTTCGCAAACTTCTTTCTTTGCCAGTTATTCCAATTCTTTTTTGGTCAACACGGGGAATGATGTGTATGGAAATCCGCTTTCCCCCTCTATCGTGGATCAATACGAAATTGGCGTAAAGAACGAACTCATCAAGAATATGCTCTCTGCCAACCTTACGGTTTATCGGATCCGCAATAATAACCTCACACAAATGGCGCCTTTTTTAGCGGATGGAGTTACGCCCAATAGCAATACCAGCATCAAAGAATTTTCGGGACAAACTACCAGTGATGGAGTGGAACTCGATGCCACCCTATTTTTGCTCAAAGGGCTCGATATTATTGCGGGCTATAGTTACAATTATATCCGTTACACCAAGACCTCTAGTGAAAATGGCAGTTATATACTCGGGGAACGTTTGATCAATAACCCAGCCAGCACGGGCAATATCAGTGTTTTTTATTCCTTTCAAAACAATAAACTGAAAGGGTTTAAACTTGGTAGCTCTTTATTTTATACAGGCACTCGATATGCGGGCTTCAACAATGTGGTTGGACAGTCGCAGGCATATAAAAGAAATTTTGAAGTAAAAGGATTTGCTACCGTAGATATCAATGCATCCTATTCATATAAAAATTTGACCCTTGATGCAAAAATTTCCAACTTGAGCAACACGCTGAATTATTATGTTCATGATAACTATAGCATCAATCCAATTCCACCAAGACAATTTATGGCAACGTTGAGGTGTGGGTTTTAAAAAGCCAAAATCGGGCAAGAAATCTCCAACTTATTATTGGCAGGGGATTTCTCACCCCCACTATTTTTCCTTATTAGTAAGTCCTTGTGGTGGGGGTTTGAAATGACGTGATTGCTTTGTATTGCCCTATTTGTTTAACCCTAACATGTTGTGCCATTAAAGAAATGCTTTTGCCGATGATGAGCCCATCAAGGTACCGCTGTTGTTCACAACAGTAGTTCAAAGGCTCAATCAATCCTCCTCCCAGAAAACGGGCCGTACATCGTTTTCTGGTGCCCTTTTTTGGTTCTTTTTTGGGCAAGCAAAAA
>JAFDYF010000093.1 GCA_018267575.1 Bacteroidota bacterium
TCACTATGAGCGTGGGGCCGGAGAACTGGGTGCGCCTGCATTTTTTTGTTTCTTCCTCTGTTGCCAATGTTTTCACCTGCTCATTGATAATGTTATCTAGCACCGGAAGGAATATTGAATAGTAGGAGGGGAGATAGATGATAAAGAACAATATCACAAAGCTCAACATGGCTGCAACCATGAGGCAAAAAAAATACAGCGGTCTGTTGTGCGAGAAGGGGAATGAAAAAAGCATTGCTGTCCCGATCAATGCAACAAAATGCAGTGGCACCTGCCTGCACCAGAAACTGGCTATGATCTTTTTCCTTGTTGCAGCAAGGCTCCAAAGGGTGTGTTTTGATGAATGGCTTTTGTGTGCAATCACGAAATGTTCATGGATGGTGTCGTCACTCAATGAGCTATTGAAAGTGATGAAATCGGTGAGCAAGGGAAGTGAAAATTTCATTGGAAGGCTTTCCCTAAAATTACTTCAATTGACATTTATAGGCTTTACGGTATGGTGATGTTAGCAAAATTTTGTGTTAAAGAAATTAGATTGGAGATTCTATTTTATTTTCTCAAACACCGCGATTTTAATGAGCAACTCATTTAGTAGAAAATATTTGATTGGGTTCTCGTCTTACTATTTCACATATAACAAATATCGCTTCACCTGAACATTTAACAATTGTCCATTTGTTTAAAATATTTTTTTCAAAATCACTTGTTATATAAAAAAAATTCCTAAACTTTATTTCACCAAAACATCCCACCCTCTGCGAGTTTCTTTGTTGTGAATTAAACAAAATCATAACCTTTAAACCTTATTAAGGCATCCATTGTTGCCTGTCCTAAATAAACCTTATGCGCCTCGTCCTGCTAACTGTCTTTCTAATGCTAACATGCACCTGTATCAAATGCTACGCAAATGATACTACTTCCCTTATAACTAGGGTAACTAATTTGCCAAACAAATTTCTTAGCAAGGTCAATAGCAAGGTAAATAGTCTAAATAAAGGGCTGGATAAACAAACTGAGAAATACCTGAACAAATTTGCACGACAGGAGGCTAAGCTTAAGAAGAAGCTGTCCAAACTTGATTCAAACGCAACAAAAAATCTTTTTCTATCAAACCCCGAACAGCAGTATGCTGCATATATCCAAAAATTAAAGACAGATTCGACCTTTGACCCTAAAAAATATTCAGGTCAGTATCTTCCTTACGCTGATTCACTTCAAGGTTCCTTATCATTCATGAGCAAGAACCCACAAGTATTTTCTACGTCCAATATAAATTCCTCAGAGGTTCAAAATTCCCTTGGTCAGCTCCAGCAATTGCAGGCTAAGATGCAGAACACGGAACTGATACAACAATATATCCAGCAAAGGAAAGAACAGATAAAACAATATCTGTTACAGTTTGCTCATTTACCGCCAGGCATATCAGATATATATAACAATTATAATAGGGAACAGTACTATTATACACAACAAATAGAGGAATATAAAAATACTTTTGATGATCCCGACAAATTGTTTAAAATAGTATTGTCCCTTCTTGATAAGTTACCAGTTTTTCAAACCTTCATAAAGAACAACTCTATTCTTGCAAGCCTTTTCCCAACCCCTGGAAATATGGGATCGCCATTGGCATTGGCGGGTCTTCAAACCAGGGACAACATAACACAACTTCTTCAAGGGCAACTATCAGGGCCAAATGCAATGTCAACTTTTAGCCAGAGCATGGGAGATGCTCAATCGCAAATGAGCGACTTGAAAGATAGGTTATCAAACTACGGTACAGGCGGTGGAAATGTGGATATCCCAAATTTTTCACCAAATCAGCAAAAAACAAAAAGTTTTTTTAAACGAATTGTGATTGGGACAAATATACAAACCCAACACTCAACCTACTTTTACCCAGTCACATCTGACATAGGTTTGAGCATTGGATACAAGCTCAAGAGCAGTACTATCGGTTTTGGTGGAAGTTATAAAATTGGTTGGGGTAAAGACATAAACCACATTAATGTCAGTAGCCAAGGCCTTAGCATTCGGTCATACATTGACGTGAAAGCCAAAGCTAGCTTCTATTTATCTGGGGGTCTTGAATACAACTATCAACAACCGTTCAACCCAACGGATGTGCCTGCTATAAAGAATTGGCAGCAAAGTGGGTTAATTGGATTGAGCAAGATTGTTTCTCTGAACACAAAAGTATTGAAGCAAACCAAGGTTCAACTCTTATGGGACTTTTTGAGTTATGAACAAATACCAAGAGCTCAACCTTTTGTTTTTAGGGTTGGGTATAATTTTTAATTTTTTTTACATCGATAAAAAAGAGTTATTCTATTTTAAATGTTAGATAAATTATCCTTTAATGAAATCAGTATGAATACAAGTAATTTTCTTTTAGTCTTAAGAAAGCGAGGTCTTTATTTTCTTTTGGCTCTTTTTATGTTTTGCCAGAAAATACATGCTCAAAATAATACCAGCAGCAACAATCTTTCATTTCCTTCAACCAACAATAGTTTTTTAGGCAAAATTGTTTCGGGTGTAAATATCGGGGTTGACAAATATTCAGGTACTGCGCAGGTCCATATCCCAATTTGCGAATTGGCATCTAAGGAACTTTCAATACCTGTTTCATTAGATTATGTTGATGGAAGGGGGGTCAGGACTCAAGAATATGCCAGTCAGGTTGGGCTTGGATGGAAAATAAATGCCGGGGGAAGCATTTCAAGGGTGGTTCGTGGTTTCCCCGATGAACAGCCTAATGGCTATTTAGGTACCGGGCAGTGGGGACAGAAAGTATATACAGGTTATACAACATCAGGATATACAAATTTTTTTACTACTCTTTACAATATTTCCCCATCGTATGATTACATGTTTAGCGGGCTTAATGAGCCAAATGGCGAACCGACCGTGGATGGAGAACCTGATTTATTCAATATAAGTACACCATTCTTTAATTTTCAGTTTGTCTTCGATCAAAATGGGAACCCTGTATTTTCAAATTATACAGGATACAAGATAATCCCGACCAATATTTACAATTCATCAAACTACACTAGCAGCAGCTTTCAGATTATTGATGATAAGGGCAATCAATTTTATTTTGGCAATACTATAAATTCAACTGAATCATCGATTGATTCTATTTATGGTCAGCTACCATCTCAGCCTTTTATTACTACATGGTATCTTACCAAAATTATCAGCTACAATGGTAAGGACATCATAAACTTTTCATATCTGGCTGATCCAAATAATGATGTGAATTATAATTATTCCTGGATGGAGACGCAAAATTATATTACAAATCCAGCGACCAATAAAATTTATTTAAGTACGGGAAAAAATACTATTACAAACCCCAAATTCATCCAAACCATATCTTCCACACTTGGGGAACTCGATTTTAATTATAGCTATACAAGATTAGATGACCCAAGCGTACCATATTTATCCAGCATTCTCTTAAAGGCATTTAACCCTCAAACCTTAACTAATAGTACTTCGCTGCAGACTTATAGTTTTAATTACAATTATTTTAACTCAGGCTCTACCAATCCCAATTTGCTAAGGCTACAATTAACTGGATTAAGCGTAACGGGAAATACTGGTGCAACTTCCAACCCTCTTAGCATCGCAACTTTTGGATATAATACAAGCGCTAGTTTGCCAGACAGAACTTTGCCGGTATTTGATTATTTTGGATATTCTACAACCATGCCTAGCCCAATTCCTGCAGATATATTCAATATAAACAGAGCCCCGAATGTAACGATGGCGCAAGCAGGCATTCTCAATTCCATATCCACATTACAGGGCGATACATGGAGCCTTTCTTATGAATTAAATACATATGGTCCAAATGGTAGTACCACCGCACCAGGATTGAGGGTTAATAAAATAAGTAGAACGCTGCCAACTGGGGAAAACATTTTTAATACTTATCAATATGCTGATGCAAATGGTAATTCCTATGGTAAAATTTATAGTAGTAACTATAACAACCTTCAGGTAACAACTACAACTGGCACCCAATTTATAGTGTATTTTTCAAGTTCTCCATATACAGTTTCTGATTATAATGGTGTTTTTGTAGGATATTCTACAGTTAAAGAAACTAATCAGAATGGGGGGTATACTATCTCTGATTTTAAGAATTACTCAGATTTCCAAGATATTTTCAATCCTAGTCCTAATGGTAATGCTTTATCATTTCTTGATGTTCCTACAAGCAGTTTTGCATACAAAAGAGGGCTAATGACGGATAATAAAGTTTATAATGTAAATGGGAATATAATTTCCATGGATCAGTATTCTTATTCACCCCAAACTACACTTGCAAATAGTGGGTATGCTCTGAGGGTTGTAATATTACCCTCCGGAGTTGGGCCTTGGTACACTTATGGTTTTTACTCAACACCAATTGATAATTATCGGCTTGTCCAAACAATCCATACAGATTATGACCAGAATAATGTTTCCAATTCAGTACAGAGCACAACTAGCTATACTTATCATGTGAATACAACACCTACCCCCCTTTGTTTGGTCAGTAATATTTCCACAACTGATTCTAAGGGACAATCCAGTTCAAAAACAATATACTATCCCGATGAAGGAATAAGCATTATACCCATGTCAAGTGCAGAACAAACAGCCATTTCTGCAATCGCAAACGCAAATCTCATCAGCTTGCCAATTCACGAGACTGATATCAGGAACGCAGTCAAAACTGATGTACATAACAGTTATGCTATAGGTAGCGCAAGTAATAATAATGGCTTTTATAATACCTATCTAGCCAGTACGACACTTTACAACACCTTAAGCTCGACAAGCACCCAATCAAAACAACAATCCTTCATTTTTGATCAAAGTAATTCAAACCTATTGTCTTCCTGGTCTTATTCTGGTCCAGCATCTTCAACTACTGCGGGAAAATCATCTGCCATTTTGTATGGGTACAATTCAACTTACCCAATAGCCAAAATTGAAAATGCTACTTCCTCCTCTACCTACTCATCGCAGCAAACTACAGGAACGGCGACGATATCGCCTGCTGCCATGCCCGGTTCTGTTTCTTTTACCGTTGGTTATACAGGAACACTAACAATCAACCTCAACTTTGCGGGTAGTCATGGTTCTAGTGACCTCACTTTTGTTTCTTGCACATTAACTGGACCCCTAGGAAGCAGCCCAACACTTTGCTTTAGCTCAACAGGTAGTGGTTGTTCAAGTTACGGTGGTACTGCAACAATACTCAATGCAACACCAGGGAATTATACACTTAGTGCTACTATAAGCAGCAATACCAATCCTTCCAATATGCCATATGTGTCCTGTAGCTATCCGCTTACAAACAGCAACACAACTTATTCAAACGAGTTTTTCTTTGAGGGCTTCGAACAAATTGGTAATGTTTCAACTACGGCTCATACTGGCAACTTAAGCTATAATGGTTCATATAATGTTCCATTTATTTTGCCCAATAGCCGAACTTATTTGATTCAATGGTGGAGTTATTCGGGCAGTGGATGGGTTTTTAATGAGCAGGCATATACAGGCCCAATTATATTGTCTGGCCAGATCGATGATGTGAGGGTGTTCCCGACGGATGCGTTGATGACATCCTATACCTATAACCCACTAGTCGGAAAAACATCTGAAACAGACCCAAGCGGGAGGTCGATTATTTATCAATATGATGGGCTCAACCGTTTGCAAACAGTGCGGGATCAGGACAATAATATTCTGAAACAATACGATTATGAGTACCAGCTTTTAGGGGCACCGGCTTTCAATGACCCTGAATCTGGACCATTTACTCGGAACAATTGTGGAACAGGATATATCGGTAGTACGGTCACCTATACGGTGCCTGCAAACAGATACAGTTCTTATGTAAGTAAATTAGCTGCAAACCAGTTAGCCATCAATGATGTGAACGCAAATGGGCAGAATTACGCAAACACTAATGGCACTTGTACCTTACTGACCAATGCAACAATTTCAATCACAAATGCTGCAGGCACCACGGGTTACTCTGTTACTTTCACAAATACATCCACTCAAGCAAATTACAATACTGCATTGACAGCAACAGGGGGCTCCCTGACCGTGCCTTTCGGAACCTATAACATCAAAGTCACAACAACGCTTACAACAGGGATACTGGTGAATTGGTGTACGGTGGCCACAGGTCATACTGCAACTGGAAGCTCAGTTACATTGCTTGGAAAAACAGTCAGTGCAACTGGTTGTCAAAGCCTGACCGTAAATAGTTATCAATGATGTTCTGGGTAAAAAATTAATAAATATATTTTATAAAACTGATTACATAACTGTAAAAATTTTAATATGGTATTCATAAAATGCCTTTCAATCAAGAATGCTGTTATTCAATTATTCATTTGCATAATTTTCTTAACTTCATCAACTGTTTATGCCCAAAATATCCCGCCCCCTGCTTATTCTGGGTCTTCCTTGGTAAATTATACTCGCACATGGACTGCAACTGCGCCACAAACCAATCCCGCTACTTTGGTTGCCGACAATTCTCTTTATAATGTCAAGCAATCCACTCAATACTTCGATGGGTTTGGTAGGGCAATGCAAACAGTAGCTAAACAGGCAAGCCCACTTGGGAACGATATGGTAATGGCTAATACCTATGACTCGTACGGAAGGGAAGTGTATAAATATCTGCCATTCACGGCAAATGCAGCTACAGCGGGTGATGTTACAAATGATGGCAATTTCAAGCTCGATAGGTTTCAGGAACAGACGGCATTTTATAATGGGTACCTGACAGGTCAACCGAACGAGACAAATGTGGGGGCAAATAGCCTGAACTGGGCATACGGCCAAACCAATTATGAAAACTCCCCTTTGAATCGAGCCCTGAATTCTTTTGCGCCTGGCACCAACTGGGTAGGTAGTCAAGGTTCTGCAAATCATAACTCACAACAGGCTTTTTGGGTGAATACAGCAGTTGACAATGTGCAGGAATGGACAATTGCAACGGTGAAAGCATCCCCACAAACCCTTCCGCAATCCCAAATCATACCCACCAATAATGGTGCATACCCTGCAGGAGTGCTTTACAAAACAGTGATTACGGATGAGCATGGGCACCAGACCATTGAGTTCAAAGATAAATATGGGCAGGTGGTTCTGAAGAAAGTACAAAATACTGCTGTTGCTGATAATGAGGCAGGGAGCGCTCACGTAGGGTGGCTATGCACTTATTATGTTTATGATGACTATAGTAATCTTCGTTTCATAATCCCCCCAAATGTGGTACAACTTATAGACGGGAGTTGGTCGGGCATTACACAATCCTATGTTGATGAGCTTTGTTATTATTTTGAGTATGATAACCAGAACAGAATGGTGATTAAGAAAACCCCTGGAACCCCAACCGGGCCAGCAGGTGAAGTTTGGATGGTTTATGATCAGCGTGATAGACTAGTGATGCAACAGGATGGCTTACAAAGAAGCCAACAAAAATGGAAGTACTTTCAGTACGATGGGCTGGATAGGGTAATTGCAACGGGGCTTTTAACAGACCCAGCCTCAAGTACTACAAGCTATACTGAACTGAACGCTCAATTGAATGCGGCGGCAATAAGTACTGCGTGGCCAGTGTTAGCATCTTATACAACAGAAACCCTTTCACAGGTTTTTTACGACAATTACAATTGGATGAGCAGTGCAAATTCTTCTACACTTACCAATACCCTCAATAACACCAACAATGGTAGCGCTAATGCGATATTTACAACTTCTTATAACAGCAGCCCCAATTATGCCCAGCCTATTACACAAAGCAATATGACACATGGCATGGTGATTGGCAAAAAAGTGGAAGTAATGGGCAGCAGTCAATCGCAATATCTTTATTCCATCAACTTTTATGATGCCAAGGGTAGGGTAATTCAGACTCAGAGTATAAATTACATGCAGGGTACAGATGTGGCAACCACACAGTATACATGGGACGGGAGATCTATCGCAAACCTCATTTACCATAATATAAGTTCCTCAAAAACAACGAATCCCCAATCCCATTGGGTGGCGAGCGCAATGGTCTATGATGCATTGGGGCGTTTGCTTACCATCACAAAAACAGTTAGCAGTAATATTAATGGCACGGCAGTAAGCCCATATACTTCACTAGTTGTTTCCAACCAGTATGATGAACTGAGCCAGTTAAAGAAAAAAACACTAGGCAATAACCTGGAAAGCCTTACCTATGATTACAATGTGCGGGGCTGGCTTTTGGGCGAGAACCGGAATTATATCAGTGGGGCAACAAACACGAACTATTTTGCAATGGAACTTGGTTATGATAATGCTATATCAGTAGCACCCGGCACACCAAGCAACAACTATATTTCCCCTGCATTTAATGGCGATGTGGCGGGGACCACTTGGAAAAGCAGGGGCGATGGTGTCAACCGTAAATTTGACTATACATACGATAACCCGAACAGGCTTTTGACTGCGCCTTATAAGCAAAATAGTACTGCTAGTACTTGGGACAACAGTGTTATTGATTTCAGTGTTAGCGGAATGAGCTATGATGCCAATGGAAATATAGGATCTATGCAACAGAACGGGTATTTGCTTGGCGGGTCTCAGACCATTGACAACCTCAGCTATTCTTACGTAAATGGTAAAAATGCAACCACCGGGGCTAACTATTCAAACAGGTTGTTGAATGTGATGGACCCAAATTACAATAACCCTAACTCAATGTTAGGCGATTTTCATTATCCAGCTTCAAAACCTGCTTCAGGTAACACTGATTATGGATACGACGCTAATGGCAATATAACCAGTGACTACAATCGGAATGTTAGCTCTATCAGCTACCAAAGCGACATGAACCTGCCCAATACTATAAGTGTTGCTAGCAAAGGCTCAATTCAATATACCTATGATGCAGCAGGTAATAAACTTCAGAAACAGACAACCGAAACCAATACCACTGTTAATTACAATGGCATTGGTTATACAACCAATATAACAACCACTACCAAATACATTGATGGCTTTGTTTACAAAACCATTTATTATTCCAATGGTTCTCTTGCTACTTTGAATGCAAACAATACCGATGTCTTGCAGTTTACAGGCCATGAGGAAGGGAGGATCCGCTTTAAGCCTGCCCTTGGTACGGTACCTGCCAGCTATGCTTTCGATTACTTCATTAAGGACAACCTTGGCAATACCCGCGTGGTACTTACTGATGAAAGCACACTCGATGTTTATCCTGCTGCAACCTTGGAATCCGCTTCTTATGGGGGTGGGGTAGCACAATCAGCTGAAAGTACTTATTATAATATTGTCTCTTCAAACATAATAACCACGGCAACATCCTTGCCTTGGTTCGCAGCAGCGCAAAATAGTTCCTATGCTAATAATAACCTCCCCACTCTAGTTAACCCTGACCCGTACAGCAACCCGAGCCAAAACAGTGCAAATGTATACTGGCTCAATGGAAAATCGGGAAGTAATATAGGACTTGGAATTACACTTAAGGTAATGGCCGGCGACCAGTTGAATATTTATGGCAAAAGTGTTTGGCACAATACTGGCACTACCGCAAACAATACATATTTGCTCAGCAATGCGCTCATAAACTTTTTTACTGCTTTTGCTTCAAGCTCTATTGTGGTTGCAAGGGGAGAGGGTCTTGTTACCGCAAACTCGCTTAGTAATACCAATGCAACTACAACAATATTGAATCCCATGTTGAATTCAACACCAAATCAAACTTCAAATTCAACTTATGCACCTAAGGCAGCGTTTAACTGGATTTTGTTCGATGACCAGTTCCGGCCAGTCAGCATGGGAACTCAGCTTGTTAATTCCAACCCTGATGTTGTTTCCGCCGTTAGTTTCCCTGTGAATATCCTGATGACAAAAAATGGTTATGTATACGTTTATTGTAGTAATGAGAGCAATATCGATGTGTATTTTGATAACCTACAGGTAACTCTTAACCATGGACCGATTGTCGAAGAAACTCATTATTATCCTGCTGGACTAACAATGGCAGGCATCAGTGACCGGGCTTTTGGAAAGCAACCCAACTTTTACCATTACCAAGGTAACGAGATGCAGAACCAGGAGTGGAATGATGGCACTGGCTTGGAAGAATATGATTTCAAGGCAAGACCTTATGACCAGCAATTGGGTGTTTGGCATAATCAAGACCCAGCAGGCCAATTTGCAAGCCCATATCGGGCTATGGCTAACAGCTGGCCCAATGGAAGAGATGCTAATGGCAAATGGTTTGGTTGGGATGATGTAATAGTAAGTGCTGTTGGCTTTGCGGTTGGGTATGTTGGCTATGGTCTTGAAACACACCATTGGGGTGGGAAGGCATTATTGTCTGGACTTACCGGTGCAGTAATTGCTGAAGGAGGGTATCTTACATTAGGTGGGGGGGCAGCTGCAGCAAGCTCAGGGACAAGTGCCATTGGAGCTGGAGGGGCTGGTAGCATTGCTGGCGCTTCAAGTTTTGCCTCATCATATGCCGTGTCAACCGCTTCAAGCTTGTACTTTAACAGAGCTCAAATCTCACAATCTAATAGCTGGAGAGCTTATGGTTTAATATCTGGTTATTCCTTTCTATCGTCTTTGAGTGCAGGTTTTTCGGCAAATTCTATTCCTGATAATGCTGGTTATTCAGAAGCTTCTATAGGGTCAAAAATTGACAATTTAGTTAATAATGCAAACTTGTTTTCAAACCCACAAGCAACTCCAATAGAAAATTTTGGTTCATGGGGTTCTATTGTTGGAAATGTCATTTCTAATACTGGGAATCGCATATTGAATAGCTATGATCCAAATACTAATACTTGGAATTTAAAAGGGAAAGCTGGGAATATTCTTGTAAGCGATTTATTTCAAGAAGGTTTAGGTAGTGCTTTAGAAAGAGGAATGACAAACTATTATCTTTCAGATTTTGCTGCTGGGAATAGAGGAGTATTTGATTTTATTCCAAATAGTCCTTCATGGTTAGATTCTTTTACTGAGCAAATTCCTGAAGGAGCTGGGGCTTTTTCAAAATGGCTTAATACTCAATTTTGGGATTGGGTAATACCAACTTCGCGTTAATTATCTTTATTTGAAATAAGAAGATAGTATTAGTAATTTGTATATTTTTTAAAGTAGAGTATGGCTAAAAAATTGCATTTTATTTATTTGATATTTAACTTGATAACATTAAATACTCAAGCTCAATTTGAATATTGCAGGATACGATTAACCCCTTCCGACTATTCAAATCAAAAGATTGACTATTTCCCATTTCAAAATATCATTCTACTTGATAACAGGATTGATACGTCTCAAGTTTATACTTTTGAGAATGGTCAATTCCCAATAGAAAAATTAAGCTTTGAAGGTCCTGCATACGTTGCAATAAGGGAATATATTCAGTCAATTATAGCGCCGCTAAAAAAGGGAAACGGGACATTATTAATAAATATCAAGGAACTTCATATCCCCAATTGTGGTCATTATATAAAAAAGGACAGGAAATATTTCTTTGGTGCTGATAGCTATTTTTATGACAGGGATTACATTAGGTTTTTTTCGGACATCTATGCCCAAATTGGAGTTGATAGATACAAAAAGATAGCTGATTTAAAATTATTTTACCTCTGGCGTCCGACGACAAACACTGACGGTAACGAAATTAAAATTCTGCTTAACGGTTTAATAGAATGTGCAAGCAGATATTCTGAATTAACTTCAAGCCCGAACGTTCTTTTGACGCCCCCCCCCCGGTGGCTAAAAGACACTAACGCATTTCATTTTTCTCATGACACATCAAAATACTCAATTAAAGATATCAATACCTCAGCAAAGGAAAGGTGGGGGCATTTCCCAATATTTTCAGTACGAGCTTCAAATAAAACCGGAATATATTCTGATTTTGAAGGATTCAAAAATAATAAACTGATTCCTTATAGAGTTTCATTGATTTTTAGTAATAAGGATAGTCTATATAGGCTTAGTGCAGAAGATAGTTCAAAATTAATTAAGCGAGATCAGCCTTGGGCAGTTTGTGTTTCGGATAGTTTTTATCTGAGGATAGGGCCTAATTTATTTATTGATATTCACAAGAAAGACAATTCGTTTGAGTTGTGTGTTCCAAATTCGATGCCTGATATGTACACTATGCTTTCAATAAAAGAAATTAAGAGACTAAAATATGCAAGCGGAGCGAATTCTGGGCATTTACTTGCTGATTTATCTTCAATATTGATCACTAGTACTATTGATGAAATAATCAAAGCTTCAGCTATTAAAAAAATTGAATCTATAGGTAAAGGGCTAAGTTTGCGAAAATGCTTTATTGACATGGATAATGGCGATATAATTTATTGATAAAGTAGTTATTAATGAATGCCTTGCTTTTTTATTCTAAAAATTAAATGACTGAACTAAATATTTGCAGGTTTTATTTAATTTTTGCAAATCAAAATTCCGCTCTGGCATAAATATGCTGTGTTGGTAATGAGGTGGGGTATCTGTGCCAAAAGGGAACTGGGATTGTTTACGAAATATTTATTTGTAGTCCGTTGATCAAAAAGAATTCTTATTAATTTACTTTGATTCAATTCTGGCCTTTTGGAAATGCGCCAATTGAATGAACAAATATTTTAAGATTGTTATTTTGTTGATTTGCCCAAAAGTTTAAAAAAATATTAAAATTTGCTAGCTAGCTTGAAGTGGCTTTATAACATACCCCCCAGCATTGATTATGAAAAAAAACGGTTTTCTATTATTTTATTTTGTCCTGCTCACGGTTAGCTGCACAGCTCAACCTCATGCCCCTAAATTATCCGCTCAAATTTTAATTGGGCCTTCATTTCCATTGGGGGAATTTGCAAGTAAAGCTGCTAATGGTCTATATGTATCAGATTACTATACGAAAGCATCTGGCTGGGCCAACCCAGGCTTTTCGGGGAAAATCAACCTTGATTACCAGATAAAAAAATCATTTGGTATTTCCCTAATAATTGCAGGCCAAGAAAACAAACAGGATAAAAACGCCCTTGAAAATAATGTAAGACAAGGTACAAATAACACCGACAATTATTCAATCACGACAAATCCTTGGAAAATATTTAGGGCAATGGCTGCTGTTTATTATGACTTCCATATACCCGATGGAAAATTATTGGTTCGTCCAAGAATTTCAGCAGGAGCATTAAAAACAAATATCCCCGCATACAGATACTTTGATATGACATCTTTTTCAAGTGGTGGATACATGAACCAAGTATCTGTACCGATTTTGTTCTGTTATGGTATAGGTACTGATTTGCAAAGGCCTTTTTCAAAGAAGATGTTTTTGGTCATCAACTTCGATTTTTTTCATTCTACTATAAAAGGATACAATGTCCAGGGCTCCACTGTAAATGGAAACTTTAACACTCAGATTCCTATATCCAGTTTCAATACATTTTTTGGTGTTGGCTATCGATTGTAATACATTTTTTATTATATTTAATTGACTTTTTTATGATTGGTTAATATGGTAAAAATTAAAATTTGTTTCAAAAGTCAGAAATGAAGGGATTGTTAATCATTGCTCCTTAATTGAAATCTTGACCCCTGTAAAAAACTATATAATAATTGTTGCTTCTGGAGCGAACAGATTCATCACTAAAAGGACTAAGTACTGTTGCAAGTTTATTCTTTTTCTAGCTTTTCTATCAAATTTCATTCCCAGCGCTTTGGGTTCTCCCGTTCTTTTTACTGAAAACTCTGGCACCTTTGCTTCAATAACCCTGAGTGTTACCGTTTCAAATGTATCTTCAAACTTTTTTAATGGCAGTGGAGTATTTTACAATGGGAGTATCAATATTGTTCCATCAGGAGGTACTGCTCCCTATAGTTTTAATTTGGTGAATTGGTACCAACAAAGTAATGGATATTTCCCTATGTTGCCACCAGGTGCCTATACCGCAATTGTAACAGATGCGAATGGTCAATCAGTAGATACTGTAATTAATGTTGGCAGCCTTTATCCCTTACCAAGCGTTAATTTTTCCAATGTTGTTCTGCCATCCTCATGCAATAGTGCTGATGGGAGCTTCATGTTGATAGGCTCTGGTGGCACAGCACCTTATTATTATAGCATAGATGGGGGCGTGACATTCACTACCACAAATCTATTCACAAACCTTAGGCAGGGCAACTATGTTTGTATACTGAAAGACGCAAATGGCTTGTTAGCGGAAATTGGAACATCATATCAGTTATTGATCAATTACCCAAATATCCTTTTTTTCAATTGTAATTGTTGTCCCTTCATGGCCGATGTAGTTGCTGGTGTAACATCTTCTTGTTCGAATAATACAGGGGAGATTGATGTTAATGCAACCGGTGGTACAGCCCCTTTTTTATTCTCAATAGATGGGGTCAACTATTATCCAGGATATTACGGATACGCCGGAGGTTGGCGGTTTACAAACCTGCCGGCAGGTTTATACCAAGGTTATGCCAAAGATGCCACAGGAGCTGTTTCCATAGGCACTACTGCAATTATATCCTATTGTAATATCGGAATTGCCTGGGTCGGGGTTGATGCAAGTTGTAAACAAAGCAATGGTTCCCTAACTGTGCATGCAACAAATGGGACACCCCCATATTTGTTTACAATGGATGGAATACACTATCAAACAGATAGTACCTTTTCAGGGCTTTCCGTAGGAACGTATAGCTTATCAGTTAAAGACGCCAATGGTGTAACAAATTCTTCCAAAGGGACAGTCTTTGACAAATGCCCCAAAGTCACTGCCACGGAAACCGACGAGACCTGTGGGCAGAAAAATGGCAGCATCACCGCCACAGGCTACAAAGGGACCATACCCTACCAGTTCTCCATCGATGGCATCAATTTCCAACCGGGCAATATGTTCACGCGGCTTGTAAGTGGCATCTACAAATTGACCCTCCGTGATGCCAACGGTTTCATGGACAGCACAATGGTCACTGTGAAAAATAATTGCCTCCAACTTTCACTATCTACAACCAACACGACCTGTGGGAACAGCAATGGCAGCATCAATGCCCTTTCTTCCAATGGGACGGTGCCCTACCAATATTCGATCGATGGCCTGAACTTTGTTCCCAACAATGCCTTCAACAACCTGGTGGCAGGAACCTATACTCTAACAGCAAGGGATGCAAATGGGCTCATCAAAGACTCAACGGTGACAATCAGCGATGCCCCCGGCCCACAGGCCAATATATCCACAACACCCGCTTCCTGTACCAACACTGGCGGCAGCATCACAATCAACGCATTAGGCGGCACAGCTCCTTTAAGTTTCAGTGCCGATGATGGCAACAGCTTTTATTCAAATAATGTCTTCAACAACCTCGATTCAGGCCAATACATCGCGGTCACCAAAGATGCCAATGGCTGCAGTTTTTCAGATACCATCCGTTTGGCAGCCCTACCCACACCTAGGTTCTCCCTAGGAAATGATACCATCATCTGCATGGGGCAGTCCCTTTTGATATCGGCACCCGATTCCCCAAGCTATAGCTACCAATGGCAGGACAACAGCAATGGGCATGAGTATCTGGCAAGTGCCAATGGTCTTTATAGCGTCAAGGTCACCAACGGGTATGGCTGTTCATACTCGGACACGATAAAACTGTCCTTACACCCGCTGCCTGTTTTTTCATTGGGCAACGACACAACGGTTTGTAACGGCCACGCATATTATCTGACCCCAAAATTCAACAGCCCCTCCAACGGCCTTGTCAATACTTGGAGCGATGGCATAACGGGCAAGCCAAGCTTCTTGGTGAGCGCACCGGGCCTTTATTGGATGCAATCATCGGATGGGGGCTGTGCATTTAGGGACAGCATCACCGTAAGCTATAAACCCTCCCCAACAGTGGGCCTCGGCAACGATACCACACTTTGTGATGGCCAAACCCTCTTTCTCAATGCATCCAATAACAACTCCACCTACCTTTGGCAAGACGGTTCCACATCCCCGTCCTTTACGGTGAGCGGGCCAGGGGCTTATTCGGTGAAAGTGGATGAGAACGGTTGCGATACATCGGTGAGTGTAGTGGTGAAATACATCGACAAGCCCATTGTAAACTTGGTTAAGGATACCCTCCTGTGCTTTACACAACTATTGACCCTCGATGCGGGTTACCCCAATTCTACCTATCTCTGGCAGGACGGTTCCACCCAGCCCATTTTCAAGGTCAGCCAAGCGGGCACCTACACGGTTCAAGTTACCGATGTTTGTGGTACCACTTTCGATAGCAGTCTAGTGGCATATGAAAACTGCGCCTGCAATTTTTATGTCCCCAATGGTTTTACCCCTAATGGGGATGGGGTGAACGATGTGTTCCTGCCAAAATTTCAATGCCTGTTCAGTTCATACCTTATGAAAATCTACAATCGTTGGGGACAGTTGGTCTTTGCTTCAAGCAGACCTGATATTGGGTGGGACGGTAACTTGGCGAGCCAACGACAACCTACCGGGACTTACGTTTGGGAATTGACCTATAAGGACAGTCTAACTGGAAAGGATATGCGTAAAAGTGGGACCGTCGTATTGGTGAGGTAATGGTTATTCATTGAAGTTATTTTGATAGGACATTCGTTGCCATATTGGGTAGTATGGAGCACATTTTTTTTGAATATCGTGCTGTTTGGGTTTCCTGTCTTGAGAGCACGGGATGGACATCAATACGGACCAAAATAGTCCCTAATAATCCTTGCAATTCTAAAATGAAAGTTTTCAAACATTAAAGAGGTTAAATATTTTGGCGATGTTGATTGGGGAAAAATAAAACTCCTCGATGGGTAGCCTCGCAATTAATTTTTCTTAAAACCAAGGTTCGTCAACTTGTTTTGGCATTCGTAAAAGCAAGTTGTAACTTTATTTGTCACTTGGTCGTGTAGGATTACGACAAGTAAAATAAGGTAAGATTTGGGATTTTTTGGCTTTTTTATAGAATAAAAAATAGAATAAAAAAGCAAAAACCCGCTACCAGAGCGGGTCTTAACCAAATTCAAGCGGACCGGACGGGACTCGAACCCGCGACCTCCGCCGTGACAGGGCGGCATTCTAACCAACTGAACTACCGATCCAACTATTTATTCAAGTTATTTACTGGTTGCTTTATCAACCACTGCAAATATTGCTTGTTACATCTTTTCAGCTTTTTTTCAATTATAAGAGCTTCTTTTTTTGTTGGCACATTTTGCACAAAAACCAATCTCCAAGGCATTTTGGTTCGAGTGAACTGGCTTACTCCATTATTATGTTGTTCCAGTCTTTTTTGATAGTTTTCTATACTTCCTTTGTACAAATCCCTATCAACCAGGCTTTCTATGATATAAACATAATACATGAAAAGAACTATATAACCCTATGACTCGAACCCGTCTCGCCTGGGGCGAGATGACAGGGCGGCATTCTAACCAACTGAACTACCGATCCAGCTCCCCTTTTTTAGGGACGGCAAAGATAAGAGAATTTTGATTTTCTCCAACAAAAGTTTCGGTGCTAAAACTACCTTAATTTTACACCCATCATTTTATAACTATGCCGCAGGACAAAAACCGACAGTTTCTTGATTTTGAAAAGCCTATCAAAGAATTATTTGAAGAGATCGAAAAGCTGAAACAAACAGCAGAGAAAACAAAAGTGGATCTCAGCGACTCTATCAAAAAGCTGGAAGATCAAGTAGTTGAAAGAAGAAGGGATATCACCAGCCATTTAACGAGTTGGCAAAAAGTGCAGCTCAGCCGTCACCCAGACAGGCCCTACACCATGAAATACATCGATAAGATGTGCGACAATTTTGTGGAGCTTTTTGGCGACCGCACCGTGAAGGATGATAAGGCCATGGTCGGCGGGTTCGCCCAACTGGATGGCCAGACGGTGATGATGATCGGCCAACAGAAAGGGACCAATACCAAGATGCGCCAGATGCGGAATTTTGGAATGGCCAACCCGGAGGGCTATAGAAAAGCGCTGCGGCTGATGAAGCTGGCTGAAAAATTCAATAAACCCGTCATTACACTAATAGATACACCGGGCGCCTATCCGGGACTGGAGGCTGAGGAGCGTGGTCAGGGCGAGGCCATTGCCCGTAATATTTATGAGATGATCAGGCTCAAAGTGCCGGTAATTTGCGTGATTATTGGCGAAGGTGCATCTGGTGGTGCTTTGGGTATTGGCGTGGGCGACCGGGTTTTTATGCTTGAGAACGCTTGGTACACGGTGATCTCTCCAGAAAACTGCAGTTCTATTTTATGGCGTAGTTGGGCGCAAAAAGAAAAAGCGGCAGAGGAACTTCGACTTACTTCAGAGAACATGCATGGCTTCGGTTTGATAGACGATATCGTTCCCGAACCCATCGGCGGTGCTCATTGGGACTATGCCGAAGCGGCTGCCTTATTGAAGCCCAAGCTGATTTCCACCTTGGAGGAATTAAAACAATACTCCCCAGAATACCGTGTTGAAAAAAGAATTGAGAAATTCAGCAAAATGGGTTTCTGGGATGAAGTCAGTTCTTAGGTTCTGAACAGCGCAGTCGGTTGCTATTTGCAATGAAACTCCCACTATATGCGAGCAAAATTTTTATGCTTTTTTGTTGTCATTGGTTTTTCTCTGGCTACAATGGCTCAGGACAAACAAAAGGCAGAAGAATTGGTATCAGAAGGGGTTCATTTGCATGATGCTGGTAAATATGATGAAGCAATTCAAAAATATGCGCAAGCACTTGCTGCCGATGCCGAGAATCCCGAGGCTTTATACGAAATGTCCTTTACTTATTATGTAGCCGGCCATTACGACTCCAGCATTGATCTGTCCCGTCGGTTGCTCAAAATGAAAACCCCCGATAACCTGCTGAAGAATGTATACATTAACCTCGGATCTTCCTATGATGCACTAAAGCAGTTTGAAAAATCAATCAAGGCCTATAATCAAGGGATTAAAAAATTCCCCGATTTCTACTTGCTTTATTTTAATAAAGGGGTCACCTATTTGAACAACAATGATCTGGAATTGGGTGAGCAAAATTTTCAACAAGCACTAAGCTATAACCCTTTTCATGTAAGCTCGCATTATTGGCTGGCAAAGATTTTGTATAAGCGCAATAAAATCCCTGCGATTATGTCGGCCTCCATGGTCTGTTTTTTGGAGAATGGGAGCAGAAGAGCAAAGGATTGTAGCTCTATAATCTTCGATCTGATGAGGAGCGGTATCAAAACGGATAGTAGCAGTAAGAATATCACGATTTACCTGCCTTCCGATCATTTTTCAGGAAAGAAAAAAGAAAATGATTTTAGCGCTCAGGAACTGACGCTTTCCTTGATGGCAGCATCCTCGTCAATAAGTGATAGCCTTCATTTGGACACGGAACAAAAGAAAATGAGTTTTGTTTTTCAGTTGATGTGCAATGGATTTGGCGATAACAAAAAAAATAAAGGGTTTTATTGGAAATTTTATGCTCCCTTTTTTTATGACCTGAAAAATAATGAGTTTACAGATTTGCTGGTACACTTTATATTTGCTCAAAATAACGACTATGATGCGGTATGGATTCAGCAACATTCCAATGAGGTGACCAAGTTTTCGGAATGGCTGAAACAATATAAATGGCCCGTAAAATAGTATCGAACAAAATATTTTAAAGAACAAAGATGGATTTAAGAACACAGCTTCGGGGAACAGGGGTAGCCTTGGTTACGCCGTTCAAAAAAGATTTTGAGATCGATTATGATGCGCTTGGTCGGGTGATTGATTTTATTATAAAGGATGGGGTAGAGTATGTGGTTACTTTGGGCACCACCGGCGAAACACCTACTTTATCAAGGGAAGAAAAATTGTCGATACTGGATTTTACCTATAAAAAAGTAGATAAACGGGTACCCGTGGTGGTGGGCATTGGCGGCAACAATACCCGGGAGCTGATCCATGATCTTGAAACATTCCCCTTGCACGATGCGGTGGCGGTTCTCAGTGCCAGTCCTTATTATAGTAAGCCTTCGCAGGAGGGCATTTTCCAACATTATAAAACCCTTGCGGATGCTTCACCCAAACCAATATTGTTGTATAATGTGCCTGGCAGAACCGGCCGCAATCTGAGTGCTGCCACCACGCTCAGGTTGGCGCATGAAGTGGATAATATTGCCGGTATAAAAGAAGCGAGCGGCGATATGGCTCAGTGTATGCAGATATTGAAAGATAAACCTTCCGACTTTTTGGTGGTTAGTGGCGATGATGCTTTGGGATTTCCACAATTGGCCTGTGGTATGGAAGGGGTGATTAGTGTGATTGCAAATGCTTTTCCAAAAATATTTTCCGAAATGGTACGTGTTGCTCTAAAAGGGGATAATAAATCTGCCAAGTTATTGAACGACCAGATGATGGATTGTTATGAGATTTTGTTTGCCGAGAACAATCCGGCGGGCGTAAAAGCAGCGATGTTTGAGTTGGGGTTGATCGAAAATTATCTTCGACTACCAGTTACGCCTTTGAGCGAAGGGTTGCATGCGAAAATGAAAGCGTATATAGCTAAATAGTTTCAACTGAATCATTTTTTACGAGAGCAGTACTTAGGTGCTGCTTTTTTTGTGAACCCCAATACCAAATAATAACTTGAATAGGTGTCGAAATCCATTTCCCAAAAATCATCTTCACACTTTATAGGTTACTCCCTCGATTGCTAGTTCCGTATTGGCAAAAATTTCCCTGGCCTCCTTCTCAAAATCTTCCAGCCTCTCATATTTTGAACTGAAATGGCCAATCAACAATTTTCCAACCTGGGCTTTTTTGGCAATGGTGGCGGCTTGAGCCGTGGTGCAATGAAAACGTTTGGTGGCGCGGTCCTCCATGTCTTTGAGATAGGTGGCTTCGTGGTACAAAAGTGAACAGGATTTCACACTTTCAATAATCCGTTCATCATAAACGGTGTCTGCGGAATAAGCATAGGATTTTGCAGGCGAGCCAGAATCTGTCACCCATTCATTTTTTACCAGCTCATTTGTTTTGGAGAGATAATCGGCGCCCCATTTCAACTGTTCGAAAAATGAAGCGGGTACCTGATAGGCCAGGGCTTTTTCGGGGTTGATTTTTCTAATTGGCTTTATCTCTCTAAAATGAAAACCCCAACATTCTACCCGGTGCTGCACCTGAAAACAGCTCACTTCAAATGTATTTTCTTTTACCAGCACCCCTTGTTGAACCAATGGGTGGAAATGCAGTGCAAAAGGTAATTGGGTATCCGCCACCTGAAGTTGAAGGTCGATGATCGATTTCAAGGCAGCGGGTGCATATAGATGTATTTCCTGGGTTCTGCCCAATAGCCCCATGCTGGTGAGCAGACCAATAAGCCCGAAATAGTGGTCGCCATGCAAATGCGAGATGAAAATATGGCTGATTTTGCTACGCCGGATTTTATATTTAGCCATCTGCGATTGGGTACCTTCGCCACAGTCGACCAAAAAAAGACGATCATCCATGGTGATCACCTGTGCCGTGGGGTGACGGTCGAAAGCCGGCAGGGCTGAATTGTTTCCCAATATCGTAACAGCTAGCATGGTTTGTTTTTAAGTTGTAAAGTCAACTACAAAGACTGGCATTCAGCCTGATGTGCTGCTTGCAATGCTTTTACAGTTTGGGATTTACTCAATATCATCCAGTAGTTCCCGCTCGATTTCTTCCATTTGTACAATGTCGGAGGCCTCGCTTTCAGTAGGGGTTGTGTTCATCAGTTCCAGCAGGCCCGCATCATCCAAAGATCTTTCCATCTCCTTGCCAAGCTCGCATATCACGAAGGAAGACCCGTTTTCATAAAAGCTTTGCTGGGTCTTTACCAAGTGCTCAGCAGCAGCGTTGTCAATATTTTTGATGTCTTTTAAATTCAGTACAACGTTTTTAACGCCATTCTGCTGTACTTTTATCAAATAATTGTCCAGTTCCGCTGTCATATTAGCAGCAAGAACAGATTCATTGATAGTAATGGCATGGAATTTTTCTCTGGTATCAATTTTGACATTCATTACACTTAAATGTATTCACGTACGTTAATAAACTAGTGAAAACAGAAACCAAAAATATTTGTTATTATTGTATAAAGCACAATTATAAATAAAATGGATAATAATTTTTCGGCCCAGGTAAAAGAAATCATATCGTTCAGCAGGGAGGAAGCTTTACGGTTGGGGAATGATTTTATTGGCACTGAGCATTTATTGCTGGGTTTGATTCGAGAGGGTGATAATACAGCGGTGCGCATTTTGAAGAGTTTTAATGTGGACCTGTACGAATTGCGCAAAGAAGTTGAATTGGCAGTAAAAGATAAAACAGGAAAGAACATTGCAAATATCAATAGCCTGCCCCTTACCAAACAAGCAGAGAAAGTAATACGAGTAACGGTGTTGGAAGCAAAAGCATTGAAGAGTGCTACTGTGGAAACCGAGCACCTGATGCTTTCTATATTGAAGAACAAGGAAAATATTGCTACACAGATCCTCAATCAGTTTGATGTGGATTATGACCTTTTTCGCAATGAACTGGGTGTGGTAAAAAGCAACGATATCCGCAGTGATTACGCAGAGGAAAATGAAGATGATTTTGATGAGGAGAAAAAATTCTCACAACAAAAATCCAGGGCCGCTGGTGCTACCAAAAGCAAAACCCCGGTGCTGGATAATTTCGGCAGGGATATCACCCGCTTGGCAGAAACCAATTCCTTGGATCCAATTGTTGGTCGGGAAACAGAAATAGAAAGGGTTTCTCAAATACTTTCACGCCGCAAAAAGAACAACCCCATTTTGATTGGTGAGCCGGGTGTTGGTAAAACGGCCATCGTGGAAGGTTTGGCACTTCGAATTGTTCAAAGAAAAGTGTCAAGGGTATTGTTCGATAAAAGGGTAATTTCTCTTGACCTTGCCGCCTTGGTGGCCGGTACCAAATACCGTGGACAATTTGAGGAAAGGATGAAGGCCATCATGAACGAGTTGGAAAAAAATCGCGATGTGATTTTATTCATCGACGAGATACATACTATTGTGGGTGCAGGTGGTGCCAGTGGATCGCTCGATGCCTCCAATATTTTTAAACCAGCTTTGGCAAGGGGAGAACTGCAATGCATTGGTGCTTCTACCCTCGATGAGTACCGCATGTATATTGAAAAAGATGGGGCGCTCGACCGTAGGTTCCAAAAAGTGATGATCGAACCACCAACGGTGGATGAGACTATACAGATCCTGAACAATATCAAATCTAAATATGAAGATTATCATAACGTCACCTATTCTGACGATGCAATCGACGCTTGCGTAAAATTGAGCGATCGTTATATGACCGACCGATTACTTCCTGACAAGGCTATTGATGTGTTGGATGAAGTGGGCGCTAGGGTGCACCTAAAAAATATCAATGTTCCGCAGAACATCGTGGACTTGGAAAAGAAGATAGAGGATGTGAAGAACGAAAAGAACAAAGTGGTGAAGAGCCAGAAATTTGAGGAAGCCGCTTCACTTCGTGATACGGAAAAAAGATTACAGGAAGAACTGGAAAAAGCCAAGGCCGAGTGGGAGGAAGAAAGCAAACACAAACGCTATCCCATAGATGAAGAGAATATTGCTGAAGTGGTGAGTATGATGACTGGCATCCCCGTGAAACGCATGGTGCAGGCAGAAAGCGAAAAACTGAAAAATATGGCCGTAGACATGCGTGGCATGGTGGTTGGTCAACAAGAGGCGATTGAAAAAGTGGTGAAAGCGATACAAAGAAACCGTGTTGGCTTGAAAGACCCGAAAAAACCAGTAGGCACCTTTATATTTCTAGGTCCTACGGGTGTGGGTAAGACCGAGCTTGCCCGTTCGCTCGCCAGATATATGTTTGATTCGGAAGATGCACTCATCCGCATTGATATGAGTGAGTACATGGAAAAATTTACGGTGAGCCGCCTTATTGGTGCGCCTCCGGGATATGTAGGATATGAAGAAGGTGGCCAGCTTACTGAAAAAGTACGCCGTAAGCCTTATGCGGTGATATTGTTGGATGAAATAGAAAAAGCACACCCCGATATTTATAATATTTTGTTGCAGGTATTGGATGATGGCCAATTGACAGATGGGCTGGGCAGAAAGATTGATTTCAAGAACACGCTCATCATCATGACCTCCAATATTGGGGCACGTCAGTTGAAAGATTTTGGTGATGGTGTGGGTTTTGCCACTTCTGCCAGAACGATGAACGCTGATGAAAATAATAAGGCCGTTATCGAAAAAGCCCTGAAGCGTACATTTAGTCCTGAGTTTCTGAATAGGATCGATGATGTGATTATTTTCAATTCTCTTTCCAAAGAAAATATTTTCGAGATTATCGATATACTGATGAAGGGAGTCACCAAGCGCTTGACCAATCTTGGTTTCTCATTGGAACTGACAGAAGAGGCTAAGAACTTCATCGCTGATAAAGGATATGACCAACAGTTTGGTGCTAGACCTTTGCATCGGGCGATCCAGAAATACTTGGAAGATCCATTGGCAGAAGAAATCCTGAACATGAATATCAAGAACGGTGATGTTCTGATTGGTGATCTGGATAAGGAAAATGCAAAAATAAAATTCACGCTCAAAGAAAAAGCCGCTGAAAAATCTCAAGCTTAACTTTGTGAAAATACCTGATAAAGGATGCCCCGCTCAAGCGGGGCATTTTTTTGGCTAAATACTTATTCAAATTTGGCATATCTTGAATTCGGTTTTGACTTTTGAATATAGAAAATCATAGTGCTTAGGTTCATCCTCGGCAAATTGTGTTTCATTTAGCTTTCCATCTTTATCCTGCTCTTCTTTGCGCTCAACGGCGGAGGAAGCACAATCAGTATGCATTTGATCTGCAAGGGATTTGACTTTGGCGCTAGAATTTCCTTGACTTTTATTATAAAGAGCGATGTGCAGTTTATTGCCAACTTCCTTACTACCGTAGCCGTTCACGTACCAAAGCTCGATAGCGGCTTTCTTCCACTCATGATTTTGTTGTTTAAATGTCATCGTCCCTAAAGTATTAAACCATTTTCTGAAATCTGCTTTGGTAAAAGGCATCATCGTGGTTTTGTTAGGCCTTGTGTCTGCCATGCATCCAGTATTTCGTAGCCAACCGCTATCTAGGCATCCCAACTCATGAAGCCGAACGCAAGCTCAGCTGCTTATCAACCCGTCAACCAATCAACTATTTTCTCGGTGCCCCTGGCCTCAGCGTGCAAATACTGTATCAAAAACGAACACCTTCTGTATCGATAACGAACTGATGAGTAAGTTTTATCATTGTAGTTCCTTGTAAATCAGATACATCTTGTTTTGGTACGCAATTGGGAAATCAAACCGCATAAAGTAACAGAAAGCAACATTTATCTAGAAAAAGATACCTTAGAATAATAAAGAACCCCAAACAATCATTATGATCGAGCTACAGCATATTTCAAAATGGGTAACCATCGGCGGCATCCGGACTTTTATTTTAAAGGACATCAACATGAGTATTAAAGAAGGGGAATTTATTTCTATCATGGGGCCTTCTGGCTCGGGAAAATCTTCTTTGCTAAATATTTTCGGCATGTTGGATGAGCAATCGGAAGGAGAATATTTTTTCCTAGATCAAGCCGTCCATACTTTAAAAGAAAAACACCGGGCCCAATTGTACAAACAGCATATCGGTTTTGTTTTTCAAGCTTATCATTTGATTGATGAGTTAACGGTGTATGAGAATATTGAAACACCTCTTATTTATCAGAACATCAAATCCTCCGAAAGACAGGCGATTGTGGCTGATGCCTTGGACCGTTTTAATATAGTTGGGAAAAAAGATCTTTTTCCTACTCAATTGTCGGGTGGGCAACAACAACTCGTGGGTATTGCACGGGCATTGGTAGCTAAACCAAAACTGCTTTTGGCAGATGAACCTACAGGCAACCTCAATTCCAAACAAGGCGAAGAGATTATGGCACTGTTCAGGGAACTGAATACCAAAGATGGGGTAACAATTGTACAAGTTACGCACTCTGAAAAAAATGCAGCCTATGGAAAAAGGATCATCAACTTATTGGACGGAAGGATCGAATCGGAAACGAAGAACTGAATTGAAAATGATAATGCGTAATGAACAGGAAGCTTATGGTTCACCGCATGGACCAATCAACATTGAACATTCACTAATAATATTTTACATGCAGAGGGTTAAGTTTTTGGGTTTAATTTTTGCAACTTTTTTTTCGATAGACATTAGTATAGCTCAGGACAACAATGCTATAGGATCGGTGCTCACTATGAAACAATGTGTTGATATTGCTTTGAAGAATAACCTACAGGTGCAGCAGAGTGATATCAACAAGCAAACCAATGGGGTCAACTTCAATCAAGCCAAGAGTTTCCTTTTGCCTTATATCGGTGCATCAGGTAGTCAAGGAGTTTCCTATGGTAGATCTCTGAATCCCTATACCTATACCTATCTGAATCAACAGATCAGTAGTGGCAATTACGGTATCAGCGCAAGTTTGACATTGTTTAGTGGACTTCAATTACAAAATTACATCAAACAAACAGCTTATGCTTATGAAGCGAGCAAGCTGGACCTTGAACAACAAAAGCAAAATATTACGCTCAGTGTAATATTAGGTTATTTGCAAGTACTGAATAGTCAAGACGTTCTTGACTTGAGCAAAAAACAAGCTGTGGTGGATTCCAAACAGATTGAGCGATTGGAAATCCTGAACAAAGAAGGCGCTCTTGCGCTTTTGTCGAATCTATCGGACATGAAAGGACAATACGCCAATGATTTGGTAAATATTGCCACGGCCAACAACACTTTAGAAACGGCTAAAATCAATTTGTTCCAGTTATTGAATATCCCCTACAAAAGAGATATTCAATTTGAACCAAGCATACCAGAGATTGGATCAAGGGAACCATTAACGGATGCTGATAGTATTTATGCGATTGCCTTAAGCAGGCTTCCAGGTATTCAATCCTCCGAAATCAAAATAAAATCCTTCGAAAAAGGGGTACAATATGCTCGGGGGCAATATTACCCCACCCTTTCCTTGAATGGTGGTATCAACACAAACTATTCCAATGCAGCAACGGTACAAATCCCCGGTGCCAGCAGCTTTGTACAGTCCTCTGATTATGTTACCTATAATGGAAGCACACTGAATGTGTATAAGCAGCAACAAGATTTCACTACAAAAAATCTTTCTTTTGGTGATCAGTTCAAGAACAACCAATATACTTCCATCAACTTGACGCTTTCCGTTCCCATCCTCAATTATTTCAAGGCAAGAAACAATGTAAAACAAGCAAAAATCAATTTGCAGAACGCCGAATACACTGCTCATTCCACCAAAATGTTTTTGCAACAGAAAGTGGAGCAAGCCTATCAAGACATGCTACTAGCCATCAATCAACTCAAGTCCTATCAGGATGCGGTGGCTGCTTATGCAGAATCTTTCCGCACAACAGAGATCAGGTTCAATGAAGGTGTGATTGCTTCCGATGTGTACCTTTTGGCAAAGGGTAAAATTGATGCCGCCAATATCAATCTGACCATTGCCAAGTACAACTATATCTTCCGTTCTAAAATTTTGGATTACTACGAGGGGAAGCTGGCTTTGTAGTTTGGGGGATTGGGGATAAGGAATTGGGAATTGGGAATTAGTGGTTCTTCCCCAATTACTAATTCCTAATTACTCCTTACCAATCCCCTGGATCCATTTCCCGAGCACATCAGAAATTTTCTCCGTTTCCACCATAAACCCATCATGACCATAAGCAGAGTCGATTTCAGCAAACGAAGAATGAGGAATATGATTGGCCAAAAAATGTTGCTCTATTAACGGACAAAGTATATCGCTATTGATACCAATGATGAGTGTTTTTTGTGGGAGGCTCTCTAAAATCTTTTCTGTATTTCCACCACGACCACGGGCAATATGATGACTGTCCATGGCCTTTGTCAATAGCCAATAGGAATAGGCATTAAATCGTTTGGCCAATTTTTCGCCTTGATAAATCACATAAGAAGAGGCTTTATAATTGTCAATTTTGTTGACGTCTGGTTCGGTTTGTTTTTTCACCAATATGCCATAGTTCCGATAAGAGAGCACACCAATGGCTCTTGCCGCTTTCAACCCATTTTTTCCAGCATCTGGGGTATTGTCTTTCCAAGTGTTATCGGTTTCAATAGCTAAGCGTTGGGCCGTATGGATAGAAATTCCCCAAGCGCTTTCGGTAGCCGAAGTGGCAATCAAGAAAAGGTTTTTGATAATATTCTTTTCCATGATGGCCCATTCCAATGCTTGATAGCCACCCATGCTGCCGCCCATCAATAAATGGATTTTTTGTATTCCCAAATGTTGCCTAAGCAGTATATGTGCCTTCACCATATCCCGAATCGTAATGGTGGGAAAACTGCCATAATAGGGCTTTTGGTTTTGCTCATTGATTGTCAAGGGGCCAGATGAACCATAGCAAGAACCCAAGATATTTGCACAAACGATAAAATATTTTTCTGGATTGATCAGGTGTCCGCTTCCGACCAGTCCCGGCCACCAGTCGGCCACATCAGAGTTGGCAGTGAGCGCATGGCAAATCCATACCACATTATCCTGATTGGCAGAAAGTTTCCCGTAAATATGATAGACAATCCGGATACTTGGCAAAATTTGGCCATTTTCCAGTTCGAAAGCCTGCCTGTGTTCAAAATACTCCATTTCCTATATTCTGCGTTTGAGGATGCAAAATAAGGCCTTGTATTAATTACATTTGCAAAAATCTTTTTTAATGATCAATATTGAACTGAACCGTGTACAGGGGGATTTTGGTTTTGAGGCCCGGGATGCCAATGGGCATATGGTAAAAATGGACTCCAGCCCCGAAAGTGGGGGCGAAAATTTTGGTGTGCGGCCCATGCAGATGCTGCTCATGGGATTGGGTGGATGTAGCGGTATCGATATCGTTTCCATCCTGAAAAAACAACGGCAGCAGGTTGATGGTTTCAAAATGCATATCGAAGGCGAAAGGGAGCCCGGCAAGGAGCCGTCCCTGTGGAAGTCCGCAAATATCATATTTGAGCTTACCGGGACTATCGATATCGAAAAAGCAAAAAGAGCCTGTGAACTTTCCATGGACAAATATTGCTCCGTCGCTGCCACGCTCAAAGGAGCCGGTTGCGAGATTACTTGGGAAGTGAGAGTGGTGGCGGGTTAGTCAATAGTCAATAGTCAATAGTCAATAGTCAATAGTCAATAGTCAATAGTCA
>JAFDYF010000094.1 GCA_018267575.1 Bacteroidota bacterium
GGGATCGTCTGATAAAAATATTTGTTACTGTCCAACAGTTCAGGCTTGAGCAAAAAACCACCGTTGCCCATGTCGAGCTTTAAGCCAATGCCCAAAAAATTTGATACTGTCATGCAAGTTGGTTTTCCGGATTTAATAAATCTACTTAAGCAATATTAGTATTCTTCAATCTCACACTCCGCCGCTGCTGATGTTATATAAGGGTTTGGTCGATAAGCTACCAACAGAATACATCCTAGTACTTATAATACTCTTGGAGAACAAAATAAGTTGTTGGTGGCGCCAACTCATTTTGCCTCGCACAAACAGCAACTACTGCTTGGCACGGATGCCCTTTCTCACAAAAGCCGCATATACGCGCCTGTGAGTATAATAAGCGCTTGACCCAAAAAAATATTAGAAATGGGTAATTCCCCTAGTCGTTGATTTTCAATAATTAGTATAATTCCTATCAAAAAAGCTCGTGTTTTTATCAAAAAAAAACGAATAACTACTTGCACAATTAAAGAAAAATGTCAATCTTGCTCTCGAATCGTACCAATCTCCTACCGAATACTAAAACCTCCAGTTTTATTGTTTTTTTTCATTTCCAATTTTCCTCAGAAAGATTACCCTATTCCAATAACTATGGTCACCGTTGATCGAGTAAACCTGTTTTAAGAACAGTTACTATATAGACCATAATTATTTACCCTTTAATCGTACTAAATGAAAACGTTCATTCCTTTTTTCTCCGTAGCAATCGTTCTTGTAATCAGCAGCATCAGTGCTAAGCTGTATCTTCAACAAAATTATATTTCTTCTGCAGCCCTTACGCTTCTTTGGGTAGTTGGTGCCGCCAATCTGATTGGTCAAAATACCCTCAAATTGAAAAGTTCAAAATAATTTTTCAATCCCCGAAACTAAACATCAATACATTTTCACCCCTTTAATCGTACATCATGAAAACTTTAAAACTACTCTTAACTTCTGTTATTGTTTTGTCTGTTAGTACTATTAGTGCTAAACTATATCTGCAACAGCAATATTTAATTTCCGCTTTACTTACAATTATTTGGGTGGTTGGTGCTGCTAGCCTGATTGGAAAATTCACCATCAAGTTAGGAAAAGCACAAACCAATTTTAAGCTCCCCAATGGCAAACTGCCCTCTTTCAAATTGATGCAATTGCAAGTGAAAGCTTTTTTGTCAATCATCAGTCTCACATTGATTGTTGTGGTAAGCACGGTGAGCGCCATCCTTTATTTGAATGAGTATTATACTTTATCAGCTGTCCTAACCATAGTTTGGGTAGTGAGCGCCTCCCATTGGATCAATGAGACGAAAGGGAAATTGAACCAATCCAAATAAGTGATGTTCGATAATGATTAATCTTGATCCTCATACAATTTAATAACCTCATTTTAATATTATAGATAAATAGCTCTACTCAAAACGACAGAAGAAAAAATTTAAAGTCAGGGTTTCGTGTTAGCAACTTTATCAAGAACAACAGTGACCATCTATTTGCTTGGGCGGGCACTTTACGGAACCATAGCTACAAAATACACAACAGTCACCCTGTTTAGGCCGAATGCGTTGTTTACACTTTGTGCATTGATAAAAAAATTGGCAGGAATCGGTGGACATGGTCTCTTCCTGTTGGTGACCACAAAAAGGACAGGTAACAACAGATTGTAGTATGATTTGCTTTTCCAATTAATAAAATTGAGAATAGACAAAATTACAGAATAAGTTCATCCAGGCATTTAAGCCATTAAAGAATCAGTTAATTGGTAAGTGGATGGAAACCTTAGTCCTCCTTACCTGTTATTGCTAGAAAAAAATGCTTCGCTCAGCGATAGTCACTGAGCAGCTTTCTAAATATCCACTCTGCTATTCTATTTTCGATCTGATTGCTTCAATTTCTTCCGGTAATTTAGCCAAGGCTTTACCAAGCAAATGGTGACCATCCTCCGTTACCAAAAAATCTTCCTCAATCCGAACACCACCAAAATCACGATAAATTTTTAGTTTATCATAGTTGATGAAATCCCGGCATTTGTTTTTGGATTCCCATATATCCATGAGATAGGGATTGAAATAAATGCCCGGTTCAACCGTAATCACAAAACCAGGTTCCAGCGATCGACCCAATCGAAGTGATTTTAGTCCAAACGCTTTGCTTTGCATAAGATCTTCTGTGTAGCCAACATATTGCTCACCCAAGTTTTCCATATCATGCACATCCAAGCCCATCATATGCCCAAGGCCACAGGGGAAAAATAGGGTATGTGCGCCTGCCTCCACGGCTTCTTTTGCATTGCCTTTCATCAAACCCAATTGCTGCAAACCTTCTACCAATTTTAAACAAGCAAATAAATGAACATCCCTGAACAGGATGCCCGGTTTTAAAATTCCGGCTGCCGCTGTTTCAGCATCATATACAATCTGATAGATTTCCCGTTGTTTGTTGCTGAACGAACCACTCACCGGGAACGTTCTAGTTAAGTCACCTGCATAATGCATAGCTGTTTCTGCGCCACAATCGCATAATAATAAATTGTCTTTTTTTATAAGCTTAGTACTAAAATGGTTATGCAAGATCTCGCCATTCACGGTAAGGATGGTGGGAAAAGAAAGATTGCCGCCATTGGCAATGGCGATTTTTTGCAACTCCCCGGCAATCATGGCCTCGGTCATCCCTTCTCGAGCCAAGTTCATCGCCGCCCTCTGCATATCCACGGTCATGTTCACCCCTTTTTCAATTTCCACCAATTCCTCGGGAGCTTTAATGGAACGTTGGGCTACAATGGCCTTTACTAAGTTGATGGAAACTGATGATAGCAGAGCGCTTTCATTGGTGCCCAACAAGGCCGACAGTTTTAATGTATGTTCGGGACGGTAGGGTTTGAGATAATGTATAGTTCGGGCTTGTTTCTGCGCTTGCTGAATGATGCTGGCTAATTGGGAAGGACCTTCTACTTTGCCAATACCTATCTTATCAGAAATATCGGTCAGACTTTCCTGATAGCCTGTCCATACAATATCATCTTCCGTTTGGGTTTCGCCAAACATGGTTTCCTCATCCTGATCGATATCGATGAGGGCAAACAATCCCGGTCGATCGATACCAAAATAATAGAGAAAACTACTATCCTGACGGAAAGGATAGAGATTATCCTTATAACTCATACTACTCTCTTCGTTCCCCAAAAACAAAATCAATCCATTGCCAACGGATGATTTTAGTTTTTCTCTTCTGTGTATATAAACTTCTTTGTTGAACATGGCATTAAATAGCAAATATGAAATATGCAATTTCTTTCTTCTTGTCCTGATTCCCATTTCCTTTTCCAACACTTATGGACAAACGCATAGAAGATGATAAGTTATTTTAAAAATAATTCAATCACCGGCACTTCAAAAGGCGGCTTGAGTTCAGGCATGGCCAAAATCAGATCGGCATTGTTCGACCCACCTTCTTTGAATTTTACCTCCGAATAATCATTTAATAATTGGGCATATTTTATTTTGCCAGCATAGCCCGGCAATACCAGCTTGCCGCTGGAAGGATAATCAAATAAATGAAGAAACAATTTTTTCAATACCGGGTTATAAGTCAACCTGGCATTTATATTCTCGGGAAGTGCAAACCCAGCTGGTGCGTAAGTACAATTGTAGATAGATTCGTTATTGGCGTCCATCCAATTGCCCAAGCGTTCCAAAGCACTGGTAGCACGATAGTCAAACTCACCTTTGGCAGTGGGCCCAACATTCAAAATCAGGTTGCCCCCATTGGCCGTGGAAGTAATCAACAGGTCCAATAACTGTCGATTGGTTTTCCAAGTATTTTCATCTCGGTAATAACCCCAAGAGCCCGAGAAAGTCTGGCAGGTTTCCCAATATTTGCCTTTATATTTTGCCAACTCATCTGTGGATACTTGTTCGGGTGTTTCAAAATCATAACCATCGGTATAATCATCCAAGTCGAGGCGGTTATTCACGATGATGCCTGGTTGTAATTTTCTTACCATTTTGAGCAATTCAATGGAACCCCAATCATCCCTACCCTTGCCATGTTTTCCCGGAAAAGAAAAATCAAGCCATAGTATATCAATTTTTCCATAGTTGGTCATCAGTTCCCTCACTTGATTAAAAAGGTATTGGCGGTAGCGGTTGATATCCCTGCCCTTATTCAAAGAATCATAGGCCTGATCGGTTTCTGGGTCGGGGCGTTGTGGATGCACTGCATCGATGGGAAAATCGGGGTGGTGCCAATCGATCAATGAATAATAGAATCCCACTTTCAAGCCTTCTGCTCTGCAAGCTTCGACGTATTCCTTTACCAAGTCACGTTTGGCCTGCGTATTGGTTGCTTTGTAGTCGGTGTACTTCGAATCAAAAAGGCAAAACCCTTCATGGTGTTTGGTAGTGAGCACGGCATATTTCATGCCAGCAGCTTTCGCGGCCTTCATCCATTTTTTAGGATCATAGTTGACGGGGTTGAACTCGTCAAAATATTTTTGATACTGTTCATTAGTCAAACGTTCATTGTGCTTTACCCATTCGTGCCGAGCGGGTTGCGAATACAAGCCCCAATGGATAAACATGCCAAAGCGGGCTTCGGTAAACCATTGCATACGTTTGGCTTTTTGCTCCGGCGTTTCGCCGGTAATGCTCTTTTGGGCAAATAACCCTGAACATAAACAAAGCATTGAAACCAGTACCAGTGCATTTTTCTTGATCATCTGTTTCGGTTTATTATTGAAAAATGATTTGGGGAATTAAGTCATGGATTGAAAAGTAAAATTCGTGGACTTTTCATATATCAATGATAAGCAAAATCCTTTTGAAAATTCAAAAAATCAAAACATGTATCGCCAAGACCCAAACCGCAGCAACCCAAAGCCATGCGTTTTAAGCTTTCCATTGAATATTGTCGACCACTTAATCGAAGAAATAAATACCAAACTCCTTAAGATTTTAATTTGAAAAGGAATCATCGTCATGTAACTTTTATGACACATAGGGGATAATAAAATATTTTTTTGATTAGGGAAATCCTGATAAAGATTCCTTAACTTAATCCTTTGCCCTCAATCATAAAACGAACTATATGAAACCTTCTTCTTTCACCTCACGGGTTTTGATTCTGTTTGCAAGCATTTTTTTAGTTTATGCTAATGTTTTCGCGCAAAATAAAACCAACGCCATTGACTGGGACCATCCCATTTCCATATCCAAAACCACAGCCACTTTACAGCTTGTGGAAAATCCGATGGTTCGCCCAAGCTCACCGATTCATAAACAAGTTTTTGCTGCGCTGAAGGAACTAGGAGCCAATTACGTAAGGTATGTCCCTTGGTTTCCTTATCCGAAGATGGCCGTTGCCGAATTAAAGAAACCTGAGGGCGATAAAACTTTTTGGGATTTCACTTATCTTGATAGCACCATGCAAGCATTTATGGAAGCTACCGAAGGCCACCCTGTAGTAATCAATTTCAGTACCACACCTGCATGGATGTGGAAGACAGATTCCGTTGTAGCCTATCCAGCCGATCCCTATCAAACTTGTTGGGATTATAATCAGGGCACTCAACTCAGGGATACAACAATAAAGCAATTAGCCGACTACTATGTAAGAGTATTTAGCTGGTACAGCAAAGGCGGTTTCTATGATGAGTTGGGGAAATTTCATAAGTCAAACCATTTTTATAAAATACCTTATTGGGAGGTGCTAAATGAAGCAGACTTTGAGCACAGCATATCCCCAGCATACTACACCAAAATATATGACGCGATTGTTTCCAGACTTAAAAAAATATCGCCAGAAACAAAATTTGTAGGGTTAGCTCTTGCGATGACCTCTAACCCAGCATACTTTGAATATTTCTTGAATCCCAAAAATCATCAACCCGGCGTTCCATTGGAAGGGATCTCCTATCATCATTATTCTAGCCCCTCTTTTGAAGGACAGCCACTCGATTTTTATCAATACACTTTTTTCGAAAAAGCAGATGCCTTTTTAGATAAGGTCAGGTATATTGAAGAGATCAGAAAAAGACTTGCGCCCAATACCTTTACCATGATCAATGAGCTAGGGGTTATTTTACGTTCCCCTGAAGTATCGGGTCCTATTGATTATGATTACTGGAACTTGGCTGGAGCGATGTATGCCCATCTTTTTCTTGAACTAACTAAACTCGGGATTGATGGGGTTGGGGAGTCACAATTGGTTGGTTACCCCACTCAATTCCCTGATGTAACCATGATCAATTGGGAAAATGGAAAGCCTAACGCAAGATATTGGGTATTAAAACTGCTTAAAGACAATTTTGGTCCCGGTGATAAATTGATAAATACAAGTCCGAATATAAGAGGAATAGAAAACCTTGGTTTTATAACAAAAGATGGAGAGAAAAAAATACTGCTCATCAATAAGAAAAATGAAGAAGTCAAAGTTCAATTACCTCCAGAAGCAAAAGAAGCCTGGTTAACTTATGTTGATGTTTCAACCAGGGAGAACCCTCCGGTTAAAGAACAATTAACCAGTACCGAAATTCATCTCAGACCTTTTTCGGTTGCGGTAATTAAGTTTAATAAATAAAATTTTCAAGTATTCTTCCATTCAGTGAAGCGTCTTTATCTTCTAGGAAAAAATGAAAAAGTCAGTTCTCTATGTTTACGAATACCAATGATCGTTAAATACCCTTCGTTGAAGTCTTTTATTATTAATTTTAGCAAAAGATGGTTCAAATGGATAATCAGGTAAATGCTGTAAACCAAAATCGGGAATTAGCTTCAAGCAATGACTACGTAATGCAAATTGGGTTATTCGGAATTGGTTTGGAAGCCTATTGGGAACAGTTTCCTGGTCTGCGGGAGCGGTTGGAAGGCTATATAAAAATGGTGGAAAGCAAGATAACTTCTTTTGGTGCGCAGGTGGTTAACCTTGGATTGGTGGATACGCCTGAGAAGGCATTGGATTGTGGCCATCAGTTCAGAAGGGAAGATGTCGACATTATCTTTTTGTATGTAACCACCTATGCTTTGTCTTCAACCGTTTTGCCTGTGGTACAAAGGGCCAAAGTACCCGTGATTGTTTTGAACTTATCGCCGGATGCCAGTATTGATTATGAGCAATTCAACAGCCTCAAAAACCGCACGGATATGACGAAGGAATGGCTGGCATATTGCTCAGCCTGTCCGGTGCCAGAGATTGCAAGTGTATTCAGGAGAGCTAATATTCCATTCTTCCAAATCACGGGTACCTTGCATAGCGATCCTTATATATGGAAGGAAGTCGGCGATTGGATAGATGCGGCCCTAGTGGCGCACAGGATGAGCCATAACCGTTTGGGGCTTATGGGAAATTATTATGGTGGCATGTTGGACATTTATTCCAATCTTACCCTTCATTGCGCCACATTTGGCGGACATATTGAAATGATTGAAGTGGATGAGCTTTCATCCATTCGCGGAACCATTACCGCAAACCAAACAGAAGAGAGAGTGAAATATTTTGAAGAAGTATTTGATGTTCAAGCTGACTGTTCACCAGAAGAATTAAGACGTGCTGCCAAAACATCCATTGCACTGGATTTACTGGTAGAGAAACATAAATTGGGTTCGATGGCCTATTACTATAAAGGCACAGGAAGTGATGTGAATGAGGACACGATGAGTTCTGTTATTCTTGGAAATTCTTTGCTCACTGCTCGGGGTATTCCAATAGCCGGCGAGTACGAAGTGAAAAATGCCCAAGCGATGAAGATCATGGATAGTTTTGGCATTGGCGGTTCTTTTACTGAATATTATGCGATGGACTATAAAGATGATATAGTGTTGATGGGGCATGATGGACCCGGGCATATTAAAATTTCAGAAGGCAAAACAAAAGTGCGGCCATTATATGTATATCATGGTAAAGTAGGGAATGGCCTATCCATAGAGATGTCGGTAAAGCATGGAGCGGTAACATTGCTATCGGTAGTTGAAAAACAAGATGGTACCATAATGCTACTTTGTGCCGAAGGCGAATCAGAGGCAGGCCCGATTCTCGAAATTGGGAATACCAATAGTCGATACCGGTTTTCAATTGGTGCAAGAAGGTTTGTGGAAGAATGGAATAATCATGGCCCAGCGCATCATTGTGCGGTTGGTATTGGTCATATCGCATCAAAAATTAAAAAGCTAGGTGACCTGCTGCATATTTCCACTATCCAAGTTTGCTGATTTCATTTCTTTAAAATTCCAAAACATGAAAAAAATAAAGCTGATATCTGCTATTAGCTTGATGGGTTTGATAAGCACTGCCATTCTTTTTTCATTCAATAAAAGAAATAGTGGAAAGCAAGTCTTTGACAAACCTAATATTATTTTTCTCTTAACAGACGATCAAAGATGGGACGCCATGGGTATCATGGGCAACCCCATTATTCAAACCCCCAACATGAACAAGTTGGCAAGTGCAGGGATTTTATTTCAAAACGCATTTGTTACCACATCTATTTGTTGTACCAGTCGTGCTAGTATATTGACCGGCCAGTACGAATCAAAAAACCATATACACGATTTTAATACAGACCTAAAGCCCCCAGCAATTGCAAATACATACCCCGCCTTATTGAAAAATGCAGGCTACAAACTCGGGTTTATCGGAAAATTTGGTATAGGGACGAACCCGCCATCAGCTCTTTTTGATTTTTGGGTCAATTCCGAAGAGGGGGGCAAGGGGCAGCCTGATTATATTACCATCGATAAAAACGGAAACAAAATACATGATACCGACACTCTAGGTCACGCTATACAAAATTTTTTGGACCGTTTTGGTAATAAGCAACCATTCTGTCTATCGGTAAGCTTTAAAGCGCCACATGAACAGGATGGAAACCCGCCTACCTATATCATTCAGCCTAAGTATAAAAACTTTTATAAAGATGTGAAAATCCCTGAACCTGTAACATCCAATCCAAAATACTGGGACCAGTTTCCCGATTTTTTTCGCACGGAATCCAACTTTGGCAGATCGAGATGGAAAGGGCTGTTTGGAACCCCGGCATTATATCAGGAAAATGTAAAGAATTATTATCGTTTAATCACTGGGGTAGATGATGTGATTGGGGACATGATGAAAAAATTGGATAGTCTGGGTATTGCCAAAAACACCATCATCATCTTGATGGGCGATAATGGTATGTTCCTCGGCGAACATGGAATGGAAGGGAAATGGTATGGCTATGAAGAGTCAATCCGGGTGCCCCTCTTTATCTATAACCCAAATTTCCCGGATAAAATCAAACAGTATAAGGCTTCACAGATTGCTTTGAATATTGACATTGCCCCAACCATCCTGGCGATGGCTGGTCTGAAGGCACCGAATACGATGCAGGGGGTTGATTTGATCAGTATGCTCGAAAACAAAATACCAGAGCGGAAAGATTTCTTTTATCAATACTATTTTTTGGGCAGTCCATGGCTCCCGAGAGAAGAAGGTTTAGTAAGCAAAGATTTTAAGTACATGAACTATATCGAACATCAATATGAAGAGCTGTTTGATACAAAACATGATCCACATGAAACAAGGAATTTGGCGAATGACCCAAAATATAAAATGAAACTGGAAGAATTGAGGAAACGTTACAAAGAGTTGAAAGTGGTTTATGCTGTGGATCCAAAAGAATGGATGCGTTCGAAAAAAAAATTTTAGCAAGTCTTGGTTACAAATACAAAAGACTGTTATTGATTCCAATGATTATTCGGTCTAGTTTTTCCTAGACCGTTTTTTATTGTATCTCCATGATATCTAACTGATTTCCATAACGAACACAGCCAAATGACTCACTAAATAATAGATCCCTATTTTTGTGCCTTCATTTTTTTGATTTAAATAAAAAATATGCAGATCGAAGTACTGAAATCAAAGATCCATCGTGCGGTTATTACAGAAGCAAACCTGAATTATGTCGGCAGCCTCACCCTGGATGAGGAACTAATGGAAGCGGCTAACCTAATCGAACATGAAAAAGTACAGATTGTGAATGTGAACAATGGCTCCAGGATAGAAACCTATCTAATCAAAGGGAAACGCCATTCCGGTGTCTGTTGCTTGAATGGACCTGCAGCCAGGCAAGGTGCTGTGGGTGATATTGTGATTGTCATTTCTTATGCCAGCATGGATTTTGAAAAGGCAAAACAATTTAAGCCCAGTTTGGTTTTTCCGAAAGAAGGAAACAAGCTCTAAGCTGCCCATCGCTCTTTTTGCTAATCGTGATATTTGTACCTAAATTGCAGAGGCTCACATGATCAAAAAGCTATTACCGATATTACAGTATTTCTTTTTCGCTGCATTGGCAGCGTTTTTTGTATGGTTAAGCCTGAGGGGGTTGGACGATAAAAAATGGGCAGCACTCTTGGATGCCCTTCGGCGTGCCCATTACTGGATGCTGGTTCCCGTGCTTTTACTACTCCTGCTGAGCAATTGGCTAAGGGCATTGCGGTGGAAACAATTGATGGAACCATTAGGGTACAATCCATCCATATTCAATGTGCTTTTGTCTGTACTGATTGGCTATTTCGTAAACTTGGGCGCACCCCGTTTAGGTGAAGTTCTTAAATGTACCATATTGGCCCGCTATGAAAAAGTGCCAGCAGAAAAATTGGTTGGGACCATTGTTGCAGAAAGGGCTTTTGACGCCATCTGTCTGGCAATCGTTTTTGGGCTGGCTTTTATTTTCCAGTTCGATGTTTTGCATTCGCTGGTATCTACTTATATCTTTCCTATTTTCCAGAACAAAAGTGGGCATCTCTCCTACCAACGTGTTGGTTTATTGACTTTCTTCGGTCTGGTTTTTATCATCGCTTTAAAATTCATCTCCGAAAGATTTGGGCATATCAATATCATCCAAAAAATAAGAAACATCGTCATTGGTGTTTGGCATGGGCTCATCTCCGTAAAATATTTAAAGAACAAACCCCTCTTCCTTTTTTATAGTATCGCCATCTGGTCGCTTTACTTGATTAGCACATGGGTGGGTTTCCGAGCCATCACCGAAACCAGTCATCTGAACTTGGCAGACGCACTTACAGTGCTGGCCATGGGAAGCATCGGCATGATTGTTTCTCCGGGCGGCATTGGTGCTTATGCCTTGTTGGTACAGGAAACCGTCGCTTTTTATCATGTGGCCGAACAACCTTACGGACAAGCGTTGGGCTGGATACTCTGGCTGGGACAGTTCCTGAATTTTGTTATTTTCGGCGTAGCAAGTTTTATTTTGCTACCCCGTATCAATAAAAAGAAAATATGAAAGAAACTTCCATCATCAAAAAGAAAATCGTAGAACTGCCCGAGTTATTGAAACAGATAAACCGCTGGCGCTTCTTGGACAAAACCATTGTATTTACCAACGGATGTTTTGACATTTTACACCCCGGGCATATTGCCTCTCTTTCACAAGCTGCCGCGGAGGCAGACTATCTGATTGTTGGTCTGAATGCAGATGATTCCGTAAAAAAACTAAAAGGCGAAGGAAGACCTGTGAATGACCAACAATCAAGAGCCTTGCTCCTGGCTTCCTTACTGATGGTGGATGCAGTGGTGATCTTTGAGGAAGAAACCCCGCTCAACCTGATTAGCGCTATCCTCCCAGATGTTTTAGTAAAAGGGGGCGACTATAAAATCGAAGATATTGTGGGAGCAAAAGAAGTCATGGCCAATGGCGGAAAAGTGGTGATCAACCCGATTATTCCTTGTTTTTCAAGCAGTGGGCTGATTGAAAAAATACATCGGCTTTAGTCGAGAACAATTAAGCGAAGTTGAAGAGGGAATGGTTCAGAGTCGATAGTCCTTGTTCAATAGTTCATAGTCAGAAGTGACAAAAATCAGTTACACATAGTGTGTCATCTAAATTTCCTATGTTCTTTTTTGCTTTTGAATTAGCTTATTAATAACCGTTAGAAATTGCCTGCTTGAGCGTTGCCCATTTTTGCATCAAGGTTTTTAAGCTTTCCTGCAATAGTTGCACAGCCTGGCTGGCCTGTTCGGTTGGGGGCATGTCTGCTTCCTGCAGGATATTGAATACCCCGGCAAAAGAACTTTCCAACCCACTGTAACCTTCGCCAGCAGCTCCTCTCCGACGGCCACCGGTTCCTTCCAAAGCGGCTAGCTGATCATCCAGTTCCTTTAGTTTTTCCATTTCTTTTTTCTTGGCGGAAGTCATCTTCTCTTTTATATGCAAACGGATCCCAGCGATTTCTTTCAACGCATCCATACATTGCAATCGACCCTGATAACAGATCATGGAAAGATCATGTTGTCTTAGCAAGTCGGTCATACTTGTTTTTACACGAGGATCCATGCGTAAGTCCAAAGGCTGCGAAAAAGACTGGCCATTCACTTTGAGTGTTACTGTATAATGACCAGGCAGGGCCCAAGGTGAAGTAGGCACCGGTGCGGTGTTTCCATAAATAGCCGAGATGGGATAAGAAGCGGGCAGGTCCAGTGGCTCATAACGCAGGTCCCACATAAAGCGGTGAGCGCCTGCTTTGTTTGATAATATTTGTTGGGGCCTTATCCAATATAAAGGAATGTTCACCGGTGGGATTTTATATAGGGTATCGTTGCTACTGAAATGACGGATGAGTTGACCTTTTTCATCCACAATATCCAAACTGATTTCTGAATGGCTATCCTCTTTGAGAAAATAATCGATCACAGCACCGTCTGGTGGATTTTGTCCGGCCGGTTCTTCCTGTGGCAATGGTGTATCCGGATACATGCTCCATCGAATGCGAGTAGCTGTTTGTGGTTGGTAAAGCACCACATTGGAATGGGCCGATGCTTCACTTATTTGTCTCAATGGAGTGATATCGTCCAACACCCAAAAGCCACGTCCATGCGTACCCACAATTAAATCATCATCCTTGATCACGAGGTCGCGGATGGAAGTAGCGGGCATATTCAGGCGCAGCGATTGCCAATGCGCCCCATCATCAAAAGAAACATTGGCGAAGCGTTCAGAACCCGCGAACAACAACCCTTTTTTCAAGGGATCCTCATGCACGGCATTGATGGGGTCCGTTGATAAACCTTCCACGATTTCTTTCCAAGTTTTTCCGCCATCGCTGGTTTTGTAAATATGTGGATGCATATCATCGCAACGGATACGGTTAACCGCAGCATAAGCCGTATTGGGATCGAAATGGCTTGCTTCCATCATGGATATTTTGCTCCAAGGGGTAATTTTTGGAGGCGTTGTATTGGACCAGGTTTTGCCACCATCCTGGGTAACTTGTATTAGCCCATCATCGGTACCAACCCAAATCAGGTTGCTATCCAATGGTGAAGGAGCTACGGTATAGATCACCCCACGACGCGGCATTTTTTTCAATTCTTCTGTGCTATACACTCCTACACTGGCCGGGATATCCCAGCTTTCCCTCGTAAGGTCAGGACTGATGACCTGCCAACTATGGCCCCCATCCCTGGTTTTGAAAAGCACATTGCCGGCAAAGAATAGGGTTTTGGGATCGATGGGTGAAAATAGGACTGGTGCTGTTCGTACAAAACGGTATTTGCCCGAACCAACGGCCTCTGGTGCAATATTCTGGACCTGGCCAGTTCGTTTATCGTATTTGGTAATCTTGCCTCCGTAAATAATATTAGGGTCCAATGGGTCGGCCGCCACATAACCATATTCTTCCACCCCTACCGGATGCCATTCGCGAAAAGTGATCTGTCCATCATTACCCCTAGAGGCGATACCCACTGAACCACTCTCCTGCTGGCCACCATAAATATTATAGGGAAAAGAATTGTCCGTACTCACATGATAAAATTGCGCGGTTGGCTGATTGTACCAAGAAGAAAAACTTTGTCCCCCATTCACCGTGATAATGGCCCCTTGGTCGCTGGCAATCAAAATCAGGTTAGGATCATTGGGATTTATCCAAATGCGGTGGTAATCGTCACCACCCGGGGCACCCCGAAAATCTTTCCAAGTTTTGCCCCCATCGGCGGAACGCCAAACCACCACGTTGGCCGTATATACAATATCCTCATTTTGAGGGTCCACTTTGATTTCGGCAAAATCGCTGCCCCGTCCCCAATACCTACCATCGGGGTTCATCTCCGACCAGGATTCTCCCCCATCATTGCTCCGATAGATGCCACCCCGCCCGCCCGCATCCACCGTGGCGTATAACCGATTTGGATCGGAGGGGGCTACACAGAAACCGATCCTGCCCAAGCCCTCTTTGGGTGTGGGTAATCCGTTCAACAATCTTTTCCATGTATTTCCACCGTCTGTTGATTTGAAAAGACCACTCTCTGGACCATCCCATTCCCCATTTTCCCAAGGGCCTTGTCTGCCTGCCCAAAGGTCTGCATAAACAATATTGGAGTTTTTAGGGTCGATCAGGACTTGGGTAGCACCTGTATTCTCATCGATATACAGAACACGCTCCCAAGTTTTGCCACCATCCAATGTGCGATAGACGCCCCGCTCGGTATTGGGCCCGTAAGGATGTCCCAACACCGCAGCGAATACCCGGTTTTCGTTTTTATTATCGATGGCTAGTCCTCCTATCTGTTGTCCGTTCTCCAATCCGAGGTGCGACCAAGTTTTTCCAGCATCGGTTGATTTGTACATACCATTGCCCACAGAAAGATCAGGACGTTGCAGCCCTTCCCCACTGCCTACATAAATCGTATTGGGATTGGAGGGGGATACCACAATATCACCAATAGAGCCAGTAGAGGCCTCATCAAAAATCGGGAACCAGGTTCTTCCATAGTCTGTCGTTTTCCAAACGCCACCATTATTGGCACCTATATAAAAAATATTGGGTTGGCTGGGCACGCCAACGGCGCCAACCGTGCGACCGCCACGAAAGGGACCCACCATCCGCCATTTCATACTATTGAAAAGGGCGGGATCCACGGACTGGGCAAACAAAAAACCAACCGATAAAAGAATGGGTAATAATACCAGATGCTTCTTAACAGAATAGCTGTTCATGTTGAAAGTTGAATGAATGGAGAATAACCTAAGATATGATAAATTTTAATTGGATGACTCATCTGGGTAATAAGCCGCCATTTCAAATTTTTATTTGAACGCATTTTGCATTAGAGGATTTGGAAGATGGGCACAACAATAGCTATCACATCATTTCTAATCCTGTTTTTGAGATTTATATTGGAATGAATGAGATTTTGGGATTAGGAATACTCTGTACTATTTCTTCCTAAAAAATAACCGGATCGGCACCCCCGTGAATTTGAAACTCGCCCTCAATTGGTTTTCGAGATAATTCTTATAAGGTTGTTTCACATCATCAGGGAAATTGCAGAAAAAAGCAAAAGAAGGCACTACGGTGGGTAGTTGGGTAATGTATTTTATCTTGATGGAATTCCCTCTCACCACTGGTGCATGATAAGCTTCTACTGCCTTTAGCATCACTTCATTTAATTGTGAGGTTGGTATTTTACGCTGGCGATTCTCAAAGACTTCAATTGCGGTTTCTATTACTTTGAAGATGCGGGTTTTTTCTGTAGCTGAAATAAATAATAAGGGCACATCGGTAAATGGGGCTAATCTTTTTTTCAGGTCTTTTTCAAATTCTTTAGCCGTATTGGTTTCCTTTTTGATCAAATCCCATTTATTCACTAGTACCACCATGCCTTTCCCCTTTTTTACAACTTGTGCAAAGATATTCAGGTCCTGCGCGGCAATCCCTTTTTCGGCATCCAACATTAGTAAACAAACATCTGCTTCATCAATGGCATTGATGGCCCGGATCACAGAATAAAATTCCAAGTCCTCATGCACTTTGGTTTTTCGGCGGATGCCTGCTGTATCGATCAGTATAAATTCTTTATTGAACTGTTTGTAATGGGTATGGATGGTATCCCTGGTGGTACCCGCTATATTGCTCACGATGGTACGCTCCTGCCCTACCAAGGCGTTCAGCAAAGATGACTTACCGGTGTTGGGTTGACCAATGATGGCAAATTTGGGGAGCTGATTTTCCTTATCGGTTTCAGAGGAATCTTTTTCAGTGATCAGCGCCGTCAATGCGTCCAACAATTCGCCGGTGCCGCTGCCCGACATGGAGGAGAGAAAGAAAATATGTTCCAGGCCCAAGCTATAAAATTCTGAAGCTTCCAATAAACGTTCATTATTGTCAACTTTGTTCACGACGAGCAGGATTGGTTTGGTGGAACGGCGCAGTACATCGGCCATGGCCTCATCCAGATCAGTGATGCCGGTGGTTACATCCACCATAAAAACAATGGCATTGGCTTCTTCAACGGCAATGAGTACCTGTTTTTTGATTTCCCGTTCAAAGATATCTTCACTTTGGGGCACAAAACCACCGGTATCGATTACGTTGAAGGTTTTACCATTCCAATCGGTGATGCCGTATTGGCGATCACGTGTGACCCCACTCTGATCGTCCACAATGGCTTTGCGTTGTTCCAGCAAGCGATTGAACAAAGTGCTTTTCCCAACATTCGGTCTTCCTACTATTGCTACCGTGAAACCCATGATTCAATGTTTGATATATGATGTCCTAAAACTTAGGAGATCTAAAATATTTTTCCTCTTAGTATAATACTAGTATCCGTATTCTTTCAAATACAATTCATCTTCTCTCCATTTCGGTCTCACTTTCACAAACAGTTCCAGAAAGACTTTGCGTTCGAGAAATTTTTCAATATCCATTCTAGCTGAAGTACCCAATTGCTTGATCATTTTGCCACCCTCACCCAAGATGATCCCCTTTTGGGTTTCACGCTGCACGATGATATCGGCCCTGATTTTGGTGAGCGTTTCTTTTTCCTTGAACTCCTGTACCAATACGGTAGCGTGGTAAGGGATTTCTTCCGAATATAGTTGGAAGATTTTTTCCCGGATCATTTCACCCACAAAAAATTTGGTTGGCAGGTCTGTTATATCATCACCCTCGTAAAATGGAGGTGCTTCTGGAAGCTGTGCCACAACGGCCTTGAGCAATCCATCAATATTTTTTTTCTTCAAGGCAGAGATCTCGATGATTTCCCGGCAATATTTTTTGTCAGCAAAAAACTGTTTGGCGGCATCCAATTTTTCAGGACTTGCCTTATCGGTTTTATTGATCACCAAAATGGCGGCTGATGATAAATGCAGGGAAGAAAAAAGTTGGTCGTTTTCCGCAAGGTCATCATTGATATCAAAAATCAATAAACTCAGGTCGGCATCTTCCATGGAACTTTTCACGGCATGCATCATTTTTTCATGAAGCTTATATTTTGGCTCAATGATGCCGGGTGTATCAGAAAAGATGATTTGATATTCTTTTTCTGTCAATATGCCCTTGATACGGTGCCGGGTTGTCTGCACTTTATGCGATACGATGGCCAACTTCTCGCCCATCAATGCATTGAGTAGCGTGCTTTTACCCGCGTTGGGCTTACCGAATATGCTAACAAAACCTGTTTTCATGAACGTGCAAAGGTAAGTGAAAGAAAATGTTTGGCAGATATAATGTGTAAGCTTACCTTTGCAGCCCATATCGCGAAGTAGAGCAGCGGTAGCTCGTCGGGCTCATAACCCGAAGGTCGGAGGTTCGAACCCTCCCTTCGCAACCAAAAAAAGACCCTCATGAGGGTCTTTTTTTATTTTACAATATGAGCAGCGGGGAGTAATTTTTGGGGTCTAATCAAGAAAAGTTTGATCTCATATCCGAAAGATGGCGGACGGAGGTTCGAACCTTCCCTTCGCAACAGATAAAAGGTCCATCTGTGTCTTTTTTATTTTAATCTATACAAATCCTATTTAGCTCCATTATACTCCTCCTCACTTACCTTTTCCATCCACTCAACCACTTTGCCATCTACGTGTTCCTGTATAGCAATATGAGACATTCCATTTGTTGCGGTAGCCCCATGCCAATGTTTTTCATTGGGCTCGAACCAAACGATATCGCCAGAATGGATTTCCTCAATAGAACTTCCTTCCCTTTGCACCCAGCCGCAGCCTGATATCACAATCAATGTTTGCCCAAGAGGATGTGTATGCCAAGCGGTTCTTGCGCCGGGCTCAAAAGTTACCGTAGCAGCCGCACTACGTCTAGCTTCATTGGCCATAAATAAAGAATCTATTCTTACCGACCCAGTAAACCAATCTTCGGGTCCTTTGATTGATGGCTTTGACCCAATCCTTGTTATTTCCATGAAATGTTCGGTTTTTATTTCAAATAAATAATGTCTTGTATAATACTCTTAGAATTTGTAGTGCTTTCGAAATATTTCTTACAAGATTGAGTATTGCTTTTATTGAGCAATTTTCAAGTTCTTAATCCAGAAATAAATGTGACAACGAAGTTGAAGTTACTAAGAAAGCTGTAAAAAATAATCTGCTGGCCAAGATTGTATATCAAAGCCAGCAGATCTTTGTTGTTTTGTTTAAATTATTTCTTGCTTGTAATTATAGAAGCCCAAACTAATCTCTTTTCGAAACGCTGCTGGCTCCGCTTGAGTGCATGTTGCTGATGACTGCACTTCCTTTATATTGTATTTCACTGGCTCCGCTTACATGGGCTTCCAGCTCTTTGTTCACAGTAATCTTGATATCGGATGCCCCACTGGCCTGCACCTTGCATTTTTCGGTGACCAGCCCATAGGCTTTTATATTACTCGCCCCACTGGCCTCAATGGATGCCGTGTTTGAATTTCCTTCCAGGCTGGCATCGGAAGCACCGGATACATGTATGTCCAAGTCATCTGCTTTCAAAGCTCCTTTTAGGTCGCTGGCACCACTTAAATGGATGGCCAATTTGTTGGCATTTAGTTCCCCTTCAATAAACACATTGCTCGCACCAGAAGCAGCAATCCGGTCCAGATCTTTGAAAGATATATAGGCCTTCCATTTTTTATCCTTCCAGCCCCAGCCAAACATTCCTTTGTTTTGAACAAAAATTTTCAAGACCCCATTATCTACTTCGGTGACTATTTTATCAATATCGTTTTTGTCGGCAGCGCTCAACGCAACCGCTTCTTCATTGCCTTGGCTCAGATATAGATTGATGGCATGGCTTACCGCAATCGCATGAAAACGGCTGTTCAGTTTGCGCACCTGTGCATTCGGGTCTGTGATTAGGCTTTTTTGACCATAGCAAGTGACAAAAAAAATAAACCCAATAAAAAGCAGTATTGAATTTTTCATATTATTATTTTTTTGACACAGCACCACCGCTACTGGTATTGATATTTTTTATTCTGGCATCACCTGTGTAGGAGATATGTCCCCCGCTACTGGCCGAAGCCACCAATGATTTGCTCACATTCACGTCCACATGTCCACCACTGCTGGCATCCGCATCACACTGTGCGGCTAACAATGAGGAAGCATCCAAATGACTCCCGCTGCTTGCCGATACTTTGATATTATTGGCAGAACCGGCAACCATGGAATGTGCCCCACTGCTTTGATCAATCTTTAGTCCATCCACTTTGATATTGCCCTTGAATTTGGCCCCACTCGAAAAATCAAGTGCCAATGAGCCTGATTGTATAGTGCCATCCACCTCTACATGCGCCCCTGAACTGGCATCGATCGCATCCAAGGTTTTACAGGAAACATAAGCTGTCAACATCCGGTTGGGATTTACTGACCAATTCCAATGACGGTCACTTTCATAATAAATCTTCAATACACCGTTCACTACTTCAGTCTTGATCCGGTCTCGATCTTTTATATCCCTGGCACTCACAGCTATTTTTTCTTCATTTCCTTGTGTAAGGTACAAATGAATACCGGTAGAAACATGGATGGCATGAAAACTGCCTACTGTGCGGATTTGCGCATTGGCATCATTGACAATTTTATTTTGTGCAGAACCAATCGACAAGAGAAAGAGGCTACAGATAGCCAGTATGATTTTTTTCATAACGATTGCTTTTGAAATGGTTTGTGGTTAATTTTTTTTCGAAATGCTGCTTGAGCCACTGGAATGCATACTCTTGATTACCGCAGCCCCCTTATAATATACATCGCTACCGCCGCTCGCATTTACATCCAGTTCTTTGTTCACGGTAATATGCATATCGCTACCCCCACTGGCTTCAATATGGCAATTGTCTGTAAGCAGATCATAGCCGCTAAAATCACTACCGCCGCTTGCACTAATAGTTAGGTTAATTGCGACGCCCTCTATTTTTATATCTGAACCACCACTCTGGTGGATGGAAAGGTCATGGATGTCAACTGTCGCTTTTAAATCGCTGCCACCGGAAAGGGAGATATGCAGTTTTTCGATTTTGATGGCACCCTCTGTGAATAAGTCTGAGCCGCCGGACGCTTCCAAGTTGTCCAAAGTTTTAAAAGATACATAGGCTCTTAATTTTTTATTTCCCCAATGCCAATGAGTTGTTTTGTTGTCCATGAAAATTTGCAGGATACCGTTTTCCACTTCTACTTTGATCCGATTCCGTAGATCCAAGTCCGAAGCACTCACAGCCACGGCTTCATCTCCCTGGCTTAGATACAGGTCGATGCCTTGTGAAACATGTATAGCGTGAAAACTTTGGACATTTCTTTTTTCAGCATTGGGGTCATTGATGATCTTATTGGTTTGTGCAAATGAAATGAATCCAAACAAAAGCCAGCAAGCAGTAAAAAGGTATTTATTCATAAACATGGTTTTAGGAAAGACAATAAAAATGATTGGTTGTTGCATGCCATTTTTTCGATGGCTATTTACTGTGACGTATAAATCGTAGAAAAAGTTACAGGCAGAATTCATTTTTCTATTAACTTTGCCCTGCTTTCGGTAAGACCGAAGCATTTCTCAGATTCCTCGGGGTGCTGATCCTGCCAATGGCAGGAAACGCTGAGATAATACCCGTAGAACCTGAACAGGGTAATGCCTGCGCAGGGAAGGTGATTCAAACTTGCTCCACTTTTGCATGCGCAGCTATTTCCCAGGGAAATAAAAAATGTTGGATAATGATTCGAAACTGTCACGGGTGAACACGTGCATCCCTACTATTGTTTCGGTCAACCCTTTTTTGTTTCCCATCAGTTTGTTCACCAAAAAAAATGCTTACATGAAAAATCTGATAGGGTTTATTAGCTTATTGCTTTTGATACAAACAAGTTTTGCGCAACATTATATAAAAGGGAAAGTGGTAGATGCCGAATCTGGTAATGTTTTAGTAGGGGCTAATGTAGAACTCGGCAACCAAGAAAGCACAGTTACCGATGGACAAGGCATGTTCGAATTAAAAAAGCTAAGCGACCAGCCTCATTTGCTAAAAATCACAAGCATCGGTTATGAAACCTATGAGGCGAAAATAAATCCAGACCAAGATTTACTCCGCTTTCCATTGAAGCGAGTACCGCTTTTTTTGCAGCCCATTGAAGTAAGAGCGCTTCGGGCAGGGGACAAAGCTCCATTTACCAAAACCAATATCAATAAAAAGGAGATTGAACAATCGAACCTAGGGCAAGACCTCCCCTACTTACTGAACCAAACCCCTTCGGTGGTGATCAATTCCGACGCGGGCAACGGTGTGGGATATACGGGTATTTATATCCGCGGCACTGATGCCACCCGGATCAATATGACGCTCAATGGCATTCCCTATAACGATGCGGAGGACCAGTCCATTTATTTTGTGGACCTCCCTGATTTTGCCTCTTCCGTGAACAGTATACAGATTCAGCGGGGTGTGGGCACTTCATCCAATGGGGCGGGTGCCTTTGGTGCCACCATCAATTTTTCCACCAATGAGTTTAATGAAAAAGCCTATGCGGAAATCAATAATAGTATTGGTTCTTTCAATACCTGGAAAAACACATTGAAAGTGGGTTCGGGACTGATCGATGGCCATTTTACCATTGATGCCCGTTTATCAAGAATTACCAGCAATGGCTATATCGACCGAGCGCATAGCAACCTAAGATCGCTCTATCTTTCCACTGCTTATTTTACTAAAAAAAGTTCCCTTCGCTTCAACATCATACAGGGTTATGAAAAAACGTATCAAGCTTGGAATGGTATTCCTGAAGCAAAGCTGAATGGTGATAAAACAGCATTGGACCAACATTACCAAGACAATGTTGGATCCTTGTATTTCACCCAAGCAGATTCATTGAACCTCTACAACTCGAATAACAGGACCTACAATTATTTTACCTATAAGAACCAAACGGATAATTATTGGCAAAACCATTATCAGCTTTTCTTCAATCATGAATTCAGTAAAAAACTTTCCTTAAATGCGGCTGGATTTTTGACAAGGGGCTACGGATATTATGAAGAATACCATAATGCCGGAGACTCCGCCAATGCCAAATACAGTGCTTATGGTTTGCCCAACTATACTATGGGCGGTGATACCATTGTGAGCACCGACCTGATCAGACAACTTTGGTTGAGCAATTATTTTTATGGGGGCATTTTTTCGTTTCAATACAAAAGCCAACAAACCCAATTGACCTTGGGCGGAGGTTTGGACCGTTATGATGGGCAACATTATGCCCTGGTGAATTGGGCACAAGCGGGCGGCATCCCAAACAATTATCAGTACTATAATGTGTATGCGTATAAAACGGGGTTTAACCTGTACGCCAAACTGCAACAAAACCTGAACGAACATTTAACCGCTTTTGCTGACCTTCAATACCGCACCATTGATTATAGAATCAATGGCTTTCAGGACAACCCAAGCTTGTATATACATCCCAAATATCAGTTTCTGAACCCCAAAATAGGACTGACCTATAGCAAACATGATTGGCAGACCTATCTATCCTATTCCCTTGCGAACCACGAACCCAACCGGGGGGATTTTGAAGCCAATGAAAATGATCAACCCAAGCCCGAACAGTTGAATGATTTCGAACTGGGATGGGAGAAAAAAAACACCCGCTATTCCTTGAGCGCTACGGGTTATTATATGTTGTACAAAAACCAGTTGGTGCTTAATGGGAAGATCAATACGGTGGGAGAATATACAAGGATAAATATCCCGAACAGTTATCGCTTGGGGGTGGAATTGCAAGCAGGATATCGGTTCGCGGATTGGATTAGCGCAAAGGGCAATATTGCTTTCAGCCGGAACAAGGTTCAGCATTACACGGAGTATTTGACCGATTATGATAATGGCGGGCAAAAATCATATTCCTATAAGGAAACCGATATTGCCTTTTCTCCCTCCGTAGTTGGGGGCGGCAGCATAGACCTCTTCCCTATAAAAAATTATCAGTTAAGCCTGATCGGAAAATATGTTGGACAGGAATACCTCGACAATGCCCAGCATGAGGATCGGAAACTGAACAGTTATTATGTTCAAGACCTACGCATGAGCTATACAATCAGAGCAAAAACCATTAAAGAAACCAACCTGATCTTTCAATTGAACAATGTGTTCAACAAAAAATATGTGGCGAACGGTTACACTTACAGCTATATTTATGGTGGGCAAACCATTACCGAGAATTTTCTATTCCCGATGGCTACCAGCAATTTTATGTTTGCCGTAAATATTAAGTTATAACGTGTTGTGCTATTAGCTTATCAAAAAAATAGGCATTGATTAAGGCGTTTATTCAAAATATTCTTTGTTCTTTTTTGCTTGCCCAAA
>JAFDYF010000095.1 GCA_018267575.1 Bacteroidota bacterium
TGCTGCAAGGCCTTCAACCCAACTACCATACCATTGCCGACTTTCGCAAACTTCATGCACAACCTTTACAATCCATGTTCAAACTGTACATCCAGTTTCTTGGCGATACCGATCTGCTGGGCAAAACAACTATCGGTATCGACGGTAGTAAATTTAAAGCAGTCAACAGCAAAAAGAACAACCACAACCAAAAAAAGATAGACAGGTACCAGCAATTTATTGCAGACAAAACGGCTAAATATCTGCAAGAACTTGATGAGCTGGACAAAGAAGAAACTGGCAGCGATGAACTTGTAATAAAAAAAGAAAAAATCAAGCAGGGCTTAGAAAAACTAAAGGAACGCACCATCAAATACGATGCCCTCCAACAACAATTAGATGCCACAACGGATAAACAGATAAGCACCACCGATACCGATAGCCGCAGCATACTCATTACAAAAGGCATTGTGGAAGTAGCGTACAATGTACAGAATGCGGTGGACGATAAGCATAATTTAATCGTGCATACCCAAGCCACAAATATTAACGATGGTAAGGCATTGCATAATGCAGCTGCCCAAGCTAAAAACAATTTGCAATCGCCAAAAGAAAAAGGATTGATGGTGCTTGCTGATAAAGGTTATCACACCGGGGCAGAGTTGTTGCAATGCCAGCAGGATAACATGACCACCCACGTTGCTTACAAAGAACAGCCCAGTGTAAAACATATTGCCAACGAATTCTTGGCAGAAAGCTTTGTTTACAATAATGCAAACGATAGCTATACTTGCCCAGCAGGAGCAGTGCTGACATCATTGGGCACATGGTACAATAAAAAAGGTGAAGCAGGCGAGACCAGTTTTCGTTTTAAAACTTATCGCACCGATGCCTGTAAAACCTGCCCATTAAAAACACAATGCACCAAACTACCCAAACGTATTGTCCAGCGCAGCGAGTTTCAGGACGCAGTGGATATAAACGATAACAATATCAAACAAAACCCACAATACTACAAACGAAGGCAGGCCATCTGCGAACATCCCTTTGGCAGTATCAAGAGGCATTGGGGCTACACGCATACTTTACTGAAGGGTTTGCAAAAGGTAAATGGGGAAATGAACCTGATCATGTTCTGTTACAACTTTATGCGAACAAAAAATATACTTGGCTTCGAAAAAATGATGCAGGCAACAAAATCTGGGAACCAGATTATGATAAAGTGGTTCTTGCATTAAAAACACTTTTTGGCAATGGGATAAACGGCAGAAATGGAGCTCCATTTTTTTCGAACAATTACCCCCTTTTAAATTTAAGGGACACTCGCATGAACCGGAATTGGCTTTAGATGCAAAACAGCAGACTGATTTTCGGGAATTATAAGTTTATTCACAGTCTGACGGCCAGGGCTTGGCATGCTGTGGCGGTATTTGAAAAACGTCTGCCCGGACCGGTGCTTGGTAAAGTTACAAAAGTTGAGAACATATTTTGAAGCTCGGGCCTATCCGTCCCCCGAGGCCGATGCTGCTGGATAGTTGAAGTTGGGCC
>JAFDYF010000096.1 GCA_018267575.1 Bacteroidota bacterium
CCTTGATAGGTTCAACATCGGCTAAAGTATTTTTTAATAGCACAACACGTTAATAGGTAATAAAATTTTGACTACAAACCTCCTGTTTACATCATGTATTCTTAAAACAAAACTTACCGCATCACTATTAAGCCTATGGAGGGTGGTTAACTTTGTCAATTATAGCAAGTGTAGTGATTCGGAAGAATGCTTTCAAAAACAACCCATCAAATTTTACAATGGATCTTTTCAGCACTGATGTATCAAGCAATGAGAACTTACTACCAAAAGATGGTTCCCTCTATTATCACGGGAAAATATTTCCCAAGGAAAAAGCGGATCATTACCTCAACTATTTGATGGAGACGATTCCATGGAAGAATGATGAGATCATTATCTATGGAAAAAAGTTGCTTACCAAAAGAAAAGTTGCCTGGTATGGCGATAGGGGAACCGATTATACCTATTCCCATATTACCAAACAGGCCCTGACTTGGACAAGTGAATTATTGGAACTGAAAACAGCCATCGAACAAATAACCCAGCACCGTTTTAACTCCTGTCTGCTGAACCTTTATCAAAATGGTGAGGAAAGCATGGGCTGGCATAGCGATGCTGAAAAAGAATTGAAAAAAGACGGGGTGATTGCCTCCCTGAGTTTTGGTGCGGAAAGAAAATTTGTGTTCAAGCATAAAGAGACCAAAGAAAAACGAGAGCTGCAATTAGAGCATGGTAGTTTGCTATTGATGGGAGGAACCATACAAAGCCATTGGTTGCATAGTCTCCCCCCAATGAAAAGAGTTACAAAACCAAGGGTCAATCTTAGTTTTAGGACAATTGTTATTTAAACTAGTTGGTTTGCCGGAGAAAAAATATTAGAAAATTAATGTGTTGCATTATTATTCTTAACTAACTTCAACTTAAATCATCTTAAAACGAAATTTAGCCATGGCCTACGTCTCCATCTATCTAAACTTTATGGGCAATGCAGAAGAAGCATTCAACCATTACAAAAAAGTTTTCAGAACAGAATTTTCCACCCCCATCATGCGGATGAAAGATATCCCTCCCAGAGAAGGCGTCCCCGCCTTGCCAGAGTCAGAACAAAACAAGGTAATGCATGTGGCCTTGCCCATATTGGGAGGTACCCAAATCATGGCAACCGACATGCTGGAAAGCATGGGGCATAAGTTGGTTGAGGGAAATAATTTTACCATTAGCCTGAACCCCGACAGTAAAGAAGAAGTTGACCGTTTATACAAAGAGTTATCTGAGGGTGGAGCTGATGCGGTTGCCCCCCATGATGAGTTTTGGGGATACTGGGGTACTTGCAAAGACCGATTCGGCATCCGCTGGATGTTCAATGTAATGAACCAGCCGGCTTAATAGAAATCTAGCATCTTACAAAAGCAGTAGGACCATTATCAAACTTGCCTAATTCTTCTGGTTCATTCTGAATGCAGAAAGATTTGTTCATGTATCTATAGCTTGTGGAGAGGTGCTGCTATTTTTTTATTTCATAACATAATTCCACCATCCCGCTTTTATAGGTCCTCGTTTCTTTCAGGTGCAGTAAATGTTCTTGTTCAATTTGATTAAAAAATGGCAGGCCATCACCGAGAATAATCGGAAGGATGGATAACCTGATCTCATCTACCAATTTCAAACGGATAAATTCTTTGACAATAGTGGGCCCTCCTACCAGCCAAACATTTTTGAATCTTGGTCTTAATTGCTCTCTAACCAGTTTGTACAGGTCGCCAGAATAAATTTCAATATTTTTTTTGTCTACCGGCAACTTTCTATGCGACAACACAATCGTTGGCACTTCACCGTAAGCCCAGCCATAGGATTTTGAAAGTTCCAAAGCATGCTCATAGGTGGCTGAACCCATTATATAACAATCGATGGTTTTAAGGAATTCTTTTGTCTGCTCTTCGGTGAGCTCAATGCCATTTTCATAGTGGTCGCTTGTTTCAAACCAAGAAATGCTATTATCTTTTTTGGCAATCATGCCATCAAGGCTTGACACCATATGTATGGTTATTTTAAAATCATTTGTCATCTTGGGTTGGTTTATTGAATCACCCAAATTTACCGGAAGATGAAGTAAGTATGGTAAAATTTAAATCGCACTCACAATCTGTAATACCATGATGAACCTATTTCTTTCTGCGAAGCGCCAAAGTTTAGTAATTCACATAACGCTCATCAAAACTGCCATCAGCATAAAAATCGATGAGCCCATAACCGGGAGCGGTTTCCCTTTTGCTGCCATTCCACCAAGCCCCACTCACTGCTCCATCGCATATATAGGTGACATTGTTATAAACCACTTTATCTCTTAAATGGATATGCCCGCTCAAACAGAGTTTCACATTGGGGTATTGATAAAAAAGCGAAACAATTTTATTGACATCGGTATGCATTTCCCCGCCGGTTGCTTCCCATTTATTCGTGCCTTTATCATTATTATCCACCATGCAGGTTGCAGAAAGGATGGGAATATGTGATAGCACACAGACCGGCATATCAGCTCCCATTGTTTTTAATTCATTGGCAAGCCATTCCATTTGTTCATCGCCCAACCTCCCGATATACCAAGTATTATCAAAATCCAGATGCACACTATCCAGCACAATGAATTTCCAACCCTTTTTAATAAAACTATAATATGGTTTCGGAATTTGCAGTTGATCGAGTGCAAATTGTTTTCCGTAAAAAATTTGGCCCTTGTTGTTTTCATCCCACCAAATATCATGATTGCCCAAGGCATAATGTATGGGCAAACTACATTCCGCCTTTATGATCGAATGCCATAAACCCCATTGGGCATTGATGGTATCCAGGTTTTGCTTGTTCATATCAAAAACGATATCGCCACCGTTCAATATCATCTCCACTCCCGGTTGTTGATGCACATGTTTCAAACATTTGGCGAACCTGACTGGTGCATCCAACTCGTTTTTTATATGCACATCGGTAAGATGCGCTACCCTTAACACTGGCTTTTTTTTGACACTATTGTTTTTAAAAGAGAATGCGGGAAGAAGCATCAAGCCTCCTAGATTTTTTAATAGCGATCGTCTTTGCATGGTCGTTCGTTTTTTTAAAATGATATCCACCAGAGAAACCCATCGGGCGGATCTATAATTTTAAGTGATTATTTTCATTCGGCACTAAAAATAATGTAAAGGTTCTGTTACCAATGGAGACATCTTCGTATGCTAATTGGCAAGACCTCACAGGTCTGTGCATGATTTATATTCAAGAATGCTTTTAAGCCCTATGAGGTCTAAAGCATATAGTCAAGGATTTTATGGTTTAAGATTTATTTTATCATCTGATTATCCTTGCCTTATCAACCGATGGAAGCATTTATAAGCGCTGCTACCGGAAATAGGAGAGGACAATTGACCGAAAAATTCATCATTTAAACTAATCCTGTCCATCAATAATTGATCTCCACAATTTTTTTGTTCCATAATTTCTGCATGGGCTGGGGAACAATGCTGATGACTTCTTCCTTCAATGTTTTGATGAGCTTCCTTTTGATATGGTCGCGGTGGGTTACCATGCTCACTTCCCTTGCGGGGCTGGGTTGTTTCAACCGTTTAACTTGGTTCATTTCTGCTTTGGTAAATTCCATTACGGCCAGTTCGGGCAGTATGGTAAGGCCATCGCTTTTCTCCACCATGCGTTTGAGGGTGTCTATATTACCTGTCTCGTATTGAAAATGAAAGTCGCTGCTCTTTTTTAGTTCGCAGAGGTTGAGCACCTGCGAGCGAAAACAATGCCCTTCTTCCAAGAGCCAAAGTTTAGTGGGGTCAATTTCATTGGCAAGCACATACTTTTTATCCGACAAGGCATTTTTTTTAGACACATACACAAAAAGCTCTTCGTAGAAGAGTACATCTTCCTTGATGGAAGGGTCATTCAATGGGGTAACCACCAAGCCACAATCGAGCCGATTATTTTTCAGCTCATCGATCACATCTTCAGTGATAGACTCTTTGATGATCAGGTTGAGTTCGGGGTATTTTTCCTTCATCGATTTATACAGCGGTGGCAATACATAAGGTGCCAACGTGGGAATGATGCCAATACGCAATTCGCCGGAAAGCGCATCTTTTTGGTCGTTGATGATTTGCTTTACCATCTGGGCTTCCCGTAAAGTGATACGGGTCTGTGCTAAAATAAGCGCCCCAATTTCCGTGGGAATCACGGGTTGTTTGGTACGATCGAAAATCTTCACCCCCAATTCGTCTTCCAGCTTTTGGATCTGCATACTGAGGGTGGGTTGCGTCACAAAACAATGCTCCGCTGCCAACGCAAAATGCCGATGGGTATCCAAGGCAACAATGTACTCAAGCTGGGTCAGGGTCATAAACAATATTTATATAATCATAAAGATAATCAATTAGATTTATTGGCAGTACTATGCTAGTTTTGAAATAGTGTATCAAAATCAACAAAAAGGAAATGAAAAAAAGAAGACTTCCTTTTTGTTGATTGATAAAGTCGGGGGTTGATAAATTCTGTTGGTAGATCTTTAATTGGGTATTTAATTTTCTTTTAACATGGTGGGTTACTGTATTCAATGATATTGCACACTAAATGCCTTTACCATTTAAATCATTGTCTGAAAAAAGCATTTATAAATATCTTCTTTATCAAAATGTAAACGATATAAACTGCCATTACAAAACATTTAAAACAAAATTTAAAAAATGGAAAACAACAGTTCACAAGACAAGTGCCCCTTCCCGCACGGAATGCAAAAGCAGGTGGCCGGCGGTGGCACCAGGAATCGCGATTGGTGGCCCAACCTATTAAAATTGAATGTCCTTCGCCAGCACTCCTCGCTGTCAAACCCCATGGGGGAAGCATTCGATTATGCAGCAGAGTTCAAGAAGCTGGACCTCGCTGAAGTAAAAAAAGAAATCATTAAAACATTGACCACCTCGCAATCTTGGTGGCCAGCGGACTATGGCCACTATGGGCCTTTTATGATCCGGATGGCTTGGCACAGTACGGGCACCTACCGCATCCACGATGGTAGAGGTGGTGGTGGCAAAGGCACCCAGCGTTTTGCGCCGCTCAACAGTTGGCCCGACAATGCCAACCTCGACAAGGCCCGCATGTTGCTTTGGCCTGTGAAAAAGAAATATGGAAAAAAACTTTCTTGGGGCGACCTGATGATCCTGACCGGCAACTGCGCTCTTGAATCCATGGGCCTTAAGACTTTTGGTTTTGGCGGTGGCCGTGAAGATGTATGGGAAGCGGATGAAGATGTGTATTGGGGTTCGGAAACAACTTGGTTGGGCGACAACCGATATACGGGTGACCGTGAGCTTGAAAACCCATTAGCTGCGGTTCAGATGGGATTGATATATGTAAACCCAGAAGGACCTAATGGAAATCCGGATCCCTTGGCTGCGGCTAGGGATATCCGTGAAACTTTTTTACGCATGGCCATGGACGATGAAGAAACCGTGGCATTGATTGCCGGTGGTCATACTTTTGGTAAAACGCATGGTGCTGCAGATCCCAGCAAATATGTGGCAAGTGCTCCCGCCGCCGCTGGTATTGAGGAGCAAGGTCTGGGTTGGAAAAATACTTTTGGAACAGGCAATGGCGATGATACCATTACGAGTGGACTGGAAGGTGCATGGACCACTACACCTACCAAGTGGAGCAACAATTTTTTTGAAAACCTTTTTGGTTTTGAATGGGAACTGACCAAGAGCCCAGCGGGTGCACATCAGTGGAAACCAAAAAATAATGCTGGTGCTGGCACCGTTCCCGATCCGCATGATCCTTCCAAACGCCACGCACCTTTTATGCTGACGACAGACCTCGCTTTGAGGGTTGATCCCGCGTACGAGAAAATCTCCAGGCGTTTTTATGAACACCCCAATGAGTTTGCAGATGCTTTTGCTCGCGCATGGTTCAAGCTCACGCACCGTGATATGGGCCCACGTTCTCGTTATCTCGGTCCTGAAGTACCTGCGGAAGTCCTAATCTGGCAAGACCCAGTCCCAGCAGTATCACACAAATTGATTGATGATAAAGATATCGCTGATCTGAAATCGAAACTGATTGGTTCAGGATTGTCAATATCACAATTGGTAACAACGGCCTGGGCATCAGCTTCCAGTTTCCGTGGCAGTGACAAACGTGGTGGTGCGAATGGTGCCCGTATCCGTTTGGCCCCGCAGAAATATTGGGAAGTGAACAATCCAGCGGAATTGTCAAAAGTGTTGGATGTTTTGGAAGGCATACAGAATGCATTCAATAGTGCACAAACGGGGGGCAAACAAGTTTCCTTGGCCGACCTCATCGTGCTGGGTGGTTGCGCCGCTATTGAGCAAGCCGCCAAGAAAGCCGGAAATAGCATTAAAGTGCCATTCACAGCGGGAAGAACTGATGCCACTCAAGCGCAGACCGATGTGGATTCTTTCGCTGTGTTGGAGCCGATCGCCGATGGTTTCCGAAATTATCTGAGCAAAAAAGCCACAGCAACGGCAGAAGAAATTTTGATTGATAAAGCCCAACTGCTGAACCTGACAGCACCAGAATTGACGGTGTTGATCGGGGGCATGCGAGTGCTGAACACGAATTATGATCATTCCCAACACGGGGTGTTCACCAAGCAATCAGAAACATTGACGAATGATTTTTTCCTTAACCTCTTGGATATATCCACTAGCTGGAAAGAACTGCCCGACTCCCATTATCAAGTATATGAGGGTGTTGATCGTGCCACAGGCCAACGCAGGTGGACCGGGACCCGAGTGGATTTGATCTTCGGTTCCAATGCCGAGCTTCGGGCAATAGCAGAAGTATATGCATCGGAAGATGGTAAAGAAAAAATGGTGAATGATTTTGTGGCCGCATGGAGCAAGGTGATGAACCTGGATCGTTTTGACCTAGCCTGATTTTTGAATGGGAGATAAATAAAAGGCAGCCCTTGCGAGAGCTGCCTTTGTATTTATCTGACTTTTTGAATGAAAATAAAAATATTTACCCAGATACTGGCAGCCCGGCTTCTTTCCAAGCTTTGATGCCACCATCAAGATGGGCTACTTTATGATAGCCCATTTTTTTGAGCCTTTGCGCTGCCAAAGCAGAGCGGCCACCGGATGCACAATGAAGAATAATTCTTTCGTCAGAATTAAACTCCGGTCGGTGATAGGGAAGCGAAGCGTCTGCATAAAATTCAATCATTCCCCTTGCTGTATGAACGGAGCCAGCAATCTTACCGTTCTGGACCAGTTCCTCGACCTCACGAAAGTCAATGAGTACCGCGTCACCGCTTGCCAGTTCCTGTTGAACCTGAAGCGGCGTTAGGTTTTCAATTTCTTGTTTAGCTTCTTTTACTAAGTCAGTTGCAGATTTTTGTGACGTACCATTTATTTTATGGATTTATAATAATTTTAAAGCTGCTTAATCCTTGCGCCTTAGTTCGTATCGCCAGGCAACTATATACCTGTTAGACCATCGGTTATAATTATTTTGCTAAACAAAAATGTTTATAAAAAATATGAGCGGAATATTTTTTTTTATTTTTTAATGCAATGCTCTTTGATTGATTTTAGATAGGTTTTAGCAAAACCTATTGCAATTGCAGGATTCGATAATTTGTAATTATAGTATCTGGCATTCCAGCATGAATCAAGAAGAAATTTATACGCCATTTCTATTTCTTGGCAATGCCATATAACTAAGTCATGCCTTAGGTCGTGGGCGCTTTTGGGGCTTTTAGTAATTAGTTTATATTCACCCACATTTCTAAATGTAACCTTGTTACCAGCTATCTCGTGTTCGAAAGGAAATATTTTATATTCAATAAAATGTAAAGCAGAATAGAAAGCAGTAGTTATTATCCAATCACAAAATTCTGTTTTGGGTAATAAATGATTGAATACTTTTTCATTATGCAAAGCGTGTTCTAACTTACTCATATATAAGAATAAACAAATCCCTCAGCGTTTAAAATATCGTAATCAATATCGTCGCTAAAGGGCATAAATTTATATATTACCTCTATATTTTCAGATGTTCCCTTAAACTCTTTAGATAATTCTACAGCTTTAGCAAAAGAATTTGAGAAATAAGTTTCCGCTGGTATTATAAAGGCAGCTTCAAAAACTTCAAGCGAGAGTATTTTAAGATGGATAGATATACTTTTTATATCATGGGCATTTAGCGACTTTAAAAAATCAACACTCAATCCTTTTGCTATATCTAAATTTTTATTGAGCACTTTTATTTTAAATTCGGCATACTCTTTCTTTCCTTTTTCTTTTCCGACAAGGTACATTTCAACCATTGCGTTTGAAAAATCATCATTCTTTATTTTTATCCACTCTTGCGAAGGAGTTTCGGATGATGAAGCATTCTTTAAGACTTTGGTAATATTGTCAATTGAGGGTGAGTTCATAATAATAAGGCACAATAATAGCTAATTTATTAAATAACACAATCATAAAGTTAAACTAGAAATTTGAAATTTAATAATCCAAATCAAAAAAATATCAATATTTATGATAATATTTTAGAAATAATTCAATTACTAATCAATTAATTGGAAAAAATAAAAATTAGGATATTTAAAACACGGGAATGCGCCTAAGAATTCTGTCAAAAAATGGGAAGGTTATTTTCTTTAGATATTTAGGTGGATTTAAAAATATTTCACAATATATTTTTAAATAAAGTCTTTTACATCTACCCCGAGATTATCAGCAATATTTTTTAAAGTCAATATATGGCTATCTCGCTTACCTTGTTCAATCTCGCAGATAGCACCGTAATGAATATTACACATCTTGCCAAGGTCACGCAAGAAAAGCCCTTTGGCTTCCCTTGCTTTCCTAATCTTTGCTCCCATTCTTTTTAAATATTCCCCGTTATCCATTATTTGGCGGTTAAAGTTTTATACTTCAATGATCCATTACAATTTGCCAAAGCAGCAGCAAACCTTTCATCCTGTAACAATTCCTTATTGTTGAACCTAAAAGCATTCTCGTTGCAATAGCGTTGTAAATGCTTTGGGCTTACTGAATGGTGTATACCATCTATTTGCCTTTTGAGTATGCTCCAATAGCCTTCAATTGAATTTGTGTGAACGGGAATATCCTCCCTTCTTACATATTCGTTGCTACGATGGTTAACCCTTTTGTGGTTATATTTTTCACCGACCTTGTTGTAAGCCCTGTGTTCATCTGTTACCATAGTGCTATCAGGTGCAATAAAATCTTCTATTGCCTGAGAAACATTTTCTATCGTGGTCTGTGGGATAACCCTTGTCCTTACTTTGCCCTTCCTTTCTATTGCCCCTAAAACCATAGTCTTGTTATCAAGCCCTTTCTTGCCAATCCTTTTGCTCACATGCTTGTTAGATAAACTACCTCCAACGTATGTTTCATCAACCTCAACAATGCCGTCCAATAGTTCAGGGGCTTTATCTGTCAGCATTTCACGGATACGGTGGTTTAGATGCCATGCTGTTTTCTGTGTTACCCCAAGCCAGTTAGCCAATTGTAAACTGCTAATGCCTTTGCTATGTACAGATAAAATGTATGTAGCCAGAAACCATTTTGTAAGAGGTATTTTAGTGTTCTCATAGATAGTACCAACGGTTACGCTAAACTTGCTCCTGCATCCCTTTTCCCTACACTTGAATATTTTGCCATTAGCGAAACGGCAAACATTTATAGAGCCACAGAATGGGCAAGCTGGTGTACCGTTCCAACGTTGTTGCTCCAAGTACTCCCTGCATTTAGCTTCATCGCTAAACTCTTTCTGGAAATCTAATATGCTTT
>JAFDYF010000097.1 GCA_018267575.1 Bacteroidota bacterium
CCAATAACGTCCACAGAACATAAACTGGGCCAATGAAACCACAAATTATTTGGTAAAGTCCAATTTTAAGAAGTGAGTTTTTTGATTCACTCGAAATAAATTTTTCCATATTAGAGGGTCAAAAAAATATTGCAGCCAACGGTCAGGGCTTGGCGTTTGTGGCGGAATTTGGAAAACGTCTGCTCGGAACTGTTGCTGAGTAAAGTTAATAAAATTGATGCTTAAAAAAACTGCTTGGGCTTATTCGTCAAGCCCGGAACAAAAGCCGAATGATAGTTGCAGTTGAAGTTGCGTTGTCTGTCCGCCGACATAACGCCAAACCCAATGTAAGCCGCCGTTATTCGTCTTCAACTTTTGGAGGAGTATATTTTAGCATTTTGTCAATTGTTGGTGGGAACCTGATTTTTGATGAGTCCCACTTAATGTTGTCAGAATAATATTTCCAATTTAGTTCTTTATATTTCAAAACGATACTTTCTTCTTGAGTTGCTTTTCGAAATGTCCACCTGATTTTATTTGAAGTGTCATTAAATATTTTGAAAAGCTTTATTAGTCCTTCTGATTTTATGGTGTCCTTAATTGAAGCTATCGAAACCCGTCTGTCATTACTGTCTAAATTTATTATGTTGATTTTGACAAAATCAGTTATGTCGTTTAACGGAACTCGAATTAAATCTTTTGGTTTTAGGTCAATGAATTCTGGAGGAGTGTCCCACTCAATTCCTGTCCCACAAAACCAGCCATATTGCTGCTGTTGATAAAAGTAAACTTGTCCTGCTGTGTCAATAATAAAGTTTGCTGGCAAATAGTAAGTTTGAATTGGCGGCGGTGGCGGCGGTTCATTTGGTTTTGTGTCAATTTGAGATTTGTGTCTCTTTGGTATTATAAAAATCTTATCTGAAATTGTCGGCTTTTGCGAACAAGAAATAAATGCTGTCGCTAAAAAAGGTAAAAATATTTTCAGTGTCATTTGTTATAAGATGCAATTCTTAGGGAGTTTCCATATAATGGCGGCTTACGGCCAGGGCTTGGCATGTTGTGGCGGCATTTGGAAAACGTCCCGCCCGGACTG
>JAFDYF010000098.1 GCA_018267575.1 Bacteroidota bacterium
CCCGGGCGGGACGTTTTTCAAATGCCGCCACAACATGCCAAGCCCTGGCCGTTGTATGCCATTTTAGTCCTCAAAATGAAAGAGCAAACATTATTTGATTATTTCCAAAGCAAAGCAACAGTAGAGGAACTAGCGGTAGAATTGAAACTAGCTCAACAAAGAACAAGTTATGACACAACTACTGTTTATGTTTCACCCATGGACATAGACACACAATTCGAGATTACTAAACATCATCTCATAAAATTATGTGACGACACATTAAATGGCAATCTAACAACGGCAGACATAAACACGATTGCGTTTGCAATTATCACATCCGAATTTTTTACGTTGGACAATGATGCAGAAAATGCATCCATAATTGAAAATGTACTTGAAGACTGGGACAATCCAGAAACTGGTTATCCTTTGACTCTTGACAATATGCGAAATTGGAAAGATTATTTACAGACGGGTAACTATAATCTAAACCTTGACCAACCTAAAAAAAAGCTTTAAGGCATGGTTCTTTTACAAGCTGCAATAGGTTTTGGCTTTTTGTTAATGCTAATTTTTGGACTTTTTATTTTCATTGGTATCCCTTTGTTGGCAAATATATTTATTGGACAGTTAAACAAAAAAAGGGTTGTTACTGATAAAAAGACTAAAATTATCATTTGGATTGAAGGCTTGCTAATAGCAATTTTAATTGTAGCAATTATACTTTTTTTGATTTGGGAGCTTTTGCTAAGCCATATGGACTTGACCTATTCATAGATAAAACGGCATACAACATGGGGTTTGGCGTTATGTCGGCGGACGGACAACACCAATCAACTTTACCTATCCATCAGCATCTGTCTCGGGGGACGGATAGGCCCAAGCGTTAGAACATATTCTCAACTTTTGTAACTTTAGCCAAGCTCCGGTCCGGGCGGGACGTATTCCAAATGCCGCCACAAAACGCCAAGCCCTGGCCGTTAGCGGTAATACAAATGAGACACTCCAAAACAATAATTATCTTTCTTTCTCTTTTTGCTTTTCACTCTTGCAAGTCATCCTTGACAAACTATGCTAGTGAGTGGACTATTAACATTAAGCAAAAAATTATTGAAGATGCTAATCAACTGCCAGACAAAAAAGTTTTTGATTCAACCGCATATAATGTGACTTTATATAAAGGCGAGAAAAAATTAAAATTCTATCATCTGAATCCTAAGTTTAATAAAAGTAGACAATTACTTTCTTTGGACACAGCAGTTTCGATTTTTTTTAGCACCGACCAAAACTTTGAACTTGTGAGAGAGCTATGCCCTGTAGTGAGCAGAAGCTTTGAGGGAATTCGTTATAAAGGAGCTCATATTGGATTTGCTGAATTTAAATATTGTGATGGAAAAATAAAAGAAAGCGGTTTTCGATTCAATGGTGACATTGGTATTTGGAAAAAGTACGACACTGACGGAAATGTAATCAATGAAAGGGACTATGGTAATATTGAGAGACTTGAAAAACTTAAAAACATCAAGTACTACCGCTAACATGGGGCTTGGCGTTATGTCGGCGGACGAATAACATAACCCAACTTCAACTA
>JAFDYF010000099.1 GCA_018267575.1 Bacteroidota bacterium
ATAATTGATAATGGTAATATCATGCAGGTTCGCAAAGGTCGCGCCACCAGAATAGGTGCCGGCTGTTATAGCCAAGGTATCACCAGCTTGCAAAGTCCCCATTGACGTTTTGGAAAGTGCCCCTGAACCTGTACCAATAATCACAGTGTTTGCATAGGTTGCAGAAAAGGTAGAAGAAAGAAAAAATAAGAAAAAAACGGTGAGAGTATTACAAAGAAACCTGCCCCAAAAGCAAGTGTAAAAATGGTTCATCATAATGGAATATTGAATTTTTCAAGCGATACGAACATCCTTAAACATTTAAAGAGTTTGCAAATAGCTTGCCAACTATTTGATTAGATCAACAATTTTCAATGCATGATTTCAAATTCTTTGCCAGAAAAAAGAACGCAGGGATATGTTGATAAAATGTGAGGAATTTGGTATGTTTACTAAGTAGTATTACTAGTGAAAATAGGAACAGATGCAGATCTTTTTTTAATTTAAATAGAGGTATGGTATTTACTCGGTTAATATACAGCTATAAGCAATGTTTTGTAAAATATATAGGTATTTCTGATAATAATCCTAATTTAATTTTTGTTTTGCCATCCCATGATTATTTATATTCTTGTGTTTTGTGTATGGCTTAATTTCATTTGTTGCTAAATAAAATGAACAATAGTAATAAATGAATTATTTGAAATATCGATAATTGTCAAATAATAGTTTCAGCTTCCCAAAAAGCAAAGGAATTAAGGATTTTGCTTTTTCCCATTTGTTGAAGACAATTGAAACAGCTTTGTACAGCTTGGATGTTTCTGCAAAAATTAAAAAATGTTGCTTTATCAGCTTATTAACTTAATTAGCATTTTCTCATGTACGACAATTTATGATTTTATGATAACTGTTTGTATTTGCTGAATTTAAATGCTAATGGCTAAATTAAAATTCGATTGCTCCAATATCATAAGCTGTTCCCTTTGGTCTTGGATTTCCCAAAAAATCAGTTGTAACAAAAGGGATTTTGCGACCTGCGTCAATGACTGGGGAATTGCGGGCAATTCGACAAGTCCTGTTGGTATCGGAGAGAACCTTATTAAGGATTTGCGAAGAATCAAAATAAAGATTGTTGGAAGTTGTGACTGTATTTGATCCTGACCAGTCCA
>JAFDYF010000009.1 GCA_018267575.1 Bacteroidota bacterium
GATCCGCTACGCTCATCGGGACAAGCTGTTTTCTGGGAGGAGCTTCGATTGGGCTTTGGCACTACTGTGCTGAACAACAGCTGTGCCTTGATGGGTTCAACATCGGCAAAAGCATTTCTTTAATAGCACAACACGTTAAAGACAATTATTTTCTTCACTAAACATAGCATCAACCAATGCAACCACTTCCATCATCAGCACAATACATTAAGGCAGTCCAGTTCAAAAATCTTCATAAGCGGGAGGGAGTCTTTATCATACCCAATGCCTGGGATGCAGGCTCGGCCAAAATATTGGAAAGCCTTGGCTTTGAAGCAGTGGCCACCACCAGTGCCGGACTTGCATTTTCTCTGGCGAAAGCAGATGCCAGAAAAGCGGTGAGCCGGGAAGAGTGCCTTGCCAATGCTCATTCCATTTCACAGGCCACGCATCTTCCTGTTTCTGCGGATCTGGAAAATGGATATGGTGATGATCCTGAAACTTGTGCTGAAACCATTTTGCTTGCGGCAAAAAACGATTTGGTTGGGTGTACCCTTGAAGATGCAACAGGAATCTCAGACCAACCAATCTATAGTTTTGAATTGGCTGTTGAAAGAGTAAAAGCAGCCGCGGATGCTGCCAGAAGTCTTCCCTTTCCATTTATGTTGACAGCAAGATGTGAAAACTATTTATATGGTCGACCTGACCTAAAAGATACAGTTCGAAGACTGGTATCTTTTGCAGAAGCCGGTGCAGACCTACTTTATGCTCCGGGGATCAATACAAAAAATGAGATTGAGACCATTGTAAAAGCGGTTGCACCCAAGCCAGTGAATTTTCTTTTGGTTGATACGGTTGAAAAACTGAGTATGCAAGATTTAGGAGAAATAGGGGTAAAAAGAATCAGTCTTGGCTCTTCCTTGGCGAGGATTGCCTATGGTGCTTTTATGCATGCAGTTCAGGATATACAAAGGGATGGCAAATCAAAACTATCGCAGTTGGCAGTTTCATATAATGACCTTAACCAATTATTCAAATAGCATACTATAAAATGAAAGAGGATAACTTTTGGGTTATCCTCTTTAAAATCAAATTGATTATGATTGGTAAATAGTGTTAGTCAAGTCCAAATGTGGATAGCCAGATTCACTATAATGCACAACCGAAAATTAGTTATTTGCAGGGGGCGGTGCCGGATGCTCATGATGCTCTTCATGAGGAGGCGCTTTAAATTCTGGGTGCTGGCTGCCATGGTGGCAAGTACCGCAGGTTACAGAAGGCACCATTTCCCCTTGTGGGTTTTTATTAAAACTGAAATATTTTTTGTTGATTTTTGCTGTCATCTTCATCATTTTGCGGGCAATGTTTTTTTCAGGTTTTTCATCGCTTGCAAAATCAGGCCATTTTTGATTGGGGTCTTTTGAAGGCGCATGGCAAAAATTACATTTCACGCCAAGAGCATCGCTATAACCTTCCATAACCTTGTGCAAGTCTTCCTTGCTGATGTCCTTTGGAAGGATTTTCAGGTTTCTTTTAGGAGGTTTCGGGTCATCTTGTGGAGTCGTGGCCGCAATCCCAATAAACATAAAAGCAGCAAGGGAAAGAAAGATCATGATTTTTTTGTACCGGTGCATGGTATTAGTTTTTATATCACAATATAGGATTATCAGGGAAATAAAAATTCCCAAACATAAAATATTTCACTTTTGTTAATATTAACATGACTTGCTCAACGTACAGATATATGTATATCTATTGGGAATTTTTCTCCCCAAAATCCCATTACATGGCTACCTTATTAAAACGCGGATATCATGCAAAACAAAAAAATTTCCCGTTCGTCGCCGTGTTTTTAGGGTTTATCACAATTCCATCCCATGCTGGGGTCTACAATGTATTTTTAGCAAATAAAGAATTTCGATAACTGATGATACGAAGATTTACTTTTGCTGTTCAAAATAAAAATGTGATACCGAAACTGACTATCCGTACTTTACTACCATGCTGTATTGCATTTCTACTATATTCCTGCACAAATAATCAGAACAACCAACAAGGTGCAGGCCCAGGCGGCTTCGATACCAAGCCCAAGGATTATGCGGTGCTTGCCCTGAACCCAAGACATGCCAAAATCAATTTTGATTTCCCTGCCACCATCCAAGGCCAGCAGATTATTGAGATCAGACCCAAAGTAGATGGTTATGTCGACCAAATATATGTAAAGGAAGGCGCCACGGTAAAAAAAGGTCAGTTGCTTTTCCGAATCAAGAACCCGCAATACGAGCAGGATGTGCTTACGGCAACTGCTAGCATTAAAAGTGCGCTTGCCAGTGTGGATGCCGCCAAGATGGAAGTTGCCAAGGTAAAACCACTGGTGGAGAAAGATATCGTGAGCAAGTATGAATTGGAATCTGCCCAGTATACTTTGGAAGCCCGTGAAGCAACCTTGGCGCAAGCCAAAGCCGCATTGGCGAATGCACAAACCAACCTAGGTTATACGACCTTACGCAGCCCTCAAGATGGAGTAATCGGGAACATACCTTATAAAGTAGGTGCATTGGTAAACAGTACCAATGTGGAAGCACTAACCACCCTTTCCAACATCGGTAATGTATATGCGTATTATTCAATGAACGAAAAACAGTTGCTGCAATTTTTTGCAACCACTCCCGGTAAGACCATTCAGGAAAAAACAGAGCAACTAGCACCGGCCACTCTGTTACTTGCCGATGGCACCGAGTATCCAGAAAAAGGAAAGGTGGAAACAGCCAGTGGGCTCATTTCAACTGAAACCGGTACAGCCAGCTTCAAGGCCATTTACCCAAACCCTTTGGGCATCATCCGCAGTGGTGCCAGTGCCACCGTGAGGATACCCACTATAATAGAAGATGCATTGGTCATCCCACAAAGTGCCACTTATGAATTGCAGGACAAAAGACTGGTATATGTATTGAGCAAGGACCACAAAGTTTTCAGCACGGCCATTACTACCACATCTACGGATGATGGGAAATTTTTTATAGTCAATAAAGGTTTGGCATCTGGTGATACCATTGTACTCGAAGGGCTGATTGGGTTGAAAGATGATGCCACGATTATACCCAAAGCAGTAAGTGCTGATAGCGTTTATTCAAAGAAGCCTTAGCCCCACTCAAGCTTATGATAAAAAGATTTATAGAAAGACCGGTTCTAAGTACCGTTATCTCCGTCATCATTGTTTTATTAGGGGTGCTAGGTCTTGCCAAGTTACCCATTGAACAATATCCCAATATTGCGCCGCCCACCGTTCAGGTATCGGCTTTTTACACTGGGGCGAATGCGGATGTGGTTTTGAAAAGTGTGATCGTTCCATTGGAAGAAGCCATCAATGGCGTAGAGGGCATGACCTATATGACCTCATCAGCCACCAACGATGGCTCTGCATCGATCAGTGTTTATTTTGCAGTAGGCACGGATCCCGATAAGGCTGCGGTAAACGTGCAGAACCTGGTAGCGAGTGCCACCAGCCAATTGCCACAAGAGGTAGTGAAGGTAGGCGTTACCGTTAGGAAACAGCAAAGCAGCATGCTGCTCATCTTTGCATTATACAGCGATAAAGAAGCATACGGTCAAACCTTTTTGCAGAATTATGCCACCATCAACGTGTTGCCGCAAATTAAAAGAGTGCCCGGAGTTGGAAGTGCCACCACTTTTGGCAGCCGCGATTACTCCATGCGCATTTGGTTGAAACCCGACCTAATGTCTAATTATGGACTCACCCCAGCCGATGTGACCACGGCGCTCAGCGAACAGAATATTGAAGCAGCGCCAGGAAAATTTGGTGAAAATGGAGACCAGAGTTTTCAATACGTAATTAGATATACAGGTAAGCTGACCGATGTGCCACAGTTTGAAAACATCATCCTCAAATCAAAAGGCAATGGCCAATTACTGCATCTAAAAGATATTGCCCGGGTAGAAATTGGAGCACTCTCCTATAGCAATAACAGTGCTTTAAATGGAAGACCCGCTATCGGAATGGCCGTGAGCCAAACGGCCGGTTCCAATGCCAGAGATGTGATCAATCTATCCAAAAAAGTAATTGACCAAGCTTCCAAATCTTTTCCACCCGGTATCCATTATACTACTCTCGTGGACGTAAACAAATTTTTGGATGCTTCCATCGAAAAAGTAATCACCACTTTGTTGGAATGTTTTGCCTTGGTTTTCCTTGTCATCTTTATTTTCCTACAGGATTTTCGCTCCACATTGATCCACGGCATTTCGGTACCGGTTTCGATCACGGGCACTTTTTTCTTTTTATATATTTTTGGATATAGCATCAACCTCCTGACTTTATTTGCGCTGGTATTGGCCATTGGTATTGTGGTGGATGATGCGATTGTAGTGGTGGAAGCCGTACACGCCAAATTGGAAAGCGGGTACAAATCCCCTCGAAAAGCAGCCATTGACGCAATGAGTGAAATCACAGGTGCCATTTTATCTATCACACTCATCATGGCCGCGGTGTTCATCCCGGTTACTTTTATTGGCGGATCCACCGGTGTTTTCTATAAACAGTTTGGTGTTACCCTTGCTATCGCAATCGGTATTTCTGCCATCAATGCCTTGACCCTTTGCCCTGCGTTGGCAGCCTTGGTGCTGCGGCCACCCAAACATCTTCCTGAGGAAAAAAAGAAAAACTTCTTTAAAAGATTTGGCATGGGCTTCAATGCCGCCTATGACACATTAACGGCAAAATATACCCGAAGTATCCAATTTCTTTCTCTAAAAAAATGGATTGTGATTGCTTCAGTAATTGTTTTTAGTGGCGGTTTATTTTATTTGATGAAGACAACCCCTTCCAGCTTTGTGCCAGATGAGGATATGGGCACCATATTTGTCAACGTTAGTCTGCCCCCAGCTTCTTCGTTGGAACGCACTTCTGTAATCGTAAAGCAAGTCGCCGACAGCGCCGCAACTATCCCCGAGGTGGAAGACGCATTCCGTGTTACGGGTTTTAATTTTTTGGCAGGTAGCGGCAGCTCTTATGGTATCGTTTTCTTGGAATTAAAACACTGGGACAAACGAAAGGGGGTCAGCAATCAGGATGTGATTAAAACGCTTTATCAAAAAGTGTCCAAGATTCGGGAAGCAGCAATCTTTTCTTTGTCCTTGCCCACCATCACTGGCTTTGGCGGCACGGGTGGTTTCTCCTTCCAACTACAGGATAAAGGCGGGCATTCCATTAACGAATTTTATGGAGTGGCTAAAAACTTTCTGGCCGCATTGAACAAACGTCCCGAAGTGCAATATGCAGCTACCCAGTTCAACCCTGGCTTTCCACAATATGAGTTGAGTGTGAATGTGGCCAAGACAAAAGAAGCAGGTATTGGGGTAGATGATATTTTGAGTACCATGCAATATTATTATGGAGGCGTGTATGCATCCAATTTCAATAAGTTTGGTAAACAATATCGGGTGATGGTACAGGCAGATACTAATTACCGCGCTAACCTGAAAGGGTTGAGTAAAATTTTTGTCCGCTCTTCAGGAAACAAGATGGCACCCATTACCGAATTCATCAACATGAAAAGAGTTTATGGCCCCGAAAGCATTTCGCGGTTCAACCTCTTTACATCAATATCCGTAAATGGTTCGCCCAACCCGGGCTTTAGCTCGGGCGAGGCTTTGGTTGCCATCAAAGAAGTGGCTGACCAAACCCTTCCCCCAGGATACGGTTATGAGTATTCGGGTATTAGTAGGGAAGAACAGACCAGTGGTTCACAATCCATTTATATTTTCCTATTGAGTTTAGTATTTGTTTACCTGTTGCTGAGCGCACAGTATGAAAGTTATCTGCTTCCGTTTGCTGTGTTGCTGTCTATGCCGGTGGGCTTGTCAGGGGTGTACCTGTTCGCAAAACTTTTTGGCATCGGCAACAATATCTATATGCAGATTTCCTTGATCATGTTGATTGGCCTACTCGCAAAAAATGCCATATTGATGGTTGAGTTTGCATTGGAAAGAAGAAGAAAGGGAATGGACCTGATCGAAGCGGCCATCGAAGGCGCAAAAGCTAGGTTGCGGCCCATCCTCATGACTTCTTTTGCTTTTGTGTTTGGCTTGATGCCATTGATGTTCGCTACTGGCGCAGGTGCATATGGCAACCGCTCCATTGGTACAGGCGCTATCGGTGGTATGCTGATCGGAACGGTTTTGGGTGTTTTTGTAATCCCGGGGCTGTTCATCATCTTCCAATCATTGCAGGAAAAAATTCGTGGGAATAAATACACGGCCGATGGTGAACTGATCGAACCAATTATTGATGAGAATATTGTTGATTAAAAAAAAGTTCCCTCAATGAGGAAATGTATTGAATGGAAACTTTGATACACAATCGTGAAAAACCTGCAGAAGATATTTTGGACTTTAAAAGCATGAATAGATTATAAGATGGAAGAAATGAACTTGATAATAAAAAAAAATCTGGTCATCTGTATTTCGATGGCCATTTGGGTATTGGCTTCCTGCAAAATCATACAGCCTTATAAGCAGCCTGTCAATATAACCAATGATAAATTGTACCGGGATATTTCCACAACAGATACTAGCAGTATTGCCAGCATTTCTTGGAAAGACATGTTCAGCGACAAGATCCTGCAATCGCTCATACAAGAAGGGATTGATAATAACCCTGATCTTCAGGTTGCGATAGCCCGCATCCGATCAGCATCGGCTAATTTCAAGCAAAGCAAACTTTCATTCTTACCCTCATTGAACGCAGGTGCAGCAGCTAGCTTTCAGGATGTGGCTTCCACTCAATTTGGTTTTCCAGAAGCGTATCAGCTTTCGATGAACGCCAGTTGGATGGCCGACCTCTGGGGACAACTGAGCAGTGCAAAACGAGCTGCATTGGCATCGATGTTGCAAAGCGAGGCCTATAGAAGAGCAGTACAAACACAGTTGATATCGGATATTGCTACCAATTATTATCTACTCATGTCCTACGATGCTGCATTGGCCATTACTGAAAAAACATTGAGCCTGCGCAAGGAAGAAGTGGAAACGATGAAAATATTGAAAGAAGGCGATATCGTCACAGGGGCTGCCGTTGTACAGAGTACGGCCAACCGTTATTCCGTTGAGATTACGATCCCTGACCTGAAACAGAATATCAGGGAAACAGAAAACGCAATCTCTGTGCTATTGGGTAAAAGTCCCGATACCATTATGCGGGCGAGTTTGGAGGAACAGCCAGTTGATACCAATCTAAGTACTGGTGTGCCGGCACAACTCTTGGCCAATAGACCCGATGTGCAGCAGGCCGAATTCCAGTTAAGGAATTCTTTTGAAATGATAAACGTGGCCAGAACCTATTTTTATCCATCTTTGAACATTACGGCCTCGGCTGGTTTTTCAAGCTTGTACATTGCCCAAATGTTCAACCCTAGTTTATTCTTTTCAAACCTCACGGGCAGTTTATTGCAACCCGTTTTTAATCAGGGTATCAACAAACAAAGGCTTGCAGTGGCACAAGCCCGTTATGAAGAATACCTGGCCAATTTTAGGAAATCCGTTTTAACGGCTGGACAGGAAGTATCGAATGCTTTGTATAGTTATAAAACCGCCGTTGAAAAAGAATCTCTCCGATTACAACAGATCGCCTATCTGGAAAAATCGGTTGAATTTACCAAGGAATTGCTCAAATATTCTTCAAAAGCAAATTATACTGACGTGCTCACTTCCGAGCAAAGCCTCCTTTCGGCCCAGCTCAACAGTGTGAATGACAAATTACAACAATTGACAGCAGTGGTTTCCTTATACAAGAGTTTGGGTGGGGGATGGAAATAATTTTTTACCCCAATCACTTTTTTCTGAATGCGATAGCAATACCAGAAACCAATAGCACCACAGCTACACTCAAGAGTATATACTTAAGATTTTTTGCGCCCTCATCTTCTCCCCTGCCGATATGATCTTTGCAATCATCGATCAATGTGTATAAGGTTGCATAACCGGGGTTTATTTTTTTTATTTCTTCCAGTTTTCGCATCGCCTTTTGATAATAATGTTTATTGATCAAATCAAGGGCTTCGGAAAATAGTTTTGTAGAACCGCTGACTTGTACATCGATTCCCACGGAGTCGATAAATTCATTTAATATGGAAACAGGTATGGAAAAATTAAGACCGGCCGCAAGCCCGCCTGAATTTTCGAGGCTTCCAAAAGTAGTGAGTCCCACTACTTCCCCATTACTATTACAAACCGGGCCACCGCTACTGCCATGATTGATATTGGCATCCATTTGTATCACTGGCCAGCCGTTAACCGATTTTTTAATGGCGCTTACTATGCCCGTGGTAAGCGTGGGCTCAATGGCAGATTCGGCCGACACAAAATCATTATTGGTAACAGGGCCGGGATATCCATAAACAAATAATTGTTCGCCAACCTTGGGCAGTTGATCATCAGCAACCTTAAGCACCGGCAGGGAATCTTTAGTCTCAATTTTCAAAATGGCCACATCCATGCCGGGCATGGGCTGCCCTTTGATAATAATGCTCGCCTCCTTGGTTTCCGTGGATACCGATCCATCGGGCTGGTCATTTCTATATACTACATAAACGGTTTTTTTAAGGTCACTCAGGGTCATGGGCACCAGTTTTGAATATACAGAGGCATAGCTATCGTATAAATCATTTTTTTGCTCCGCCGACAATTTTACGGCCCATGAATTTTCAATAGCCGCAATATTCGCTTCCGTCATTTGCTGAAAAGCGGTGAGGATAAACTGCCTTCGTACAAAAGCATTGTCGCGGTCAATTAGATGGCTATTGGTAGCCACATACCCATCGCCGGTAATAAAAAAACCCGTGCCCGTAGCCGTAATCTGCTGTGTTTGCTCTATATAGTTAAAGGTTTTCTTGAAAAAACGTTCTGGTCGGCTGCCCATCGCCTTGAACACGATATCCAACTTTTGCTCAGGTGAAAATATGGCACCGGCCGTATCGGCTCTTTGGATGGAATCCAAAAGATGGTTCAAAAACTTTTCATCCATTTTCATTTGGTTCACGTACACATTTGCAGAAAAGACGGTTTTGATCATCACCACGCCTGGTCGGTTGAGTGCATAATTTTGTGCAGCAGAACAATTCTGCCCGTTGAGTGATTTCAAACCAATCATGGAAAACAACAGGAACGCAACCATCTTATACCCTATGAAAAATCTATTTGCCATTTTATATCACTGTTTGATCATACTGCCCAGCAGCTTTGACAATACCAATTGAAATATACCATTATAATCCTTCAAAATAATTTAAAAAATCGATTGCCTTTTTTCCACCCTCACATCAGGAGATTACTTCTCTAAAACGGCCAACTTGTTGTAGTATTGTTATTTAAATTTTTTATATGGAACCGGTTCAAGCGCCGTTGGCCGAAAGGCTGAGACCAAACTCGCTGGATGACCTGGTAGGCCAAAAGCACCTGACAGGTAAGGGCAGCATCCTGCGGAATGCCCTTGCACAAGGCAATGTCCCCTCCATGATATTATGGGGGCCACCGGGCACGGGAAAAACCAGTATTGCCAATATCATTGCACATAGCCTGCAGGTGCCGTTTTATACCTTGAGTGCTATTTCATCTGGCGTAAAAGAGGTAAGGGAAGTGATAGAAGAAGCCAAACATAAGCTGAAAGCGATTTTATTTATCGATGAGATCCATCGTTTCAATAAAGGCCAGCAAGATGCTTTATTGGGCGCCGTGGAAAAAGGCATCATCACGCTGATTGGTGCCACTACCGAGAATCCTTCCTTTGAGGTAAATAGCGCTTTGTTGAGCCGCTGCCAAGTGTATGTGTTAAAACCATTGGATAAGGAGGAACTGATTTTGCTTTTGCAAACAGCCATTACAAAAGATGAGGAACTGAAAAAAAGAAAAATCACTTTAAAAGACACCGAAGCCCTGATCAATATTTCCGGAGGGGATGCCAGAAAATTGCTGAACCTGCTGGAGTTGCTCTGCAATGCCTCTGCACAAAGCAATCTGATAATCACCGATGAGTTGGTGATGGAGTTTGCGCAGAAACGGGTAGCCTTGTACGATAAAAAAGGAGAGCAGCATTATGATATTATTTCAGCTTTTATCAAATCCATAAGAGGCAGTGATCCCAATGCCGCTGTTTATTGGCTTGCCCGAATGATTGAAGGGGGAGAGGATGTAAAGTTTATTGCCCGTAGAATGTTGATCCTTGCGAGTGAGGATATTGGGAATGCAAACCCCAATGCTTTATTATTGGCAAATGCCTGTTTTGATGCAGTGAATAAAATTGGCTATCCGGAATCTTCATTGATCTTATCGCAATGCGCTACTTATCTGGCTTCATCGCCCAAAAGCAATGCTTCCTTAAAAGCGATTGGTGCTGCTTCGGCAGCCGTGAAACAATTTGGCGACCTGCCCGTGCCTCTGCATATCAGGAATGCACCCACTAAACTGATGAAGAACTTGGATTATGGTAAAGACTATCAATACAGCCATAGTTATGAAAAAAATTTCTCCGCCCAAGAATATTTGCCAAAAGAAATTTCGGGAACCAAATTTTTTGATCCCGGACATAATGCCAGAGAGGAAGAGCTGAGGAAATTCTTAAAAAACCTTTGGAAGGATAAATATGATTATTGAATGTTATGTACTATTTCTTGCTCACTCTTACAAAGTAGAGGAAGATGATGAAAGCAGGCCACTATAACTAAAAACAACCAAGCACAATATAAACAAGAAAAGGATATGAACTGGGAATGCAAAAAATTTGAGGAACTGAACCCACATGAACTATATGCCATTCTGCAATTAAGAAGCGAGGTATTTGTAGTGGAGCAAAATTGTGTTTTTCAGGATATGGATGATAAAGACCAAAAATGTTTTCATCTCATGTGCTGGGAGCACAAAAAACTAATAGCTTACACAAGGCTGGTACCTGCGGGTATTTCCTATGTGGAATCTTCGATAGGCAGGGTAGTAAGTTCCCCCTCGGCCAGAAAAAGAGGCATCGGCAAGGAATTGATGCAGCAGAGCATTCATTGGGTCAACCTCTTATTAGGCAAGGGCATCCCTATAAAAATTGGTGCCCAGTTATATCTAAAAAAATTCTACGAATCCTTTGGTTTTGTTCAATCCAGCGATGTTTATTTAGAAGACGGAATTTCCCATATTGAGATGCAGCTTTCCCAATCGTAGAAAATATTTTTATCGGCATTATTAAGTTGATAAATATTTCATCTCTTGCACACGAGAATGAATCATTTAGTCGTTTGTTCTATGTTATCCAGGTAAATGTTAGTGAAACCAGGATCCAAACCATCAGAAAACTAAAAATCAATATTCATGAAAAAGAGTTTACACTCCTTAATGCAGAAGTGTGCCTTGTCCCTGACGCTCGTGCTTGCACTGCATTTCTCTTCTTTCTGTCAATTATCCGCTGGCAACTACTTTGAAGGTGGTGTTACCGTTGGCCCAATGGGTTTTTTGGGCGATTTGGGGGGCACCCGTGGAATAGGGAAGGGCTTTGTTAAAGACTACAATATTCCCACTACACAGTTAGCTTTTGGCGCTCATGTTACCGCACACCCTGCAGAATGGCTAGGCATTCGCCTTGCATTAAATTATGGCAACGTAAATGGTGATGACGCAAAAACAACCGGTAAGGGTGGTGAGGAAGAGAACAGAAGATCCAGAAACTTGAATTTCCGTTCACAGATTGCAGAAGCTTTTTTAGCCGTTGAAGTTTATCCCACTGTATTTTTTGAGAACGAACCCACTGATGTGCAAGGTAGGCTCCGCCCTTATGGCGTGATTGGAGTAGGCGCCTTCCATTTCAATCCCCAAGGTCTTTATACAGATCCTTCTACCGGTGTACAAAGTTGGGTTTACCTAAGACCGCTGCATACTGAAGGTGAAGGCTTTGCTGAATACCCCAACAGAAAAATGTATAGCCTTACACAAATAAATATCCCAATGGGAGTGGGTGTAAAATATTATTTCAATGAAAATGTAAATATCTCTTTTGAGATTGTACATAGAAAAACTTTTACAGACTATATTGACGATGTGAGCACTCGATTTATAGACCCCAGTTTGTTCTATAAATATCTTTCGCCTGCGCAAGCAAAAATCGCTGACCAGATGTCGAATAAAAGTCCTTTGAGAGGAATACCGGGCAGCGGTTTCAATCCAGGTGACATTAGAGGTCACTCAAACCAGAATGATGCCTACTTTACTGCAGGTTTCAAACTGGGCATCCGCTTGGGCACAACGAGAGAAGCAGCTTGGAGAAATAGGACCCGCTGCCCAATCATGAGGTTCTAAAGCATTGAAGAATGTTTGTTTGAAGATATCCGTTCCGTACCTAATTTGTTTTTAGATGAAGAAAACTGTACCTACAAGTAAATCATTATTGAATTTATCTTCCGGCTTGCTGGTTGCTTTATTCACTCTTCCTGCATTTTCTTCAGCAAACGGTCATACAATCATTGCTAAACCCGAAGACCCGGAACGGTCCAACAAAACCAGCGTCAGCAGACTGTACAAAAACAAAAATTATTACATCGAAATGCACAGCAGCCCAACACTCCGCCAACTACTGATCAGTGCAGGACCGGAGCAAAAAAAGATATACCACTTCTATTTATTTGATATCGACGGAAAGCTAAAAGCAGAGGCTAATATCCGGAGAAACAGCAAAACCGCTTTGGTAAACATTTCCAAAGGCAACTATATTTTTGAAATATACCATAATGATCAGCGCATTGAAAATGGCCAATTGAAAATAGAATAAGTTCTTTATTATAATGAATGACCAGTAAGCAGCAGGGAAATTGGTAAAATCTAATATCCGAAAACAAGGTTCTTGTAACCTGATCCGTTCCCTATTATGTGTTACCCTATAAACGATTTTATTAATCACTCTCTGCGCTTGCTTACTGGAACTAACCATGCTGACCCCTAAACTATATTCATGCAAAAAGCCGCGATGAGATATTGCGGCTTTTTTGGTTTAAAACTTTCTCAGCACTCGGAATATACACTTCGTTAGCTCATTTCTAATTAGAACAAGCCCCACTCGTCCTCAAATTCATCTTTTTCAAAAGATCCTACCCATTCTTTAAAAAGTGTTCGGAATTTTTCGATTTCATATCTCACAGCATCAGTATAAGGTTCTTCCACAAGCCCCTGGAATTTTAGGGATGACATTAGCATGTACACGGTTTGCGCTGCACTCCTAATGATGCTGGCATTCTCCATCCGCAGCACATAAGAATCACCCGTTTCCGCACCCATAATCTTGGCTCCTATCAAATACGCATCCCCTAGTATCATATTTTTTTGATCTGCTATAAATTCTTCATCGCCTTCTTCCTGGGTAGGATGGTTCACATGATCATACAAACCGAGCAGCAATACCAACACCTGCCTCCATTGGTCATAAAGCTTAGCAGCCCGTTCATTCTTCAATGCATGTTTCCATTCATCCCCCCCTCGCCCAGGCAAATGAAAACGTTCATCATCCCAATCAGGCATACCCGTTAAACTTTCTAAATCCATAACATCTATTTTAAAAATATTTCAGCCGCTTCCTTCCAATTATTGATACGGGCAAATTGGTTTTCGTTCAGGTTGTGCGGAGCAGAAAATAGATAGGGCTTCCCATTAAAATATTGAAAATGCTTAGCATGGTCGTCAATCAAAAAATCAGCTTGCGCCATTTTTTTGCTCCCACATAAAACAATCTGGTGCCAGGTAAAAAAAGGAAAATGTTCTTGTAACCAATCATATTTTTCCCTAAGCGAATTGGGGAATTCCATTGCGGCAGAAACCAAAAAAACTTCATATTGCTTGTTCATCTGCTCTAGTACTTCGACACTGTTTTCAATCACAGGCAGGTTACGGAAAAAACCGGGTTCAAAAAGTAGTTGTCGAACCTCGGCCTGATGCGCTTCGGGAAACCCCTTTACCAAAGAGCCGCCATTCAGTGCACCCGTATAATCCATATCCCCACCATATTTTTGTTTGTACCATCTCTTCATGGCCGACTCCACATCTGCTATTACTTCATCCATATCTACTAGAACCCTCTGCTGCATGCGATTTATGATTTTAAATTTATGATTTAGGTTTCCTTAACTCAAATTGTCATTATCAAACTTGCCAAGAATGCTAAAGGCTACACGCAAAACCATGGTTGGTTCATGGCAACACTTTAGGTTTTGGTATTATTCCAGTATCATTTCCCCAATTCCAATTTTAAAAATTTGGCCGTAAAGCTTTCTTTGCACTTGATCAAATCTATGGGGGTTCCTTCAAATAAAATCCTACCACCACCATCCCCTCCCTCGGGGCCAAGATCAATAATATGATCCGCAACTTTAATCACATCCATATTATGCTCAATCACCAAAACGGTATTACCACGGTCAACCAATTTGTATAGCACATCCAACAAATGTCGGATGTCCTCAAAATGAAGCCCGGTAGTGGGCTCATCCAAAATATAAAAAGTTTTGCCAGTATCTTTTTTTGAGAGTTCGGTGCCTAATTTCACCCGCTGTGCCTCGCCACCACTCAATGTTACCGCTGATTGGCCCAATGTGATATAACCCAAACCCACTTCCTGCAGCACTTTTATCTTCCGATAAAGATAAGGCACGTTCTGAAAAAATTCGACGGCCTCATCCACCGTCATATCAAGCACATCACTGATGGATTTACCTTTATATCGGATTTCCAATGTTTCGCGATTGTAACGTCGACCATTGCATTTTTCGCAATGCACATATACATCAGGCAAAAAATTCATCTCAATCACACGCATACCACCTCCTTCACAAACCTCGCAACGCCCACTTTTTACATTGAAAGAAAAACGTCCTGCATTATAACCCCTGATTTTTGCTTCCGGTATGGAGGCAAATAAAGTCCGGATATCAGTGAAGAACCCACAATAGGTAGCTGGGTTGCTTCTAGGGGTACGACCGATGGGTGATTGATCAATCTCAATCACTTTATCAATATGCTCCAAACCCTTTACCTGCTGATATTCCATCGGCATGGCCTTTGAACCATAAGCATGTTTGCTCAATATAGGATAAAGGGTTTCATTGATCAGGGTAGACTTGCCGCTACCGCTGACCCCCGTAACAACAATAAATTTCCCCAATGGAAACTTTACATCGATATTCTTTAGGTTATTCCCTTTGGCTCCTTTTATTTCAACCACCTGTCCGCTACCTTTTCTAATCTCGGCCGGCAATTCAATTTTCGTATGTCCATTGAGGTAAGAAGAGGTCAGTGTGTCGAGTTTAAGCAAATCCGCTGGTTTACCTTGTGCAACAATCCGCCCCCCATGAAAACCGGCTTTGGGGCCAATATCAATCAGATGGTCCGCTGCCAGCATGATATCCTTATCATGTTCTACCACCAACACGCTATTGCCAATATTGCGCAGGTTTTTCAATGCGGTAATCAATTGTTGGTTATCACGCTGATGCAGACCAATGCTCGGTTCATCCAATATATAAGTGATGCCTTGCAATTGTGATCCTATTTGCGTGGCCAGCCGAATCCGCTGGGATTCGCCACCACTCAGGGTTCTGGATGGTCGGTTGAGTGAAAGATAGGTAAGACCCACATCCAATAAAAACTGCAGCCTTTCCCTAATCTCTTTCAAAATATCTTTAGCAATAAGGTTTTGTTTGTTGCTCAACCTTTTTTCAATACCATCAAACCATTGCATCAGTTTATTCAGGTTCATACCGCTGAGCTCGGAAATATTCTTCTCATCAATCTTGAACCATAAGCTATCCCTTTTTAATCTTGCCCCATTACATGACTCACATTTTTTTAGGTGCATGTATTTTTCAACCCAAGTTCTTAGCCCTTCACTACTGTATGGTGAAGAGAACCATCGTTTCAACATGGGGATAATGCCTTCATAGGAACCCGTGTATGTTTCTGGGATGGACTCATCATCCACATCAACATCAAAACTGGAACTGACACCTGTTTCGCCATATAAAAGCAGGTCAAGTTGTGCTGCCGACAAATCTTTGATTGGCTTATCTAAACCAATCTTATTTTTTTTTGCAAACTGAACCACTTGGCGAAATACACTGGCTTCACGTTCGCCCCCTAAAGGAGCAATGCCGCCCTCATTCACTGTTTTTGATTTATCTGGCAACACTTCATCGATGCTGATACTGTACACATCGCCCAAACCCTTACAAATGGGGCATGCACCATAAGGCGAGTTGAAAGAAAAACTGTTTGGGGATGGCTCTTCATAACTGATACCCGTATCCTCGCACATGAGTTGCTTGGCATACTGTACGGTTTTATCATCATCGTTCACCAACACAAACATCAGGTCCTTGCCTACCTGCAAAGTTTTTTGCACACTTTGGCTCAAGCGTGTTTTCAAATCGGGGGTTACGGCCATGCGGTCAACCACTACTTCAATATCGTGTACCTTATAACGGTCAACCTGCATTTTAGCCACCAAATCTTTCACTTCCCCATCTACCCTTACTTTCAGATATCCCTTTTTGCGGATGTCTTCAAACAGTTCCCTATAATGTCCTTTACGACCCCGAACCAAAGGAGCCAGCAGAGAAATTTTTTTGCCTTTAAACTTTTTAAAAATATTCTCCACAATTTCCTCCTCACTAAACTTAACCATTTTTTTCCCGGTATTGTAGGAATAAGCCTCCCCTACCCTGGCAAATAGCAAACGCAGAAAATCGTATACTTCGGTAACGGTACCTACTGTACTTCTTGGGTTTTTGTTGGTGGTTTTTTGTTCTATGGAAATAACTGGACTTAGACCTGTGATTTTATCCACATCGGGCCGTTCCATATCTCCAATAAATTGTCTGGCATAAGCACCAAAACTTTCCATGTATCGACGCTGACCTTCGGCATAAATTGTATCGAATGCGAGGGATGATTTTCCGCTTCCGCTGATGCCCGTGATCACTACCAATTTGTTTCTGGGGATACTGATATCAATATTTTTCAGGTTGTGCACCCTTGCGCCAAACACTTCAATCCCTTCTTCAACTAGTGTACCGTTTTCGGCTGACTTTTTTCCACTCATTTTAGCTATATGATTGCTTCTTTTCCAATAAAGAAACTAAGGTAAGAACAAAATGGATGCCGTTTGGTTCGGAACCTGTTTATGACGAACAGAGCAGAGATAATCTGAAAAAAAAAGAGACCAGTATTTTGAATACCGGCCTCTTAAGTATCAGCTATTTTTCAGGAATTGACCCCGAACATAAAAAACTATTGATGCAATGTAATGGTTGGCGCCGTAGTTGTGGAAGCGGAATCAACCACAATATTTGTAATGGTTGTGTCCTTATAACCATTGCGCCCTTTGAAAGTCATGCTGTAGGTGCCCGATGATACACCACGGAACTGATAATCGCCTTCCCACTCTGGTATCGTATAAAGGGTATCGTTATTCTTATAAGCTTCTACCAAGGCAGAAGCACCTTTTGGTAATACCATTCCTTTGATCTTGGAAAGTTTTACATCATTAAAGGCAACCAAATAGGGTTTTAGATAATAAGTACCACTCCAGAAAAAGATAGAGCGTTGCAGGTTGAAATCAAGCCAGAGCTTGAAGTCATTATTGGCAACGGAATACATATTTTCCCTTGCCACGTTCACCGTGAAATAAGGATTGAAACCGAAAATTTCCAAAGGATAACTGGTAAGGCTATCCGTATATAAAGTATTATCCGACCCTAAGGTTATTTTTATTTTGATTACTTTACCTGTTGGGTAAATGCCCGATCCAAGCAAGGTATCTACCCCATTGCGCAATTTCAACAGGTCATAAATACCCGGTGTGATAGAAAGGGTATCCCAGATGACCGATTTGTTATTTTCCCCACGACCGCGACCATAATAACCATCGCCCCATTCCTCCGGGTCGTCACTGGCATTCTGCACGGTAGCAGTATCAATCAAAACCGCAACTTGTCTAATATCAATCAATACCTTATAAAAGCTGATGGGTCCATCGGTTATATACAATGACATTTGGGATTTGCCGGGAGGGATATTGGAAACGCCTGCGTTGTTTTTATTACAGGCCATAAATAATACAATCCCCATGATGCCGCCGAAAGCAGCAAGAAGTCTAATGTTAGTTTTCATTTTTTATAAATTTTAGGTAGATTTTTCTCTTCCACATAGTCTCAAACCCTGTTCCAATATGGGTTATCAATTTGTTAACTGTGTTATCCATATATTTAATACGGCATGGGCTGCCGTCAAGTTGCCTAAATCGGTTCCCTTTTATAGATATTGTGGCAAATCAATCAGTTACGATTATATTATGCGGATGGGTGGATGGAAAATCGGTCCCATTGATGGTCACTTAATAAAAAAAGAAAAAATACTTTGCCATTTCAAAAAGTCGACTAATTTTGTCGGGTATTAAAAAGTATGGTACAACCCACAAAAAATAAAACACTGTTCTATTTCCAGCAATCCTGTTGTTGCTGTTGCTTCATGCCTTCTGGCATTTAATAACCTCTTTCTGAACTTTTTGTGCATTTTTTCGTTCATTGGTCTTACACGCAAAATCCATTTATAAACAAATTCATATTCAAAAACGTTTAAAAAAATTATCATGAGCACACATCATTTTGAAACTTTGCAGCTTCATGCTGGTCAACAGATTGACCCTACTACCAAATCCAGGGCAGTGCCTATTTACCAAACCACTTCCTATGGTTTTGACAATGCCGCACATGCCGCCAATCTTTTTGGGTTAAGACAATTCGGGAATATTTATACCCGCATCATGAACCCCACCACTGATGTTTTTGAGCAACGCATCGCTGCTTTGGAAGGCGGCGTAGCTGCTTTGGCTACCGCCTCTGGGTTGGCCGCTCAGTTTTTGGCGCTCAATAATATTTTACAGGCAGGGGATAATTTTGTAACCACCTCCTTTTTGTATGGTGGCACCTATAACCAGTTCAAAGTGGCTTTTAAAAGATTGGGCATTGAGGCCCGATTTGCAGATGGTGACAATGTGGAAAGCTTTGTGAAGCATATTGACAAAAACACCAAGGCCATTTATTTGGAAACCATCGGTAACCCAAGATTGAACATCCCCGACTTTCAAAAATTTGCTGCACTTGCAAAAGAGTATGACCTGCCATTGATCGTGGATAATACTTTTGGCACTGGTGGTTATTTGTTCCGCCCGATTGAATGGGGCGCCAATATTGTGGTAGAATCGGCCACCAAATGGATCGGTGGACATGGCACCAGTATTGGTGGTGTGATTGTGGATGCGGGTAATTATAATTGGGGCAATGGAAAATTCCCTCAGTTCACAGAGCCATCCGAAGGCTACCATGGCTTGAAATTCTGGGACGTGTTTGGGGAAGGGAACCCACTTGGCCTGCCCAATATTGCTTTTGCTATCCGCGCAAGAGTGGAAGGACTGCGTGATTTCGGAGCCTCGCAAGCCCCTTTTAATTCCTTTTTATTATTGCAAGGTTTGGAAACCCTATCCTTGCGTGTGCAACGCCATGTGGAGAATACACAAAACCTGGCAGAATGGCTGGAACAACACCCCCAGGTAGATTTTGTTCAATACCCCGGACTGAAAAGCAGCCCCTATCATGAATTGGCAAAAAAATACTTGAAAAAAGGATTCGGCGGTATCCTTAATTTTGGGGTTAAAGGTTCTAAGGAAAATGCCAGTAAATTTATTGACTCCTTGAAATTGGCCAGTCATCTGGCAAATGTGGGAGACGCAAAAACTTTGGTCATTCATCCATCCTCCACTACCCATGAGCAATTGAGCGAGGCGGAACAAATCGCTGCCGGTGTATTGCCAAATCAGGTACGCGTGAGCGTTGGTATTGAACATATCGATGACATCAAAGCAGATTTTGAACAAGCATTTGAAACCGTGTTCTCAAAGGAACTGGCAAAATAAATTTTAAGACCGAATGTCGGGATCCCTAAAGATTAGGGAGCATCTTTTTTGTTCTCCCGGCTCACCGACATTCGGTCTTCTATGTAAACGATCACTCCTAATCAAAAATCAAAATTTGCCTACGGAAATATTTACATATAAAAACCCGTTCACGATGGAATCGGGGACGGTGATACCGGCCTACCATTTGGCCTATACCACCCATGGAAGGCTAAATGAACGGGGAGATAATGTGGTATGGATCTTTCACGCACTCACAGCCAATAGCGATCCTGCAGAGTGGTGGGATGGCTTGGTGGGATCAGGCAAGACCTTCGACCCATCAAAATGGTTTATTGTATGTGTGAACATGCCCGGTAGTTGTTATGGAAGTATCGGGCCATTGGATACCCATCCGAGCAAGGAGGAAATTTACTTTCATGATTTCCCTTTTTTCACTCCCCGTGATATGATCCGTGCGTATAAGCCTTTACGTGAATTCCTAGGCATCCAGCGCATCCATATCGGGATTGGTGGATCTATGGGAGGGCAACAATTGTTGGAATGGGCCATTGAAGAGCCAAACTTATTTGAACATATTTTCCCGATTGCCACCAATGCACAACACTCCCCATGGGGAATGGCCTTCAATGCATCGCAAAGATGGTGCATCGAATCAGACCCTTCCTGGAAAGAAAAAAATGACCAAGCGGGCATTGAAGGAATGAAAGTAGCCCGTTCCATCGCGCTGATTTCTTATCGGCATTATGAAACTTATTTGCAAAGCCAACCCAATGCCCATAATGATCAGATTGAAAATTTCAGAAGTGAATCGTACCAACGCTATCAAGGCGAAAAATTGGCCAAGCGTTTCAATGCCTTTAGTTATTATAAACTAAGCCAGAGCATGGACTCGCACAATGTGGGAAGAAACCGGGGGAACGTGGAAGCGGCTTTGCAACAGATACAGGCAAAAACACTGGCTATTGGCATAGAGACGGATATCCTCTTTCCTCCAATTGAGCAGCAATTGATTGCAGCACATATACCAAATGCCAGCTTTAAAATAATCAAATCGGATTATGGACATGATGGGTTTTTATTGGAATTTGAATCTATCGGAAACCTTATTCATGAGTTTATACATTCCGAAAGGAATCCAATCCCTAAATTTGCGGTAACAAATTAAATATGGAAGCACATAAGAAGTTAACGATCGGGCTATTTGGATTTGGAGTGGTAGGCGAAGGGCTTTATAAAATATTGCAGCAGACACCTTCCTTGAACGCATCCGTAAAAAAGGTTTGCATCAAAAACCCCCACAAAAAAAGAGACGCCCCCAAAGAATTATTTACCACCGATAGGAATGAGTTATTATTCGACCCTGAAATCAATGTGATTGTTGAAGTAATCAGCGAATCAGAAGCAGGCTTTGAGATTGTTTCCACTGCATTGAAGAACAAGAAAGCGGTGGTAAGCTCCAGCAAGAAAATGATTGCCGAGCATTTTCGTGAATTATTAAAACTTCAGGAAGAAACTGGCGAATCCTTATTATATGAAGGATCTGCTTGCGCTTCCATCCCAGTTATACGAAATCTGGAAGAATATTATGACAATGACCTTTTGCATTCCATAAGGGCCATTGTTAATGGTTCCACGAATTTCATTCTCACAAAAATGTTCGAAGAAAGACTGGATTTTCAAAATGCTTTATTGCTGGCCCAGCAACTGGGTTTTGCAGAAAGCGATCCCGTACTGGATATTGAAGGCTACGATGCTGTGAACAAATGGTCCATTTTGTTAGCCCATGCTTATGGCATTATTGAAAAGCCTGATAATATTCTGTTTACAGGCATACAGAACATCCGCCTCGACGATGCCATGGTAGCAAAAGAAAAAAATTTCGATATCAAGTTGGTGGGGCAAGCAAAAAAATTATTGAATGGCAAAGTAGCTGCCTATGTGTTACCACAGTTTGTAACCCATAACGGGCATCTTGCTTTTGTGAAAAATGAATATAATGGCGTAGTGATAGAAAGTAATTTTGCCGACCAGCAGTTCTTTTATGGAAAAGGAGCTGGTAGTTTTCCAACGGCCTCTGCTGTGCTCAGCGACCTCTCTGCCTTGCGTTATCAATATCGTTACGAGTACAAGAAACTATACCATCACGGCCCTCACGACCTTACTGATGATTTTTATATGATGGTCTATGTGAGTTTTGATGACCTCAAATATATTCCCAAGGAAAAATTTGAATGGATCGAAGAATGGCATTCAGGCGAAACGAGGAAGTATTTGGTAGGATGTATCCATTTCCAAAACCTGAAAGATGATAAATGGTGGAAAACAAATAACACTTCACTGATATTGATGCCCGACCCCATCATCGAGGATGTGGAACTCAGAAAGCTGAAGAAAAAAAGTCTGGAGTTGGCTGGGATTGTTTAATAAAGATGATGTTGGTTTCCTTTTTTGAATCGACAATCTCAACCAACCTGTTTTAAAACGAGCGGCGGCCTCCATTCAAGGAGTCCGCCGCTTCTTTCAAGGATAGAGTCTACTGGCCTCAGTGTTCGATTTTCAAAACTGCCTTTTATTCTACAATTAATTTCACTGGTTTAAGTGGTTTAGTATCGGCAATAGCCATTACATAGTAAACTCCTTTGGACAAATGGCTAATGTCTATCGTTACATGGTCATTGGGGCTTAAGAATGATTGCTTGGAAATAAGCTGTCCTGCCATATTCATTAGCTTGACAATTAGTTCCTGCGGGCTTGAGCCAATAGATAGCGTTATGCTCTCTCTGGTACTTGCAGGGTTGGGATATATTGTTGGCTCATTCATCCCCAAATCATTGAAATCTACATTACGGATCATAGAGTAAGTAAAATGGCCATCTTGATCAATCTGCTTCAATCGATAAAAATTGTTGCCCAAGGCAGGGTTCAGATCGGTGAAGGAATAGTAATGAATGGGATCTCCATTTGTTGGGGCAGCCATTACCGTTCCCTTGGTTGTGTAATAGGATCCGTCTACACTTCTTTCAATTTGAAAGCGGCTATTATTTATTTCATTGGCTGTTGACCAATTCAATTTAACCACAGCCCCATCCTGCTTGGCAGTAAAATCAATCAGCGTTACGGGCAAGGTACTTTGCCCAACAACAAAAGAAGCCGTGCCTTGAGCCGTAATAGGAGATGAAGGGGAAGCCCCTGTAATGCTGGCCGTAGCCGTGTTCACTATAGAATTATAATTCGATGCCGTAACAGTCACTTGATATTGAATCACGCAACTAGGGTTTCCCGCTGAAGAGTTGGTGGAAAGCACACCACTCCCAGCCGATTGGTCATCACTATTGGCCGCGGCAGCGGTCGCAAAGGGAAAGCTGCCCCCACTACAATCGGCAACCGCCACAGCATTCATTGTTGTGCTCCCTGATACATAACTTGCCCCTGTTGGTACTGCATCCGCGATTGTAAAACCACCTCCATTCACATTGCCCATGTTGGTAACGGTAATGGTATATTGAATCACATCGCCTGTGGCTACATTAAAAGGGGGCGCTTTTGACTGGGTAACATCATACATGCTTTTTGTGATTTTGAGATTGGGGCTCATATTGGGGAACACACAGCTTGCCAGGTCTGGCGCAACCCAACCTGCTGCATTGGTCAATACAGTTAATGTATTGGTTGAAAGATCAAAATTCGTATAGTCTTGGGTGGTGCCGGTAATAGTGAGACTGTTCAAATGCACAGGGTCGAACGCAATGGCCGTAGGGGTAAACCCAAGCCCGTTCAAAGTATTGATATAGGTAAAAGTTGCTGTCATTGCCGATTCATCAGTGACAACAGTATACAATTGTTTAGCACTGGTAATGATATAACCAGTACCACTAGCGTCAAAACAGATATCACCTCCACCGTTGGTGTTGAGGAAAGGCGCCCCCGTCGCTAATATGGCTGTATATTGGTTACCCACTGGATTTGCCGGATCGGTAAAATCAATACTATAAAAACCCGTTCCAGCAGGGGTTGGCGAAGCGCTTAAAAAATTCTGCGTCATATAATAACATATATGCGAAGCAGGTTTGTAGCCGCTGCAAAGAGTGAAGGCAGTGATATTATTCAGCGATGATGGGTAAGCAATGAAACTGGGAGCAGAACCAAATGTGAACAAAGCGATTGTCTGACGTTGATCGGTAACAATATTAATGTTCTGGTTAAGTGGGTCAATTGCTATAGGACCGCCGTCCTTAATCGTGTTTGGGCTATGGAAATAGGTCGTATTTTCAAGTGAGCTAGCCCCCCAAGTATTCGTTGTATAATCAAAAGAGCGTACACCAATACTGGAACCAGTGCCGGAATAGCCCTGACCGTAAAGAGTTTGACAGTCCTGCGCCTTTGCAGATTGGATGCCCAAAAAAATAAATAGGCTAAAGAAAAATGAATAGGCTTTTTTCATAAAACGGATATTAGGTTTTGTAGTAAACATCTAAAATATCTACCACGTATATAAACGTAAAATGTAGAATTTTATATGTGAAATGATGTTTTATATATGTAAAATCACCATAAATAGGTATCAAACCCATTCTAAAAATCTTCAAAACCTATATTTCCATAATTTTTTTATTACCAATCCCAAGGTTTACCATGATGATTTTCCAAAAAAAGAGGACGCCTTATCGAAGTGTTGTAAGCCTATTCTTAACAATACTCAAAAATTACACTGAAAAAAGTCTAACTGTAATAAATTGATAGTTTTTGACTAACAGGTAATCATTGAAAACCACAGTTGATATTTAGCCATATTGGGGCTGTAATTCAGCTTGCTAATCAAAAAAAATATGCTTAGGCGGAATAGCTTTTTTTTAAGACTCGATGGGAAATAAGTTTAGGTGGAGTAAGGCCATTGATTCAAAAAGACAGAAAATCTATGGCTTATTATTATTGAAGCTCCCTTAAGGTAAGGTGGAGGTAAGATTACTTGATATTTGATATGAACAGTTTGAATCAATTATTTACTGCACATCCAACAAGGAACTGAGTGGGTAGCGCCGATTGCGAAAATCCATCATATCCACTTTAACGCTGCCTACGGTGATGGGGCTTTCCACTCGCAGGGGGATATGGTTGCCATCATCGCTCACCCAAACATTCATTTTTTCGCCACCTTCAAAAATGGTCCCCTTGATTAGTAAGGGTTTGAACTTAATAGCACGGAACCGGCCATATTTTGTTTTTACAATTTCCTTTCCCAGATATCGGATATAAATATTGTACACTTGGTTATCCAGAAACATATCGAAGGGTATTTTATCGTTAACCTTCAGCTTACTAAAATCAATATTCCGTGCATAATAAATGGAGCTGATCACATCCTGAATACAACTGGGTATCTTATAAACCCCTTTAGTGGTAATGGCGGTATTGACCGCTTTATTAAAGCTCACATTCTCATAAATCTTATACCCACCCTCATCCACATTGCGCAAAAATTTTAGTGGTTGCATCGTGGCCGTATCAATAAAAGATTCATATTTATCCCGCACCCTAAAAAATTTATCGTAAAAAGGATAGGTTTTGCCTTCTCCCGTTACATGATAAACCGGTTTGCCTCCAATCTCTTCAAGCGCAGTTGTAAAAACGGCCTCACCGGCAGCAACATACACCCCGGCCAATGTATAATAAGCCCGATAGGTAATGCTTTCACCAGTAATAAAGGCTTTATTATGAATGCCACAAAAATCTTCCCCTGCACGCAAGGGAAAAGCCAGGCTACTGAACAATAAAATAAAAAAAGTATAAAGTAATTTCATTTATTTCTTAAAAAGTTTAATGCCTAAAATCAGTAGGCTTCCGGCCAATGCTGGTATCACCAGGTTGATCAACCAAATACCAAACGAAGCAGCAAATATACCCACTGTGTTTATGCTGAATATCTGTACCACCTGAATCGCCGCCTCCCATCTAAGTCCAAGCTCGGTCAATACTGTAAAAGTAGGCACTATCGCCATTATCAAAAAAATCACCGCAACGCTACCAAAAGCCTCCAACCGGGATATTGAAACAGCAAAAACCGAAAACATAAAATAATATTGCGCAATAAAAACAGCATATCTTAAAAAAGACAATGACAAAATACGCAATAAGACCTTTGCATCTAAGGCTTCTAAAAATTTAACATAAGCTAAATACTTCTCAGGCAATCGAAACCAATATATCAGTTTGACTAACCAGACTAACCGAAAATACAAAATGGCCAAAACAACTATCGCTATAATCACAATGGCCAATAGCACATTCAACACTAATTGCATAGGGATGTTGCCAACAACGGGATGACTATCCAGATACCATTGCAAATAGAAGATACCTGCACAACCCATAATCATGGTGATGATCAATTGCGATAGGCTACATACAATGGTCAGTGATATGGACTGAAGCCGTTTGCCTTCCTCTACATACAATATCCTTCCCAAATACTCTCCTGTTCGGTTGGGCGTGAAGCTGGCCATGGTGGTGCCCGTGAGCGTGGCTCTATATGCCCGCCAAAAACGGATCTGCTGCACAGGTGCCATACTGATTTTCCATTTGGCAGCTTCAATGCCCCAATTGACCAACATTAGCAAGAACACTATCCAAATTTTCCATTGATCTTTGCCTGTAACCGCCAAGCCTATTTGGTACAAGGATTCCCGCCAATTGCTTTTTTGCAATAGTTGATGGTAAATGGCATGTAAAAGAAAAAGGAATAGAATCGGTCCTAGAAAATAGTTGAGTATTAATTTGATATTTTTGTTGAGCTGCATTATTCAGCATCAAAAATAACTTTCTGTTGCAAAAGCATCCCAAAATAATTATGGGCATCGACCCAGGCACTTTGTTGATGGGCTATGGCCTTATCGCGATACATGAAAAAAAAATCAGCATGGTTGCCATGGGCACACTAAGACTATCTTCAAAAAAAGATGCCTATGAGCGTTTAAGGCTAATCCATAAAAAAGTGGAAGAACTCATCATTGAATATAAGCCACATGATTTTGCCATTGAGGCTCCTTTTTTCGGCAAGAATGTACAAAGCATGCTCAAATTGGGCCGCGCCCAAGGAGTTGCCATTGCCACGGCCATGCATGCAAGCATACCCGTTACCGAATATTCACCAAAAAAAATCAAACAGTCCATTACGGGCAATGGCAATGCAGACAAGGATCAAGTATGGAAAATGCTGCAACAGTTGTTACATGTTAAAGACGAAATCACTCATTATGATGCTTCCGATGCGCTGGCAGTGGCCGTATGCCACCATTTCCAAAGCAATGCACTCGGAGTCAGCAGCGGTAAAAAACTAAATGGATGGGAAGCGTTTATCAATAAAAACCCTGGGCGCTTGCGTAAATAATAATTACAGGTGAGCCAAAATTTTTTCTTGCGATGCCTTCAATAATTCCGGCGTCACTTTTACTTTCTTGCTTCCAAAATTCAGGTCATCCATTGAATTGATGGGGATTAGGTGTATATGTGCATGCGGTATTTCCAGACCAACCACAGAAAGACCACATCGGTTGCAAGGAAATGATTTTTCAATAGCTTTTGCGATGGGCTTTGCAAATAGAAGCATTTCACCCAAATAGTCTTCGGGCAGATCAAAAAATTTATCAATCTCGACTTTGGGAATCACCAATACATGACCTTCCCTCAACGGAAAAATATCAAGGAACGCAAAAAATTTTTCATTCTCTGCAATTTTGTAGCTGGGAATTTCCCCTTTGATAATTTTAGAAAAGAGAGTCATCTTGAATAGGCTTGGAAAAGATACCGGATATAGGATAACCATCTATCCGGTATCCATTTTTTTAAACAGAAATATCTTCAATCTTGAATTTTAAAAGCCCGGCCGGCACTTTAACTTCGGTTACTTCGCCCACCTGCCTTCCCAAAAGCCCCTGCCCGATAGGCGAGGCGATAGAAATCTTGCCCATTTTAAGGTCTGCTTCTTTTTCCGAAACAAGGCGATAGGTTGCCTGCTTTTTTGTATTGAGATTGGTCACGGTCACTTTGGTCAAAATAGATGCTTTGCTGGTATCAATGCTGCTTTCATCCAATACGCGGGCATTGGCCAGTCCACCTTCCAACTGGTTAATTTTGGCTTCCAGTAAGCCCTGAGCTTCTTTGGCAGCATCATATTCGGCGTTCTCACGCAGGTCGCCCTTTTCGCGGGCCTCAGCAATTGCTTTGGATGCAGCTTGGCGATCGACGGTTTTCATTTTTTGCAACTCAGCCCTCAACTGCTCCAGTGCATCTTTTGTGTAATAAGAAATTTCGCTCATAATCATTCCATTTATGACGTTACTAAATAAGAAAAAAAATACAACGCCTCATTTTATTGAAGCGTTGCACTATTTATACAAAGGTAAAAAATTTCAGGCTAAGATTAAAGTTAGCCATTTTTTTTAAAAAAAAGAAAAGTTAATGTTTAAAACAAATGCAATGCTCTTGAAGTTAATTTTGCATTTCATATGTTTTAAAAATGTCATCTTAAATCCTAATATCTTAATTCCCATCAATTTTATAGGATAAAATCAAATACCCAACTTTTCCAACACTATTTTAGCCATTTGATAAAAAGCTTCGCGGCTATAACCTGCAATATGGGGTGTGATGATCACATTGGGTTGATCTAATAACCAATCAAGCTGCTGTTTTTCTTTAGGCAAATAGGTTTCCAGTTTTTCATTCTCTAAAACATCCAATGCGACCGCAGCAATTTTTTTGTTTTTCAAGGCATTGATCACCGCCTCTGTATCATGCACTTTTCCTCTTGACGCATTGATGAAATAAGGCTTTCTTTCCAGTGAGTTGAAAAAAACTTCGTTTGCCATATGCTTGGTTTCATCGGTCAGCGGCACATGAAAACTCAGCACGTCCGCATAACGGGCAATCTGATCCATATTGGCCTCCTTGATATTTCCATTGGCAAAACCAAATTTGTACTTGTCATAAGCAAGTATGGTAACGCCGAAAGAAGAAAGCAATTTAGCGAACGCACTGCCTGTATTTCCAAAGCCTATAATGCCCACTGTTTTCCCACTCAGCTCCGTGCCACGGTTCGCATCACGGATCCAATGCCCCTGCCTGATTTCCTCATTGCTGGAACTAATCTTGTTCATCATGTTCAACAACAGACCCAACACATGCTCCGCCACCGCATTCCGGTTTCCTTCGGGACTGCTTGCACAAATAATATTTTTGCTTTCCGCATACCCCACATCTATCAGTTCCATACCACTCCCCAACCGGCCAATCCATTTTAGCTTCGTTGCCCGATCAATCATATTTTTATCAATCTTTAATCGGGTAGTTACAATAAGCCCTTCAGCATCCGTTATTTCATGCTGAAGTTCATCATAGTTTATATGTGGCAGGTAACTTACATCATAACCCTTAGTTTTCAAAGTTTCGATCAAGTATTCATGCACTTTGGCCGTTATCACCGCTTTCTTCATGTATTCCTTTTATTATTAGTCAGTCATTTATAAATAGGTTCATCTATGGAAGAGTGTTCATTTGATGATTTACTATTGCTGTTATCGCATGGTAAAAGTCAGTCTTGCAAAATCACTCACCGAAAGCTGCTCTGCCCGCTTATCAAAAATGGCATCTTTTAATATCTGCTCTTCAAAAAGGCTTTTGACAGCGTTCCTCAATGTTTTTCTCCGTTGGTTGAATGCCGTTTTCACCAATAAAAAAAAATGTTTTTCATCCCGCATGGGCAAAAGGTCTGTTTTGGGTGTTAACCGGATGACGGCGCTCTTCACCTTGGGTGGTGGTTTAAAAGAATGCTCACTCACCTCAAACAAATATTCCACATTATAAAAAGCCTGCATCAAAACACTAATAACGCCATAGGTTTTATTACCTTCTTTGGCAGCAATCCGCTGAGCAACTTCTTTCTGGAACATGCCTACCACAAATTCCACGTCTTCCTTCCAATCCAATGTTTTAAAGAGTATCTGGGTTGAAATATTATATGGAAAATTGCCTACCACCACAAATTTACCCTCAAAAGGCTTTTCAATTTCTAAAAAGCTCTGATGGATGATCTTACCTTCCAATGAAGCGTAGGTTTTTAATAAATACCCCACTTTTTCGTCATCCACTTCCACCGCTTTGAAATCAATATCCTTGAGTTCAATAAAATATTTGGTTAGCGCCCCGCCGCCCGGCCCTACTTCCAGCAGTTGATGGAAAGGTTTTTGCAAAACAGCTTCCAGTATTTTCTGGCAAATATTTTCGTCATGCAAAAAATGTTGGCCAAGGGATTTCTTTAAAGTATACATATGCCGACAAAAATAAACCTTATCCAATGGATTTTAGTATAAACCAATCATGCACTAACAGTATTGCCTATTCGAAAGAATCTTTTGCCGAGCCACTTTCAAGCTATCTTAGTTTAACTGTTTTTGAAATAAGAGTGACCAAGCTTGCCACGACTAAGCACAATCCAGTTCATCGGACCATTTCTTTGTTTTTTTCACCAGTTCCGTAACCAAAAAACTCCTTATTTTTAACCCCACTAAAACAACTACTTTATGCCTATCAGAATGGAAGACGATCCGATTGACCCGCAAGATACCGGTGGAGATAATGGTGGAGGCGGCGGAGGTGGCTTTGGCGGGGGCGGTGGTGGCCTTTTCCAATTGCTCCCTTTATTGTTTATGCTTTTCCGTAGCCCGAAACTATTATTAATCTTGGCTATTGCCGCTGGGGCCTATTTCTTTTTTGGTCGTGGCTGCAACTTGGGCAATGTGGCACAAAGTGTATCACAGTTGGCCATGGGAGGGATATTGGACCCAAGACAATTTGACAAGGCAAAAGTGTACGAATCCCTTTCAGATGACGATAGCAAAAACCCTTTGCCCGAGTCGGCAAACCTGCAGAAATATGCCCCTGCGGTGGGGGATCAAGGCCATCAGGGATCTTGTGTGGCATGGAGCAGTGCCTATGGGGCAAGAACTATTTTGGAATCGATACGTACCGGAAAAGACCCCAATAGTTTAAAGTTCAGCCCTTCTTTTTTATATAATCAAGTGGGAGTGGAAGGCTGTGAAGGCGCTTTGGTTGAAAATGCCATGGAATTTATGACCAGAAAGGGATCCGTACCATACGATCAATTTGCCTATACCGATCAGGATTGTACCAAACAACCCGATAGGCAATTGCTGGACGAAGCCCAGCAATACCGCATGAGGGGCGCCAATCGACTAACCGTTGGTGACCGTACCGATCGCATAGACCAAAGGGCCATCAAAGAAAACCTATCCCAAGGTGCTCCCGTAGTGATTGGCATGATGGTCGGAGGTTCATACATGCAGCCAATGATGGGCCAGGATGTATGGAACCCTACGCAAGACGATTATAGTATGCAGGGGTTTGGAGGGCATGCTCAGTGCGTGGTGGGTTATGATGACAAAAAATATGGTGGTGCTTTTTTAATCATGAACAGTTGGGGAAGCCAATGGGGAAATAATGGATTTGCTTGGGTGCGCTATCAGGATTTCAAAACTTTTGTACGTGAAGCTTATGGACTCGAGCCCATGGAAAAAGTGGGAGCTGCAGCCAATGCGCCTTTTTCTTGCGAAATCGGTTTGGTGGAGATCACCTACAATGGGAACAAAACCGTTGCGGGCGGTTATATACCACTACATAATACCAATGGCAATATTTTTGAAACCAACAGCACGATGAAGCCGGGCACTCGTTTTAAAATGGAAGTAAAAAATTCCAGCGAGTGCTATATCTATGTGTTTGGAAAAGAAACAGACGGCACGAGCTACACACTTTTCCCTTACCCAAACAAACAAGCCCCCACCACTACCAAATATTCGCCCTTCTGCGGCATCGCAGGATATCGGCTATTTCCTAAAGATAAAAGCATGACCCCGGATAGTATTGGCAAGAAAGATTATATGGCGGTGATTGTGAGCAAAGATTCGCTTGACTGGAACTCCGTAAATACCCAATTGAGCCAGAACCCACAACAAGACTATGCTTCTAGGTTAAATGCGGTATTGGGCAGCAAGCTCCTGCGCAATGTACATTATCAAAACAATTCAAAAGGCAATATGCAATTGAATGTGGATGGCGGAAACAATGGGGTGATCGCTTGTGTGGTGGAAGTGGATAAACCTTAAATGACTGGTTAAAATTCTGGAGAGAGCGCGGCGACACAAAATAAAAAACGTTTTACGACAGTGAAGTAGTTGCTATCATTTTTGCAATGCTTCACTGTTTGCTTTTAAAACAATAATTTTAGACCGAGAAGATTGAGGGTCCATTTCGTTAGGGAAATCTGTTCTATATTTCAACTCAAAAAGTTTTATGAAAAATTATTTGTTCTTACTGCTGATTTCGTTGATAGGTTTAAAGTCCTTTTCCCAGAAAACCGAAACCAAAATCTATGATCCCTCAGCCGATGCAGAAAAAGATATTGCCCTCGCCATAAAAAAAGCAAAAGCGGGAAACAAACATGTGTTGTTGCAAGCTGGCGGCAATTGGTGCAGTTGGTGCATTGAGTTCAATCGTTTTGTACATGCAGATAGTCACATCGATTCATTAATCAACAAATGCTTTGTGGTTTATCACCTAAACTATAGCAAGGAAAACGAGAACAAGGCCATTTTTGCAAAATACGGATACCCGCAGCGTTTTGGTTTTCCGGTGTTTATTATTTTGGATGCCAACGGCAACCGCATCCACACCCAGAACTCTGAATATTTGGAACAAGGCCGGAGCTACAACAAACAAAAAGTATACGAATTTTTATTACAATGGACGCCCCAAGCTCTTTCCCCTTCCTTATACTAATTTACAACCCATGGCAAGCACAGGAACCGCTTCCTTCATCAAGCTCATCAAGCATCCTATTAAATTCAGGATGTTTTTGTTTTCAAAACTACCAAGTGCATTTTTTTCGGGCCTAAGGGTTGCCGTGTTGAATGAATCGAAATGTACAGTCACTGTTCCATATAAATGGTTCTCCAAAAACCCATTCCGTTCCACCTATTTCGCTTGCTTGGCTATGGCAGCAGAAATGAGCACCGGCGTGTTGGCGCTTATGCATGTGTACAAGAGAAAGCCCACTGTTTCCATGCTGGTGATTAAACTAGAAGCTGATTTTTTTAAAAAAGCAACCGATATTACCTCGTTTACTTGTGAAGACGGGGAAGCCATTCGCCAATCCATCGAGAATGCGATTGCGTACAACTTGCCACAAACAATAATTGCCAAATCATTGGGTTTGAGTAAAAATGGAGAACCGGTCGCTGCCTTCCAAATTACTTGGTCGTTCAAGGCAAAATAAATGATGTTTTACACTTGACTAAACACTTCGATATTTTTTTCGTTCATTCAGCTTTTGTTTAAATCATGTATCGTAATTCTATTTCACCTAACTTAGAACATTCATTTATTAAAACGAATCATTATGAAAATTGCTTTCCATGGTGCGGCTCGTGTAGTGACCGGCTCTAAACATTTATTGACTTTAAAGAATGGGAAAAAATATTTACTGGACTGCGGTATGTTCCAAGGGCTCGGCGCTGATACGGACGTGCTTAACCGTGAATGGGGATTCAACCCTGCCGAAATCAATTACCTCATTTTATCACATGCGCATATCGACCACTCCGGTTTGATACCCAAACTGGTGAAAGATGGCTTTTCTGGAAAAGTTTTTTGCACGCCTGCCACCAAGGAATTATCGGTGGCCTTGCTGGAAGACTCTGCCAACATTCAGCAAGAAGACATCAAGTATGCAAACAAAAGGAGAATTGCAGAAGGACAAAGTTACCTGCAGCCACTTTATGATATCGAAGATGCGAAAGAAGCTTTATCTCTTTTTGCAACGGTTGAATATGGCAACTGGTTTACTATTGATGAAAATGTTCAGTTCATGTACACAGATGCCGGGCATATCATCGGCAGTGCGGCTGTGCATTTAAAAATCACGGAAGATGGAAAAGAAACCGCACTCACTTTTAGTGGTGATGTGGGCCGATATCGGGATGTGATTCTCAAATCGCCACAGGAGTTTCCCCAATCTGATTATATAATCATCGAGTCCACTTATGGAAACAGCCTGCACGATCCTGACGTGAACACACCCGATCTTTTGCTTCAATGGATCGAAAAAACCTGCCTCCAGAAAAAGGGAAAATTGATTATACCTGCCTTCAGTGTGGGCAGAACCCAAGAAATCCTTTTTGCCTTAAACCAATTGGAAATCGAAAACCGCCTCCCCGCCTTGGATTACTTTGTGGATAGTCCCTTGAGTATTGCTGTAACCGAAATCGTAAAAAAATATCCACAGTATTTCAATGCCAGTATCCAAAAAATATTAAAGACCGATAACGATCCCTTTACTTTTAAGGGGCTAAAATATGTGAAGTCGGTTGACGAATCCAAATCGCTCAACTATCGGAATGGGCCCATGGTAATCATCTCGGCCAGTGGCATGGCTGAAGCAGGAAGGGTGAAGCACCATATCAGCAATAATATCGAGAATAGCCGCAATACGATTTTGATGGTAGGTTATTGTGAGCCACACTCATTAGGTGGCAAACTGATGGCAGGAGCAAAAGAAGTGAATATATTTGGGATCGAGCATGAAGTGAATGCCGAAATTGGTAGCATCCGCAGCATGAGCGCCCATGGCGATTACAATGACCTTTGCCAGTTCTTGGCCTGTCAGGACCCGAAAAAAGTAAAAAAATTATTTATCGTGCACGGCGAATACGAAGTGCAGCAAGCATTCAAACAGCGTTTGATCAAAAAAGGATTTTTGGATGTGGAGATTCCCGAACTCCATTATGAGATTGGGCTGGGATAAAATGCCCATTCAATGAAAAGCCCTTTTATTTGTTCAACTATGTTGGCTATGGCACCATGCAGATTTATTGCATGAAACAAGATAGCTTAGATTAAAGCAGACCATCATCGAAAGCAAAGAAGAGCTTTTCTAAACAATTCGAGCTGTTGAATGGGGGGCTTTAGTGCAGTAAAAAAACAAAAGCTAAACCGATTTTACCCTTACTTCCACTTTTGTACCTGAAGGCTTTCCATACTCATCATATAGGTCGGTCACATGCACTTCGCCGTTGGCACGGTTTTGCTGATTCAATATATTGATCCGCTCTTCAGGGAGACTGAGTGCATCGTTAGGTTTTGTTGTTGGGGATTGGTTTTGCAATATGGCTGCTTTTTGTCGGCCAATGCCATTATCCTTAATTGTATATATAACATAACCGTTTTCCAATCTCGCTTTGAGGGTCAACTCCAGATCTTTTTGGTCGCTGGGCACCAGCCCATGGACAATTGCATTCTCAATATAGGGCTGTACCAACAAAGGTGGTACCAAGCAATCAGCACTGAGTAGGTTCTTTTCAAAATTGGTCTTAAAAGAAAATTTATTATTGTAGCGTAACAGTTGAAGCTCTATATACAATTCAATAGCAGCTTTATCTTTTGATACCGGAATGAGTTCCCTATTACTAAAGTCCAATATCATATTTACAAAGGCAGCCAATTTAGAGAAATAATAACTGGCCGATTGCCTGCCATTCGTCAGCAGGAAATTTTCAATATTATTAAAGCTATTGAACACAAAATGGGGGTTCATTTGGGCTTTCAAGGCCCGCATTTGCGTTTCTGCCACTTTTTGCTTGAAAGCCGCTTCTTCCCTTTTCTTTTTAAACTGTCTGGAGTAGTTGGCAAAATAGATAATCAAAATTAGCATCAGAAAAGAGATGATGGTAGTGACTAATAATCTGTTCTTAATACGAATCTCTTCTCTTTGTAAATTGGCTAGCTGTTTCAGGTCATTGTTCTCCAACTCTTTTCTTTTGATCATCCATTCCGATTCCTTAATGATTACATTTCTTTGGTTTTTTTCTGAGAACAAGGAATCAGAGGTAGTTCGGTAAATTCGATAATAGAACAAGGATGAATCCTTTTCGTTTTTTTGATCAAAAATGGATGATAAAAGTTGGGAGGCATTAGATATCCCTTCCAAATAAGAGGTTCGTTTGGCAATTTCCAATGCGCTATCCAGCAACTGCACTTTGTTATCAAGGCTCATGCTTTTGAGATATTGGGCTTTAGCCATGTAAACATCATACTCGTGCCTGATGTCGTTGTCCAACCTAGCTTGCAAAGTAGCTTTATTAAAATAGAAAAGGGCGGAATCCGTTTTTCCCTCTATTGCATATAATTTTCCAAAACCATTATAGTATTGCGATAGAATATAGCTATCATTGGTTTTGTTTGCAAAAGGCAATCCAAGGAGCAGATATTTTTTTGCATTATCGTAAGCAGCTTCTTCGAAAGTACATTCATGCAATAATTCATAGTTCACGGCCACACCGCGCCAGGCTTTTAGCTTGGAATTGATGGGGATGGCCTTATCTACATACTGCATGCATTTGCTATAATCCTTTAAGGCCTTGAAGTTTTCACCAATATCGTCATACGCTACCGCCTTCAGCCTTGGGGCGCCACAGGAATCGGCCAGCTCAATGGCTGTAAAATATGCGTTGTTGCTTGATTCAAAATTGGCAGAATTGGAAAGTAGGATACCCAAATTAATTTGGGCAAGCGCCCTTCCATAGGTAAAGTGCAGGCTATCACTATATCGCGAAACCTTTTCATAATAGGCAAAAGACCTTTTAACGTCTTTTTCGCTTAACCGGTAACTGATCCTGTGTAAACTAAGTATATGTAGTGAATCGATGGTAGGATGTGTATCCACCCAATGGATTAGGCTGTCCACATATCGATTCTGTGCCTGCACCGTATAGGCAAAAACAAGTGCAAAAACAAGCACAAAAGCTGTTTTTGCGAATGATGCTTTTTTACAGTTCATGGCTTTCTTCCCACTTTAGGTTGGTGTTTTCAAAAAATCACTCTCAAATGTAAATATTTAACTACAGGAATGCCTAAAAACCTTAAAGAATATTTCTCACTCAAACCCAACACATCTTCGGTTATAGGTCAGCGTTATCCGTCTTCTTCTTCCATCTCATCCTTCTCTTCCTCATCGACCTCTTCTTCCAGAGCAGCATCCTCATCCGAACTCGTTTCGCCAGCCTTGGCAAAATCAGCAAACCACCCTGCTTTCGTGATTAATGTGGAGGGTGCCCCTGCTTCAATCACCACCCCATCGGATAATACTACCACATAATCGGCATCCCGCACCATAGAAAATCGATGGGCAATAATGATAACCGTATTTTCCTTCCTGATTTCATCAATGGTCCTCTTTATTTCGGTTTCCGTAGCATAATCGAGGTTCGCGGTGGCTTCATCTAAAATCAATATCCTTGGGTGCGCCACCAAAACCCGGGCAATCTGTATGCGCTGCCTTTCGCCCACGCTAAGGCCTATCCCACTCTCGCCCACTTCTGTTTGCAGACCTTCCGGCAAACGGCTCAGCGTGTTTTCCATACCTGCTTCTATGGCCGCCTTTTGCACTTCCGCATCGGTAGCGCTAGGTCTTTTATAACGTATATTATCAGCCAGTGTTCCGCTGAACACCATACCATCCGTGGACACAGTGCCCACCTGTTGCCGAACGGAGGATGCATCCAATGTGCTGATATTTTGGCCATCTATCCATATCTCACCACTTGAAGGCTCAAAGAGCTTTAATAAAAGATCTACCGTTGTAGTTTTGCCAGCACCGGAGCTTCCCACAATAGCGGTCACTTTGCCGGGTTCACAAACAAAAGACAGACCTTTCAATATTTCCCGGTCCGCCGTATAGCTAAAATGCACATTTCTGAATTCAATCTTACCTTTTTCTATAATCAGTTCATTCGCTCTTTGAGGCTCGGTATCATTTTCCAACAATTTAAATGCACGCGCAATGGATGCAATATTCTGTTGTAAGGAAACCCATAAACTGGCCAAGGAATCAATGGGGCTGTACAACCGATCCAGATAAGTAACAAACATCACTACATCACCCGGCGTCAGTTTGTTTTGCAAGGTCAGGTAACCGCCATAGCCCAATACCAAAGCCGTAGAAAAATGGGTGAGCATGGTTTCCCAAAATACATATTTGTTGGAAAGTCTGGAGCGGGCAACATAATCGCGGTAGGCCTCATCGGAAATGCTTTTTAAGTTTTCCGCCTCTCTGTTCTCCGCACCGGAAAGCTTTACGGTTTTGATCCCAACCAGCGCATCCTGTATGCGGGTGGATACCCCCTCCCACCTTTCATAATAACTCGAAAGTCCCGATTCCAGCTTTTTCGCAGACCTTCTTGCAATCAATAAATAAAAGGGCACAATAATCAGTGAGATGGAAGTGAGCGGCACATTTTGCCAAAACATGATTGCCAAAATCCCAACCAGACTAATAAGCTCCGGCAATATTTGTTGCGCAAAGCCATTTACCACGGCCGATACTTCTTCGGATTGATCAATCTGTTTAGCGATTGCAGCACTTGAACGCTTGCTAAAAAAACCGAGTGGCAAGTTGAGCACATGCGAAAATGTGTTCTGAATAAACTTTTGCTCCACCAAACAAGAGAGGCGAACGTTTTTGTTTTCGCTCACCCGCCAAATGAGGGTACTGATGAGGTTGATCAAAAAAAGTAGTCCTGCCGCCCATAAAAGCGTCTGCAAGGCTTCATCGGGAGTGCGGGAGGCCACATGCGTTTTTGTATGGGGTTGTTTTTTTCGTTTTTTGGCTTTTTCATGCTTAGGCTTAGGGGCTGTTTTTTTTATATGGGCCGCCTCGTCTATTTTGGGGCTCACTAACATTGACTCCTTTTTTGCCAGACTATCTTCCCGCGCCACCACCAAATTTATTTCTACGTTGGCACTGTCTTTGGCTTGACTTATGAACAAGCCGGCCACATCATTCACCGCTTCCCTGTAAATCAGTGGTTCTATGAGACTTGCACCTGTACTCAAGAGACTAAGACACACCACCCAAAAAACTTTCTTCCTGTAAGGGAGAATGAGCAGCCAAATATTTTTCCACACCGTTTGACTTAGATTTTTTTCAACAGCCATGCTTGATTGGTTAAACAGAACAAAAATAAGGATTGTGTTTATAGCATTTTTTTCAAAATACTAAGACCTATAGTGGGTTTCATGCTTGGTTTTTTGAAAAAATTAGTTAAAAATTTTTTTACTTGGCATTTCCAGATTACTTTTGTCCATCATCTTAGTAGACTTTTAATAAATGAAATTTGATCCTTTGGGTTTTTATCTAAATTTTTCTTGTTGTCAATAACTTTCTAACCCATTGTTTGCCATTCCCTAAGATTATTATATCAGTTAAATAGAAACGATGAATCAGATTGTGAGTGAACCCGTAGAACAAATAACCCACCAAATTAGTGGACTAAACATAAGCGAAACCCTCTCGTATTTAGCAAACAAATTCCCAGGCAAAGTCATTTTTTCCACGAGCTTTAGCGTGGAAGACCAAGTAATTGCCCATCAAATTTTATCCAATCAAATCCCTATTTCTATTTTCACATTGGATACCGGAAGACTCTTCGCAGAAACCTATTCGGTTTGGAGCAGTACCAACGTAAAATATGGCACCAAGATAAAAACTTACTATCCAGACCGCTCCTTATTGGAAGATTATCTGGACAGCAAGGGACCCAATGCCTTTTATGAATCTATTGAAAACAGAAAGCAATGCTGCCATATACGAAAAGTGGAGCCACTAAAAAGAGCTTTGGATGGTAATGCTGTTTGGGTAACTGGCCTAAGAGCTGAGCATTCGCCCGATCGGAAAAACCTGCAAGCCATTGAATGGGACGAAGGCAATAAAATTTTAAAATATAATCCCTTGCTTTGGTGGAGCACTACTGAGGTCAGGAATTATATTGATGCTCACGATGTACCCTATAATGTGCTTCATGACCGGGGTTTTGTAAGTATCGGCTGTGCACCTTGTACCCGCGCCATCAAACCCGGCGAAGACTTCAGAGCCGGTCGTTGGTGGTGGGAAGATGCCGAGAAAAAAGAATGTGGTCTACATGTACACCAGTCGTAAGCAATTAAAAAATTGTAAAAAACAAAAAATTATCTTTGGGAATGAATATAGAATTAACGGATGACAAAGCCTCATTTTCTCCCTCTGTAGCTGTAGAGAATTTTGATTATCTCGACCATTTGGAAGCAGAAGCCATCCACATCTTTCGCGAAGTGGCGGGCCAATTTGAGCGCCCCGCTTTGCTTTTCAGTGGCGGGAAGGATTCGATCACTTTAGTTTACCTCGCATTGAAAGCTTTTCGGCCCGGAAAGTTTCCGTTTCCATTAGTGCATATTGATACCGGGCATAATTTTCCCGAGGCACTAGCCTTTAGGGATAAACTCGCCAATGATATTGGCGAAAAACTGATTGTGCGCAATGTGGAAGATACCATCAAGGCAAAAAAACTAACGGAGCCAAAAGGAAAATTTGCCAGCAGAAACCAATTACAGACCTATACCTTGTTGGATACCATTGAGGAATTCGAGTTTGATGCTTGTATTGGTGGGGCCAGACGCGATGAAGAAAAAGCAAGAGCCAAGGAAAGGATTTTTTCTGTACGTGATGAATTTGGACAGTGGGACCCCAAACTGCAAAGACCAGAATTGTGGAATACTTATAATGGTAAGATACATAAAGGAGAAAATGTGCGAGTGTTCCCCATCAGCAATTGGACGGAACTCGATGTATGGAATTATATACGCCGGGAAAATATCCCGCTGCCTTCTATTTATTTTTCACATGAGCGGGAGGTGTTGGAACACGAAGGGCAGTTGATTGCAGCCTCTTCCTTTATCCGCATTGACCCAACCGATACCATTGTAAAGAAAAATGTGCGCTATCGCACGGTAGGCGATATGACCTGTACCGCAGCCGTGGAGTCTATTGCAACCGGTATCGATGATATCATTAGGGAAATCACCGCTACCAAAACCAGTGAGCGTGGCGAAACCCGGATTGATGATCGGGTATCAGAAGCAGCCATGGAGGACAGAAAGAAGAACGGATATTTTTAAAGAGCCCCCGCCCCCAAAGGGGAGTAAGGCATGGGTTCGATTATTTATTTTTTACAACTCAGATTTTAAATAAAGATCTGATACAAACAAAAGTTCCCCCTTTGGGGGACAGGGGGCTATGGATTTACTTCGTTTTATAACAGCAGGAAGTGTGGATGATGGTAAGAGTACCTTGATTGGCCGCTTGCTATATGATAGCAAAAGCATCCTGATCGATCAAATGGAGGCTCTGGAAAAACAAAGCCGCAACAAAGAAGATGGCGGCATTGATTTAGCGCTACTCACAGACGGGCTTCGTGCAGAACGTGAACAAGGGATAACCATTGACGTTGCTTATAAATATTTTTCAACGCCAAAACGCAAATTTATTATAGCGGATGCACCCGGGCATATACAATATACCCGCAACATGGTTACTGGAGCATCCAACGCCAACCTTATTGTGATATTGATTGATGCAAGGTTGGGCGTAGTAGAGCAAACCCGCCGACATTCCATTATTGCTTCCTTGCTGAATATACCACATGTGGTGGTGGCTGTAAACAAAATGGACCTAGTGCAATATTCGCAGGACGTGTTCAACAATATCGCTATCGATTATGCGGAAATCGCCAATAGTCTGGGGCTAAAGGATGTTTCCTATTTACCCATCAGTGCATTGAAAGGCGATAATATCGTAGACAAATCAACGGTCATGCCTTGGTATGAAGGCAGTACACTGCTCGAACATTTGGAAAATGTGGAGATTGCCAAGGATATTAACCTGACCCATCCCCGTTTTTCCGTTCAATATGTGATCAGACCTCAAACAGAAGAGCTTCACGATTATCGCGGTTATGCAGGTAAAATCATCAGTGGCGTTTATAAAAAAGGCGAACAGATCACCGTACTCCCTTCTGGTTTAAAAAGTTCCATCAAATCCATCGAGATTGGTGGTAAGGAATTAGCGGAGGCTCATGCCCCTCAAAGTGTGGTGTTGCAACTCGAGGACGATATTGATATCAGCCGCGGCGACATCATTGTGACCAATAACCAGCTACCAACCATTTCGCAGGAACTGGAAGTGCTGCTCTGCTGGATGGACAACAAACCACTCACAAAGGGCAGCAAATACCTGTTACAGATCAATAGCCGCACTGTAAAATCTGTGATAAAGGATATTGAATACAAACTGGATGTAAATACCCTTGAAAAGAATTTCGAAACCAAGGAAGCAGGTTTGAATGATATTATCAAAGCTACCATCAAAACGGCTTCGCCCATGCCATATGATTCCTATAGCGCATTGCGTGTAAATGGAGGTGCCATATTAATAGACGAAACCAGCAATGTTACGGTAGGTGCTTGTATGATACAGTGAGACGGAGTAGGATGTAGGGTTTGAGGTGGAAGGAGGAATTGGGAATTTGGGTTGAAGTGTTGAAAAGTTGATTGGTTGAAAAGTTGAGACGTTGGTTTGTTTATTGTTGGGAGATTTTATGTTTCACTATTCACTATTGACCATTCACCATCTTTGTCTTTTTTGTATTTGTGTTCTTTGTGTGAAAAAAATATTATGAATTGGCGCAGGGTGCTATACCTTAAACCCTAAGTCTTACAGCTCAAAAGCTATGTTAGTACTAAATAATAAAAATAAAGGAAAAGTGATTCTTGCCGGTGCGGGCCCTGGTGACCCGGAATTACTCACCCTGAAGACCCTGAGGTATCTGCAAAAAGCAGATGTGGTGATCACCGATAGATTGGTGAGTGATGTGATATTGGAAGAGTACACTAATAAAGATGCTCAAGTGTTGCATGTGGGCAAGCAATGCCGCAAAGGCGCTTCCACACCCCAATCGACCATCAATGAACTGATTGTAGAGTATGCCTTGCAGGGAAAATTGGTGGTTCGCTTGAAGGGCGGTGATGTATCTATTTTCTCAAATGTGCTGGATGAACTGATCGTCTTAAAAGAAAATCAAATTGAATATGAAATTATACCGGGGGTAACGGCTGCATTGGGCGCTGCCGCTTATGCAGGCATCCCCTTAACGGCTAGGGAGCATTCAACCGCGGTTCGGTTTCTTACCTATTATAAAACCGATCTGTTGGATGAAAGCTATTGGAAAGAAATTGCTGACACCAATGATACACTGGTTTTTTACATGTCCTCCGACACTTTGGGTTCGCTGATTGAAAAACTGAAAAATTTTGGTATCGGAAAAGACAAGCATATTGCCGTTATTGAGCAGGCTACCACCGTTCTGCAAAACGTGTATAGCGCCAATATTTACGACTATATGGAAAAATGGGGGCCACAGGAATATGTTTCCCCCACACTTATTATTATAGGCAAAGTGGCCGCTCTACATAATCAATTCAAATGGCAGGAAAACAGCCATAGCAAGGAAAATTATTTTAAGCCGGTTGCCAAAAATGGTTATGCTGTATCGAGAGCGTAGATGACAGCTAGCTTTGATGATAGCATATCGCTTAGCCGCAATCCTTAAATAAAAAACCAACCACCTGGAATCAAGTGGTTGGTTTTTTGTTTAGCATATAGATGTAGAGTACTTGTTTCGAAACAACTGGAAAACTACATTGGCTCAACACAATTTAGGCCTAAGCAAACTTTACACTAAAGTTCCTGCTATTTGACCCTTATACGAATTGGCAAATGCAATAAATTCTTTTGCCTGCTCCAGATAAGACAATGCAAATTCCTCAGAGGGCTCATGCTTATTAATTTGCAAAACCAGTTCTTTGAAGCTTGGGTTTGCTGTGTATAATCCTGTTTCTGTGAAATGCGTATCGAAATCTTTCAAGATGCCAGTTTGGGTATTGCAATGTACCCCTTGGTTAAGCAAAAGTGCTTTAGCCGTATTGATAAAAGCCGCATAAGAATGATAAATACTATCTGCATAGGCTTTGTTGGTAATACTTTCTGCCGCCAGACTTATTTTTTCAGATCCTTCCAAAATCAAAGTGGCCACCAGATCAATCACCACACCGGCGCATTCGCCCACTCCGATAGCCGTTACAAAGGACACTTCCTTTCCCCAATCGATAAAATCTTCCGCCAGCAAAGTGGAGGTATCGGCTAAAGGTTTTAATAGGTCATAAAAATATTTTTCACCCTTACGGAAAGTATAGTCCAGATAGGATTCGTTGTTTATGCCATTTGTTTTAAAATCATTGAGCAGGTAACGCAGGATATCGGGACCACGTTTGCTGGGAAGTTTGATCACTTTATTGGCAACCCTACCCTCGCCACCCCCTAAGACACCGCCACCAATCAACACTTGAACCGCAGGGATCACTTTTCCTGTTACTTTCATAGAGGAGCCATGAAAACCGATAGTGCCAATCCCATGCTGACCGCAAGAATTCATACAACCACTGATCCGTATAGCGATATCATCTCTTTGTAAAAACTCTGGAAATTCATCTTCGATAAGCTTCGACAATACCAACGCCAATTCCGTACTATTGGAAATACCCAAGTTACAGGTATCGGTACCTGGACAGGAAACGATATCCGCAGCACTTCCATAACCAGGCGCAGCAAAACCTTCTGCTTCCAGCACACTGTACACATATTCCAAATGTTCAGGCTTGATATAACGGAACTGAAGATTCTGGTCAATGGTAACCCGAACATCATCAGCAATCACCGATTGCAATTTTTCTATCAAACGCCTACTGGTATCCGTACTGATATTGCCGTTCGGCACTCTAACATAGGCCAAATAATACCCATCCTGTTTTTGCTTTCTGACATTGGTTTTTTTCCAAATCTCAAATTGCAATGGGTTCTTGATCGTAATTTTTTCGTTTGGCAAAATGGCTGTTGGCAAAGAAACACTTTCAAAACGCTGGGTATCGATTTTTACACGTTGATCAGTAACCGCAATCTGCTCGGCCTTCACCAATTCGTTAAATGCATCGATGCCGATTTGCCGTATAAGGAATTTAAGTCGTGCTTTATTTCGGCTGCTACGTTCCCCATTGCGATCAAAAACACGCAATAAGGTTTCAATATAAGGTAACAAAAGATCTTCTTCCAGAAACTCGTGTGTGGTAATTGCCAAATGCGGTTGCGCACCCAAGCCACCACCAACAACTACTTTAAAACCTCGCACCTGTTTGCCGTCAATTTCTTTAATACGAGGGATAACACCAACATCATGCATAAAAGCCAGTGCCGTATCTTTTTCGCTACTGGATAACGCAATTTTGAATTTACGCCCCATTTCCTGACCAACGGGCTTACGCAGGAAATATTCAAATACTGCATGGGCATAAGGGGTAACATCGAAAGGTTCATCTATATCAATACCCGCTATATCAGATGCGGTAACATTGCGGACGGTATTGCCACAGGCTTCACGTATCGTAATATCATCTTGTTCCAGCAAGCTCCATAATTCTGGGGTACGGTCCAAACTCACAAAGTGAATCTGTATATCTTGTCTTGTGGTTAAATGCAGGTTCCCCGTAGCAAATTCATCCGAAACGGAAGCAATGCGTTTCCATTGGGCAAAAGTCATTTTGCCATAGGGCAACTTGATGCGAACCATTTGCACACCTGGTTGGCGTTGACCATAAATTCCTCTCGCTAAACGAAGGCTACGGAATTTTTCGTCTGGTATTTTCCCTTCCCGAAATTCCTGGATTTTCTTTTCTAACTCAACAATATCTCTCTCCACTAACGGGTTTTCTAACTCAGTCCTGAAACTTTGCATCTATATTTTGGTTTGCATGAATTTAATACCCTACTAAACAGGTGAACTATGCAAAAATAGGGCTTGACACATAACCCACAAATTTTATTTTCAGCTAATTGCCTCTCATTAACAAAAAGTCTACTTAACCTGTAGGAAATATACATGCACCCGCTTCCCTAGCGACCGATTTAGCTTAAAAAATATCATTTACACCTTGATTCACAAGTGTTTTATATCCTTAATACCAATTGTTCCCAAATTTGTAATTAGCTTTTATATTGAGCCAACTAGTTCAAATGGCCATGTTCTTATTCTCTAAAAAAATTATTACAAACTCATCATCGGCTTTTATTGGAAGAGAAAACAAATGCTCTTAAATTGTCTACTAAATTAGTAGGAATATGAAGTATTAACCCTATTTTTGCCGAATCTATGAGTTTGGATCAGACTATTGTAGAATCAAAACCAGCAAATAATTTATTCCCAGTGTTCTTAAAACTGGAAAATCTCCGCCTCCTGATTATCGGTGGAGGTTATGTGGGTTTTGAAAAATTAAATGCCGTTTTACAAAATTCCCCTGCAACTTCTATCCGATTGATCGGCATCCATATCAGTGACGATATCAAAAATCTGGCAGCCACATATAAAAATATTGAACTGATTGAAAGAGCCTATAGCCCATCAGATATCTGCAATGCAGATGTTATTATTTCCGCAGTGGATGACAAAAAAACCAGCGAGCAGATATGGATGGATGCAAAAAGGAAGGGTGTGCTGCTGAATGCGGCCGACAAACCAGATCTTTGCGATTTTTACCTAGGTTCCATTGTAAAAAAGGGGAATTTGAAAATCGCCATTTCAACCAATGGCAAATCCCCTACCATTGCCAAGCGTATTAAAGAAACACTGAACGAAGCCATGCCGGATGAAATTGATGAGGTATTGGACAATATGGAAAAAATCAGGAAATCAATGAATGGTGATTTTTCGGAAAAGGTGAACAAGTTGAACGACATAACCAAATTACTGGCTGCCAAACAAGAAGTGTTGGAGGTGCCTCAAAAATTGGCCGCCAAAAGATGGCAGCAGGTAGTAAAGTGGTGCCTTTTTGCTTTTGTGTTCATGATTATTGGCCATACGATTTTATCCCTTTTCCCAGTTGAGAGAATTGCAGCCTCTTTCAAAGAGCTACCCAAGTATATTGATTATAACACTTTCCTGATGATGTTGGTCACCGGATTTATTGCCCAGATGGTGGATGGTTCACTTGGGTTGGGATATGGCACTATCTCTACAACTTTTCTTTTGGCCATTGGGGTGAACCCAGCCATTGTGAGTAGTAGGGTGCATTCAGCTCGGGTTTTTTCCAGTGGTGTATCAGGGTATAGCCATCATCGCTTTGGCAATATCAACAAAAAATTATTTAAGACACTGGTGATACCCGGTGCATTGGGAGCGATACTAGGCGCTTCATTGGCTTATTATGGAAAGCAATACTCATCCTATGTTAGGATCCCACTTTCTATTTATACCATTTATTTAGGTTACTATATCATCAGCAAAGCATTTATCAAAAACAAGAAATCGGGAAAGGTGAAACGTGTGGGTTGGCTTGCCTCCACAGGAGGTTTTTTGGATGCGTTTGCAGGCGGAGGCTGGGGCACTTTGGTGACCAGCACTTTGATTTCGAAAAGAAGAAGCCCTCGGTATGTGATCGGCTCGGTATGCCTCGCCGAATTTTTTGTGGTGTTTGCGAGTGCGATTACCTTTTTTATTTTACTTCGTCACATACCTATTTTTGATGTATTGGGATTGATTGCCGGGGGAATGATTGCTGCGCCGATCGCCGCTAGACTTGTTGGTAAGATACCATTGAAACCGACCTTTATCGCCATTGGATCCTTGGTCATCCTTACAAGCTTATTGACACTTTGGAAAACATTATCCCAATTAATGCATTTATGATATGCTGTTATTAGAAAGGATAAAATGCCATTCCCTTTTTCCGGCCAAGTTCTATCTGCATTTTTTTCAGGTGCATATGTACTTCCTGATAATGTTTGATCTCATCCATAGAAGCGGTTGGGTTTTTAATATCTTCCTCATTCAACAGGATGAGCCTTTTGATTTTTTTTAGTTTTAGGTAGGTAATCACATCATCCACATCGGCTCTATAATTATCATCGGTTTGTCGGGAGTAAATGGAGCCACTCGCTTCATCGGGCGACAACACTTCTTTTTTAAAATCTTCATAGCTCAGCTTCCAAATATGCTTGTTCACCGTATGGGCACGATCCTCATCATTCCAGCGCACACTCAACTCATAAGGATGATTGGTGGCCTCGATCACCAATTTTACGATATCGTTATCGCTCGAATAAGCAAAATCCGTCACCGACAACTGCTGGCCCGAAAGATATTTATCCTTATATATTTTTAGGACCTCTGCCACTTTTTTATTTTTGAACATGTCCTCGTCCATCTCATCTTCAAAAATATAATCGGCAATGGTCTTTTGTTCATCCCAGGCCTTGGCACCAAAGGTTAGCAGCACCCGCACGATGGCACGCTCCTGCAGTTCATCTTGAAAAAGTATATTGAAAGCCTCGTCACTTAGATCGGCAGTTTCGGCTGTACGTCCTGCCGCCTGCGGCTTTTTCTCTTCCGGCTTTTGGGCGGCTTTCTGTTCATTCTTGGAAATTTTTTCCCGAATGAATTTATTGACCAAAGTGTGCAGCCCCGCTTCCTCAATACCCAATATCTGCGAGCATTGCTGTATATAATCCTGCTGCTTGGTGAAGTCCTCCACCTTGTTCATTTTGGCAATCGTTTCTGCCACCTGGTTCACCACCGTAGCCTTTTTGGTACTATCGGTCCCCGCTTCTTTTAATGACACCTCCAACTGGAAGAGGATAAAATCTTTTTTATTCGCAGCAATAAATTCCTGAAAAGCAGCGGCGCCAATTTTATTTACATAACTGTCGGGGTCTTCCTTACCGGGGATCAGTACCAATTTTACATTCAGCCCTTCCTCCAAAGCCATATCCAAACCACGCAAAGCTGCTTTTACACCGGCAGAATCACCATCGTAGATAATAGTGAGATTATTGGTATATTTTTTTATCAGCCTCAACTGATCTTGGGTCAAGGAAGTGCCGCCACTGGCCACCACATTTTCAATGCCCGCTTGATGCAGGGATACCACGTCCGTATAACCTTCCACTAACAGGCATTCATCCTTTTTGTCAATGGCCTGTCTGGCAAAATAAGAACCATATAAGATTTTGCTTTTTACATAAATCTCATTCTCTGGTGTATTGATATATTTCGGTGCCTTATCGTTGCTCCGGATAATGCGGGCGCCAAAACCAATGATCTTTCCCGTTTGGTTTTGCACAGGAAAAATTACTCGGCCACGGTAATTGTCAAGCAGGCGCTCATCCCGCATCACCACCAAACCTGTTTTTTGCAGGTAATCTGCATTGTATTGTTTAGCTAAGGCCGCTTTTGCAAAAGCATCCCTTTGCTCCAAACAATAGCCCAACTGGAATTTCTTGATAATATCTTCCCTAAAACCCCTTTCTTTCAAATAGCTCAGCCCAATATTCTGCCCTTCTTCCTGATTGAACAAAACATCACTGAAATATTGTTGCGCGAAATTATTGATGATAAAAAGGCTTTCGGCTACCTGTTGTTGAAGTTTTGCCTCGGGGCTGGCCTCGGTTTCCTCAATCTCAATATGATAACGATTGGCCAGCCAACGAAGGGTCTCCACATAGGAGTATTTTTCGTGCTCCATCAAAAAACTGATGGTATTGCCGCTACGACCGCATCCAAAACATTTGTATATTTCTTTTACGGGCGAAACCGTGAAGGAAGGGCTCTTTTCATTATGGAAAGGGCAAAGCCCAAGATAGTTGGCCCCCCTTTTCTTAAGCTTTACAAAGCCGCCCACGATATCGATGATATCGATCCGGCTAAGTATCTGCGCTATGGTTTCCTGTGATATCAATTTGTTTGTTTTCGTGGCCAATTTAGCCATAATCCTGAATCGCTGGAGCAAATTTTCAGGTAATGAGTCGATGATATGGCTGAAATATCATGGTTTATACCTATTCCTTTTCCTTTTCCTGTATATGAAGCAACAGTAAAAATACTATATACCCAAAAACCGCCATGAACAAATCCCTGATAATGATTTCACTTCCGCAAAAAACGAAATCCCGATTACACGTAATTTAAGTACAAAACCAAGTAGTTTTACTGATAATAGAATAATATTTTTATCCGTTTTATATCTCGACTAAACCCTTATACGTGAAAACTGGATTTTACCCTTTATTAAATGCCATTGTATCGAATATCGCGATCGTTTTTTGTTTTGTCCCATTCATATTGCTTCTCTTAAAAAAACTTCAATATCAGAAAATATATTTGCTGATAGGTCTTTATTGGTTGGCTACGGCCCTTCTTAATCAATACAACTGGCTGGGCAATGCTGATGACTGGGATGTACAGACCAACCTCATGTTTGTCCGTAATCTGATAGGCATCCATTTTGTGCTGGCTATTTATCTGTTATGTGCCAATGGCGACCAAAAGAAAATCATCTTGTACTCGCTTTTCGCTTTTGCCACCTTCGAATTGTTGATTGCTACATTGAATGGCATCAATCAGTTCTCGGGTGTCATTATTGATGGTGTCGGTGCTTTGCTGGTGCTAGCTTTTAGTCTGGTAGGATTGGCAGGATATTTTAAAGAAATAGAACACTCCCCTTATGAGCATGGTATTGCCTTTATTTATGCCGCATTCTTATTCGCTTATGGCAGTGTGGCGATGATCTATTCATTAAACTATTTCAAAGTGGCAACCGTAAATGACCCCAACGAATTTTTCCTATACTATGTAGGATTGTTGTTAGCGGTATTGCTTACCTGCTATGGGTTTTGGCAGTATGCTTCCAAAACATCACAATCAAAAACCGAGACATACGAATAAGTACTGAGCCCAAAATCTGACCAGAAACTTAATACGCACATCTCGAAACCCACACTCTTGGTTTAAATTTTAAATCCAGCAACAGTTTATTTAGTATTGGTGGATAAGTGATAACGGACAGGGGGAGATTTGAAAAACGAAAAAGTATTAGAAAAAACAAGCACGGTAGAAAGGAGTGCTTGTTTGCTTTATTTTTAAAAGCCTCTTAACTCTTCTAGCTTCACTTGGTTTAAGCGTGATAAATTAAATATAAGTTGCCCAAACCTCATAGGTTTTCAATAACCCATTTTATTTTGTATTTCAACCAAAACCTGCAGGATATTGGCGACAGTTTACCCTTCACATAACATTAGAAATATCATAAAATAAAACCGGGCACGTCGTTTATTTCATTTTTTGACTAAATTACCCTCTCATTTTTTCACTTTAATATCTAAGAACATGAAACGGCTTGCCGGATGCTCCACAAAAAAATTGTTGACTCTTTCAGTATTCTCATTTATGTTATCCGTTAGCTTGGCGCAGGCCCAGCAGGGCGACCCTAAGCTCACTGAGGTATATAGCCCCGTACCGCCAGTGGTAACCCCCGGCAAAGCATGCGGCGATGCACCGTCTGATGCGATTCTCTTGTTCGATGGTAAAAATCTGGATAAATGGAGGTCCGTCAATGATAGTACAAAACCGGCCGATTGGAATGTAGCCCACAATATTATTACCGTAAACAAAAAAGCAGGAAATATCGAGACCAAACAATCCTTCATGGACTATCAGTTACATATAGAATGGCGCATACCTGCAAACATCACTGGGGAAGGTCAGGCCCGTGGCAATAGCGGCGTGTTCCTTGCTTCTACTGGTCCCGGTGATGCTGGATATGAGCTTCAGGTATTGGACAATTATAATAATTCAACCTATACGAATGGCCAGGTTGGTAGTGTTTATAAGCAGGCCGTACCTTTGGCGAATGCCTGCAGAAAACCGGGCGAATGGCAGAGCTATGATATTATCTGGACTGCTCCCCGCTTTAACGATGACGGCACACTAAAAACACCGGCCTATGTAACTGCATTCTACAACGGGGTATTGGTAGAAAACCATTTTGAATTAAAAGGCCAAACTAGATATATCGGCCAACCTTTTTACAAGCAACATGGTCCTTGCCCCATCAAATTGCAGGCACACGGCGATAAAAGCGAGCCAATCAGTTACCGCAATATCTGGATAAGACCTTTATAATATTCATGAATAGGGGTCAGGATCTTAAATTAGCTAATAGGACAGGCCATCTTTGATTCAAATCATTTGGTTATCAATGGGTTTTGTCTTGACTAGGGATAATTGAGAACTGGGTTTTATAGCATGTTTATAACTGCCCAGAAATCCCGAATCGTAGATACCAAATCATATTTTTTTCCTTACCTTTGCAAACTCTTTAAAAACCGCTCATGGGCAGAAGGGAATTTGAAATACCGTTCGTGGGGCTAAAGCCCGGGGTTCATGAGTTTAACTATACGATCAACGATAAGTTCTTTGAAGCATATCAGCAGCAGGATTTTCGCAATTGCGAGGCCAATGTAAAACTGGTTTTGGATAAAAAAACAGGTTTTATGCTACTTTCTTTTGAAGTAGATGGGAAGGTGGAAATCAATTGCGACCGCTGCGGCAATATGCTGCCCATAGAACTTTGGGATGAGTTCAAAGTATTGGTGAAATTGGTAGAAGAGCCGGAACTGATGAACCAACAGGAGGAAGACCCCGATGTATATTATATTTCGAAGGGAGAAAGCCACCTGCACATTTCAGACTGGATTTATGAATTCATTAATCTAAGTATCCCCACCCAGCGGATGTGTAAGGAAATAGGAGGACCCTATTGTAATAAAGAAGTGCTGGACATGCTGGAGAAATTGGATATATCAGCCAACAAACAAAAAAATCCCTTGTGGAAGGGTCTAGAAAAATTTAAAGATTTAGATAAATAAAATAGACGCGTTATGCCAAATCCCAAAAGGCGCCACTCGCAACAGCGCAGCGCCAAAAGACGGACACATTATAAAGCAGAAAAAGTAACCCTGAGCAAAGACAGCACCACAGGTGAGATGCATGTACGCCACCGTGCGCATGTGAGCGAGGGCAAATTGATTTACAAAGGGAAAGTGGTTGTTGAACATTCTCCTGTTAATTAATTATCGAAAGGTTAATAGTCAATGGCTCTGGCGAATGCAATATTTGCCCGAGCTTTGATGTTTAAAATTATTTCAAAGCTGCCGTAGATGAACATTGGCTTAGATATAATGGGTGGTGATTTTGCACCACGGGAAGCCGTGAAAGGCGTTCAATTATATCTGACCGAGAGTAAATCCCCGGCATCTTTATTTTTATTCGGTGATGAGCCTGTTCTGCATGAACTGCTTAAAGAGTTTCAAATCACCGAACACATTAAAGTAGTTCATGCCCCACAGGTAATCGGCATGAACGAACATCCCACCAAGGCGCTCAAAGAAAAACAGCAATCATCCATCTCCGTTGGTTTTCATTTATTGGCAACTGGTAACACCGATGCTTTTATCAGTGCGGGCAATACAGGAGCCATGATGGTTGGCGCATTGTTCAGTATCAAAGCGATCGAGGGTGTTCAACGACCCACCATTGGCACCATTATACCAAAGGAAAATGGGAAAACAGGGCTATTATTGGATGTAGGTCTGAATGCCGATTGCAAACCCGAGAACCTAGATCAGTTTGCTATATTGGGTTCTTTGTATGCCCAACACATTCTTGGTATCGATTCCCCAAGAGTTGGACTCATCAATATTGGCGAGGAAGAAGGAAAAGGTAATTTGTTGGCGCAGGCAAGCTATCCCCTACTCAAAGAAAATAAAGAAATCAATTTTATCGGAAATATTGAAGGCCGCGACCTTTTACTCGACAAAGCCGATGTAATGGTTTGCGAAGGTTTTACCGGAAATATCATTTTAAAATTTGCCGAATCATTATTCTCCGTCACACAGGACAAAAATATCCATCACGAATATTTCGACCGCTTCAATTTCGAAAACTACGGGGGCACACCAGTACTGGGTGTAGCAAAACCAGTTATCATCGGTCATGGCATTTCAAAGGCCAAATCTTTCAAGAACATGATCTTACTCGCACAAAAAATGATCGAGACCGATCTTATGGGTAAGATGAAAATTAGCTTTCAAACTAAATAGCAATTCTTTTTAAGGGTAATCACGGTATTGGTGGCAAGAGAAAACTGCCACTGATTGTATGATTTACATTGAGAAGAAACCAATCAGTGAATCAGTGGCAAAAAAAAAATTGCCACTGATTCACTGATTTATTATGAAGATGTTTTCTATCAGTGCATCAGTGGCTCAAAAAATAACTACCAACTCATAAGCCGGATTCTGTTTCTAAACTATCATTTATCTGCCCGCTGCATTACTGCAACGATGTTGCTGCCTACCCGCAAGCTCAGGCGGGCCGCCTTCAAACGCTTGCCTATGTAGCATTACAGCATGCAAGGTTTACCCCCAGCTATTGTTACCAATAACCGCCGTGAGCTCTTACCTCACGTTTTCACCTTTATCCCGCCAAAGCGGGAAAGTAATTTTCTGTGGCACTATCTGTTCTCGCATAAAGCGAGACCCGGCCGTTAACCGGTGCATTGCCCTTTGCTGTCCGGACTTTCCTTGACGCTTTTGGCGCCACGATAGCTCGGTTGGTAGTTGGTGCGAAGGTAGCGAAAATAAGGAGGAGGGGAAGGTTGAGGGTAGAAGGCATAAGGTATAAGGAAGAAGATAAGGCCAAGGATTAGTGGGCTATGCCATATACCCTAAACCCTACACCTCAACTCAAATTTCAAAACTTAAGCCTTTTTCAAGTACACTTCCGTGGCTCCATACCCATACAAAGGATGATATTGATTCACGAAAGTCTTCACTTCATTTTTCATACGCAACAACTCATGCAATTCATCCCTTAGCTTTCCCGAGCCAACCCCATGGATAAAAATAATGGAGGGAAGATGATGCGCCACAGCAAGATCATAATATTTTTCAAATTCTTTAAGTTGCAAAGTGAGCATCTCGAAATTGCTCATCTGGCTGGGGTCATCGGTTAATTTTTCGATATGCAAATCCACTACAGATCTAGCAGGTGGTAGGTTTTGCCGTGATTTAGAAGCTTCGTATATTTTAAAATGAGGCGATAGCTTTGATTTGATGTCCAAAGTATCCTTCTCCACTTTATCAGGAAACTCATCAAAAAGTTTATAGGAAAAACTGGAATCCCCTTTCTTTCTAATCTCTTCTATCTTGGTAAAAACCTGTTTGGCCTTTAGCTTGAGTGATGTTTCAAAATAATCAGCTTTCTTTTTATCAGGGGCTATCAACGCAAATTCAAAATCAAAAATGGGATTGTCGTTTAAATTTTCAAAGGGGATATCATGCAGATAAAAATCCTTAAAGGAAAAGACTTCATTATCCAGTTCAAAACCTTCCTGCCGGGAATAGGTTACTTGATAATGAAATCGATAACCTACGGTGGAATTATTGATCAAATGAATTTTGAGGCTTTCTACCACATCGTCCCCAAATTCATCCGAACCGATAATCGGAAGAAAAGAAAGCCAGATTCCATCTGGCGTCTTGGCGTTGGAAACTCCTTTTTCTTTGGGGAGGTTCTCCACATATTTTTTTTGTTTGGGGATGGGTATTTTCTTCTTCTCCGTAAACATTTTGAAATAGGGAAAATCCAACTGGTCAATATAAGCGGGAAACAAAACCCCACGTACATTCACCATTACCATTTTATCATTGATAATATCCACTACTTCCCCGTCTTCATTCGAATGGAGCACCGTCACTTTATCACCAATCTGAAATTTCATGATGCAAAAATAACGAGAGATATTTTGTGAATGACTAAAACCTTTTGTCTTTAAGCAGCCAACTTGCTCTTTCTATACCCATACAAAAAATAAATTGTGAGCCCCAGCGCCATCCATCCAAAGAAAACCATCCAGCTTTTAGCAGGAATCTCAATCATCAAATACAAACAGCAAAGCACACCCAACACAGGAATGAGGGAGTAATTTCTGAGGAAACTAAATATGGCCAGCAAAATAGCAATGACCACAAAAACCAAGAACAATATTTCCTGATATTTTTCCGATCCCATATTACTAAGCGAATCTGCAATGCGGCTTCGAAAAAGGTAAATAAAAAAAGCAACGATTAATGCGGTAATGTATTTGCCATTGATATAGGGTATCTGAAATTTACCCGCTTCTTTCTGTATGCGTGGTAAAATCAGTACCCCACCACAAACCAATACAAAGGCAAAGAGTGTACCAATGCTCGTCAAATCCGTCATCAGCTTATCATCCACAAACAGAACGGGTATGCCTACCAGAAAACCAGTCATCAAGGTAGCAAATGCAGGTGTTTGAAAACGGGGGCTCAATTTGCTAAAGCGTTTTGGCAATAACCCATCCCGGCTCATGCTCATCCAAATTCGCGGTTGGCCAATCTGGAATACCAACAGCACACTGGTAGATGCAATCACTGCACTAATGGAAATAATAAAACCGATTTTGTGCATATTGATCTTATCGAACACATAGGCCAATGGATCGGCAACCCCTTTAAATTCTTTATAGTTCACCAGACCGGTGATCACCAATGCTGTGATAATATAAATGACGGTGCAAATTACCAGCGAATAGATCATCCCCTTGGGAAGATCCCTTTGTGCATCCTTGCATTCCTCGGCCGTAGTGGAGATGGCATCAAACCCAATATAGGCAAAGAATACCGACGATACGCTCTGCAATACCCCGCCCATTCCTTCCGGCAAGAAAGGAGACCAATTCCCCGTGGTGCCGTTAGAGAATATCAGCCAGAAACCAATCACGGCAATAAAAGCTAGCACCACAATTTTCAGTCCCACCATGAAATTGGCACTCTTACGACTTTCGTTGATCCCGATATAGGCAAGTATTGTAATCAATCCTACTATAATAAATGCAGGAAGGTTGATGATCAGTTTGAAACCTAAAATTTCAGGGGCCCGACTATAAATAGAACCCGTAACAGATTGGCCCGCTTTCAGTGCTTCATCATAGGCCATCACAGCAGTTTGATGCCCAATGGTAAGCCAATCAGGCAAATGAATGCCCACCGCTTTTAGGATATTATTGAAATAAGCACTCCAGGAAATGGCCACCACCACATTACCAATCGCATATTCCAGAATCAATGCCCAGCCAATGATCCAAGCAATCATCTCACCAAAAGTGACGTAGGAATAGGTATATGCACTTCCAGAAACAGGCACACGACTCGCAAACTCAGCATAGCAAAGTGCCGTGAAACCACAGGTAACGGCTGTGATCATAAACAGAAAAATAACTCCCGGACCACCATGATACGCCGCGGTCCCAATGGTAGAAAAAATACCCGCGCCAATGACGGCGGCCACGCCCATAAAAGTAAGGTCCCTAACACCCAATACTTTTTTCATGCCATGTTCATGCGCATCGCCCAATCCGGCTTCTGCATCGGCTATAATTTTCGATAAAGATTTTTTCCTGAATAGTGAGCCCGCCATCCTTTTTGGTTTTGCTGGTAAATTAGGGAAAATATGTTTACCAAAACTCGATGGTTCTGTAAATCATTGGCATCTTTGATTCTTTGGGCCGAATAGTAAAAATAAGCCTACCAATCATACCAAAAGCAAGACATAAATACAATCGCTTATACCATATAATAATCAGACTTATCTTTATGATCAAAATTAACCTATGAGCCCAAACACAATAATTTTGGTCAGATGAATACTTACTGGATTGGTTGCTTTTGCATTTATATTTAATGCCTATTTGAAATCATTTGTTGCTGGTCTGGAAATAGAAACAAAGCTTCCCCCTTTGGATTGTCTATCTATAGCCAGTTTCAGACGATTGGGGCTCTTTTGCCCCGAAACAGTTATCCATTTTTCTGAAACAAGCTCTAAGATATTTGTGTACGTGATGTAACCAACGATTCGGGCCATATGGTATTCCCAATCAAAAAAGTCTTTATAAAATTTTAATCATAGGAATTATGGAAATAGGGATTGACAGTTTTGCTTCGGCCATGATAAGCAATGATAAGGACCGTGCCGCAGCCAGCCAGATTGCCATTGCGGAATTATTGGAAAGGATTGAAATCGCCGATCGAGCTTCCCTTGATGTATTTGGTATTGGAGAGCATCATAGAAAAGAATTTTTAGATTCTGCGCCGGCTGTGATTCTGGCAGCGGCCGCATCCAGAACCAAAAAAATTCGGTTAACCAGTGCCGTTACCGTATTGAGCGCGGCTGACCCAGTAAGGGTATTCCAAAATTTTGCCACGCTTGATCTTATTTCAAATGGCCGTGCCGAAATGGTTGTTGGGCGCGGCTCATTCACCGAATCCTTCCCGCTTTTTGGTTTGCAGTTGAAGGACTATGATGCACTCTTTGCTGAAAAACTGGACCTACTCCTACAGATCCGTGAAAACGAAATTGTGAATTGGTCGGGTAAGTTCCGTCCTGCACTGAACCAGCAAGCCATCTATCCAAGACCTTTGCAGGATCCGATCCCCATCTGGCTGGGGGTAGGCGGAACACCGGAGTCTTTTATCAGGGCGGGTATATTGGGTTTGCCATTGATGGTTGCAATTATTGGAGGCGAAACTCATCGGTTTCGACCACTGATCGATCTTTATAGAGCTGCTGGCAAAGAAGCTGGGCACAAGCCTGAACAATTAAAAGTGGGCCTACATTCATTAGGTTATGTAAGTGATACGACCTCAAAAGCCATCGATGATTATTATCTCGGGTATGCGGAAACTTTTACAAGAATCGGGAGAGAGCGTGGTTGGCCACCGGTAACCCGTAACCGCTTCGATGCCCAGAATGGCCCTTTGGGTGCTTTGCTTGTAGGCAGCCCAGAAGAAGTAGCCGAAAAAATAATCCGGCATAGCGAAGCACTTGGCGGCATCAGCAGGTTCAGCTTTCAAATGGACAATGCAGCATTGCCCCAGGAAAAACTTTTAAAATCAATTCAACTGATTGGCGAAAAAGTGAGACCAATGGTAAACGGAAAATAGGGAAAGAAGGTAAATTCATTCCGTCCTCAAACTCTTCACCGGATTGGCCACTGCAGCCTTGATGGCTTGGAAACTGATGGTGGCAATGGTAATAAACAACAATCCACACAAGGAAAACAAAAACAGATCAGCCCCAATCTTGATACGGTAAGGATAATTTTCCAACATTTTATTACAAGCATAATAGGCAATCGGTGCCACAATCGCAAACGACAGCAATACTAGTTTCACAAAACCCAGCGATAGTGTTTTTACAATGGACTGGATACTTGCCCCCATCACTTTCCGAACCCCAATTTCTTTGCGCCTTTTTTCCGTGGTAAGAATGGTGAGCCCAAAAAGTCCCATACAAGAAATGGATATTATGATAAAAGCCGACCAAAAAATGATTTGCTTCATTTGAAATTCATTTGCATATTGTCGGTTATTGATATCCGTTAGAAAATCATACGCATAGGGCTTGGTGGGAAAAACCTGCTGAAAAGTCGTTTTGATATCACTCAATGTTTGGGGAATATTTTTGCCATCTGTTTTGATATAGAAACTGGCATAACTACCATAGGAATTATTTATGGTAAATACCTGTGGGCGCACTTTTTCGTACAAGGATGCAAAATGATAATCTTTGATAACACCGACCACTTTATAAACGTCTCGGTTCATTACTTTAACGTTTTGGCCCATCGGGTTTTTCCAACCTGCTTCTTTTACAAAAGCTTCATTCACCATCACCGACAAAGTACTGTCAGCAGGATATTGGGAAGAGAAGCCCCTCCCCTCTTTTAATACTAGCCCCAACGTGCCAATATAATTTTCATCAACCACATTCATGTCCGGCCCCATTTGCTTGTCCCCATCAATGTTCACTACCGTAATCCAGGGTTCCCCATTTCGGGGTGCCATGGAGATGATATCTTTATTCTTCTTCAACTCCTGCATGAAAAGCTTTCCTTTGGAAACATCGGAGCTGCCGCTATTTATGACGATCATGTTTTTGTCGTCATAGCCTAGATCTTTACTGGTAAACAGGTTTACCTGACGGTATTGCACCATTGCCAGTATGATAAAAAAAGTAGCAAGCCCAAATTGAAACACAATCAAGGATTTCAATAAAAGGTTCTTACCTACCAGATGGAACCTACCATACAAAGTTTCCACCGGGCGAAAACGGGAGAGCACCAAGGAAGGATAAAACCCTGCAAGGAAACTGGTCAACAAAAAAATGCTAAGGTAAATGGCCATCAATTTCCAATCGAATAAATAGGAAAAGGATAAATATTTTGAGGTCAGGCTATTGAATATGGGAAGGGCGAGGTTGGTCAATATCAAGGCCATCAGAAAAGCGCCCATGTTCAGCAATACCGATTCGCTCATAAACTGCCAAATGAGTTGACTTCGTTGACTGCCCAACACTTTTCTTACCCCAATCTCTTTGGTACGCCTTAATGAATTAGAAATGGAGATGTTCACGAAATTGATACAAGCCACAATGAGTATAAAAAGCGCCAAGCCTGATAATACGTAGGACAATAAAGCATTCCCCGAATCCTTAATCCCATTTCTTGCCTTATAATCCTTGCTTAAATGCATTTTCAAAAAAGGCTGCAAACCAAAAACCAACCTACTGTTATAATTCCAATCTTTCTTGGCTTGTTCCAATTCCTTTTTGGCCTGTGAATTAAAGATGGAGGCAAATTGCTTTTCGATGTTTGCGATATTCGCCCCCTTTTTTATTAGGAAAAAAGTGTTCAAATAAAAATTGATCCAATTATTATCACGGTTGTTTTGATAATCAAAAGGCATCAACAGGTTTATTTGAATGCTGGAATTGAGCGGTGAATTTTTGGTGACCCCTGTGATGGTATAATCCTTAAAAACATTATTGCGCTCAATAGCCAGTGTCTGCCCGAGTGCTTTTTTATCCCCGAAAAAACGTTTAGCCACTTCTTCCGATATCACGATCGAAGAAGGATCAGCAAGCGCCTTATCGGCATTCCCTTCCACAAAATCCGCAGTGAAGAGTTGAAAAAAACTACTGTCGGTATAATCCCCTTCCTGTACAAATATTTCGTTCTTATGTTTGATGTTGAATGTCTTTCCGCTAATACGGGCCATGCTCTGCAGTTCGGGTATCTGTTTTTTAAAAGCATCTCCCGCAACCATTCCTGTAATGCCGTATTTATATTTTTCTCCTTGGGGCGCTGTTTCATCCACCACCAATCGATAAATATCCCTTTTATGTTGTTGAAATTGGTCAAAGCTAAACTCATCTTTCACAAACAAGGTAATGAGCATACATACCGCAAGACCGATACTCAATCCCACGATATTGATAATAGAATAAGCCCTGTTCTTTATCAGGTTTCTCCAAGCGGTTTTATAATAATTTTTCAACATAATTTTCGATTTATGATACCTGATTTCTTTAGTTCGAACTCCATGTAAACTTTTCTTTCATCCTCCTTCTCCACTTCGTTGACAAGGAGCGGTGCAGCATCACTTTAATAAGCATTTTATCTTCCACATCTTCCTTAGTCCTTTTCCAAGCGCTTTATTTCTTTCAGCGTATTATATTTTGCA